>NZ_JBXAFD010000006.1:0-528776 GCF_058792695.1 Rhodococcus sp. MT28
AACCCGGAAGCTAAGCCCTTCAGCGCCGATGGTACTGCACTCGACAGGGTGTGGGAGAGTAGGACACCGCCGAACACACATTAGAGAAGCCCCCCAACCAGTGATGGTTGGGGGGCTTTCTCGTACCCAAAACACCCCCGACTTCGAGCGAACGGTACGTTCGTCGCCTCAGATCGACCGAACGTACCGTTCGCACCATCAGGGGCGGGCACGCCGCCGACTCACCACCGCGTCCGGGATCGAGTGAACGGCACGCTCACCCTCTTGGGCGAGGGGAACGGTACGTTCACTCCATCAGGGCAGGGCAGGGCAGGGCAGGGCAGGGCAGGGCAGGTGAGCGGATGGGCAGATCCGACAGGCGTTATCGCAGAGCTGCCTGTAGCACCTCGCAGAGCACGTCCAGCGTCCTCGAGTACTGCGACTGCGTCGGCGTGCTGTAGCCGACGACGATGCCGTCACCGCCGACTGACGACACGTCGGGATGTCGGAAGACCGAAAGCCCTTCGAGCCCGAGATCGCGCGCCCGGGCCGCTGCAAGAACAGATTGTTCGGTGCCGGAGGGCAGACGGATCACAGCGTGAAGTCCCGCGGAGATCCCCTCGACCCTGACCTGGGGTACTTGCTGCGCAAGTGTCGCAACCAGTTGATCGCGTCGTCGTCGGTACGAGGTGCGCATCTTTCGAATATGGCTGTCGAATCTTCCGGATTCGATGAAGTCCGCCAAGGTCAATTGATCCGTTGAACTTACCCAGCGTTCGTAGGGTCCCTTTGTTGCGAGGACAGGTTCGATCAGCCTGTCCGGCAACACCATCCATCCGATGCGAATTGCCGGCGACAGTGTCTTGCTGACAGTGCCCAGGTACGCAACGTGCTGCGGTGCGATTCCTTGGAGTGCACCGACAGGTTTTCTGTCGTAACGGAATTCGCCGTCGTAGTCGTCCTCGATGATGACGCCGCCCGTAGTCGTGGCCCATTCGAGAGCGGTCGCGCGCCTCGCCGGTGTGAGGGGACCGCCGAGAGGGAACTGATGGGTCGGCGTCAGCAGAACACTTTCAGCAGATGTAGACGCCAATTCGTCTGTGCAAGTGCCTGATTCGTCAACCGATATGGGAACTGTCAGCAGCCCTTCGTCGGCGAGCAACTGCCGGTGCAGGTGAAGGCAGAAAGCGTCGACCGCAATCGTTCCTCCGAGTGCGCGGGCAAGGAGGGAGATCCCGTGACCCGAGCTGGCACTGATCACAATGCAGTTCGGATCGACGCGAACGCCTCTGGTGCGGCTCAGGTATGTGGTGAGGGCGTTTCGGAGTTCGACTCGGCCTCTGGGATCAGTAGTCGCGAACGCGTCGGTCGGCGCGGTGGTCAAAGCACGTCTGGCGGACGAAATCCATGCAGCGCGGGGAAACGCCGACGCGTCGGGCGATCCAGGGAGAAGGCTGTAGGTCCAGCGTCGTCGAGTCGGTGATGGCTCGACCTCGCGGGTGTGTGTGCTGGCGAGCGTGGCGACCAGGGTCCCGGAACCAGGCCGTGTGACAAGCCACCCAGCTGCGGCGAGTTCGGCATAGCAGTCCGCAACGGTGTTTCGGGCAACTCCGAGGTCGAGCGCGAGGGTGCGGGAAGGTGGGAGTCTGGTGCCGGGCTTCAACAGTCCACTGTCGATCGCGTCGCGAAGGGTCTGAAGCAGTGCAGCGCGAACCCCGATTCCCTGTGGCAGCTCGATATGTAGATCGAACCCAAGATTGGCCCACGAATTCACCACCGGATTGAACCATGTTTCCGGGTCTTTCCGGGATTACCGTTTGAGTTATGACTACAGCAACAGGACAAAGACTGGATATCGCAAAGCTGGCGCCCGAGGTCTACAAGGCGATGATTGCGTTGGATGCCGCTGCACGCAAGGGGCTGGAGCCGACGCTCGTCGAGCTGGTCCTCACGCGTGCGTCGCAGCTGAATCATTGCGCATGGTGCCTGGACATGCACACTCGCGACGCACGAAAGGTCGGCGTGACGGAGCAGAAGCTCTACCTACTGAACGCGTGGGAAGAAGCGCGAGGGATGTACTCCGATCGTGAACGTGCCGCGCTCGCCTTGACCGAGGCCGTGACAGTCCTCACCGACGGTTTCGTTCCGGACGAGGTGTACAGCGAGGCTGCCGGCGAATTCTCGGACGTGGAACTGGCTCAGCTCATCAGCGTCATTTTGACGATCAATGCGTGGAATCGCATTGCGGTTACCACGAGGAAGGCGCCTCCGGTCCGAGACTGATCCGAGGCCGTGCTCCGCTCTCCGGCAGGGCAGGGTTCCGCCGTCGGAGATCTGGATAATCGACGCAAAGAGGACCAAAAGATTGGTTCAGGGTGTGAACAAAACCAACAGATTCTTTGAATGTGAGGCAAATCACACAATGTGAGTGGAGATTGTTCTGGGGCATCTACAAGTTGCCCGAATCCCGACAAAGCAGTCTCGGTTGGAAGTTTCCGGCGAAGGGGTCCGCATAGCGGGCCCCTTCTTTTGCGCGCGAGCTGAAAACGCCCCTTCCTGTGAGTTTCCCCAGAATGTCCAAGTTACCGACTGGCTAGCGTTGGCGAAATGTCGGGAACGTCGCGGTTGGATGAGCAGATTTTGGGGGGATCGCGATTGTTGTGCGGTTGGACAAAGGTTCAGTCACCTTCATGGCTAACTCGTCATCCGAATGTCCAAGCTGCGCCCTGGGTGCTCGACGATTGGGTGATCATTCTTGAAACATGCACTACATTGCCATTCAGTAACTGGCTGATTGCCAAAAGTGATCGGCTGATCCTCTCGGAAGTGAGCGCTGGGTGGCGTGGTATTGGGAATCCAGGCAACCGTCCCGCTACCGAAATGTCTTGAAAGGGAAGCTTTGATGACTGTGTCTGGTTCACGGCGTAGGCCGCTTGTTCTCCGGCTCTCGCTAACTGCAGCTATTGCCGTAGCGGTCGCCGGTAGTAGCGTTGCTTTTGCTTCGCCAGCTGTGTCCGCGCCGATGCCGGTGCGAACCGCGGCCGCTCCGGCGTTCACCGCCGGGTTGTGTGAGGGCACCGAGTACACGCCCTCGGAGCAGATGCTCGACATCTCCGGCATTCGGCTGGATCACTACAACGACGGCAACATCGTGCCGATGTACGGCACCACCGATCGGGGTACCTCGGCCGCGGTGGATGCTCCGGTCTGCGGTGTCCGCGACGTCGACGGAATTGCGAAGTCGGAATGGATGTACTGCACGGACTTCGATCTCGATCCGTGTGCCGGTGTCGACGAGAACGGTTTGCCGGTTGACAAGCACAACGACGAGATGGGTGCGACGGTGCCGTCTTCGGGCAATCCCGATCTGTCAGCCGACGATCTCGCTGTCATCAGTTGGTTGCTGCAGAATCCCGCCAAACTCGACGGTGTCGTTTCGGGAAATAGCAGCGAGGATGCACGTTCGGCGCGGCAGACGCTTGTGTGGTGTGTCTCGGACTACGACAATCCGCTGATGGCCGATTTCAAAAGCCTGTGCGACAGGAACATCGGAGACGACGAGCGAGCTCGCATCGTCGAGATCATGAACGTCACGCAGACGCTCGACCTCGTTCGCAAGACACCCGCGACGGGGACTCTGAAGGCCGGCGAGACTGCCGTTTTCACCCTGAATACGAATATGTACCGGAAGCCGATCACTGTTCAGTCCTCGGCGGGCACCGAACTGACCGTCTGTGGTGACAACGCCAAGGCGACGTTGACTGCAAATCAACTGACGGTCGACGGCCGCGGCGACGCACCGACTGCTGTTGATCTTTGCCTCACCGCTGCGGCCGGCGGGGACTACTCGGTGACTGCAAGCGTCATTCCGGATTCGGTCGAGAACCTGCACTGGAACACGGCAGGCGCACAGTGCCAGATCTTCGCGTCGTTCGACACCGTTCGGCCGGCTTCGATGAATGCATCTGCCAGCGTCGGATATGCAGCAGCACCCACGACGACACCGGCAACGAGCACACCGGCAACAACCACACCGGCAACGACCACACCGGCCACCACGACGCCTGCAACCCCGGTCGTTCCGATCGTGCCGATTGTTCCGATCGTGCCCATCGTGCCGGTTGTGCCGATCGTGCCTGTAGTTCCGGGTGCACCTGTTCCGTCGCAGCCGGTTGCAACTCCCGCAACTCCGGCGCCGTCGGCTCCGAAGCCGGCCACTGGCCCCCGCCCGGTTGCCATCGACGGTGGTGCTGCTGAACAGAATTCAGGCCGCAACGTCGCCGTCGCAGTGACGGGCCTCGGGCTTGTCGGAATGGCTGCTGCCGGAGCAGTTGCTCTCCGCCGCAAGCGATCCTGACACCAGGCACGTGTAGTAGACGTCGGCACCGATCACGCTTCGTGTGATCGGTGCCGACATTGATCAGACGCAGGGGGCGTCAATTCGCACGAGGTGCCGGGGGCGCCTCATCCCGCAGGAGACAGTTCGATGACCATGTACGAGTCGGATCCCAATCCATCCAATCCATACGACGATCCCAACCACGATCAGCCCGCGAGTCCAGGCAAAGGGCGTCGTGTCGCGTTCATTCTGGCTCTCATCGCGGTGTTGGTCGCCGGTGCTTCCATGGCCTTCGTCGGCCTGCGATCCTCCGATGACGATGCTGCGATCCCGCCGAGTCCGGGAGTTGTCATGTCGCACTCCGCGAATCCGGCAACGCCTACGGATGCGTTGATGACTCCCAACACCCTTTCGCTCGACCCGGTCGGTGTTCAGGCGCCGATCGTGGACGCCACCGTGCCGGAAGGAGTTCTCACTCCGCCGGAGAACGTCAAGAACGTCGGAATCTGGCTCGACGGTGCATCTCTCGATTCCGCCACCGGCACGACCTTGATTGCCGGACACGTCAATCTGACCGGCCAGGGTAACGGCGCGCTGTTCGACCTGGGCACGATCGAGCCGGGTGAAGTGATCCGTACATCCGACGCGACGGGTAAGAGCACGTCGTGGAAGGTGACTGCGGTGACGACGCGCCCGAAGGCCGATGGTGTGGAGGAAAGCGTGCTGGCCGGCCCGGAGGGCCCTCGTAAGTTGGCAGTCGTAACCTGCGGCGGCGAACTGCAATTCGAGGACGGTGTGGGCAACTACGCCGACAACGTCTACCTGTACGCGGATCTGATGGTCTGAGACACAGGAATGATTCCGACGGTCCCCGATCCCTCTTCGTAGAGATCGGGGACCGCCTGTTGGATAGTGTCGCAGGTATGGATCTTCACTTGTCTGGAAAGCGTGCGATCGTTGCCGGTGGTAGCAAGGGGATCGGTCTGGCAATCGCCAGAGGTCTGGCCGCTGAAGGGGTCGACATCGCGATACTCGCGCGCACTGAGCGAACCGTCGTAAGCGTTGCACGAGATTTGGTTTCGGAGTTCGGAATTCGTGCGATCGGAGTCGTGACGGATACGCGAGACGACGACGCGGTTCAGGCGTCGGTGCGGCAAGTGGTAATGGAGTTCGGCGGTGTCGACATTCTGGTCAATTCGGCAGCGACGCCGTTCAGCGCCGGAAAGCCGACGGATTTCGAGGCGACCACCGACGACGTCGTGCGAGACGAAGTCGAAGTGAAAGTGCTGGGGTACCTGCGAACTGCGCGCGCTGTGGCGCCGTATCTGATTGATCAGGGTTGGGGTCGGATCATCAACATCAGCGGTTTGGGTGCCAGACAGGCCACTTCGATCGCCCACACGATCCGCAACGTCAGTGTGTCTGCACTGACCAAGAATCTTGCGGACGAGCTGGGCCCCAAGGGAATCAACGTCACCGTCGTCCATCCGGGCGTGACGAGGACCGAGAGGTTGACCGCACGGATTACGCGCGAGTCGGAAGAATCCGGCCGCTCGCAGGCAGAGGTGGAGCGTGGTATCGCGACGAACTCGATACATCGGATCATCGATGCCGAAGAAGTAGCCGACGTCGTGACCTTCCTGGCATCGCCGCGAAGCATCGCGATCACCGGTGACGCAGTGGCAGCGGGTGGAGGAGTGCCAGGGCCGGTCTACTACTGAAATTGTGCGTACTGCTACCTGCCGGCGGTGGTGACGATCGTGTGAACGCGTCCGCCGCCGAGTCTCTTGCTTTCGTACATCGCCGAATCGGCGACTTTCTGCATGTCCGTGAACGCTGCTGCGCGGTCTTCTCCGGCGACGAATTTGTGGGTACGCACGGCGATTCCGATGCTCGAAGTCGACGGTATCTCGTCGGAATTCGAGTGCATTGCCGGTCCGATCGAGTTGAGCATCGGTCCGATGGCTGGCACGGAAAGTCTTTGAACGAGGATGAATTCGTCGCCGCCGACCCGCGCGACGACAGCATCAGCGTGTGCCCAGGCGGATAACCGCTGCGATACCCGGAGAATGATGCGATCGCCGACGTCGTGGCCGTGCACGTCGTTGATCGTCTTGAACCGGTCGATGTCGATCGCGATCACGAGTAGTGCCGCAGATTCTTGACGCTGGAACCCCTCGAGTACCTTCTCGACGTGGCGGTCGAGGCCACGACGGTTCAAGAGGCCGGTGAGAGGATCGAGGTCGGAACTGGAAGCATCCATGCTGAGCATCGTCAGCACGATCTGCGAGATGAATGCGCAGACCACCAACGCGGTGATGACGACCAGTACTTTCGAAACACCAAGGGCTGGATCGCGATCCGGCCCGAACAGAATTGGCTGCGCAGCCACCGCGATCACAAGAAGCGAGAAAGCTATGTGCGCGATCTGCAACTTCGGGTTGTGGAAGTAGGCGATGTAGATGCCGACCAGAGCAAAAATGACACAGGTGAGCAATCGTGCGAGCTGGGAGGAATCTCCAACGACGGAGATCGTGACCGCGATGTCGCAGAAGACCACGAAACCGAACGAGCGACGCTTTGTGGGGCCGAAGACCCACCATGAGACTCCGACTACGAAGCACGAGATCACGACAGCAGTATTGAAGAACAGCGCAATCGTGCTTGTCGGACCGGCAGGGCTGAATCTGTTCAGTAGTGCGCACACTCCCAGTCCGATGACAATGATGCCAAGTAATAGCCGGGTGGCGGTCGTGAGGCCGTTGTCGCGGAGATAGCGAGTGAAGCGGTCGTATTGATCGGGAAGAATCAACCACTCGCGGGTCAGCGTCCTCATCGACTTCATCTGCGATGTCATGAGTGCATCAGTCCTCGAAGGCTGGAGCGTGCGCCATTCATCGCGAACTGATTCCTCTTCTGTCTGGCACCTTGCAATGCTAACTGGATCGATGCCGCATCGGACCGAGATGTTCGGATCGGCGACCCGGATGTCTGCGTTGCGCCAGCGTGGAGTATAAATACATCTTGTGTCTATGTTGTATTCCGCTTCCGAAACCGTCTTCCGCGAAGTCAAGGAGCTGATCCTTTCCGGCGAGCTCGCCGGCGGGGAGCTGATCAGTGAGGGTGACATCGCTGCACGGACCAATGTGAGCCGAACGCCGGTGCGTGAGGCGTTTCTGCGTCTCGAGTCGGAAGGTTGGATGCGCCTCTATCCGAAGAAGGGGGCGCTGATCGTCCCGGTCGCGGATGGGGAAGCGGAACACGTAGTCAGTGCCAGACAGCTCGTCGAGACTCAGAGCGTTCGAGTGGTGTCGGTCCGACCGCACGCACGGGAAGCGCTTGTCGCAGCGTTGCGCGCGAATCTGATCGAGCAACGTGAGATTGCTGATCGCGGGGACGTGGCCGCGTTCAGCGCAATCGATGCCGACTTCCACAAGATGATCGTTGCCGCCGGTGGGAACCCTTTGCTCGACTCGTTCTACGCGAGTCTGCGCGACAGGCAACGACGGATGACAGCCCGGTCGATCTCACGCGACCCCGGCCAACTCTCGCGCATCCTTGCCGATCACACCGCGCTTACCGACCTCGTCGACACAGGCGATGCCGACGGATACAACACTGCCGTCCTCACACACATGCGCCAGGTCCACGGCCTCGGCTTCGAAGGAACTCTGTGATGAGCACCCAAACGATCGGCGCTGGGACCGCGGCCGAAACTCGTCTCGAGGGTGAACGCATCTCCGGCGGAAAGTGGCTGTGGCTGACCGTTGCCGCCAGTATGTTCGCCGCTGCCTGGGGCGGAAACGAATTCACCCCACTGCTGGTGATGTACCGACTCGACCACGGCTATTCGCCGGTGATGGTCGATTTCTTCCTCTTCGCCTACGTCGTCGGAATTGTGCCGGCCCTGCTGCTCGGCGGCCCGCTGTCCGATCGATTGGGTCGACGCCCGATCATGCTCCCCTCGCCGATCATCGCGATCGCCGGTTCGACGCTGCTCGCTTTCGGGGCGGACTCCGCCGCTGCTCTCATCCTGGGAAGAATCCTCTGTGGCATCGCCTTGGGGATCGGTATGGCCGTCGGCGGCTCCTGGGTCAAGGAGTTGTCCACGCAACCTTGGGATCCGACGGCGTCGGAAGGCGCAGGTGCTCGGCGAGCAGCGATGAGTCTGACCGCGGGCTTCGCCTTGGGAGCGGGTGCTGCGGGAATCTTGGCGCAGTGGGCGCCCATGCCGAGTGTGTTGGCGTACGTGCTGCACATCGCGATCACCGTCCTCGCCGCCATGGCGCTGTGGCGTGCGCCCGAAACACGACCGGCACAGGCGAAATCCGACCGTCGCAGGTTGATCGACGACCTCAAGATCCCCTCGGCAGGTCACCGCAGATTCCTCTACGTCGTTGTTCCGTTGGCGCCGTGGGTGTTCGGTGCCGCCAGTGTCGCGTATGCAGTTATTCCGGCGCTCATGACCGGGCACAGTGGCGATGCGCCCGTGGCCTTTTCGGCTCTGCTGTGCATGGTCGCGCTGACATGCGGATTCGCGATTCAGTCGTTGGGGCGCAAAATCGACACCGACCGCAGTGCTCGTGGCGCCGTTGTGGCTCTGGTGTTTCTGGTGGTCGGTATGGCCGGTGCTGCTCTGGTTGCGTCGACGCTGACCGTGGCGATCGCGATCGTGGCTGCAGCGATCCTCGGTTGCGGGTACGGCATGGCACTGGTGTCCGGGTTGCTGGAGATCCAGCGAATCGCGGGGCCGGACGATCTGGCAGGATTGACCGCGGTGTTCTACTCGATCACCTACATCGGGTTCGCGGTGCCTGCGTTGCTGGCGATGCTGTCGGAAAGCATTCCGGCACTGAGCTACACGGTGACTCTGCTGTTCGGATCAGCCGCCGCCGCTGCCTGCTTGATTCTGATTCTCTTCAAGTCGCGTTCACACCTGCCGAGCGCGTGAAGCCGGTCCGCCGACCCCTGCGAGAGTCGGCGGACCGGGGCGAAATCACGCGTCTACAGTTGCGGAACCGTTTTCCGAACTGTGGACCGAATTGTGTACCGAACCGGCCGGAACCGATGCGGTCTTGTTCAGGCCGTTGAGCAAACCGGTGATATCGACGCCTGAGCTTTCGAGAGTTTCGATGACACCGGCAATCACCTGGGGACTGATGCCCAGGATCGAGCCGATCGAACCCTGCGCCCCGTCGCTGCCGCCGACGATGGAGATCCGATCGATGTCGCCGACCGGCTTCGCTGCTGCTGCGGTGGCGTCGACCAGTGCTGCCAGAACGTCAGGCAGAGTGAGCAACTGCGCGGCCTGCGGGGTGTAGGAATTGAGCGCCTCGGCGATCTGACGCTTACCGGCAGCCTCGGCTTCGAGCTTGGCGCGCAAACCATCCGCTTCGGCCTGCTGTTCGGCGCGAACGGCGTCGGCCGCTACCTTGCGGCCGTCAGCTTCGGCTTCCAGACGTGCTCGAAGGCCGTCGGCATCAGCCTGCTGCTCGGAGCGAACAGCGTCGGCGACGAGCTTTCGTGCATCGGCCTGAGCCCCGCCGGCCTGCCTTGCTGACTCGGCCTGTGCCTGGGCGCGGAGGATCGCGGCCTGTCGCTCACCCTCTGCGCGTGCGATGGAGGCTTGGCGTTCGGCCTCGGCCGGTGCAATGACATCTGCCTGCAATGCCGCTTCCGATTGCTGGGCGCGACGACGCTCGACCTCGGTGCGAGCTTCGACGCGGGCCGCCTCGGCCTGCTCACGTGCGATGCCGACGGCCTTCTCGGCCGTTGCCTGCGCGAGTGGTCCGGCCTGGTCGGCTTCGGCGTTCTCGGCTTCGGTCTGTGCTCGAAGGCGAGCGAGTTCGACGTCGCGCTTCTGATTTGCACTCGCGATCGCAGTGTCGGCCTCGGCCTGTGCGACGGAGCCTGCCTGTCGCGCCTTTGCCGACTGGATCTGCGAATCACGCTCTGCTTCAGCAGTTCCGATCGCGGCATCACGTTTGACCTCGGCGATGCGGCGCTGACCGAGCGATTCGAGGTAGCCGTTGAAGTCGGAGATTCCCGCGATCTTGATGACATCGACTTCCATGCCGATGCGTGCGAGGTCGCCGCCTGCCTCCTCGACCACGCTGCGTGCGAGCGAATCGCGGTTGGAGTTCAGATCCTCGACCGTCATGGTCGCGGTGATTCCGCGCAGGCTGCCGGCGAGGATTTCGTTGATCTGCTGCTGGAGTTCGTCCAGGTCGGAGGTCAGGAATCGTTGCACCGCTGTCTGAACCGCTTCGTCGGCGGAACCGATTCGTACCAGGCCGACTGCCTCGACGTTGACCGGAACACCGTCGTTGGAGAGCGCATTCTTGAGATTGATGCTGACGTTGAACGGCTCGAGCGACATGATGTCGACGCGTTCGATTCCCGGAATCTTGAACCGGGCTCCGCCGCGGACGACTTTCGGCTTGCCTCGTCCGGTGAAAACCGCCACTTCGTTCGGCGGGACCTTGACGTAGTTCTTCACGTAGATCGCGGGGAGAACGATGAAGATGATTACTGCGACTACAACCGCAATGATGATGATTGGCAGCATGTATCGAGTCCTTAGATCGCGTCGTCAACCGTGACGACGTGAAGGTATTGATCGTCTACATCGGCGATGTAGACGGTGGTGCCGGTGGTGAGCGCCATCGGCTGTGCACTGACGGCCTTGGCCTGCACGCGATTGCCTTCGGCGTCGACGAACGAGACTTCTCCCCAACCTTCGGCTGCAATGGTGAGAGTGACGGTGCCCAACAGCCCGGAGTACGAAGCTCGTCCGATGTGCGAATTATCTTGTTGTTCAAGGAGATAGGGGAGAAGTAGGCCGCGCGTGACGACAACGAGAACGGCGGTGAGTGCGAGTGCTGCAATCGCCGCTACCAATGTCGGAGCGTCCGCGAGAGTGGCAGCTACGCCGCCGGCGCCGAAGCCGAAAAGTGCTGTGGCCAAGGTTGTCAGGCTCAGAAATGGCAGCCCGTCTGCGTGGCCGCCGCCCAGATCTGCAACCTCGCCGACGGCAAAGGCTCCGACCAGGGCCACGACCCCGATCACGAAACATATTGTGAATACAACGAACATCGATCCCCCGATCTACCTGTCGAGGAAGCGTGCCCTGAGAATTGTGTTGTCGGGGTCGTCCCTCGGCCCACCTCTATAGTAAAGGTAAGACAAAGATAATCGGCGCATTCGGAATGTTTCGGCGTGGTGATATCGCGGTGAGAGAGCGTCAGAGACGAGGCAGGGAGCGCTGATTCAGCCATGCATCCCACAGTGGGCGCAATGGAGTGTCGGTGAAACGTGAAGCGAGATCGGTGAATTGCTCGGTACTGACCGTGCTGTGCCGATGCTTCGTGGTCCACTGACGGATCAGTTCGAAGAACTTCTCGTCTCCGAGAACGCCGCGCAGGGCGTGCAGAGTCAATGCGCCCCGCTTGTAGATTCGATCGTCGAACATCAGGGCAGGACCGGGATTGGCGACGATCAAGTCCTGAGATTTACGCCCGAGCCCTTGATAGGCGTTTGTCGCGAGTTGGTTCGAGGACGGGCCACCGGAATTCTCGGACCAGATCCACTCCGCGTAACAGGCAAAGCCTTCGTGCAGCCAGATGTCGCACCACTGCCCGAGAGTGAGGCTGTTGCCGAACCATTGATGGGCAAGCTCGTGTGCGACAAGACGTTCGGAACCGCGCCTGCCTGTGCAGTGGTTGGCTCCGAAGATCGAGAGTCCCTGCGCTTCGATGGGGATTTCGAGTTCGTCGTCGGTGACCACAGCGGTGTAGTCGGCAAAGGGATACGGTCCGAACAGCTTTCCGAAGACCTCCAACATCTGGGGTTGGCGCCCGAAGTCGACGTCGAACGCTGCTCGCAGCCGAGGTGGGTGAACGGCGAAGACCGGTACCGGCCCGGCGCTCACTTGTCGGTGCTCGTACTGACCGATCTGAATGGTTGCCAGGTAGGTTGCCATCGGTTCGGTCTGCTCGTAGACCCACGTCGTCTGACTCGCACGGGTCTGCTTGCGGATCAGCTTGCCGTTGGCGAGGGCATAGAACGGGGAATCGGTGGTGATCGAGATTCGGTACGACGCTTTGGAAATCGGATGGTCGTCGCACGGGAACCAGGACGCCGCGCCGTTGGGCTGACTTGCGACCAAAGTTCCTTCGTCGAGTTCCTCCCAGCCGACTTCGCCCCACAGGCTCTTGATCGGCTCGGGGTTGCCGCTGTACGCGATGGTGACCGACAGGGCACCGCCCGCGGGGATCTTGGTAGACGGCGTGAGGATCAGCTTGTTGTTCAAGTGCGCGTACTTGGTGCCGCGGGCACCGTTGACGGACACCTTGGACACCTGCAGGTTCTGTGCGAGGTCGAAGCTGAACTTGGATCGGCTCTCGGTGGTGACAGCGGTGATGACTGCCTTGCCGGCGAGACGGTTACTGAAGACCTTGTACGTCAGTTCCAGTTCGTACCGAGACACGCGGTACCCGCGGTTGCCGTTGTGTGGCAGGTACGGATCGAGCGGCTCTTCGAGCATTCTGTTCGGCTTCACGACGCCACCCACGGTGCAATCGGATTGCCCTGCCAGCGGGTGGAGGGCGGAACGGTGTCACCTCGCATCACCAGAGATGCAGGCCCTACCGTCGCTCCCGCGCCGATGCCGGCTGCGGGTAGCGCGACACAGTGCGGTCCCAGCGTTGCTCCTGCTCCCAAAGTGACGGTGTCCATGGACATGATCCGATCATGGAAGAGATGAGTTTGCACGACGCACCCCCGTTCCACTGTCGCTCCGTCGCCCAAAGTCACAAGATCTGCCTCGGGTAGCCAGTACGACTCACACCAAACGCCCTTACCGATCTTGGCCCCGAGTCCACGCAAGAAGATGTTCAGTACGGCAGTACCAGTCGCCGCGCGAGCGAACCACGGCGCCGCGACGGTCTCGACGAAGGCGTCGGCTACCTCGTTTCGCCAGACGAACGAACTCCACAGCGGATGCTCGACCTTGGCGATGCGTCCGACGACGATCCACTTGGCGGCGATGGTGATCGCGCCCGCCACTGCTCCGGCGACGAGCAGAATTACGCCGCTCAGCAGAGCCGCGAACCAGAATCCGACTGCGCCGACCAGTGCTTCGAGTGCAAACAGAACACCGAGACCGATGCCGAACGTGACCATGACGGGGATCAGTCGGCAGGTTTCGACCACTCCGCGGGCGATCTTGAGGCGCATGGGCGGATTGAACGTGCGGGCGGCGTCGGTGTCCCCGGCAGCCCTTCTCAGACGTACCGGTGGACTACCCAGCCACGATGATCCGGACTTGGCCTTGGACGGGGTGGCCGACAGAACCGCCACGAGACCGTTCTTGGGGACGCGTCGACCGGGGGCGGTCATACCGGAGTTGCCGAGGAACGCACGCTTGCCGATCTTGGCCTGTTCGATGTGCATCCAGCCGCCGCCGAGGCCGTAGCTCGCAACCATGGTGTCGTCGGCGAGGAATGCGCCGTCGGCGACCGTCGTGAACTTGGGAAGGAGGAGCACGGTGGATGCTTCGACGTTCTTGCCGATCTTGGCGCCGAGGAGGCGGAGCCATCCCGGCGTCAGCAGGCTCGCGTAGAGCGGGAAGAGGAAGGTTCTGGCCGAGTCGAGCAGGCGTTCGGTCGCCCACACCTGCCAGCCGATGCGGCTGCGGACAGGGTGGTAGCCGGGGGTCAGCCCGATCGAGAGAAGACGAACGGCCACCAGTGTGACGACTGCGAAGACGAGCAAACTCAGGATGGTCGCGACGGGAAGCATGATCAGCGATTGGAGCACTGCACTCGCGAGCGTGTCGGTGTCGCGGATCCACCAACCGATCAAGGCGATTCCGGCCATCAGCGCGAAGATCGGCATACCGGCCAGGAAGACCGAGGTGACGCCGTATACCGGCACCCAGCCGGGTGCGCGCTTCGGATGTTCGGCCGGCCAAGGATGATTCGCTTTCCCGACCTTGGTGGCGGGGGAGCCGGCCCACTGCTGGTTTGCCTTCACTCGGCCGAACACCGCAGATCCGGGTTCGACGACGGCGTCCCGACCGATACGCGCGCCGGGCAGAAGCGTCGAGCGTGAACCGACGGAGGCGCCGTCACCGATCTTGATCTCGCCGATGTGAATGACGTCGCCGTCGATCCAGTGGCCGGAGAGGTCGACTTCGGGTTCGACGGAGCAGCCGTCACCGAGTTCGAGCATGCCGGTGATGGGAGGAAGTGTGTGGAGATCGACGCCGCTGCCGATGTCGGCGCCGAGGGCGCGGGCGTAGTAGAGCATCCACGGTGCGCCCGAAAGGTTGGCTGCGCCACTGGCTTCGGTGAGTCGGAGCGCTATCCACAGACGCAGGTGTTCACTACCACCTCGCGGGTACGTTCCTGGCTCCAACTTGCGTAGGAGCAGGCGCGCCCCGACGACGGCGATGGTCATACGGCCGATCGGCGTGATGAACACGATGAACGCCAACAGGATCCACCACCACGAGACCGTGGGCGCCCAGCTGACGTCGACGAACCAGCCGAGGACGTTGTTCGCGATCGCCAGCCACGTCACCCACTGCAGTCCGGTGAGCGTCGTGAGCGGAACGGTGACGGCGATCTGCGCGAGCTGAGTCTTCAAGGGTGTCGGAGCGACGATGCGCGGCTCCACAGTTTCGGTGGGTGCCAATTCGTCGAGATATTCGGCGAGCGATCCCAACCGTGGGTGGTCGTAGAGCTGTGCGACGGTCACTTCGGGGAACCGCTCGCGCAGGGCGGTTACCAGCTGAGCCGCAGAGAGGGATCCGCCGCCCACTTCGAAGAAGTCGTCGTCGAGTCCGGTGATCTGCGCGCCCAGGATCGAACCCCACAGACCGGCAACCCAGGCAGCGGTGCCGTCGAGGCCCAACGCGGCCCCCGCATCTTCACCGGCGCCGGGCAACGGCCACGGCAGCGCATTGCGGTCGACCTTGCCTGACGTACGCGTCGGAAGTTCGTCCATCAACGCCAGACGCGGCACGAGGGCCGCTGGTAGTTGCTCGCTGAGCAGCGCATGAGCGGCCTTGAGATCGAAGTTGGGATCCGTGCTGGCGATGTATCCGACGAGGAGCTGGTTGCCGGCTGCCGTCTTCTTCACGGCGGCCGCAGCGCCGCTCACGCCCGGCAGGTTCTGCAAGGCGTTGTCGACCTCACCGAGTTCGATGCGCCTGCCGCCGAGCTTGACCTGATCGTCCGCGCGGCCCTGGAACATCAGGCCGGTGGTCTCGAGCCGGACCAGGTCGCCGCTTCGGTAGGCGCGTTCCCACCCGAGAGAGGGCATCGACGCGTACTTCTCGGCGTCCTTCGCGGGATCGAGGTAACGGGCGAGGCCGACGCCGCCGATCACCAGCTCGCCCACCTCACCGACCGCGACGGGATTGCTCTGGGCGTCGACGACGGCAAGGTCCCAGCCGTCGAGGGGGAGGCCGATGCTGACGGGACTCTTGCCGTCCATCAGTGCGCCGCAGGCGACGACGGTTGCCTCGGTGGGGCCGTAAGTGTTCCAGACCTCGCGGCCCTCGACGGCCAGGCGCTCTGCCAGTTCGGGTGGGCAGGCTTCGCCGCCGAAGATCAGGAGTCGAACGGCTTCGAGGGCCTCGGCCGGCCACAGAGACGCAAGCGTCGGCACAGTGGAGACGATGCTGACGTCACGCGAGACCAGCCACGGGCCGAGGTCCATGCCGCTGCGAACCAGCGAACGAGGAGCCGGGACGAGGCAGGCGCCGTGGCGCCACGCGAGCCACATCTCCTCGCAGGACGCGTCGAATGCCACGGAGAGTCCCGCGAGGACGCGGTCACCAGGCCCGATGGGCTCGTCCTGGAGGAACATGCGCGCCTCGGCGTCGACGAAGGCAGCGGCATTGAGGTGAGTGACCGCGACGCCCTTGGGGGTGCCCGTGGATCCTGAGGTGAAGATGATCCAGGCGTCGTCCTCGGGTTCGGGTTCGCGAACCGGTGGATGTTCGAGCCGCTTCGGCGCCGTCCCCGGCTGGATTCCGTCGCCGGTGATGATCGCCGCTACCTGCGCCTCGCCGAACACCAACTCGGCGCGCTCTTCCGGATCGTCGGCGTCGACGGGAACGTAGGCGGCGCCCGCCGCGAGGATCGACAGGATCGCGACGTACAGCGAACGCGAACCTGACGGCATCCTGATTCCGACGCGGTCACCTGCGCCGACGCCGGCATCACCGAGCCAGCGCGCACCGAGCTCGATCTCGTCGAGCAACTCCGAGTACGACAGTGTGGTGTCGCCGTCGTCGATGGCGGGTGCTTCCGGGTTGGCCTCGGCTGAGGCCCGCACGATGTCGATGAGCGTGCGCGGCGCAGGTGCATGCGCCGACCGTAGGAATACGGACGGAATCCCGAAAGATTGTTCCGTCTCCGACTGCGACTGGAGTGGCAAACCCGTTGGTCCTGTTCTACTCACGAAACTTAGAGTCCTGCGAACTGTCGAGTTGAAAGTCTCATGACAAGTTTGCGAGTTGGTGAACAGATATGCCTAATGCAACATGCCGAACGTGCCGGTCAGTCCGTACTGGCAGCTTGCGCGTGGCCTTCTGCCGAGTCGGCGAACTCGGGTGTGTCGAACACCTCTCCGCCCAGCGGATCGACGACCTTCGATTCCTCGGAGAAGTCGACGGCGCCGGTATCCGGGTCGATGTTGACCGCATGGGCGGGAACTTCGTGGACCGCGACGAGCATGTGGGCGTCGGAGGGATCCGTCATGATTCCGCTTTGTGACGGGGTCAGCCCGGCGAAGGTCGACGAGATCTTCAGATCGCGGAGCCGCTTTTCGGTGGGTTGCGGAACGTCGGTCGATGCCGAGGCATTTGTAGAAACCCGCAGGTAGCGTGGTGCTGAAGCGACCTCGTATCGGAACGCCTTCAGCATCGACAGACATGCCAGCACCATGATGACCGAGAACGGTACCGCCGTGGCGATGGCAACGGTTTGCAGCGCCGTGAGCGATCCACTGCCACCCACGATGAGGAGAACTGCGGCCGCGGCACCGGAGAGGAACGTCCAGTAGACACGCGTGATCTTGGAGGTCTCCAAGCTGCCACCGGTCGCGAGGATGTCGATGACGATCGAGCCGGAGTCCGCGGACGTGACGAAGAAGAACACGATCACGACGATCGCGAGAACACTCGAAATCGTTCCGAGCGGAAGTCCGTCGAGAAGCGTGAACAATGACGTGTTGGTGTCCACTGCGCCGGATGCGTCGAGCATCGTGCCCTCGTTGCGCTGACGCAGAATGCCGGAGTTACCGAAGATCGTGAACCACAACGAACCGACCAGCGTCGGGGCCAGCAGCACACCGAAGACGAATTCGCGGATGGTGCGGCCGCGTGAGATGCGCGCGATGAACATGCCGACGAACGGTGCCCAACTCATCCACCAACCCCAGTAGAAGATGGTCCATGCACCCTGCCAGCCGTCTTCGGCGAACGGGGACGTACGCAGCATCAGTTCGGGCAAGGCCTGGACGTATCCGCCGAGGTTCTGCACCCACGACTGCATGAGGAACAGCGTCGGTCCCAGAATCAGGACGAACAGTGCCAGCGCGGCAGCGAGCATCATGTTGATGTTGGAGAGCCACTTGAGGCCCTTCGTGACACCGGAGACGACCGAGAAGGTCGCCATGCCCGTCACGATGACGATGATGGTGATGACCAACCAGTTGTCGGTCTCCACCCAGCCGAGGTAGTCGAGGCCGGCCGAGATCTGCTGGACACCGAAGCCCAGCGACGTCGCGACACCGAACAGCGTGCCGACGATGGCGACGACGTCGATGGCGTGGCCGATCTTTCCTTCGATGCGAGCCCGTCCGAGGAGCGGCTCGAGCAACCAACGGATCGAGAGCGGACGACCCTTGCGGTAGGTCATGTACGCCAGACCGAGGCCGACGACGACGTAGATCGCCCATGCATGAAGGCCCCAGTGGAACAGCGTCAGTTCCATTGCTTGATTGGCTGCGGCGTCCGTGGATCCGGCGATCTGCCCGGCGACGGGTGGGGTCACGTAGTGCGAAAGTGGTTCGGCTACTCCGTAGAACACGAGCCCGATGCCCATGCCGGCGCTGAAGAGCATCGCGAACCACGAGAGCATCCCGAACTCGGGCTGCTCGTCGTCACGTCCCAATCGGATGTTGCCGATGCGGCTGATTCCGCAGTACAGCGCAAAGATCACGAAACCGGTGGCCGAGAGGATGTACCACCAGCCGACGCCGTCGCTGATCACGTTGTTGAGTGTTTCGAAAGCGTCCGCGGCTGTTCCCGCGTAGATCACGGCAAAGGCGATCAGGGCAAAGATCACTATCGACGCGGGGATGAACACGGGTTTCCGTAGTTCACGCCACGCAGTTTTGACCGCAGTCATTCCACTCCTCGAACGTTCAGGCATTCACAGCGCCCATCAGTGCGGCCACGTGTCACGCGTAGGTGGGCGTTTCGCTCACACCATCGCAGGTCAAGACCGGGCTATTGTTTTGAAATTCAACGTAACGTCAAGTTTCGGTCAACTCAACTGGACGAAAGATGCTGCACTGTCGCGAAAGTTCTCACTGGATGCCGTAGTTCCGGTTGTAAATCGTTGGGTAATAGTGGCATTGGGTCATGAGTGGAATGCTGAACGGCGAATTCGATTGGTACGGTGAGTTGAATCGGTCGAGTCGACGCTCACCGATTGACCACATTTGTCAAACTAGGCGAAACAGCCTGTCTGTCAGGTGGTTAACTCCTGGCGTGCTTGCCCGATCGTGGCGGTCAGGTGTCGATACCTAACTGTGATTGTGATGGTCGCAACTATCGGTGTTGCGGGCCCTGTTCGCCCCGCTGGGCGTCGATCAGATCCATCGCATCCTTCAGGCCCAAGCCCGGATGTAGTTCGCGTAGTGCCTTGATTGCGGGAATGCGGTCGTCTGTCGACGCGAGTGCGCTACGGACGTCGTCGGCAGGGATTTCGGTGGGGGCAGTTGTCCCTTCCCACCACACCGACTGAGGTTTGTTCCTGCTTCGCCAGGCTTGGACTGCGTAGTAAGCAGACCCGACCGTCGCGAAAAGCCAGATTGCGAGGAATGTCCAATTCCAAGCTGTGGGTTCTGTGATGACCTTGTCGATGGTGCTTGGGCCGAAGAAAACGAGTAGCCAAACCAGCACGATCGTCTGCCACCATCGCTCGACGCGCCTGCTCGGATTCCACCACTCTGCCATCGACCGATACTCGCACAGGGCTGCTGTTTCGGTGCGACGATGGAGATCATGGAGATTCGTGATGCGGTGGAGCGACTTCGGGCGGATTCCGGGACCTCGATGATCTTCGGAGAACCGCACCAGACCAGCGACGGATCGACGATCATCACGGTTTCGCGTCTACACCGGCGGTGGCGCCGCGACCCGATACCGGTGCCAGTGGGAGTGTTCTCGATCCACGAGGGTGAGCCGTCGTGGTCACCGGCCGTCGATCACACCAGGGCGGCTTTGATGGGGGAGTTCATCGGGTTGGCGGCCGCAGTGATCGCAACTCTGGCCGTTCTACGTCGTCCGCCCTGGCCTGATGTGACGATTCAGAAGGGGTGACCCAGAATTACGCCGATTAGTTGGAACGGCATCGCGAGGAACATCGATCCGACGTAGAGCGGATAGCGAATCGGATCGCCGGCGAGGTAACCCTCGGCGAGCCAGGCCATGACGTCTGCTGATCCCATAGTCGTTACTTCCCTTCGCTGTTGTGGTTCACCGACATTTTCGGTCGTGGGAGTTGTTTTGTTACAAGCGAACTCGAAGGAGGAGTACATGTGAAGGCAGTTTCGACGCAGCAAACGTCGTCAAGCGAGATCCCCGGGGGCGGTGTCCTCTACCAGCTAAGTCTCGATACTTAGCACTGTTCCGTAGTGAAATCTGTGCGTTCTGCACATGTCGGGACAATTCGGTGAGCCCTACAGTCGCTGCATGACAACGACACCTTCTCCTCTCTCAGGCAAGACCGTCGTACTGATCGGCGGCGGAACAGGCATCGGGCTGCGAGTGGCGCAGCTTGCCGTCGACGCCGGCGCGCAGGTAGTTCTCGGTGGCCGAACCGCATCCAAGCTCGAAGCAGCGGCCGCGCAGCTGGGTGAGGCTGCGCACTGGTTCACCGTCGACACCTCCGACGACGACTCGGTGAAAGAGTTCTTCACCAACATCCCCAGCGTCGATGCTCTCTTCACCACGGCTGCCGATTACCAGGTCGGCTCGTTCCGTGAACAGAGCGTCGAGGAAGCGGCGTCGCCGTTCACCTCCAAGTTCTGGGGGCAGTACCGCGTCGTGCACGCTGCGCTCGACAAGCTGACACCCACCGCATCGGTGGTCCTCATGTCCGGCGCTGCCAGTGTGCGGCCACCCGCAGCTGCCGCGGCATACGTTGCAGCCAACGCGGCAATCGAGGGGCTCGGGCGGGGGCTGGCGGTCGAACTGTCGCCGATCCGCGTCAACACTGTCGCTCCCGGAACCATCGACGGGCATCTGTGGGCTCAGCGCCCGGCGGAGGTTCGGGAGGCCGCGTTCACCTGGAGCGCCGAGAACAACGTGCTCGGCCGCGTCGGGAACGAAGACGAGATTGCACAAGCGGTGTTCTATCTCTTCACCAACACGTACACAACGGGTTCCACGCTGTACCCCGACGGCGGATACGCGTTGCGTTAGACCCGTGCCATTTGGCGACTGTGTGAAATGACGACTGTGCGAAATGCATTGTCGTAACACGAAGAAACGCCAATTCGCCCATAGGCGTGACCCCTGCCACATTCGTACCGTCTTCTCCGAGAACACTTCCCAACTATTCGAGGAGTCCGTCATGAAAAACACGTCAGCGACCGCCGCCGGCGGTGAAGTGTCCGACGGTGACGACTACGCGCTCACCCGCGTTCCCGACGAAGCACGATATTCGTGGTTCTCGGTGGCAGTACAGCGATTCGGTCAGGTATCGGCACTCGCACAGTTCTTGCTCGGTGCGACGCTCGGCTACGGTATGACGTTCTGGAATGCCTTCTGGGCATTGACAGTCGGGGCGGTGATTCTCGAGGTCGTCTGTATTTTCATCGGCATCATCGGGGTTCGTGAAGGGCTCAACACATCGGTGGTCGCACGCTGGTGTGGATTCGGGCACGCAGGTTCCGCGGTGATCGGTTTGGTGATCGGGGTCAGCCTGATCGGTTGGTTCGGCATTCAATCTGCTGTCTCTGCATCAGGTTTGCACGGAATCATGCCGTTTCTGCCGCAGTGGGCGTGGGCTTTGGCCTTCGGTCTCCTGATTACCGCGATAGTCCTTCGCGGGTTCGGATCCATGCAACTGATCGCCAACATCACCGTTCCGCTGTTCCTGATCCTGGTCGGTTGGGCCGTCGTCGCCGAACTGCGTAATCACTCGCTGTCAGATCTGATGACATCTGCTCCAGCCGGGCCGGAGCTCAGCTTCCTCGCCGGAACTACCATCGTCGCAGGCGGTTTCATTGCCGGAGCAGTGATCACACCTGACATGACGCGCTTCAACCGCACGGCAGGCGATGTCGTGAAGCAGACGCTCGTCGGAATAACGTTGGGCGAATACGTGATCGGGCTGACCGGTGTTCTTCTTGCCCATGCCGTTCGCAGTTCCGACATCGCCACGATCATTCTCTCGTCGGTCGGTTGGGTCGGCGTTCTGATCATCGTTCTCGGCACCTTCAAGATCAACGACTGGAACCTGTACAGCTCGGGGCTCGGCGTCGTGAACTTCATCGACGTCGTGTTCGGTCGACGGATCAATCGCGCCGTCGTCACCGCTGTGGTCGGCATCACCGGTTCGGTCCTCGCGGCTGCCGGAATCCTCAACTCGTTCACCGACTTCCTGATCCTGTTGGGCGTCGGATTCCCGCCGATCGCCGGGATCATGGTGGCGGAATACTTCATCGTCAAGACATGGCGCAAGGATCTGGAGGAGAGTCGAGCTGCGGGTACCCTCCCGAACTCGGCACCCACTTGGGTACCGGCCACGCTGGTGATCTGGATCGTCTCGGCGCTGATCGGTCATTACAGCACCTTCGGCCTGCCGTCGATCAACGCGGTGGCCTCGGCCTTCGTTCTCTACGTCGTCGCGGGTCGACTCGGCCTGATTCGCGGAGTCGGACGCACCGCCACCGAAGCGCCGCAAGAGACTTCGGGAAAATCTGCGCTCACGCACTAGCACGGCACACACTGTAGAAGGGAGTTCGCGATGCGAATCGGAATCGACGTCGGTGGTACGAACACCGATGCGGTCCTGATGGACGGGACCACCGTCATCGGGCATGTCAAACACTCGACCAGCAAGGACATCACCGGCGGAATCGGCGGAGCTCTGACGGCGCTGCAGCAGCAGTACTCGTTCTCTCCCAGCGCTGTTCAAGCAGTGATGATCGGCACGACGCACTTTCTCAACGCTCTCATCGAGCAACGCGGACTTGCACCGACAGCGGCTCTGCGATTGGGGCTTCCGGCGACCGCGGCGCTTCCGCCGATGGTGGGGTGGCCGCGAGACCTGGTCTCCGCTGTGCAAGGAAGGCGCTACCTCGCTCACGGTGGGCACGAGTTCGACGGTCGTCGTATTTCGTCGCTGGACCCCGACGAGATTCGCCGCCATGCCGCCGATATGGCTCGCAGCGGTACTCGTTCGGTCGCAATATCTTCGGTGTTCTCTCCGGTCAATCTCGAATGCGAAGCGGCCGCCGCGGAGATCGTGCGTGAGGAACTCGGCCCGGACGTCGCAATTTCGCTCTCGCACGAGATCGGTCGAGTGGGTCTACTTCAGCGGGAGAACGCGACCATCATCAATGCTGCGCTGCGCGAGCTCGCCGATCACATCGTCGACGGTCTTGCCCGATCTTTGGTCGAGCACGGCATTGTCGCGCCGCTGTACCTGAGCCAGAACGACGGAACCTTGATGGACATCGAGTACGCGAGGCGTTATCCGGTGGCGACTTTCGCTTCGGGGCCGACCAACTCCATGCGAGGCGCCGCTGTGCTGTCCGGTCTGGCCAGCTGTGCGGTGATCGACATCGGAGGTACCACTACCGACGTGGGCGTATTGACCAACGGTTTCCCGCGAGAAGCCACCACGGAGGTGACGGTCGCCGGGGTACGGACCAATTTCCGTATGCCGGACGTCTTCTCGATCGGTATCGGTGGTGGTTCGCTGGTGGATGCAGACGGACTCACAGTCGGACCCGAATCTGTGGGATACGAATTGGGTTCACGGGCACTCGTATTCGGCGGTGACACGTTGACGGCCACCGACATAGCCGTCGCGGCAGGCTTGGCCGACGTCGGAGATCGCAGTGCGGTGGCGCACCTCGACCGCGGCCTGGTGTCGACGGCACTCGACCGGATCTCGCGCCGAGTCGCCGACGCCGTGGAACAGATGCGGACCACGTCGGATCCACTTCCCGTTGTGGCGGTTGGCGGGGGATCGGTACTGCTGGAGCGTGAACTCCCGGGCCTGGGAACGGTGATTCGTCCTGAGCGCTTCGATGTTGCCAATGCGATCGGCGCTGCGATCGCGCAGGTCAGTGGTGAGGTAGATCGAGTCGAAGCGGTGCGGGACGGGCACCGGCAGGTTTTTGCCGACGATGCTCGCCAGGAGGCGATCGATCGGGCAGTCGCCGCAGGCGCACGGCCCGAGTCGGTGCAGATCGTGGAGTTCGACGAGGTCCCGATTCCGTATCTGCCGGGCAACGCAACACGTATTCGAGTGAAGGCAGTCGGTGACTTGGCACTTCACAGTGGTTTGGTCTCCACCGGTCAGGAGGGCTCACGATGAGTTGGACACTACGAACGGCGGATCTCGACGACCTCGCCAGGGGCGCAGCCTTGTTGGGCACCGGCGGCGGGGGAGATCCGTTCGTCGGCAAGATGTTGGTCACGCAGGCGCTCGGTGAGGCCGGTGAAATCACGATTCTGGATCCGGAGGAGCTCGACGACGACGCGTGGGTGATCCCCGTCGCGCAGATGGGTGCACCGACCGTCGTGGTCGAGAAGATGCCGCGCGGAACCGAACCCGAGCTGGCGCTGATCACATTGGAGAAGCACACGGGGCGAACTGCAGATGCCACGATGCCGATGGAGTGCGGCGGGATCAATTCGATGATTCCGTTGCTGGTGGCAGCGCGGCGCGGACTGCCGGTTGTCGACGCCGACGGGATGGGACGAGCCTTTCCTCAGCTCGAGATGGAAACCTTCTCGGTGTACGGGATTTCGGCGAGTCCGCTCGCCATGGCGAACGAGCACGACGAGGTGGCGATCTTCGACACCGGAAGTGACAACAGCAGATTGGAGGGCCTCGCCCGCGGGGTGACGTCGAGGTTCGGTGGGATGGCGCACATCGCGCAGTACTCGATGACGGGTGCAGATGTGAAGCGGACGGCGATCCCACGGACTCTGTCGTTGGCCATGACCATCGGCCGGTCCATCAGACTTTCACGTGAGCAGCGGGTGGACCCGGTGCGGGCGCTTGTCGACAGTCTCGCCGACACGCTCTACGGATACGGGCGAGTTCTCTTTCACGGCAAGGTGATCGATGTCGACAGGCGAACCGATGAGGGGTTCGCTCGCGGTTCGGTGCGGATCGCCGGCGTCGGAGACGAAGAGCTGGAAGTTCAGTTCCAGAACGAAAATCTGATCGCCGTCCAATCCGGAGTGATGGTGGCGATCGTGCCAGACCTGATCTGCATCGTCGAGGCCGATACCGCCGAACCCATCACCACCGAGGGCTTGCGGTACGGGCAGCGCGTTGCGGTCATCGGGATCGCGACCCCACCCATCATGAGAACCCCGGAGGCACTGGCGGTCTTCGGCCCGGCTAGCTTCGGGCTCGATCGCCCGTTCCTGCCGGTGGAGACACTCGAGCAACCTGTACTGGCAGAATAGCGAGCCGTGAGCAGGCTGCACGCGGTCCGGGAGGCCGACCTCGACGCGATCGCAGCGGGGGCGGTGGTCCTGGGCTGCGGCGGGGGCGGCGATCCACGCTTGTTCGTGGAATTGCTGCGTCCACTGATGACGTCTACTTCGGTGGAGGTCATCGCGCCGGACCAGTTGCCGGAGGAGGCATTGGTGATGCCGGTGGGAATCGTCGGATCGGCCCTGGCTTTGGAGGAGCAATTGCCCTCCGGGCGTGAGTTCGCAGATACTGCAGCAGCTTTGACGCGCTGGACCGGGAAGCGTCCGACCGCGGTGATGACTTTCGAAGGCGGTGGACTCAACGCTCTCTCCGGCATTGCGGCGGCGTTGGCGTTGGGAATTCCCGTGGTCGACGCGGACCTGCTGGGTCGAGCGATGCCGCGGCTCGATCACTTCTCTCTCGCCGCAGCCGGGTTGGAATTGTGCCCGGTCACACTCGCCCAGCCCGGCGGCCTCATTACCGTCGTCGACGGAGTGGATGTGCTCGGCGCCGAGGTAGCAGTGCGGTCGTTGATCGGGAGAACCAGCGGTTGGGGCGCTCTGGCGATCGCGTCGATCGATGCGCGGACGGTGCAGGAGGCGTGCATTCCGGGAACTCTCTCCCGAGCACACGAACTGGGTCAGCACATCGGGGCACTGGGCAGTTGGCAGGAGATCGCGGAAAGCTCCGGGGCCCTGGTAATGGGGACTGGCCGGGTGCGTGCGGTCCGTCGTAGTCGTCCGGACACCGGCGATCGTCGGGGCAGCGTGATTCTCGAACACGATTCTGCGGTGATACGAGTCGAATTCGAGAGTGAGTTCCTGACCGTCGCGTTGGACGGCGAGATGATTGCAACGTGCCCGGACATCGTGACGTTGCTCGACGTGCGGACCGGCGCCTTCGTCTCGTGTGAATCCGTGCACCAGGGGCACGATGTGGCCGTGTTGGTTCTTCCCGGTCCACAGTGGTGGGCGGAAAAAGTGGGCAGATTGAAAGTTGTCGGCCCGCGGGCATTCGGGATCGACCACGACGCAGTGCTGATGGAGGCGCGATGAGCGCGAGTGTTTCGGCGTTGCTGAACAACCCGGCCTTTGTCGGGCTGTATCGACTTGCCGGGGAGGGTGATCCCGTCGTGACGACAGTGGGAGCACTCACCGGGGAATCGGCACAGTCGGCCGAGGCCGTGTCGGGTGCGGCGAGTTCAGGATCAGTTCTGGTGATTCTCGATCGAATCGACATCGGGGAGTGGAGATTCGACGCTCTCCTTCGGCGCACAGCGGCGACCGGCTGCCAGGTGGTCGCTGTGCACAGCGCTGCGGCGGAGGATGCGAATCTCTCGTTGCTTGCCGATCGGCTCGGACTGGTGGTGCTCGGAGTATCCGACCCGTGGCAGTTCAGCGTGGATCTTCGTGATCTTCTCTCGAATTCGCGGGCGGTGATGGCCGACGCAGTACTGCGGGCGACACACGCGGGCCAACGAGCCGGAGGAAGCGTCGAGAATCTTCTGTCGGTGCTACTGAACACCTTTCAGCGTTCATTCTTTCTCCTGGACACGTCCGGACGTCCGATGACCGGCGCCGACCTGTTGTCAGACGCTGATCGAGCAGCTGCCGGTATGTTGTCGGGTCGCGGGGCGCCCACCACGGTCGAATTGGACTCCGGCGCGGTCCTGATTGCGTGCCCGGTGATGTCCGGCGCAGCCCGAGAGCCCTGGCTGGCGGTGCTGCTCCCGGTGCGTCAAAGCGTCGAAGAGGCTTCTCTCTCAGTGGTTCTCGACGTGGCCTCGTTGGCTGCCGGGCACCGACTGGCCGTTGCGCGCATGGTCGACGAGCGTGAAGCGCGCCGGCGTAGCGCGTTGCTCGGTGAACTGATCGACACGTCAGCAGACGCCACACCCGGACTGCTCCGGCGCGCACTCGACGCGGGTTGGATGCTGGACGGATGGCACATCGGCATCAAAGTCCTGGCGGTCGGTGAGGTCGACCTGGTGGCAAGACGCAGCGAGGTTGCAGATGCTCTCGCCGCCGAGGGAATCGACGCCAATGTCGTGGAACAGGCTGACGGCTGGGCGGCGTGGACGACTCTGCCAGGTGAGCCGCGACCGGAGGCGATCACCAGGATCGCCGAGTGCATCCGTGCAGCTCAGGCCAGGTTGGAACCCACGATGGAGACCTGGGTAGGTGTGGGACGCGCACACGACGGCCCGGCCGGAATCGGTTCGTCCCTGTCGGAGGCCGGGGATGCCGCTCGGCTCGCCGGTTCCCGATCTCAAACAGGTCGATTCCTGCACGTGGACCGCCTCGGGCTGGCGCAGTTGCTGCTGGCGTGGACGCGAACCGACACCTTCCAGCCTGCGGCCGCAGCATTGCTCGCACCGCTACGCGATTCCAATGGAGAGTTGCTCGAGACTCTGTCGACGTACCTCGACGAAGAATCGTCTCTGGCTCACACCGCAACCCGAATGGGGTTGCACCGCAACACCGTATCGAGTCGGATCGATAGAATTCAGCGCCTTCTCTCGGTGGATCTCGCAGATCCGGAAACGAGACTCGCGCTCCACCTTGCTTGCCGGACCATCGCGCCCTGACGGAGATCTTCGCGGCTTCGTCTTGACAAGCACGGGAGGTTCCTGCCATCCTCGTTGCCAGGTCACGAGTACCAGTGTTCAGCCCCGGCTTGCTGGTCGGCAACCCTCCTCCGCGGTGGGGTGCTCCGGGTGACGACCCGGCTGCGTTCGAAAACGAATGCGGCAAGCGCGGACTCTTCCGGGGCCATCTCCCGACGAACGAGTCCTTGAACGTGAGGATTGTCTTCGATGACTGCTGTATTGAGTGCCGACACCTGCTGCACCACCGCGATTGCCAAGGTTTCGGGTGCCGACCTGCAGGTTCCATTGGTTCAGGGTGGCGAATGCTCCTACGCCAACTTCGACTACGCCGCGAGTGCGCCGGCATTGGCCCAGGTCACCGACCGTATCGCCGAGTTGCTGCCGACATACGCCAGCGTCCACCGCGGTGCCGGCTACGCGTCCCGGATCTCCACGCTCACCTACGAGAACGCTCGTGAATCCGTTGCTCGTTTCGTGAACTGTGCCGACGATCAGGTTGTCGTCTTCACCCGGAACACCACCGATTCGCTGAACCTGCTTGCGCAGTGCGTCCCCGGCAGCACCGTCGTCCTCGACGTCGAGCATCACGCAAACCTGTTGCCGTGGAACGACGCTCGTATCGTCACCGCCGCAGACACCATCGAAGAAACGATCGAGCGTCTGATCGGTGAACTGTGCACCAAGCCTGCCGCGCTGCTCGCAATCACCGGGGCCTCCAACGTGACCGGTGAGATCCTGCCGATTGCACGTTTGGCTGACATCGCTCACCGTTGCGGCGCACGTATCCTCGTCGACGCTGCTCAGTTGGCTCCCCACCGTCGCATCGACCTGCAGGAATGCGGCGTCGACTACGTAGCGTTCTCGGGCCACAAGCTGTACGCGCCCTTCGGCGCCGGCGTTCTCGTCGGCCGCCGTGACTGGCTCGACGAAGCTCAGCCGTACCTCGCCGGCGGCGGCGCCGTGCGTGAGGTGACCATCGCGTCCACCGAGTGGGCTTGCGCGCCCGCACGCCACGAGGCGGGTTCCCCCAACGTGCTCGGTGCGGCTGCCATCGCGACCGCCTGCGAAACCCTGCACGCCCTGGACTTCGACGTGATCGCCGAGCATGAGAAGGCGCTCACCGCCCAGCTCACTGACGGCTTGTCCGCCATCGAGGGCGTCTCACTCGTGCGACTGTGGAACGACGCTCCTGACGCCGTCGGAATCGTCACCTTCACCGTTGACGGATTCGAAGCGGGCGAGATCGCCGCATTCCTCTCCGCCGAGCACGGCATCGGAGTTCGCGACGGTCGCTTCTGCGCACATCCGGTACTCGCGCGCCTCGGCCTCTCCGGCGGTGCAGTTCGCGCCAGCCTCGGCCTCGGTAGCAGCTCGGACGACGTGACGCGGTTGGTCGACGCCGTGAACATCCTGGTTTCGAATCAGCGTGATTGGAAGTACGCGAAGACGGCAGGTGCGTGGAACCCTGTGCCCGAGACCCGCCCCTTCCTCGGAGCCGCAGACGACAATGCCGGCGCAGCCGAGTGCGTCTGAGCTGAGCTCGGTCCCCGAAAACTCGAACGGACAACTAGCATGGCAGCCATGGCACCAGCGGATTTTCCCGCCACCCCTTCGAGAGTGAGCATCACTCTCGGTCAGTGGTGCCGTCGCCATGTCGATCTGTGCCGCACCTCTTCAGGAATGTGTTCGAGCTGACGATTCGTCTCGCTCATCCCATACTTTTCTGATTTTCGGAGGTCTCACATGTCTTCACTCGCTTCGCATTCTCTGCACGTAGCGGTCGAGTTGACCGGATTCGGTCACCATCCGGCCGCTGAGGGCGCACCCGGCAACCTGCCCATCATCGGCGGCGACTACTGGGTGGACCTCACCGAGGGTGAAAAGGCTCTCGATTTGGCTTCATTCCCTACCAATGTGGTTCGGATTCGCGCTGCGGATCTGCGTGAGGCACAGCTCGAACGCGCACGTATACGCGCTGCCGTCGCCGAAGAAGGACGCGATCCCGACAGCGTCGCAGTGCTGGTCGATCTCGAGATTCTGATCGCGCCGGAGGCTCGCTCCGCTCGTAAGGAGCTTGCGCAGTTGGACAGCGCGTTGACCTCGCCGCGGGTTCCCGTTTCGCTTCATTACGTCGGAACGCCTTCCGGTCTCGGCAGTTTGATCGCCGATATCCGAGCTGCGGAGGTCGCCGACGGCGTTACGTTGCTGCCTCTCGCATTGCCTCGAACGCTCGAGCATCTGGTGGACAGCACCATTCCGTGGCTTCAGGATCGCGGACTTGTCACACCGTCCACCGCAGTCGACGAGGTTCTCGGGCGTTTCGGACTGCCGCCCCGTCAGCGCACGCTTGCATCCTGATCGTCACCGATTGCATCTGCGTACAGGTGGAACAGCGACGGTAATTCGTCGGCACCGTCCACCTGTGCCAGAAGCGTCCAGCACTGCGCAGTGATCGACCGAGCCCTCGTGCCGATCCAGTTGGTGGGCAGTAGTTCCGGCGGCAACAGCGGATCCGGTTCCATGGCTCGCGTGAATTCCGCCGCGAGTTCGATGGTCATCGTGACAGCATCGGTACCCGGACTGTTCTGCAGTTTGTGCAGGCGTGCGGTCGCTACGTCGAGTAGCCGTTCGTATCCGTCAGCGATCTGGTCCAGTGGCCACAACTGCGCGGCAATCTTCACGGGGTCTTCGAGAGTGCCCACTTTCAGATCTCGAGTGGTGAGAGAAGACAGGTGCTGTTCGACGTCGAGTTCGGCGGCCGCATCGCGAATATACGGTTCCCAGGCGTGCGGCGAGACGTACAGACCGCCCTGGACGAGCGCGCCGCCGAGATAAACGACCCTGGTGCGCAGCGCATCTCGCGCTTTCCGTGACGACTCCGGAATTGCGAATCCGGCCAGGTGCCAATACCCGTCCCACGGCGTCACAGTGTCGCGGTCTTGTCGATAGGCCAGCCGAACGAATTCGACGTCGGGTTCCATCTCGCGCAGGGCTTTCGGCGTTGCTCGTAGCGTGGCCTGCCGCCCGCGACCTTCCTGAGTGAACTTCCCCTCGGTGACCAACCGCTTGATGCACAGCCGAACCTGTTGATCAGTTTTGCCGAGGGCGTCGGCGGTGGCATAAAGGGTGCGTCCGTCGACAGTTCCGTCCGTGCGCAGTAGTCCCTCGATCAAGATCCTCGTGGGTACATCGACGTCCCTGTCGGTCATCGCCATGTCCTTTCCTCACTTCTCGACATCTTCGCCCACAACTGTACTATCGAATGCAATACGATCGTTTCAAATTCGTACGTTAGGGCGGGAAGATGGCAGCGGAATCGATGAGCGAGGGCAAGAGTAAGCCTCGTTTACGCAGGTGGATGGTTACTTCCCTGGCGGTGGTCGTTGTTCTGATCGCGACTCTGGTGGGCTGGACGCTGTACCAGAACACCTATGACATCCGTGAGGAAAAAGTGACGATCACCGGGGGATCGGTGCCGCTCCAGGGAGTCCTTGCACTGCCGGAACACGGTGACGGTCCCTTCGGGCTCGTGGTTTTCGTCCACGGAGACGGCCCGGTCGATGCAACACATGAGACGTTCTATCGACCGGTGTGGGAGGCGTTCGCAAAGGCGGGGTACGCGTCACTCTCCTGGGACAAGCCGGGGGTGAATGGGGCACCGGGCAATTGGCTCGACCAGAGCATGGACGATCGCGCGGCAGAAACGGAAGCGGCAATCGAGTGGGCGCGGGGACGTTCGGATATCGATCCGTCTCGGATCGGTCTGTGGGGTGCAAGCCAGGCAGGGTGGGTGATGCCCAAGGTGGTGAACCTCGACCCGGACGTAGCGTTCGTCATTGCCGTGGGTCCCGCGATCAACTGGCTCCAACAAGGCGAATTCAATACCCTAGCCGAACTTTCCGAGAGAAATGCGTCGGCCGACGAGTTCGAGAAAGCGCGGGTCGATCGTGCGAAGAACTTGGATCAGTTGGCCCGTGATGCATCGTTCGACGATCTCGTGGCCTCCGGCGAGGCCGACGGTCTCACCGAAGACCGGTGGAACTTCATCCGAAAGAACTACCTCTCGGATGCGCGAGCCGATCTCGAAACCGTGAAGGTTCCGGTGCTCTTGATCATCGGCGGACAAGACGTCAACGTCGACGTGGCTGATACCGAAAGGGTGTATCGCGAATTGTTGGACACTCCAGGGCAATTGGTGGTCAAGAAGTACCCCGACGCTACGCATTCGATCGTGGACAAGGATCTCGAAGACTCGGAAGTGAGGTCCGCTCTGGTGGCCGTCCTTGCTCCCCGTTCGATCTTCGCTCCCGGCTATCTAGCGGATCAGACTGCATTTTTGGAGGGAATTCATGGCTGACGGAATCACGGTTGTCGCACTGGGTGGTGCCGGTGCCATGGGCTCGGCAGCAGTTCGTCTGGCCGCAACATTGCCGGGAATCGGCAAGGTAGTAGTCGCGGATCGCGATATCGATGCTGCGAAGCGTCTTTCAGTTGAACTGGCGCAGGCGTCAGCGGAAGTCGAGGCGCGCAGCATCGACGTCACGGACGGTCGCACGCTACGTGAATTGCTTGACGGCGCAGACGTGGTCGTCAATACGGTCGGACCGTTCTTCCGTTTCGGCGTCGGCATTCTCCAGGCAGCGATCGAGACCGGGACTCACTATCTCGACATCTGCGACGACTGGGAGCCGGCCGTCGACATGCTGGAATTGGACTGTGCCGCGAGGGGAGCCGGAATCTGTGCGGTAGTCGGCATGGGCGCAAGTCCCGGGATGAGTAACCTCCTGGCCGCGATGGCAGTCTCGCGATTGGACGTGGTCGACGATCTGTATACAGCCTGGCCGGTTGATGTCGAGGGCGAGGACGAGTCGGTGGACACATTGAGTGCAGCCGCCGTTCACTGGATGCAACAGATCAGCGGCCAGGTTCCGGTGGTTCGTGCGGGGCGAATCGTCAACGAAGAACCGTTGCGTTCCATCGCACTCGAACTGCCCGGCGGACGTCGGGGGAACGCTTACGTGGTCGGGCATCCGGAGCCGGTGATGTTTCATCGGACCATCAATCCTGCGGGGCATTCGGCAAATCTGATGGTCATCACACCGGAAACCGTGGCGTTTCTCGACGTTCTCCGCGCCGACATCGACAAGGGGAGAATCGATCTCGACTCGGCCGCCGAAGAATTGGGCAAGCCTTCGCTCGGACGGATGATCCGTGCTGCGCCTCGAATGCTCACGCGCGCCGGCCACGGATCCCTGCCGTTGTTCTTCGCCTCGGCGACAGGAATGTTCGACGGAAGAGCGATGCGCGTCGTGGCCCGGATTGCAGACGATTCACCGGTGTCGGAGTTGCTGTCGGACATGGCCGGTGCAACCGGAATCCCCTTGGCGCTCGGCCTTGCTCAGGTGGTGTCCCGGCTCGCCGACGGAACGATTTCGGATCGGATCGGTGTGCACTCACCCGAGAGCGTCGTCGACCCGGAAGTTCTGTTCACTGCGCTGGCGCGGTTGTTCGATCGAACCGACTGGAGTGAGATCGTCACCGTCGAATCCGAGTTCCGCTAGTCAGTTCGCGGCGTGTGATCCGATGCGACTGCGGATTTCGGTCTCGACGCGATCGGCGTCCTTGGGGCTGAACGAAGGCGATCCGTGGCCGGCGAGAGTGAGTACCACCGCGGTCTCCTTCCACGGGCGTGAAAGATCCAGGCTGTACCACGAGCTGAAATCTGTTGTTCCCCAGATTCGTAGGCGTCCGCTCAGCCATGACATGACTCCGAGGTCGACGGATTCGATCTGCGAGTACGGGACGAACTTGCTGACAAACGGGAAGTAGTAGTGGCGGATCGTGACGCCCTGATCGTCGATCCGGACGGTTCGGTCCTCGTAGATTGTCGATGTTCCTGCACTCACAGTGATAACCCGGTTCCTGCTGGTCGATGCTCTCGATGGCTGCTTGAAAACCAACCATACAGTCTCTATTGGGACAGGCTGCGAGCGCGGGCGTCAAGCGCTGGTGGGCCTTGAGACGACGAGATCGCTCACCGCGATCTGGGCATTGCCGATTGCCGTCTGAACTGGTTCACAACTGCTCGATGCTCGGGCGAGCGCAAGAACTGCGGTGAGCAGGGCAGCGTCGGGTTGTCCTTCGAACGGTCCGCTCTCGACATCGAACTTTCCAGCTCGCAACTGCTTTCGGGCGTTGATTCCCAGTTGTGAAATGACCTCGTCCATCGCGGTCAGGCATTGGGCGAGCGCTCCGATCGACCAGTAGAGATCGGCTGCAACGACGGGTGTCCCCGACGCCACGGTGCCGGCGCGGCGTAATCGGTTGTGGGTGTCGAGGAGTATGTCGGGCAGCCTGTGGTCTGCGCAGTGTTCCATCCCGCCGCCTCCGTAAGGTGTAAAGTTAGGTTATTCAATTACGGTAGGGCAGGACGGTAAGGGATGCAAGTAGTTTTAGACGATTACGTCGCCGGTGCGTCGTTTGCGACCGACTTGGTCAATACCTCGCCCCGCGTGTGGGTGGAGGCAGGTGACGCGTTGGCTGCCCCTCAGGCGCTTCACGATCTACTGGACGAACATGGACTCTCGCCGGATGCGCTCACCAACGGACGTCGGCTTACCAGCGGTGAACTTGCTGAGGTCAAGGAACTCAGAGAGGGGATTCGTTCGATTCTCGATGCTCCGACTTCTGATGAGCTCGTTGATCGCACTCATCGACTCCTGCAGACCGTCCCGCATCACGTCCGACTCGTGCCTGATGCCCGGTCCGACTATCGATGGAATGCGGTACCGGACAGCAGAATCAATCTCACCGGCGAACTTGCGCTGTTGATCGGCTACTCGTTGCTGGGGACTCTGCGCACATTGGGGTACGAACGATTCCGCCCATGCGCCTCGCCGACGTGCAACGGGGTGTTCGTCGATACAAGCCGTGGAGGGCGACGCCGCTACTGCATGCCGGCGTTGTGCGGCAACCGAATCAACGTCGCGAATCACCGTCAACGGCAGCGTCGTACTTAGCGTCTGCGCTTGCCCGGTCGATAGTGACAATCGAACAGAGTACGGCCGACTGTATGGGGAACTTCAACGAGATACAGACCACGTCAATCCCGCACGATTGTCGCCATGGCAACTCCTAGTAGATGGCGGCTCGTATGAAAGCCCGTTCTGTCTCCGCGACAGCAGTTATCAGCGTTGGGGTTTTCACCCTGGCCGGGTGTGGCGGCGCATCCAGTCCCGGAGGTTCGGTCGGTGAGTATGCAAAGGACGGCAGTTTCACGACTGTCATCAACGCCGATCCCGGAAATCTGCACCCTCTGATCACCAACCTTACGTCGACTCAGATCGTGAACGCGTACTCGTACGATTCGTTGATCGACATCGACGCGCAAACACGCACTGTGCGTCCCTATCTGGCGGAGAGCTGGAGTGAAGAAGGGAACACTCTGAAGTTCGTGCTCAAGAAGGGCATCACTTGTGCCGACGGCACTTCCTTCACCGCACAGACCGCGGCCGATGACATCAACTGGGTCATGGATCCTGAAAACGCTTCACCGCTACGCGGATCCACTGTGCCGATGTCGACTTCGGCCTCAGCGGACGGTGACGAACTGACGGTGACTACCGCCGAGCCAGCGCCCTTCCTGCTCTCTCGAATCGGCGCGTTGCGGCTTCCGTGCGCTGCGACGCTCGAAGACCCGGCCAGCATCCGTTCGAGTAGCAACGGAACGGGTCTGTTCAAGGTCACCGAAGTTGTTCCCAACGATCACATCACGATGGAACGACGCGACGGTTACACCTGGAGTCCGAACGGCGAGACCACTTCCGGCACTCTCGGAGTGCCGAAGACAGTGACGATCAAGATTGTCACCGATCCCAGTACGACGGCGAATCTTGTTCTCACCGGCGGAGTGAATGCCGCAGCGGTCACCGGTTCGGACGAGGAACGAGTCTTGGCCGCGGGTCTGGATTCGAAGACCTACACCACGTTGTCCGGCGAGTTCATCTTCAATCATTTCGCGGCCCTACCCACGGCAGACCGTGCTGTACGGCAGGCCCTCGTGCAGGCAGTAGACCTGGACGACTACACCGAGATCACCACCGGCGGTAAAGGAACCCGCGCACGCGCCCTCGCGGTTTCGGAACCCCTTGCCTGCGACTACAACAGTGTCGAAGGGACGATCCCCGATTTCGACGTCGATGCAGCAAAGAAAACGCTGTCCGACGCAGGTTGGAAGGCGGGGGCCGACGGCATCCTGACGAAGGACGGTCGACCGCTTGCCCTCAACGTGATTTTCAACAACTCACGCGATACGAACTCTGCCGCCGCGGAATACGTGGCAACACAGTGGGAAGGACTGGGCGCGAAGGTGAAACTGACCGGCGGCGACTACAGTTTTGTCATCGCCAACACATTCAGCACCACCGATCTGTCGTCGTGGGACGTTTCCATCGGTTTGACGCTGGGGAGTGATACGCCGAGCATCTTTGCCAAGTATTTCACCGGCCCACCGAAGCCTGAAGGAGTGAACTTCGCTTCCCTCGACAACAAGAAGTACATCGAATTATCTACTCAGGCTTCGCTTCTTCCCGGTGACGAGTCCTGCAAGGTCTGGGAACATAGTGAGCGGGCATTGTTCAAGGACGTCGACCTGCTGCCGGTATCCACGACTCCCGCTCACATGTTCTTCAACGGGGCAACGTCGATCTATCCGCCATCGAGCGGAATCCTTCCGGGCTCGGCGATCCGTGTCCTGAAGTAGGACCCTCGACAACCGCTCACTTTCGGGTATTGATCATCCGAAGAGCAAACCGAAATACCACTGCAGCACCCGCACCTGCAGCCAGGCCGGCGACGACATCGGCAAGAAGGACACCGACGCCTATGCCCAGGACGGCAGCGGCGGCGACAGCAAGGGCTACGTCAGCACGAGGAGCGGCGATCGCGGCATCCTTTCCCCGAGTATCGAACGAGCACCCATCTCAACGGAGCATGTCACGAAACTGTCGTCCGCAGGTGTATCAACAGCAAAATGTGTGAAACGCGTCGGCCCCGACGGAGTTGGACTCCGCCGGGGCCGGGCTGTGTGTACAGCGCAGTGTGTATTGCGCGCTGGCTCAGTGTGTCGGAACGGATTCCTTCGAGGAGGTCGGGGACGTATCGGTGTGCTGGCTACCAATCTCCTTGCGGGAGTTGGAGCTGTTGAACCGAGGGAGGAAACCGGCCAGGACGAGTGCGACGACGGCGGATCCCGCAGCGAGGGCCATGACAACGCGGAAAGCGTTCTCCGACGGCAGCGTTGCCCCACCGATGGACATGGTCATCTGGGCGATGACGACACCCGCGATGGCGCTGGCGAATGATGTACCGAGGGAGCGCATCAGGGTGTTGAAGCTGTTGGCTGCACCGGTCTCGGACGGAGGAACAGCCCCCATGATGAGAGCGGGCATCGCGCCGTAAGCCATACCGGTACCGGCGCCGATGATCACGGCGATCACGATCAGTTCCCAAATCGAGTGCATGGCGAAAATGCCGATGCCGTAACCGATTGCGACGACAACGGCGCCGAGCATGAGCGTCACCTTGGGGCCGTGCGAATTGGTGATACGTGAGGACAGCGGAGAGATCAGCATCATGATGATGCCGGAGGGAGCCATGACCAGACCCGCGGTGAGCATCGAACCGCCTAGGCCGTAACCAGTGACTTCAGGCAACTGGACTACCTGGGGAAAGACCATGCTGGCGGCGAACATCGCGAACCCGAACACGATCGATGCGAGGTTGGTGAAGAGCACCTGGCGGCGGATGGATACGCGTAGATCCACCAGCGGCTTGGGGGTGCGTAGTTCCCACCAAGCCCAGAATCCGAATATCAGGATCGCGGCGCCGAACAGGGAAAGCGTGAGCGTGCTCGTCCAACCCCAGTCGCCACCCTTGGAAATGGCCAGTAGTAGAGCGATGAGGGCGGCTGAGAGCGAGATTGCCCCGCCGAAGTCGAACGTGCCACCTGTGCGAACCGTCGATTCGGGGACCAGGACGACAACAAGAACGGCCGCAAGAGCGCCGAGCACGGCTGACGCCCAGAACAAGACGTGCCAGTCGGCGTACTCGGCGATCAAAGCCGCGATCGGAAGACCTAGAGCGCCACCGACTCCCAGCGAAGCGCTCATCATCGCAACAGCGCCGGCGAGCTTCTTGGGTGGAAGCACGTCGCGCATCACACTGATACCCAGCGGAATGACACCGGCAGCAAGGCCTTGCAGGATTCGGCCGGCAACGAGGGGGATCACGCTCGAACTGAGGGCTCCGACTACGGAACCGGTTACCAACAGCGCCATGCTGATCAGGAGCAGACGGCGTTTGCCGAACATGTCGCCCAAGCGGCCCATGGTCGGGACGGCGACGGCGGCGGCGAGCAACGTGGCGGTCACAGCCCACGCGGTATCGGACGCCGGCGCGTTCAGGTACTCGGGCAGATGCGGGATGATCGGGATCACCAGCGTCTGCATGAGCGAGACGACGATGCCGGAAAACGCCAGAACAGCCACCACTGCGGTGGTGGCTGGCGACTTCGTTGTCTGTGGCGGCGTTGTCGGTGGTGGTGAAGTGGTTGACGACATTGCGGTAACTCCATCGGAGGAAGAACGAATAATGGTTTAAGTCAGTTGCTTGAACTAAAGTTAAATCAAGTGACTGACTTAACGGAAGGGTGCGCCTCCGATCGTGACGAATATCTCCGGTGCCGAGCAGCTTCGGATGGTCGAGGATGATGGTGTCCATGACTACGAGGACTGAGGACGCGTCGGCCGATGTCGGCGGCGCCGCAAATTCCGCGCGCTCTGCTGCAACCCGAGACCGCATTCTCGCCGTCGCCGAGCAGTTGTTCGCAGAACATGGAGTCTTCGCGGTTTCGAACCGTCAGGTGAGCGACGCGGCAGGTCAGGGCAACAATGCTGCCGTCGGATATCACTTCGGAACCAAGACCGATCTGGTCCGCGCGATCGTGAACAAGCATTCCCAGCAGGTCGAGAAGAACCGTGGCGAACTGCTGCGTGAGATCGAAGGGTCCACAAATGTTCGTGACTGGATTTCGTGTCTGGTTCGGGCGTCGACCGATCACTACGCCGAAATGGGTGGCCCGACCTGGTATGCGCGGTTCAGCGCGCAGATTCTCACCGACCCGGTCCTGCGGAAAATCGTTTACGACGAGGTGCTGGCCTCGCCTACTCTGCAGGAGACGCTTCGCGGACTTTCAGCCTGTCTGACTGACATGCCGATGAGTGTTCGACGCGCCCGCGCGGACATCGGGCGTAATGCGATCGTGCACATGTTCGCCGAACGCGAGCGCACGCTTGCCGAAGAGGGGCCGGACGCGGTCACGTCATGGGAGGACTTCACGACCGATCTCGTCGACGCGCTGGTCGGACTTTGGACTGCTCCGATCAGCCGCTGACCGGCCGTTTGTCCGCGCTAGCCGCCCGCCCCGGGGCAACCCTGCGGGATGGATCTCGCGTCGGCGGAAGATCCAGGAGCAAGCCGACTCCGGCAAGAATGATGACAAGACCGCCAACGAGCGCGAAGGTAACAGGCTCGTTCAACCACAGCACTCCGATGGCTGATGCCGAAATCGGAACGAGAAGAGTGACGGCCGATGCCGCGACTGGACCCGCCTGACGAATTATCCAGAAGTAGACCAGGTAGCCACCGGCGGTAGCCCCCAGCCCCAGGGCTACCACGGCGATGAGTGGGCCGACGGTTATGGGCCCCGGAGGGGGAGCGACGGCGGACACCGGCACCAAGAGGGCGACCGCGGCAAGTTGTTGGCCGAGGGCCAGCGTCAGGGGTGGAGTGTCCTGGAACGACTTTCGTGCGTAGACACCTCCGACTGCGTACAGCAGCGCCGCGGTCAAAGATGCGCCAATGGCCAGCATTGCGCGACTGTCGATCGCTGACGGAATTCCGCCGACAAGCACCGAGACGCCGACGATGCCGATCGCGACCCCCGAGAGTTTTCGCCAGGTGATCTTTTGTCGAAGCCAGAAAGCGGCGACGAATACGGTGAACATCGGAGTCGTGGCGTTCAGGATCGACGCCGTCGACGAGTTGAGGCCGACGATCGCAGTTGCGACAAGCGTCAGGGGCCCAGCGACGTTGAGGGCAGCCAGCAGTAGGAATGCAGGAAACCGATGACCGACCGCGCGCCAGGTCGATCTGCTGGAAGCAGTTATCAGCGCGAGAACCAACGCTGCAACAATGAAGCGGCCGTGCGTCGTGCCGACGGCGCCGAGAGTTGGTGCTGCCACAGCAACCAGGGGGAACGAGCTTCCCCAGAGCATGCCGACCAACAGCAAAGCTCCAACTACGGCGAATCGGCTGCTGCCGATTGCTTTCCAGTTCTTCATTGCTCCTCTTCGTCGACGACCTCGCGGACATGGCTGGTTGATGCCAGACCTACCCTATACCCCCAGTAGGTATAAGGTTGACTGTGTCGTGATGCTGCAGGTGATCCGAGACTGGTGACGCATTATTCTTTCTCCCGCAATGGTTTATACGGCGAGATGTCAACTGAACGCACCCTTAGGCTCAGTCAAAGATACCTATAGGGGGTATATTGGCGGTTGTATCGGGCTCGCTTTGCGGGCCGCATCCGTCCCGCAAAAGAACAGGAATCCCAATGAGCAGTTGTGGCTGTGGCAACACCCCGAAGTCTGACGCCAAAGGCGATGTCGGCGCTGTCGGTTCGGCGATGCCGACCGGTGTGAAAGACCTACTCACCGCTGGCAGTAGTGAACTTGTCGAATGTCGGGTCATGCCCGGCAGCGTGATCGAGAAGGTGCGTGCCGAAGCGGAAGGCCTGTTCCGTGACTTCGAAGGTAATCGGTACTGGTTCTGCTGCAAGGGATGTGGTCCTCGATTCGACGCAAATCCGAGGAAGTACGCCGACGTGAGTTGAGCCAAGAGTGGTGGTGCAGGCGATGGCTGCACCACCACTTTCGTTGTAGCGCTGTCGGGGTTCAGTCGGACCGTCGACGTCAGACGGTGCGAGCGCACGCGCACTGGGCAGCCGCCAAGGTGCATTCGCCTCGGGTGGTTTCGTACGTCGCCTGTCCGGGCAATTCAACAACCGTCTCCCGAGGCCAAAGTACAAATCCTGCAACGGCTCCCACTGCGGCAAGCGCTGCAAGGATGCTCCAGGTGACCGCAAATCCCGCGCTCGAACCAACCCATCCGGCGATCGGATAGGTGACAAGCCAGGCAAGGTGCGACAGGGAGAACTGGGCTGCGAACACCTCCGGTATACCTGCGGGTTCGACGGAGCGCCGAAGTACTTTTCCGGTCGGAGTGACGATCATGGCCATGCCGGCGCCGACGAGCGCCCACACTGCGGCAGTGAGCATCCACGTGAATACACCGGCCACGGCGAGGGCTGCTGCCGCGCCGGCGCTGACGACCAGGACAACGGAACCTGCTGTCATCACAGTTCGTTCAGCGGTTCTGTCGAGAACGCGTGGAAGAAGAAGCGCGGTCACCAACGTGCCGGTGCCTGACGCGGCAAGCATCCACGCCACGTCGGATTGGGTTCCACCGAGCTCGTCGCGGACGTAGTTGACGGTGTTGACCACCACGATCGATCCGGCTGCTGCCACCACGAGATTGAGTGCCATGATGCCGCGCAGTCGCGGCGTGGTCACGAAGATCCGCACCCCCGACGCGATCCGATCCCACGCTTTGCGGTGAGTACTTCGGCGAGCGTTGGGGATTCGGGTGGCCAGCACGAGCAGTGCCGAGACCGCAAAGCCCACGGAGGTGGCGACGAACAACAGGTTGAATGTCATGAAGGACAGTGCGACTGCGGCAAGAACAGGGCTGAGCAGGCTTTCCATCGTGTAAGCGACCTGCGATGCCGACAGTGCGCGGGTGAAATCGGCCTCGTCGGTCACGATGTCAGGGATGACCGCTTGGAACGTGGGAGTGAACGCTGCCGACGCAGCTTGGAGAACGCCCACCAGCACGTAGATGTGCCAGATCTCGCTGACGAAGGGCAATGCGATCACGACTGCTGCACGAATGGCGTCGAGGGCAACGAGGAAAGCCCGTCTCGGCAACCGGTCTACGTACGCCGCCGCGAGTGGAGCGATCACGACGTACAGGGACATCTTGATCGTCAGCGCGGTGGCCAGCACGGCTCCGGCGCTCGGTCCGGCGAGTTCGTAGGCGAGTAGACCCAGCGCAACCGTCGCCAACCCGGTGCCGAACAGCGCGATGATCTGGGCGCTGAAGAGCAGGCGATAGTCGCGAATCAAGAACAGACGCAGGATGTTCCGTTCCGGTGCGGACTTAGCGATCCGGTTCATTTGGTTTCACTCCCGCGACAAGATTGAAAGCTCCGGTCAGGACATTGAGGGCGACGATTCCGACTACGTCGGCGATCTCGCGATCACCGTAGCCGTGCGCTCGAAGGCCCGTGATGTGTTCGTCTGAAATCGAGGCAGGCTCCCGATAGACGCGAAGCCCGAGGTCGATCATTGCCGCGATGGCGGGATCGGCCGAGGTGCCCGCGCGGGCACGCTCGATCTCGTCCGCCTCGACGCCGTTGGCGTGCGCGGCGGCCACGTGGGCTTCGAGGCAAACAGCGCAACCTTGCTGGACCTGCACAGCGATAGAGATTCGCTCGGTGATCTTGCGGCTCAGTTTCGCTCGCTTCATTGCTCGGCTGAGTTGCAGATAGCCGCCCAGCACAGCGGGCGAATGAGCCATCGCCGCGACCATGTCACCGACCTGTCCGTGACGGTTGACGAGTTCGGCGAGAAGGTCTTTCGATGCACCGACAGCGGTGGTGGGCGTGAGAGAAGCAAGGCGCGACATAACGAGTCCTAAGTGGTTCCGCCGGTGGTGGGTTCGGCTGGTGACAGCCGGCCGAACCCACCACCGGAGTTGGTCAAGAATTGACGGTGGATTGAACGGGTCGAGGATCGTCGACCTTGGTCGACCGCATCACGATCGCGGTGATTGCTGCGCCAACCACTGCGATGGCGGCTGCTCCGAGGAACACGGCGGAGAAACCGTTCGTCAACTCCGTCAGGTCACCGAGTTGATCAGCGCCGAACACTGCTGCGATCGCGGTCATCACCGCGAGGCCGACAGCCGAGCCGACCTGGTAGCTGACGTTGACGATGCCGGAAGCCAATCCGCCCTCTTCCGGGCGCGCAGCCGAAATCGCCGTACCGAGTGAGGGAATGAACGCCAGCGTCATACCTGCCGCAGCCACGAGCGATGCCGGCAGTACGTCGACCCAGAAGTTGCCGGTGGGCCGGATCAACGACATCCAACCCAAACCGATTCCCAGTACCAGCAATCCGGTCACGATCATCGCTTTTGCACCGAAGCGTGCCATGGCCCGTGGTGCCACGACGACCATGCCGAGCATGACGAAGATCGTCATCGGCAGCAGCGCCGCACCGGCCGGGAAGGCGCTGTATCCGAGCACTTGCTGCAGGTACAGGTTCAGGAAGAACCACATCGGTATCCAGGCAGCGCCGAGGACGAGCTGAGCGATGTTCGCGGCACCGAGGTTGGGCGCCTTGAAGATTCCCAGACGCACCAGAGGTTCCCGACGCTTGGACTGGATCAACACGAATGCACCCAACAGAGCGGCCGAAACGGCGAGCGCCAGCCACGTCTGCCCGGATCCCCATCCGACATCAGGTGCTCTGACGATGCCGAAGACTCCGACAGCAAGACCTGCGGTGACAGCGAGTGCGCCGAGGAAGTCGATCGACCCGGTACGTGCCGGTGCGTTCGGCATCAGGAGGGGAGTAGCGATCAGCGCGATGACAGCGATGGGAATGTTGAGGTAAAACACCCAAGGCCAGCTGGTGTATTCGGTGATGACGCCGCCGAGGAACACGCCGGCCGTACCGCCGGCCGGGGCGGCAGCGCCGTAGATGGACAGCGCCTTGGTCATCTCTTTCTGCGTGCTGCCGAACAGCATCATCAGCAAGGTGAGCGCCGACGGCGCGATGAGTGCGGCACCGGCACCCTGAACTGCGCGGCCCGCAAGTTCGACGGCGACGTTACCGGCGGCACCGGCGACAACGGAACCGATCAGCAGGATCAGCCAACCAGCGGAGAACACTCTGCGGGCGCCGAACAGGTCGGACAGGCGGCCGCCGAGGAGGAGTAGCCCGCCGAACGCGATGACGTACGCATTGAAGACCCAGGTCAGGCCTTCTTGGGAAAAGCCGAGATCGCTCTGCATCTGGGGGAGAGCGACGCCGATGATGGAGGTGTCCATGATGACCATGAACTGAGCGGCGGCGATCAACGCCAACGCCCACCACTTACGGGTGGATTTCGGTTGTGTGGACATTCTGAGTTCCTTACCTGTACGGGGTATAGGTGATGCTTGTGTGGTCAAGGGGTGTCGTAAGCGGGCCTGGGTGACATCGGCGCAGCGCTTCGTTGGGGTGCACGGGGAAATGCTGCTCTTGGAACTCATTCGGCCGGCGCTCTGCGTGGATGCGCATCGGATCTCCTTCGAGTGAATTCAGGGTGTTCGAGTAGTTCGTTGCATACCCTAGGGGGGTATGGTACAAATTGCAACAGGTTCGATGTCAAGGAGTGCAGAACCTGACGCAGACGGCAACGAAAGTGCTGCCGACCCAAACTTTGGAGGGCAAGATGTTCAGCGACAACGGCTACACACTGGAATTGGCAACGTCGGAGGCGACCGTCGGCAACCATGTCCCCTTGCAGTTCCGGATCCTGGATCCGGTTGGAACTCCCTTGATCCGGTACACGGACACCCACGACAAGCAGTTGCATCTGATCGTGGTCGGTCTGGACCTGACCGGATTCCAGCACGTGCATCCCGAATTGGACGAGAACGGAAACTGGCATGTGTCAGTCGATTTCGATCATGCGGGAGACTATCGAGTGTTCGCTGATTTCACTCCGGACGGTGGTGACGGAATCACGCTCAGTGCGGATGTGCGCGTCGCCGGACCCTATGATCCTCGGCCGTTGCCCGCTGCTGCTGCCGCCACGACGGTCGACGGCTATACCGTCTCCCTCGAAGGCGCGGCCCATGCCGGCCAGACATCGAAGCTCACGCTCTCGGTCAGTCGTGACGGAATCCCGGTCACGGACTTGCAGCCCTACCTTGCCGCATACGGGCATCTGGTCGCGTTGCGTGCCTCCGACCTCGCCTATCTCCATGTCCATCCGGACGGCTACCCCGGTGACGGTGTCACGCCGGCTGGACCGGCAATCACCTTCTACGCCAACATGCCGAGCGCCGAGGATTACCGGTTGTTTTTGGACTTCAAGCACGGCGGAGTGGTGCGTACGGCGGAATTCACGCTGACGGCCGACAATGCGACCACGCCTGGGGCCGAACACTCGAGCCACGCGCACCACGGGCACTGAAACCGAATGCGTTTCGCAGCAACGGGAAAACGGGCATGGGCAATCGCCATGCATCCATCTGTTCGTGCCGTAGCGAAATGCGTGGCGATGTGCGCAGTGATTGCTCTGCAAGACAACGGAAGTCGAAGAGTCTCCGCACATCGCCCCGGTAACGAGAATTGTTGCGAAGTCACGCGTTGACGAACAGGAGGACATCGAATGTCGGAAGCGACAGAAGTGGGCAATGCGCCAAGCAGTGCGCCAAGCAGTGCTCCAAACAGTGCCCAAGGCAGTGATGCGACCGGCGATGCATGCTGCACGAGTGATTCGCACGGCTACATCACCGCCAAGGGCGACTACCTGGCGCGTCTGCGTCGCATAGAAGGTCAAGCTCGCGGCCTGCAGCGCATGGTCGACGAGGACAAGTACTGTATCGACATCCTGACGCAGGTGTCGGCGATGACCAAGGGCCTCCAGGCGGTGGCCATGGGCCTGCTCGAGGACCACATCGGCCACTGCGTCGTCAAAGCCGCTGTTGCCGGTGGGCCCGAGGCGGACGCGAAGATCAAAGAAGCGAACGACGCGATTGCGCGATTGGTCCGCTCATAGAATTGTGATGAACATTGATACCTTGGTGCGCATGTTCAGTATCGAGATCCGTCGTACATTCGCTGTGAGGCAGGGGCTTCCGGCACCGGTGCGGGACGCGAAGAACTTGCCGCCGCTGATGCCTGCCGACGGATTTCGCGTGACGATGCGAGTGGCGTTCTCGTTCGAGGACGACCAACTCGGAGAACGTGGATGGTTTGTCGACACGGACGCTCTGGACGAGTCCGTCGATCGATGTGCCGAGCAATTGGCGAGCGGTGCCTGGCCGGAGATTTTCGATTTCCGTCCGTCATTCGAGAATGTCGCGAAGTGGGCTTTCAGTGAACTTGCGTCCAGCATTCCTCAGCTGACCTACGTCGAACTCGACAACGAGACGATCGGTGTGGCAACAAGATACGTCAGATCACAATGATCTGACGTATCTCGTTGACGCACCGCGTTCGGTCGACCGGCCTACTGGTAGAGGCGCAACGCAGAACCGATGAAGGTCTTACCGAATGCGAGTCCGGCCTTGTTGAAGTAGAAGCTCAAGACCGTATCTGCAAACGGGACTGCGGACACCGTTTTGGTGATCTGTGACTCGGCGTCCGCCCACTCCGCGCACGCTGCTTCGCCGGTCAAGCCGGATGCCTTGGCAACGGCTGCTTCGTAGGCGGGGTTGTTGATCGAAGAGAAGTTCTTACCTGCTGCCGGAGCAGGACCGGAGAAGAACGGGACGAACCCGCTGGGAACCGAATTGTTGATCTGGATCCACGCGATGTCCCACTGGTTGTTGTCCTTGCCACTGAGCATGACGTCGACAACCTTGGTCTGGTCGGCTCCTGTCACCTCGACGGTCGCACCGAGGTCGGACCATGCCGACTGGGTGAGCTCGGCTGCCGCGCTGCGCGCATCTTCGCCGGCAGCGTAGAAGAGGCGGAGGGTCAGCGGCTTTCCGTCCTTGCTTCGTTTGCCGTCGGAGCCGGCGGTCCAACCTGCAGCGTCCAGTGTTGCCTTTGCTGCGCTGAGGTCGAAGTCCGGAATGTTGCCTGCGACAGAGTCGTACACACAGGCTCGGGGCTCGACGGAGACAAGACTTGTTGCACGGGTGCCCTGGCCGCCAGTGATGACTTCAGCGAGATCGTCGAGATTGACAGCCTGGACGAGAGCTTTTCGAACGGCGGGATCGCTGGTCGGATTGTCCGCAATCTGATTGAAGTACATCTGACCGGCGGGAAGTGGGCGCTGGACCGAGTCGAAATTGGCGGCATCGATGCGATCCTTGTCCGGACCGGCGATCGGAGATGCGCTCAGTTCGCCTGAGAGAAGCTGGTTTGCTGCGGTGCTGACATTGGGTGCCATGACAGCAATGACTGTCTTGGGGACACCCGGTGTGTCGGAGGTGGTGTCGTCGGGCCCCCAGCTGTAACCGTCACGACGCTCGAACGTGTAGTGGTCATTGGCCGAGACTTCGGTGACTTCGAACATGCCGGAGCCCAGCGACTTGTTGTTCGAGGCGGTCGGATCTTCGAGACCGGCATCGCACATGATCGGGAGGCGACTGATGGTGAGGAGGAGGAACGGGGTCGGCGCCGGAGTGGTTACCGTGATGGTGCGGGTGGCGAGATCGGCAGTGGCCGAAGCGCCGATGGGAACTGTGGTGCCGCGTTGTTGTGAACCCTTGGCTGGATCGGCTACGAAGTTGATGTTGTTCGCGACGGTCTGTGCAGTCAGCGTCGACCCGTCGGTACAGGTCACGCCTTCACGAATGGTGAAGGACGCGGAGGTCGGCGTTTCTTCCCACTTCTCGGCCAACCATGGTTTGAATTCACTGGTTTCAGGATCCTGGTAGACCAGGGAGTCGTACGCCAGCTTCGAAATTTCCGCGGTTGCCGCAGAGCCGGACATGATCGGGTTGAGTGCACCCGGATCGCCTTGCAACGCGTACCGGAAGGTTCCGTCAGTCAGAGGCTCACCGCCGCCGGAGCCCGAGGACGTGCCTCCCGAGCTGCAAGCCGACAATACGAGCGCGAGCCCCGCGGTCGCGGCAAGCGTCGAATAGGAGCGGTGTTTCATTGTGCCTCCGTGAAGGAGCCGGGGCCCGGGAGTGAATCGTGAGGGCGCAGTCGAGTGTGACCGCTAAATCTTGGCGTAGGACGTGACGGGCATCTCGGTCGATCCTCACGAAAATCGGGCGGATTTTTGTTCGATTTCACGAAGGTTGGAGTTCTGGTTCAGTTCACGGGGAGTCGAGGTCACTTCGTCGTGGCCACCCGGTCTCCGTGAGCACGGTTGCTGGAACTGACCTCAACGGGGAGGTGGGGCCGAGACCGTGGAGGTCTGCGTCGTCGTCGATTTCGGACCAGAATTCGTCCGCCGAAACATCAAGGCCGAGAACGATCCACGGCGGTCCGGCTTCTTGGAACGCGTACGAGACGGTTCCGGTACGCGGAACTGTCGTATCGAACAGTCGGTCTCCGACGGGATAGCCCTGCTGCTCGCCGACCAAAGTCAAGGTAGTCGGTTCGAAGGATGCATCGCGCAGAATCTTCTCGACTGCGCGGTCGAAGCTCTGCTGGACGCTGAACTCTTCGTCCGAGTTCGAACCGGTGAACTCGGGGAAATGCGCACAACACAAAACGTATGGGCCCGCTGAGCTGCAGTAGAGACGAAACACGGGAAATCCACCGGCCACGACGTGACGTTAGCAGGGCGTCGAAATGGAGAAGTTGCTGTTTCAGCAAAGATGGTTGCGTGAGTTGTGGAGGGTCGTTCATCCTGGGTGCATGAGCCACGAACACCACAATCACCACGAAAACTCCGATACCACCGAGAATCCGTACGCCAAGGCGGACGCACAGTTCTGGAACTCGCTGTACGAGGAACGCCCCGCGCGCTGGAGCGGAAATCCCAACCCACAGTTGATTGCCGAAGCCTCCGACCTGGAACCGGGCACGGCACTCGACGTCGGTTGCGGCGAAGGTGCCGACGCTTTGTGGTTGGCGCGTCGCGGGTGGAAGGTCACCGGCACCGACATCTCGTCGGTTGCGCTCGGTCGCGCTCAGGCTCACGTCGAGGGCGAAGGCGTCGACATCGAATGGCTGGAAGCCGACCTGACGAAGTGGGATCCGCAGGGGCGCTCGTTCGATCTGGTGTCCGCGCAGTTCTTCCACATGCTCGAACCCGCGCGCGGGGAATTGTTCCGTGCTCTCGGAGATCTGGTCGCGCCCGGTGGGCATTTGCTGATCGTGGGCCACTCACCTCACGAGTCGCCGACCGAGCACCATCGGGCCATGCTCCATACACCCGAATACGTGGAGTCGCTGTTCACCGATGGTTGGAAGGTGTTGGTCTCGGAGTCGCGGGAACGTGATCTTCCCGCGAACCCCGAGATGCATCACACGACGGATACCGTTGTGCTGCTTCAGCGATTGAGTGCGAGTACCGACAGCAACTCGTAAGCGACGTGAGCCGCTGCGATACCGGTGATCTCGGCGTGGTCGTACGCCGGCGCTACCTCGACGATGTCGGCGCCGACCACGTTGAGTCCCACCAACCCACGCAGTGTGTTCAACAATTCGCGAGAGGTCATGCCGCCCGCTTCGGGTGTTCCGGTGCCCGGAGCGTGGGCGGGATCGAGTACGTCGATGTCGACGGAGACGTACACCGGGCCACCGTCGAGGCGCCTACGCATGCGCTCGACGATGCTGGCGACGCCGTCGACCTCGTAGTCGTCACTGCGGATCACCTGGAAACCGAGGACGCGGTCGTCTTCGAGGTCTTTCTCGCTGTAGAGCGGTCCACGGATGCCGATGTGCTGCGAGCGCTCCATGTCTATCAGGCCCTCTTCGCTGGCGCGGCGGAAGGGGGTGCCGTGGGTGAAAGGCTGACCGAAGTAGGTGTCCCAGGTGTCGAGATGAGCGTCGAAGTGCAGGACGGCGATCGGGCCGTGATCGCGGGCCAGTGAGCGCAGGATCGGCAGTGCGATGGTGTGGTCGCCGCCGAGCGTGAGCACGGAGGACCCGTCGGCGCGCAGGTCGGTAACGGCGGACTGAACCGTCGTGAGAGCTTCCTGGATGTCGAAGGGGTTGACGCCGATGTCGCCGAAATCGGCTACCTGCTGGTTGGCGAAGGGCGAGACCTTCAGCGCCGGGTTGTACGGACGCAGCAGCTTCGACGCAGCGCGGATGTGGCCCGGACCGAACCGGGCACCGGGGCGGTAGCTGACACCCGAATCGAAGGGGATGCCGAGGATCGTCACGTCGGCGCGCGAGACCTCGTCCAGGCGCGGGAGACGCGCAAAGGTGGTCGGCTCGGCGTAGCGGGGGACGCGCGTGGCGTCGACGGGTCCGATGAACGATCCGGGGTTGTTGGTAGCCATTTGCAGAGGTCCCTGCTCTCGATTCGGCGCACACCGGGCGCCCTTCAGTGATGTAGCTCTCTGAGCAAGTATGGTTTCTTCAGGAGGCTCGGTTGTCAACCCCTGTTTCCTGAAAGGGACACGGCGGTCGTGAAGGAGTGGGTTCAGTGGCCAAGGCGAAGGAAGCGGTCGAGCCGGTCGGACCGCGCATCGGGGCGAGGCTCAAGGCGGCACGTCAATCGAAGCGGTTGACCCTCGACGACCTGGCCGAGGCCTGTGGTGTGACCAAGGGGTATCTCTCGAAACTCGAGCGCGATCACGTCAACGCGTCGGTGGCGACCCTGATAAAGGTGTGCGCGGTGCTCGAGATCCCCGTCGGATCCCTGTTCGAGAATGCGTCCGCCGGTGAAGTAGTCCGCGCCGACGCCATGCCGCAAATCAGCTTCGGTGGCGAAAAGATGACGGAGTACCTGCTCACGCCTACCAACGAGCGTCGAATTCAGGTGCTGCTCGGCGAGCTGGAACCAGGCGGCGGAAGTGGTCGGGAGTTCTACAGTCTGCCGATCGACGTGAACTTCGTGCACGTGCTCGAGGGCGGCTTGCGGGTCTCGTTCGAGGGCGGTCGGACGGATCCGAACGGTGAGGCCGTCGATGCCGAAGACGTCGTACTTGCGGCGGGCGATTCCTTCACATTCACGCCGACGCACAACCATAGTTTTCAGGCCGAAGGCTCGGTTCTGGCGAAGGTTCTGTGGGTCTTGAATCCGGCATTGCCGGAAGGGCCCCGCGCGTCGTCTTCGTGAGACTCGAATCCGTGAATGTTGATTCTTAGGAAACAAGAGTTGACATGATTGGCGGCAGCCGTCACGCTGGTAGTTGTCCCCGTCACACACACCGTCGAAAATTGGCGTCACGGAACTCCTGAAGGAGCGCACCATGCATGTCGATTCAGTTCGAGTTGGCCTGTTCCAAGGTCCGCTCACCACCCCGGACACCTTTGCGTCGGTGGAGTTCAACCTCGCTGCAATCGACACTGCTGCCCGCGAGGCTGCAGCATCCGGTGCGAAGATCCTGCTGACGCCGGAGATGTCCGCAACCGGCTACGACATCGGCGAACTGGTGTCGCTACGCGCGGAACCGGCCGACGGCCCGATCTTCGATTCCGTCGCCGCGATTGCTCGAAGTGCAGGCATCGCAGTCGTCTACGGCTACCCCGAACTCGACGGGGGAGATGTCTACAACAGTGTGCAGGTGGTGGACCGCGACGGCACTTCGCTTGCGCACTACCGCAAGACGCACCTGTTCGGCACGCTCGACCGCGAACATTTCCGGCCTGGTGAGACCCTGGTGGTCGGGTTCGATTTCGAGGGCATCCGCTGCGGGTTGTTGATCTGCTACGACGTGGAATTTCCCGAAGCGGTTCGGGCCCATGCCGACTCCGGTACCGAATGGCTCATCGTGCCGACAGGGTTGATGACTCCGTACGAACACATTGCGCAGCAAGTGGTTCCGGCCCGCGCATACGAGAGTCAGATGTTTGTCACCTACGTCAATCGCTGCGGCGCCGAAACCGAGCTGACCTACTGCGGTCTCTCGTGCGCCATCGCGCCCGACGGTGCCGAGTTGGCGAGGGCCGGGTTCGGCCAGGAATTGCTCTTCGCGGATATCGCCGCCGCCACCGTCTCGCAATCGCGCACCCTCAACACGCATCTCGACGATCGACGCCTCGATCTGTATCCAGATCTTTCTGTCACGACTGTCTCCAAGGAGAACCGTAGATGACCATCCCAGTAGCTCCGGACAGTTCCTCGGAACCCGGCAAGCAGCCGCCCCTCACGATGTTCGGGCCGGATTTTCCGTTCCCGTACGACGACTACGTTTCCAGTCCGGCGGGACTCGGCTCGGTGCCCGATCTGGCACTGGGTACAGAAGTTGCCGTGATCGGTGGCGGACTCTCCGGCATGATCGCGGCCTACGAGTTGCTCAAGATCGGTCTCAAACCGATTGTCTACGAAGCTGATCAGATCGGTGGCCGGATGCGGTCGGTCGAGTTCGACGGGCACCCCGGGGTTGTCGCCGAGATGGGCGCAATGCGTTTCCCACCGTCGTCGACAACGTTGTTCCACTACCTGAACGAACTGGGTCTGCAGACCGAAGAGTTCCCCAATCCCCTTGCCGAGGTCACGCCGAGCACCGTCATCGATCTCAAGGGCGAGAGCCACTACGCGCACACTCTCGAGGATCTGCCGCCGATCTACACCGAGGTGGCGCAGGCCTGGCAGCGCACTCTCGAAGAGCATGCCGATCTGATTCCGTTGCAGCAGGCCATTCGTGACCGCGACACCGCAGAAATCAAGCGGATCTGGAACGACCTCGTGGTGCGCTACGACGACCAGACGTTCTACGGATTCCTCGCCGCGTCGAAGCACTTCAAGTCCTTCCACATGCGGGAAGTGTTCGGACAGGTCGGATTCGGTACGGGCGGTTGGGATACCGACTACCCCAACTCGATCCTCGAAATCCTTCGTGTGGTCATCACGGCCGCCGACGACGACCACCGCGGCATCGTCGGTGGATCGCAGCAGCTGCCGATGCGGTTGTGGAACCGCGCCCCGGCGCACATGGCGCATTGGCCTGCCGGTACTACGGTCGCTTCGCTCAACGACGGTGAGACGCGTCCCCGCGTCACCGAACTCCGGCGTACCGAGCCCGGCAACATCACGGTGACGGACTCCGAAGGTTTCATTCGCACGTATGCGAGTGCCGTTGTGACAGTGCAGAGTTGGATGCTGCTGAACAACATCAGGTGTGACGACGATCTGTTCCCGATCGACCACTGGACTGCGATCGAGCGAACTCACTACATGGGTTCGACCAAGGTGTTCGTTCTCGTCGACCGCCCGTTCTGGAAGGACAAGGACCCCGTGACCGGCCGTGATTCGGTGTCGATGACACTGACCGACCGTATGAGTCGCGGCACCTACCTGCTCGATCAAGGCGAGGGCAAGCCAGGCCTGATCTGCTTGTCGTACACCTGGTCGGACGATTCGCTGAAGCTGCTGGCGCTCGACGCCACCGAGCGCATGAACATCATGCTGCGCTCTCTCGAAGAGATCTACCCCGGCGTTGACTTCCGCAGCCACATCATCTCGAGCCCGGTGACGCTGTCGTGGGAAACCGAGCGCGACTTCATGGGCGCATTCAAGGCGAACCTTCCGGGGCACTACCGCTACCAGGAGCGCCTGTTCTCCCACTTCGTGCAGAATGATCTCGAACCGCGTCATCGGGGAATCTTCCTCGCCGGTGACGACGTGTCGTGGACCGCCGGCTGGGCTGAGGGCGCGATCCAGACCGCGATCAACGCGGTATGGGGCGTCGTCAACCATCTCGGCGGCGCTGCGCCTGCCGAGAATCCCGGACCCGGCGACGTGTTCGAGGAGCTTGCTCCGATCAGGTTGGGCGACTGAGCTCACCGCAACTGCCGAAATGTCGTGCCCGATGGGGGTTGGTACTCCTATCGGGCACGACCTCTTTCCGGTGATCCACGCAACACTGGAAAGTGTTCGGATCCAATAATTTCCAGGAGGGTGTTCAATGGCGAGCACATCATCGGCGACCAAGACCGCAGCTGCAGAATCGAGACCGGCAGGCGGTGATCGATCCGGTGACCCGGCGCTCGAACTGGTCGCCGAATTGGCAGCAGCGGGCCAGCGACTCGTCTTCCGTCAGGGTGACAACCTGAACAGTGACGATCTGACCTGCGTGGTGCTGTGGCCGTCCGGAGAGCCCTCCCTCTCCGATCTGTGCGAGAACTTCGAGTCTCTCGGACTCCGAGTTTCGACGCACCGCCCGCTTCCGACCGTTCTGGGTTCGGCGCATTACTTCACCTTCGAGCCGAGCACCTTCGACGGCAGTGCGCTGGAGAAGATGGCGGACGCCTTCGAAGCCGTCATCGCCGGACAGACCCGGATGGATGCGTTCTCCAGTCTGATCGGACGAGCAGACATCACCTGGCGCGACGCAGAGTTGCTGCGCGCTGCGTGCCGTTTCCTCGCTCAGGCTCGTATCGGGCTGTCCGAGAGCTACATCGTCGGAGTGTTGGCAGCGAAGCCACTCTTCGTACGGCAGGCAATCGAACTCTTCACTGCGCGTTTCGATCCCGCCGTAGCAGGATTGCGGGAGACAGCAGTGGCCACCGCGGCGGCGGCCATCGACGAATCAGTCGACGGTGCAGACACTCTCGACGAGGATCGCGTCTTGCGCGGCGTTCGTTCGTTCCTGCAGGCGACTCTGCGCACCAACTGGTACCTGCGTGGTGAGTCCGGCGACCCGCTGCCGTACGCGTCGTTCAAGATCGACTCGCAGTTGCTCTCCACCCCACAGAAGACCGTTCCCTTCCGCGAGATCTACGTCAGCGCACCCAATGTCGAAGGCGTTCACCTGCGTAGTTCCTCCGTCGCCCGTGGCGGCCTGCGTTGGTCGGATCGATACGAGGACTACCGCACCGAGGCCCTGAGCCTCATGAAGACCCAGAGCGTGAAGAATTCCCCGATCGTTCCTTCGGGTGCCAAGGGCGCGTTCGTGGTTCGGGGCACGTCGTCACCGACTCCGGCGCAGGTGCAGGAGTCGTACAGCACCTTCATTCGCGGCTTGCTGGACGTGGTGGACAACATCGTCGACGGCGCTGCGGTACACCCGGCAGAAGTAATCGAGTACGACGGTGAAGACTCCTATCTCGTCGTGGCAGCAGACAAGGGGACCGCACGGTTCTCGGACGTCGCGAACGGCATCGCCGTCGAGCGTGGTTTCTGGCTCGGCGACGCTTTTGCTTCCGGCGGTTCGGCCGGCTACGACCACAAGGCGATGGGCATCACCGCTCGCGGCGCCTGGGTAGCGGTTCGACGGCACTTCGCCGAGCGCGACCTCGATGTCGACACCGATCCGTTCACCGTCGCGGGTATCGGGGACATGTCCGGCGACGTGTTCGGCAACGGAATGTTGCTCTCGCACAAGATCCGTCTGGTCGCGGCATTCGATCACCGCCACATCTTCATCGACCCGAACCCCGACACCGAGACGAGCTTTGCCGAACGCGCTCGCCTCTTCACCGTGCCGCGCTCGTCCTGGGACGACTTCGATCGCACCGTGATGTCGCCGGGCGGTGGCGTCTGGCCGCGGAGCGCGAAGTCGATCCGCCTTCCGCTCGAGGCGCGTGCGGCCCTCGGAATCACCGAGGAGAACTTGACCCCGCAGGAACTGATCCGAGCGATCCTGTGTGCTCCGGTGGACCTGTTGTGGAACGGCGGCGTCGGTACCTACGTGAAAGCGTCGACCGAAAGCAACGTCGACGCGGCCGATCCGTCCAACGACGCAGTTCGCGTCAGCGCTGACGAGTTGCGTGCAACCGTGGTGGGTGAGGGCGGCAACCTGGGTTTCACCCAGCGTGCCCGCATCGAATATGCCGCTGGCGGAGGACGAATCAACGCCGACTTCATCGACAACGCGGCAGGCGTGGCTACCTCGGACCGTGAGGTCAACATCAAGATCGCACTCGCAGAGTTGGAAGCGACCTCGCGCAATGAACTACTCGCGGCGGCCCAGGACGAGGTGGCCGCATCGGTGCTCGAGGCCAGTGAAGATCAGACCCTCGCGATCAGCCTGGCCGAGCACCGCGCACCGGCCCTGCTCGATCAGCACGAGCGGTTGATCGAGAACCTCGTCTCGGCGGGCGCCATGAAGCGACTGGAAGAATCTCTGCCCGACTCCAAGGCGCTGGCGGTCAGGGCGCGTGCCGGGCAGGGTCTCCTGCGGCCGGAACTTGCTGTGCTGGTGGCGCAGTCGAAGAACGTACTGACGGCGGAATTGGGGGCGTCGACCGTCCCGGACAATCAGATCTTCGCCGATCGTCTCCCGCAGTACTTCCCGCTCTCCGTCGTCGAGGCAGCACCGGACGCGGTCCGCGCACATCGGTTGGGCCGCGACATCATCATCACCTCGGTTGTCGACGAACTGGTCAACCGCGTCGGCCCCGGCGTGCTGTTCCGGCTCGAGGAACACCTCGGAGTCCACAGTCCGGAAGCGGCTCTGGCCTACGCAGTAGTCAGCGAAGTGCTCGGCACCGAGGAACTTCGGCGCGAGATCTTGAACTCGGAGCTGCGCGCCACCGAGCAGTTGCAGGCTCTCGATCGCTTGCAGCAGTTGTTGGAATCCGAGATGAGCTGGGTGTTGCGTCGTCCGGGAGCAGCCGGCCGGTTCACCGTGAACCCGCGCGCCGACATCGATCGGTGGGCAGCCCCGGTGCGGGAACTCACCGACGGTTTGCCGGCCAGCGAGCGCATCGAGGCGTCTTTCGGAGCACTCGCCCTGGCAGACATTGCACTGCAGGAGAATACGACGGCCGCGGCCGCAGCCGCGATCTATCGGGAACTCTCCGACGCTCTCGATCTGGGCGATGTTCTCGGCGGCGTCGACGTCGCCGTCGGTGCCTCGCATTGGGAGGTCATGGGCAGCGCTGCCGTCCATGCCAGGTTGACGGCGCGTTTCGCGGACCTCGTGTCCGGTGCGCTCGGTGAAGGTATTCCGGAGGTCGTCGAGTTGTGGACCGCCGCCAATCCGCAAGCGGTGCGCCGGTTCACGGCTTTGATGTCGAGCGTGAGCCGCAGCGGAGCGCTGGACACCGCCCGTCTCTGCACGGTCGACGCCGAACTCGAACTACTCGTCCGCGGTGCGTCGAGCTTCGCTTCGGTGCACGCGGAGGAGGGTTCAGCGGCCCTCCCAGGCGAGTAGCGATAGCAGCAGTTCGGCTCTGACCCTGGCCTGTCCGAGGTCGCATTGCAGCAGTTCCTCGATGCGTGCGATGCGACCTCGGAGGGTGTGCCGATGAACACCGAGTTCGGCTGCGGCCGATTCCCATTGGCCGTTTGCCTCGAGATAGGCGCGCAAAGACGCGGCCAGTGCGGTTCCGTGTGCCTGGTCGTGTTCGGTCAGCACCGGGATGGTGTCCGCAGCCATTGCGATCAGTGCCTCACGGGCAGGCTCGGATGCCAGAATCGTCGAACCACTCAGAGCGTCGAACTCGAGAATGCGGGCAGTGGCCGTCGTGAGATTGGCCGCGGCGCGGGCCTGGACGAGTGCGCGCGGTGCGTCCAGAAGACGGTGAGGGGTGCTGATTCCGGCACGCACGGCTTTCGCTTCGGTGGGGGAGAGCTGCGCCAGTAGTGTTTTGGCGGTGTCGATTGTGTCGGTTCCGCGGAGGAGGACGGTCAGCGAACCGTCCTCGGATTGCGCGAACAACGGCCGGCCTGCTCGCGCGAGAGCGTTGTCGAGTTCGCGAAGAACTGGGCCGAGTCCGGATCCGCGAACGTGGACGACACGAATGTTGCCGTGCGTGTCGCTTGCCTCGTCCAAGTACGACGGCACACCGTCCTCGGGGATTCGGCCGTCGAGTAAGAGCCCGAAAGCCATGGCGTTGAGTCGAGTTCGCTCGGCCCGTAGTCGAACCGGTTTCTCGAGTTCGAGAGTGAGCAGCGAGACCGCATGCCCGAGCAACACTCTGTCGATATTGCTCAGGGGCCCGGCGCCCGCCATGGCGAGGTAGCCGTGCCAACTGTCGGTGACGCCGACGGGGGACAGTGTCAGCGTCCGTTCGGGTGTGCTCTGCGAGATCGACGCCGGAGCGTTGGGATCGCGGGTGGTGGCCGCGACCGCGCGAACCTCGGTGATCAACGACTTCTGGTTTGCCGGATGCACCGCGGTGATCCGATCACCGACAAACGCCACCGAAGTTTTTGTGGCCGTGGCTAGTTCACGCACGATCGCCGACACGCCACCGCGCAGTGCAACGCGGGTGATGCGCGTCTGTACTTCTGCCGCGCGGAGTACCGATTCGTATTCCTGCTGGCTCAGACGGGTCATCACCGCGCGCGTGACTGCCGCGAACGGGGTCGTGAACGGCACTTCCAGCAGGGGGAGTCCGCGGCTGCGGGCGGCGGCAATCAGGTCTGTGGGCACACTCTCGTGGGAAAGGCCGGTCCCGAAACCCAGAGCCGATACTTCTGCGGCGGCCAGACGGTCGATGTACTCGCTGTAGTCGGTGGCGTCCGCGCCCACCAGTGCCAGCCCGGTGGTGAGCACCAATTCGCCGCCGGAAAGCCACGGGGTGGGGTCCGTCAGCTCTGTGGCCTGCGCAAACGTGACGGGGTGGGTGGCAGCTGCTCGGTCGGTGAGCAGAGCCAGCGAGAGGTGTTTCTGTCGCAAGAGCCACGAGATCGGAACCGTCACCTGATCAAGGCTAGCTGTCGTTGCCGATATGGAGTAGCCCTGGAGCTCCGGGTATCCATTTCGGCAGTGCTTGCGATGCTTCGCGCGTCGCATACTCGAATGCAATACACAACCGAGAGGGTGGTCACATGAGTGCAATCGAATACCGGCTTCCGCAGGAGCGTCGCATCGTCACGGAGTTCCCGGGCCCGCGCTCGGCTGCGCTCGCCGAACGCCGTAAGAAGGTCGTCGGCGCCGGCGTCGCATCCACCCTCCCGGTCTACGTCGCCGACGCAGACGGCGGAGTCATCGTCGACGTCGACGGCAACTCGCTGATCGACCTCGGTGCCGGTATCGCGGTGACCAGCGTCGGCGCCTCCAACCCGGCCGTCGTGTCCGCAGTTCAGGATCAGGTCGCGCACTTCACCCACACCTGTTTCATGGTCGCTCCGTACGAGGGCTACGTCGAGGTCGCCGAGCGTCTCGCCGAACTCACCCCCGGTGACCACGAGAAGCGTTCCGTGCTGTTCAACTCCGGCGCAGAAGCTGTCGAGAACGCAGTCAAGATCGCCCGTCACGCGACCGGTCGCGACGCAGTCGTCGTCTTCGACCACGCGTACCACGGCCGCACCAACCTCACGATGGCACTGACGTCGAAGTCCATGCCGTACAAGAGCGGCTTCGGTCCGTTCGCCCCCGAGGTCTACCGCGTCCCGATGTCCTACCCGTACCGCGAGGGCCTCAATGTCGACGGCTCCAAGATCACCGGTGAGCAGGCCGCACAGCGCGCCATCACGATGATCGAGAAGCAGGTCGGCGCTGCCAACACGGCCGCCATCCTCATCGAGCCCATTCAGGGTGAGGGTGGATTCATCGTTCCCGCAGAAGGATTCCTCCCGACGCTCGTCGCGTGGGCCAAGGAGAACGGCGTCGTCTTCATCGCCGACGAGGTTCAGGCAGGCTTCGCTCGTACCGGCGCCTGGTTCGCCAGCGATCACGAGGGCATCGTGCCCGACCTGGTCACGCTCGCCAAGGGCATCGCAGGCGGCATGCCGCTCGCCGCTGTCACGGGCCGCGCCGAGCTCATCGACGCCGTCCACCCCGGCGGCCTCGGTGGCACCTACGGCGGTAACCCCGTCGCCTGCGCCGCTGCATTGGCGTCCATCGACCAGATGCGTGAGCTCGACCTCTGTGGCCGCGCACGCACCATCGAGTCGACCGTCGTCGGCCGAATGAACGCACTGGCAAAGGAACTCGACGTCATCGGTGACGTTCGCGGTCGCGGCGCGATGCTCGCCATCGAGCTGGTCAAGCCCGGTGGGCAGGAGCCGGACGCCGACATCACCAAGAAGATCGCCGCCGAATGCCTCGCTGCCGGCGTCGTGATCCTCACCTGCGGTACCTACGGCAACGTCATCCGTCTGCTCCCGCCGCTGGTCATCTCCGAAGAGCTGCTCGACGACGCGTTGACCGTCCTCGAGACCGCTATTCGCACTGCAGCACAGGGGAACTGACATGTCCAACGTCTCGGATCTTCTCGACTCGGTACCCAAGGGTCTCTGGCTCGGCGGCAAGCTCGTCCCGGCCGAGAAGACCTTTGCGGTCTACAACCCGGCAACGGGTGAGGAACTCGCCCAGGTAGCCGACGCCACCGCTGCCGACGGTATCCGTGCGCTCGACCTCGCCGCTGCGGCGCAGGAAGACTGGGCGGCCACTCCGGCACGTGTACGCGGCGAGATTCTGCGCACCGCCTTCGAATTGCTGCACGCCCGCGCCGAGGACTTCGCGCTGATGATGACCCTGGAAATGGGTAAGTCGTTGGCAGAGAGCCGCGGTGAGGTCAACTACGGCGGCGAATTCCTGCGCTGGTTCAGCGAGGAAGCAGTACGCATCGGTGGACGTTTCACGCAGGCTCCGGCCGGCAACGGTCGCATCCTGGTCACCAAGGAAGCCGTCGGACCGGTCCTCGCGATCACCCCGTGGAACTTCCCGCTCGCCATGGGCACACGCAAGATCGGACCGGCGCTGGCTGCCGGTTGCACCATCATCGTCAAGCCCGCCGAGGACACGCCGCTGACCATGCAGCTCCTCGGTCAGGTGTTCGCCGATGCCGGTCTGCCCGACGGTGTGCTCTCGATCCTCCCGACGTCCGACGCGGCCTCCATCAGTGGACCGCTGATGGAAGATGCGCGTCTGCGCAAGGTCACCTTCACCGGCTCCACTGGCGTCGGAAAGTTGTTGGTGCGCAATGCTGCTGACAAGCTGCTCCGCACGTCGATGGAACTCGGTGGCAATGCGCCGTTCATCGTCTTCGACGACGCCGACATCGACGCAGCTGTCGACGGCGCAATGCTCGCGAAGATGCGTAACGGCGGCGAGGCCTGCACCGCGGCCAACCGCATCTACGTCGCCAACTCGGTGCGCGAAGAGTTCACCGACAAGTTCACCGCCAAGGTTGCGGCCTTGAAGGTGGGCGCCGGTGACGCCGAGGGCACCAACATCGGACCGCTGATCAACACCAAGCAGCTCGCAACCGTCACCGGACTCGTCGACGACGCGGTGTCCAAGGGCGCTCGCGTTCGCACCGGTGGATCGGCACCCGAAGGCCCCGGCTTCTTCTTCACCCCGACCGTTCTGGATCAGGTGCCCGCCGACGCGCGCCTGCTGAAGGAAGAGATCTTCGGACCCGTTGCGGCAGTGGTCGGTTTCGACACCGAAGACGAAGCGATCGCGGCTGCGAACAACACCGAATACGGCCTCGTGGCGTACTTCTACACCCGCGACATCGACCGTGCGATGCGCGTCTCGGCCAAGCTGGACACCGGCATGGTGGGCGTCAACCGCGGCGCGATCTCCGATGCTGCCGCGCCGTTCGGTGGGGTGAAGGAATCGGGCTTCGGCCGTGAAGGCGGAACCGAGGGTATCGACGAGTATCTCGATACCAAGTACGTAGCGCTCTAACTTGCTGTGCGCCTTTATTAACCGCGGGCGGTTAATAAAGGCGCACAGTTGTCTATTGACCCAACGGAGTCGGGCGGTAGTACTTGCCCTCGTGGTAGAGCAGCGGTGCGGCAGCGGATTCGTCGTCCTCTTCGGCGTGAACCCGCGTGACGAGTCCGATGACCAGCGTGTGATCGCCAACAGGGATCAGCTGGTCGACCTTGACGCGCATCCAGCTGGGGGTGCCGTGCAGCACCGGTTCCCCGGTGTCGAGCACTGCCCACAGAGACTCGTCTGCAAAACGCTGATCGGCACTACGCGCAAAGCGCTGGGCCAGATGCTGCTGATGTTCGCCGAGAAGGTGGATCACCAAGGACTCGGCTGCCTTGAGTGCATTGATGCTCGACGACGTCTCCGCGATGTTGAACGAGACGAGCGGCGGCTCGAGGGAGACGGACGAGAACGAAGTGGCGGTGAAACCCACCGGGCCGGTACCCGAATCGAGGGTCACGACGGTGACACCGGCGGGGTGGCGGCGAAGCGCAGCGCGGTAGTCACCGGCGCAGATGCCGGTGGACAACTCGGGCGTCGCTGCTACTTCGGGGACGTCGGGGGTGGTGTGGCTGGAAACGGCATTCGGCTTGTCAGACAACGGGAACTCTCCGGCTGGAACTCGAGGTGTGCGGTGTGGTCGAGGTGACTGCGCTCGGCATACACAGACAGGCGTCGGTGCGGCACAGATCTACGTGCCGTCGACGCCAGTGGTTGCCGGCCGGGGTCCTGGTTGCAGTGCACATGGTGCGTCCAACTATAGGTGGACGCACGTCTGAGTGGTTTCGGACCGGGTTGGCTGAAGTGCTTCAGTCCATGTCGACGGCGAGGCCGGCGGTGATTCGGAGGAGTTCGGAGTACGTCGTGCGAAAGACCGTGTTGGGGTGCCCGGCGGCTGCCCACAATTCGGGGTACTGCTCGAGGGCTGTATCGATGTAGGTGGGCAGGTTGGTGGGATGCCCGAGCGGAGCGACCCCACCGATCGGCTGGCCCGTTGCCGACTTCGCCATTTCCAGCGGCGCCCGCGTGAGCTTGCCTTCGAGGCGTTCGCCGGTGGCTTTCAGATTGACCTGATGTGCGCCGGAGACCAGCAGTAGGACCGGATCGTCGTCGAGAAGGAACACGAGCGACTTGGTGATCGCGCCTACCTCCACCCCGACGGCCGCCGCTGCCTCGGCCGCGGTGTGCGTGGCTTCGGGCTGCGTGACGATGACGCCGTGGTGACCCCGTGAGATCAGTGTTTCGGCGACGTGCGAGGCGTTGGGGTGGAGGAGGCTCGTCATGAGTTCAGACTAGGACTAGTCGGCGTTCGCCACAGCTGGAGTCGGCGTCGTGTGGGTGGACTTTCGGTTGCGACGGATCGTAAAGCCGAACAGCATGACCGCACCGATCAGTGCGTACAGGAAAAGCGTCAGAGCAGGCTGGCCGACGCCGACGTTGTTGAAGTAGACGATGCTCCGGACGCCTTCGGTGCCGGCGCCGGGTGTGATCCACCGGCCGATGGCGGCGTAGAACGAGGGAATCACGTTGGAGCCGAATGCGCCTCCCGCACTGGGATTGCCGAGAATCACGAAGACGGCGATAGCCAGCGGGACTGCCAGAACGCCGATGGCGGCGCGCAATCCGAGTGTGAACATGGCGGTGCCGAACACCACGGCTGTTCCCAGGATCCAGAGCGGGAACCAGTGGCCGGCGAAGGTTCCGAGTACGTGTGAGGTGATGAGGGCGCCGAGGGCTCCCGAGATGATCGAGTAGATCGCGATCACGCCCGTGTGTGCGCTTGCCTGGCGGAGAGTCTTCGGCGCACCGATGAACAGTCCGATGGCTGCCGCAAGGAGATAGCCGCCGACGACCCAGCCGACCGAGAGGTAGAAGCCGGAGAGGCCGCGGTTGTCGTGGGCTCCGACGGGGATCTCGTCGCGGACGACGAACTGTCGGTCCTGTGTCGCCTCGACCTTCGTGAACACCGCTTCGAGCGACGTCGCGATGGAGCTGCCGCCCGCGCTCGCGGTGATCAGGGTGTCCGGTCCGGCCGGGTTGATGACAAACGCGCCCTGGATCTCTCGGTCGTTGATCATGCGGCGAGCGGTCGCCGTGCTGTCGACCACCTGAGCGTCGAGTGGGCTGCCGTCGATGGCGTTGAGTTTGTCGGCGATCTGCTGATCCATGCCGTCGGGTGTGCCCTGATCGGCGATGACCGCGATTTCGATGTCTCGCGGAGTCGGCTGATGGAAGGCGGCGACGTAGCTGAGGATGAAGCCCATCTGCAGCAGGAGCACGCCGACGAACAACGCGGCCATCACCTTGGGTGCGCCGTACTTCACGAGCAGATTGTCGTGGTGGTGTTCGTCGTGGGTGGAGCTGTTGTCTGGTGCGGCGTGTGCCGGATGCGTAGTGGTCACGAAAGAGTCCTGATCTTGTCGAAAGTAAAGAGCTTGTCAATACCCGAGGTATTGAATACTCTAGGTATCGTGACTGAATCTCGTCAACCGGACTGGACTCCGGTAACCCGCCCCGGACGTGACGTGGTGCGGCAAAGACTGCTCGACGCTGCGGCGGAAGAGTTTGCGGAGCGCGGATTCAGTGCTGCACGTCTCACTGAAGTTGCTCGCCGAGCGGGCTTCACCAAGGGGGCTGTCTACTCCAACTTCGAGTCGAAACAGGATCTGTTCGCCGAACTGTTCGCGCAACGGTCTCTCGAACTGGCCGGCCGGGTGCTCGCCGAGATTGCCGGGATGAACCCGTCCGACGCGGCGGGCAAAGGTGGCGAGGCCATTGCCACGTGGATGGTCGACGACCCGGGGTGGTCGCTTCTCGTCCTCGAATTCGGAGTGCTCGCCGGGCGTGATCCGCAGATCGCTCAGGCGTACTTACGTGAGCGTCGCCACTTGCGCAGCCAACTCGTGGAGTTGATCGGCGAACGTGCCCGTGAATGGGGAGTGGACGATTCCTTTGACGTGCGGACAACCGCAATCTCGTTGATGGCGTTGATATCCGGGCTCGTTCTCGAACACTCCGTGGATCCGGAAGAGGTTGATCAGAGTGTCATGGGTGCCGCCGTGACGGCACTCTTCGCCGGCGCCGTCGCACGGGCAGGATTGTCCGCCGTCTGAGTTGCTCAGTTGACAGGCAACAGATTTGAGAACTACCCTCTGGGTGCAGTACCTCGTTAGGTGAGGCTTCTGCACGAACACAGGCCACTGATCTCACGACGTCGAGAGACGCCCAAGGTTAGGACAGATCTCCCCGGCTTAAGGGGTGATCCAAAGTGGCTTCCCGTTCTTGATCGGGACACGTCGTGCAGTGCCAAAACTCGGACGTGGAGGTGTTTTCGCAGCTTGATGCCGGTTTCTTCCGGCGAAGGCGAGAGTACGTCGATATTCGGTTCTCCTGGCGTGTGCTGTGCGCATGTACTTGTGTGGCGTCATCGGACGCCCCGAACTTTCAGGAGGTGACCATCGTGGACGACCCGCCGAGTCGATATTCGACCCATCCTTCTGTTCTTGCCGACGATGCTCACCCCGGTCTTTTGCTCTTCAGTCACTGACTCTTTGCATCCTCGGCTTCATCTGCGCGGCTTTGCCGCGACCGCTGACGACTTCCATTGTCGCTCAGCGCATTCTGCTGCCCTCATGCACTGGCATGGTCCGGCGTGTTCGGGCAGCCGAGGAGATTCGTCATGTCATTTTCCGTTCTCGCATTGCGGCCACGGCCCACGAGAAACATTGCACAACAAACACATTCAACAGTCCTGGCAAAGGAAAGCGCACAGGAATTGGTCGACTTCTCGGCCTCGGACACGCGCACCGTTCTCGCGGATCTGACCACGACGGCCAACGGCCTTCGTGACGATCAGATCGACGATCTTCGTCGGCAATACGGGCGCAACGATGTCCGCCACGACCGCCCGGCGCCGGCAATCGTGCAGTTCGCGGGAGCCTTCAAGAACCCGTTCATCCTGATCCTGGTATTCCTCGCCCTGATCATGGTCGGGACCGACGTGGTCTGGGCGGACCCCGAGGACGGTCCTTCCTACGAGGGCATCATCACTCTCGGGTTGATGATCTTTGTCAGTGTCTCACTGAGGTTCTGGCAGGAATACCGTTCGAGTCGCGCCGCCGAGGCGCTCAAGGCGATGGTTACGACGACCGTCGCGGCCACCCGCAAGATCAACAACACCGTGGTCACGGCTGAGATTCCGATCGAGCAGTTACTGCCGGGGGATGTAGTCCAGCTTGCCGCCGGCGACATGATCCCGGCCGATGTCCGCATCATCCGGGCCAAGGATCTACAGGTCAATCAGTCCATGCTCAGCGGTGAATCGATGCCGGCCGAGAAGTCGGCGGACCCGTCGTCGGGGATCGACGTCGATCGCCTGCTCGAAGCCGAGAACATCGGGTTCATGGGTACTTCCGTCGTGTCGGGCAGTGGCACCGCCGTTGCGGTACACACCGGCAAGCGGACCTACTTCGGTGCCATGACAGCACAATTGGCGTCCAAGCGACCCGAAACCAGCTTCGATGTCGGGGTGCGCAGTGTCAGCTATCTGCTGATCAAGTTCATGCTGATCATGGTTCCCGCGGTGTTCATCATCAACGGACTGACCAAGGACTGGAGCCAAGCACTACTCTTCGGCGTCGCCACCGCGGTGGGGTTGACTCCGGAAATGTTGCCGCTCATCGTGACGGCGAACCTGGCCAAGGGTGCGCTCCACATGTCGCGCAAGAAGGTGATCGTCAAGCAGATCAACGCGATTCAGAACTTCGGTGCCATGGACGTTCTGTGCACGGACAAGACCGGAACTCTCACCGAGGACCGCATCGTTCTCGGTGAGCATCTCGATACTGCCGGACGTAAGTCCGAGGACGTATTGCGGCTAGCGGCGGTCAATTCCGTGAATCAGACCGGATTGCGCAGTCTTCTCGACGACGCGGTGATCGAGGCCGCCGGTCCCGAAGTGGTCGAGGAGATCTCGTGTCGGCACGGGTTGGTGGACGAGATTCCCTTCGACTTCAAGCGCCGTCGACTCTCCGTGGTGGTCGACCACGGAGACGCCGATCTGATCGTAACCAAAGGTGCAGTGGAAGAGCTCCTTTCGGTCTGTGAATCGGTGGAACTGGACGGGGTGACCCACCAATTGACACCGGGATGGCTGGCCCGAGTCGACCGTCTGGTCGCGGAGCTGAACGGTCAAGGCAAGCGAGTGCTTGCGGTGGCAACCAAGACAGTCGTCGAAGAGCAGCGCCGCGAGTACTCGACGGCCGACGAAGAGGGCATGACCCTGGTCGGTCTGCTGGCCTTCCTCGACCCGCCGAAGGAATCTGCGGCCGGGGCGATCGAAGCCCTCGCGAGCCACGGAGTCGCGGTCAAGGTAGTGACGGGTGACAACGAACTGGTCGCCGAAACCGTCTGCGGCAAAGTCGGTATCGACGTGGGGACCGTGGTCTCCGGCGCAGAGATCGAAGCGTTGAGCGACGACGCCCTCGACGAGTTGGTGCAGCGGACAACCGTCTTCGCGAAGACGGATCCGATGCAGAAGGCACGCATTGTCGAATCGCTGCGCCGGGTCGGCCACACGGTTGGTTTCCTCGGTGACGGTGTCAACGACGCACCCGCACTTCGGGCGGCGGACGTCGGCATCTCCGTCGACACAGCGGCGGACATCGCCCGCGAATCCGCGGACATCATCTTGCTGGAGAAGGACCTCGGCGTACTCGAACAAGGAGTCATCGAAGGGCGTCGTACCTTCGGAAACATCCAGAAGTACATCAAGATGACTGCGTCGTCGAACTTCGGGAACGTCTTCTCGGTGCTCGTCGCCAGTGCCTTGCTGCCGTTCATCCCCATGATTCCCGTAGTTCTGTTGTTGCAGAACCTGATCTACGATCTCTCGATGCTCACGATCCCGTGGGATCGTGTCGACGACGACTTCCTCGCGAAGCCCCGCAAGTGGGAGACCAAGAGCCTTCGCCGGTTCATGGTGTTCATCGGCCCGATCAGTTCGATCTTCGACATCTCGACGTTCGCGCTGATGTGGTTCGTGTTCGCCGCCAACTCTCCCGAGCATGCAGCGCTGTTCCAATCGGGTTGGTTCATCGAGTCATTGATCTCGCAGACGCTGATCGTTCACATGATCCGCACCCGCAAGATCCCGTTCATCCAGTCGCGTGCATCGCTGCCGGTACTGCTCAGCACAGGCGCCGCCTGCGTCTTCGCGCTGGTGTTCCCGTTCACGTCCTGGGGTCATTCCCTCGGGTTGGTTTCACTGCCGTGGAACTACTTCCCGTGGCTGGTCCTCACTCTCGCGGCATACTGCGTCGTCACGCAGGTGGCCAAGGGAATGTTCATCCGTCGATTCGCGACCTGGCTCTAGGAGTTCACCGTGGAAATCCACGTCATCCTTGTGCGGATAGCGCTCGGGCTCGTCCTCGGCGCTGCCGTCGGGATCGAAAGGCAATGGCGCGCAAGGATGGCGGGTCTGCGAACCAACGCGTTGGTGAGCTTGGGTGCGACGCTCTTCGTCATCATGGGCGCGTACGGGTTTCAGGGCCCGGACGCTGATCCGACGCGCGTCGCAGCGCAGATCGTCTCGGGGATCGGTTTCCTCGGTGCTGGAGTGATCATGAAGCAGGGTGCGTCGGTCACCGGCCTGAACACTGCCGCCACTCTGTGGGCCACTGCCGCCGTCGGCGCACTGGCAGGTGGCGGAATGTACTGGGTCGCGGTGTTCGGTGCCGGCGCAATCATGTTGGCGAACACGCTGTTGAGGCCGTTGGGCCGGATGATGGATCACCAGCCTGCCCGAACCGGACGCGAAGAACCACCCGCGGACTACACCTTCGAGGTGACCTGTCACGGCGACGCCGAAGCTCACATCAGAGGTCTTACCGTGCAGTCCATTTCGAGGCCCGAGTTTCAGCTCCGGTCAGTGCAGTCCTTCGACATCCCGGACAGCGACCGCGTGCGGGTGGTGGCCGAACTGGCTGCCGCGGAGCGTGACGACGGACTCCTGGAATCTGCCGTCAGCCGACTTAGCCTTGAACCGTTGGTGACTCACGTTCGGTGGGAGGTGGAACCGTCGAAGTAGATCCAGGCTCGCTGTCAGTCAGCGCTCATGTTCTTGCGGCGCAAGTGAGTTCCCCGGTGCAATGTTCGCGCAGTTGGACGGTGCAGGCTTGCCGTTCAAGCGGTCGTCGACCCAGGCGAGCGCACCGGGGAGCCAGAGCATGGCGCCGAGGAAGTGGCTGATGGTGTCGTACTGGTCGTACTGAATCGCCAGGCCGGCGTCGCAGTACTTGCGTGCGAGGGTGCGGACGTCGCCCGTGATCATCACGCCGTCTCCCGCTCCGACACCGGGGCCTCCGGGTTGGGTGCCCTCGATGGTGCCGTTGGCCGCCTGCGCGATGAACATCGGAATGGTCGGTGTCGCCGCGGTGCCCATGTTGATCTTGTTCACGACATCGACGTACTCGGGAACCGTATTGGGATCGGCGTACTCGGGTTTGACCAGATCCTGCCAGGTCAGTCCGGGATACTGTGCCAGCACATTGCCGATGGACGCGTCTTCGAGTCGAGCCATGACGTCGCGTCCACGGTCGCTGAGATACTTCCCGAAATCGATGTCGTACGAACGCGCAACGCCGACGACTGCCATGCCGACTACGCCGCCCCACCCGATGCTTCCGCTCGCGTAGCGAAGGTTGTTGGCCGGATTGACCAGCACGCCTCCCTGCGCGGCACCGATCAAGTTGTCGTTGATCTCCGGTGCATATGCGGGAGCGAGGATCGAAGCCCAGTTGGTGGCGATCGCTCCGCCGGAGTAACCCATCAGCGCGATCTCTGCGTCGTCGGTGATTCCGGTTTCCGGGACATCGCGGGCGGCACGCAGAGCGTCGAGCGTCATCATCCCGTATTCGGGTCCGGCAGCGAAGTTGGCGGCCGGGCCCTCGGTGTCCGGGACGACGATCGTGTAGCCCAATGCGAAGAGCGGCCCGAACAGCGCGGCTTCGATGCTCGTGAAGGTACCGCCGATGTTGAAGTTGCGTCCGCTGGGAGTCCAGTCGCCGATCGGGGTGTTACCCGCGATGGCTCGCGACGGGCTGTCGTCGGGGTTCAGCGAATCGTAAAAGGACTGGTACGAAACAACTTTGTTCGGTTGGGCGTTGGCCGGGCGCAGGATCGAGGTGACGTTGGCGGACGGCTGTCCCAGGGCGTCGGTTGATCGGTAGAGAACCTGGACTGCCTGTATCGGGGTCGGGATGTTGAGCACGGTGTACGGCACGGTGCGAGTCTCGAGGACCGCGCCTGGAGCGTACGACGAGAGAGGCGCCGCGCCCTCGTAGCTGTAGAAACTGTCATCAGGGGACTGGGCAAGAGCCGGCTGCGCGAGTGCTGCCGGTGCACCGACGCCCGTCAGTGCAACCGCGAGTACTCCGACAACTGTGCGAGATAAGACCCTTGACGACATACTCGTCCTCCACATTGGTGTGCCACGCCCCACCCTGAGATCGCGGTGTGACGACCACCATATATTACTCGCGGGTAATGTGGGGATCGGTCAGATCGGGCGCAGGCTCGAGGTCTCGGCGTAGGAAGATCTCGGAGGACTCGCCTGGGAGTAACAGAACTCCCGCGTCGGTATATCCCATTGCGCGATAGAAGTTCTGGGCTGATTCGTCGGCGAGTGTGGAGGTGAGGACCTGCGAGTGTCCCGCGCGGCTCATGCGTTTTTCCCAATCTGTGACCAAAGCGCGCCCGATGCCTTGGCCGCGGTTCGAAGACAGGACGGTCAGCATGTTCATGAACGGAATCTCGTCCCAGAACAAGCCCCAGCGCAGCCATCCGATTGGATTACCGTTGTCCTCGGCGATGAGTATCCGGCCGCGTTGGACCACTGACGCGAGTTCCTCGGCAGCGACGTGCGAGTCGTGCTCACGTAAGAACGGCAAGTCTGTCTGCGCTGCGACGCGAATGTTCACCACAGAAGTCAGTATCGCCGTTCAGTCGGAGTTGATGGCGTTCGGCTTGGACAGGTAGACGACTCCGGGGATGTGGCTGGGGTCCGGCGGCAATTGGGAGTAGCCCGCTCGGGTGTACAGGCGAATGTTCCGCAGGCTCCTGCTTCCGGTGAACAGCTCGAAACGTGTGATGTGCTCCGGAGCGTTCTGTTCCACGTGCTGCAAGAGGCGTCGGCCGAGGCCGTTGCCCGCCAAGTCCGGTGCCACCATGAGGCGACCGATCTGCCATGCGGTTCCGTCCGCGGTTCCTCGCACGGCCCCGACGAGCCGGCCGCCGCGTCGTGCGGTCCAGACAGTCGACTCCTGAACCCAGGCTCGGACCGTGGGTAGGTCCTCGTGGAGCGGGGGTATGTCCATGCTGTTGTTGGAGATTGCTTCCGAGACCCAGCAACAGCGTTGTAGAACAAGGATTTCCGCGGCGTCCTCGTCCGTTGCGCGCTCTATGACTATCTCGTTCATGGTTTCCCTTACGAATAGGTTCTTCGCACCCGCAGGGCAATTGTTCACCCGCAGGCTGAATTTGGCGCGCGGCTGAGCAATTGGCGCGCGGCTGTGAATGCAGAGAGTTTCAATTCAGGCATAACAAACAAAACGCCCGCAACCAATTGGTCGCGGGCGTTTCGTGAAAAGAACGTCAGACAGTTGCCGGAGTGTTCTCGTCCAACTTCGGATCTTCGTTCGCGATTCGCTTGTTGCGAATGAGGCTGCTGATGAAAGCAGCGCCGATCAAGAAGACACCGACCAGGCCGGTGATGATCTCGTTGATGTGAACGCCGATGGACACCATCAAGATGACGGCCAGAGCGCCGATGGCCCAGTGCGCACCGTGCTCGAGGTAGACGTAATCGGAGAGCGTGCCCTTGCGGACCAGGAAGACCGTGATGGAACGGACGAACATCGCGCCGACGAAGCCGAGGCCGAGGGCGATGATGATCGGGTCTGCTGTGATGGCGAATGCGCCGATGACGCCGTCGAAGGAGAAGGACGCGTCGAGGACCTCGAGGTAGAGGAACAGGAAGAAGCCGGCCTTACCGGTCGCTTTCGCGAGCTGCGTGGGGCCGCCGGACTTGGTGGTTTCTTCCTCTTCGCCTTCTTCCGGCAGATTGAACAGTTCACCCAATCCGTTGACCGCGATGTAGGTGATCATGCCCAGAACGCCCGAGATCATGACGGTGGAGACCTTGTCGTCAGCAGCGAGGAAAGAACCACTGAGAACCAGGACGATGCCGGCCACGACGACGGAGAGCTGATCGAGCTTGCCGATGCGAGCGAGCGGCTTCTCCAGCCAGGACAGCCAGGTGATCTCACGCTCTTCGAAGATGAATCCGAGGAAGAGCATCAGCAGGAACATGCCACCGAAGGCAGCGATCTGCGGGTGAGCGTCGGTGAGGATGGTTTCGTAGCTCGGCTCGCCGTTGGCGAAGTACGCGGCGTCGTCCGCAGGCGGGTTCAGTGCGAGGTCGAGTGCAGCTACGGGTCCGAGACCGGATGCAGCCCAGACGATCACGAGCGGGAACACCAGACGCATACCGAAGACGGCGATGATGACGCCGATGGTGAGGAAGATCTTCTGCCAGAATTCACTCATTCTTTGCAGAACAGTGGCGTTGATGACGGCGTTGTCGAAGGAAAGCGAGATTTCCAGAATCGACAGGATGATGACGAGGAACAGTGCCTCGGGTCCGCCGTAGATGAACGCAACGATCATCGCGAGGATCGAAATTGCGATGGATAAACCGAATATTCGCAGTACCACGGAGCGTGGCCCTTTCTAGTTGGTCAATGCAGAGTGGTTACTGCAAGCGGTCTCTCACCGCATCCGAACGTGAAAACGGGGAGGGTTCCACAGACTACTGCGGAACCTTCCCCGAGTCAGCTCGTCGAGAGCGAAGATCAGACGTTGACGCCGTAATCGCGCGCGATGCCCGCGAGGCCGGACGCGTAGCCCTGGCCGATTGCGCGGAACTTCCACTCTGCACCGTTGCGGTACAGCTCACCGAAGACCATGGCGGTCTCGGTGGAAGCGTCCTCGGAGAGGTCGTAACGAGCGAGCTCGTTGCCGTTCGACTTGTCGACGACGCGGATGTACGCGTTGCGGACCTGGCCGAAGGACTGCGAGCGAGCTTCTGCGTCGTAGATCGAGACGGGGAAGACAACGCTCTCGACCTCGGCGGGAACCGCTGCGAGGTTCACGTCGATCTGCTCGTCGTCGCCTTCGCCTTCGCCGTCCGTGTTGTCACCCTTGTGCTCGATCGAGCCGTCGGGCGAACGGAGGTTGTTGAAGAAGATGAAGTGCTGGTCGGAGAGGACCTTCTTGTTCGAGCCTGCGCCGATTGCGCTGGCGTCGAGGTCGAAAGCAGCTCCGGTGGTGGAACGTGCGTCCCAGCCCAGGCCGACGACCACTGCAGTCAGGTTCGGGGCCTCCTTCGTGAGAGAGACATTGCCGCCTTTGGTCAAGCTGACGCCCATTCAGGGGTCCTTTCAAGAGGAGAGACAAGGCCCACTACGACGCGAAGTCGTCTTGGGAGTGTGTTTACCTCCACCACCCTAACCGCAGTTCCGGTGTGTTCGCCGTAACAGCAGAATTACGAACCGAGAAGCGAAGTGCTGGACCCGTAGGATTCAATCGTGGTGGGAAGATGGTCGGAGCGCTTCAATCGGGGGGCAAGAGTGGGGGAGTCGGTCAGTCGTGCGCGGGAGGCGCAGACGGCCATGGTTTCGGCGTTCCTCGACATGGACAAGCGGCAGACCATCGCGTCGGCAGCAGTCGACGCTTCCGCCGAGCTGTACCCCGAGCGAGGGCTGCGCGCTGCGTGGGAACCCGTTCGGGATCGGTGCTTCCAGGCTGCGTCGGACTACCTCGACACATCCGAGCGCTATGGCAACGATCAGGTACTTCACCAGAACCCGAACGGTGCTCGGGCGGCGTTCGAAAAGTCGGTAGCCGAACTCGTCGAGGCGGCGAAGGGCGTCGACGCCTTCTACAACGGGCATCGTGCGCACCTCGAGCAGGCGACGGTCACGATGTCCGCCATTCCCGTCCTCGGCCAGCAGGCCCGAACCCTGGCGAACGCCGTCCGGGAAAAACTGGCTGCCACCGATCAGCGCTATCGCGAGTACCCGTCGGTGGTGACGGCCTCCGAACACCTCGACGACGCGGTTGCAGCGCTCGACAATGCGCGCTCATCCGGTCGCGCCGACGCAGTCCGCACGCGGGCCGAGAGTGTCCGCGAAGCGGTATCGGCGCTCGAGGAAGCATTGGCAGAAGCCCCGTCGACCCAGCACCGTGCCGAGATGACGATTTCCTCGGTCTCGACCAGGTTGTCGGCAGTGCGCACTCGAGTGGACCGCCTGGATCCGGCGTACTCCGCATTGCTGCGCGAGTTCAACGCCGCGAGTTCCGCTGACCTCGTCGACAACAGCAGTCGCAGCCGAGCGCATATCGATCAGGCCGACATCGATCTCAAGGAAGCGAAGCAGTCGCTGGCTGCGGGAAACCCCGAACATGCACTGGCTTTGATGGCCGAAGCCCGCGTGCACCTCGCCGACGCCGAAGCGTGTGCCGACGCCGTGACGGACCGTCTCGCTACTCTGCGTGCAGTCCGGGCAGATCCGAGCCAAAAGGAACGTGAGGTTCGTTTCCGGCTGAAAGACGCCCAGATGTTCGCTGTTAACCAAGGGTTGGTGGCGGAGTGGGGCTCCGTACTCGATGCTCAACTAGCAAGGATCGAGCGAGCGAGTGCGTCACTGTCGGGAACTCATCCGGACTACTGGTCGTATGTATTACAGCTGGACTCGGTATCGACGTTCATCACCGAAGTTGTCGAGAAGATGCGGGCGCGAGCCGGCAAAAACTGAATGGTCGGGCCGATCGGGGGATCGGAGTTGCTCGACGCGTTGTCACAGGGGGTCGTTTCATGGACTTGATTGCGGTTACAGAGAGAAGAGAAATGCAGCACTTTCAACATCTCGAGGATGACGTGCGGGAGCAACTGTTCCTGCATGCGCCTCGATCGTTCGCGGATTCCGACGAGAGGGATCTGCTCGCGATTGCTCTGGGTGCAACTCTCTACGTTCCTGCCACCCGGGCCGGGTTGGCCGGCATCGTGTCCAAGCGTGCGTCCGAGGGCGTCAGCTCGATGGTGCTCGATCTCGAGGATGCCGTCGCCGATCACGAGGTCGAATCGGCGCGAGCGAACGCGGTCGAAGCTCTCGACAAGATCGCGTCCACCGACGCCGTCGGCATGCTGCTGTTCGTGCGGGTTCGTGAAGTCGCGGACATCCACAAGGTCGCCGCGTCGTTGACCGAGGGGCGCGCCGCGCTCACCGGGTTCGTAATCCCCAAGTTCGGCAGCGAGTCCGGCCCCGTGTTCCTCGACGCCGTCGCGGACGCATCCGAGTTGCTGGGCAAGCATCTCTACGCGATGCCGGTACTCGAATCACCCGCGCTTGTGCACCGCGATACTCGCGATCTCGAGTTGCGCACCATCAGTGGGATTCTCGCGCAACACCGCGATCGAATCCTTGCCGTCCGCATCGGCGCCACCGACATGTGCAGCACCTTCGGCATCCGTCGTGACCGCGATCTGACCATCTACGACGTGCGCGTGGTGGTCGACGTCATCGCCGACATCGTCAACTATCTCGGGCGCGCGGACGGTTCGGGTTTTGTCATCACCGGGCCCGTGTGGGAGTACTTCGCCGATCACGAACGCATGTTCCGGCCGATGCTGCGCGCCACCCCGTTCGAGGAACACGACGCCGTCCGGTTCCGTCAGCATCTCGTCAGCCGCGACCTCGACGGTCTGCTCCGTGAGATCGCGCTGGACCGAGCCAACGGAATCCAGGGCAAGACGGTCATCCACCCGTCGCACGTCGCAGCGGTCAATGCATTGTCCGCCGTCACGCACGAGGAATATCACGATGCCCTCGACATTCTCGGTGCCGACGCCGGGGGAGTTCAGGCGTCCGGCTACCGGAACAAGATGAACGAGATGAAGCCGCACCGCAATTGGGCCCATCAGACTGCGCTCCGAGCTCACGTGTTCGGTGTGACCAACAAGGGAATCACGTTCGTCGAGTTGCTGACGGCGTTGGTCGATCGATGACAGAGGTTGTCCAGTCCCGGGACGTTCCCTGGGCTACAGCAGAATTCGGCTTGGACCTCGTTCACGGTGATTCGTCGCTCGGGCATTCGGTGCCCGATCTGGTGATCCCGGGTCTTCGGCGGAATCCGCGTCGCGCTCACCTGCTGGTGTCCACTGTGCTGGGAAAGCACGTGCCCACCGAGCCGTCCGTGGTCATCGGTGCTGCCGACGACCTCGGCGATCTGGTGCGGACAACCCTCGGTGAGGGTGTCGACGTCGTCGTGCTCGGGTTTGCCGAAACCGCAACAGGTTTGGGTCATTGCGTTGCGGCCCGTCTGCGCGCTCACTGCTACCTGCACTCGACTCGTCGCGACGTACCAGGTGCTACGACGCTCGCCGGGTTCGAGGAGGGGCACTCGCACGCCACGAGCCATCTGATGCAGCCGACGTCCGCCGAACTGTTCGAGAACGACCTGCCTCTGGTCCTCGTCGACGACGAGATCTCCACCGGCGCCACCGCGATCGATGCCATCCGGGCGCTGCACGGGCAATGCCCGCGAAGCCGCTACGTCGTGGCCTCGCTGGTGGACATGAGAACCGAGGAACACCGAGTCGCCGGCGAAGCCGCGGCGGCAGAGTTGAATGTACGAATCGACTACGTCTCTCTCGCTTCGGGTTCGACGGTCCTGCCCGACGGCCTGACCGAGCGCGTCACGGCGCTGGATGCTCCGGATCTCAATCCGATCGGTGACCGCCGTGGCACGCTGGCACGGATCGATCTGCCGTGGCCGGCACATGTCCCCGACGGTGGCAGGCACGGCTTTCTCGATGGCGACACCGCGGCATTCGAGTCAGCCGTCGAGGCAGCGGTGTCCATTCTCAAATCGTCGATCGACGCGTCGCGTGCTGTGATCGTGATCGGTCACGAGGAGTTGATGTACCTGCCACTGCGCATCGCTGCGGGCTTGGAAAGCTCTGGGCGAGCAGTTCGTTACCAGACCACAACTCGCTCACCCGCGTACGTCGTCGACGTGCCGGGATACCCGCTGCGTCGCGGGTTCACCTTTCCGGCGCCCGAACTGGGTGAGAACGACCCTCGATACGTCTACAACGCGCAGTGGCCTGATGCGGCGGTCGACGCCCTTGCGTTGCTGGTCATCGACGAGCCCGCCGACACCGATCGGTTGACGGCGATGGACGGAGTGGTCGAGGTGTTGCGGAACTCCGGCACCGACGTCCTGGTCGCCACCGTTCGCGGGGCCGATCCGTCGGCGCTGCGAGATTCCAGAGCAGGGAGCTCGTCATGAACGAACCATTGGTCGGGCCCGAATTCGGTTCGTACGCGCCGGGCGAAGTGAAGTGGCTGCTCAAGGATCTCTCGCACGTGGATCTCGAAGCGGATGTATCCGTGCGCGAGAAGCGTATTCAGTCGGGTGAGGCGCACTATGCCGAGTCTCTCCCCATCGAGTACCAACCCGATCAGGCATACCGGGATCTTTTCGAGACGGTGCTCGCCGAGAGCGCTCCACGGTTGGCGCGCGCTGTCGGGACCGTGATGGACCTGGTCTTGGCCGAGCGGGGGAGTGACATCACGCTGGTCTCACTCGCCCGGGCCGGAACACCGATCGGGATTCTGATGCGGCGCTGGGCCCAGCAGACCCGCGGGTTGACGTTGCCGCACTATGCGGTGTCCATCGTCCGTGGCAAAGGAATCGATTCCGTCGCACTCGATTATCTTGCGCACCATCACGACTCGGAGAACGTCGTCTTCGTCGACGGCTGGACGGGCAAGGGCGCCATCGCCCGCGAACTCGACGCAGCGTTGACGGAGTACCACGAGGCAGGCGGAGCGAAGTTCGACTCCGATCTGGCTGTTCTCGCCGACCCCGGACACTGCGTGCGAACGTACGGGACCCGTGACGACTTCCTGATCGCGTCGGCGTGCCTCAATTCGACGGTGTCCGGCTTGGTCTCACGAACTGTCCTCAACGACACCCTCATCGGGCCCGGCGATTTCCACGGCGCCAAGTTCTACGCCGACCTCGCCGACGTCGACGTTTCCAACAGGTTGCTCGACGTGGTCTCGGCCGAGTTCGATTCGGTTCGCGGCGACGCAGCGGATTCTCTTGCTGCAGTGCTCGATTCCGATCGGACGCCGACCTGGGCCGGTTGGGAGTCGGTGGAGAAGGTGCAGGCCGAGTACGGGATCTCGACGGTCAACTTCGTCAAACCCGGTGTCGGAGAAACAACCAGGGTGCTGCTGCGCCGGCTTCCCTGGAAGGTTCTGGTGCGCGAACTCGAAGCCCCGGAGCACGCACACATCCGGTTGTTGGCACAGGCCCGTGGGGTCCCGGTCGAGGTCGTCCCGGATCTCGCCTACTCGTGTGTCGGCCTGATCAAGGACATCACGTGAGCCGTGTGGACACCGCTGCGTCCCAGGTCCTGATCGCCACGGATCTGGACCGCACGATGATCTATTCGCAGGCCGCGATCGGCGGCGATCCCAGTGGCTCCGACCTGGATTCGGCACCGAGCCCGCTGTGCGTCGAGTACTACAACGGCGGTCCGCTCTCGCACATGAGCGTCGAATCGATCGAACTGCTGACTGCGCTCAGCTCGCGGGTTCCGGTGATTCCGACAACGACCCGGACCATCGCACAGTTTCAGCGGATCGATCTCCCCGGCGGACCGTGGAAGTACGCGATCACGAGCAACGGCGGAAACATCCTGGTGGACGGCGAAGCCGATCGCGAGTGGCGAAACGAGATCGACCGTTCGACCCGCAAGGCCGGCGCCGAGTTGCCGCAGGTTCAGGCGGAACTGGAATCGCGCATCGACTCGAGTTGGGTCAGCTCCATTCGTGTTGCCGACGATCTGTTTCCGTACCTGGTCGTCGATCTGGCCGTGATGCCGAGTGAATTCGAGACCGAATGGAATCACTGGTGTGTGGCGCGGGGCTGGAACGTCTCTCGTCAAGGCCGGAAGATCTACACGATGCCCGACGCTGTCTCGAAGTCACGCGCGCTGGCAGAGGTGCGCCGCAGACTGGTCGAGTCGGGTGATCTGGATCAGTCCGCCGTCGTGATCTCGGCTGGTGACGGCGCATTGGATGCGGACATGCTCGAATACTCCGATTTCGCGATCAGGCCCAGGCACGGTGAGCTGGAAGAACTGAATTGGCAACGGCCGACCGTTACTGTGACAGAAAGGTCCGGTATCGCAGCGAGCGCGGAGATCTTGCGGTGGTTCTCTTCCGCGCTCGGGTAATACACGCTCTCTATGAAGGGGATTTAGTTGTCTGTATCGCTTGCCAAAGGGCAGAACGGCCCGCTGGACGTCTCGGATGTAGTTGTCTCGGTTCAGCTGGCTGCGGCCGCTGACCTGTCTGCACTCCTCGTGACGAGCAACGGAAAAGTTCGTTCCGACGCCGACTTCGTCTTCTTCAACCAGCCGACCGGACCCGGCGTGCAATTGGTACCCAACCCGGGTGGCATTGCCTCACTCCGAGTCTCACTCGCCGGCGTACCCGCCGATATCGAGCAGGTTCGCGCCGTCATCACGCTCGACGACGCTTCGTCGAACTTCGGGCGCACTGCTGCACCGACCGCTCGGGTCTCCGATGCGGCCGGGAACGTGTTGTACGAGTACGTGATCGACGGCCTCACCACCGAGTCCATCGTCATCGCGCTCGAGGTGTACCGACGCCAGGGTGCATGGAAGGTGCGCGCCGTCGGCCAGGGGTACGCGGGTGGATTTGCCGCGCTGGTCACCGATCACGGTGTGTCCGTCGACGATGCGCCCGCGCCGCCGCCGCCCACTCCGGTCGCGGCTCCGGCGCCGATCACCCCGCCCTCGTCCGTCGCTCCTACACCGCCGGCGTACAACCAGCCGCCGCAGCAGCAGCCTTCGTACAACGCGCCGCCGGTTCCGCCGGCCCCGCCCGCGTACAACCAGCCGCCTGCCTACAACCAGGGACCGACGCCGCCGGCCTACCCGCCGGCGCAGCAGCCTGCGTACAACCAGCAGCCGACGTACAACCAGGCACCCCCGGCGCCTCCCGTGCAGAACCAGCCGCCGGCGCAGCAGCCCGAGGTGAGCCTGGTCAAGGGACGCCCCGTCAGCCTGACCAAGGGACAGAAGGTCACACTCCGCAAGGAGGGCGGCGTCGCGCTCACCATGATCCAGATGGGTCTGGGTTGGGATCCGATCAAGAAGAGCGGCCTGTTCGGAAGCCGTACCGCCGACGTCGACCTCGACGCTTCGGCACTCCTGTACGCCGACGGCAACCTCGTCGACGTCTGCTACTACGGTCAGCTGACGTCCAAGGACGGCTCGGTCCGTCACATGGGTGACAACCTCACCGGCGACGGAGACGGCGACGACGAGGTCATGCTCGTCGATCTGCAGCGGGTCCCGGCTCACGTGACCACCGTGATCTTCACCGTGACCTCGTACCGCGGACACACGTTCGAGCAGGTCTCCAACGCGTTCTGCCGTCTCGTGGACAGCACCACCAACTCCGAGCTCGCTCGATACACGCTCCAGGGCGGCATGGCTTTCACCGGAATGGTGATGGCAAAGGTGTACCGCGTGAACGGTGAATGGAAGCTGCAGGCCATCGGTGAAGGTATCCAGGCCAAGCACGCAGGAGAAGCTGCGCCGCAGCTGGGCCGTTTCCTCACTGCTTGAGTCGAGACTGCATAGTCGAGATGAATCCGGTTCGGCGGTAGGTGATTTCGATCGCCGTCCGTCGAACCGGACATCGTTTCCCCCTCTGTGCGTTAACCTCATGCGGCATGTCGAGCCGTCAGTCGAGCGGCCGTGCGCGAGAGGACTTGGCACAGTAGATGATCATTCGAGGGAAACTTCTCGGTCGGGCGGCGGCTGTCGCAGGCGTTGTGCTGGCGCTCGTGAGCACCGGAATCGCGCAGGCTTCGGTGCCGCAGTCGGAAACGCTGTCAGGTGTATCCGGCACCGGGATCAAGTACGTCGCCCTCGGTGACTCCCGCGCCTCCGGCCCAAGGCTGGAACCGATGTACCCCGACGCCTGTTCGCGTTCGTACGAGAACTTCGCGGGCAAGATCTCTCGGGCACTCGAGGTCGCGGAGTTCACCGACGTCTCTTGCAGCGCGGCACGCGCCGAGAACATCATCGACACTCCACAGCTGATTCCGAACTACTGGCCTGTCCAACTCGATGCCGTTCACCCGGACACCGACCTGATCACCATCTCGATCGGCGGCAACGACTCCAACAGCATCTTCCTCGGCCCCCTGTGCGTCGCTCCGGGGCCAGGAACCGATCGTGGATGCCGGTACGACCCGCTCGCGAATTCCGTCGCCCAATCCGGAATCGACCGGGCTGCCGGAGAATTGGATCGCATCCTGACTGCGGTCACGCAGCGCGCGCCTAACGCTCGCATCTACCTGATCGGAGAGGGCGGCATGATCTCCTCTCGCGGATGCTGGCCGAACATTCCGTTTTCAGACGCCGACGCATCCTGGTTCATGGACTACTTCGCTCGCTACAACACGAAGTTCGACGAGGTCGCCCACGCCCACGGTGTGCGCACTGTCGACATTGCGGCGGCGAGCATCGCCGGCGGACACGACGCATGTGCGAGTGCAGATCAGCGTTGGTTCGAAGGCCTGTTCTCGGAGTCGACGGCGCAGCGCTTGCACTTCACGGACGCCGGGATGACCGCGGTCGCCGATCTAGTGGTGGCGGACCTGCAAGGCTGACCGAGAGAGCCCGGTCATGGCATAGTTCGCTGCTGTGGGTATGACTTTTGTTCCCGGACAGAACGCGCCGCTGCAGGCGCCCGTGGTGACGTTTCGAGCCGAGAGCCAGACGCCGTTCGACGTGTCGGCGCTGGTAGCGGACGCGAACCTGCGGGCATTGACGTCCGCGGACTTCGTGTTCTACAACCAACCATCCACCGCTGGAGTGCAACTCGACGAGAGTGGCATCCGGGTGGAACTCGATCGACTTCACCCCGATGCCGCGGCCGTGTTGTGCATCGTCAGCGTGGATCCGGCAGCGACGGCCGCGGGCGCCTTTCGCACGGCCGGGCTCTCCGCCACCCTGAGCGATCAATCCGGTTCGGTCCTGGCCGAATTCGCGATCCCCACCGCAGGTACCGAGACAGCGGTCATCTGCTGGGAGCTGTACCGAAAGTCCAGTGCCTGGAAGATTCGGGCCGTAGGGCAGGGCTATGCGGGTGGTCTGGCGGAACTGATCTCGGTGCACGGCGTCGAGGTGGACGACGAGCCGGCACAACCCGCTCCGACAGCTGCGCCGGAGTGGGACTCCGCCGTGGAGCCGTTGGAGGTGGGCCGCGGCCTCGAGCGTGCGTGGATGATCTTCGAGGACGCCTCGCGTTCTGCCGCTTCCTTCGTCTCCAGCAGCGAGTACGCGCTTGCCCGTTTGGACGAGGATCTGACCGCAGCCGTCGCAGATCCGTCGTTGCGGAACTCGGCGGCGGGAGTGGCGGCGCGCGATGCCGCACAGAAGCGTCACGACGACCTCGTGTCACTCGCGCGGGACAATCACGCCCGCGACAGCGCTCAGCTTGCGCACGAACTCGGTGTGATCGACGGCGTGCTCCCACGGTCGATGGCGTCGTGGAAGTCGGTGTCGTGGGCGGGTACAACCGATCCGGCCCAGATCACAGCCGTCAGCGACGGAATGCGTCTCGGCGAGCTGTCGGCTCCGGACCGCGGCACACTCACCGTTCCGTACTGCGTCCCGTTGCCATTGCGCCGGCCGATCTGGGTGGACAGCACGTCGAGCAAAGCAGCGCTCGGTCTGATCAGTGCCGTCACCGTGCGTGTCATGGCCGCCGGCCCGATGCCGCTACTCGACGTCGTCGACCTGACCGGCTCGCTCACGCCACTGACCGACCGACTGGCACCGATGCTCGCGGGGCCGGTCATCACCGCTCACACCGAGATCTCGGCGCGCTTGCGGGCACTGGCCGAGGCCGTCGACATGGGCGAACTCGCGCGAATGAGTGGCGTCGCCGACGGGCCGAGTTCCCTGCGCCTGTTGATCCTCAGCGATTTCCCGCACGGATACTCCGCCGAAGACGCACAGACCATCATGTTCCTCGCCGAACGCGGGCCGGCAATCGGTTTGTCCATACTGATTGTCGGAGAGGACGAGTCGAACTTCGCGGAAGAATCCGTCGCCGCACTGTCCGAGGGGTGCCAACATCTTTCGGCGGCAGGGCAGACGGAGGTTCACGATCCGTGGACCCGCACGCAATGGCACTTCACCCCGGACGTGCTCGACCCGATCTCCGAGTCGCGAATTCTGGCAGTGTTCGACCGCACCTAGCGGCCGATGGCGGATTGCCGAGCACACAGGCAGAGTGGTGGTACGACCACGCGCGGTGTGTGGCGGCAATACTCGAGGAGACTCATGGCATTCTGGGATCAGTTGAAGGCTAAGGCTCAGGAGATGAACGGCCAGCTCAAGACAAAGACCAGCCAGTTCCAGAACAAGGAATTCAAGAACGCGAGCATGGCAATGTGCGCGTTGATCGCCGCCGCAGACGGTTCGATCGATCCGTCGGAGCGTCAGAAGACCGCCGCGCTGATCATGAGCAACGAGTCGCTCGCGGTCTTCCCGCCGGACGAGCTTCGTGAGCAGTTCGACTGGTACTGCAGCAAGCTGTCCTCGGACTACGAGTTCGGCAAGGTCGAGGCAACCGCGACCATCGCCAAGCTCAAGTCGAAGCAGGATCAGGCCCGCGCGGTCATCCAGATCGGCATCATCATCGGCGGCGCGGACGGCAACTTCGACGAGCACGAGCGCGGCGTCGTACGCGACATGTGTTTTGCAGTCGGAATCTCTCCGGCCGAGTTCGATCTCTGATCGATTCAGAGCATGAAAGCGGGTGCGGCGCGAAAGCGCTGCACCCGCTTTTCTTTTCAGTACTCGGGATAACCGTCCTCGGGCCCGAGCATGCGCTCGATCCTCGTCCGCGTGATCTTGGCGAGCTCGTCGACGCAGACCTTGCGCTCGACGGACCGTTCGTTGGACATGCGCTGGCCGATGTTCTCGAGCAGGTCGTCGGCGTCGTGGCCGTGCGAACACCACAGATACCGGAAGCCGAAGTTCCGCTCGTAGTCCTCGCCGGCGCGATAGATGGTTGCCATGACGGCGTCGTCCGGAACCCAGATCGAGCATTGCTCGAGGTGGGACGGCACGCTGTTCTTGCGCACGCCTACGGGTGGATGGCATTGCAGGGCGCGTTCGACGTCCTCGTCCGAGAGGTTGAGAATCGCGTCCTCGGCGCGCGAGAGGATCTCCGCGTGATCGGCGAACGGACGTCCGTCGCTGACCCACCCGGCCCACGTCAGCGAGCAGCAGCACTCGAACAATGCGTGAACCGCCTTCTGCCGCGGTAGTTCGTTGAAGCGCTCCAACCCGATCGATTGATGTAGCAGCATGTGACCTCCCGGCCCGTTGTGCTTTCAGGCGCGCTCGACATGCCGCGCGGTAACCAGATGCGCGACCATATCGATAATTCACTGCTTCACCTGGGAAAGGAAGGTTTGCTCCCCGAGTTTTCAGGTTCTTAACGCGGCGTAACGAGCTGACCGACACGGTCTCCACCCGACAAGGTTCGCTGACGAAGCCGACTCAACCGGGCGCCGATGACCACAGGAGATGGCGAGCAATCTGTCCCGAAAAGAGGCCAATCAACGTTGCGTCTGATGCAACTTCACGGAGATCGGTTGGCGATCCCGCCGTCTCCGAAAGGCGACCAGCGGCTTGACAGGGTCGGCTCTCGTTTGAGGCTCTCGGCGTCGGCCCCTGCAATGGGCAGGGAGTGTGTCTCGTTCGCTGGCAGTCGTGGAGGCTCCGCGCGAGTTCGCGGTTGGCTCGATTTTGTATCGGGCCGTAGATGTCATATCAAGAATCTATGAGGTCGAGGGTGGATACGGTGGGCGAGCGGAGGGGGATGTGGATCGTCGCCGCATTGTCGATACTTGCTCTGGCAGCACTCATCTGCGCGGTGGTGACGTTCAGCATTGCTGTGCAGTCGATCTCCGGTGGTATGGGTCCTGCTGTCGAAGCGAGGGTGCTGGACGTGGAGGACGGTGCCACGCTGGGCCGTTGTGTGCATCCGCGCACCTATACGGTGGGATGGGCGCAGGACGAGGTGGACCACATCGAATCGTTCGTCGAGTGCTCCAGCGCGCACGAATACGCTGTGGGGCAGACGGTCAGGTTGTGGCGGGGTTCGAGTGGTCACTTGGTCGGATCGAGTCCGACGCTGATCGTGGCTTTGAGTAGTTCGCTGTCATTGGCGACGGGAGCGTTGGCGGTTTTCTCCGGGCGGAAGGCAGTTCGGGCGTGGCCGGCTCGACGGAAGGGGCGTAGTGATGTGGGGACGTTGAACATGTGAGTCCGTATGGCGGCGGCGGTGGCAGGGAAACCGGAATTTCACGTAACCGTCCTCGCGGCTACGCCATTCGAACGCAAGTAGCTCGGCGATTCGTTTTGTGGGGCGACGCAAGCGCTCGCTGCCTCGGAAGTAGCTCGTAGACGTCACGATCTTCCACGGTTTATCTGCGCCGTTTGGTGTGTGAACGGCGAACTCTCCATGAGGTGCCGTGACTCACTCAGAGGTTTTCGTCCTGGACGAAGGGTATTGATTGTTCGATGTAGTCGGCGTCGGGTGTCGCGTCGACGGCTGCGGGTACGGGGTCGTTTTCCATGGCGGTGGTCCTTACTGTGCGGTGTGTCCTTCTGGCTGTGCGGATTTCAGTGTTGTTTGCGCGTTGTCGCGGCGTAGTGCTGCGGTGCTGTCCTCGAGTTCGAGGACCCGCCTGATGCCGACGAGGTTGATGCCGTCGGCGATGGGGTGTTGCTCACCAGGCTCGCGGCGGGCACCCTCGAAGCTGCAGCGCCGGCCCCGCCGATCATGTTGCCTCGCTACTCGTATCGGGTTCCGGTGATGCGGCCTCGAGCCACTCAACGCTCCCCTCCGTTGCAATTGAAGTGAAGGAACACTGCGCGATTCGAATACTGCACGGCCCGTCGACCTCCCCGGTTGTCACTGATCCGGAGCAACAACGCATTCGAGGAGGCTTCAGATGATTGCTGGGGTGGGATTCGGTGGCTTCCATTGCCGTGGGAATGGCGGATAGCGCTCTCCTAGGTGACTCCATGCGAGCTCAAGCGGAACGCAGTTTTACTGACGCCCTGGTGAACACTTCGGCAGCCATGAAGCTCTTACGTCGACTGCTCAAAGGACTGGAGTTGTGCTGAGTGTGATGGTCACCGACAGACTGGCCAGCTACAGATTGGATGCCCGTATCTCTGTCAGCTGCTGAAACCGCAGGCGTCTATGTCACGCGAGCGATCCCTCGAGCAGATCGACGAGAGCATCGGTATGGGTTAGTTGCGGATGGTGCCCGGCACCCGGCAGCGAGATCAGCTTGATGTTCGGAAGTGACTCGAGCTGCGCAACCGCGGCCGGGTCGATTGGGTCTTTGCTTCCTGTGATGATGCGGACCGGGCCACTGAATCGCCTAAGCGCTTCTTGGAGTTCAGCACGCCACCGCTTCGATCCCGCACGGGCGAGATGCTCGGCCACGCTCTTGGAACTGCTTCGCTCGAGGTCACTGAGACTGGAAACGAGAGAATCCGCGCTCGCTTCTGATCCGGTCAGTTTGCGTGAGAGCCGTGCCGGGTCTGCGTGTCGCAAGTAGGCGCGTACGAGCGGCTTCAGTCTGGCCGAGGAACCCATCGGGGCCTGGAGGAAGAACGGTGCGATCAACGTGAGGGACTTCACCTGCGCCGGGAACCGGTCAGCCGCAACTACTGCAGCAGCCGCACCGATGGAGTGGCCGACGAGGTCAGCAGGTTCACCAGCTACTACCGCCGGCAGCCACTCATCCCAGTCCTGAACGCCGGCCCCGCTACTGAGGCCGAGGCCGGGCAAGTCGACGACCCGCCCCTCGATGCCGGCAGCTACTTCTGCCCACGTGTCCGCGTTCACGGGCATGCCGGGAAGAATCACCCGACTCGATCCTCGTACGCCGAGCTCAAATGTCCTCAGGCCGCCGACGTCGACGAATCGACGGTCGGCGGACATGACGGCACCAAACCGATGCGCTGCCAGGTAGTCGGCCCACCGTTCGAGGGACACCAGCACGTCGGGCATCAGGATCCCGTGTCTGTCGGCGAACTCGACGGCGGACTCTGTCGGATAGCGGTCGGCGGACATGAAGGTGAGGGTCTCGGGATCGGCCTTGGTGATCTGCTGCGGGAGCCGCTTGATGACGCCGATCGGAATCCTGACCCGCGGGACCTTCGCACCGAGATGCCGACCGACGTGTGTGAGCAGGTCCGCTAGCGGTGGGGTGTCGTCGTGGAGAACCCAGTAGGCCATGCCCTCAGCAGCGGGATCGACCGCAGCTGCCGTCATGAAGGCCGCCAGATAGTCGACCGTGACGATCGGGAGAAACGTCGATTCGTTTCCAGGCAACGCTGCTGCGGTGCCGTTCCAAATCTGCTCGACTGTGCTGGCCAGCCCGATGTGCTGGTCGGATTCCCCGGTGGCGCTGTCGCCGATCACGCTGGACGGATTGACAATGGTCCAGGGAACTCCGTGCTTGAGGGCTCGGGCCTGGAAGATTGCGTCGGATTCCACTTTTGACGCTTCGTAGGCGCCAAGGTCCTTGTAAACCGCGGTGCGGTGATCGTCGGGCCATGGAACCGTTGTGGGGTCTTGTCCGCCGACGCGGTAGCCCGACACGTGGATCACGCGCTGCAGGTTGGGGAGGTCCTTGGCGAAGTCGATCAGCTTCTCGACGATGCCGACGTTCGCGCTGCGTGCCTCCTGGGCGGTCATTCCGAATCGGTAGGACCCGGCGCAGTTGTGGATCTCTGTGATGAAAGGGAACGCCGATGGGCCACCCGCGACGATTTCAGGAGCGTCGAAGTCGACGATGGTCGTGCTGATGCTCCGCGTCAGGCCATGCTCTCTGACCCATCGCTCGACACGGGCCCCGGACTCGGCGGTCCGAACTGCCGCCGTGACGTTCGTACCAGCCTCGGCGAGGGTCAGGACGAGGTGCCGACCGACCAGACCTGAGGCCCCGAAGACCAGGGCGTGACGGGAGACGTCGCGTGGAGTCATCGCGTTCCGCCAACGGTCTGGCAGCGCTGGTTGATGAGCTCCGCAACGATGTCAGCGGCCGAAATCAGGGGTTGCGTGTTTTGCGTAGCGCGAGAGACGATGACCGCCCCCTCGATCGTCGACACAACAACGGTCGCCAGGGATCGGGCCTCGTCGGGGACAACGCCGCTGGCCTCGAGAAACGCGGTTGTCAGGGCGATCCACGACTCAAAGGCAGCGGCGCACGCCTGCCGCAGACGCTCGTTCTCCGCGCCCATCTCCAGGGTGACGACAGAGACCGGGCAACCCCGCCGGAAGTTGCTCTCGCTGACGATGGTCGTCAGGGCCTCGATCGCGGCGCGTGCTGCCTCGGCCGCATCGACCCGGGAAATCGCGGCCTCTGCAATCAGCGTCCCGAATGCCTTCGTGGCGAGCTCAATCGCTGCGACGCCCAGGCCTTCCTTCCCGTCGGGGAAGTGGAAGTAGATCGACCCTTTCGGCGCTGCGGCGTGTTCGATCACGGCGTTCAGGCCCGTGCCGCTGTAGCCGCTGGTCTGGATGAGCTCGAGCATGGATTCTGCGAGCCGTGCCCTTGTCAGGTCTCCTTTGGATGCCATGAGCCAACAATAGACCGGTCTACATATTATTTTCAACCGAGAGAATGCGTCTACCAACCAGTCTCGTCGTGATCGACATGCGTGTGACCGCCGACGCCATCATCGGAGTGCCGGCGACCTAGGATCCGGCCAAGGCTTCGGGTCAGGTCCGCTTGCGGGTCGCGATCTCGTCGGAGAGCTGCTGAACGTGGGCGGCGTCCGCGTCCCGGGCAAGGGCGACGTAGTGGTCCATGACGGCCGGCCGGTAGCGCACGGGCAACGTCTGTCCTGGGGCGAGTCGTGTCAGCTCGGTGATCGTGAGGTCTTCGTCTGCGATACCGCGGAACAAGATGCCGTCGGAGGTCTCCACGTCGAACATCAGGACCACGCGTGGATTGCTGTTGACCTCCCGCCAGTCGACGAGAACGCCGAGCGCAAGCACCCCCGTCCGCAGTTCCGCATTGCGCTTGCGTGCATCACTGCTCATGAGCGGGTTCGGGGCGACGCCCGGAAAGTCGGGTCCGACGCCGAGTGATTCCCGACTCAGGTCAGGCCTGAGCTTCGACATCACATCGTCGAGCGTCATCTTTGAATCGTTGCGCTTCTTTTTCCAACCGAACATCCTGACCCCTCCATCACAGCGGCGCCGGAATCTCGGCCTGGAGCTTCGCTCTGATCGCGATTGTATGTCGCGGTCATTCTCGATCTCCGTCGCATCATCCCGTCCACCTGCGGGTCGAAAGGCCTTTCAATCTGCACTCGCGCGTGCGGACAGACTTTTCGCTCACCAGTTGCACGCCAGTCCCTCTTGCCGGTGCAATTTCCGTTGTCAGAAGGCGAAATCCATGAAGGGGACCGAGATTGGCCCCCAGACACGAATGGAAGGTCGCCATGACGAACGACGCCCCTCACCATCGCGCCCGCATTGGTCGCCCGCCACCTCGGCCACCACAGCCCTGGATGCAGCGATGTTCGACAGCAATCGCGAGCGGGCTTGTGAGCGGTTAGTGGGAGTGGGCGTCAACCGACGTGGACGTGTGGCCGGCGGGACTGGTCGGGTTCGGCGCGGCGGAGGACCTCACGGGTCACGGGAGCTGTTTCGCCCTCACCGATGAACAGGAAGCGGAGCAGGTACATGATCGGGTTTCCCTCCGTCCACTCGAAGTAGACGTCGGGAATCACGCCGGTGATGTCTCTCGTCCGCAGGAGAACCGCCGCAATGGTGTTGGGGACGGCAGGGCTGTCGACCCACAGAATCCGGTGCTCACCGCGCTGTCGGCCGTGGACGAGGAGGTCGGTGCTGAATTCGGAGGAGTCTGTGACGTTGACTTCGATGAAGATGATCGACTCCGCCTCCGGGATGTTGCTTTCGGCGCGCTGCTGCGATTCCTTCTGCCGATACTCGTCCTCGTCGAGACGGTCGACGTCGTGCGCCACCATCGCGAGGTAACCCTTCTCGGCTGCCTCGGCGATGAATTGCAGCGCGGTCTCGTCGAATTCGACGGAGGTTGCCCGTAGTTCGAAGGCTCGCGAGATCCGGGAAAGGAAGGACACCACCATGATCGCGGCGATGAAGAACGACGCCACTTTCACACCGTCTGGACGTTCGAAGATGTTCGCGATCGTCGTGTAGACGAACAAAACTGCGACAAAACTGAACCCCACGAACAGCTTTCGCTGACCGTGCTTACGAGCGGACAGTGCAACGGCGACGGTCGCCGACGAGATGAGCACGAGGACGCCGGTTGCGTACGCGGAACTCTGAGCGTCGACACCGGCGTCGAAGTAGATCGTGACAGTGATGGCGATGACGCTGAACACGAGGACCAGCGGACGCACGGCGCGGGCCCACGACGGCGCCATGCCGTAGCGGGGGAGATACCTCGGAACAAGATTGAGCAACCCTGCCATTGCCGACGCACCGGCAAACCAAAGGATCAGGATCGTGCTGAGATCGTAGACGGTTCCGAAGATCTCACCCAGATAGTCGTGGGCGAGAAAGGCAAGCGCGCGACCGTTGGCAGCGCCTCCGGGTTGGAACTCGTTTTCTGGGATCAGGATGGTGGTGACCAGGCTCGACGTCAGCAGGAATCCGCTCATGATCAGCGCCGCCGTGGTGAGCAGGCGCCGCGCACCTTTGATGCGGCCACGTGGATTCTGTTCGGTGTCGTGCGGATCGCCCTTGATCTGCGGCATGACCGCGACGCCGGTTTCGAAGCCGGACAGACCGAGAGCCAACTTCGGGAAGACGATCAGCGCGATCAGGATCATCATCGCCGGGTTTCCGTGCTCGGTGGTCATGGCGCGCGTCCAGTCGGTGACCAACGACGGCGCGGTCGCGATGTGCCACAGACCTACGGAGATGACCACCACGTTCAAGGCGAGATAGACGGCGACCAATCCGACCGCGATACCGATCGCTTCGGTGAATCCGCGGAGGAAGACCGCAGCGAGGAGCGCGAGCAGAACCAGGGTGACGGCGACGGTGTGTCCGGAGAGAAAGGTTGGAGCAAAAGGGTTCTCGACGAGGTGCGCCGTGGCATCGGCAGCCGAGAGCGTCATAGTGATGAGGAAATCGGTGGCCGCGAAGCCGAGAAGCACGAGAACGAAGATCTTGCCGCGCCACTTGGGCAGCAGCTTCTCGAGCATGGCGATCGAACCCTCGCCGTGCGGACTCTCGCGAGCCACTCGCCGGTAGACCGGTAGAGCGCCGAAGAGTGTCAGCAGGATCAATACGACTGTCGCGATGGGAGCCAACGTGCCGGCCGCCAGTGCCGCGATACCGGGTTGGTAACCGAGAGTGGAGAAGTAATCGACACCCGTCAGGCACATCACCTTCCACCACGGGTGGCGCTTCTCCTTCTTCGGCGCCATCCGGTGGGGCCCCAGATGTCCGGCGGGTTCCTCGGTGATGTCCGCGAGCAGCCAGGCCTCGGTGCGTTGTTTCACGGACGGAGCCGTGTTTTCGGCCGGGACCTCGTTGTCGGCTGCGGTCACCACGGCGTCACGGCTTCAGATAAACATCGTTGAGCGTGACAGTCCGCAGGTTTCGGCTCCGGATGATGTCCACCAGTTGCGGATACACGTGGGTCACGGGCAGATAGTTGAGGTGCCCGATCACGATGGCCCCCGGATTGAAGTACTGGTTCGCCATTTGGAGGATGTACTCCTCGGTGATCAACGAAGAATCCGACAGTGATCCGTACCAGAGGGTGGGCACGGTGTAGCCGACGCTCGCGGCCACGGAATCGACTGTCGCGTTGTGCCTTCCATACGGCGGCCGAAAGTACGGCGCCGCGTCCACGCCGTAGGTGTTGCGCAGGAACGTGCCGTTCTTCGTCAGCTCGTCGGCGATCTGCTGCTTCGACACAGACGTCAGATCCGGGTGCGAGTAGGTGTGATTGCCGAGCTGAATTTGTCCGCTCTCGACCAGCGGTCTGAGAAGTCCGGCGTTTTCGGTCCACGAGTTGTATTGCCCGTTGACGAAGTACGTCAAACGGATGCCGGTGTCTTTTGCGAACTGTGTGTAGAGGCGCACGACTTCGGAGCTGGCTCCGTCGTCAACCGTCAGGGCAAACAGGTCCCCACCGCCGGGTAACGCGGTCAACGATCCGCCGGCGGGCAGCGGCACCCGGGCAGACGGCGGTGGAGGCGGCAACAAGGCAGGCGGGAGATCCGGGACAGGGACGGGGTCGGTTGGTTCGTCGGCTGCAGCGATTGCCGTCCCGACCGAACGTGACGAACAAGCGGTTCCCATGGTCACCGCGGCGGTTCCGGTCAGAGTTGCTGCTGCGAGGGCACTGAGGAAGCGTCGGCGGTCCACAGGGCGGAGCCTAGAGCAGATTTGCCCAATTCGGACTTCATTCTCAGCGTTCTTTCAGCGAATGACCAGCCGTGTCCGGTATCGACAGGTTCTACTCAGGAACGGTGGATAGCGTGTCGGCCGTGGAACCGCGACCTCGACACTCGGCAACCAAGCACAGACGTAAGCGTCAACCGCAGCGGTCGACGCTCTCGGTGGGGCGCAAGCTGGCGGCGGCGTCCCTGTCGACGACGATTCTGGTGGGCGTCGGAATCGGCTGGTACGTGCAGTCGGATCTCACGTCGGGGCTGTATCGATCGGACGCGCTCTCCGCCCTCGGTGACGACGCCGGCAGTTCGCTCGACGGGGATACCAACATCTTGTTGATCGGGCTCGACAGTCGTAAAGCGATGGACGGCAGCGACCTGCCGGCTGAGTTCGTCACCGACAAGCTGCATGCGGGGGACAGTGATGTGGGTGGATACAACACGAACACGCTTATCCTGCTCCATGTTCCGGGCGATGGCGGCAAGGCCAGTGCAGTGGCGATCCCACGCGACGACTACGTCGCGGTACCCGGCTACGGAATGGCCAAGATCAAGGAAGCGTACGGAATGGCGAAGGCTGATGCGGACGCCAAACTCATAGCGGACGGTGTGACGGATCCTGCTGCACGAGAGCAACAAGCGCGTGAAGTCGGAAGACGGTCGACACTGACCACCGTGCAGAATCTGCTCAAGGTTCCGATCGATCACTTTGCCGAAGTGAACCTGATGGGCTTCTACGACGTCGTCTCGGCTATCGGCCCCGTTCAGGTGTGCCTCAACAATCCGGTGCAGGATGACTTCTCGGGCGCCAACTTCCCGGCCGGAGTTCAGACTCTCGATCCGTCACAGGCACTTTCGTTTGTCCGTCAACGCCACGGCCTGGACAACGGGGACTTGGATCGCACCCACCGGCAGCAGGCTTTCATCAGCGCGGTGATCGCCAACTTGAAGGGCTCCGGCGTCATCGGAAACATTCCGAAGATGACGGCACTGGCCGACGTGGTGAAGAAGGACGTGGTGATCGATTCTGCCATGGATCCCGTCCGATTCGCTTCTCAGGCAAGCGCTCTCGCAGGTGGGAACATCGACTTCTACACCCTGCCCATCGAGGGATACGAGACCGTCGACGGCCAGGACGTCAACATGGTCGATCCGGCGCGTCTGCGTAGTGAAGTGTCGCGGATCTTCGCGGGAGGTGACTCGGCATCTGCACCTGCGATGGACACTGCTGTCTCGACCGGGAACGAAGTTGTGGACATCCGCAACGGAACCGCGACGGACGGGTTGGGTGCCGCGTTGGCAGCGGCGATGAAAGCGTCGGGAGTCGAAGTCGGAGAGGTGAGCACCGCAGCTGCGACGGCAAAGTCGGTGGTCAGCTATGGAGTCGGCGCCAAAGCCGTCGCAGAGGCGCTGGCCGAGCAGTTGGGCGTGGCCGCAGTGCCTAACGAGCAGGCAGCGGCCGAATCAGTGTCTGTACTGATCGGTGAGGACAATGCGCAGACCGTGTTCTCGGCCGCTCCGGCGCAGTCGGACTCGTCGGTATCCGCCGGCACCGTTCCCGATACGGGAGCGCAGGGATCACCCATCCGGGCCGACGCGAATGGCGGCATTCCCTGTGTGGACTGACTCTCAGGTAATTCGCACCAAACTCACGCTGACTTCTTCGATCTGCGGGTCTACATTGGAGAAGTCGAACTCAGTCGGGTACTTCACCTTTGGGGTACCTGACTGAGATTGCGTAGTTGAAAGGATCACCGACATGGCTACAACAGCAGCGGTACAGAATCCGACACGCTCACGTGCCAGGACCATGTCCTTGTCCGAGTACGTGGCCGAGCATCCGGCGCAGCGCGTTTTCCCACCGACCAGTGAGCGGGCGGCCAGGATGGCGATGCTCATCATGTTCGCCCTGATGGCCGTCACCCTCGTCGTACTGGTACTTGACGAGGCAGGAATCTTCGGATGAAGGCAGCGGTCTTCGGCTGAGCCCGACCTTTAGTTACTCTTGAGTAATGACTGAACAGAAGAGCTGGAATGCGTTCACCGTCGAGCGCGAAGACAACATCGCCCAGGTGACGCTGATCGGGCCGAGCAAGGGCAACGCGATGGGGCCGGATTTCTGGAGTGAACTCCCCGAAATCTTCGCCGACCTCGACGCCGACCCCGAGGTGCGTGCAATCGTCATCGCCGGTTCCGGCAAGCACTTCTCGTTCGGACTGGACCTGCCGGCGATGAGCGGTGAATTCGGTGCCGTCCTCGCGGACAAGGCTCAGGCAGGCCCGCGCACCAAGTTCCACGACATGATCAAGCGCATGCAGTCGGGCATCAATGCCGTGGCAGATTGCCGCAAGCCCGTCGTCGCAGCTGTGCAGGGCTGGTGCATCGGCGGCGGCGTCGACCTGATCACGGCGGCGGACATCCGCTACGCAAGTGCCGATGCCAAGTTCAGCATCCGCGAGGTCAAGGTCGCGATCGTCGCAGACATGGGCAGCCTCGCGCGTCTGCCCGCGATCATCGGCGACGGACACCTGCGTGAGTTGGCTCTGACCGGCAAGGACATCGACGCAGCGCGCGCCGAGAAGATCGGCCTCGTCAACGACGTGTTCGAAGATGCCGACGCGGTACTGGCAGCGGCGCGCGCGACCGCCAAGGAGATTGCGCTCAACCCGCCGCTCGTCGTCCACGGGATCAAGGACGTGCTCGATCACACCCGCAGCGCGAGCGTGAACGACAGCCTTCGCTACGTCGCAGCCTGGAACGCGGCGTTCCTGCCTTCGCAGGATCTGACCGAGGCCATCACCGCCGTCTTCCAGAAGCGCCCGCCAGTCTTCCAGGGTGAGTAGGAACTGCAAGGGTGAGTAGGAACTGCAAGGGCGAGTAAAAACAGCACAAAAATCCCCGCACATCTTCCGATGTGCGGGGATTTTCGTTAGGCCTGAGAACTCGAGCTCAGTGACCGCCGTTGGCAGCGAGACGCTTGATCGAAGCCTCGATCTCGGCCTCTGCCTCGGCGCGGCCGACCCAGTTGGCTGCCTCGACGTGCTTGTTCGGCTCGAGGTCCTTGTAGTGGACGAAGAAGTGCTTGATCGCATCGAGCTCGAACTGTGAGATGTCACCCAGATCCTGGATGTGATCCCAGCGGGGGTCACCGGCCGGAACGCAGAGGACCTTGTCGTCTCCGCCGGCCTCGTCGACCATCTTGAACATCGCGACTGCGCGAGCCTCGACGATGACGCCGGGGAAGACCGACTCGGGGAGCAGGACCATGGCGTCGAGCGGATCGCCGTCCTCACCCAGGGTGTTTTCGATGAAGCCGTAGTCGGCCGGGTAGCCGAAAGCTGTGTAGAGGTAGCGATCGAGTTTGACGCGACCGGTTACGTGGTCGACCTCGTACTTGTTGCGCTGACCCTTGGGGATCTCGATGGTGACGTCGAACTCCACGCCGATTCCTCGCTGTCGTGTCGGTAATGATTCGTCGGAAGGATATCGGGTCAAGGATAAGGTTGCCTGACCACCCAGTAGGCAGAGCACAGACGGAGGGGCGTTGGCGGGCCAAGGAAAGAAGAAGATCGGCTCGTTGGAAGAGAGTCGACGGCGTAACTTCCGCATCCTTCTGGCGGTCGGTGCAGTGGTTGTACTGGCCGTCGCCGGAGTTGTCGTCGTGAAACTCGGTACGTCGAACGACACCGCGGGCAGCGCGACCGTGACTACGTCGCCGCAGCCTGCGCTCGTGACGCCGTCACCTCAGGTGGTGCCCGTCCCGACGGACGCACCGATCCCGAGCGCGGCGGGAATCGCCGCGGCGATCGGCCCGGCTGTGGCCAACCCGGATCTGGGGAAGTTCACCGGAGTTGTCGCTGATGCGCTCACCGGAAACATTCTGTGGAGCGCAGACCCGTCGACGCCGATGACGCCTGCGTCCACGACGAAGGTGCTGACCGCATCGGCGGCACTGCTGAAGTTGCCGCTCGACCACCGGCTGTCCACGACGGTGGTGCCCGGAACGAGCCCCGGGCAGGTCGTTCTGGTCGGCGGTGGTGACCCGACGCTGACGGCGACGCCGAAGGGGCAGAGCGGGTATTACGCCAATGCTGCTCACATCGCGGATCTCGTCGACCAGATCAAGGCTGCCGGTACGCCGGTGACCAGCGTCGTGGTGGACTCGAGCTTGTTCAAGGGCGACAACATGGCCACCGGATGGTTCCCCGCGGACATCGCGGCCGGCTACATCACCCCGATCGAATCGGTGATGATCGAAGGTGGTCGGTACGACGGCACTCAAGACGAGTCGCCGCGTTCGGAAACTCCCGCGTTGGACGCGGGCAAGGTTCTCGCTCAGGCGCTCGGTGTCGATCCCGCCAACGTGAGTCTCGGCGCCGCGCCTGCCGGTGCCAAGCCGATCGCGACCGTGCAGTCGGCACCGCTGAGCGACCGGTTGCTGCAGATGATGGAACATTCCGACAACGTGCTCGCCGAGACCATCGGGCGTGAGGTCGCGATTGCCTCCGGAATCGAAGCCTCGTTCACCGGAGCAGTCGACGCGACCGGCAAGACCCTGCAGGCGGCCGGGTTCGATTACACCGGAGTTTCGTTGCACGATTCCAGCGGGCTGTCCGTCGACGATCTCATTCCTGCTCAGGTACTCGATCGGGTCATGACGGCTGCGGCCGGTGACGGTGATCCGAAACTGCGTCCGCTGCTGGACTACCTTCCGGTGGCCGGCGGAACAGGAAGTTTGTCCGACCGCTACGCGTCCGGAAACCGAACCGGTGCGGGTTGGGTACGGGCCAAGACGGGAACTCTCTCGACGGCCAGCGCGTTGTCAGGGTTCGTGGTCGATCAGAACGGGCGAGTGCTCACCTTCGCACTGATGTCCAATGACCGGCCGCCAGAAGTGAGCCGTCCTGCCCTGGACGCGATTGCCGGAGCATTGAGGAATTGCGGGTGCCAATAGTGGCCGAAAAGACTCCACAAGATGATGAAGCCTCGGCTCCGCTCGGTGGTGCCGTCGACTGGAGTCTTGCCGCCAAAGCCGGGATAAAGCTGGCGCGCGGTGGCCCCGCGATGTCTCGCTACACGGCCGAGACGGCAACCGCAGAACTCGCCGAAGCGTCCGAGCGTGCAGAACTGCCGGTTCGTGAAGTGACCGGTTTGGCCGACGGTCTACCGGTCCCGGCCGCTGACGTGCTTGACCGGGCCGGGTGGATCACGGCGGCCTCGCGGTCGATGGCACATCTCACCGGCGCCGACCCTGACGGCAGTGGCAATCTCATCGTCGGAAAGCCGGCGGGCCTGCAGGCCGGCGCCATGCTGGCGTACCTGTCTTCGGCGATCCTCGGGCAGTACGACCCGTTCACCGGCGAGCACGGCACCCTGCTTCTGGTCACACCGAACATCGTCTCCGTCGAACGGTCCCTTCGGCTGAACCCGAGTGACTTCCGGTTGTGGGTCTGCCTGCACGAGGTCACTCACCGGGTCCAGTTCTCGTCCTCGCCGTGGCTCGCGGAGTACATGAAGGAATCCGTCGAAACGCTTGGTGCGACGGTGGACGAGTCGATGACCGACGTTGTCGGGCGCCTTGCTGCAGAGCTGCGCTCGCGGAAGGAACCCGACTCCAGTGACGGTGCGACGGCGGGCGGCATCATCGGACTGCTGCGCGCCTCGCAGGCGGAACCCCAGCGTGACGCGCTGGATCGGATGCTTGTACTCGGCACTCTCCTGGAAGGGCATGCAGACCACGTGATGGACGCCGTCGGCCCCGCCGTGGTGCCGTCGGTGGCAACGATCCGCGCGGCCTTCGACAAGCGTCGGCAGCGCAAGTCCAACCCCGTGCAGCGGATCATCAAGATGCTTCTCGGCATGGACGCCAAGATGGCGCAGTACGTGCGCGGCAAGGCCTTCGTCGACGCGGTGGTTCTCAAGGTCGGCATGGAGCAGTTCAACACCATCTGGACCGGGCCCGAGACCTTGCCGTTGCTCGACGAGATCGACAATCCCGACGCGTGGGTAAAGCGCGTTCTCGGCTAGATGCTGCTGCCTGAGACGCCTGCCCTCCTGGCGCTGCGACAGGCCGTGCGGGCGTGGACGCTCGCATTCGAGCCACGACGCCGTGTGGTCGTCGCCCTGTCCGGGGGCGCCGATTCATTGGCGTTGACCGCAGCAGCGGTGGCGGAAGCCGATTCGGTCGACGCGTTGATCGTGGACCATCGGCTGCAGCCTGGTTCGGATGCCGTCGCACGCTCGGCCGCAGACCAGGCGCTGGCGCTGGGTTGCCGGACCGCGACGGTGCTGACAGTCGACGTAGCCGAAGGTGGGAGTCTCGAAGCCGCTGCGCGTGAGGCTCGGTATAACGCCCTACGCGACGCAAGGGCTGACCTCCCGGTTCTGCTCGGACACACGCTCGACGATCAGGCCGAGACCGTGCTTCTCGGACTCTCGCGCGGGTCCGGTGGGCGATCGATTCAAGGTATGGCTGCATTCGACGCTCCCTGGGGACGGCCGCTCCTCGGCATCCGGCGATCGGTGACCAGGGCGGCCTGCGTCGACCTGGGAATCACGCCGTGGGAGGACCCGCACAACAACAATCCCGAGTTCACTCGCGTACGTCTGCGGCACGAGGCGTTGCCGCTGCTCGAAGAAATTCTCGGCGGGGGAGTTCCCGAAGCGTTGGCCCGAACCGCGACGCAGTTGCGTGAGGACGGCGAGGCGCTCGACAAGTACGCCGAGGCCCTACTCCTACGTGTTGTCGTCGACGGGGAAGTGGAAGTGGACACACTTGCCGAAGCGCCCACCGCAATCCGTCGACGTGCTCTGCGGGCCTGGCTGCTGCAGGGCGCCGCAAAAGCATTGACGGACAAACAGTTACGGGCGGTCGACGCCCTGGTGACCGACTGGCGGGGGCAAGGCGGCGTCGCGATCGGGGGCGGAACACCGGAGGCGAGGTTGGTGGCGGCCCGGCGACGTGGCAGGCTGATCCTCGGATTCGAAGACCGACGAAGGGTTTGACGCGTGTACGAGGGCGACATCGCATCGGTACTGATCTCCGAAGAACAGATCCGTGCACGAACGGCGGAACTGGCTGAGGACATCGCCAAGCGTTACCCGGCAGGCGCCCCCGAAGGGGATCTCCTGCTGATCGGCGTCCTCAAGGGAGCGGTCTTCTTCATGACCGACTTCGCCCGCGCCCTGCCGATCCCGTCGCAGATGGAATTCATGGCCGTGAGCTCCTACGGATCCTCGACCTCGTCTTCGGGCGTCGTCCGCATCCTCAAGGACCTCGACAAGGACATCGCCGGTCGCCACGTGCTGATCGTCGAGGACATCATCGACTCCGGTCTCACACTGTCGTGGCTGATGCGCAACCTCAAGACACGTAATCCCGCTTCGCTCGAGGTCGTCACCCTGCTCCGTAAGCCGGATGCGGTCAAGATCGACGTCGACGTCCGCGACGTGGGCTTCGACATCCCCAACGAGTTCGTCGTCGGTTACGGCCTCGACTACGCCGAGCGGTACCGCGATCTGCCGTACATAGGCACCCTGGACCCCGAGGTCTACGGCGGCTGAGCCTGCTCGCCGGTAACACCACTGACTCGTCCACCGATAGCGTCGCTGTCGCCTTCGACCGTGGAGGCAGCTTGGACGAGCACGGAGGTATCGGGCCTGATGGGTCTCATGGACGGGTTGATCGGTAACGCTGGAAAGATCGATCCCGCTGCGGCGCACCACGAATACGCGCGTCTGCTCGGACACGGGGAGCAGGTTCATGCGGCGTATCAGTTGGTTCGCGACGCATTTCTGTTCACGAATCGGCGACTCTTGATGGTCGACAAGCAGGGGCTGACGGGTCGCAAGATCGAGTACCACAGTGTGCCGTACCGGTCGATCACCCACTTCGCGGTCGAGACAGCCGGAACCTTCGATCTCGACGCCGAGCTGAAGATATGGATCTCGGGGAACGCGACACCGATCCAGAAACAGTTCACCAAGCAGGTCGACATCTACGAAGTCCAGGCGATCCTGTCGCATTTTGTCGTGTCCTGATGTGCAGCTGAGCTCCCTCGCCAAGACGTACTGTCGGTCCCATATGAAACCGTTGGGTCGGTTGGGATCGACGAGGCGAGGGAGTTTTGGTGACAACTGCCAACAGAGATGCAGAAAGATCGCTCGACGAGGTCGTCTGGGACGCGATCGACGAAGACACGAATCTGCCTGATGCAGCGAAGTATCTCGTTCTTGCAGCACTCGAGGGTGCTGATGCGCTCAGCAAGCAGATTGGCGGTACGGAGCAGCTCAGAACCCGACCCGAAACCGCCAGCGGCCCAGCAGAAGAACCAGTTGGAGCATTCCTTACATCTATCTCGGTCGCCGGCTTCCGCGGCATCGGACCGAAAGCCGTTCTCGATCTGCATCCTGCGCCTGGCATCACGATCGTCAGTGGACGCAACGGGTCGGGTAAGTCGAGTTTTGCGGAAGCTCTTGAATTTGCAGTTACCAGCTCGAGCTACCGGTGGAAAAACAAGGCGAAATTATGGGCTGACAGCTGGCGAAACCTGCACAGCCCGGATCCATGCGAGGTGCGCGTTGGGCTGACCGTCGAGGGTTCCGAACCGACCGTCGTCGCCGTCGACTGGCCGATCGGTGCCACGTTGCACGACAACGAAGCGTGGACCCAGACGGGCAAACAGAAGCGCACTGTCGGTACCGATGAACTCGGATGGAAGTCCGCCGTCGAGCTGCATCGGCCGATCTTGTCTTACGACGAGATCGGAGGGCTGGTCGAGGACAGCCCGTCCACGCTGTACGACGCACTTGCAAAGCTATTGGGACTGGACGAGATCGCGGACGCCGAGAAACGGCTCACCGCCGCGCTGAAGTCTGCCAAGACTGCGCGTCAGTGCGCGAATGAGGAGCTGCGTCAACTCAAGGAAATTGTCGCCGAATCAGCAGACGAGCGTGCACAAACCGCCGTCACTCAGTTGAAGAAGCGGACTCACGATCTCGACGAGGTGCTTGCGCTCGCCACAGGCTCTGGTTCGGCTGTTGCGTCCACCCTGTCTGGTCTGCGCAGGTGCGCGAATCTGGCGGTCCCACAGAAGCCGGCGATCGACATGGTTGTCGCCGATCTTCGGGTTGCGGTCGCCGACACCGTCGAGCACGCTGGCGATGCTTTGTCGGTAGTGGAACAGCGCAGCGATATCCTCGATAGAGTCATTCAATTGCACAGTGAGACAGGCACAATCGAGTGCCCGGTATGTGCGGCGGGGGTGCTCGACGACGCCTGGGCTACGCAATCCCGAACGCGCCTCGCGGAACAGAACAGCAAGCTGGGGAAGTATCGGAAGTCTCGACGCGATCTTGACAACGCATGTCGGGCAGCAAAGGAATTGCTGAACGAGCTGGTGCGTCTGGAAACGGTCGAGGGTCCGGAATTGGAGTCGTTGATCCGGTACCGAGACTCAGTGGCCGCTGCCCAAGGTGCGCCGACCGGGGTAACCGAGCTCGCCGAGCACATCGAGAAGACCTTGCCTGCGGTGATCGACGCTGCGAACGCCGTGCGCGAAGAGGCGGCGGTCGCAATCGCCGAGCAGGAAGACACATGGGCTCCGATCGCGGGTCGTTTGATGACGTGGGTCAACCTCGAGCGTGACGCACGATTGAGTGATGACACCGTCAAAGCCCTGGATGCGGCGAAGAGGTGGGTAGCCGCCCATGCGGCAGAACTGCGGAATCAGAGACTCAAGCCGATCGCGGAGCAGGCGCGCGAGATTTGGTCGGAGCTCAGGCAGGAAAGCAACGTCGACATCGGGTCGATCAGCCTGGAAGGCAGCAATACTCGACGCAGGGCGGTGCTGAAAGGGTCGGTGGACGGAGTACCGACCGAAGCATTGGCGGTGATGAGTCAGGGGGAGTTGCACGCTCTGGCGCTTGCACTGTTCATTCCACGTGCGACCACACCGAACAGTCCGTTCCGCTTCATCGTTCTCGATGATCCGATTCAGGCGATGGACCCGGCCAAGATCGACGGGTTCATCCGAGTTTTGTCGAAGCTGTCGGAGACACGGCAGGTCATCGTGTTCTCCCACGACGACCGATTGGCCACTGCGATACGGCAACTTGCGGTGAATGCGCGACTGGTCGAGGTTGCACGTGAGACCGGATCGCAGGTCTGTGTCGCAGAGACACTGAACCAGGCGACCCGCTATGTGGACGACGTCCGCGCGCTGGTGCTCGACGAGAACGTTCCCGACGAGGTCAAGCGCCGAGTGGCACCAGGTTTGTTCCGGTTGGCCTTGGAATCCGCGGCGCAGCAGGTGTATTACGCGAAGCAACACAAGGCGGGCGAGGGTCGGGTCGACACCGAGAACCGGTGGACGTCGGTGAAAAAGACGCGGGCCAAGATCGCGCTCGCGGTGTACGGCGATGCCGAGAAGCCTTTGTCGCAGTGGCAAATTCTGCGAGAAGGGCGCAAAGCGACGCTCAATATTGCCAACGCCGGCTCGCATGTCGGGGCCGATATGTCGATCACGAGGAGCGAAGTGAATGACCTCAGGAAGACGGTCGACGGGATCCTCGCGGAATGACAACACAGATGCCGCCGGCTGTCGTGCTGCGAAATGCGGAGCTACTGCTCGATGGAAGTGTCGGTGCTGCTGGAAGTTCGGCACGGTTGGCTGCTTTTCTGGCCAGGCAGGCATTGGAGGAACTGGTAGCCGAACGGTGTATCGCGCTGAATGCCGAAGCGCCGCAAGCAAGCATGCGCTCGCGATTGGTGATTCTCCGTTCCCTCGACACAACGAAACGCGCCGACGCCGCAGCAGTGGCATGGAACAGATTGAGCAATGTCTGTCATCACCATGCGTATGAACTTGCGCCGACCGTCGCCGAGGTGCGGCATTTGTGTGGAGTTGTTGCCGTCCTGTTGGAGAGCGGCTGAGTATGTGTGCGTCAGTGGGATGACTCCGTGACTGCCAAGTCCATTGTGAGTTCACGTACCAGTGACAACGGAAGAGGCACCCTAGTTTCCACACCACCCGTTTCTGCATTGTCCGCAGTACGCGTATCTCCCATGACGACGCCGAACCAACGATCTCGATCTTTGACCACTCGATACATACGTTCATCGTGGGTGCCGCCGAGGTATGGCTCGTACACGATCAAAGGTTCGCCCGCCAGTTGCGCGGCCGAGCCGAGTCGATCCAGGCGACCCGTTCGTTGTTCGAGCGTCGCGGGGTTCCAGTCCAAGTCGTGGTGAATGACATGTCGGCAGGCAACGTGCAAATCCACACCCTCAGACATCACGGAACTGGCGATGAGCACATCGGGGAAGAACGGGGAGTTGAATGATGCCATGAGCCTTTGTCGAGTCTTTTGAGCTACTTCACCATTCGCGAGCCGCACATTGGGTGCAACCGTGGTGTGAAGGGGTGAGTGCTCTGCTGGATCGATTTCGTCGTCCGCGGATTCGTCGACTGTGATGTCGCCGGTTCGCGTTGTCAGCAGAATATTCAGAATGCGTTCGCGGTCCTCCGGGGTTCTCTTGGAAAGAAACTCGGCAAATGACTCGATACGCTTTCGTAGTGGAATGCCACCCGGAGGAGCTGTTTCGAGTCCCTTCATCAGTTCTTCGACGGTCATCGAAGGGGAAATGGGCGTGAACCGAACGAGGAAGGAATCCGTGCGAAGAAATCTCACGACTACTTCGCCGAGTTGGTATCGAGATTCTTTATCGAGAAGGTCGGCCCATTCCTCGACAGTATCTCGAATGCGTTTGTTTCCAGAGGAATCGCTACGTAACAGGCGATTGCGCAATCGATTGACGGCTTCGCCGACTGCTGTCGGATCAGTGGCATCGACGAACAGTGCGCCCGCTGCTCGCTCGGTTATGCGCTTCTGTAGTGCTCGTGCGATGTGCAACCGAAGTGCGCGCCCGGTTTCTCGGTAGAAACAGAAGATCAGGACCTTGTGGCCCTCGTCCCATAAACGGAGTGTAAGCTCCACTGTGGCAGCAATTTTCGGGTGGCGCGCGAGGCTCTCTGGATTGTCGGGGAGTTGTTGTTCGATACGATCCAGATACCACTTGACGGGGCCTGTCGTGGGCGCGGTGCGCTTTGCGCCCTCGACATCGTCGATATCTGCCGCCCCATTTGATCGAGTTCTGCGATAGGCCTCGAACGATGATGCTATCCCGTAAGAGAAGAGCGATCGGGTGGAGCCTGTCGAGTCGCCAGACAGCCGTGCGACAGCATCTGCGCGACCTGCAAGCAGGAACGGCAAAGCCGCGGCGCCGTCGATCGGCAACCCGAGATCGCCGGCCCTACTGTCGAGGACCGCCGCACCGGCACGATAGCGACGACGTTCGGTGTCGTTGGACTTCAGATGGCGGATGACCCACGGGCGCAATGCCTCTGCGGCGCAGTCTTTGGCCTTACGCGCATCGATCCCGCTTGTTACAGCGGCACGGGCCGAACGACTCAAACTCTCGATGTCGGCATTGTCGAAGCTCGAAAGCGATTTCAAACTGGAATCCTGTACGGGGTCAATGGCTGTCCAACGCTGCTCGAACCGTTGGGCGGCTGATCGCGCAGTGTCCAATGCATCACCGAGTTCGCTGATCGAGTCTTCGAACGCGACGCGGTCGACGGGGTTCGGCCATCGAATACCGTCGAACCGCCTTAGTACACTGAGTAATTCGTGATGTCCGAGCTGGAACGGGGTTGCAGTCAGGAACAACATGCGCTCGAACATTCCGCCGAGTGGGCCCCGGAGTGCTTCGGCATCTCCTTGGGCCTCTTCGTTCGCGAACAAACCGGATGTGGCGTTGTCGTTCTTGACGTGATGGGCTTCGTCCAACACGAGCAATGGGAGGGTGACATCGAGTTGGCGAAGCCCGTCAGCCCAAGCGCCGCGCATCGCCGTCGTCAAAGCTTTCTTGGCTCCGGACAACCGATCGTCGAAATTGATCGATTGCTTCATTGGTAGCAGTGTGAGTGCATCGCGGAGTGGTTCGAGGATGTCATTGTCGATGGCATCGACAAACGCGGCGGGAACCGGGTCGTCATCCAATGGTGCAGCCCCCGAGTGCTTGTTCCACAAGTCCATCCAGTTGCTCTCGGGCGTTTCGAGAAGGCGCGTAACAAGGGCTTCGTCGCGGAAGCGTTTGTCTGAGAGGAGGAATGATGCATGCCGAGCGATCGCCGGCCGTCGCCTCTGTAATTCAGCTCTTCTGCGGCCCGCACGTCGAAGTAGTGCGAGTCGGACGAACGGATCATTTGTCGTTCTTGTCAAGGCTCCGTGCGTCAGAAAGATGATGTGACGTCGGCGTTCTGGTGGATCATCGAGAAGCTTCAAGAACTCGATTCCGTGTCGAATGGCTCCCGAGACACGAATGTCCGACGCGTCCGGCAAGCACTTTTCGGCGAAGACATTCCACTCTCGAGGCCATTTCTCGGCGACGGATGGTGGCACCATCACCACGACCGGATGCCGGTGGCCGGTTGCTCGAACGACCGATGCTGCGACTGCCAGTGCCACAAATGTTTTCCCCATGCCGACTTCGTCGGCAAGTACCAGACCCGGCTGATTCGCGAATCTACGAAGAATCTCCTCAGCGGTTTTCTGCTGGCGCGTCGAGTCTGCTGTGGGGAGGTTGTCGTTCGAGAGGTCGATGTCCGGGCTCAAAGTCCACATGAGCGCCGTGCCTCCTTGAATGCGTCGGCAACGTATTCGAGCATGTCACTCTCCAATTCATCGGAATTCAGGGATCGTTGTCTGTCCTCGATCTTCGAAAGTGCCTCGGCGAGAACACTCTGTGCGACAGCGCGATCCAAAGATTGGAGAGCGCATTTCCAGTCGACGGTCCCGACCGTCAGTGCGATCTCAGCGAGAAGGAAATGAGTCTCGGCGGGTGCTGCGGTCCCTGTGCCCGACGAACCCCCATCGAGAGCTGTCTGGTCAAGTACGAGGAGCCTACCGATCTCGACTGGCCCGACCACACCGAACAGGCGATTTCGCAATACCTCGAGCGAAGCAGCACGTGTGCCGAGTCGCTCACGCAACGCCCAGAGGGCTGCAGACCGCGCGCGTGTGCGATGCAGCAGTAGACCGCTCGAATCGAATCGGCGTAGGGCGTCGGTTGCATCCGTACCCGCCAGCTTTCGAGCTTCGATTCGCCGGAGTTCATGCTCCACCGCAGCTGGGAGCGGACGGGTCGATCCGAGGGCGTCCAGTAAGAGTTGCACAGGAAGGTCCTCAAGTTCTGCGGGAATCGGCAGCTTGCTCGTGTCGTCGACGTTCGCTACCCATTGGGCTGATACCGGGGTTCCGTCAGCCGTCCAACCGACGTCGAGGAATGAAGGTACTGCGGTTCTGTCTACCGTCACAAAAAGTTGTTCAGGTTGCAATTGCTTCCGCCACAACTCTTGGTCCACAGCGCACTCGAGGCCAAGTGCGTGCACAGACCACGAGTCCGGCTCTTGCTCCGTTCGATCGAACGAAAGCACCAACTGTGCGGAATTCGACGTCAGCTCGATTGTGCACCAAGAGAAGAAGAGCGGAAGTGAAGGAAGGTTGCTGTCGTCGTCATCAGTGTTCACCGTTTCGATGGCATTCAAGTCGACGGATTTCTGTGTACTGACCAGTGCGCGCAAAGCTCGACCTGTGGGCGACGTACGCGGGGCGCCGACCCACACATTGAGTTCTCGGTGGCCATGGGTCGTTGCGAGCCCCCAACCGGCCGTGGTTGCGTTCGATGATCCTATGAGTGCCGCGACCCACTCGTCGTTCTCCAACACAAGTGCCTTGGCATGCAAGGTGCGTTGCTCGGCATCGAGTGGCGCCAGTGCTCGCACTCGATCCACTTGTGAGGCGAGCTCAACCGGTGCCATTACCGCACCCACACGATCAAGGCCGACGACAGCGGTCACGCTTCGCGCAGTCTTCGGCTGGCCGGTGAGTAGCGATCGAACCGAGGTCAATGCCGTCGTGCTCGTTGCGGCATCCCAGAAGGGTGACAGTACGGATGCCCGCAGTGGTTTCTTCGATGTTCGCCACACAGCCTTGTAACCGTCGAGTGGGGAAGAACCGGGAGCTGAAGGCGCGACCGCGAGGTGCACTGCGGTTTCTGTCGGCAAGGCAGGGGAATGTTGCTCGATGCGGCTGGTGATGCGGTTGAGCGTGTCCGTTGCCCGATCCGTCGTCGAACTAGCTGCACCAGGCAACAATTCAAGGTAGCTGCGCAGTTCGCTCACTATGCCGAGAAGGACTGGGCGTGGTATCTGGCAGCCTTGGGTGATGTCGAATGCAAGCGCCGCCTCGATCTTTTCTCGGTAGCCCGCAGGGGTGAGGTTTGCCGAGCCGACGACGATGCGCGCATGGCGTTCCCATATGAGTATTACGACTTTGGCATGTAGTAGGCCATTGCCCGTCGAAACCGGTATCAGGTCCCATCGAAGATTGCGTCTGTCGGTGCGAGTGCCTCGATCGACCAGGACTGAGATGGCCGCGGTTTCATTAAGTCGAAGCTCCTCTTCGAAGGTTGCGGCAATCGAGCTGATCTTGTCCCCCTCGCCGGTTACCGCAGATAGCGCAAGAAATCTGCTAAGGCAATCATCCGTGAAGAACTGAGGGTCGAATGTGAATGTTGTTGCCAGACATGCCACTGCAGATCCGCTGCCTGCTGGCGCGGACCAGTGGTCGAGCATTTTTGTGGTCATACGGCGGTATCTCGTAAGAATCGACGCAATGCGTTTATTCGGATGGGATGAATGAATGGTCCGTCGAGCGATGGCCGGGTTCGTTCCTCGTATCCGGGCCGCACCAACCAGCCGTTCTTGTACGGCTCGAACCATGGCCGCTTGCCCAGTGGCGGCTTCGACGCTTGTATCGCGCCATGATGATTCAGAACCAGTTGGGCCAGATCGGCGGGTGTGTGTTCGTCGGCGAAACCGGTGAAACGCGCATCGAATTCAACTGTACCCGTTGTCGCGGAGAGCGTCTCGAACGCGCGCTTGTGGAGAGCCGGGAGATTTCCTGCTGCGCGGACGAAGGTCGGATCGTGCTTCAACGCGTCGGCTTTCAATGGCGTCGTGCCCAGCGAATACGAAACGTGGCACACCGTACGGAAGCAAGTGTCGAGGTAGCGCGCAAAGTTCTCGTATGCGATGACGGCGTTGATCGTCTCGCGAAGTGCGGGCGACGAAGCGCGAACAATCTCCGAAATCACATCGCTTTCCGTCAGGGTTTCGTCGTCGAGTGAAGGTTCCAGCAAGCGCGCGAGTTCACTGCGTAGCGGGTGGCGTTCTTCGGACAGGCCCCGGAGTAAGCTGCGTTCACCTGCTCCCGGGCCGTCGGGATCTAATGCCTGCGCAAGTGTGCCGACTGTCCTACCAGTAGGAGCAACATCGCAGCGAGATGACTCGAAGCTTCGACGTAGGGCGTTGCGCAGGTCGCGACGTAGTTCGCCACCGTCCGTTCCTGCGGTCTCATCGACGAAGCCAGGAAGGTTGGCTTCGCGTTCCCACATCGACACCAATGCTGTTTGCTGCGACCCCGCCGTCAAGCTCGAAGTAACGATGTCGAGCGTTTTCGCGAGCGGCTTGTACACGCCGTGAAAACCGAACACCGACGGACCTTTGAGGTACGAGTTCGCAGACAGGCGATCTCGGCGCCCGACCACCGCCCGTGCTTTCTGCATCCCGGGGACGCCACGCAGTGCACTTTTAGAACTTCGCGCAAACGCCTCCAGAACTATCCATTCGAATGCGATTTGGGGTGTTGTCACGCCGTCTGCGGCACGTGTGGATTCGAAATCGTCACAGACGATACTGCCGACGGCCATGGCTGTCATCAGGCGAAACCGAGTCATTCGCGCGCGGAAGTCGGGAACCAGTTTGTCAGACAACTTTTCCGAAATGGCGCCGAGACCCATTGGGTCCAGGCTCCCTTCTCCTGCGACCGGAGGATCGAACTCTGAGAACTGGGGGACCGTGAAGCCCGTGAGCGCTGAGGTCATGAGCACACCTCATGACATGTTGGTGCGAGCAGTGTGTCCACGAGATGGTTGTACCAGCACTGCAGTCTTGGCGTGGGGGAACGTTGGCGGCACTGGTCCATCCCAGCCGCATACCGTGTACGCATCCTAATATCTGAGTGACCGGATAGCGTGAGCGCGACGTAACCGAGGAAGGCTCGATGTGGTCGACAATGACAATGTAATTCCGGTGTGGACGCTTGCTACAAAGCAGGCGGAGGTGCCCGCTATTCCGGACGAGGGAACCATGACGCCCGACCGACTGGCGGAGTTGCGGACAGTCCTGGCGGTGTTGGCCGAGACCCCGATCGCAACACTCGAGGCGCATCCGCTTCCGAAGTCGATCGACCTCGATCGAGGGATCTCCCGGATAGTGCGAGTCCACTGGCTACCCATCTGTCGCAGCTGATCAGCCAGACATCCAAAGCTTCGTCGAGTTCAGCGGTCGCGAGTGGCGAGACGTTGTACCGCATGGTTGTCCCGGCAAAAGTCGCCGCGCAAGTTGGCAGTGGGCTGGTGAAACCGATGACGTCCAAGGCGGCGGCGGGTGGCGTGCACAGTGCGCTTATCGGATCTTCGGGGATTGCTGCGCAGGCCTCGTTCGTGCCTGTTGCAGGACAGGCAGCCGCGGTTGGTGCCGCTGGCGGGTCCGCCGCGACGGCAGGTCTTGCAGCAGCCAGTGCGGGTGCACTGACAGTCGCGGCTCCCCTGGTGTTGATGGCAGTCGCGGTTGGTGTCAGCGCCCACGCCGACCACAAGCGTGAACTCGCAATCGAGAACATCACCAAGTTACTTGAGAAGCTCCACGATGACGCGTTGCAAAAGGAACGTAACTCCCTGAACGGATGTCGGGGCGCGATCGACACTGCGACTGCGATTCTGCTCGATCAGGGACGCATCGGCGCGTCAGTTGGACTGGACTCCGCCGTACACGCGATCAGTGTCGGTATGGCGGATGCCGAAGGGCGACTGAAGAAATGGCAGCAGGGACTCGACCCATTGAAGACCGGTCGCGTCGAGCTCGATACTCTGCGAAAAGCGTTCACCGGAATCGACGAGGACGGTGGCGAGTTCCGCGCCCACCTCGAGCTTGCCGCACTCGCTATCGCGCTCAAGAAGCGTGTGATCGTCCTTCAAGCTGTGGAGCACGCTCAGATGGACGAAGCCAACCCTTTCGAGAGCTTCACTCGCGCGTTGAAGAGCGATCAGCAGCGTGTCGCGAAGTTGGAGTCGGGCATCGCGTCACTGCTCATGGGACTTTCCGAGCTGAGGCTTGACCGATCCCACGGTGTTCGTGATTTTGTGTTCAAGTCGAGTGAAGTCGACAAGATGCTGCGGACCGCATACCTGTTGCGGGAGCTGGGAGATGGGGTCGCAATGTCGGACAACGAATCCGACGTGGCGATCGAGATCGCAAGACGGCGTGATGGATCGGTTGTCGTCTTTCCCGCCCTGGCCGCTTAGTCCGAGCTGACTCGCACCGCAAATGAGCACGTAGCAGCCACTGGGTTCGTCGGTGGCTGCTACAGGTCCAGCCTCAGAGCGTCAGCAGCTTCTTCTGGACTTTGCCCATAGCGTTGCGAGGCAAGCTGTCCACCAGACAAACCTGGCGTGGGCGCTTGTGGATCGACAGTGATTCGGCGACGAAGTCCGAAACCACAGCGCAGTCGGCTACGTCGCCGACGATGAACGCGACTATGCGCTGTCCGAGATCGTCGTCCGGCACACCGACGACGGCGGCCTCGCGAACGCCGGGGTATGCCAGAAGTGCCTGTTCCACCTCGCCGGCACCGATGCGGTATCCACCGGACTTGATCATGTCGACCGACTCGCGACCTACGATGCGGTGGAATCCGCTGTCGTCGATCACCGCGATGTCGCCGGTGCGGAACCAGCCGTCTTCGGTCATGGATTCCGCTGTCTTCGAGGGGTTCCCGAGGTACCCGTCGAAGAGAACGGCGCCCGCAACTTCCAGTTGCCCAAGCTGCTCTCCGTCGTGCGCCGACAATTCGCCGTTCTCGCCGCGCAACCTCGTCCTGACTCCCGGAACGGCGTGCCCGACCCAACCCGGGCGACGTTCGCCGTCGTGCGTCGTGCTGACGGTGATGAGGGTTTCACTCATTCCGTAGCGCTCGACGGGAGCCAACCCGGTCAGCGATTTCATCCGCTCGAACAATGGAACCGGAAGTGGTGCACTTCCGGACACGAGCAAGCGCGCGGATCGCAATGCTGCTGCCGCCGAGGGCTCACCGCACACGCGTGACCAGACGGTCGGAACACCGAAGTACAACGAGCCACCCGCTGCGGCATACGAATCCGGAGTTGGTCTGACGGTATGAATCAGCGGCGAACCCACGCGCAAGGCGCCCAACACGCCGAGAATCAACCCGTGGACGTGGAAGAGGGGCAGTCCGTGGACGAGTGTGTCCTCTGGCGTCCAATTCCACACATGAGCGAGCGCGTCGAGATCCGCAGCGATCGATGCTCGCGAGAGGACAACGCCTTTCGGAGCTCCGGTGGTTCCTGAGGTGTACATGATCAGTGCGGTAGCTGCCGCGCTCGGTTCGGGATAGGACGTCGCAGATCGCGCGTGAATATCGATGGGAATCAACGGGATACTCGAATCCGACGGTCCGTCTCCGAGTATCAGTTCGGCCTGGGAATCGGCGATGATGTGCTGACGTTCGAGCGGGCCGGAGTCCGGTGGGATCGGGACCACGGCAACACCGGCGATCAGCGCGCCGGCGACGGCGACCACTGTCTCGAGGCGGGCGGCGGCTTGTACTGCCACTCGCTGTGCACCGTGGATTCGATCGGCGACCGCGGTGGCGGCGGCAAACAAGTCGGCGCGAGAGAGGGTTGCGCCTTCGCCGAAACTGACCGCCGCTCCGTGGTCGTCGAAGATGCGGGGGTCGAGGGAGCGCAGAAGTGTGGATTCGCTGTTCATCGCGAGTTCCCTTTCTTTGAGCGAAGATTCAGACGGACCAGGGAACAACGAACATCAGCCAGGCGAGAATCGGCGTCACCACCATGATGGTCATGCCCCACCGCATCGTCAGCCCGAACACCACGTCGCGTTCTTCCGGAGCGGCGTTCGCGACCACCAGCGCGCCATTGGTCGAGAACGGACTGCAATCGACCAGAGACGAGGAGATTGCCAGCGCGATGACCAGACCGGTTGCATTGACCTGACCGGTCATGAGGAATGGAATTGCCAAAGGGATGAGTGCGCCGAGGATTCCCGTGGTGGATGCAAACGCCGACACGATCGCGCCGATCAGACAGATCAAGAACGCCGCGAGAAGTGGAATCCCCACGTGTGCAACAGAATCCCCGAGCCACTGGACGGTGTTCTGGTTCTGCAGAAGAGCGACGTACGTGACGATTCCGCCGATGAGGAGCACGGTGCCCCAGCTGATCTTGTCGACGGCGCCGCGGGCGGAGGCCGGGAAGATCAGGGTGAGAAGTACCGCGACGGTCAGTGCGGTGAATCCGACGTCGAGGTCGAACACCAAGGCGCCGAGTGCAAGCGACGCCAGTCCGAGCAGGGTGAGTCGCCGCTCGAGATTGAGCGCTCCCTCGTGCGGAGCGGCCCCACCCGAGGACTTGCCGCCACCCTTCGAGCTGTCGCTGGAACCCGAACCGGTGATGGTGTCGCCACCGCCAGACGCATTGCCGACTGCGTTGACGAGCACGCGTTCGGAGGCGCCGCGCGCAATCAACGCGCGTCCGCCGAACGAGACGTACGCGATGGCAGCAACAACGGCCGCGGCCGCGAAGGTCGAGACGAACAGCAAGGCCGGGCTCGACGGGAGGCCGTTCTGACGCATGACGTCGTTGGTGATCACGCCGAAGATTCCGATAGGGGAGAAGCTGCCCGCCGTTGCGCCCTGGACGACCATGAAGCCCATCAGCATGGGGTGGATCCGGTAGCGGGTGGCGAAGCCCATTGCCACCGGCGCGATGATGGCGACGGCAGCGGGACTGACCGCGCCCATGGCGGTCACGGCTGCGCACACCGCGAACATCGCCCACGGCACGAGGGCCACTCGTCCTCTGACCGCGCGGACTGCCGCGTGAATGATCCAGTCGACCGTGCCGTTGTTTCTGGCCAGCGCGAACAGGTAGGTGACGCCGACCAGGATGACGAAGAGGCTGGCCGGGAAGCCGTCGAGGATCTCGCTGGTATCGACGGTGAAGACCAGTGTTCCGACGACGAAGGCAGCCACCAGGGCGAGCGCACCCATGTTCACCGACCTCACGGTGGATATGACGAACACCAGGACAAGTACTGACAGGGCTATGACATTTGCCATCGAACTCTCAATCCGTTCGCGACCAGCTTGTGGTCTGCATCACTTGGAATTGGCCTAGCCTCTCTGCCACTGCTCCATTTGTCAAGTACACTCCGAGGCATGAATTCGACGTCATCGCCCGGCTCGCGCTCGGGCCTGCCCGGACGATTGAAGCGTCCGCGTCTGTATGAGCAGTTGGCCGAGCACATTTCGAATTTCATCGAGGCTCAAGGCCTTTCGCCCGGCGATCGGCTTCCTCCCGAACGCAGCCTGGCTGCCGAACTCGGCGTGAGTCGCGCGTCGCTGGCTCAAGCGCTCGTTGCCCTCGAGATCCGAGGCCGAGTCGAAATCCAGCACGGTAACGGTGCAGTGATTCGTGAAGCTCCGACGCCCGACGCGGGCCGCTCTGCGGACTCGGGAGTGCGGCTACAGGACCGAACCGTCGACGAACTGACTGCCGCCAGGGAGGCGATCATGGCCGGCCTGGCTCGGGCGGCGGCGTCGAATCCCAACGCTGCGCTTCGGGTCGCGATGCTGACCGACGACGGGACCGAGAGAAACTTCGCCGAGACATGGCGCTGCGTCAGGCACCTGGCCGGTGGCGGCTTACTGGCTGATCTCGACGAGACCATCGCCCAGCAGGCGGACGTGCCCGAATCCTCGGCTCGACTGTCTGCGCGACTCGATCATCTCGCTCACCGCATCATCGACGGTGACCAATCGGGCGCCGCTGACGCTGTTGCGGGAATCCTCTCCGACACGGCCTGACGAATAACGACGGACAAGCGTCGGAAAAACGCACGATAACCACTATGAGCATGTTCGCTCACAGGAAACTGTGCTGCGACGTAGCCCGGGAACCTGATCGGCAATGCGCACGTTGAACACAGTGACGACCGTTCCAACCAAGCGGCACGGCCGCTGGCGGGCATCGATGGGGCCGATCGCGGTAACCTGCAGGTGTCCGGTTGGCAGCCGGAAGGCGACCTGGCAGACCCGCACTCTCGAAAGGACCGGCCACATCGGCCGACCTGTATGAACCGTAAGACTGTGTTCCGTAACGTGCTACTCGTAGCCGTCGTGCTGTTGGTGATCTATGCCTTCAGCTACTTCAGCAACGACACCCGCGACTTCAAGACCGTCGACACCTCGGTCGCGATCTCCCAACTCGACGCCAAGAACGTTGAGTCGGCGCAGATCGACGACCGTGAGCAGCAGGTGCGTCTGTGGCTCAAGAACGGCAACGACGCCACCGACGGTAAGACGCAGATCCTGGCGAAGTACCCCGCGAGTGCGTCGGAGCAGATCTTCGACAAGGTCGAAGGCGCCGGTGCGGACAAGTTCAACACGACGGTCACTCAGGAGAGCTGGCTGACGTCGATCCTTCTGTTCGTGCTGCCGATGATCATTCTGTTCGGCATCTTCTTCTTCGTCATGAACCGGATGCAGGGCGGCGGTGGTCGCGGCGGAGTCATGGGATTCGGTAAGTCGAAGGCCAAGCAGCTCACCAAGGACATGCCGAAAACCACGTTCGCCGACGTCGCCGGTGCGGACGAGGCTGTCGAAGAGCTGTACGAGATCAAGGACTTCCTGCAGAACCCGGCTCGCTACCAGGCGCTCGGCGCCAAGATTCCGCGCGGTGTGCTGCTGTACGGCCCTCCCGGAACCGGTAAGACGCTGCTCGCTCGCGCTGTCGCAGGCGAAGCCGGCGTCCCGTTCTTCACCATCTCCGGTTCTGACTTCGTCGAGATGTTCGTCGGTGTCGGTGCTTCGCGTGTTCGCGACATGTTCGAGCAGGCCAAGCAGAACAGCCCCTGCATCATCTTCGTCGACGAGATCGACGCCGTCGGTCGTCAGCGCGGCGCAGGCCTGGGCGGCGGACACGACGAGCGCGAGCAGACACTCAACCAGTTGCTCGTCGAGATGGACGGCTTCGGTGATCGCACCGGCATCATCTTGATCGCCGCAACCAACCGCCCCGACATCCTCGACCCCGCACTGCTGCGTCCGGGACGCTTCGATCGCCAGATTCCGGTCGGCGCCCCCGACCTCGCCGGTCGCCGCGCGATCCTGCGCGTGCACTCGCAGGGCAAGCCGATCGATCCCAACGCCGACCTCGAAGGTCTCGCCAAGCGGACCGTCGGAATGTCGGGTGCCGATCTCGCCAACGTCATCAACGAGGCTGCGCTGCTCACCGCACGCGAAAACGGAACCGTCATCACCGAAGCCTCGCTCGAGGAATCGGTGGACCGTGTTGTCGGTGGACCGCGGCGTAAGAGTCGCATCATCAGCGAGCACGAGAAGAAGATCACGGCGTACCACGAGGGCGGTCACACGCTGGCTGCTTGGGCAATGCCTGACATCGAGCCGGTCTACAAGGTCACGATCCTCGCTCGCGGTCGCACGGGTGGCCACGCGATGACCGTGCCAGAGGACGACAAGGGTTTGATGACGCGTTCGGAGATGATCGCTCGTCTCGTCATGGCAATGGGTGGACGCGCCGCCGAGGAGTTGGTGTTCCACGAGCCCACCACCGGAGCGTCGTCCGATATCGACATGGCGACCAAGATCGCCCGCGCGATGGTCACCGAATACGGCATGAGTGCCAAGCTCGGCGCGGTTCGCTACGGACAGGAGGGCGGGGATCCGTTCCTCGGCCGTTCGATGGGCGTTCAGTCCGACTACTCACACGAGATCGCCCGTGAAATCGACGAAGAGGTGCGCAACCTCATCGAGGCAGCGCACACCGAAGCGTGGGCAATCCTCAACGAGTACCGCGATGCGCTCGACCTCATCGCTACCGAACTGCTCGAGCGTGAGACGTTGACTCGCAAGGACCTCGAGAAGATCCTTGCCGGCGTCGAAAAGCGTCCGCGCATCACGGCTTTCAACGATTTCGGTGGGCGCACGCCTTCGGATCGTCCGCCGGTGAAGACTCCTCGCGAACTCGCGATCGAGCGCGGCGAAACCTGGCCGGAGCCCGCTGCCGCACCTGTTCTCGTCAAGGCAGGTGCACCCAACAGCGGTGCCCCCAACAGCGGTGCCCCCAACGGTGGTCTCCCCAACAACGGCAACCAGGGACCCTCGAACGGCTACGCACAGCCTTCGTACCCGCAGCCGAGTGCTCCGCAGCAGACTCCGCAACCGGGAACACCCGACTACGGAGCGCCCGCCGGATGGTCGGCACCGGGTTGGCCTCCGCGTGAGAACCCGTCGCCGACGTACCCCGGACAGCAGTCGGGTGGGTACACCGGTGGACAGAATCCGACCCCGCCGAACCAGTCGCAGGGCCAGTACGGTCAGCCCCAACACGGTCAGCCCCAGCAGCCCGATCAGGGGCAGTACGGCCAGCCGCACCCGGGGCAGCAGGCGTACCCGGAGCAGCCGCATCCCGGCCGCCGTTACCCCGCGCAGCCCGATTACCCGGTGCAGTACCCGGACAGTGGACCCTTCGCCGATCCGAACCGGGGAAACCCGTCGGGTGAAAACCAGTGGCAGAGCCCCGCACCGGAACAGCCGCAAACTCCTCCGCCGCATCATTCGGCTGAGGACGAGGGACCGAGCACCGTTCGCTGGGACGGACCGGACGGATCTCGCTGACCTTGCGCCACTAGGCTCTGCGGCGGGGGACCTGTGAACAATTCTCGAGGAGAGTTCGGTTGTCGGTGAATGATGTGGCCAGTGAACTGGTGTCGCTCGGAACGGGCCGCCCGTTCGATCAGGCGCGAGCAGAGGCTGCCGTACGGGAATTGTTGATCGCGGTCGGGGAAGATCCGGAGCGCCCAGGCCTGCTCGATACGCCGGCCCGGGTTGCGCGCTCGTACAAGGAGATCTTCGCGGGTCTGTACTCCGAACCTGACGACGCGTTGAACACAACTTTCGACGAGGGTCACCAGGAGTTGGTGCTTGTGCGAGACATTCCGATGTTCTCGACGTGCGAGCACCACCTGGTGTCCTTCCACGGTGTTGCTCACGTTGGCTACATCCCGGGAAAGTCGGGCAAGGTCACCGGTTTGTCGAAGCTCGCGCGCGTCGTCGACCTGTACGCCAAGCGTCCGCAGGTTCAAGAACGCCTGACCAGTCAGATCGCGGATGCTTTGATGCGCAAGCTCGACCCGCGTGGAGCCATCGTCGTCATCGAAGCCGAGCATCTGTGCATGGCGATGCGCGGTATCCGCAAGCCCGGAGCCAGCACGACCACGTCTGCGGTTCGTGGGCTCCTGCAATCCAGCGCGGCCTCGCGGTCCGAAGCGCTGGACCTCATCCTGCGTAAGTGAGCAAGATGTCCGCGGCTCCCGTTGCAGGCAGCGATCCGGCCCGGATGGTCGTGATGGGGATTCTGAACGTCACCGCCGATTCGTTTTCCGACGGTGGTCAATTTCTCGATCGTGACGCGGCGATCGCTCGCGGACTCGAACTGCAACGCATCGGCGTCGACATCGTCGACGCCGGCGGCGAGTCGACGCGTCCCGGAGCCACCCGCGTCGATCCGAAACTCGAGGCGGACCGAATTGCCCCGGTGATCGAAGAACTGGTGGCAGCCGGAATTCGCGTCAGCGTCGACACGATGCGTGCTTCCGTTGCCGCCGCCGCGATCGAAGCGGGCGCAGGCATCGTCAACGACGTATCGGGCGGTCGCGCAGACCCCGACATGGCCTCCGTTGTGGCCGACGCCGGAGTGCCCTGGATCCTCATGCATTGGCGCTCGGCCGGTGACTATGTCCATCGTGGCAGCGCCGATCACTACGACGACGTGGTCCGCGATGTCCGTGACGAACTGCTGTCGCAGGTCGATCTGGCGTTGAAGGCGGGGGTCGATTCGTCGTCGATCATCCTCGACCCCGGCCTCGGGTTCGCTAAGAACGCCGACCACAACTGGGCACTGTTGCGTGCACTACCCGAGTTCAACGCGACCGGATTCCCGGTACTGGTCGGCGCTTCCCGAAAGCGGTTCCTCGGGTCTCTGCTCAGCGATCCCGACGGCAATCCGCGTCCACCTGGTGGCCGCGAGACTGCGACGGCCGTGGTCTCCGCCCTTGCAGCGCGCGAAGGCGCCTGGGGAGTTCGGGTGCACGACGCACAAGCTTCGCTCGACGCCATTGCCGTGGTCGACGCCTGGAACCGTGGACGAGAAAGGGCCTGACATGGGGGACCGAATCGAATTGCGCGGACTGAAGGTTCGCGGCAATCACGGAGTGTTCGACCACGAGAAGCGTGACGGTCAGGACTTCTTCATCGACATCACCGTGTGGATGGACTTGGCTCCCGCCGCGGCGTCGGACGACCTGACGCAGACCCTGCACTACGGCGAGTTGGCGGAAGCCGCCGCAGCGATAGTCGCCGGCCCGTCGCGCGATCTCATCGAGACCGTCGCCGCGGAGATCGCCGACGACGTCATGAAAGATTCGCGAGTCGAGAGCGTCGAGGTTGTTGTCCACAAACCGTCGGCACCGATTCCGCTGGTTTTTGCGGACGTCGCCGTCGTCGCGCATCGGACCCGATCGGCATGACGCGCGCTGTTCTGTCGATCGGTTCCAACATCGGCGACAGCGTGGCTCACCTGCAGTCCGTTGTCGACGGGTTGGGCAGCGCCGTCGTTGCTGTCTCACCGGTCTACTCGACCGCGCCGTGGGGTGGCGTCGAGCAGCAGGATTTCTACAACGCGGTGGTGGTGGTCGACGATCCCGAAGCCGATGCCGCTGAATGGCTTCGCCGCTCGCAAGCTCTCGAGGAAGCCGCAGACCGGGTGCGCGAACAGCGGTGGGGGCCACGGAGCCTGGACGTGGACGTAGTCGACTGCGAAGGCGTCGTCAGTTCCGATCCCGTGCTCACACTTCCGCATCCGCGCGCGCATCTTCGGGCATTCGTTCTCGTTCCCTGGCTGGACGTCGAGCCTGACGCGACGCTGATCGTCGACGGCCAGAAGTTGCCGGTGGCACAAATTCTCGACGGCCTCGATCGCACTGAGCGCGAAGGTGTCCGCACTACCGATGTGGTGCTTGCGCGGTGACCGAAAAAGACAAGGGTTTGAAGCCGACCCGGATCAGTGAACTCGCGGTACTCGCCGCAGTGGCGGCCGTGGCCACCTGGATTCTGATTCGCGTGTTCTACGGTTCGATGCCGCCCATCCCCGTTTATGCGGGAGCGTCGCTCTACTTCGTCGCCGTTGCCGAGGCCGTCTTCGCTTTTGTCATTCGTTCACGCGTCAAGAACCGGCAGGTCGGCGACGGGCTCAGACAGCTTCATCCGATCACCGCCGCCCGAGCGCTGGCATTGGCCAAAGCATCCGCTTTGGTCGGTTCAGCTACCGTCGGTGTCTGGGTCGGAGTGCTGGTGTATCTCATCCCACAGCGCTCGGTTCTGCAGGCTGCAGCCTCCGACACGCCGGGCGCGTGGGTGGGGTTGGGCGCCGCAATTGCGCTGGTAGCGGCAGCTCTGTGGCTCGAACATTGTTGCAAGACGCCGGAAGATACACCTGACGAGCCTGCGCACTGACAGCCTGGTCGGCAAATCACCCACCGAGGTACGTGGCGACCCCGGTCTCGGCAAGTACCCTGGCAACCATGACAAATTCTGGTCGATCGAAGTCTGCGCGCCGAAGCAAGCGCAGCGCGAGCCAGATGATCATTGCTGCTCTTCTGGCACTTGCTGTCATTGCTTCGCTGTTTCTGATTTTCAGCAACAGCGTTCAGCTTCTTCGGGTGGGTCTGGTCGTCGCTCTGTGGGCAGCCACCCTCGGCGCTATCGCCATGACCAAGTATCGGCGTGAGTCGGCACTGGACAAAGCCAAGGTTGCCGATCTGCAGACCGTGTACGAACTGCAGCTCGAACGTGAAATTTCTGCTCGACGTGAGTACGAACTGAGCGTCGAAGGTCGCGTGCGACGTGAGGTGACCGCGGACGCGGAGGAACTGGCCGGGCTGCGCGCCGAATTGGTGGCGCTGCGCCGAAACCTCGAAGCACTGTTCGAAGGTGGACTGCTGCCCGAACAGACCGCGCTCAAGACCGATTCCACGCGAGTACCGGAACTTGGCGGTAGTTCGTACGGCGCGTACCAGCCGGCACCGTCGGGGTTGTATGTTCCCGGCGCCGGCCAGAGCGGACCCAGCCAACCGGCACCGAACGTCGGCGGCTTGGCTTCGCCCAACGACGATCCGGTGACTGCTGAGACAACCGTCGTGTTCGCGGAGACGTCGTGGCGTGACAGCAGCTTCGTGGCGCCGCGCGTCATCCCGACCCAGAAGTCTCGAGAGACGCAGAAGCCACAAGAGACACAGAAGCCCCAGAGCGGGAACCTAGCGCCGAGTTCTCCGGTGAGTTCCTCGCCGACACGAACGGTGAAAGACGTTCCGGTGAAGAAGGATTCGGAGCCGGTCGCGCCGGTCGAGCCTGAAGTCAAGGCTCCCGCCCAGGCCCCGAACATCGAAGATGCCGTCATCGAAGACGCTGTCGTCGAAGAGGTGCCCGAGGTTGTTCCCGCGGTTGTTCCCGAAGCTGTCGCGGAAGCTGAACCCGAATCCGCTGCGGAGCCTGACGCGGAGCCGCGACGTCGTCGCCGTGCTGCCCCGGAAGATGCCGCCAGTGGTGCTCATTCCAACGGATTGACCGTCGCCGAAATCATGGCAAACCTGAGTTCGAACAGCCCGTCCGAAGGCTCCGGTCGACGCCGTCGCCGAGAGGACTGAGTCGCAGATCACTCGCCCGGCCATGGCATGACGGTTCGGGCGAAGGATATCCTCGGACGCAGAACGTCTGGTACCCGCCGAGCGGGACTGGAACGAACGAGAGGAATCCGGTGACTTCCTTCGGGATCACTAATGGACCTGCACCTGCGCGATTGACGGTAGGAATTGTCTCCGCAGGCAGGGTCGGAACAGCTGTCGGTGCCGCATTGGAGCGAGCCGGTCATGTTGTCAGCGCTTGCTCCGCCGTCTCCAGCGCCTCGGTTGCCCGCGCTGTGAAGCGGCTTCCCGATACCGAAATTCTTCCGGCCGCCGACGTCGCAGCTCGTTCCGAGTTGCTGATTCTCGCCGTTCCTGACGATCAACTTGCGGATCTTGTTCGAGGTCTGGCGGCCACCCATGCCGTCAAGCCGGGCACGCTCGTCGCCCATACGTCCGGTGCCAACGGGATCGCGATCCTGACTCCACTCACCGAACTGGGCGCACTACCCCTGGCTATCCATCCGGCGATGACGTTCACCGGTCACGACGAGGACACCGCACGGCTGTCGTCGGCATGCTTCGGAATCACCGCTGCCGACGACATCGGTTACGCGATCGCGCAGTCACTGGTCCTCGAGATCGGCGGCGAGCCCGTCCGAGTGCGCGAGGAGAACCGCGCGCTCTACCACGCCGCACTGGCTCACGGCAGTAATCACCTGGTCACGCTCGTGGTCGACGCCGTCGAGGCCCTGCGAGCGTCGTTGCAAGGTGACGAGCTGCTCGGTCAGCAGTTGGTCGACGGCGATCCGGGTGGAGTGGCCGAGCGAGTCCTGCAGCCGCTGCTGTCGGCGGCCTTGGACAACGCGCTACGACGCGGTCCCTCGGCGTTGACCGGCCCGGTGGCACGCGGCGACGCTGCTGCTGTCGACACACATTTGCGCGTACTGACAGACCTGGATCCGGAGCTCGCTGCCGGCTATCGGGCGATGTCCTTGCGATCGGCCCAGCGGGTGGGCGCCCCCACCGAATTGTTCGACATCTTGACTGAAACGGGAGGTGACCGTCGTGAGTGATCTGCAGGGCGGATACAAGCGCGGCGAACTGACGGTGCACCACGATCCGGACAAGCTTCGGCGCGTCTCGCGGGCACTGCGAGGTGTCGGGCGTCAGGTGGCGCTCGTTCCGACGATGGGTGCGCTGCATGCCGGCCACATCGAACTGGTTCGTCAGGCCAAGGTCACCGGCGCCGTCGTGATCGTTTCCATCTTCGTGAACCCGCTCCAGTTCGGTGCCGGCGAAGATCTGGACGCGTACCCGCGCACTCTCGATGCGGATCTCGACCTGTTGCGCGCCGAGGGCGTCGAATTGGTGTTCGCGCCGAGCGCCAAGACGATGTACCCGCGTGGTCAGCGCACCACCATCGTGCCGGGCCCGTTGGGTAGCGAACTCGAAGGCGGAGCGCGCCCCACTCACTTCGCGGGAATGCTGACGGTAGTGGCGAAGCTGCTGCAGATCGCGGCACCCAATCACGCGTACTTCGGTGAGAAGGACTACCAGCAGCTGACGCTCATCCGTCAGATGGTGTGGGATCTCAACTTCGATGTACAGATCATCGGAGTTCCGACGGTTCGCGAGTTCGACGGCCTCGCGTTGTCCTCTCGCAATCGCTACCTCGACGAGAACCAGCGCGCGGCAGCGGTCGCGCTGTCCGCCGCTCTGATCGCCGGTGCACACGCGGCGGCTGGGGGAGCGGAAGCAATCCTGGAAACCGCACGCGCTGTTCTGGCAGCTGTTCCGGAAATCGAGGTCGACTACCTCGAGGTTCGGGGCGTCGATCTGGGCCCCGCGCCCGAGCGAGGTGACGGCCGACTGTTGGTGGCCGCCAAGCTCGGAACCACCCGTTTGATCGACAACGTCGGTGTCGCGGTGGGAACCGGCTTCCTCGAGCGTGACACCGACCCATCCGCCGACGCCATCGACGACCTGCTGTCTCACTGAGCACTTTTCACGAGTAAGGACCTGGATATGTTTCGCACGATGATGAAGTCGAAGATCCACCGCGCCACCGTGACTCACGCCGACCTGCATTACGTCGGCTCCGTCACCGTCGACCAGGATCTGATGGACGCCGCAGACCTCCTCGAAGGCGAACAGGTGTGCATCGTCGACATCGACAACGGTGCGCGTCTCGAGACGTATGTCATTGCCGGCGAGCGCGGAACCGGTGTCATCGGAATCAATGGTGCGGCAGCGCATCTGGTCAAGCCAGGCGACCTGGTCATCCTCATCGCCTACGGCGTGATGAACGAGCAGGAAGTCAAGGAGTACTCCCCGCGCGTAGTCTTCGTCGATGCCGACAACAAGCAGATCGAACTCGGTTCCGACCCGGCTCACGCGCCGGAGGGTTCGGGTCTGATCACCCCACGCATGCTGTCGACGCTCGAGGCCTCGCGCGAATCCAGCCTGGTGTAATCCATGCTGCTCACGGTCGACGTCCGGAACACCAACATCGTTCTCGGTCTGTTCTCCGGGACTGGTGAGTATTCGAAGCTGTTGCAGGACTGGCGAATGCGAACCGATCCTCGGATGACTGCCGACGAGTTGGCGTTGACCTTCCGTGGGCTGTTGGGTTCTCATGTCGATCAGATCACCGGCGTTGCGGCGCTGTCGACAGTGCCGTCCGTCTTGCGTGAAATCCGTGTGATGCTCGAGCGGTACTGGGGTCACGTTCCCCATGTGGTGGTCGAACCGGGTATTCGCACCGGAGTGCCACTGCTGGTGGACAACCCCAAAGAGGTGGGAGCCGACCGGATCGTCAACAGCCTTGCCGCTCACCATCTTTACGAGGGGCCATGCATTGTCGTGGACTTCGGTACGTCGACCTGTGTCGACGTCGTTTCCGCCAAGGGTGAGTTTCTGGGCGGCTGCATCGCGCCCGGACTCGAGATCTCGACCGATGCCTTGGCGTCGCAGTCCGCTGCGCTGCGCAAGGTCGAATTGGTGCGCCCGCGTTCGGTGGTCGGCAAGAATACCGTCGAATGCATGCAGTCCGGTGCGGTATTCGGCTTTGCGGGCCTCGTCGACGGATTGGTCAACCGCGTCCGCGACGAACTACCGGAGTTCGGTGGTGACGACGTCTCCGTGATCGCGACCGGGGACAGCGCACCGCTGATCATTCCCGAGTCCGACACCATCGATCACCTCGAACGGGACCTCACCCTCGAGGGGCTGAGGTTGGTCTTCGAGCGCAATCAGGCGCGTCGTGGATCCGGTCGACGACCCGTCGCCTGATCGATGGTTTCGTTCCAGCGGTTTCGCGATTGCAAAAGTTATGCCACAATGGTGCTCGTGAATCGCTGCATGGGTGCTCAGGAGTGTTGTCGAGGCTGACCGCTGCCTTGACCAATTCACATTCCTTGGAGCTAGCTCGTGCTATCCACATATTCTGCAGATCTCTCTGATTTGACCCCGACTCTCGCTGCTGATCGTGCTGTTTCCGCAGGTCGTAGCGCTAATCGTGGGGCGTCCGGACGCCGTCCGAGTGGTGCGTCGTTGCCTACCCGCCTTCGCCCGGCCGATCTGCTGCGGCTGACCGACGAGGGAGCAAACGGCGTGCTCGACGGCCGTTTCGATCACCTCATCCCCGATACCTTCCCGACGCTCGACCGTTGGTCCACCCGCTTGCACGCGGACGACGACGTCGATGTGTGGCTCATCAGTTGGGTGCCCGAACGCAACACCGAATTGCACGACCACGCAGGCTCGTTCGGCGCCTTGACCGTCCTCAGTGGTTCGCTCACCGAATTCCGTTGGGCCGGTGACGCCCTGGTGGAACGCCAGCTCGACGCCGGCGATCAGGCTTCGTTCCCGCTCGGATGGGTTCACGATGTCGTGCGTTCGACGGATGCTCCCGGTGCTCCGATCGAAATCAGCTCTGATGCACCGACTCTGAGCGTTCACGCCTACTCGCCGCCGCTGACGGCAATGTCCTTCTACGAAGTGACGGATCACCGGACACTTCGCCGCACCCGTACCGAGCTGACCGACCTGCCCGAGGGGGGGCACCAAATGACCATCGACCAAATGCTCGACGACGCTCGCGCACAGATCGATCGTATGTACGTCTTCCAGCTCACCGAAGCCTTCCACCGCGGCGCGATCTTCGTCGACATTCGCCCGCAGGCGCAGCGCGCCATCGAGGGAACTCTCCCCGGTGCACTCGCGATCGAGCGGAACGTGCTCGAATGGCGCCTTGACCCCACCAGCAGCGCACACCTCGCGTTGGCCACCGACCACGACGTCGAGTGGGTGATCGTCTGCTCCGAGGGTTACACCTCGAGCCTGGCCGCAGCGTCGTTGCAGCAGTTGGGTCTGCACAAGGCCACCGATCTCGTGGGCGGGTACCAGGCGATCAAGGCCGCCGGCCTGCTCGGTGCGCTCAGCGGAGTTCGTCATTGCTCCCGCGAGTTGGCGGCGGTTTCGGCTCATTGAGGTATTTGCTGTGCGCCTTTCTTCACCGCGGGCGGTTAATAAAGGCGCACAGCGGGTCTGGCGGTACATCTTCGGGCTCATTCCGTGATGACGGGTGAACGCGGTTGTGAGGGCAAAGGGGCTCGAGTAGCCCACTTCTCGCGCGATCGACGACACCGTTCGTGCCGGGTCTGCGAGTAGATCCGCCGCCACGGACAGTCGCCACTCGGTCAGATAGCCGACAGGTCCGAGCCCCATGAGGCTGGTGAACCTGCGCGCGAAGGCCGCTCGTGAACTGCCGGACTCCTGGGCCAGGCTCGCGACCGTCCAGGGGTGCTCCGGCCGATTGTGTATGAGCCGCAAGGCATGCCCGATGACGGGATCCTCGTAGGCCTTGATCCAACGCGGTGATCGATTCGGGTTCTCGGCGAACCACGTACGGACCGCCGATATCAGGACCAGGTCAAGGAGCCTGTCCAACAACACTTCCTGCCCTGGCCCGTCGGCGGCGATCTGTTGTTCCAGAAGGTTTGTCATCGGCGCGGTTTCGATGCTGCGTCGTACTACCGCGACGGGTGTCAGGCTGTCGAGGATCTGACGGCTGACATAGGAGTCCAAACGGTATGTGCCCGTGAGCATGACGGTCTGACCACTGGTCGAGTTGCCCCAGGTGCGAATGCCGTGAACTGACATGTCCTCGAGTGGTGATCCGTCGACCGCAGCGCAGTTTTGTGCCTCGTCGATGAGTACGTGGACCGGGGTGTCCGGGTGATCGGCGACCGTGTAGGGATCGGGGCCGCGCAGGAGTGCAACGTCGCCGGCCTCGAGATCTTCTGTCTGTCCGGTGTCGGAGACGACGACCGCGCTGCCTCGAACCAGAACCAGCACGGTGATCGGTGCGTGGTCCTCGATACGTAATGACCACGGTGGATCGAGCAGCGAGCGCAGTAGAAAAGCGCCCTCCGCCCGCGATCCCGCCAGCATCATCGACAATGCATCCATGCTTCGACCGTAGACGCTGGCGTATGTTTTTGCGACCTTCGGCTATGGATCGTATTGATGCTCCGCGGTCGAATGAGTGCATGACGACAACAAGCGACATTCAATCGGCAGTAGTGATCGGTGGTACCGGTAAGACCGGTGCGCGCGTTGCGCAGAGGCTGACGGCGGTGGGAATCCGTACCCGAATCGCGTCGAGAACATCCGGGACGCGTTTCGACTGGAACGATCAGACGACGTGGCAGCCAGCAGTGTCCGGCGTCGACGTGGCATATGTGACGTATGCGCCAGATCTGGCTGTTCCGGAATCGAGCGCCCACATCGAGGAGTTCGCGGAGCTTGCGTACCGCGAAGGGGTTCGTCGCATGGTGCTCCTGTCCGGGCGCGGTGAACCGGCGGCGCAGAAAGCCGAGCAGGTTCTCGCCGACAGCGGTCTGGAATGGGCTGTGGTGCGGGCCAGTTGGTTTGCCCAGAACTTCAGTGAGGGGTACCTACTCGATCCGATTCGGGAAGGCCACCTGGCACTTCCGGTCGGTGAGGTGGGGGAGCCGTTCATCGACGTCGACGATCTCGCCGACGTTGCGGTGGCCGCATTGACTCGAACCGACCTCCTCGGCCGAGTTCTCGAGGTGACAGGTCCGGAGTTGCTCACTTTCGCGGCGGCGGTTGATGCGATTTCGACGGCGTCGGGTCGTCTCGTGACATTCGAAAGAATTGGACTCAAACAGTTTTCCGACGGCATGGCGGAGGTCGGCGTCCCGAGTGACGTCGTGGAGTTACTCAGGTACCTGTTTGCCGAGGTTCTCGACGGACGAAATCAAAGTGTGACCGGTGTCGTCGAAGAGGTCCTGGAACGACCCGCTCGAGATTTCACCACTTTTGCCGCCGAGGCTGCCCGAACGGGGGTCTGGTCGTGAAGAAATCCGAGATTTTCTTGGAGCTGCTGCTCGGCGTGACTGCACTCGGCGCGCTCGTCGCCGGTGGTGCGTTGTTTGCCTTCTCTTCCTTCGTGATGCCCGCCCTGCGGTCGGTGGATGCACATACCGCGATCACGTCGATGCAGGCGATCAACGTCGAAGCGCCGCGTAGTGCGTTGATGCTGCCGCTGGTCGGATCGGCGCTCACCGCGATCGCCGCTGGAATCTGGGCATCGATCTCCAGACCGGACGGCTGGGTCCTTGCTGTCGTCGGTTGCGTCGGGGTGCTCGCGTCCTTCGCGGTGACCGCGTCCTACCACGTCCCTCGCAACGACGCTTTTGCCTCGGTCAGCGCTACCGACGCAGCCGCATGGGCGTCGTACGAGGCGGGTTGGACTATGTGGAATCACGTTCGGGTCGGGCTGTACCTGCTGTCGGGAATCGTGCTCGCGGTTGCCGCGGTGCTACCAGCAACAAACGCGGTGGACACGGCCCAGTAGTCTTGTACCCCGTGAGTGATGTAGAAGCCCAGCCAGTCGACGACACCCCCGAGCAGCTCCGTATCCGGCGCGAGAAGCGTGAACGGATCCTCGCGCAGGGGCAGGAGGCGTACCCGGTTTCGGTCGATCGCACCCACACGCTCGCGCAGATCCGCGCGGAGTACCCGGAACTCGAGCCGGACACGGCGACTGGCGTGCTGGTCGGCGTCGTCGGCCGCGTCATCTTCATGCGCAACACCGGCAAGTTGTGCTTCGCGACTCTGCAGGAAGGCGACGGTACCCAGCTGCAGGCCATGATCAGCCTCGCCGGCGTCGGCGAAGAGGCACTGGCTGCCTGGAAGTCCGACGTCGACCTCGGCGACTTCGTCTTCATCCACGGTGAGGTCATCAGCTCCCGTCGCGGCGAGCTCAGCGTGATGGCCGACGCGTGGCAGATCGCGTCCAAGTCGCTGCGCCCCCTGCCGGTTGCTCACAAGGAAATGAGCGAAGAGTCCCGGGTGCGTCAGCGCTACGCGGATCTGATCGTTCGCCCCGAGGCTCGGGACAACGCCCGCAAGCGTGTCGCTGTTGTCCGTGCGCTGCGCAATGCACTCGAGAGCCGCGGCTTCCTCGAGGTCGAGACGCCGATGCTGCAGACGCTGCACGGCGGCGCGGCAGCTCGCCCGTTCGTCACGCATTCGAACGCCCTCGACATCGACCTGTACCTGCGTATCGCGCCGGAACTGTTCCTCAAGCGTTGCGTCGTCGGCGGTATCGAGAAGGTCTTCGAGATCAACCGCAACTTCCGTAACGAGGGCGTCGACTCCACCCACTCGCCCGAGTTCGCAATGCTCGAGACGTACGAGGCCTACGGCACGTACGACGATTCCGCAAAGATGATTCGTGAACTCGTCCAGGAAGTTGCGCAGGAAGCATTCGGCACGCAGGTCCTCACCCTCGCCGACGGTTCCGAGTACGACGTCAGTGGCGAGTGGCAGGTTCTCGAGATGTACCCGTCGCTGTCGGCTGCCATCGGCACCGAGGTCACGCCGGATACGACGGTCGACGAGCTTCTCGCTCTGGCGGAGAAGGTCGGCCTCGAGGTTCCCAAGGACAAGGGCTACGGCCACGGCAAGCTCGTCGAGGAACTGTGGGAACACCAGTGCGGCGATCAGCTGTACGTGCCGACGTTCGTCCGTGACTTCCCGGTCGAGACATCGCCGCTGACCCGTGATCACCGCAGCAAGAAGGGTGTCACCGAGAAGTGGGACCTGTACATCCGCGGATTCGAGTTGGCGACCGGCTACTCCGAACTTGTCGACCCGGTCATCCAGCGTGAGCGCTTTGTCGACCAGGCGCGCCTCGCGTCGGCAGGCGACGACGAAGCGATGGTGCTGGACGAGGAGTTCCTCGCCGCGATGGAACAGGGCATGCCGCCGACCACCGGCACCGGCATGGGAATCGATCGACTGCTGATGGCTTTGACTGGTCTCGGTATTCGCGAGACGATCCTCTTCCCGATCGTTCGTCCGTCCGCTCGCTAGCTTTACTTCGATCAAGGTTCGGCCGCACATGTTGCGGCCGAACCTTTTTCAGTTGAGGCGCTCCCAAGGTATTCGATAGTTCCCAACGACATTCGCCTGCGGCAAAGGATTCATCCATGCGCGGTCGCCCGAGTTTCGGACTCTCGAATTGTTGCGATGATTTGGTCGATCGTGCCCTGGTTGAGTGCGTCAGGTAGTCCCCGATCCGACTGGACAAGGAAGACCATGACCTCGGCTGTGGAGTATCCGGGTGTGGTGACGACATCGAATTGTGCTGAGGGCGGATCGCATTCGTTGTCCGCCGGGATATTTGTGACGGTTGGGGTGTACCGGATCGCCGGGCGTCCGGAGATGGTGAAATTCGTGGGTCCGCCGTAAGCGATACTGGCGAGAGTGCCGTTCTTGGAGGCGAAGATTGCGCTCGGTAGAGGTCTTTTCTCGAGCCGTCGTCTGTCATGATTCCCCCGTCTGGATGCATCCCCCGATGCGCCGCAAAGAATGTATCGGCACTGTCTTTGTCGCAAGACAAGTCGACTGGCATACCCGGCGGAGATCAGTCCCAATCATCCTGACGAGCCGAGACAGGACGTTTGTCCAGGTGCTATTGTCGCTGCTTATCGAAGGATCTGGGGAGGAATGGTCGTGGTGAAAAAGGTTGTTGTCACGATGGTTGACGATCTGGACAAAAAATCGCCCGCCGACGAAACTGTGGAGTTTTCCGTCGACGGAGTTGCTTACGAAATCGATCTCACCGCCGCCCACGCCGCGGAACTGCGCGATGCACTGAAAAAGTGGATTCCTCATGCGAGAAAGTCGAATTCCGCCAAATCAGTCAACGGAGCGGTGACCAAATCCCGTCCCGTTGCGGACCGCGATCAGAGTGCCGCCATCCGCGAATGGGCCAAGGGTGCAGGCTTCGAGATTTCGGCCCGCGGTCGTATTTCCACCGAGGTGCGCCGAGCCTACGAAAAGGCCGTCTGAAATGGATCGCGAATGGATTCGGGCGCATTTTGCCGAAACGGATTGATAACGCGTTCTAGTTTGTTAGCGTCTGCACGGTTCGCATCTCTCGTAGAGGAGTCGGTCGTGCACAGAAACAGGTTGTTCGGGGGCGTGGTTCTTGCCGCTCTGATGCTCGTCGGGTTCACCTCCGTGGCTTCGGCTCAGGCCCCGTTGCCCGTGCCCAATGCCTTCCTTGCCGGTGTTCCTCAGGAGTTGGGAAATCCTGGCGGTTCAGCTCCTGGATCCAATGACTTTTCGTGTAAACCGACTGCCGAACATCCCAATCCGGTTGTGCTCGTTCACGGAACGGGTGGAAACAGGCAGACCAACTGGGCCACCTATGCGCCGTTGCTCGCCAACGAGGGCTACTGCGTCTTCGCGCTGACATACGGCAACTTCCCCGAGCAGCCGTGGCCGTTGTCGGCCATCGGTGGAATGCAGGAAATTCCTTCCAGTGCAGCGCAATTGTCGAATTTTGTCGATCAAGTACTTGATGCCACGGGTGCTACATCGGTAGATCTGATCGGACATTCCCAGGGCACCATCATCAACGGGTACTACGCGAAGTTCCTCGGTGGTGCCGACAAAGTGGACAACATCGTCTCGGTGGCGTCGCTGTGGAAGGGAACGCTCGGAAACGAGCAGGCAAGTGTCGGCCGCAGCCTTCGCGAACTCGGGGTATCCGAGGCAGCGCAGGCCGGATTCCCGATCTGCAAGGCATGTCTGAACATGGGGGCAGGCTCGGAGTTCATCGAAAATCTCCGTGCGGGAGGCGTTTACGCGCCGGGTGTTCACTATACGAACATCACCACCCGCTACGACGAACTGGTGCTGCCGTATACAAATGGGCTGGAGCCTGGGCCGAACGCCACCAACATCGTCGTCCAGGACGGTTGTGAGCAAGACATCTCCGATCACCTCGCCATCGCGGCATCGCTGCGCGCCGCGACTTTTGCTCTCAATGCACTCGACCCCGCGCATCAGCGGCCGGTACCGTGCAACTCGGTATTGCCCGTCGTGGGTTGATCACTATGCGGAGGCCTTCGGTGGGGATTCGAACATGCGTGGGCGCTCTCGCTGTGGCGGGAGCCGTGGCCGTGTCCGCGCCGTCTCTTGCGTCGGCGAACGAACCTCTTCCCGTCCCGTCCGGTTTCCTCAGTGGAATCGCCCTCGAAGCGACCAACCCGGGCGGATCGGCCCCTGGCACCAACGACTTCTCGTGCACGCCTTCCGCTGCTCATCCTGATCCAGTCGTCCTGGTGCACGGGACGGCGGCCAACCGTCAGACCAATTGGGGCGTACTCGCACCCGTACTGGCCAACGAGGGATACTGCGTTTTTGCGCTCACCTTCGGGAATCGAACGGACCAGCCGTGGCCGATTTCCGCAGCCGGCGGTCTCGCACCACTCGGAGACAGCGCAGGGCAGCTGTCGGACTTCGTCGACGACGTTCTCTCTGCGACGGGTGCCTCGAAGGTCGACCTGATCGGGCACTCCCAGGGGACGACGGTCAGTGCCTACTACGCCAAGTTCCTCGGCGGTGACACGCACGTTTCCAAGATCGTCTCCATCGCTCCGATGTGGGACGGCTCGGAGGTCGGCCCGCCGGAAGGCGTCGGGGGACCGGATTTCGACAACGCCAGCTTCGTCACCGAACTGCGCGACGCGGGCGTCTACTCCGATGACGTCGAGTACACCAACATCGTGACTCGGTTCGATCAAGTGGTCGTTCCGTACAGCAGCGGAATACTGGTCGCGTCGAACGCGTCGAACATAGTTGTTCAGGACGGTTGCGAACAGGACCTGTCGGATCACATCGCGCTGGTGGCGTCGCAGCGAACGGCGACTCTGACGCTCAACGCGCTGGATCCGTCGAATCCGCGTGAGGTGCCGTGCGCTCGGGTACTCCCGATATTCGGCTGATCAGGCGTCGAAAATCGCTGTTCGCTTCAGGCGTACAGGAACCGGGAAACGATTCCCTCAGCTGCGACGTTGTGAACGGTAAGCAGTCCGGCTTCCGCCGCCAATCGGGTGGAGGAGCAGCAGGTGGACTTCGCGCCCTCTAGAGTAATAAGTGGGGTCGTGCAACCTTTGTCGATTCGTGGACGTCAGTCCGCTGACCGGCGAGGCGATCAGTCTGTAGTGCCGGAGCGAAACGCGGCGACCAGGGACGAGACATCCGGTCTCGAACCTGCCCGCCGGAGAGTGTGAGGGAGAGCGATGTTCGAGAGGTTCACCGATCGCGCGCGGCGCGTTGTTGTCCTGGCTCAAGAAGAAGCCAGGATGCTCAACCACAACTACATCGGCACGGAGCACATCCTTCTCGGCCTCATTCACGAGGGCGAAGGTGTCGCAGCCAAGTCGTTGGAGTCGTTGGGTATCTCCCTCGAGGGAGTCCGCAGCCAGGTCGAGGAGATCATCGGCCAGGGCCAGCAGGCTCCGTCCGGTCACATCCCCTTCACACCGCGCGCCAAGAAAGTCCTCGAGCTGAGTCTGCGCGAAGCGCTGCAGCTCGGACACAACTACATCGGTACGGAGCACATCCTGCTCGGTCTCATCCGTGAGGGTGAGGGCGTAGCAGCCCAGGTTCTGGTCAAGCTCGGTGCCGATCTCAACCGCGTCCGCCAGCAGGTCATCCAGCTGCTGTCGGGCTACCAGGGCAAAGAGCCCACCGAAACCGGTGGCACCCGCGGAGAGGCCGGCACGCCGTCCACCTCGCTCGTGCTCGACCAGTTCGGTCGCAACCTGACGCAAGCTGCCCTCGAAGGCAAGCTGGACCCGGTCATCGGCCGCTCGAAGGAAATCGAGCGTGTCATGCAGGTTCTCTCGCGTCGTACCAAGAACAACCCGGTTCTCATCGGTGAACCCGGTGTCGGTAAGACCGCTGTGGTCGAGGGCCTGGCTCAGGCAATCGTCAACGGTGAGGTCCCCGAGACCCTCAAGGACAAGCAGCTGTACACGCTCGACCTCGGGTCGCTCGTGGCCGGCAGCCGTTACCGCGGTGACTTCGAAGAGCGCCTGAAGAAGGTTCTCAAGGAGATCAACACCCGCGGCGACATCATCCTGTTCATCGACGAGCTGCACACCCTCGTGGGTGCGGGCGCGGCCGAGGGCGCTATTGACGCGGCCTCCATCCTCAAGCCCAAGCTTGCTCGCGGTGAGCTGCAGACCATCGGTGCCACCACGCTCGACGAGTACCGCAAGTACATCGAGAAGGATGCTGCTCTCGAGCGTCGTTTCCAGCCCGTTCAGGTGGGCGAGCCGACCGTCGAGCACACCATCGAGATCCTCAAGGGTCTTCGTGACCGCTACGAGGCTCACCACCGTGTCTCCATCACGGACGGTGCTCTCGTGGCAGCGGCGACGCTGGCCGACCGCTACATCAACGACCGCTTCTTGCCGGACAAGGCGATCGACCTCATCGACGAGGCGGGCGCGCGAATGCGCATCCGTCGGATGACTGCACCGCCGGACCTGCGCGAATTCGACGATCGCATCGCCGACGCGCGTCGCGAGAAGGAGTCCGCGATCGACGCGCAGGACTTCGAGAAGGCTGCGAACCTGCGTGACAAGGAGAAGACCCTCGTTGCTCAGCGCGCTGAGCGTGAGAAGCAGTGGCGTGCGGGCGACCTGGACGTCATTGCCGAGGTCGACGACGAGCAGATCGCCGAGGTTCTGGGCAACTGGACCGGTATCCCCGTCTTCAAGCTCACCGAGGAGGAGACCACTCGTCTGCTCCGCATGGAAGAGGAACTGCACAAGCGGATCATCGGCCAGGAAGAGGCGGTCAAGTCCGTCTCGAAGGCGATCCGTCGTACGCGTGCAGGTCTGAAGGATCCCAAGCGTCCCTCGGGCTCGTTCATCTTCGCCGGCCCGTCCGGTGTCGGTAAGACGGAGCTCGCGAAGTCGCTCGCCAACTTCCTGTTCGGTGACGACGACGCTCTGATCCAGATCGACATGGGCGAGTTCCACGACCGCTTCACCGCTTCGCGTCTGTTCGGTGCCCCTCCCGGGTACGTCGGATACGAAGAGGGCGGCCAGCTCACCGAGAAGGTGCGCCGCAAGCCGTTCAGCGTCGTGCTGTTCGACGAGATCGAGAAGGCACACCAGGAGATCTACAACACCCTCCTGCAGGTGCTCGAGGACGGCCGTCTCACCGACGGTCAGGGACGTACCGTCGACTTCAAGAACACGGTGCTGATCTTCACGTCCAACCTCGGTACGTCTGACATCTCCAAGGCAGTCGGCCTGGGCTTCAGCTCGGGAACGGGCACGGAGTCGAACTACGAGCGCATGAAGCTCAAGGTTCACGACGAGCTGAAGAAGCACTTCCGTCCCGAGTTCTTGAACCGTATCGACGACATCGTCGTCTTCCATCAGCTCACGAACGAGCAGATCGTTCAGATGGTCGACCTGATGCTCGCTCGCGTCGAGGCGGCACTCAAGAACAAGGACATGGCCATGGAGGTCACCGACAAGGCCAAGTCGCTTCTGGCCAAGCGCGGATTCGATCCGGTACTGGGTGCACGACCGCTGCGTCGCACCATCCAGCGCGAGATCGAGGACCAGATGTCCGAGAAGATCCTCTTCGGAGAGATCGGACCCGGCCACATCGTGCTCGTCGACGTCGAGAACTGGGACGGCGAAGGCTCGGGCGAGGACGCGAAGTTCACGTTCACGCCTACCAAGAAGCCGATCGACGTGCCGGACGCACCGCCGATCGAGCTGACCAAGGCCGGCGAAAGCGAAAGCGCAGCAGACTAGTACAGCAGAGTAGGTAACGAACGGGCGGCACCTCACCGGTGCCGCCCGTTTCGTGTATCACGGGAGAGGGCGTACACATGAACGACATCGAACTGGGTCACCTGCGTCGTTGCGTCGAATTGGCAACGGAAGCATTGGATGCGGGCGACGAACCTTTCGGTTCCGTCCTGGCAGCGGCCGACGGAACATTTCTGGCGGAAGATCGAAACCGGATCGCGGGCGGCGACAACACTCGCCACCCCGAGTTCGAGCTGGCTCGGTGGGCGGCCCAGTACCTGACGCCGGAAGAGCGTTCGACGGCAACGGTGTTCACCTCGGGAGAGCACTGCGCGATGTGTTCGGCCGCGCACGCGTGGGTGGGCCTCGGACGGATCGTCTACATCTGCTCTTCGGCCCAACTCGGCGACTGGCTCGCGGAGTGGGGTGTGTCCCCGGCGCCGGTGAAGTCTCTGTCCGTCAACGAGGTTGCGCCGAACGTCCCGGTCGAAGGCCCGGTGCCGGAGTTGGTTCCGCTGGTGCGAGAACTGCATCGGAAGTTGCATTCGCAGAGCGCTTGACGGGCACACACAAACGGGCGGCACCTCGCTGGAGGTGCCGCCCGTTTGCGTGTGAAGTCAGGAAACTGCGTCGACCGCTCGAACCTTCTCTCGCAGTTCACCCTTGACGACCTTGCCGCTTGCATTGCGCGGCAGTGCTTCCACGACGACGATGTCCTTCGGGTGCTTGTAGCGCGCGAGACGATCGTTGAGGAAGCTGCTCAGCTCCTCGATGGTCAGGTCCACGGCTGAACCTGGCGCCATCGCGACGATCGCTACCGGCACCTCGCCCCACTTGGTGTCGGGGCGACCGACGACGGCCGCTTCGACGATCAATTCGTGTTCGTAGAGAACGTTTTCCACCTCCGCGCAGTAGATGTTCTCTCCGCCGGAGATGATCATGTCCTTCTTGCGATCCACGACGTAGACGAAGCCTTCGTCGTCGACTCGAACGAGATCGCCGGAGTGGAACCATCCACCGTGGAAGGCGTCAGCGGTGGCGGTGGGGTTGTTCCAGTATTCGCTCATCATCGTGGGCCCGCGGTAGACGATTTCACCGATTTCACCGGGTGCCACGTCGTCCATGTTCTCGTCGACGACCCTGGCCGAGATGGTCGGGATGACCCGACCGACGGATCCGAGCTTACGAATCGCATCCTCGCCGTCGAGAACGCAAGTGATGGGCGACATCTCGGTCTGACCGAAGACCGCGACATTGAATGCGTCCGGGAAGGTTTCGGCCATTGCCCGCAGGATCGTATCGGACGACGGTGCGGCGCCCCACGAGATGTTCTTCAGCGACAGTGCTCGAGGTTGCGCCTTCTGTACTGCGCACACGGCCTGCCATTGCACGGGCACGAGGAACAAGCTGGTGACCTTCTCGGCTTCCAGAATGTCGAGTAGTTGACCCGGGTCGAATGCGCCGACCGGATGGATCACCGTGGTCGTGCCGAGTTGCAGGCTCGGCGCTATGGAACCGAGGGCTGCGATGTGGAACATGGGCGACGCACAGAAGCCGATGGAATCGGCATTGAACAGGTGGAAGGCCCTGATACAGGTCAATGCTTGCGAAGACAGGTTGGAGTGGGAGAGCACCGAGCCCTTGGGGCGACCGGTGGTTCCCGAGGTGTACATGATGAGTGCAGGAGTGTCGTCCGGGATGTCGACGAACGCGTGCGACTCGCCCTCTTCGCTGATCAAGTCCTCGTAATTCAGGCTGTCACCCTCGGCGGGGGCGCCTACGGTGATGGAGATGTCGATACCCTCGGACGCGGCTCGCGCAGCTCCGGCCAACGGAGCCAACGGTCCTTCGGCGACAATGACTTTGGAGCCGGAGTCGTTTACCAGATAAGCGACCTCGGGTGGTGTCAGACGGAAGTTCACCGGAACAGCGATGGCGCCCAGTGCGTTGGTCGCGAGCACGACCTCGAGGTATTCGGGGCGGTTGAGCATCAGGATGAGCACGCGGTCGCCGAAGCTGACGCCGCGTCGGGCAAGAGCGTCCGCCAGCTTCTCGACGCGTGCGTCGAGGGTGCTCCAGGTGATGGAATCGCCCAGGAATCGCAGTGCGGTGCGATCGGGAATCATCTGCGCATGCCTGGCGATCTGATTGTTCCAGTTGGTGCGGCGTGAACGCTGCGCCTCGGAGACTGCATCGGTGGAGGCCATCGATGGGTTCCTCTCATGCGTGGGTGATTGTGTGACTCAGGCTACAGTGAGCCGTCGATTCGTACAGTGGTTTTGTTAACGAAAATTCGCAGTGATTACTTGAAGTGGGGCGCGCGTTTCTGCAGCATCGCCATCGCGCCTTCTTTGAAGTCCTCGCCAGTGAGAAGTTCTGCCTGACCGGTATTTTCGAGCTCCAGCGCAGCATCGAGGCGGTCCAGTGTCGCCGCATTGAGTGCGCGCTTGGTGAGTTCGAGGGCGCGTCGGGGAGCCTTCGACGTGCGATCGACGACGGAGTCGACGAGTGCGTCGAACGCGTCGTCGGCGACGGTGCGGGACACGAGCCCGAACCGCTCTGCGTCCTCGGCGGAAACTCGCTCGCCCAGCAATGCCATCTCGGCCGCTCGGGCGCGTCCGATCGCTGCCGGTACCAACGCACTGGCGCCGCCGTCGGGCATCAAGCCGATGTTGACGAAGGAGAGGAGGAAATAGGCGCTCGATGCGGCGTACGTCAGGTCCGCGGCTAGAGCGATGGACACGCCGACGCCGGCGGCCGGGCCGTTGACCGCGGCGATCACCGGGACCGGGGCGCTGGTGATGGCGCGAATCAGCGAAGTCGCCGCATCCATGACGACTTTCGGGTCTGCGGGGTTGACGGCCGCTGCGGCGAGGTCGGCTCCGGTGCAGAACGCTCGACCGGATCCGGTGATGACGATGGTGCGAACGGCCGGGTCTGCGCCGCCGTCGTGGACGGCAGCTGCGAAAGCAGTCATCGTGGGCAGATCGATCGCGTTCATCCGCTTCGGGCGGTCGAAGGTCAATCGCAGTACACCGTCGGTGATTTCGGAGCGAAAGCCCGTCTCGGCGGTGGCGGTCATGCCGCGCTCACAGCCGTGACGAATCCGGAAAGCCGTGAGGTGATGAGGTGTTCGGCCTCCGAGACCATGCGGTCGATCATGTCTGCGACGGTCGGGATGTCGTTGATCAATCCTTGGCTCTGTCCGGCGGACCAGATGCCTGCATCGAGGTCGCCGTCCTCGAAGACCTTGCGTCCGCGGGCTCCGGCTACCAGATGCTGAATGTCGCTGAACTGCGCGTCGCCACGTGCTTCGATGTCGACGACCTCGGCACTGATCGCATTCGCGGCTACGCGCGCGGTGTTGTGAAGGGTCCGGAAGATCAGCTTGGTGTCGCGTTCGGTGTTTGCGACAATCTGCTCTTTAACCGATTGTGCGACAGGGGATTCCACGGTACACATGAAGCGAGTTCCCATGTTGACGCCGTCTGCTCCGAGCGCAAGCGCCGCGACGAGTCCACGTGAATCTGCGATTCCGCCTGAAGCGATCACCGGAATCGTGAGTTGCTGCGTGGCCGCCGGAATCAGAATGAGCCCTGGTATGTCGTCCTCGCCTGGGTGCCCGGCGCATTCGAAGCCGTCGATGCTGACGGCGTCGACGCCCAGTCTCTCGGCTTTGACCGCATGTCGAACTGCAGTGCACTTGTGGATAACCTTCACGCCCGCGTCCTTGAAATGCGGAAGATGATCGATCGGATTGGAACCGGCGGTTTCGACGATCTTGATCCCGGATTCGATGATCGCCTGGCGGTATTCGGCGTACGGCGGCGGCGTGATCGACGGCAGAATAGTGAGATTGACGCCGAAAGGCTTGTCGGTGAGATCGCGGGTTCGAGCAATTTCCTTGACGAGGTCTTCCGGTGCGGGTTGAGTGAGGCCCGTCAAGAACCCGAGGGCGCCGGAATTTGCCGTGGCCGCAACAAGTTCTGCCCGTCCCACCCACATCATGCCCCCTTGCACGATGGGATGGTCAACGCCGAACATTTCGGTGAAGCGAGTGCGAATCATCTGCTCACAACTACTTTCTTACGGTCGGTCATTCGGCATCGAACCCTCTTGCGGGCGAAGAAAACTTCACGCCGCAGGGAACGAGCCCGCCAGCGGACTACGTGCGAGGTTGTGCGAATCGTCACTAACATAACACCGCTGAGAGAGCGGGTGTCAAGACTCTTTTTCCGGAATCCGTCCGCCGCTACAACGGCGTTGTAGGGTTTCGGGTGAAGCAGTACCGGGCGCGAATTGCGACCTTCGCGACGGTTAACATGATCCGTTCGGACTCGCGCCCGTGGAAGTGCGGTGCAGCGGACGAAGGCAGTGCAAGAGAAAGCAACGGAAGTGGAGGGTCAGGTGCCCGGACAGACACGCGTCTCCGTGCGTGGCGGCGACCCTGCACCACGGACGCGTCCGAAGAATCGGAAGGCGCAAATCGCGGCCGCTGCTGCGGAAGCATTCAGCGAACGTGGCTACCACGCGGTGGGCATCGACGAGATCGCAGCGAAGGTCGGAATTTCCGGTCCGGCCCTCTATCGTCATTTCCCCACGAAATACGCCCTGTTCGTCTACACCGTGAACAACCTGACGCAGGCGTTGTTGGATGCCAGCGATCCAGCTGTGCACGGAAACGAAAATCCACGCGAGCAGTTGAACTCCACGATGGTGGGTGTCATCCGCGCGACGATCGAGAATCGGCGCCGGGGAGGGCTCTACCGATGGGAGGGCAGGTATCTGGTCGACGAGGATCGTGAGCAATTGCGGGTGGGAATGCGCACGCTCAATCTTCGGATCGCCGAGCCGCTGGGAGCGGTTCGTCCGGAACTCGACCCGGCGGATGTAGAACTCATCGCGCCCGCCGTGCTCAGTGTGATCGCCAGTATCACCGGTCATCGATCCGCGTTGTCCGGCAAGCAGATCGAAGCGCTGATTCTTGCGGCATGCTGGTCCGTCATCGGCGTCGAATTGCCCGCTGCCGAGGAGGACGGCGCGAGGGCAGGGGCGTCCGAACGCAAAACAGGCCTCGTACGGACGTCGAAACGCGAAGTGCTGCTTCAGGAAGCAGTGTTGCTGTTCTATCAGCGCGGCTACCACGACGTGAGCATCGAGGAGATCGGTGCCGCGGCGGGTATCAACGCGTCGAGTGTGTATCGGCACTTCGCGAGCAAGGCCGACCTTCTTGCTGCGGCCTTCCACCGTGCGTCCGATCGTCTGACTATGACGTTGGGCTCGGCGTTGGCTGAGTCGGAGACTCCTCTCGCGGCCGTCGAGACGTTGGCGAAGATGTACGTCGAGGTTTCGTTCGGAACCAGCGAACTGTTGGCCGTGTACTTTGCCGAGATCGGCAGCTTGCCGGATCGATCACGGACCGAGTTGCGCAACATTCAGCGTTTGAACGTCGAGGAGTGGGCGCACTTGTGTGTCGAGGCGCGTCCGGAGTTGACGATCGTCCAAGCGCGGTTCCTCGTCCACGCGGCGCTCGGACTGGTCTTCGACATCGGCCGAATTGTGCACTTTTCCTCGGAGAACTCCGCGCAGGCCCGCGTCGAGAAACTGCTGTCCGCGACGCTCCTCGGGTAGTCCCGCCCGAAACAGTAGGTGTGACTTCACGTATCGCGGGTAGGTTCGTGATCGCAAGGCGTTCACCGAATCATGTGAAGACGGAAGTAGGGACAGCAATGCCAACTCGTACCGCACGCACCGCCTGGAACGGCACCCTCGAGGCCGGATCGGGACAGGTGGAACTCACCAGCTCGGGCGTCGCCACCTTCGACGTGTCGTTCCCCAAGCGCGCAGCTGAGGAGGCCGGCGGAACCACCAGCCCCGAGGAACTCATCGCCGCGGCGCATTCGTCCTGCTACGCGATGCAGTTGTCGGCCCTGATCGCCGAGGCCGGCGGGACCCCCCAGAGCCTCGACATCACCGCGGACGTGTCACTCGGCCCCGACACGGTCGGATTCAAGCTCACCGGAATCAAGCTCACCGTTCGCGCCGAGGTCGACGGCCTCGACGCCGACGGTTTTGCCAAGGTTGCCCAGGCGGCCAAGGAAACCTGCCCGGTCAGCAAGGCACTGACCGGCGTCGACATCACGTTGGATGCGGCCCTGGACTGATCATCTCGCGCTCGGGCGCCCCCTCCGGCGCCCGAGTGCGGTGGTGTGTGACGACCAGATAGCTCGCGAACAGGATCGGGAGCACCCACAGGTCCGAGGGATCGCGATAGACCAGGATCGGCAAGAGATCTCCGCGGAATCCTCCTGCGGTCAGGCGGAGAAACCCGATCACCCACTCGTATGCGTCGCCGATCGGCGATATCACCTTCACGGCGGCGAAGCCGATCCCCGTGACTGCGATGGACCAGGCGATCGCTGCTCGCCCCACCAGACTTCGCCTGAGCACCTCGAGAACCGAGAGCAGAAGCAGGGGAAGCAGGAACACACCGGCAACGTCGGACAGCTTGCCCGTCATCGTGTTCCCGAATGCCCCTTTGAGTACGTGGTCGTTGATCAAGATGACGGCCACCGAGACCAGTGCCCACGGATTCAGCAGCAGATCGCCCGGACGGTTCACGACAGGTTGATGGTTGCCGAGCCGGACGAGAACAGATCGCACTTGAACTGAAGGCGCAGACCGGTGGCGGCTTCGGGGACCTCGTACGCCAATTCGCCTCGTTTGGCAGCGCCCGGCGCGAGCTCTCCGTCGACACTCGAAGTGCTGCTGTCGGTGAACGTGATGTTGTACGACTTGTTTGCCGAGTCCTGCAGTTCGAAGCACATCATCGACGAGACCGTCGACGGCTTGTCACTGTTGTTGGTGACCTCGGTGTCGACCACGACGTAGCGGTTTCCGGGATCAGCGGTGATGAACTGATTGGTCGAGACGTAGGGATCGACGACGCCGTGTACCTGGACGCGCCAGTCGCCCAGTTCGACGACGTCACCGATTCCGAAGGCGGCCGCAGGTGCGGCGGAAGAACCGTTGTCGTCGACCTTCTTCGCTTCGTCGGTCTCGCCCGAGGCGATGGTTGCGAACAGGGCTGCGCCGACGGCGAGGAGGGCGAGGGGAGTGCGGAGTGATCGCATGATGTGCGCCTTTCGAGAGTTGGTATGGCACAAGTCAACGATGTGAGGACTGCTCACCGCTTCGGTCGAAAGATCGGTCCGCCTCATCCTTTCGGTCGGAGCCTGGCGGTTCGTCCACCCGTTCGGCTGATTCGAGGCGTCGGTGGCGGTGGATACGCTTGCTCGGTGATCACCACCAAAGGAACCGTTGTGCGACGACGCGTATGGACTACCGCCGCTGTCGCGTTCAGCCTTTTCTGTTCCTTCATGACGGTGGGCATCGCAGGCGCGTCGGGAAATATGCCACCGGTATTGGTCGGTATCGGGTTCGTCCTGGGCGTGGCCGGTGGGATATCGCTTGTGTGGCGCCATCAGTATCCCTGGGTGGTTCTGGCGATCACGCTGGTCGGCCCGTTGTTCTTCCCCACCGATGCGACGGCGGCGCTCATCGCATTGTTCGCCGTTGCTCGGATCGCGCGTGGGCCTCGGCTTGCTGCCGCTGCGGCAGCTGTCTTCGTCGCGTGCGGAATTTCGTTGACCTACGACGCTTTTCGCAATCGTGAGTACTCCGTTCTCACGATGGGAACGATGAAACCCAAGGACGGTTCGGCGGTTGTTCAATACGACGTCGCCATCTGGATCCCGTGGCTCGTCGCAGCCGTCATGGTCGGCATCGTCGTGGCGCTCTCGCTCCTGATTCGGACCAGAACCGAACTCGTCGAGGCAGAGCACGTACGGGATCTTGCCACCGAGAAAACCGATGTGATGCGCGACGAGATGATTCGCACCGAGGAACGAACGCGGATCGCTCGCGACATGCACGACACGATCGCGGCCAGTTTGAGCCGGATCTCATTGTTCGCCGGCGGGTTGCAGGTCAGCGCGGCAGACAATCCCGAGAAGGTCGTCAACACCGCAGCGATGATCAGAACCACCGCGCACGAGGCTTTGGACGAATTGAAGGGAATCGTCGGAGTGCTCAGGGGAAGCGGCGATCGCCGCGAACACGGTGGGCACCAGGGGATCGACGCGATCGGTGACCTGGTCAACAGTGCACGCGCGGCAGGCATCCACTGCCGTCTCGAATCGGAGTTGCTCCCGGGTGATGTCGGAATGCTGGCGGGGCACGTCTGTTATCGCGTCGTTCAGGAATCGTTGACCAACGTCCAGAAGTACGCGAGCGACCAGATGCTCGTCGTTTCGGTGACCGGGTCGCCGCACGACGGAATTCGTATCCTCGCACGCAACAAGCTGAGCGAGCTTGCACCCATGACGTCGATCGGTTCGCGGTCCGGCTTACGCGGGTTGGCCGAACAGGCAAGAGAAATCGGCGGCAAGGTGGAGGCAGGCGCGCTGGGGGACGATTTCCTCGTCAGTTGCTGGGTGCCCTGGTCGTCGTAACCCTCCCACCCTCCGACTGTCGGGGGCTCTGGGTAATCTGAGCGCACTATGGACGCTGACTCGCGCATCACAGTTTTGATCGTCGACAACGACGCCTGGGTTCGGCGCGGAATGAAGGACATCCTGGAAGCAGCGCCGGACATCGTGGTGGTTGCCGAGGCCGAGGACGGCGATCAGGTCGCAGCCAAAGTCACTCGGTTTCGTCCGCACGTGGTGCTGATGGATCTGAAGATGGCACGGGTCGGTGGCTTGGAGGCCACCCGAGAGTTGATGACCATGAGCAATCCGCCGAAGGTCATTGCGATGACCGCCTTCGACGTCGACGACATGGTCGTGCAGGCGGTCGAGGCGGGCGCGCACAGCTTTCTGAGCAAGGACGCGGCCCCACAGGCGTTCCAGCAGGCAGTACGGGTGGTGGCGTCGGACCACTCGTTGTTCAGCTCCGATTCTCTACGTGCCATCGTGGCCTCGGCGCCGCGTCGGCAAGCACCCGACCTGACTCCCCTCGCTTCGCTCACCGAGCGTGAGCGCGAAGTGCTGACAATCCTGGCGACAGGCGCGGCCAACAGCGTCATCGCGGAGCGGCTGTACCTCGGTGAGACCACCGTCAAGACGCATATCTCCTCGTTGTTCGCCAAGCTCGGTGTGCCCAACCGGGTGAGTGCGTCGTTGATCGCGTTCCGGTGTGGTCTGGTCACGTGATTCTGTGACCTCGTGACGTGAGCCGGGACTAATCCCGGCCCTGTTCGTTGTTGCACCGTCGGTGACTGATCAAATCGTGATTGACCAAGACGTGACCATCGAAGTGTGGTCTGACGTCGCTTGTCCGTGGTGCTACATCGGAAAGACCAGGTTTCTTTCGGCTCTGGATCGTTTCGAGAACAAGGACCGCGTCAACGTCATCTGGCGCTCGTACCAGCTCGCTCCGGAGACCCCGGTGGGAGAGGGACGAACCGAACTCGACGCCTTGGTCGAGATGAAGGGGATGGCGCCTGAACAGGTACGTCAGATGTTCGCCCACGTCAGCGCGACGGCAGCCGAGGTCGGCTTGACCTTGGACTTCGACACCGTGATCGCCGCCAACACCTTTGATGCGCACAGGTTGCTGCATCTCGCGGGTGAGCGGCAGAACGAACTCCTCGAAGCGCTGTTCAAAGCGCACTTCAGCGACGGCAAGGTGATCGACGACCGTGAGGTGCTGGTCGAGCTGGCCGTGAGCGTCGGCCTCGACGCCGACGTCGTGCGCGAGCAACTGGGCTCCGATGCCGCAGCCGAGGCTGTTCGCGAAGATCTGTCCATGGCCCGCCAACTGCAGGTCAGCGGCGTTCCGTTCTTCGTCGCCAACCGTGCGGTCGCAGTATCCGGCGCTCAACCCGAAGAGGTGTTTCTGCAGTTGCTTACTCAGGCCTCCGAACCGGCCTGAGTAAGGCGAGCGGCACGAACTGCCGGGGCGTTCGAGAACGGCAACAGATGTGCACCGTCGTCGGGGCAGGAAAGCGTGACGTGCGCTGCATCGACGAACCGGTACGGCTGCGCTGCAACAACTCCGGCAAGGTTCTTGCGCAGACGCGACATCTCGGCCCGCGCGGTCACCGTGCGGGCCGGGTCACCGAAAAGATCCTGCGCCAACCGCGATGCGGTCAGTCCACGCCTCTCGGATCCGAGGAGAAACAGAATCTCCGCATGCCGCTGGGTCGGGGAGTAGGCCCATTCGCCCAACCCCGACGTGACGGTCACCGACATGTTCTCGGAATCGCGCAGATCGATATGCACCGTGGGCGCACTGATTTTCTCGCCGGTGGCGATCGGCCGGACCACCCACCCGCCGGGAAGTGGATCCAGTTCGCACAGACCCAAAGCGGGGAACCACGTCCTGCCGGGAGCCAAAGCCGCGGGGAGCAGCACGCGCGAGCGATGAGGTAGCGCATCGACCGCCGCTACCCAGCCATGAGTATCGATCACCAATGCCGGTGATCCGCTACGTGCAAGCATCGGCCCTGCAACAGAACGCAATTGATCGAGATTGTCCCGATGCTTGTCGCGCAGGTGTGATTGCGCGAGGCGTGCGACGGCGTCGACCAGAGCGAGTGTGGTGGGGTGGACGGTCTTGGCGGGACCACTGATGTCGACGACGCCGATGACACGGTCGTCCCGCGGATCGCGGATGGGTGCCCCCGCGCAGGTCCACGGATGATGGCTGCGCGCATAGTGTTCCGCCGAGAAGATCTGAACCGCTTGTCGTGACACCAATGCCGTTCCGATGGCGTTGGTGCCGACGCTGTCCTCGGCCCAGTTCGCACCCTCGACAAATCCCAGACGCGCAGCTTGGTCCAGTACTCGATGGGACCCGCTGCGCCACAGTACAGTTCCGCGAAGATCTGCGACGACCATGATGTTCTCACCGCTCGCGGTAACTGATTCGAGTCCACGCGTCACGTCGTCGAGCACGTCGTACAGTCCGGACTCACGACGACGGAGATCGAGTTCGGCGACGTCCATGGACGGTTCGACCCGGTTGTGTTCGGGGTCGATACCTAACTCGCGCAGGCGTTGCCACGATTGGCGGACCACGTCCCTGGGGCGGGCCGGTGCGCGGTCTCCGGCCATCGTCGCGTCGTACACCGCGGCGAGGGTCCTCGCGTAGTCGCGAGGATCCTCGCCGGGCGGCATCGCGGGCTCGGGCAACCGCTTTTTCAGCGAAGATACCGTTTTCAGCGAAGACACCGCTTTCAGTGAAGACACCGCGGTCAGCGGTAGACGAGGCCGCCGTCGATGAGACCGGCCTGACCGGTCATGTAGTCGGAATCGGGCCCGGAAAGGTACGAGACGAAACCGGCGACATCGTCGGGGGTTTCAGCTCGACCCAGCGCAATTCCGCCGACGAACTTCTCGTAGGTGGCGCCCTCTGGTGCACCGGTCAATTCGGCGAACCTCTTGTCGATCGTCACCCACATGTCGGTGCCCACGACGCCGGGGCAGTACGCGTTGATGGTGATTCCGTCGGACGCGTATTCCTTGGCTGCAGCCTGAGTGAGGGCCCTGACCGCGAATTTTGTTGCGCTGTAAACACCTAACATGGCGAACCCGTCGTGACCGGCGATGGATGACGCGTTGATGATCTTTCCGCGCTGACCCAGAGCTTGGAACTTTGCTGCTGCAGCTTGAATTCCCCACAGGACGCCGTCGACGTTGACGCTCCAGATCTTGGAGACCTCTTCCGGCGTCGCGTCGGAGATCGGGCCGACGAGAGCGATTCCCGCGTTGTTGACGATGACGTCGAATCCGCCCAATTCCTGGTGTGCATGTTCGACGGCTGCGTGAACCCGCGCGCGATCGCTGACGTCGGCGACAAACGTCGTTGCACGACGGCCGATCTGTCTGATCTCGTCGGCAACCGCATCCAGCTTGGTTTGGTCGAGGTCGACCAACGCGATGTCGGCGCCGTCGTGGGCGAGGCGGAGAGCGATTCCGCGTCCGATGCCTTGGCCGGCGCCGGTGACCAGTACTACCTTGCCCGTGATGCTCATGCAGTTTCTCCTCGTAAGCAGTGAACCGGTTGCCTGGGAACCGGTGAGTGATTTGTATGTGACGGCGACCACAATGCGGAAGGGTTGCACCGTGTTGCAATTCCGCAGAATGGGGCAGCGGTTGCAACCCTCGGCAACCCTCCCGGTATCCCGCGCGACGGCTCCATAGTTGCGCCACCACTTCGCGAATCATCTTGCGAGACAATCTGGGAGAGGGAACATGACCGCTACAGTCGACACACCCACGGAACCGGCCACGCCGAGCCGACAACCGTCACGCCGCTGGATCGGGTTCGGGATCGCGAACCTCGTGATCGTTCTCGTGCTGGCGGTTGCGAGTTGGTACCTTCTGGCCGATCCGACCACCAGTCCCTGGAGTTTCTATCCTCTGCCGTTCAACGCGGCGCTTTTCTGGGCAATCCTTTTTGTTGTGTTCATCGGCTTCAACTGCGAGTTCGCCGGCTTCGACCGACTCCCGCAGCCGGCGAAAGGCCTGGCGATCATGGTCGCGACCGCGGTCTTCGCCGTCGTCGTGACGTGGCTCCTGGCAAACGGCTTGGGGAGTTTGTACCCGGATTTCGCGGCCGATCGTGAGGGCGGCCTCGGATATTTCGCGGGTGCGCTGTTCGTACTCTTCGGCTTCGGGACCTGGGTGATGGTGGTCCTGAACTGGCAGCATCGGCCGTGGACTTCCCTGGGGATGAAGCAGCCGTTGGTGGGTTTGTGTGAGATCGCGTTTGTCGCCGTCCCGACGCTGACGCTGTACTTCGTGTTCGGTCTGCCGTCCGTATCGCTGTCCGCCACGGATCCGTTGATGACCGTCGACACCGTGCTCGGGTGGTTCTACTGCGTCGTGGTGGTCGTGATCCTGACTGGCCAGACGCTCGACAACTGGCCGTGGCGACTGTTCGGCGGCGGGGGTAAGACGGCGCTCGCAGCCACGATCGGTAACTTCGCCGTGGGAACCGGCTTGTACTTCGTGGCACTTCCGGTCGTGAAGGCGCTGGTGGGAAGCGATGCCGTTGCCGAGTTGGGCGGTGTGATCCATCAATTCCCGGCGCAGCTCGGGGTGTGCTGGGCATTCTGGATGATCTTCTGGGCCAACGCCTTCGGTAACAAACCCACGGGCTTTGCGGACGGGGTCAACCTGGCGATCCGCGCGCTGCTCACGTTTGCGCTCGCGGTGGTCACATTCTTGTTCTATTACCGCTTTGCGGCAGAGTACATTCTTCACGAGCCGGCAGTTGTCGACGGATTGCACGGCAATGCACTGGGTTTCGTGGATTGGGCCGTGTTGTGGACGCTGTTCTACGTCGTGGGATTTCAGTCGCTGGGACTCGGCAGATTCAAGCCTGCTGAGGGGTGAGTCGGTTGCCCGCACCTCGGTGCGGGTAACCGGTATCGGACGCCGGCACCGCGTCCACTGATTGCAACAGACTGCAACGCTTGTGACCGGGGCCACTTATGGGATGTGCTGTGTGTCACATTCACAAACAAGGAGAAGTGATGACGCAAACCATCGATTCCGCAGTCACCCCCGAGGTGAAGTTGACGGCGGTGACACCTCAGGAGCGCGTCGACGCCTGGCTGGCGGATTTCGAGTCGGCCCTCGCGGCTCGTGACATCGAGCGTGTGGCAGGCAAATTCGCACTCGACAGCTTCTGGCGAGACCTGGTGTCGTTCACCTGGAACATCAAGACCGTCGAAGGTCGCGAGCAGATCGCCGACATGCTCTCCGCGCGACTCGACGACACCGATCCTTCGGGATTTCGGACGACCGAGACACCCGACGAGGCCGACGGCGTCACGTCAGCCTGGATCGAGTTCGAGACTGCAACCGGTCGCGCGCACGGGCACCTTCGTTTGAAGGGAGATGAAGGTTGGACCCTGCTGACGTCGCTGCAGGAGTTGAAGGGACACGAAGAAGGCAAGGGCACTCGTCGTCCGCGCGGCGCCAAGCATGGGGCAGACCCGAACCGCATCACGTGGGCCGAGCAGAAGGAGATCGAAGACCGCGAACTCGGTTACACCACACAGCCTTACGTCGTGATCGTCGGCGGCGGCCAAGGCGGCATCGCCCTCGGTGCCCGGATGCGCCAACTCGGAGTACCGGCCATCGTGATCGACAGCCACGAGCGACCCGGCGATCAGTGGCGCGGACGCTACAAGTCCCTGTGCCTGCACGATCCGGTTTGGTACGACCACCTGCCATACATGCCGTTCCCCGACAACTGGCCGGTGTTCGCGCCCAAGGACAAGATCGGCGACTGGCTCGAGATGTACACCAAGGTCATGGAGGTTCCGTACTGGAGTTCCACGACCTGCACCTCGGCGTCGTTCGACGAGAAGACCCAGGAATGGACCGTCGAGGTCAACCGCAACGGCGAGAAGCTGACGTTGCGTCCCAAGCAGTTGGTGATGGCGACGGGTATGTCCGGGAAGGCCAACGTTCCGACGTTCCCCGGGCAGGACAAGTTCCTCGGCGATCAGCACCACTCGAGCAAGCACCCCGGCCCGGATCAGTACGTGGGCAAGAAGGTCGTCGTGATCGGGGCCAACAACTCCTCGCACGACATCTGCGGCGCACTGTGGGAGAACGGTATCGACGTCACGATGGTGCAGCGCAGCTCGACGCACATCGTGAAGTCGGATTCGCTGATGGATTTGGGCTTGGGCGATCTGTACTCGGAGCGGGCACTGGCCGCCGGCATGACGACACACAAGGCGGACCTCACGTTCGGTTCGCTGCCGTACCGGATCATGCACGAGTTCCAGATCCCGGTGTACGACGCAATCCGTGAGCGCGACAAGGATTTCTACGATCGCCTCGAGAAGGCGGGCTTCGAGCACGACTGGGGCGACGACGGTTCGGGCCTGTTCATGAAGTACCTACGCCGTGGCTCGGGCTACTACATCGATGTCGGCGCTGCCGAACTGGTTGCCAATGGAGACATCAAGCTCGCGCACGGCAATGTTCGTGAGCTGACCGAGAACAGCGTGATTCTCGAAGACGGTACGGAATTGCCTGCCGACGTGGTGGTCTACGCGACCGGCTACGGCTCGATGAACGGCTGGGTGGCGGATCTGATCGGTCAGGACACCGCCGACAAGGTCGGCAAGGTGTGGGGCCTGGGGTCGAACACCACCAAGGATCCGGGACCGTGGGAAGGCGAGCAGCGCAACATGTGGAAGCCGACGCAGCAGGAAGCGCTGTGGTTCCACGGAGGCAATCTGCATCAGTCGCGCCACTACTCGCTGTACTTGGCATTGCAGTTGAAGGCGCGCTACGAGGGCATCCCGACGCCGGTGTACGGACTGCAGGAAGTGCATCATCTGAGCTGAAATGGAACTGCTGTGCGCCTTTATTAACCGCGGGAGGTTAATAAAGGCGCACAGCAGGTTCAGCGAAGGGCGTACTTCTTTGCTACTTCGGTGTTCTTGGTTGCGCGCTCGGTAAGGAAGGCGAATGCCAACCCGAGTACGAGCCAGAGCGTCGCCTGCGTAGCGAGCGAGGAAAGTCGGAACTCCCACAGCAGAGTTGCCGGGAAGTCCTCGCCCACCTCGTTGATGCCGGGAAGCGAGACGTAACCGATCGCGACGATCACCAGGAACGCAGCCACCGGAGCAGCGATGCGCACGCTGAGGAACTCGTGCCCGGAAACTGCCTTTGCCGCCGCTGCTGCCGCGGTGACGGACAGCAGCCCGAGAATCACGGCGGCCAGCCACAGCAGTGTGCGCTGGTTGATGGTGTCGGGATCTCCGACGGCCGGCGGATTGGCCGGGTACTTGAAAAAGGGGACAGCCTCGATAGCCAGCCAACCACCGACGGCGATGGTGATCGCCAACAAAGGCCCGGACATTCCGGTGAGTCGTCGAGCGTAATTGGCAACGACCGAGAAGATCGCCCCGAGTGCCAGTCCGGCAAGCGCCGTGCCCAGGAACAGCCCGGCGCGCTGCCCGTCGCGGCTCACCAGTGGTTCTTCTTCGTCACCGTGCGAATGCCCAGCGGCTTCGCCGGAAACCTCACCGGTGGCGCTGTTGGCTTCTTCGATCGCAATGGCAGCGTTGACGTGCGGTTCACCCAGCACGAATGCAACTCCGCCGGCAAGGATGCCTGCGATCAGACCAGCCAACAAACCACGAATGAGAAGCTTCGTGAAATTGTCGGCTAGTGGCACGGCAGGCCCATCAAGTGTCGACCGTCGTGCATCAATTCATGCATGTACATGCCGGTGCGAGAGATAGCGCCCTGGTCGAATCCGACCAGGTAGAGAGCCAGCATCGCGAACAGAACTACTGCAGCGGCGAGGAAAGCAAGACGAGTCGAATCGATCGACGTATCGGGAGAATAGGCGAGAGCCATCGAAGCCTCCTGGGATTTTCGCGTCCCCTAGGTCCATGCGATGGCCGAAGTGTCTGGCTGTCGAAATTGTCGTGCCGAAAAAGGCACTTCACCTCGAATTACAGTGGCGCGACCGCTCCGGGCTTTCACCGGATTCCTGTCGGACCATCGCGTTTACATGCGAACTTTTGCACTACAGCCCGCACCGTGTCAACGCGTGAAGCCGAGATGACCGTCGATTGTGCCCGCCAAGGCAGGCACAATCGCTCGAGATCAGCTCTTTGCGGCGACGTCCAGGACAACTTCGAATTCGAGCAACGACGCACCCGAAGCGACGGGCTTCGCGCGCTCGCCGGAATGGGCTTCACGGGCGGGGCCGTCACGCCAATCGGCGAACGCCTGCTCGGACTCCCACTGAGTCACCACGAAGTAGCGGCTCTCACCGGCGGTGGGGCGGAGGAGTTGGAATCCGAGAAAGCCCGGGGAGTTCTCGACTGCGTGAGCGCGTGCTGCGAAGCGCTTCTCCAGTTCGGGGCCGGCGCCCTCGGGGACCTCGATTGCATTGATCTTCACGACTGCCATGCAAGCGACATTACCCGCGCACCTTCACCGCGTACCGTGACACTCGTGTTGCATGACGAAGGTGGAACGGGACAACCGATTCTGTTGTTGCACGGCCTCATGGGCAGCTCCCGAACGTGGCGACGCCAGGTGCCGTGGATCCGCGAGTTCGGCCACGTCTACACCTTTGACGCTGCCGGTCACGGCAGGCCGGCGCCAGCGGCACTGACTACCGAGGCATTCGTCGAGGACCTGACATCGGCGGTTGCGTCCATCGAGGAGCCGATGATCGTGATCGGTCATTCGATGGGGGCTCTGCATGCGTGGTGCTTCGCCGCCGCGCATCCCGAAAAGGTTTGTGCGCTGGTCCTCGAAGACATGGCCCCGGACTTTCGTGGACGCACCGCTGCGGACTGGGCGCAGATGATCTCGGCGTGGCCGCAGCCGTTTGCTTCCGAGGAGGCGATGAAGGAATTCTTCGGCCCCGTCGCCGGCCAGTACTTTCTCGACTCTTTCGACCGCCGCGACGACGGGTGGTACCTGCACGGCGACGTGTCGACCTTCCGCGACATCTCGGAGGAGTGGGGCACGAGGCATTTCTGGGATCAGTGGAAGGCGATCGAGGTGCCGACCTTGCTGATCGAGGGAGAGTTCACCATCACCCCCGAGGGACAGATGCGAGAGATGGCCGAGAGGCCGGGAACTCGGTACGTATGTATTGCCGATGCAGGCCACCTGGTCCACGACGATCAACCGCAGCGCTATCGCGAAGTGGTGACGGAATTCCTTCAGACCGTGAGCTGACTTCGGATCGACGCGCCCACCTGCTCCAGCTCGACGGCTCGCCTGGCGAGGAGTCCAGCAGCGAACTTCGCCTTGTCGCCGCGATGGCGGGGGACGACGTGCAGGTGCGAGTGGAACACGGTTTGGCCCGCGGCACGCCCGTCGTTGACGAGAAAGTTGACTCCGTCAGCGGCGATGTCGCAGCGGCGTAGAGCTCCGGCGATGAGCGTGCCGACGCGGAACATCTCTGCGCCTTCGTGACTTTCGAGAGCATCGAGGTTCTCTGCATGACGCTTGGGGACCACCAGGGTGTGTCCGCGACTCACCGGCCGTGCATCGAGGAATGCGAGAGTTGTCTCGCTCTCGTGAACGAGAATCGCCGGCTCGGTCAGCGCGACGATCTTGCAGAAGACGCAGGAATCGGTGCTCATGCCTACAGAATGTAGTCCGAAATCAGATCCGACCCCGGACTACAGCAAGCGCAGTTGGCGTGCCCTCGTGATCGCTTCGTTTCGATTGTGTACGTCGAGCTTCTTGTAGAGAGTGCGCAGTTGAGTCTTGACGGTGTTGACGGACACGTACAGTTTGTCGGCCATCGCAGCCGACCCCATGCCGAGCGCCAGGAGTGAGAGGACTTTCTGCTCGCGTTCGGTCAACTCCACGATATGTACGAATTCCGGAAATGATTCCGCAGGCGACCTTTTCGAGAACTCGGCGAGTGCACGCGATTTCGTTTCGGCCATCGATTCGAGTTTCTCGACGTCCGCCGATGCGATGGTCGCGAACGAACGTAGAAGTCCGGTCTGATCCGCGATGCTGCACGCTCTGGACCACTCCTGAGAGGCGAGGCGTGGCTCACCCAGCTCGGAGTGTGCAACCGCTTGCACCAGAAGCGATTCCATCTGTGCCCGCGGATAGGATACGCCAGACCAGTCGAACTGGTGACACAGCGCCACCGCGGCCTCGTTCTGGCCGATCCGCTGACGTAAACGCGCCACCGACGTGAGCGTCCACGGATTGGCGGCAGGATCGATGATCTCCTTGGCCAGTGCTACGGCATTGTTCCCCTGTCCGAGAGCGAGCAAGAGATCGATCTCTGCGGATTGCAACAGAGGAAGCGCGAAAGATGTAGCCGTGTACTGCTTGGAATGTGCTTCGATCGCATTGTGGAGCAACAGTAGTGCCGCAGTGTGGTCGCCGGAGGTCAAGGCGAATTGGCAATGCGCATAGACGACGAATGCCCACAGTTCCTCGGTGTCGGACGGAAGACCGAGTTCGGTCAATGCGAGACGTGCGTCGTCGAAGTCGAGTGTGTCGAGAGCAGTGAGCGCCCGTGCTGTCAGGCCGGCGATCTTGACCACAGGTTCGAGCCAACCGCCGGGGTCTGGATGCTTCTGTTCGAGTTCGGACCAGTGTGTGGCCTGCCGCGGCTCACCAGCCAGCGCCCAATTCAGGGCGGCACTTCCCGCAGAGTTACGAGCGATGAAGTCGACTCCATGAGACAGGGCGCCGTGGTACGCCATTCGAGCCTTGATCGTGGATTCTGTGAACCTGCCGCTCAATTGAAAATTGATCGCCCATTGAAGTCGCATGAGAGGGAGCTGTGCGCTGACCGCTTCCGGGTTGTTCTCCAGCGCACTGCGACTGAGATGAGACAGGCGCCTGGTGGTTTCTGCTGCGAGCCCGTACTCGCCTGCCATCCTGAGCATGATCGATTGAACGCAGGCAATGCTCAAGGCGTCCTTCGCGCCGGCTTCAGCGCCGAGAGCCCACAGTTCTGCCGGCGATTCGGGTAGCAAGTCGACTACCGTCGAGCGCTCGCTCGGATGCATCGTGAACAGTGCGCGCCCTGCCTCCACTGCAGAGTGTTTGTCCGCTGCTTCCGCCGGAATCCGTTGGAGAGCAGAGCGAACCGAGTCCAGATTGTGGACGATCATCGTCACCCAGTGTTGCTCGACGATGTCTACTGCCAGGGTCCAGTTCTGTGCCTCGACCGCGTAGTCCAGCGCCGACGCGTGATGACCGTGGTCGAGTCGGTTGTGTGCGAGGAACGAAAGACGTTGCGCCGGATCGGCTCCAGCGCGCTTTTGGTGCGCGAGTATCGATCGACGAATGGCGGGAGGCAGCTCCCAGGTTTCTTCGGCTTCGGTCTCGACCCGTGACAACAACCCGGCTGTCTCCAGTATCGCCAGGCGCACGCGAATCTGATGAACGGTCTCGCCATCCTCAGGGTGTTGGGACTCGAACAGCATGGCGGCGATGTCGACGGTGATCGATCGCGCAAAGGCCGTCGCGAGCAGGAACTCGAGTTGTTCCACATGATCAGCGGTCATGAGAACGGATTTGTTCACGTAGTCGTCGATCGCCTGCGCGATGTTCTTCCTGATCATCTGCTCGCGGTTGCGGCTACCCGATGTCTGGACGGCGGGAACGGCGACACGAACCAGCGCTGGCAGCCCACCTGTCAGGGATGTGATTTGTTCGGCATCACCGTCAGTCGTGTTTACGTCAGCTTGTGCGAGCAAATGGGCGGTATCGGCTCTCGTGAACAACAGCTCACTCGCGCCTATCACCTCGTGGTCCGTGTCGAGCAGGTACGGCTCGGAGAACATGCCGAAGCCCGAGAGCGTGACCACGAGGTCCAGGTTGTGACAGAGGGCGAGGAGTTCGATCAACTGATCGTCCAACTCTGGTTCCGATATCAGATCCGGCCTGATCAGCACGAGCAGCACGGGGCGGCTGAGGGCGTTCAGGGATTTGGCGACAGCGGTGAAAGGATCGGCGAGATCGTCGACGTCGGGCAGTGTGATTCCGGCAGCGTGGATTCGATCGAGGACAACGGCCCAGAAATCTTCGAGTGTCGACGAGGGCCGTGGGGCCGAGACCCAGACGAGTATTCGTTCGGATGCCAAATGGGCGCGCAGCCACGATGCGATCAACGACGATTTCCCGTGGCCGTTCGGTGCACGGACGATGGTCAGCGCGGCACGTCGGTCAAGTTTGTCGAAGAGCGCTTGCCGGGGAATCGACGTCGCGAGGGTGCGCCTTTCGGGAATAGCTGCCCAGTCGTGGCCGTCCATCCCGAACATCAGCGCGGACCCTTTCTGCTTTCGCGCCCCGCAATGATTGAAGAGTTTGGGCGGATTGTCTCGATCCATCTATCTACAGGGAGGAGCGTAGCTGGTGCGAATCCAGAGCGTGCCATCCCGGGCAATTCACCCGGGAATTCACCCCGGCTGAGAGAAGTTCACCCACACAATCACGCCGTCACCATTGGCTTTCGAGTCCCTCGAGCGACTTCTATTGAACGTAGCTCGGGATTCGCCAAATGTGGCCGCGAGCGCCTGTCGGAGGCCCGAGAGTCAGACATCGAAGGAGCGTCGTGAGAACTCGTCTGTCAGAGGTGCGGTCGAAGGCCGTTGTCGTCGGACTCCGGCCGAGAGCGTGGCGCCGAGGAGTGCGAGGTATCGGCATAGTTGTCGTGACCGGAGCTCTGGTGGTCGGCGCTGCTGCGCTCGGCTTGCTGCCGATGCAGTCGGATGTTCGATTGGCGGCCGAGGGAGAGTTCGTGCCTCCCTTCACCGTCGAGCTGACGGCGATTGACGGTGCACCGCCCTTCGATCCCGCTGACGGTCCAGGGCTCGATTCGGGACCGTCCAACGGCATTGTCCGAGAGGGTGATCCGGTGACGTATGTCATCGACATCGGTGTCCGGGGCAACCCGCTCTCCGACGTGGTCGTGCAACTTCCGGTGCCTCGAGGTTTCGTTCTGCCGTCCGTGCCTGATTACTGCGGAGACGGCTCGGGTGTCGACGAGGTCGGATTACATTGCCTGATAGGCAATCTGGAAGCGGACCGGTACTTCACCCGAACGGCGACGATGACTGCGGGAAAGCGGGAAGACGCCGACGGTCTACCGATCGCTGCACTGGTCACCGCAGATCGGGGGGCGGTTCGCGTGCGGTCGGGCGATGTCACGGTGCGGGTGGCGACCACCCCGGGAGTGTGTGATCCGTACGGGATTTCTGTTGGTGGTCAGAGAAGCCAGTGGGCTGCTGTCTCGGCAGATGGACGAATCTCAGGTCTGGTGACATCGGGCATCTCGGAGGCGGTGGTGATCAACGGCGTCGATCAATGCGGGCACGCGACAGCGCGGACGGTGAAACCGTTCGAGGGTCACTTCTCGTTTGTCGGACTGCTACCGGGGACGTATCGCGTCACGGTCGACGGCCGAGCGCCGGTGGATGTGGTGCTGGAACCAGGTGCGATGGCGGTCGGTGGCCTGACGTTCTGATACAGCTTCGCAGGAATGGCAACACTCGTAACAGTCAGTAGCAGTCAATGGAGGATCCAGTGCGTGAAAGCCTGGGCGTTGTATTCGAAAATCAGTCAATTTCAACAGCTCTCGTAGATGCAGACACACCCCTTCTTGGCTCGATCGACGAGTTCCGTCACCCCTGGGGTGCAGACGGGACTGTTCCCTCTCCGCAAGCGTCGGCGCGCGCACTCGCCTCCGCGGCCGAGGTCGCCACCGGTCGAGCTCTGCGCTCGAATCTGTGCCCCACTGTCGTCGGAGTGATGTGCGAGCGTGCGGACGTGCGCGAACTTGTCTCGGATTCGTTGTCCTCCAGTCCTTTCGAGAACGTCGAGTTGGTCAACGGTCTCGACGCACGGCTTGCCTACCTGCGGACGGTCGACGCTCTCATTGGTGTTTCGCCGATTCTCGCGTTCTGGCCGGACGGCGGTGAGACCGTGATCGCGGCCGTCGACCCGAGAGCAGGCGTCGTGGACTCGGCGCATCGTTACGACACGGCCGAGTTGCTTGCGGACAGCTCGACATTTGCTGCGACATTGGACCTCCTCGTCGCCGAACGAGACCCTGTGCCCAAGATGCTCGTCGCGATGCTCGTGAAGGAAGACTCTCGGCAGCCGTCCGCGGAAGCCGCTGAACTGGCAGGTCTCGGCTTCCTGTTTCTCGGCGAGCGGACCCAACTGGCGATAGGGGCTGCGCTGGTAGCGGCCGATCGCGGAAGCGAAGTTCGGTCCGATGGCGGCATGGCTGTCCGGCCCGTCAACAGGGTCCGGTGGGCGGCGGCAATAGTACTGCCGCTTCTACTCATGTTGACGGGGTTGCTGATCGCGCTGTCCCCAGACGGGTCGCGCGCGGTGTCCACGGATAGCCCGAACATCGGCGCCGAGTCGGCGACCTCCACCAGCGGGCCCCCGCCCGGCGCTGCCCTACAGATTCCGACACTTGCGCCTTGCGATCCAGTGGTGCCTGCCGTTCCTGCAGTACTTCGGCGTTCTGATCCGGAAGTCGCACCGCTCCAGACCGACGAACCCACAGCCGAAGAATGCACCCCGCTGCGAGTCGGCTAAGCCGTACCCTCTCCGGCCAGCGCAAACAGGCCGTCGTCGGTCTGCTCGACCAGTCCGTCGACCAGCAGTGAATGCAACGCACGGTCACGCTGACCCGGATCGGCCGGCCAGACGATGTCGAGTTGCGCGCGCTCGACCGGACGGTGACTCTCGCGAAGAACGGCCATCAATTTTCCACGAACCTGGCGATCTGTGCCCGCGAACTTCTGCACCTTCTTGGGTGGTCCGGTGTGTGCCGGTTTGCCCGAAGCGACCCACGCGCAGTTCGGCAAAGGGCAGTTCTCGCAGTTCGGGTTCCGCGCCGTGCAGATCAGTGCACCGAGTTCCATGAGAGCAGCGCTGTAGGTGGCGGCGCGCGCACGCGTCCTCGGCAGCAGCGCCGCGACGTCGGCGAGGTCTCGCGTGTTGGACGGGTTCCCGGGTTCCGCATTGCCGTGGACGGCTCGCGCAACTACGCGTCGTACGTTGGTGTCCACCACAGGCACTCGCTGTCCGTAGGCGAAACACGCGACGGCGCGGGCGGTGTACGAACCGATTCCCGGTAGCGAGAGCAAGGTATCGACGTCTTCCGGGACTACGTCACCGTGCTCGGCAGCCAGGACGCCCGCGCATTCGTGTAACCGCAGCGCGCGTCGTGGATAACCGAGTTTGCCCCACGCGCGAAGCACCTCTGCCTGGCTCGACGCTGCCATCGCCGACGGCACCGGCCAGCGCTCGACCCACTCTTCCCAGATTGGCGCAACGCGCACCACCGGCGTCTGCTGGAGCATGATCTCGCTCATCAGGATCTGCCAGGCACTGACGCCCTCGCGTCGCCACGGCAGGTCGCGAGCCGTCTCGGAGTACCACTTCAGCAGCACCGAAGATTCCACTGCCACTGCTACCGACACACTCCTCGAACCTTGCGCTCCCGGTCGACGAAGGAGACGTCGACTTGTGGGGGCCACTTTATCGGCAGTCGCAGACACGGCTGTCTTTGACGCCCGACCGCCGGGTCACAACAACTGCACGTTACTCAGTTTCCACTCGCCGTCCTCGCGGACCAGCGAAAGTTGCATCCGGTTGCGGTCGATTCTCGGATCGGGGGAGTTGGTGTTCGTGATCGTCTGATCGAGGAACACGAGCACCTCGGCGTTGTCGCGATCACTGCTCGCCAACCCGGCTGAAATGATCTGAGCGGACGAGGTCGCCTGATACTGCACGATCATGTTCTGCAAGTTGGCTGCCACCTGGGCGTACTGACCGGCGAATTCGCCGACAGAATTGTCACGGACCACGGAGAGATTCTGATCGAGGTTCTGGAAGTTGTACGTCGCAAGATCAGTGGCGAATTGCCGTCCGCTGTCCAGGGCGCTGATACGCGCGTTTTCGTCGACCGATTTCTGCCAGGTCGCGAATGCGCCCCATCCGAGCGCCGCGACCACGACCAGGGCGCCGGCAACGATCGCTACGGTCTGCTTGCGAAGCCGCTTGGGCTTGTCGACGATTGTGGGCGTCTGGGGTTCGGTTGTCTCGGTCATTGCGTTCCTTGTACTAGTAGTGCGGCAAACGAGTTGTCACCGAGAACGGTGTTCTGACCACCGTTGAGGCCCAGACGAATCGACGTTCCGTCACCGGCTGCGACCGTTCCGAGGGCAGGATCGTATTCAGCAACCCCGTCGATCGTTCCAGTTCCGGTGGGGACGTTCTGCGATCCGCGATTCTGGATCCGGCCCGACTGGTCCGCGCAGTGTTGGTTCTTGTCGAGCGTGGTCGGTGAGGTGTCCTGTACCGATCGCCGGGGCGTGTCGTAGATACAGACCGGTCCGAGTGCTGTGATCAGATCAAGCTGTGCCCGTCCGTCTTTGACGATACTTCCGAACTTCTCGAATCCTTTGGGCACCACCACCAACAAGGCATCGACGGCGGGCATCCGTGCAGTGACGATCTGAGTGGAGACGAGAGAATTGGCCAACAGCAGACTGAACGGCTCACGACTCTGTTCGATGAGAGGCAGTATCTGATTGTCGAGAACACTCGGGCTTCGATCGAGGAGTGTGCGCAGTTGCGGATCGGAGTTTCGTACCTGATCTGTCAATTGGCGAAGTGTGAGTGCAACTTCGGGAAGAGCGTCAACATTTTCCTCGTTCGCAGTGAACAGTGAGCGCGAGTTCTCGACGAGTGTGTTGACACGCGGTTGATCGGATTGGACAGTGCGCGCGAGCACGTCGAAGTTGTCGACGAGCGCCTGCAGATCCGGACCCAATCCGTTCAATCCCTCGCCGAGTTCGTGCGAGAGGGTTCGCAGGTCTGCCGGATCGACGGTGTCGGCAGCAGCGTTGAAATTCGCAATCACGGTTCCCAACGCGACCGGGATCGAAGTGCGCTCAGTCGGAACGACGGAACCTTCAACCAGATACGGGCCGCCGTCGGTCTGCGAGGACAACTGAACTTTCAATACCGGAACGGCGGTGTCCTGGCTGATGGCCACATGCGAATCGTTGGGGATCTGTTTGTCGGCGGCGATGCTCAACGTCATCACGACGAGGTCCTGGGCAGAGTCCACCTCCACCGACTCGACGTCGCCGACGGTGACTCCGCGATAGGCCACTTCCGAACCGGGAGCGATTCCGGCCGCGTTCTCCAATTCGACGATGACCGAGAAGGTTCCGGTGAACGGATCTCCGGCACCGACTTGCCGGAGTACGTACGTCGTGCTGACCACCGCGATGAGGAGAAAGGCGGCGATCTCGAAATAGACGGTTCGGTTCTTCATCGCGTTCCTCCTTGCAGGGGTGTCGTGATCGGCAGTTCCCGATCGGAGGCGGGCAGAGGTGGCAGTGGCGGTGCGGCGCCCGGGATTATCTCGTTGAGCACTCCGGTCACGGTGCCCTCGACATCGACGTCGAGGTCGATGTTCACGTAATCGCCTGGGCTGGCACGCTCAAGGAGCACTCTTGCGTTGTCCAGGTTGGCCATCGTCTCACCCAGTGTCGGCCCCATTGCCGAGAACTGGTCGAGGATGGGTGACAGTCGTCCGGTGATCTCGGAAATCTGGTCGGCCGACTGGTCGAGTACGGAATTGGTTGCGGTACTGAGCCGATCGGTTTCGTCGAGTAGATCGAGGAGCGGTTGTCGTTGGTCGGCGATCACGCCCAATGCGGGTGTGAGTGTGCGCAAGCCTTCGTCGATGGTGGCGCTCTCGTCTCCGATCAGAGCGCTGAGCCGGTTCAGTGAATCCAGTGCCGAATTGATCGATTCCTTTCGGTCGTCAAGTGTTCCGAGAAAAGTGTCAAGGCGTGCAAGCAGATCGCGGATCGTCTCCTCCCTGCCGTCGAGAATCTGATCAGCCTCACTGACGATGTTCTTGACCTGCGCCAACCCACTGCCGTTCAACAGAGTTCCGACGGCGCCGAGCAGTTGTGCGACATCGGGTCCGCGCACGGTCTCCGATCGCTCGATGGTGGAACCTGGTTCGAGAATGGGGCCCGCTGGATCGACCGGAACTTCGAGGTTGACGAACGCATCGCCGATCGGGGTCGACAGTTCGATCCGAGCGCGGGTGCCGACAGGTAGTTCGATGTCCGACGCGATTTCGGTATGTACCACGGCTGCAAAGGTTTGCGCGCTCATCGACATGACTCTGCCGACCACTGCCTGGCCGATCCGCACCTCACCGCCGACGGGAAGTAACGACGCGTCGACGAATTCCATGTTCAGCGGGTACGACTCTCCTGGCAGACCGCGTCCGAGGGGGAGGTGCTGGAAGTTGAGACTGCAGCCGGTCAATGGCGCCGCGATGACAAGTGCCACGACAACGCTCACTACGGACTTGTTCGACGCCATCAGTTGCCCCCACCGAGGATGCGTGCCAGGTCGGAGCTGCCTGCCGAAGGAAATTCGATGGGATTGACGATTCCCGGCCCTGTGCACAGCGGTATCGGCATCTTCTCGCACAGTTCTCTCGTCGTGTCGAACTGTGAGAGATCGGTGGCGACGTTCAATCGTGCTCTGGCTCGGCCTTCTTCGGTGACGAGGTTGGCGACGTTCTCGAATCCCGTTGGTGCCGTTTCGATGATCTCGCGCAGTTGATCCTGTTTGGTCGCGACTGCACCGGCCAACTGTGCGAGCGTACCCAGATCGGCGGTGACCGCCTCGCCGTGTTCGGCGAGTAGCGCTGAGACCTGTCCGAGCAACGTGGTCAGGGAATCGAGCGCCCCGCTGATGTCTTCTCGCTGGGCGCTGAACGTGCGGGCGGTGACTGTCACCGAGTTCGACAGGGAGTCGACCTTGGTCTGGTTGTCCGCGATCAACTGCACGAGGGTGTTCAGGTTCTTCACCAGTTCGGAGATGTCGGGACTTGCACCCGCCAGTACCGAACTGGCCTGTGAGATGGACCGAACGGCATCGTTGAATGCTTGCCCGTTGCCGTCCAACGCGTGGGCGCCTTCTCCGATGAGGTCACCGATCCCGCCGCCGTCGGCGCCAGGGCCGAGCGCCACCGTCAATTCGTTCACCGATGCGGTGAGTTGGTCCCACGTCAGAGGGGAGTGAGTGCGTTCGAGAGGGATCACCGCGCCGTCGGTCAGGAACTCACCGTCCTCGTAGCCGGGGCCGAGTTCGATCGTGCGGTCACTGATGACCGAGGGAGACAGGACCCAGGCCTGCGCATCGGCAGGTATACGTGTTCCGGATGGCAGGCTCAGCGCCACTCGTACCCGGGCCCCTTCCGGCGTGACGCTCTCGACCCTCCCGCTGGGAACTCCCAGAATCGTCACCGTGTTCCCGGTGAAAATAGCGTCGGTCGAGGTGAATTCGGCGGTGAGAGTGAGTCTGTGTTCGTCACGCGTGACGAACAGGACGGCACCGATCGCGCAGATCACAATCGCTGCCAGCACGGCGAGTTTCTTGACGGTCGTGGTCATCGACACCCCTGAACGAGCCCGACGACGCACAACCAATTGTCCGGGATGAGGGTGGAGGGCGAGTTGAGGTCGAGCCAGTTGCCGTTACCGGTCGCGTTGGTGACGTAGCGGACGCTGGGGGCGAAGTTGTCGAGCAGTGTGGTCAGTGATTGTTCGTTCTCGGACAGAACTCCCGTCACCACGTGGATGTCTCCCATGACCGAGTCGACCAAAGCCTGGTTGTCGCCCAGGAACTGGGCAAGTGTGGTGCTCAACTGATTCAGGTCTTGTACAAGCACATTCAGCACATCTCGCCGGTCGGCGATCGTGGACATCACCAGATCCGCATTCCCCAGAAGGGTTTCCAGAGTGTCCTTCTGCTCGATCAGTGTTGCGGTCGTCTGCTGCGCTCCGGTGAGAAGGGAACGGAGCGCAACGTCGTTGTCGTTGACTACTCCGGAGAGTGCGTCGATTCCCTCGAGTGAGCGGCGAATGAGTTCGGGATCGTCCGGTGAGTTGTCGGACACCACGGTCAGCATATTTCGCAGTTGTTGCAGATCAAGGTTTTCCGACGTGGATTGTGCTCCTCGACCGAGATCGTCGAGAGTGAACGAAACGCTCGTGTTCTCGATGGGGATGGTCGAACCTGTGGGTAACGAGCGCGATCCGTTCGGAGTGACGTCGAGCGAGCGTCGGCCGAGCAGAGTCGAGATCTTGATGTCCGCACGGGAGTCTTCGCCGAGAGTGACGCCGTCGTCGAGTCGGAAGGTGACTTCAACCGAGTTGCCGCTGACCGCCAACGAGGTGACCACCCCGCTCGGGACTCCCGCGACGTTGACCGGATCGTCCTGCGTCAACCCGGTGGCGTTGGCAAAGACGGCGTGGTACTCGTTGGTCTTGACCTTCAAGATCAGTTGAGGGACAACGAGTGCGGCCAGAACCACACCGACTCCGACGAGGATGCAGATGATTCCGTTGCGGACCGGGTTCTTGACGGTGAGCCAGTTCATCGGCACACCGCCGAACGCTCGGGGCCGCCGAGGGTCACCGATTGGTCCAGCGCGCTGAGCCGGAAGTTGCAGATGTAGATGTTCGCCCAGCTTCCGTAGCTCATCGCGATCCCCAACTGGGTGAACAGTTGATCGAAAGCGGTGATACCGGTCGCCAGCGACTCACGATTGTCGACGACGACGCGAGCCGACTGATCGATCGAAGTCAGCGCGCCAGCCAAGTCCGGTTCCACGCCCGTCACCAAGTCCTGAAGTGAAGAAGTCAGTGCGCCTGCGGAATCCACTGCGGCCGAGATCTGTTGGCGGTCCTGTGCCAAACCGCCGACCAGTGTGTCGAGCGTGTTGATCATCTCGACGAAGTTGGGTCGATTCGTCGTGGTCACGGTAAGGACCCGGTCGAGGTTGTTCAGTAGTTGGTCCAAGATCGCGTCCCGGGACGTCAAGTTCTCGGTGACGGCAACAGTGCGCTCCAGCAGGCTTTCGATGGTGGAACCTTGTCCTTGGAATACCTGGACGACCTGTGCGGCAAGCTCGTTGACTTCTGCGGGGTCAAGTGCGTCGAACAGGGGACGGAATCCGCCGAGGATGTCGGTGAGGTCGATCGCCGGCTGAGTCTGTTCCACGGGAATTGTGGCCCCGGGGGAGAGGTAGTTGCCTGTTGCGTGTTCGGCCTGTCCGGGTTCGATCGAAATTGTTCGCGCTCCCAACAGGTCTGCGTACCTCACCACAGCGCGACCGTCGGACGGAATACGTTGTGCAGATTCGAGTTCGAAGCCGACGACGGCTTGGTTGTTCACCAGCTCGACGCTGTCGACGCGCCCTACTCGCACCCCGGCGATCTGAACATCGCTGCCGGTGACCAGGCCGGAGGCATTGACGAAGACGGCCCGGTACTGCGAACTCGACCCGGAGACTGGGTTGATCAGGGTGCTCACCACAACCACGGTGGCGAGAATCGACAGTGCAGCAAACAGTCCGAACCTGATCAGAGATTTCTTCACGCTCATCCGCCCACCACCGTCGTGCCGCGAAATACCGGCCCCGCCACGAGAGTGTCCAAAGCTGTACCGCCCTGGGTGAGAGCCGAGATCAGGGACTGTTCGGCAGGGCTGCCGACCGGGCCGACGGTTCCGCCGAACGCGGTCGCGGCGGCAGGACAGTTGGGTCCGCGGGTTCCGTCGTACTGTGGGCAGTCGGTCTTTCCGTACGGATACAGATCTGTGACGGACAGCCGTAGATCGGTGCTGAGCCACGGACCATGCGCCAACGCGGGCGGGAGCTTGATCGTGAGATTGCGCAGGCCGTTGTAGAAGGTGGTGATGTGGTCCGGCCGCGAAGTGATTGCGCCGGTCAGGGAATCGGCGTCGTCGACCAAGGTGATCATGCGGTCGCGATTGTCACCGATCAGACTCGTGGCAGCAGCTCCCGTGCTGGTGCCGGCACGCAGAAGCCCCGCCAACCCGTCGGATTTCTCGACGACGGTCTTGGATGTGGTGATGGAGTTCTCGAATGCGGCGAGCATGTCCGGCGCACTCGTCGAGAGACTGTCGGCGAGGGTGGCTATGTCGTCGAGGTCGTCACCGAGTCCGTCGATGACGGGCTGCGCACCGACCAACGCTTGGTGGACTGAATCGAGCGATTCGCCGATCTGGTTTCCCTTGCCGCTCAACGCGTCCGAGACTGCCGTGAGTGCGACGTTGATGTCGGCGGGGTCGAGGGAAGAAACGAGCGAGTAGATCCGTGAGATCGATTGGTAGAGCTGGACCGCGACTTCGGACTGATCGGATACCAATTCGGTACCCGGCACGAGAGCAGGACCACGCGAGAGTCCGTCAGGTTGAATCAAGTCTACGAAGAAGTCACCGAAGATGTTGCGGGGCATCAGTCGCACCTGACTTGTCGACGGTATGTCCTCGAACGCTCCCTCGTCGATCGCGAGTGAGACAGTCGAAGCGGTGGTGCCCGGCTCGATCTCGGCCACAGCGCCGACGACGACGCCGCGGTACTGTACCGAGGATCCGACTCGCAGCGCACCGGCACTGGCGGGGACGACAGCACTGACCTGCGGTGTGGAACCGGTGGAGTCCGTACCTCTGCTGAACAAGAAGACGTAGGCGAGGATCAGGATGACCACGGCGAGTAAACCCCGCAGTGCCAGGGTGATTCGGCTGGAATTCGTGACGATCATCCGGTCAGCCCGGGTACGTGAGGTTTGAGTCCCCACAGCGCAATGGTCATCGCGACGTCGGTGAATGCAAGGAAGACGATGCTGGTGCGCAACGCTCGTCCGGCGGCTCGTCCGACGCCTTCGGGTCCACCCGTCGCGGTGTAACCGTAGTAGCAGTGCACGAGGGTCACGACGACCGCGAACACCATGACTTTTATCAAGGACAACCAGATGTCGTTGGGAGAGAGGAAAAGACTGAAGTAGTAGCCGTACGTTCCCTCCGACTGGCCTTTGACCCGGATCACCGCAAGCGCCGTTGCCATGTACGAAGCAAACAGGCCGACCAGGTACAGCGGGACCACCGCGATGAGCGCCGCGATCATTCGGGTGGTGACCAGGTACCGCAGCGAGGGAATCGCCATGACTTCGAGCGCGTCGATTTCCTCGGAGATCCGCATCGCTCCGAGCTGCGCGGTGAATCCGGTTCCGACCTTGGCTGCCAGGGTGATTGCGGCAACGAGTGGTGCCACCTCGCGAGTATTCGCGATGGCGGACATCACGCCGGACAGCGGTGCGAGGCCGACGAGGTTGAGTCCGCGGTAGCCCTCGAGTCCGATCTGGGAACCGGCGAAGAACGAGATCGCGAAGATCACGACGACGCTGCCGCCTCCGGCGAGCAGGGTGCCCGAACCGAATGCCACCTGGGCGACGAGACGGGCGACTTCACGCCAATAGCGCTTGAGGGTTGCGGGAATCGAGGTGATGACACGCGCGTGGAACGTGAACTGATCGCCGAGTCGACTCAGGCCGTCGACGGTCCGCGAACTGACCCGCTTGGCACGAATTGCGATGGGCAGGTGCATCAATAGGCACCTTTCACCGAGACGAACAGTGGGTAGAACTGAGTAATTGCGAGGTTGGCGACAAACACGAGGACAAACGAGAGCACGACGGTCTCGTTGACTGCGTCGCCGACGCCTTGAGCTCCGCGCTTGACGGTCAGGCCCTTGTAGCAGGCCACGATTCCCGAGATGAGAGCAAAGGCAACGGCTTTGATGCCGGAGACGACGAAGTCGCTGGGTTGACTGAATTGAACGAGATTGCGCAGGAAACTCTGTGCGTTGCCGTCGAGTATCAGGACGTGAACGAAGAGGCTAGCGCCCAAACCGATTACGAGAACTATCGAGTTCAGTAGGAGGCAGACGACGGCAATGGCGATCATCCGGGGTACGACCAGGCGTTCGAGCACGGGTAGACCGAGCACTTCGAGTGCATCGATTTCCTCGCGTATCGTTCGCGCTCCCAAATCTGCGCAGATTGCGGAACCGCCGACACCGGCGATGATCAGGGCGCACACCAGGGGGCCGGCCTGTCCGATGATGAGGAACGCGACGACGGCACCGCTGTACGCACCCGCGCCGATTTGATCTGCGAGCGCACCGATCTGCAGTGCTACCCCGACACCGAGGGGAATCATCACCAGAGCGGACGCGACCGAGGTGACGTGGGCGAGAAACCACATCTGGTCGAGCGCCTCACGCCAGGCGAGGCGCTTGTGTCGAAGAGATGTGAACGCCGCAACGCACACGCGAACGGTGAAGGTGAAGAGCAGTCCGATCTCGGAGAGCAGGTTCGAGAACATGTTCGTCTTGGCGGGGGAGCCAGCAGTTGTTTCCCCGGTTGTTCCATTCCCGGTCGTCGTAGCTTCGGTGCTCACGCCATCCCCCTCTCCGGCCGAATCGTTCTGGTCGGGTTTCTTCGATCACACTCGGTAGCTCGAAGTGCTCCAGGTCACGTTCGGAGACGGTATCAGGAAACTGACTCTGAAGTAAGTTCCATTTCGGCCACTTCATCACCGGGCGCGAATGTCGACGCGGAACTTTCGTTTGCGTCCACGCAACCTTCCCGGCGAGAGCCCGAAATGCGGCGGGTGCACAATGAGTGAATGCCACGATCAAGCCCCATTTCCGCTTGGAAGTCCCTTCGCGAAGGCAACGAGCGATTTGTCAACGACGCGTCCATTCACCCCAGCCAGGGAATCGCGGACCGCGCGAAACTCGTCGATGGGCAGCACCCCACAGCGGTGCTGTTCGGTTGCGGTGATTCGCGCGTAGCCGCCGAGATCATCTTCGACCAGGGTCTCGGCGACATGTTCGTCGTGCGCACTGCAGGTCACGTGCTCGACGATTCGGTGCTCGGTTCCATCGAGTACGCGGTTCACGTGCTCAACGTGCCGCTCATCGTCGTCCTCGGGCACGACGGTTGCGGTGCCGTGAAGGCAACGCTCGACGCCCTGGACAAGGGCGCAGTTCCCGACGGATTCATCCGCAGTGTGGTCGAGCGTGTTGCTCCGTCCATCCTGATGGGCCGCAACGAGGGCTTGTCCACCGTGGACGAACTCGAAGGCCGTCACGTCGTGGAGACCGGCTCGCTGATCATGCAGAGGTCGCGGATCATCGCCGACAAGGTGGACAAGGGTGCGTGCGCGATCGTCGGCGTCACGTACACGTTGTCCGACGGTCACATGCGAGTTCAGGGCGCGGTCGGCGACATCGGCGAGAGCGTCGAGACCGTCGAGGGTTAGATCTTCCGGGGCAGTGGTACCTGGCAGCAGACAATGGGTACCGACACGCCGCCTCAGCTGACGGTTAGTGGACCCTGCGCCAACTACCGTTGAGTCCGTGTTGGAACCTAATGGACCACTGCCCCCCGAGATCTACTGGCGTCGCCGGGCGCTGGCCATTGGTGCCGCCGTCATTGCACTGGCGTTGATCATCTGGGCGGCGTCCGCCCTCTTCGGCGGTGGAAGTGATACCCCGGAGGCCGATTCGGCCGCTGCGAGTTCCTCGCTGACGACGGACGTCTCCTTCACCCCCAACCCTTCCGGCTCCACCGCGCCGGACGGTGGCGGTGGCTCGGGTGGCGGCGCTGCCGGTGGATCAGGTGGCTCGGGCACGCAGGCTTCGGGATCGTCTTCGTCTTCGTCTTCGTCTTCTTCCTCTTCGTCGACCACCGGGGCTCCGGTCCCGGCCGGTCAGTGCGCCGACTCGTCGCTGGCAGTCAAGGCCACCGCAGACAAGGCGACCTTCGCTCCCGGCGAAGAGCCGTCGTTCACGATCGTCATCACCAACATCGGTTCGGCACCCTGTGATCGAGATCTGGCCGGCGGCCTTCAGCAGGTGCTCGTCTACAGCATCGACGGCAAGACCCGGTTGTGGTCCAACGTCGACTGCTACCCGCAGCCCGCAGCCGACGTACGCAATCTCGCGCCCGGCGAGCAAGCTGCGTTCAAGGTCGCCTGGTCGGCCACGACGTCGACCCCCGAGTGCGCGACCGCGCAGAACCCCGAGCGCAATCCGGTGGGCGCAGGCGCTTACACGGTTGTCGGGCAGCTCGGTGCACTGCGAAGCTCCCCGGAGCCGTTCAACATCGCATGAGCGCGGGCAAGCCTGAACAGGCCCGCTAGTTGAAGGATCCGGTGATCGACGTTTCCGCGAGCCGGGAAAGTCCCTCACGGATGTGACGGGCCCACAGCCCGCCGATGCCCTCGACCGACTGCAGATCGGCAGCCGTAGCGGCCAGCAGCGACTGGAGAGTGCCGAAGGATCCGACCAACCGGTGGATCTGATGGAACTGCAATCGAGGTACACGCATCAGCACGCGATATCCGCGAGGAGTCATCGGAGTGTCGAGGGCTTCGATCGTGCCCGGATAACCGAGAACACGCGCAAGAGTCGTGAGATCGAGTAGATCGGCGTCGGTGACGCGATCGAGTGCGACGAGGACGTTGTCCATCGCCGCGGTGCCGATGGGTTCGGGACCGGCAAGATAGTCCCGAACGATGAGTTGACGTGCAATGTCGTTGTCGCCGACCAGTTCTTCGAGCTGCAGTGCCAACTGGCGACCGTCGGTGCCGAGCTCGAGGACATCCTGTTCGATTTCGATCGACACGCGGCGAACCATTTCGAGTCGCTGCACGACGGTCAACGCGTCGCGCAGAGTCACGAAATCCTCGATCTCGACCACCGACAGTTGCCGTGTCACTTCGTCGAGTCGCGCTTTGTATCGTTCGAGCGTCGCGACGGCCTGGTTGGCGCGCGAAAGTATGGTGGCCGAGCCGTCGATGACGTGCCGGATACCACCGACGTACACACTGACGATCGACATCGACTGACTGACCGAGACCACGGGATAGCCGGTTTGAATTGCCGTGCGCTCGGCGGCACGGTGCCTCGTGCCGGATTCGACGGTGGGAATCTTGTGATCGGGAACCAGCTGGACGTTGGCACGCACGATGCGTGTGCCGTCCGTCGAGAGGACAACCGCGCCGTCCATCTTCGACAGCTCACGCAATCGGGTCGGTGCGAACTCCACGTCGAGGTTGAATCCGCCGTCACACAGCGCTTCCATTTCCTCGTCGTATCCGAGGACGATCAGCGCGCCGGTACGGCCGCGCAGAATTCGTTCGAGCCCGTCTCGCAAAGCGGTACCCGGCGCCAACCTGGCGATGGTCTCTCGCAATGCCGACGACGACTGTGTGTCCGCCATCGCACTGATCATTGAGAAACTCCCTGCTGAGGTCGATGTCACTTCGGTCGGGTCCGATGCCTGCGCCGGACGGATCCCCGTTTAGATTACCTATCCATGAGTAGTACCTGGACCCTGCCTGATGACCTGACTGTCCCGGAGCCGGTCGAATTCTTTCCGGCCGCCGGCGAGAAGCTGCCTCAGCACTGGTCGAAATGCTTCGGCTGCGGCGACGACCAGCCTGCGGGAATGGCGATGAGTTTCAGGGCTGGTAACGGACTGGAAGTGACCGGTCGTCTGGAGGTCGCCAAGAAGTATCAGGGCGGTCCAGGTGTCATTCACGGCGGCATTCTGTCGACGGCATTCGACGAGGCTCAAGGTATGGCATGTATGGCTCTCGGCTCGCCGGTGGTGACCGGGCACCTCGAGATCGACTTCGCCCGGCCGATCCCGTTGGGATCGGTGCTCGAATTCCGGGCTCGCATCGACGGTGTTGTACGCCGCAAGGTCTACACCAGTGCAGAAGCGGTGATCGTCGAAGGTCCGACAGCGGATCCGGACACGGTGGTGGGAACCTCCCGCGGACTGTTTCTGACCATCACCTCGGAACACTTCGCCAAGACCAAGGAGTTCGTGGACGGCGAACCGACGTCCCCGTTCGGCACCTCGTCGGTCTGACGAGGTAGTCGGCCGAACGACGATCACTTCACCGGCGTGAGCTTGGGGCGAGACGGGGCTTGTTTGCCGCCCATCAATCCGGCGTAGGCCAGTGCCTCGGCCAGATTCGCTACTTCGTTGACGCGCATGCCGGGAATGTTCGGGCCGGAATCGACCGGCACGATGGCGCTGGTGAATCCCAGTCGGGCAGCTTCGATCAGCCGTCGGTTCACCCCGGCAACCCGTCGAACCTCCCCGGCGAGTCCGACCTCGCCGAGGATGACGAGCCCCTTGGGGACGGGTTTGGCTTTCACGGCGGAAGCGACCGCAATGGCGAGAGCCAGATCGGCACCCGGCTCGGTCATCCGCATACCGCCGACGGTCGCGGCGTAGACGTCGGCCTTCGAGATCGACACTCCGACGCGGCGTTCCAACACGGCCAGAACCATGGCCACACGGGCGGTGTCGAGCCCGCTGACGGCTCGGCGAGGTGTCGGTAGCGGCGTGGCGGCGACGAGCGCCTGAACTTCACCGAGTAGAGGTCGCTTACCGTCCATCATCACGGTGACGGCAGTGCCTTCCACAGCTTCTTCACGGTGATGCAGGAACAGGCCGGACGGATCGCTGATCTCGTTGATGCCCTGCTCGCTCAGCTCGAAGCATCCGACCTCGTCGGCCGCACCGAATCTGTTCTTGACGCCGCGGACCATGCGCAGGGTGGAGTGCTTGTCACCTTCGAAGTGCAGAACCACGTCCACGAGATGCTCGAGCGAGCGCGGACCGGCGACGGCGCCGTCCTTGGTGACGTGGCCGATCAGAAGCACCGGGATTCCGCTGGCCTTTGCCAGGGAGGTCAGGGCGCTGGTGACGGCCTTGACCTGAGTCACGCCGCCGACGACCCCGTCGACGTCGGCAGCAAGCATGGTCTGCACCGAGTCGACGATGACCAGTGTCGGTTTGACCTGCTCGATGTGGCCGAGGATGGTCGCGAGATCGGATTCGGCCGCCAGATACATCCGTTCGTGGACAGAGTTGGTGCGATCTGCCCGAAGCCGAACCTGACCGGCGGACTCCTCGCCCGTGACGTACAACGCTCGATCATCCGCGCTGCGCATCGCCCAGCGGTAGACGACCTCGAGAAGTAGCGTCGATTTTCCGACGCCGGGCTCGCCCGCGAGCAGCACCACCGAACCCGGTACGACGCCACCGCCGAGGACGCGGTCCAACTCGCCGATCCCCGTGGGTTTGGCCTGCGTCGAGGTGCTGTCGATCTGTGTCAGCGGCGTGGCCGGCGTCGTAGGCAGCACGGCGCTTGATCCTGCTTTGGCGAGTGAGGCGCCGGCGCGACTGGCGACGGGTGCCACTACGGCGACCTCGGTCATCGAGCCCCACGAATCGCAGTCCGGACATCTACCGACCCACTTGGGCACTACCGACTGGCATTCGGAGCAGCGGTAGTTCGATTTCACTTTGGCCACCGGGACAGACTAGAGGCGGGGTCCGACATGGACCCCGCCTCTAGTGTGATTCTGAAGTTGTTCTGCGAGGCGCATTGTGCGCGTTGGTGATTCGAGGCTCAGTGCCCAGCTTCTGCAACGTCGGGTGACTTGTCCGACTCGTTGCGCTCGAGCTGCGGGCCTGCGTCGACAGGCACGTCGACGGTAACCGATCCGGCCTTCTCGAACTTGAAGGTGATCGGGACGGTCAAGCCGGGGCGAACGCCTGCCTTGATGTCCTGCAGAACGACGAGAGTGAGCGCAGCGGGTGCGTCGTCGTTCTCTTCGTTGTTCTTGATCTGGGTCTCGGCCTCGGTCGCGGCGCCTTCGCCTGCGGGCAACTGACCGGCCTGCAGCGACGTCTGCGGCTTGATCGTCAAGCCACCTACCTCTTCACCTGCGATGACGCGTGCTGCGTAATCGGTGGTGATGCTGACGAGCTTGTCCGTGGTCTCGGCGCTGTCGTTCACGACGGTGAACGCGAGCACGGCGTTGCCGCCCGGCTCGATGCTGTACTCCTCGGACGAGGGGTAAGCGATGTGCACGTTGCGCAGTGCGATCTCACCGAGGTCGGCGCTGTTGCCGTTCACGGCGGCCTGCTGGACGGCGGTCTGGCTCACCTGTCCGGAACCGCAAGCGGACAGCGCGATGGCTGCGCCTGCAGCCAGTGCAATGGCGGTAGCGACTCGACGAGTCGGCTTACGGATAGCAGTCACGATTTGTCCTCCACGGCGTCAGGTTCGCACTCCACTAGGCAGAGTAGTAGATAAGGTCCCGCGGGCTGGCCGTCGGGTCGCCACAACGGTTGTCTGCGTGGGCTTTCAGTCCGTTACGCAGGGGTGCTCCAGACCAGTTGAATGCACGTACAACAAGCCCTGTCAACCCCTACGCTCGAGCAAGGATGCCCCTGACCTGCACAGTTGATGAGTGGTCGGTTCTTTCACGTGTTAAACTAGTGGAATCGAAAGGGGCACGGGACACATGATTTTCAAGGTCGGAGACACCGTCGTATACCCCCATCACGGTGCGGCGCTGATCGAAGCTATCGAAACCCGCACCATCAAGGGTGAGCAGAAGGAGTACCTGGTTCTGAAGGTCGCTCAAGGCGATCTCACAGTACGGGTTCCTGCAGACAACGCAGAGTACGTCGGAGTTCGTGACGTGGTCGGCCAAGAAGGCCTCGACAAGGTTTTCCAGGTTCTGCGAGCACCGCACACCGAAGAGCCCACCAACTGGTCTCGTCGATACAAGGCAAATCTCGAGAAGCTTGCCTCAGGTGACGTGAACAAGGTTGCAGAAGTTGTTCGTGACCTGTGGCGTCGTGAGCAGGACCGCGGACTTTCCGCTGGTGAGAAGCGCATGCTCGCCAAGGCTCGTCAGATTCTCGTCGGAGAGCTCGCGCTCGCCGAGGGCACTGACACCGAGAAGGCAGAGACCATTCTCGACGAGGTCCTCGCGGCCGCGTCCTGACTGCAACACAACAAAGCTGACAGTGGCAGTAGTAGCCCTGGTACCTGCCGCAGGTCGGGGAGTGCGATTGGGCGAGAAATTGCCCAAGGCATTTGTCGAACTCGGTGGGTGCACCATGCTTGCACGCGCGGTCGATGGACTCCGGAAATCCGGAGCGATCGACCGCGTTGTTGTCATTGTGCCGCCTGAACTGGTCGAATCCGTCGTAGCCGACCTCGGTCGTGCAGCGGACGTCGACGTCGTCGGCGGTGGTGCCGAAAGAACCGATTCGGTTCGAGCCGGCCTCAGCGCTGCCGGCGACGCAGATTTTGTACTCGTGCACGATGCCGCACGGGCATTGACACCGCCGGCGTTGATCGCGCGCGTCGTCGGAACTCTCCGAGCCGGCAGCTCCGCTGTCATCCCGGTACTTCCGGTTACCGACACGATCAAGTCGGTCGACGTACTCGGCGCAGTCACCGGTACGCCTCTGCGTTCGGAGTTGCGTGCGGTTCAAACTCCCCAAGGATTCTCCACCGACGTCCTGCGCAGTGCGTACGACGCCGGTGACGTCGCCGCGACCGACGACGCCGCTCTGGTCGAGCGTCTCGGTGTTTCGGTGCAGACGATTCCCGGCGACGCTCTCGCCTTCAAGATCACCACTCCGCTCGACCTGGTCCTTGCACGGGCGCTCCTGAGCTCGGAGACAGCGTTGAGTGCGGATTCACAGGACGGAAATTAGATGCGCGTCGGTCTCGGCACGGATGTTCATCCCATCGAGGTCGGTCGTCCTTGCTGGATGGCCGGGTTGCTGTTCGAGGAAGCAGACGGGTGCTCGGGCCATTCGGACGGCGATGTCGCCGTCCACGCGCTGTGTGACGCGTTGCTCTCTGCGGCGGGCCTCGGTGACCTCGGTTCGGTTTTCGGCACCGGCAGGCCCGAATGGGACGGCGTGAGCGGCGCTCGAATGCTTGCCGAGGTTCGCCGACTGCTCGAAGAGAACCAGTTCGCCGTCGGCAACGCCGCGGTGCAGGTCATCGGCAACCGTCCGAAGATCGGGCCACGTCGCGACGAGGCACAGAAGGTGCTCTCGGACATTCTCGGCGCGCCTGTTTCGGTGTCCGCGACCACCACGGACGGCCTCGGCTTGACCGGTCGAGGCGAGGGGATCGCCGCCATGGCCACCGCGTTGGTCATGACAACCGAACACGACAGGTAAGATCGCTGGTCGTGACCCTGCGCCTATACGACACCGGTACGCGGGCCCTTCGGGATTTTGTTCCGTTGGCCCCCGGACATGCATCGGTGTACCTGTGTGGGGCGACAGTTCAGGGTGATCCTCACATCGGACACGTACGCAGCGGCGTCGCTTTCGACGTGCTGCGTCGCTGGCTGTTGGCGCACGGCAACGACGTTGCCTTCGTGCGCAACGTGACGGACATCGACGACAAGATTCTCAACAAGGCCGCCGGCGCCGGTCGACCTTGGTGGGAGTGGGCGGCGACGTTCGAGCGGTCGTTCACGTGGGCCTACGACCAACTGGGTGTGCTGCCACCGTCCATCGAGCCACGGGCCACCGGCCACGTGACGCAGATGGTCGAGATGATGGAACGTCTGATCGAGAACGGCCACGCGTACGCGGCGGGCGGTGACGTCTACTTCGACGTGCAGAGCTACCCCGAGTACGGCGCACTGTCCGGCCACAAACTCGACGACGTTCATCAGGGCGAGAGCGCTGCCGAGGGAAAGCGTGATCCTCGCGACTTCACCCTCTGGAAGGCCGTCAAGCCCGGTGAGCCCTCGTGGCCGACACCGTGGGGACCCGGCCGTCCGGGCTGGCACCTCGAGTGCTCGGCCATGGCGGAGTTCTATCTCGGGGCGGCATTCGACATCCATTGTGGTGGACGCGATCTCGTCTTTCCGCACCACGAGAACGAAATTGCGCAGGCCAAGTGCGCCGGCGACGATTTCGCTCAGTACTGGTTGCACAACGGCTGGGTCACGATGAGTGGCGAGAAGATGTCCAAATCGTTGGGCAATGTTCTCTCGGTGCCGAACGTGCTCAAGAAGGTTCGTCCGCAAGAACTTCGGTACTACCTCGGTAGTGCGCACTACCGTTCCAATCTCGAGTACTCGGACGAGGCGTTGGACGAAAGTGCGAAGTCCTACCAGGGGCTCGAGTCGTTCGTCCTGCGCACACACAAGCGTGCGGGCGGCGTCGAACTCGGTACGTGGACCGAAGGTTTCGCGGCGGCTCTCGACAACGACTTGTCGGTGCCGATCGCGTTGGCCGAGATTCACGGCAAGGCGAGCGAGGGTAATTCCGCGCTCGCTGCCGGTGATCTCGACGCGGCTCGGGTGGCTGCCGGCCAGGTGCGGGCCATGCTCGCGATCCTGGGCGTCGACCCACTCGACGAGCATTGGACGCAGTCCGGTGGCGACACCGAGACGGCAATGGAAGCTTTGGACGTGTTGGTGCGGGCCGATCTCGATCGTCGGCAGCAGGCACGTACGGAAAAGAACTGGGCGGTGGCGGACGAGGTCCGCGATCGCCTCATCAAGGCGGGTATCGAAGTAACCGATACTCCCGACGGACCCGAATGGTCCCTTAAGGCAGGGCAGTAACAATGGCTGGAAACTCGAGCAGGCGCGGCGCAGTCCGTAAGGGCGGCACCAAGAAGGGCCAGGTTGCCGGTTCCGGCGGTAAGCACCGTCGCGGTCTCGAAGGGCGTGGCGCTACGCCGCCCGCCGAGGCACGCACCAAGCATCCCGCGGCAAAGCGTGCAGCGCGCGCCGCACGTGCCGACGAGAAGCAGGGCCGCGGTGGCCGTCCGGGTCCGGGCCGCAAGGTTCTCGACGGTCCCGAGACAGTGCTCGGACGCAACCCGGTGGTCGAGTGCCTACGCGCCGGCGTTCCCGCGACTGCACTGTGGGTCGCCGTCGGCACCGAGAGCGACGATCGACTGAAGGAATCCGTTCAGCTCGCTGCGGATGCCGGCATCTCGATCCTCGAGGTCCCCCGCACCGATCTGGATCGCCTCAGCGCCAACGGTCTTCACCAGGGCATCGCCCTGCAGGTTCCGCCGTACCGCTACGCGCACCCGGACGATCTTCTCTCGGAGGCACGCAAGCATGCCGAGCCGCCGCTGCTCGTCGCGCTGGACAACATCACCGATCCCCGCAACCTGGGTGCCGTCGTGCGCTCGGTCGCAGCTTTCGGTGGACACGGCGTCGTGATTCCGGAGCGTCGTAGCGCGAGCGTGAGTGCTGTCGCTTGGCGTACCAGCGCCGGCGCTGCCGCTCGTTTGCCGATTGCTCGGGCAACCAACCTCACCCGCACGCTCAAGGACTGGGCATCGAAGGGTGTTCAGGTCGTCGGTCTCGACGCCGAGGGCGACACCACTCTCGACGATTTCGACGGCAGCGGTCCCGTTGTGATCGTGGTCGGTTCCGAGGGCAAGGGCCTTTCGCGCCTCGTCCGCGAGAACTGCGACGCGATCCTGTCGATTCCGATGGCCGGTCCGGTCGAGTCGCTCAACGCCTCGGTTGCCGCCGGAGTCGTCCTGGCGGACATCGCCCGCAGGCGTCGTAGCAGCTGAGTTCTAACGGCTTTCGGGTGAGTCTGGCGGGGTTCTAGCTCCGTACCGACCAGGCTTCCCACAGTGCAGCGTAGGAACCGTCCGCGCCGATCAGTTCGTCATGTGTCCCGCTCTCGACTACGCGGCCACCGCTCATGACGAGTATGCGATCGGCGCGGACTGCTTGGCTCAGCCGGTGTGCGATCACCACGGCGGTCCGGCCGGTGACTGCTAGTTCGGCTGCCTGATCGAGTAGACCGGCTGCGGTGGTTCCGGCTTCGGCAGTCGCCTCGTCGAGGATGACGACGGGAGGATCGAGCAGAGCCAGTCGGACGAGGGCTATGTGCTGTGCCTGCGCTGCCGTCAACTGGTACCCACCGGCCCCGACCCTGGTCTCGAGTCCGTCCGGAAGTTCATGAATCCATTGAGCTTTCATCGTGTCGACGGCTTCGGCGATCTTCGCATCGTCCGAATCTGGTGCACACAACCGGAGATCGTCGGCGATCGTCCCGACGAACACGTGAATTTCCTGGCTGACGAGGACGACTTCGTGCCGAAGTTCGGCATCACTCAGGTCGTCAATCAGTGTGCCGTCGACGGTGATTCGCCCGTCCCCGACGGGAATGATGCCGGCAATCAGTTTGGCGAGCGTGGTCTTTCCGGCGCCGCTGCTTCCGACGACGGCGATTCGTTCCCCCGGTGCGATCGAGATCGAGATCGAATCGATCACCGGGGTGGAGTTGTCGTACGAGTAGGAAACCCGGTCCACCTCGACGCCGATGGGTTCGGACCGAGCCGAGGCAGGAATGCTCGTGGGCCGCCCGGGCATCGCGGTGACTCCGATCAGGCGAGCCAGGCTGGCACCCGCATCCTGCAATTCGTCGATGTTCGAGAGAAATACCGCGATGGGGCTGAACAGACTGTGGAAGTAGAGGGCGGCGGCGGTAGCGGCCCCGATGGACACCGAGCCTGTGGTCACGAGCCAGTAGCCGACGCTCAGGACGGCGGCCAGTCCGAGCAGTTCGGCGCCGTTGAGTTGGGCGAAGAAGTTGGTGCGCAGGCGAACTGCCTGCATGTCGAAGCTGATGGCATGCTCGGAGGTCTCGGCGATTCGGTCGATGTGCTCGTCTGTTCGCCGCAGGGCAGTGACAGTGCCTGCGCCTCCGAGAGTTTCGATGAGCTGTTGTCCCCGCCTGGCCTGCGCAGCGCGAGAGCGTCGGTAGACGGGTCCGGAGCGTCGGAGGAAATGACGAAGAGCGAAATAGTGAATCGGCGCAACGGCAACGATTGCCACGGTGAAGCGCCAATCGATCACTCCCACACCGACAAGCGTCAGTGAAATCATGAACAGGGCAGACACGGTGGCGGGTAGTACTCGCGCGATGACGGTGTTTACCGCTTCGACGTCGCCCGAGACCCGGGAAATCAGATCACCGGTTCCGGCATCCTCGACCAGTGACGAAGGCTGCGCGAGGGTGGCGGCGAACACGTCCTCACGAAGATCGGCCAGCACGTTCTGCGCGACGTTCGCCAGAAGCTGTGTGCTCCACCAGGTCAGCGCAACCCCTGCTGCCGCTGCGCCGAGCATGAACGCGGTGATACGCAGGAGTGAGGCAAACGGTTTGCCCTCCGTGACCGCATCGACCATGAGTCCGAGCAGTGCCGGGGTGGACAGGCCGCAGGCCGTAGCAGAGAGAAGTACGACGGTCGTGAGTGCGAGCGCTCGCTTGCGTGGCCGAAGCAGTGCGATCAATGCGCGGACGGTCTGCTTGGTCGACGCGATCGGCAGGGCAGATACAACCGGAACAGCAGATGCATCCGGAAGGGTATCGGTCACAGCGACTCTCCCTCCCGAACGCCGTGGTCGATCGTGACGACACGGTCACACGAATGGAGCAGGGTCGGGCTCGAGGTGATCACCAGAATGGCCTTGTCGGGGAAGTTTCTCAGCGAGTGTGCAATCCGATGCTCGGTGACAGAGTCCACGGAAGTGGTGGGTTCGTGGAGGACCAGGATCGGCTGGGGTTGATGGAGAGCGCGGGCGAGGAGAAGGCGTTGGCGTTGACCTCCGGAGAGTTTCTTTCCTTGCTCGCCTACCTCGGAGAGGTGGCCGTCGGGCAGATGCGTCAACACGTCGTCGAGCGCAGATGACGTCATTGCCGACGAGTCGACGTTCGGTGCAGCCAGATTGTCGAAGACGGTGCCGGTGAACACGGTTCCTTCATGGGCGGAGACGAACACCTGATCACGAACTCCGTCCGGGCCGAGGTCGGTTGCATCGGTGCCGAAAACGAAGTAAGAGTCGGGGGCGAGCGGGGTCTGATAGGCGAGTTGTCGTGCCAGTCGGTCGGCGGAATCGTCAGCGCGCACACCCACCACTTCTCCGCGGCGAGCTGAGACGACGGTTCCGTTGTCCGCCGAAATCAATAGGGCGTCTTCAGTTCTGGCAGGTTCGGTCGCGGCCGTGGGGGCCAGCGATTCGATCAGGTGTGGCTCGGCCAACAGTTCGGAAAGTCTGCGCGCGGAACCTCGCTTGGCAGCGAGTTCGGCACCGAAGAACCCCAGCGTTTCCATCGGACCGGCAATCACTCTGCTCAAGCCGACAACGGTGACGAAGTTGCCCACGGTGATCGTGCCTTGATGCGCCATCCACGCGGCTCCAAGCGCAACCGAAGCCAGCACCAACGCGGAGACCCCGGAATTGAGCGCGGTCAGGCTGGACATTGCTCTGACCGTCCGGATCGCTGCCTTCATCGACTCCCGGCTCGCGTTGACGTATCGCGACAGGGCGGTGGGTTCAGCCCCGAAACCCTTCAGTACCCGCAGTCCCAGCGTGAAATCCGTTGCAAGCATGCCTGCCTCGGCTGCCTTCTTCTGCTCTGCATACACGCGCTCGTCCAACGGACCGCTGATCTTGTGGATGAATATGAGCTGCGCAGCGGTGATGAGTACGACGATCAGTGCGAGCGGCCACGAGACGAAGGCAAGCGAAATCACTGCCGCGGCGAGCCCCGCAAATGCCGAGCCCTGTTCGGCGACAACCCAGGAGAAGCCCGAGACGTGTGAGGCATCCGAGGTAGAGATGGTGAGAACTTCACCGGTCGAACGCTGAGCTTTCATCCCCCTGGCATCGAGTATTCGTCTGGCAGCATTCAGTCGTAGGTCGTGTTCGCCGTAGACGAAGACCTGCGTGTTCAGGCGAACTGCGATGCGCCACGACAGAGCGAGTCCCACGAACAGAGCACACAGCACCGCAAGCCACACGAGAAGTGCTGTGCTGTCGGACTTTCCGATTGCCCGGTCGACGACGGTGCCGATCAGCACCGGGATGAGGGCTTGAGCTACCTGATACGACGCCTGCCCGGTGACGGCTGCAACCAGTCGCGGGCCGCGTCCGGAGGAGAATGATCCGACTCGGATCATCTCCATCGGACCGGAACGAGTTTCGGGCAGCGCTGACACTCGTGAAACTCCTCGCCCAGATCTGAACATTCGTTGTGCAGTTCTACGGTAGAGCCGGTACGAGTGCGGAAAGTGCTCGCAGATGCCAAGGGCTACGCGGCAGCGGACAGATGGAGTATCGACACCCCATTACCGGGATCGGGTCTCGATATACCTGGCTGGTCGAAACAAAGTACGTTTGCGAAGAGAGCTGACAGAAGATGAAGAGCACTACCCGAATAGTGGCTGCGTTGGCCGCGATTGCCCTGCTCGCAGGCTGCCAGAGCAGCACCGAGTCAACAGCGTCGGAGGGCACGACGCAGTTGGCCGAGGCCGGCGCGCTGCCGGTCACCGTTGATCACGCGTACGGGTCGACCACCATCGAGACCGAACCTCAGCGGATCGTGACGATCGGCTGGAACAGCCAGGATTCGGTCCTCGCACTGGGCAAGACACCCGTCGCCATGGAGTCGTTCAGTGGGGCAGGCTTGGAGAACGGCATCCTGCCGTGGGACGAAGAATTGTTGGGCGATGTCGAACCCACGTTGCTCGACAGCACGTCCGGTGTGCCGTTCGAGCAGATCCTGGCGTTGGAGCCGGACGTGATCATCGCAGTGGTCTCGGGAATCACCGAAGACGACTATGCACGTCTTTCCCAGATCGCACCCACCATTCCGTTCAAGGAGACCGCATGGGCGACCACGTGGCAGGAACAGTTGTCGACCATCGGATCAGTACTCGGCCAACCGAAGCGGGCTGCCGAGCTGATCGAGGAAACTGACGATTCCATAGCCGACCTGGCTGCCGGATCCCCCAATCTGAACGGGAAAACCTTGACCTTCCTCTCGGGAAACATCGACGGCCTCACCAATTACTGCGCTGACGACGGCCGAGTCATCCTGATGTCCCAGCTCGGACTGAAGCAGTCGGCCGGAAGCGCAGAGCTGTGCGGCGACACCCAGGGGTCGGTGACTGCATCGCGCGAACAGTACAACGAACTGGACGCGGACGTGATCGTGCTCAACGACGCGAGTGGGCAGGGGCTCCCCGGATTGATGGGGGACAAGTTGTTTGCCGACCTGCCGGCAGTCAAGGACGGCAGGCTGATTCAGCAGCTCGGTCTGGCACGAGTCATGGCCTTGGCTTCACCCACGTCGCTGAGCGTCAAATATGCTTTCGCGGAACTGGTCTCGAAGATGAACGGGTTCTGACCAGTTAGGCTGACAACTCGCACGCGTCCGAGTAGTAGTTCTTCGGTGTGCGTCCGGTGACCTTGCGGAACACGCTGGTGAAGGCGCTGGGGGTTTCGTATCCGACGCGACGGCTTACCGTCGAAACAGGAACGCCCGCAGCGAGATAGGACATCGCAGCGCGGACGCGAACTTGAATTCGCCACTCGGTGAAGGACATCCCCGTGCCTTGAGAGAACACGCGGCTCAGGGTGCGGGGGCTTCCGCCGACCACGTAGGCCCAATCGGCAAGCCCGCGTTGATCGGCGGGGTCGGCGATCAGGCGGCGTGCGACGGCGAGGGCCCGGGGATCGGCGGGCATCGGTACTGCGACATCAGCCGCCTCGATGGGCGCGAGCGTGTCGAAGACTACGGATTCGGCGCGCAAGCGAGCCTCGGTAGGCATATTTCGCTGGTGCAGATGGATGAGCATCGTCTTGACGACGTCGTCGATGCCGATGATCGCGGGTTTTGTCCACGGGTGGGGGAACGACTCGGGCCGGAAATAGGTGAAACGAGCCTCGGTGGATGCGCCGAGCGTGATGCGCCGTGGAGTTCCAGCCGGAATCCACATGCCGACCGTCGGTGGTATCTGCCAACGAACGTCGTCGATGTACGCGCTCATCTCGCCGGAAGCGCCCCAGAGGAGTTCGTGTTCGGGATGGCGGATCTCACGCCACGCGCGCTTCTGATCACGCCCGATGGTGGACGTCGTCATCGAGAAGGGGAGCGGAACGTACCGGCCTGCCGGCACAGCCCAGTACGGAAATCCTGTGGAACTCATCGGTGGATCATACCGCGAATGACTTAGGTAATGCTTTCCTATTTGGTTCTTTGATGCAGGCGCGACGGAGTGTGATCGCCACAAAAGATCGAGGGTGGCACCGAGTCCGAAGACTCGATGCCACCCTCGAACACATTCCCCGACGGAGTGTTTACAGGTGGAGCAGGCGGAGCGAGTGAATCAGCTGCCGTTGGCCAGGACACCGCTGATGATGTCGGAGATGAAGCCGGCCGGGTTGTCGAGGATGGAGGATCCGGCCGAACCGGTTCCGCCCTCGCCGTCAGAAGAGCCGAAGCCCAGATCTGCCGAGCCCGATGCGGCCGCCTCGCCGGGGTTCTTGGCGCGGATCTTGGCGTAGACGCCGCTGATGTTCTGTTCGGTATTGAACGTCGAGATACCGATCGAGCTCGACATTTCCTGGTACGAGCCGATCGGTGCATCGTCGGCGACGAGGTACTGCGCCTCGATCGTCACGGTCTTGCTTCCGGTGGGTGAGATCAGCCAGCCGGTGCTGGGCACATTCACGGTTCGGGCGGCAGTGTCAACCGAAGGCGTGACGGATTCGGTCTTCTGACCGCCGATCAAGTGCCACGCGTTGACCGCTGCCGTGCCCTGGATGTACTTGAACGTGGCGGGGTAGCGGTCGACGAACTGGTCGACGTAACGCTCGGGGTGGCCTGTTGTGGAGATGACCGTGCGCACGGTGACTTTGCCGCCGGGTGCAACTTCGCCGTCGCCCACGATGCTCTTGGTGATTCGGACGTTGGAGGAGTTGACCGTTGCCGCGGACGGGTGGGTGGCATCGGCGCTCGCGGTGCCTGCGGTCATCACGAGTCCGCTGGTGGCAAGTGCAGCGATTGCGATTCCGGTGAGTGTTTTGCGCATTGAAAAACGTGACATGAAATTCTCCGTTCGAGGGGTTCACGCTGACGGTGATGGGATGACTCTTCAAAGGTTGCGCCGCGGTAACCATTGAAACCTATCGGACGCTTGCCTATGTATCAGTTCGGCAGAATTTGCGGAAAAGTCCGAATTAAGAGGACTTTTTCGGTGTCGATTGCCTGCCGTTAACTGATTGTCGACTATTTCGACGAAAAGCTGGGCGAATGTCCAGGTCGACTGTATCGTACTTCGAGAGTCGGGTTGCAACAAGTTCCAGTAATCAATGAATTCGGTTGTCCTGGAACCACACAGAGTGGAGATTGTTCGTGGCAAAGTTTGGATCCAGGAATCGTAGTCTGTCCACCGTTGGAGCTGGTTTGGGGGTGATTGCTCTTGCTGTGGGCGCAAGCGCGCTGGGTGCGGGAGTCGCGACTGCCGAGACAGCAACTTCCGGTGCCTACACATTTACTCGCACCGTGGACAATGCGTCGCCGAAGATCGGTGACACGATCACCTACACGACAGTGTCGAAGAAGAGCGGAATCGACGGGTATATCAGCAGGTTCACCGAGACGCATGCCGCATGCTTGACCTTTGTCCCGGGCTCGGCGAAGGTCACGAAGTTTCACGTTGGCGGGACGATGACCGAAACCACTGAAACGCCGGAACTGACAGCCACGACGCTCGAGGTGACCAGTGCCGGCTGGATCAACAACGGCAGCAAACCGGTGACCATGAAGACCAGCTACACGGTTACTGCTTCGTGTGCGCCGGGAACCGTGTACGGAAGTGGATTGGCGGTAGGTGCCACGGTGATGGGCAACGGATTCCAGTCGAGTGCGAATTTCGCCAACTTGGGCCCGTCCATCACTGTCCGCGCCGCGGATGTGGTCGATCCGGTTGACCCGGTCGATCCCGTTGATCCGGTTGATCCCACTGGCCCCGGAACCGGTGGCGGAATCGGATCGCTCGGCTCGTTGAGTGGTGGCCTCGGTTCCCTCAGCGGCCTGTTCGGTTCGAGCTAGGCGAGAGTTGTGAAACGGCGGGCCGAGACTGTCGTAGTCTCGGCCCGCCGCGGTTGTTCGGAGATCGGGTATTCAAACCATCAGGTGCTCAGCCGAATTCGATCGAGGTGTTGATTTCTTCCACCTGGTTGGAGGTCTGCATGTTCGTCGTGTCGGTGAACTGGTTTGCAAAGCTGACCAGGTAGACCGGCGAGTTGTCGTCGGCTTGGTAAGCGACGACCGTCATGACGGCGTAGAGCGGAACGTCCAGGTTTGGGGCGGTCCAGGTTCCGGAGAGGCGGAAACCCTGCTGTCCGTCGACGTCGATCTCGGTGTACTTCACCTCGGTCCACCCGTCGAGAGTGGCGATCGTTTCACGCGCAGCGGCAAGAACCTCGTCTTTTGTTGCGGTGCCCTGGTTTTCGACCGTCACCGTGGTGTTCGGCATGAAACCGCTGGGTTCCTGGCTGTTGCTGGACAACGCGTCCGTAACGCCGGCAGGGATGTTCTCGCCGTGAGTCCAGCTCGGCGGGAGGCTGACGCTGATGCTCGGCGCTTCGGGGTCGTCGCCGGTTTCGATCGTCGTCCGCTCACCGATGAACGGTGTTCCGTCCCGCAAAGTCGGCGTCGCGGCAGCGGCAGACGGCGAGGATGCAGAACTTTCGGAAGCAGTGGTCTCACTGGTGTTGGTATCACTGGAGACGGCGTCGCCGCTTTCCGAACTGCTGCATCCGGACAAGACGAGTGCAGCAGTGATCAGTGACGCTATTCCGAGAGCAAGTGTGCTGCTCTTAGGGCTCATAGTGTGACAGTCCTTCAGGTTTTGGCGACGGCCGAGCGCCGCCGGCAGCATTGCTGGCGCGGCTGAGACTATCAGCGCTACGACGGCCGAGTAGTGGCCTTGAAGGTAATGGTGCTGCCGGGCCGCAGCTGTGCCAGCGACGCAATCCCGGCGTCGGAAACGACGGCGATGACCGGGTATCCGCCGGTCACGGGATGGTCGGCGAGGAACACGACGGGCTGGCCGCCTGGCGGCACCTGGATGGATCCCGTCACGACGCCTTCGCTCGGCAATTCCCCGGTGCGTGAACGATGCAAAGGCCCTTGGCCCTGTAGCCGGACCCCGACTCGGTTGGTGTGTTCGGTGACTTTCCACGTGGTGTGAAGGAGCGCGTGAACGGATGCGGCGGTGAACCAGGAATTTCGGGGGCCGAGCGTGATCTCGATCGGAACCGCGCCGAGTGCAGGTGCCGGCGGTGGAATCAACTCTTCGGTGGGCCACGTCCCTTCCTCGGCCCCGAGGAGGACTAGATCGCCGGCGGCGAGCGGCGGCGGCCCGAGTCCGGAGAGCGTGTCGGTGGATCTGCTTCCGAGTACCTGCGGGACGTCGACGCCACCGCGTGCAGAGATATACGTTCTCAACCCGGTTGTGCTGTAACCCAATTCGAGAATGCTGCCACTACCCAGATGGATGCTCGCGTAGTCAGGTGCCGGCCGTCCGTCGACGGCCAGCGGCACCCGCGCGCCTGTCGCTGCCACCGTCATCGAACCGACGGCCCGCATAGCGAAACCCCCAGCGGTGACTTCGATGGTTGCTGCTCGAAAAGTGTTGCCTACGAGTCTGTTGGCGCTGTCATGCGAGATCATGTCGACGGCGCCGGATCTTCCGACCCCGAGGGCGCCGTAGCCTCTCCGCCCGCGGTCCTGAACTGTGGCGAGCGGGCCGGTACGCACAACCTCGAGCCAGGCCATGAATCCATTGTCCCGCAACAGCGCGGTGAAGACACCAAAATCATGCTTGCACCAAAATCATGCACGGACAAAGGTGACTGTGGTGCCGGGTAGAAGCAGCGCCGGCGGGCGGCGCTCGGCATCCCACACCGACAGTTCCGTCGTTCCGATCAACTGCCAGCCGCCCGGGGAGCTACGCGGGTAGACGCCCGAGAACGGTCCGGCCAACCCGACTGCACCGGCCGGGACCTGCCTGCGCGGGTCCGATCGACGTGGAACTTCGAGCTTTCTCTCGTTGCTGGTCAGATACGCGAAGCCGGGGGCGAAACCGATGAACGCGACGGTCCACGACGCAGCCGTGTGAGCGTCGATCACACCGTCGACCCCGAGGCCGGTCAGCTTGCCCACCTCTACGAGATCGGGGCCGTCGTAGCGGACCGGAATCTCGACGGCAGGCCGCCCACTCTCGTCAGCTGTGAGTTCGATCGGTACGGCCCCACGTACCCATTTCTCCACCAGTTGGTGCGCGGTGATCGTGTTGTCGTACTCGATCAAGATGGTTCGCGCCGCGGGAATCAGGTCGATCACTCCGGGGATCCGACTGGCGTCGAGAGCCCTGAAGTTGCCCAGCACACTCGGCAGTTCGTCGTACTCGACGAGGACTGCGGATTCACCGGCGGGCAGGATCGCGATCATGTGAACGGCGTGATCTCGACGTCGGAAGATTCGAGGAGAGCGCGGATTGCCACGGCCATGTCGACGGCTGCCGGACTGTCACCGTGCACGCACACCGATGCGGCAGCGACTTTCAACGTGCTCCCGTCGACTGCGTCCAACTCGCCGTCGACGACCATTCGCCGAACCCGCTCTGCAACAAGTGTCGGGTCCTGCAGAACGGCGCCCGACTCGGTGCGGGGGACCAGGGTGCCTTCCGCCGTGTACGCACGATCGGCAAAAGCCTCGGCGACCGCGTCGAGACCGGCCTCGCGCGCCTCTTCCAGAAACACCGAACCAGGTAGTCCGAGAACAGGTAGCGAACTGTCATAGGCAACGACGGCGGCGACCACGGCCCGCGCCTGCCGTCGGTGATGGACTATTGCGTTGTAGAGCGCGCCGTGGGGTTTGACGTACGTGACCCGCGATCCGGCGACACGAGCCAAACCGTCGAGTGCCCCTATTTGATAAATGACGTCGGCGGTGAGGTCCTTCGGGGACACGTCGATGAAGCGTCTGCCGAAACCGGCGAGGTCTCGGTACCCCACCTGCGCGCCGATCCGGACGCCGCGGGCGGCGGCGGATTCGCAAGTCGCCAACAGCGTTGTCGGGTCGCCGGCATGGAATCCGCAGGCGATGTTCGCGCTGGTGACAAGTTCGAGCATGGCGTCGTCGTCGCCCAGGGTCCAGGCTCCGAAGCCCTCGCCGAGGTCGCTGTTCAGATCAACGCTGTAGCCCATACCTCGATTCTAGGTAGGTATGGGCTCTCGGTGTTCAGGCGTGCGCCGGAATCCGTCCGGCATTCTTGCGACGTGCGGATCCGAAGAGTCGGCATATCAGGTAGATCACGAACGAGACCGAGGTGACGAAACTCGAGACGGGAACGCCGGGGGCCAGCGAGAGAAGGATGCCGCCGACGGCTGCCAGTTCGGCGAACACGACGGAGAGGATCGTGGCCTTGAGTGGGCTTGCCGTGACGTACGCGGCGGCCGCTGCGGGGGTGATCAGCAGCGACATCACCAGCAGAGCACCGACGATCTGTACGCCGAGTGCTGCGGTGATGCCGACCAACACTGCGAACACGATCGACAGTGCCCGGACCGGAACACCGCGAGCTGCAGCAACTTCGGGGTCGGTGCTTGCGAACAGCAAAGGGCGGTAGATGAATCCGAGTGTGCCGATCACGATGACCGCGCACAGCAGCAGAAGTTCGAGACCACTGTTTCCCGGCGCCACGATCTGTCCGACCAACAACGAGAAGCTGGTTCCCGTGCGACCGTCGTACGCCCAGAGGAACAACACCGACAGGCCGAGGCCGAAAGCCATGATCACGCCGATCACCGAATCTCGGTCGCGCGCTTTGGCTCCGAGCAGTCCGAACAGCACTGCCGCGACCACGGATCCGACGATGGCACCGAAGCCGACGCCCACACCGACGAGAAGTGCGGCGGATGCGCCCGTCAGTGACAGCTCACTCGTTCCGTGCACCGAGAACGACATCTGACGGCTCACGATCAGCGGCCCGATGATGCCGGCCAACAATCCGAGGATGGCACCGGCAATCAACGCCTGTTGGACGAAGTCGTACTGCAGTAGGTCGACGGTGGCGGACACGTCGAACATCCGCGACATCGCGTCGGTGAACTTGTTACTCACTGGTGGTGATCCTCATCAGAATGGTGAACGCCTTCTCCCGGGCGTAGTCCGCCTGCGCTGCCGAGCGCGTCGATGGCGTCTCCGGTGCCGATCACGACGAGGCGGCCACGAACCTGCAACACTTCGACGTCGGTGTTGTACAGATCCGAGAGAACCTCGGACGTCATCACTTCGGCCGGCGTCCCGATCCGGAATTTACCGTCCACCAGATAGAGCACTCGATCCACCAACGGCAGGATCGGATTGATCTCGTGCGTCACGAACAGCACCGCGGTGTCATGGCTGCGCCGACGCTTGTCGATCAGCGTCGAGACCAGGTGCTGGTTGGCGAGGTCGAGGCTGAGCAGCGGCTCGTCGCACAACAGGATCCGCGGGTCGCCGACCAAAGCCTGTGCGATCCGCAGTCGCTGCTGCTCACCGCCGGACATGGAACCGATGGGAGCGTCGGCGAACGACTGGGCGCTGACCTGTGCGATGGCGTCGTCGACGATCTTGCGGCGACGACCCCGACGCAGTAGGCCCGTACCCCACTGGTGACCGTCGACGCCGAGGCCGACCAGGTCGCGGCCGCGGAGCGGGAGGCCGTCGTCGATCGATTTCTGCTGCGGGATGTACCCGACGTGTGAGTTCCCGGCCCGTGCCGGCGTGCCGACGATCTGTGCACTACCGCCGCTGAGTTGTAGTTGGCCCAGCAGAATCTTCAGGAGCGAGGTCTTGCCCGACCCGTTCGGCCCGAGTACGGCGATGAACTCACCTGGCTGTACCTCGAGATCGAGCCCGTCCCACAATGTGCGGGCGCCGAAGGACAATCGAGCGTCCTTCAGCGTCACAGCGGGCACGGAGGCCGCTGAAGGCGCGGTGTTACCAGAAGGCACGGTGTTACCAGGGGGCACAGGAGTATTCGCGGAAGTTTCTGTCACAAGCCGATCGGTTCTTCTCGGAAATGGTGGGGCAAATAATTACTGGGCAGAGAGGGCGTTTGCGAGCGACTCCGCGGTCTGCGTCTGCCACTGAATGTAGTCCAGGCCCTCGGGGAGAGTCTCCGTAACCTCGACGACGGGCACTCCGGCGGTTTCGGCGGTGGTGCGCATATCCTGGGTCACTTTGTCCTGTGTCTGGATGTTGTAGACCAATGCGCGGGCCTGCTTCTCCGAGAGGAGCTGGCGCGTTGCGGCGATTGCGGCCGGTGACGGATCGTTGCCGTCTTCGATGGCGTTGGTGAACTCTTCGGGAGTTGCGTCCTTCAGTTCAGCTGCGACCAGGAGGTAGTGCGCGATCGGCTCGGTCTGCGCCACCGGTGCGCCTGCGTGAGCAGCGGCGATGGAATCGGTGATCGCTGTGACGCCGGCGAGCTTCTGGCTGTATGCCTTCGCGTTGTCCTCGTAGGTCGCCGCGTTGTCCGGATCGAGAGCGCTCAGCTGATCGGCCACCGAATGTGCGACGGCGTCGACGGTCGGGATGTCGAACCAGACGTGTTCGTTGACTGCGCCGTGGGTGTGACCGTCATGCGATTCGCCCGCGGTTTCGCCGGCGTGGATGCCGCCGTCGAGCAGGTTGTAGGCGTTGACCGTCTTCTGCTCACCCTTGCCCGCGTCGAGGACGTCGGTGATGAACTGGTCGTAGCCGCCGCCGTTGTAGACGACGAGCGATGCGTCGGTGATCTTGGCGGCATCGGCGGGAGTCGCTTCGAACGAGTGCGGGTCCGCGGACGGCTCGTTGATGATCGACGTCACGGTCAGCTTGTCGCCGGCGACGGCCTGCGCGACGTCGCCCCACACGTTCGTCGATGCGACGACGGTGATGCCGTCGTCCTTCGAGGAGGTTGAGCTGCACGCGGTGAGCGCGAATGCTGCGGCGACCGAGACGGCCGCGAGGGCGGTGGCGGTGCGGAATTTCGACGACGAACGCACGTGCTTTTCTCCTGAACAAAGGCTGGGCTAAATGCTATTGGAAACCGTTACCGTTACACATTAGCGCATAGTCGCTGGTAGTTCACCTTCGGTTCAGCCCCAACGCGCCGTCTGCGGGCACTACGGCTAACGTCCGTTTATGCCCCGGTCCCGTCAGCCACGCCGTCAAGCCACTTTGGCGTCGCTTGCCGCCGAGCTCAATGTGTCGAGAACTACAGTCTCGAACGCGTACAACCGACCCGATCAGCTCTCCGTCGAGCTGCGGGATCGAGTGCTCCAAGCGGCCAAGCGACGCGGATACCCCGGACCTGATCCGGTCGCCCGCTCCTTGCGAACTCGCAAAGCCGGTGCCGTCGGTCTTCTGCTCACCGAAGCACTCAGTTATTCGTTCCGTGACCCGGCCGCCATGAGCTTCCTTGCCGGTCTCTCGGAATCGTGTGAGGACGCCGGCCAGGGCTTGCTGCTCATCCCGGCCGGGCCCGGCCGCGACGAGGTGGATGCTGCAGCCGTGGTCCAGCAGGCGGGCGTCGACGGCTTTGTCGTCTACTCCGTGGCCGACGACGATCCGTATCTCGCTGCCGTGCTCGAGCGTCACATTCCGATCGTCGTCTGCGACCAGCCGCGCGAGATTCCCGGTGCATCCCTCGTGGGCATCGACGACCGCGCTGCCATGCGCAAGGTCGCCGATTACCTCATCGGGCTCGGCCACCGCGACATCGGCGTGCTCTGCATGAGGCTGGGGCGCGACCGGATGGACGGCGTGGTCAGCCAGGAACGACTCAAGTCCCCGCACTTCCACGTCCAGCGTGAGCGGATCGAAGGAGTGCGCGACGCGATGGTGGCGTCCGACATGGACCCACTCTCACTCACCGTGATCGAGCGGTACGTCCACACATCGCAGTCCGGGCACTCGGCGGCGGCGGAAGCTCTCGCGACCAACCCCGAGATCACCGCACTGGTCTGCACCACCGACGTGCTGGCTCTCGGCGCCTTGGACTGGGCGCGCTGGCAGGGCATAGATGTACCTGGCCAACTGTCGATCACCGGATTCGACGGCGTCGACGAGGCGCTGCGCGAATCACTGACAACGGTGCGCCAGCCCCAGGAAGAGAAGGGCCGGCGTGCCGGTGCGCTCCTGATGTCGCCGTCCGGATCCGGCGTTCCGATAGTCGAGATGCTCGACACCGAACTACTGGCCGGGCGAACATCAGGTCGGATCAAGGGGTAGCGCTCACGCCAGGAGTTGGGCGCAGCGCAACAAGCCCAGATGGCTGTACGCCTGGGGGTGGTTGCCCAGTGAGCGTTCCGCGATGGGGTCGTACTCCTCCGCGAGCAGTCCGGTGGGACCCGCTGCCGCGACCAACTGGTCGAACAGTGCCTCTGCTTGCAGGCGTTGCCCGATCAGTAGGTATGCCTCGACGAGCCAGGCGGCACAGAGATGGAATCCACCTTCGATGCCGGGCAGGCCGTCGTCGTGATGGTAGCGGTATACCGTTGAGCCGCTGCGTAGTTCGGCCTCGGTGGCTACGACGGTCGCTGCAAAGCGCGGATCCGTCGGATCGATCAGCCCCGACAGCCCGATGTGCAGAGTCGCCGCGTCGAGATCGGTACCGTCGTAGGCTGCGGTGTACGACTGGACGTCGTCCTTCCAGCCCTTGTGTCGTACTTCGTCGGCGATCTGGTCACGCAGTTCCACCCACTCGGGCAGGGCCTCGCGAGAAAAGCGGGTCGCAAGATCGACGGCGCGGTCGACGGTGACCCAGCCCATAACCTTGGAATAGACGTGGTGGCGCGGGTTGTCGCGAATTTCCCAGATGCCGTGATCGGGTTCGAACCAGCGCCGCTGCACTGCTTCGACCATGGCGCACACCAGTTCCCAGTCGCGGTCGCTCAAAGGATCGGGATCACCGGCCTTTTCGCGTGCATTCGCCAGTTCGACGATGAGCTCGACGATCGGGCCGAACACGTCCAGTTGAACCTGCTGATTCGCGGCGTTTCCGACGCGGACCGGCCGGGAGCCGGCGTATCCGGGGAGTGAATCGATGACGGCCTCTGGCGGTAGCGAAGTCCCGTGGAGCGTGTAGAGGGGGTGCAGGCGCTCGGGTCCCGGCAGTGTTTCGAGCACGCGGTGGACCCAGTCCAGGTAGTTCTCGGCCTCGTCGGTGGATCCGACGCTCACGAGAGCTGTTGCGGTGAGGGCGGCGTCGCGCAACCAGCAATAGCGGTAGTCCCAGTTGCGGACTCCGCCGATCTCTTCCGGCAGGGACGTCGTCGCGGCAGCCATGATGGAACCGGAATCGGCGTGGACCAGCCCGCGCAAGGTCAGTGCAGAGCGTTTCATCAAGTCCGGCTTCAGCTTCGGGAGTTCGAGCGTCTTGGCCCAATCGGACCAGTAGGCCTCCGAGGTCGCTCGACGCTCCAGCTCCGGAACGTCGGAAGGGCCGATTTCTTCTGTTCCGCAGCGCAATTCGAGGACGACGTCACCCTTGGACGGCTCGACGATGGCGTGGGCGGTCTGCTGGTTTCCGTCGGTGGCGATGTTCCACAGCACACCGGGGGAGCGGAGCACGTACGGCTCGTTGGTGCCGAGGACCCGAATGCCCTCGTCGACGACCTCGAGCGTGACCTGACCCTGGCCGAACTCGGGACGGGGTGCAAACGAGACGATCGCGTCGGCCTGACCGGAAATGATGCGGGTCAGGTCGGTTCGTCCCTGTGGGACGTCGTGGGGGAGGTAGTCGGTGACGGACAGGCTCGCCCAGCGGGTCTGAACTGTCATCGTGCTGTCGATGTACTTCTGGCTCAGTGGTAAGGCTGTGCGTCGAGGCCCGACCGAGAAGTGGCCGGCCCCGGTTCCGCCGAGAAGGTGTGCGAAGACGGCCGCTGAATCCGGTTCCGGGTGACACAACCAGGTCAGCGTCGCATCCGGGGTCACCAAAGCGACGGTGCGCGGACTGGCGAGCATCGAGAGTCGCTCGATGGGCGGAGCGTCGGCGCCGGAAAGCCACGTACGACGCTCGTCGAGCAGGAACGCCAGAGCGGCAGCGACGTCCTCGGTGCTGTCGACGCGATAGTCGGCGACGGTGTCCCCGCTGCCGACCTTGATTCCGATGTCCGGCCCCTGAAGCCTGCTGAACGCCTTTTCGTCGGTCACGTCGTCGCCGATGAAGACGGCAGCGGTTGCGCCGTCCTGATGGCGAATCAAGTCGAGTGCGTGCCCCTTGTCGGTGGCGATGACAGCCAACTCGACCACCGATTTGCCCTCGGTGACCTGAACGCCTGGCCAGAGTGCCGATTCGGTGCGGACGGCGATGAGCGCCTTCTCGGCGTCGTCGGCACTGGTGTTGCGTACGTGCAGTGCAACGCTGGCGGGCTTCTTCTCCACCGTTGCCCCAGGGGTGTCGGCGGCGATTCGGCCCAACTCGGTGACGATCTCGTCGAGCAGTTTCCTGGCGTCGGCGTCGATCGCGTGAACGAATCCGATGTCGAACTCGGAGCCGTGGCTGCCGACCAATTGCACTTCGGCGGGAAGTCGGGACAGCGCAGCCAGATCCTTGAGGGCGCGGCCCGAGATCACGGCAGCCGTCGTCGACGCGAGGCTGGCGAGAGAGCGAAGCGCACGCACCGTTTCCGCCCGGGGATACGCCTTGTCCGGGTTGGCGACGATGGGTGCCATCGTCCCGTCGTAGTCGGAGGCTACGAGCAGACGCGGCGTGCGTGCCACGCCTGACAGCGCTCGGCGGAGTTCGATGGACAGATCTTGTGCGCTCACCTCTTCAAATCTAGGTGATGCAGCGACTCCTGGCTCGATACGTTTCCGGCCGATCAGTGCAAAAATGACAGATGCGACAAAGGATGTCTATTCGGGTTTCCGAGTTCCGTCACCGAGCAGCAGTTCAACCGTCAATTCCAGTCGATTGGCGACATCGGTAGCCGAAGAGCGTCGCGTGAGCCATGCCACCAAATTGGACAGCCACACATCGGAAATCACGCGCGCGATCGCCAACTGCTCTTCGGTTGGCTCCTCTTCGGTCATCGCTCGTGCGAAGAGGCGGTCCATCAACTGGCCCACCTGATCGACCTCGGCCGCTGCGGAGGCGTCGGCGAACATGAACGCGCGAGTCATCGCTTCGGTGAGGAGCGGATCGCGCTGCATCGCGCGGGTGATGAGGCTGAGGATCAGCTGCATCCGCTCGAGCGGACTGGTTCCAGGCGGGATCTTGCCCTTGGAATCGATCTTCTCGAATTCGCGTGCCAGGGCGGACACCAGTAGGTGAACCTTGGACGGGAAGTAGCGATAGAGCGTTCCGACTGCGACGTCGGCACGCTCGGCCACGGCGCGCATCTGAACAGCCTCGTAGCCCCCCTTGGACGCCAAGGCGAGTGTTGCGTCGAGAATCCGCTTGCGGCGTTCACGTTGCGCGTTGGAGCTGAGATCGTCGTCCCCGAGCGTTGCAGAAGCAACCGCGTTGGAGCGGGATCGGGATGTTGTGGTCATCGACAAATTCCTTCGCGCCTTGACTCTTGGCCAGGTGTCATATTAGAACACGTTCTAAACAATTGTGTCACTTATCGAGAGGCGGGAACCAGTTGTGACAATCGCCACGACCGATGAACAGCGGGCGGTCCAGGAATCGATAGAGGCCTGGGCTCGCTCGGCCACGCCGATGGACATGGTACGCCGTGGACCAGCAGTTTCGTGGCGGGAGAAATGGTCCGAGTTCGCGTCTCTCGGGATATTTTCGGTCGCCGTTCCCGAAGCGGTAGGCGGAGCCGGGGCCGAAATCGTCGATCTCGCAGCAATGCTCGAGCAGGCGGCAATCGAACTCGTGCCGGGTCCTGTTCTCACGACTGCACTCGCAGCTCTGGTGGTGGGGCGTAGTTCGTCGCCCGCTGCCAAGCGATGGTCCGAAACGCTCGCCGACGGTGCGCTGCCGTGTGCCGTCGTATTGGACGAAAGTCCAGTTGCGGCAACGGCGAATGCGTCCGGCGGCATCGAGCTTCATGGCGAAGGAGGTTACGCCTGGGGCGGCGATTCAGGCGTATCGGTACTCGTGTCGGCGGGCGTCGTGTCCGAAGACGAAGGCTCGCGTGTCGTCTGGGCTCTCGTCGACGGAGACAGCGAAGGCGTGACCTACGAAGCGGTCGACACGATCGACAAGTCGCGACCACTGGCGCGAGTCTCCTTCGATCGAGTGACGGTCGATGCCGACCGAATCCTCGATGACATTGCGCCAGGATCGGTTTCCGACCTAGCGGCGGTACTTGGGGCTGCCGAAGCTGCCGGAATTGCGGCGTGGAGCCTGCGTACTGCGGTGGAGTACGCGAAGATTCGCGAACAATTCGGAAAGCCCATCGGCTCGTTCCAGGCGATCAAACACATCTGCGCCGAAATGCTGTGTCGCGTAGAGAATGCCGGAGCCGTCGCCTGGGATGGTGCGGTCGCTGCCGAGTCGGGCGACGAACTTCCGATCGCCGCAGCAGTGGCCGCCGCGGTGTCGCTGGATGCCGCTGTCGACACGGCAAAGGACTGCATTCAAGTGCTCGGCGGCATCGGATTCACCTGGGAGCACGAGGCGCACTTCTACCTTCGTCGAGCACTGTCGCTCCGGCAGATTCTGGGCGGATCGTCTCATTGGCGCGCACGCGTCGCGGAATTGACGATCGGCGGCGCACGGCGTCACCTTCAGATCGACTTGAGTGAGCTCGAATCCGACCGGTCCGAAATTCGCGAAGAGGTAGCGCAATTGGTGACGCTGCCCGAATCCGAGCAGCGCAACGCGTTGGCCGAATCGGGCTACCTTGCGCCGCACTGGCCCAAGCCGTACGGCCGGGGCGCCAAGGCCGCGCAACAGATTCTGATCGAAGAGGAATTGGCGGCCGTCGGTATCGGCCGACCTGATCTGGTGATCGGCTGGTGGGCAGTGCCGACCATCCTCGAGCACGGCAGTGCGGAGCAGATCGAAAGATTTGCGACTCCGACGCTCAAGGGCGAGATCACCTGGTGCCAGCTCTTCAGCGAACCCGGCGCAGGTTCCGATCTTGCCGCACTGCGCACGACCGCGGAAAAGGTCGACGGCGGTTGGAAGCTGAACGGCCAGAAAGTCTGGACTTCGCTTGCGCGTGAAGCTGACTGGGCCATCTGCCTCGCCAGGACCGATCGCGAGGTTCCCAAGCACAAGGGCATCACGTACTTCCTTCTCGACATGAAGACGGCCGGGATTCGGATCTCGCCGCTGCGCGAGATCACCGGAGATGCCCTGTTCAACGAAGTCTTCCTCGACGACGTCTTCGTCCCGGACGAGTGCGTCGTCGGCCAGCTCGGTGGAGGCTGGAAACTGGCCCGAACGACCCTCGCCAACGAGCGAGTCGCGATGAGCGGTGGCTCTTCGCTCGGCGGTGCGATGGAGGAATTGCTCGAGCTGGCCGGCGACCCCGATCCTGTGGTGGCAGACAAGCTCGGTGGGCTGATCGGAACCGCCATGGTGGGCTCACTGCTGGAATTGCGCACGACACTGCGGCAATTGGACGGTCAGGATCCGGGTCCGGCGTCGAGCGTCCGCAAGCTGGTGGGCGTGCGCCAGCGCCAGAATGTCGCGGAGTTCGCCATGGAATTGGGTGGTACTGCCGGGTGGGTGGAGGGCCCGCTTTCGCGTGAGTTCCTCAACACGCGATGCCTGTCGATTGCCGGCGGAACCACGCAGATTCTGTTGACCGTCGCCGCGGAGAGAATTCTGGGCCTGCCCCGTGATTAGACGGCGTGAGTAGAGGCCTTTAGAAATGTCCACGTTGGTGATACAACTAGAACACGTTCTACATCAGAGACAGGATTGCCAGCGTGGACTTCACTCCCGATGAAACCCAGGAAGCGGTAGCCGAGGTGGCTACCGCGCTCCTTGCCCGCGAACTGGAGCCGGACGCGCTTTGGGCGGCATTCGCCGATGCCGACCTGCTCACGTTGGCCCTGCCCGAGCGTCTGGGCGGCGAGGGACTCTCCGTCGCCGACGTCGGTTCCCTCCTCGTCGAGGTCGGCCGGGCCGCCGCTCCAATTCCGGCTCTCGCAACCCTCGGCTTCGGTGTACTCCCCATAGTCGCACTGGGGACCGACGCTCAACAGGACGAATTGCTCACCGGAGTCGGCGCCGGACGGGTGTTCACCGCGGCGCTCGGTGAGCCGGGTCAGCAGTTCCCGGCACAGCCGTCGACCACCGCGCAGCAGTCGGGCGACTGGTATCGCGTCAGCGGGACGGTGCTTGCCGTGCCTTTCGCGGCGAGCGCACACAGAATTCTTGTGCCCACCGACGCCGGAGTCGTTCTCGTCGATCCGACCGCCGCCGGCGTCGCATTGACGCCGACTCCCAGTGCGTCCGGCAGTCCGGAGTTCGCAGTCACCATGGACGAGGCAGTCGGTGAACTTCTCGGTGCCGGCGAGGAAGCCGTCCAGACGCTGTACCGGATCGCCACGGCAAGCATCGGAGCCGTTGCAGACGGTTTGGTGTCCGGTGCCGTCGATCTCACTGCGGCGCATGTCGGCTCGCGTGAGCAATTCGGTAAGCCGCTCGCCACGTTCCAGGCAGTCTCACAACAGATAGCCGACGCGTACGTCACCTCTCGGACCCTTCACGTCGCGGCGTTGTCGGCGTCCTGGCGCGTGTCGGAGGGCCTGGACGCCCAGTCGGACCTCGACGTCATGGCGTACTGGATCGCCCAAGAAGTGCCTGCCACGATGCAGGTGCTTCACCACCTGCACGGCGGTCTGGGCGTCGACGTCACGTATCCACTTCATCGTTACTACTCGACTGCAAAAGACTTGGCACGCCTGCTCGGCGGTGCTTCGCAGCGACTCGACCTCGTGGGGGCCCGGTGTTCATCGATCTGACCGACAGTCAGCGCGCATTGCAAGCTGAACTTCGACGCTACTTCTCGACGCTGATCTCGCCCGAAGAGGCCAAGATCATGCGCGTGGAGCGGCATGGCCCTACCTATCGCGAGGTCATCCGTCGTATGGGCAAGGACGGCTGGCTCGGCGTCGGCTGGCCGGTGGAGTTCGGCGGACGTGGGTTCGGTGAAGTCGAGCAGCAGATTTTTGTCAACGAGGCTGTGCGGGCGGATGTCCCACTGCCTTCGGTGACGTTGCAGACCGTCGGCCCGACTCTGCAGAAGTACGGCAGCGAGGAGCAGAAGCAGAAATTCCTGCCCGCGATCCTCGCCGGTGAAGTGCACTTCGCGATCGGCTACACCGAACCGGAAGCCGGCACCGACCTTGCAGCACTGCGCACTTCGGCGGCACGAAATGGTGACGAGTACGTCGTCAACGGCCAGAAGATTTTCACCACCGGCGGGCATGACGCCGATTACGTGTGGCTCGCCGTGCGGACAGGGTCTGCCGATTCAAGGCACCGCGGCATCTCCATCCTGATCATGGACACCAAAGATCCCGGCTACACCTGGACCCCGATCATCACCTGCGACGGTGCGCATCATGTCAACGCCACCTACTACGAGGACGTTCGCGTTCCGGCGAACATGCTTGTGGGTGAGGAGAATCAGGGCTGGCGCTTGATCACGACGCAGCTCAACCACGAACGCGTCATGCTCGGTCCGGCAGGTCGTGTCGCAGGGATTTACGACCACGTCTTCGATTGGGCCAAGCGTGAAAACCTGCTTGATCACGTTGACGTACGGCGCGCGCTCGGCGAAATTCATGCGACGTACCGCCTCAACGAGCTGCTCAACTGGCAAGTGGCGTCGAGTGATTCGGATTCGGTGGATATCGCCGACGCTTCGGCAACCAAAGTGTTTGCGACCGAGCGTATCCAGCGGGTCGGTCGACTGGCGGAAGAGATCGTCGGGCGGTACGGAAATCCGATCGATCCCGAAACTGCTGATCTCATGGAGTGGTTGGACATGCAGATCAAGCGCAACCTGGTGATCACCTTCGGCGGTGGAGTCAACGAGGTGATGCGCGAACTGATTGCGACCGCCGGCCTGAAGCTTCCTCGCGTTCCGAGATAGGAAACAAATCGTGTCAGATCCCATTCTCACTGCTGCCGAGCGGGTTCGAGAGGACGGGCCAAGCGCTCCTCGCGCCGGCCGGGACCCCGTGAACCTGCCGATGATCCGCAACTGGGTCGAGGCGATCGGTGACGAGAACCCGATCTATGTCGACGAATCGGCCGCCCGCGCCGCCGGACACGACGGAATAGTCGCACCGCCGGCGATGGCGCAGGTATGGACGATGCGCGGTCTGGGGGCAATTCGAGAAGCCGACGATCCGTTGGGCCGGATGACGGACATCCTCGACGAGGCCGGATTCACCTCCGTCGTCGCGACCAACTGCGATCAGATCTACCACCGCTACTTGAAGCCGGGTGAAGAAGTCACCATCTCCTCGGTGTTGGAAGACGTTGTGGGACCCAAGAAAACAGGTCTTGGTCAAGGATGGTTCTTCACTACTCGCAGCTTCTGGCGGGTCGGCGAAGAACTGGTCTCGGAGATGATGTTCCGGATCTTGAAGTTCGCGCCGCCAGTCAGCGAGAGTTCCTCCACTGACGTGCCTGCGGACCTGGACGCATCTCGAATGCTGCGTCCGACAGCATCCCTCGACACGCAGTTCTTCTGGGACGGTGTCGCCGCACACGAGTTACGTATTCAACTGCGTGCGGACGGTTCGGTACAGCACCCGCCGGTGCCCGCGATCTGGAAAGACAAGTCGGAGCAGACCGACTACGTGGTCGCGTCAGGTCGGGGAACGGTCTTCAGCTTTGTCGTTCACCACGCCCCCAAGGTTCCTGGTCGGTCATTGCCGTTCGTCGTTGCCCTGGTCGAACTGCCTGAGGGTGTGCGGATGCTCGGCGAATTGCGCGGCGTCGATCCGTCGAGTGTGTCGATCGGGATGGAGGTGGAGGCGGTCTACCTCGACTTCCCCGGAGACGAAGAGACCGGGGGAACTCCCTGGACTCTGTACGCCTGGCAGCCGGTTTCTGTGTCTGCGGTGTCTGCGGTGTCTGCGGTTTCTGCGGTGAAGGAGTGACGATGACTTTGACGACGGATATCACTGTGGGAGAGGTTCTTCCGCAGCTCTCGATTTACGGCGACCCGACGTTTGTGGTCTCGGCGGCGCTCGCTACCCGCGATTTTCAAGATGTTCACCACGACCGCGATCTCGCACAGAAACGCGGCTCGAAAGACATTTTCGTCAACATCCTCACCGACACCGGCTTGGTGCAGCGATTCGTGACCGATTGGGCCGGACCGCGGGCTGTACTCACGTCGATCAAACTCCGCCTCGGAGTCCCCTGGTACGCCTACGACACCTTGACGCTCTCCGGAACGGTGACCTCCTACGACGAGGATCTCGTGTCGCTCGCGGTGGTCGGCAAGAACAGCCTGGGAGATCACATCACCGCACAGGTCACACTGGCATTTCCGGCGTCGGGCTCGAATGGAGACATTGAAAACGGAGACATTGAATGAGCGCATTGTCCGGCAAGGCAGCGATCGTCGGAATCGGAGCCACGGATTTCTCGAAGGACTCCGGTCGCAGTGAACTGCGACTGGCCGCCGAGGCTGTTCAAGCCGCGTTGGACGACGCCGGTCTGACACCCGCCGACGTCGACGGTCTTACCTCGTTCACCATGGACACCAACACCGAAGTGGCAGTAGCTCGTTCGGTGGGGATTCCGAACCTCAAGTTCTTCAGCCGCATTCACTACGGAGGCGGTGCCGCTGCGGCGACGATTCAGCAGGCCGCCATGGCTGTTGCCACCGGCGTCGCAGACGTCGTCGTCGCTTACCGCGCGTTCAACGAGCGATCGGGTGCGCGTTTCGGGCAGGTGAACTCCGGCCTTGTGGCGCAGGTCAATTCGTCGGGTACGGACAACGCTTTTTCCTATCCTCACGGATTGGGTACTCCTGCATCGTTTGTCGCGATGGTCGCGCAGCGATACATGCACGTATACGGAGCGTCCAGCGAGGACTTCGGTCGAATCGCCGTCGCGGACCGTAAGCATGCAGCCACCAATCCGAAGGCGTTCTTCTACGGAAAACCGATTACCCTCGAGGACCATCAGAACTCGCGATTCATCGCTGAACCTTTGCATCTTCTCGATTGCTGCCAGGAATCCGACGGCGGCATCGCCATCGTCGTCACCTCGGCAGAACGAGCCAAAGATCTGAAGAACACCCCTGCCGTTATCGCTGCCGCCGCACAGGGCAGCGGGGCAGATCAATACATCATGACCAGCTATTACCGCGACGGTTTGACCGGCCTACCGGAGATGGGCCTTGTCGGCGATCAGCTCTGGTCACAAAGTGGGCTGCGCCCGTCGGACATGCAGACGGCGATCTTCTACGACCACTTCACGCCCTATGTTCTGATGCAGCTCGAGGAACTCGGTTTCTGTGGCAGGGGAGAGGCAAAGGACTTCATCGCCGGTGGCGCAATCGAACTCGGCGGCAAGCTTCCGATCAACACCCATGGTGGACAGCTCGGCGAGGCATACATTCACGGGATGAACGGTATCGCCGAGGGTGTTCGGCAGATCCGCGGTACTTCGGTCAACCAGGTCGACTCCGTCGAGAATGTACTGGTGACTGCGGGAACGGGCGTTCCGACATCGGGGCTTGTGCTGACTCGCTGATTATCGTGGGCACAGCTTCATCAAGCGTCACGGCCTGTTGGCACCGCATCGGGGTCTCCTTCGATGCGGTGCTCGGTCCGTGTTCTGTTGTCGCCAAAGAGGTTTGACCTCTCAGGTTTTGAAGGTGGTGTTCGCCGGCCGCGGGTGCTGCTGCGGGTCGATCGAGGGCGGCGGAATGAACCACGGTTTGTTGTCGACACCGATCCGAATCGCCCATTTCCCGACGAACGCGGCTTTGCGGTGCATCAACCGATGATGTGAACGGCACAGCAGGACCAGGTTGTTCATCACCGTCGGGCCACTGTTCGCCCAGTGCTTAATGTGGTGCGCATCCGTCCAGGCCGGTACACATGTGCAGCCGGGGAACGCGCAGCCCTTGTCCCGGGCGATCAACGCCACTCGCTGTTCGGCGGTGACCAATCGTTTACCTGGTTGCGCATCCAAGGGCGCGCCGTGATCATCGAGCAGCACCGTGGACAGGAAACAATCGCACCCAAGGAGTCTGGTCTGCGAGACCGAGAGCGGCCCCAGCCACGGCATGTGCCCGACATCAAGATCAGACACAGCCACTCCACCACCATCAGTTGGTGTGGCGGCGCAGTCCCGATACTCCGCCAAATCACGGGCGTTGATGTGCACGTTCACATGCGGACGCTGACCACCATCGGTACCAGTCTTGGCGCAATCGAGATAACGCCGGATCAGTTCGGTGAACCCGTCCGCCGTGCGTTTCGCCGTCGACCGAGCATCCGGGGTTCCATCGGGTGCCGGGGTGGGCATCGTCAGATTCGACAACGCCGACAGCAGCATTTCCCCGGTCAGGGCGTCGAAATCGCCGCGCACCACCACCCGACCGTTCAATGTCGAGGCGATCCGCAACTCATTGAGATCGACATCCTCGGCGGGCGGGATCTCATCCGATTCGAACACTCGCTCCAAGGTCGCGATCACGTTCCGCACTTTCGTCGTCGTCGCTTCCACACCCGACGCAGCCGCCAACAACAAATCGATGCACTTCGGTAATGCCTCCTCCGGCATGCCCTTCGGCGGTGACTCACAGAACGCCACGATCAACACGGCATGATCGAACGAACAATCCCCGCCATCGAACCGAGCCGCCACCGCCGGAAACGGCCGCAAAGCCGCACCCAATGCGGCGATCTTCTTCCCGTCCCGAACCTGCAGCATGGTGTTCGCCGCCAACCACGAACCGACACCGCGGCTGGCGATCACCTGATCATCGGAACGCAACGAGAGTTCGTCGACCACGGCCACTCGAACGGCTTCCAGGCGCAGAATCTCCGCGCTCGCCGACACCGCAGCCGCACGTAACTCAGCAGCCGACAACTGCCACAGACGTCCACGTAACCCCACCGCAGAACCCGACACCACATCCGACAACAAGACACTCATTGAATCCCCCGATCCCCTCCCCAAATCATACTCGAACATGCGTTCGAGTCAAGAGGTGCTTTTGGGCTCGCTCTAGGATCGCTGGATGTTCACGTTGACTACGGAACGCCTTGTTCTTCGAGATTTCACTGCCGCGGATGAAGGTGCCGTCCATCAGTACGCGTCCGACCCTGCCGTCTGTAGATATGTTGATTGGGGGCCGAACACCCCCGCGGTGACCAGGGCATTCCTGGCTGACGCGGCACTCGAAGCTGCGCTCGTCGAACGTCGCACGTTCACCCTGGCCATCACGTCGAAGGCCGATGGAGCGGTCATCGGTTCGGTAGCTGTGTGGGAAGTATCCGCCGCGCACCGGCGGGCGGAACTCGGTTTTGTCGTGAACCCGAAGTTCCAAGGGCGAGGCTATGCGTCGGAGGCGGGGCGCGCGGTTCTGGAATTCGCCTTTGCTCGCTTCGGAGCGCAGCGAGTGCAAGCAACGTGTCGTCCCGAGAACTCGGCGTCGGCGTCGGTGCTCACCAAAATCGGAATGGAGGAGGAGGGGCGAATGAGGGCACACATGGTGATCCGGGGGACCGCGGTGGATTCGCTGCTTTTTGCTGCAACACGACCCGCCGCCGTACAGCCAGAGATCACGTCATCTCACTTCGCGTGACCTTCCCGGGCCCTGGTGCGATACTCGAACCATGTTCGAGGATGCCTTGCTCATCGACGCGGCCGGCCGGCCCACTATGCAGCATCACCAGGCCTTTTCTCGGGACTGGGACCGCATCAAGGAGTGGTCCGACAACATCTACATGCCGTATACGGTCACGCCGATCGGAAGTCGGTTGAAGCCGGCTTCGGACATGTACTCCGCGGCAGTCGGCAAGATCGACGTCACCAGATTCTGTTACGGGATTCCGGTCTCCGTCGGTGAATGTTCGCCTGAGGCCGGAAACATTCTGGTTCTGACGACTATCAGAGGCAACGGTCGACATGCCCTCGGCGGAGGAACTGCGGTGAATACTGCCGTGGGGGAGACCTTTGTCGCCGACTGTAGCCGGACCGACTACTTCGTCGAATTCGACGAAGATCATCTGCAGCTGAATCTCACTGTGCCGCATCAGCTTGTCGCCGATCACGCCATGCAATGGTTCGGGTCGGTTCCCGACGACCGTCTGTGGCGGCACAAGTGCACCATTGGCGGGCGGGGCTCGAGTTGGCTGGCATTGATGGACTACGTCGTTCGCGCAATTGCAGAGTCGCCTGAGGCGATGTCGAGCGAAAGGCTGGGTGCCAGGGTTCAAGAACTCATCGCGGCTCAGCTTCTCGACGAGTGGGCGACGCAGGCCGGGCTGCAACTCGGCGTCGACGTCGCCTCCGCCGAACCTGCCTACGTGCGATCGGCAGAGGAGTACATCGATACGTTTGCTCGCTCGGTGCCGACGGCATCGGAGATCGCGGCTGCGGTGGGTGTCAGTGTCCGGGCGCTCACTGCGGGATTTCGACGGTACCGAGACACCACGCCGGGGCAACGATTGCGCGCGCGTCGGTTGGAGGGTGTACGCGGCGAACTGTTGCGTTCCGACGGGAGAACCGTCTCCGAAATCGCCAACGCCTGGGGCTACGTCAATCTGGGCATGTTTGCGGCCACATACCGGAAACGGTTCGGAGAGTTGCCTTCCGAGACCCGGAATCGACTCTGAGGACAGTTGTTTGAACGGTCATGACGATCGTTTTACGCACTCGATGAACTGCCGTGATCCGTTGTTTCGTGTCGGAGCGTTCTGCAAGGATTGAAATCGAACGTGACAGCAATCCCACGAGCTAGGAGTACGTCATGGCAACTCGACTCAATCCGTACATCAGCTTCAACGGCAATGCCCGTGAGGCGTTGGAGTTCTACAAAGAAATCTTTGGTGGCACGCTGGCGCTGAGCACGTTCGGTGAGTTCGGCAATCCCGGTGAAGGCGGCGACAAGATCATGCACGGAATGCTCGAAACCGATCAGGGATACACCCTGATGGGTGCCGACACTCCGCCCGGCATGCCGTACAACCCCGGCGACAACATCACGGTCAGCCTCAGCGGCGACGACGGCGATGTGCTGCGCGGGTACTGGGAGCAGTTGTCGGGAACGGGAACGGTGAGCGTTCCACTCGAGAAGCAGATGTGGGGCGACGAATTCGGCGCCTGTACAGACAAATTCGGCATTTCCTGGCTGGTGAATATCGGAGCGCCCCAGAGCTGACTCCAATCTCTGCCCGGTTCTGCCGAAACGAGACAGTTTTCCTGCCGTTTCGAGGCAGAGCCGGGTGTGTGATCGCCGTTACATTCTGTTCGACAAGACAAGTTGCAAGTCGGATGGAGAAATGCAGTGACGATCGAAGATATTGCGCGGAAGCCCCTTTCGAAGCAGCGCCTCGACGACGTGCTGGCGCGAGCAACTCAGGGGGCTGATCGCGTCCCGGGTGTGGTCGCGATGATTACGGATCGAGAAGGCAACATCTACGAGGGTGCTGCGGGCGAGCGGACTCTCGGTTCCGGCGTTCCGATGACCCTCGATACAACCTTTGCGCTCTTCTCCACCACCAAGGCGATCACCGGTACCGCTGTCCTGCAATGTGTGGAGGAGGGATTGCTCGATCTCGATGCACCTGCAGCGACCTATGTTCCCGACATCGGTGAGCTGAAGGTCCTGGACGGTTTCGACGCCGGCGGAAACCCCGTTCTTCGGGAACCCAAGCGTGACATCACCACTCGCATGCTGCTCCTTCACACTGCGGGGTTCGGCTACGACTTCTTCAACGAGTCGTACAACCGGCTCTCACAGGAACATGGGCAGCCCAGCGTGATCACGTGTAGCAAAGCGGCGCTCAAGACACCGCTGCTCTTCGACCCGGGTGAGAAGTGGGAGTACGGCACCAACATCGACTGGGCCGGACATGTCGTCGAGTCGATTCGAGGTCAGCGACTCGGCGATGTCATGCGTCAGCGCATCTTCGAACCTCTCGAGATGGCCGATACGGCATTCACGATGAGCCCGTCGATGAAGGATCGACTTGCGCCGATCCATCAGCGTGAGAGCGACGGAAGCCTCACTCCGCTCATCGGATTCGAGCTTCCGGCCGAACCCGAGGTGCACATGGGTGGTCACGGTTTGCACGGCACTGTCGGCGACTACATGAAGTTCATCCGTATGTGGCTCAACGACGGCGCGGGCACTTCGGGTCGCGTGTTGTCGTCGGAGACGGTAGCTGCAGCCGTTCAGAACGGGCTCGAAGGCCAGCACGTGGGGTTGTTGCCCGGAGTTCTCCCGACGCTGTCCAACGATGCGGAATTCTTCCCCGGTGTACCCAAAGGATGGGCATACTCCTTCATGACAAATGAAGAGGTGGCACCCACCGGTAGGCCGGCCGGATCGCTGGCTTGGGCGGGTCTTGCCAACCTCTATTACTGGATCGACCGGCAGACCGGCGTCGGCGGGTTCTGGGCAACGCAGATTCTGCCGTTCGCGGACGCTGGATCCATCAACGGATACCTGGAATTCGAGACCGCCGTTTACCAGTGATCGGCTGGATTCCCGCTGTCCGGGATCGACTGTTTCTTTCGGGCGGGTTCGGAGTACGCATGCAGTACAGCGCACGCTTGCATACGACGAACTAGGAGACGGCATGAACAGCCTCGAAGGCAGCTTCGAAGGAAAAGTTGCACTGATCACCGGCGCCGCACGCGGTCAGGGGCGCGCCCACGCTGTCGCATTCGCGGAGCGTGGCGCGGACATCGTGATCTGCGACCGGTGCGAGAACAGTGATGTCGTCGCCTACCCCCTCGCAAACGAGGAGGATCTGAAGGAAACCGTTCGTTTGGTGGAAGCCACCGGTCGTCGGTGCATTGCCGTCAAGGCAGACACTGCTGATCGCGAAGCAATGGACGCGCTCGTTGCCCGCGCTGAAGCCGAGTTCGGCCGTGTCGACATCGCCGTCGCGAATGCCGGTGTGTCCGTGCCCGCTCCGGTCACGTCGATGACGTCGGCACAGTGGAACGAAGTCATCTCGTCGAACCTGACCGGTGTGTTCAACACCGTTGCGGCCGTGTCAGGTGGAATGGCGGAACGTGGTTACGGTCGCATCATCACGATTTCCTCGATGATGGGTCGATCCGGTGGCACCCAGATGGCGGCGTACGGCGCCTCCAAATGGGGCGTCATCGGTTTGACGAAGAGTGTGTCGCTCGAACTGGCCAACTCGGGTGTGACCGTGAATGCTATTGCGCCGGGGAATATCTCGACGCCGATGATTCACAACGACATGATGTACGCAATGATGCGGCCTGACCTCGAATCGCCGACGGCAGACGACGTCGAACCCGTGTACGCGACTCTGCATGCGCAGCCGGTCGGTTGGCTGGATCCCTTCGAGATCACGCGAGTAGTCCTGTTCCTCGCCGCCGACGCGAGTGCCCACATGAGTGGCATCGTGGTTCCTGTCGACGCCGGAGTAGCCGCTCGCTCGAACGCTTGACGGACAAGACTGTTCGCGCGAAAGCGCGGACCGGGTGGGTCGTCGGCGTCCTGAGTCTGAGCGGTGTGGTGGTCGCGCTGCAACAGACCTTGGTGGTGCCGGTCCTGCCTGCGTTCGCGACGGCATCGGGAGTATCGTCCTCCACCGCTTCCTGGCTGGTGACCTCGACGTTGCTGACCGGTGCCGTCGCGACCCCTCTCATCGGCAGACTCGCCGACATGTTCGGTAAGCGCGCGATGATGCTCGTCTGTCTTGCCGTGATGATCGTCGGCTGCATGGTTGCGGCGCTCAGCCAGAGTTTCTGGTTACTGATCCTCGGGCGCTCGTTGCAGGGGTTCGCGACGGCACTTCTGCCCGTCGGAATCAGCATCATGCGCGATGTCCTTCCTCCGGAAAAGCTCAGTGGTGCAGTAGCTCTCATGAGTGCGACGTTGGGGATCGGTGGCATGTTCGGTATGCCGATGGCTGGGGTGATCTCGGCGCACTGGGGACTACCCGCGCTTTTCTGGGTCACCGGTGGATTCGGGGTAGTACTGATAGTCGTCTTGCCGCTGGTGGTGCCGGAATCGGCTGTGAAGAGTCGCGGACGCTTCGACTTTCTGGGGGCCACGGTCCTCACACTCGCTATGACTGCACTGCTGCTGGCCGTTTCGAAAGGAACCGAATGGGGCTGGGCAAGCCCCGAGGTTCTGGTTCTGATCGCGTCCGGCGTGGTCTTGCTCTGTGGATGGATTCCGTGGGAACTGCACACGCCGGCACCGCTGGTCGATCTGCGGACTTCACTTCGCGCTCCGATTCTGGTTTCGAACGTCTGCGCAGTATTACTCGGTTTTGCCATGTTCATCAGCGCGTTGGCGGCAACGCAGGAACTTCAGTTGCCCCTGGCGTCGGCGGACGGTCTCGGACTCTCGGCTGCCGAAGCCGGACTGGCGATGATGCCGGGCGGAGTCCTGATGATCGGATTGGCGCCGGTGTCGTCGAAGGTGACGAGGCGATGGGGAGCGAAGGCCACGTTGGCCTCAGGAGCGATCGTCATCGCAATCGGATACGTCTTGCGTGTGCTGTTGACGCCGACGCTGGTCAATATCGTGATCGGCGCTGCCGTGGTATCGGCCGGTGTGGCATTTTCCCTGGCAGCCATGCCGACTCTGATCACCGAATCTGCGCCGATCCATCAGACTGCCTCGGCCAACGGATTCAACAGCCTGCTCCGTTCGGTCGGTACCTCCACCGGAAGCGCCGTTGCGGCAGCGGTATTGGCCGGTTCGACGGTGGTGATCGGTGCGAGCACTGTGCCGACCCTGCATTCGTTCGCGGTTTTGTACTGGATCGGAGCGGGCGTATCGGCACTGGCGGCCGCGGTGACCTTGGCAGTGAGGGTGGAGCGGACGGGGGCGGTATCGCGGCCCGAGTTACCAATTGCAGCCGAAACCGATGGCGCAACGAAGATCGGGTGAGTCGACGGACTCACCCGATCTTCGTCACCGTTATCTCCGACTGGAATCGACCAGGTACTCGAGATTCTGGTTGTACGGTGTGGCCGTCACCGCCGCGTGTGAACTCACCCGAGACACCTCGGTAGTGCCGCGAACGACAGAGGCCTTGATGGAACCTACTTTCAACGGGGCGATGCAGCTGCTCATCCCGGCCGGGGCATTGCAGGTGGTTGTCGTGCTTCCAACAGTCACTTTGACGACTGCGGGAGCGGTCAAGAAGGTGAGAACCTCGACGGTATCGCGAGCGGGGGATGACCATTGGCGCAGTGACATCGGGGGTGTCGAAGGGTTGGCCGGAACTGCGGAAACTTTCTGCGTTCGATAACTCAGATAAGCAGTATCGCGGACGATCGTCGGCATTACCCCTGACCGGAACCAGTACAGACCATAGGCGTTGATGTCCAGCAGGGAGCGTCCGTGCCCCGCGCTGGGAGCAAAGGAAGTCCCCTCGCTGTAATCGTTCCAGGTTGTCAGTTGGACCCATTCGCTGCCTGAATCGAGCGCGATCTGCCAGGTATTGCGAAGATTCTGCGTGTTTTCCGCTTCGTCGTAGATGGCCTGGTTCGGTCTGACGTCTTGGAAGGAGACCGATTGCATCCAGATCTTTCCCAACGCATGAGCCGCGGCAGCCAAATCAAGCGGAGTATTTGGGCTGTTTACCACTGGGTTTCCCGCCGGATTCCGGTTTCCCCAACTCGACATGCCATAGCTGATGGAGGCAAACGCATTGCGGTTTGCCGCTGCGTCTAAAAATACCGGAACTAATGCGACATTTATCCCATAGGACTGACTCATCAGGGTTATGAACTGCGACCACCATGTTGGACTTTTGGCTTCTGCAAGAAATGGGGAAATCACGAGGCGCCCGTCCCCAAGTTTGAATACGGACGGTTTTGTCGCATATGGTGCCATTTCTGCGGCGAGCTCTGCAGGGGTCATGTTATTGAAGGAAGCGCTCATATCGGGCATGAGCATTACTTTGAAATTCGGATCTACTGTGGCTGCGGCTTGCATGAGCGCGCCGGGAATGATTGAACCCCACCAACTGGTGTCCGTTGCCTTGGCCATGATGTCTACAGAGAACCCGTCGAGTCCAGCAGCGACCGCCTGACGAACTTCAGTTTCGAGATCTCTCTGACGCCACTGGGGATCTGCGATCGGAGGGCGTGGAGCAGGCCGATCGCGTATGAATCCAGCTGAGTTGACGTGTGCATTGTTCTCTCCGTGCACTGTCATGTACTGAGTTGTGTAGAAGTCGCTGTTCGGGGTCGCGTTGTCGATAGATACCGGGTACGGCGGAAAATAATGTCCGAATACCTTCCGCCCGTTCAGCGTTGCCCGGTCCGGAATGTCGAAGGGGAGAGCAGCAGATTCCGGATTGACAGAAAGAGTAGTGGGGGCAAACGTAGGTGATTCTGTGTGCCCTTGCCCCTGATAGGAATAGGCAAACGTGAGGGATAACGCGATTGCTGTCGAGAGACATAGGACTCGGATTGTTTTCGGCAGGATCGCGTACCGCTGAATGCGGACTAAACGCATGGGAGTTATCCTCCAGGTCGTATTTCTCGGCTGTAGAGACGTTTGTCTGGGAAGTGTTTGTGAGGCGCGAGTCGTGCGACGTTAACATGAACTGGATTCCGGGGCACTTTTATCTGCTTGGATACGCGAGCGAGCCCAATTGTGAGGATTCTGGACGGTTGACTCATGTCAATGGCCCCATGTGCAGCGCCCTTGCGGAAAATTTCCTGGAATGTGTCGGCCTCCTGGGTCACACTGGGGAACGGACTACCGACGGATTACCGATGCGGGAGGGCTCATGACCGAAGCGATTGTGGCCGAGGGGCTGGTCAAGAAGTACGGCGACGTCACGGCATTGGACGGCATCGACCTGGAAGTGCGCGAGGGTTCGGTGATGGCTCTGTTGGGCCCCAACGGCGCCGGAAAAACCACTGCGGTAAGGATATTCACGACGCTGCTCATTCCGGACGGTGGACGCGCCAAGGTTGCCGGGCTGGACGTGGTCGAGGATGCGCGGGCGTTGCGATCCAAGATCGGTGCTTCGGGTCAGTACGCCGCGGTCGACGAGTACCTGACGGGCTATGAGAACTTGGACATGGTCGGGAGGCTGTATCACCTCGGCGCCCGAAGCAGTAAGGCCCGAGCGCGTGAATTGCTCGAGCAGTTCGATCTCGTCGAGGCTGGAGATCGGCCGGTCAAGGGCTATTCCGGCGGAATGCGGCGACGTCTCGATCTCGCCGGCGCATTGGTTGCTCGGCCACAGGTGTTGTTTCTCGACGAGCCGACCACCGGCCTCGATCCTCGGGCGCGACTCGGTCTCTGGGACGTCATCGAAGGGTTGGTGGCTCAGGGGACCACGCTGTTGCTCACGACGCAATACATGTAGGAAGCCGAGAGGTTGGCCGACCAGATCGCCGTCATCGACCGCGGCTCGGTCATCGCGCGCGGTACTGCAGACCAGTTGAAGGCGCGGGTCGGGGGTGAGCGCATCGAATTGAGCGTGCACGAGGTCGAACATCTCGACATCGTCCGCGAGGAATTGCGCTCGCTTGCCGTGGGGGACATTCAGGTTCAAGAGAATGTCCGTCGCGTCACCGTTCCTGTCGACGACGGTACCGATGCGTTGGTCGCAGCGCTGAATCTCCTGTCGGCACGAGGCATCCGCGTGTTCGACGTCGGCTTGCGCAGACCCACTCTCGACGATGTCTTTCTCACACTGACCGGGCATCAGGCTGAACTGGAGGATCAGAAATGACCGTGCAGATGGCGCTCGAAGACGGTTTGACCATCGCCAGGCGAAACTTGATCAAGATCAAGCGCGTTCCGGATCTGCTGGTGTTCACCACTTTGTCGCCGATCATGTTCGTGCTCTTGTTCGCGTATGTGTTCGGCAGTGCGATCTCCGTCCCGGGCACGTCGTATCGAGAATTCCTGATCGCCGGAATCTTCACGCAGACGGTCATATTCGGTGCTACCTGGACTGGTTTGGGGATGGTCGAAGACATTCAGAAAGGAATCATCGACAGATTTCGATCGCTGCCCATGGCTCCGTCTGCCGTGCTGACCGGCCGAACATCGAGTGACGTGTTGATCAACGTCATCAGTTTGGTGGTCATGTCGTTGACCGGTCTTCTGGTCGGGTGGCGGATTCACTCCAGTTTCCTCGAAGCGGTGGCGGGTTATGCGCTGCTTCTGTTCTTCGCGTACGCGTTGTCGTGGGTCATGGCTGTTGTCGGGCTTTGGATCCGGACGCCTGAGGTATTCAACAACGCGAGCTTCATCGTCATCTTTCCGCTGTCGTTCATCGCGAACACTTTTGTCGAGACCACCAATCTTCCCGGCCCGCTCAAAGTGATCGCCGAATGGAATCCGGTGTCGGCGGTTACCCAGGCGGTGCGTGAATTGTTCGGCAATACCAATCCTGCGATGACGGTTCCGGATGCGTGGCCACTGCAGAATCCGGTCATTGCGTCGTTGTTGTGGACTTTCGGTTTGCTGATCGTCTTCGTGCCGTTCGCTATTCGTCGGTATCAGAAGGCAGTCAGCCGCTGACCTGGTGATTCCGGCCGGTAGGGTGGATATGTGCCGGAGCCCGAACGCATCGACAAACGCAGCCTGAGATACGCCGGGCGACGTGAGGAGTTGCTCGACGCGCTGACCCGCTACGTCATCGACAACGGTGTCGGGGAGTTGACGGTGAGGCAGCTCGCCAAGGCCGTGGGTGTGTCGCATGCGTCGTTGCTCAACCATTTCGAGAGCAAGGAGAATCTGCTCTCCGAGGTCATCGAGAACATGCGTGGTGAGTCCATTCCGATTGCGGTGCCGATGAAACCGGGGGTCGATCCGGCGACAGTGCTGACTGCGTGGTGGACCGAACGTACGACGCCGGAGGTCCTGCCGCGGTTCCGGGTGATGGTCGAGATCTACGCCCTCGCGCTCGGCGACCGCGACCGCTACGGACGGTTCCTGGACCGTTTTGTGGGCGATTGGATCGAGGCACTGGAAGCCGGTCTACGACAAGCGGGTTGCCCCGAGGACGATGTTGCCTCTGTCGCTACTCTGTTGCTCTCGCAAATGCGGGGTCTGTCGATGGATCTTCTGGCCACCGGGGACCGGGCCCGCGTCGATCGTGCGTTCGGGCTTTTTGTCGACGGCTTTGCCGCCCGCGCTCGGGAGTGGTCCACGCCAGGATCCGATCGCCTTCAACGCTGACCGATCACCACGGTCGACGCGGTCTCGCTGTAGGTTGCCACCCGAGTGAGAAACCCTCCCCGAGTGAATGTTTCAACAGTCATTTCGACCTGCTCCGTACTCGTCTCGACGAGAAGACAGCCACCCGGTCGTAGCCACGGCGCGGCGTCCGCGATGATGCGACGCTGCAGATCCAGTCCGTCGGTACCGCCGTCCAACGAGACCAGCGGTTCGTGAAGACGGGCTTCGGGCGGCATCAGCCTGATCGATTCGGTGGGGACGTAAGGTGCATTGGCGACGACGACATCCACGCGACCGAGTAATTTCGTCGGCAGTGGTTCGAATAAATCGCCTTCGAGTACACGCTCGGGCGGTGTGATGTTTCGGCGAGCGCACCGCACTGCGGCCGGTTCCACGTCTACCGCGTACAAATCGACGGCGTCGAGCGTCGACTGCAGGACAGCACCGACAGCTCCTGAGCCGCAACACATGTCGACGACGACGCTTCCTGGGGTGACAAGTGAGCAGGCCTGCCGGGCGAGGAACTCGGTGCGCCGGCGTGGGACGAAGACTCCGGAGTCGATGTGAATGCGCAAGCCGCAGAACTCGGCCCATCCGAGGACGGGCTCGAGTGGTTCGCCGGCAACTCGTCGGTCGACCATCGCGTCGAGTTCATCGCGAGAGCGTGCGGTGTGAAGAAGTAGGCGAGCCTCGTCTTCGGCGAAGACGCAACCTGCTGCTCGGAGGATCGCGGCCACCGACTTCTGCTGCGAAGCAGGGAAGGTCGGGAGATCAGGTGCTGACATGAGAGAGCCTTTCGGCCTCCTGATCTCGCGGGGGACCTGCACGTATCGAACACCGCCACCCTACCCGAGCAGGCGTGTCACGACGGTCGATGCGGAGCGGAAATTTAGGTTGACCAAATGGTAAGGCTGTTCTATGGTCTGAACTCGATCAGCTGATGTGGGGCCGATCACCACATATGCACCGTCACCGCAATCGGTAGGAGAAGTACGTGAGTAAGCGACTGTGTAGGACGCTCGTCGGACTGAGTGCGAGTGCGTTGGTGGCGTTGACAGTTGCGGCGCCGGCCGGAGCGGAACCGAACGATGCTCCGGGTGCTGTCGTGAGTCAGGAGTTGCTCGGTCCCGACCGGGTGATCCCGGGTGCCGTGAGCGCAACGAAGGTGACGTACTGGTCGACGGGCCCGAAGGATGCGCCGATGACGAGTACCGGTGTGGTGTATCGCCCAGAGGGAGCTCCGCCCGAGGGTGGTTGGCCGGTCATCTCCTACGCGCACGGGACGGTGGGTGTCGCGGATCAGTGTGCGCCGAGCAGCAGTGTTCCACTCGAACGGACCGCGACGCATCTGGGTCACTGGCTGGAGCAGGGATACGCGGTCGTGACCACCGACTACGTGGGGCTCGGAACACCCGGTGTTCACCCGTATCTCGACGGTCGTTCCGCTGCACACAGCGTTGTGGACATGGTGCGTGCCGCTCGTGCGGTCGACGACGACCTGTCGAGCGCATGGGTTGCGATGGGGCAGTCGCAGGGCGGGCAGGCGACTATGTTCACCGCTTCGCTTGCCACTGATTACGCGCCGGAGTTGGACTACCGCGGCGCTGTCGCCACTGGTGTCCCCTCGAACATCGAGAATCTTCTACCGCTCGGCGGTCCGGCTTTTCCGGCGCTTCCGCTCAAGGGTACGACGGTCTACATCGCGAACGTTCTTGACGGACTGCGTGCTACGCGGCCGGATATCGACATCGACTCGTATCTGACCCCGCTCGGCAAGACCATCCTCGACGACGTCGAGAACAACATGTGCTACACCGAGGCGCGCACGAAGTACGGCACCGTCACACTCGGGCAGGTGCTGACGAAGTCGCTGGACAATCCAGTATTCATGGAGGCTGCGCGTGACCTGCTCACTGTGCCGACCGCAGGATACGACCGCCCGTTCTTCATCGGTCAGGGGTTGTCGGACATCGATGTTCCGGCACCGCTGACACTGAAGTTCGCGGCCGACCTTACTGCCAACGGTGTCGACTTTGCATTCCATACCTATCCCACTGATCATCTGGGAACCGTTCCGGCTTCGGTTCCAGACAGTACCCCGTTTGTCGCGGCACTGTTCTCTGGTCAACGGCCATGCACCGGAAGCCTCTGCTGACCAACATCTTTCAGGCGGCACCAACTCCGCGCAGATAGATGTCGATCGGGATCCGAAGTTGCCGAACGGTTTCGGAGGAGCGGGGATCTCGGCTACGCGCTCCGAGACAGTAGTCGAAGATCAAGCCCTCCAGAAGGCTCAGATAATTTGCGGCGGCGACGTCAGGATCGTCAACGCCAACGATGTCGAAGACAGGCCTTGCCTTCTCCCGTGAAAACAGGCTGTCTTCGAGGAGTTGGTGCAATGCCGAATCTCGGGGAGTTTCCAAGAGCAGTGCATATCTCGCGATCAATTCGTGTCTGCGGTGCGAGAGAAGATCATCGAGATACTCGGCCGTCAGGGCAGCAGGATCGCTGGGCCTCTCGCGGAGTTCGTCGAATATCGAACGTGACCGGTGCACGATGTGCAATGCGGTTGCTTCGAGTAGTGCCTCGCGAGTGCGGAAATAGTACGACGTCGAACCGGCAGGAAGTTCCAGGGACTGATCAACCGCCCGATGGGTGAGTGCACGCGGGCCCTGCTCGGCGATGATCGTGACGGCGGATGCCGCGATGAGGGCTCTGCGATCAGGCTTCATGTCGTTCCTTGTTGTCGATGTTGCATGCTGCAGATGGTGCGTCGTGAGGGTCACATTGACTCGATTTGCCTTCGATCACTAGCCTCGACTCTACAGACGTAGAGGAGTCTTATGCTACTGGACAAAGAGCAGTTGGCGGCACGCGAAGCCCTCGACGCACTGCAGGCCCGGATCTCGGGCGGTGAGGTCGGGGGTGGGATCTATCTCTGGGGTAGCGTCGGCCGCGGGAAGACGATGCTCATGGACGAGTTCTACGACAGGCTCCCGGTCAGCAAGCGGCGCATTCACTTTCATCGGTTCTTTGCAGATCTGCACTCTCGGGCGCATGAACTCGGCTCGATGGGCGTGGCACTGGATCACGTCGTCGATGGAATCCGTGTGCTCTGTTTCGACGAGTTCCACATCGACGACGTCGCCGACGCCATGTTCATGGCAAGGGTTCTCGACACAATCGTCGCGAAAGGCGTGACTGTTGTCGTCACGTCCAATGTTCCGCCGACCGATCTTCTTCCCAATCCGCTTTTTCACGAGCAGTTCGTTCCGTCGATCGAGTTGATCGAACGGACTCTCGAGGTGATCGAGTTGGGTGGCTCCGTCGACTATCGGACGGCGGGACAGCCAGGTGCCGGGGACTACCGATTTGCGACAGGGGAATTCCTCGTCGGCTCGGGAATTACGCGGCCTTCGGGCGAAAGTGTCGAATTGACGATAGGCACACGCACATTGGAGTGCTCGGCGATTCGAGACGGTGTCGTCTGGTTCGACTTCGAGGTGCTGTGCACTGGTTCGACCTCGGCTGCCGATTACCTCGCGCTCGCCGCCCGCTTCGACGACTGGGTGATCTTCGGAGTGCCGGTGCTCGCCGAGGCGTCGGAATTTGCCCTTCGCCGTTTCGCGAATGTCGTCGATGTTCTCTATGACGTCGATGCGCGGCTGACGATCTACGCCGACGCTTACGTCGAAGAAGTGGCAGGCAGCCTCCGGGACGTGCCGGGGTTGGCGCGCCTCTACAGTCGTCTGTCGTTACTGGCGAGGTCGGCGGCGGGCAGCATCAGTTGAGGAGCAGCGTCAATTCCAGGTGAGATCGCCGGTCGCGGCGCTGGGCGTGAGTCCGAACATGCTGTGGCAGATCCGGTTGAGATGGGCGCTGTCGGTGAAACCGGCCTCGTGTGCACTGGTTGTCAGGGTTGCGCCACTGCTCATCACTTCCATGGCACGTCGTAACCGTAACCAGCGGATGTAGGTCGAAAAGCTCATCTGCAGTTGATCGTTGAAGATTCTTCCCAGCCGTCCGGGCGAGATGGAGACCAGGGCGGCGGTGTCCGTCACCGTTATCGGCCCCGAAAGTCGCTCGGGCAGTATCGTCAGAGCATGCTCGAGTGCAGGGTGAAGAGCGCGTACGCTCGACGGCTGCTTGCTTTCGGACAGTGAATCGATCAGCCTCGCTGCGTATTCCAGATCCGAATCAGCGCCGCGGTCCGTCATCGCTACTGCGGTCTGCCCACGGTCCGACCAGTCGGCCACACCACCGCGGCCCGGCTCCGGTGGCCTGATGCGCAGACCCATCCCGGTGGTGGAGTCAATGTAGATCGCCCGTCCCCGCGCACCCTCGGAGGCGGACAACGCGTGGGCCGCCCCGGATGGAATGACCACGGACCGCACGACTTCACTGTGGCCGTCCCCGTCCGTGACCATGACGTCCCCGTCGTCGATGATCATGATCTGAACAGCGGCGTGCGAATGCATGTGCGCGGATCCCACTGCGCCGGTGAACATGAGAATTCCGGGCTGCATGTGGACGGCGCCGGACCAGGTCATGTCGGAAATCATAGTGACGACCCTGACAGAGCTCGGGGTCCGGTCATCCTCCGGTAGGACCGAGCTCAGTCCGAAGATCGTGCGCTGGGCCGATGTGTTCGCGAGGGGTTCACGAGAAGGTGGAATCATGAACAACGCACAAGCACCCGCAGTCCTGTCGGTCCACGCGCTGGGCAAGTCGTACGGCGACGTTCCAGTGCTCCGAGGTGTATCGCTGGAAGTGCGCGCCGGTACTGCTACGGCCATCATGGGTCCTTCAGGGTCGGGCAAGTCGACTCTGCTGCATTGCATGTCAGGAATCGTCAAGCCCGACTCGGGAGCAATCCTGCTGAGCGGCAGGCATATCGAGAACCTCGGTGAGAACGACCGCAGCCGCCTCCGACGCGAGTCGTACGGATTCGTTTTTCAATCGGGCCAACTGTTACCGGAGCTTCCGGCGATCGAGAACGTCGCTTTGCCCTTGGTGCTCAACGGGTTGTCCATCGCCGAAGCCAAGCGGACGGCGCACGGCTTCTTCGCGCCATTGGGACTGGACGGTCTGCAGGACCGTCGCCCGGGTCAGATGTCGGGTGGTCAGTCGCAACGTGTGGCGATTGCGCGAGCGTTGGTGACCAAACCCGCCGTTCTCTTCGCGGACGAGCCGACCGGTGCCCTCGACGCGCAGACGAGTTGGGAGGTGATGAGGGTGTTGCGTGATTCGGCTCAACAGATCGGTTCTGCGTTGGTCGTCGTCACTCACGATGCCGAAGTCGCTCGGTGGTGTGATCGCACGATGATGATGCAGGCCGGTTCGCTCGTCGGGACACAGGTGGCGGCATGAAGGCCACAGCGCGCGTTGCATTGATGACGGTGCGAGGTGAAGGCCGAAAGGCCTTGAGTACCTTCGCGCTCCCAGTGTCCGCATTTGCCGCCTCGACGACGTTGTTGCTGACGGTGCTCGGCGGCTACGGTGCATTTGCGGGCAGATCGAGCGAACCCGAAGCCGAGGCGTACCTAGCGCTCGCAGGGGTTGCTTCGGTGTTGATGATCGTTCCAGCCGTCACTCTCGGTCTGGCGGCGGCCCGCTTGGGCGCGCGCCGTCGCGACGAACGACTTGCCTCGCTGCGACTCATCGGATCCACCCCTCGCCAGATCGTTGCGCTGTGCGCTGCGGAATCGGGTATCCAGGGCTTGGCCGGTGCGTTGATCGGTGTGGTGGGATACCTCCTCGCGTTGCCGCTCGTAGCTCTCTTGAGATCTCAAGGTCGGACATTCGAGTGGAGTGAGCTTTGGGTAGGCGCACTTCCGCTGGTGGGCATCGTATTCGGAATGACCATCCTGGCTGCTTTGACGTCGATGCTCGGGATGCGCCAGGTGTTCGTGAGCCCGTTGGGCGTCACGGCGGGCAATCCCAGCGCCGCACCGAAGATGATCTTCGCGGTGGCTGGGGTGGGGGTTCTTCTGGGGTGGAGTGCATTTGGGGGCTCCGCGGCAAGCATCGCGGCAATCCTGGTGGGCCTTGGTCTCTGCTTCGGCGTTGTTGCGTTGGTCGGTCCGTTCGTCATTTCGCTGCTTGGACGGATCATGCTCAAATGCGCCAAAGACGGTGCTTCGCTGATTGCGGCGCGTCGGGTCCTGGATAATCCGAAGGCTGTGTGGCGCACGGTCAGCGGTGTGACGATGGCCAGCTTCGTTGCCGCAGGCACATCTCTCCTCGCCGCGATAGGCAACGGGGAAGGGCAGGATTTGCAGCCAGGGCAGGAGTTCCTGTTCGCGGACATGAGAACCGGGGTGTTGTTCACTCTCGGAGCAACATTCACGTTGGCGGCCATCTCGTCTGCGCTCACCCAGGTATCCGGGATCCTCGACAACCGTGAGCTGTATCGGAGTCTGACTTTGGCCGGCACACCTGTCGAGGTGATGGACAGCGCCCGCATGAGGCACGTTCGCACTCCCGTGGTGGTGATGGCACTGGCCGGCGCCGGCGCTGCACTGCTGTTCCTCTTCCCGCTGGCAGGGGCAGCCGTATTGACCACTCCGATGGCGCTGGTTCAGTTGGGCGTCACCCTGGCTGTGGGGATCGCGTTGGTGTTGGCCAGTGCGTTTGCAGCCAAGCCCGTCATGCGACGGGTACTCGCGGGCTGAATCTCCACCCCTCGTCCGTCAGTTCTGTCTCCGGAACGGTTCGGCCAACTGGCCGAGGTAGTCGTCCGGGTAGTCGGGCTTGGCCGCCATTCCGAGATCGTCACTGCTGAATCGCTTTTCCGGATCGAAAGAATAAGTGCGGAACAGGTGATCCCAGATCAGAGTGAACAAACCGAAATTGACGTCACCGATTCCCGCCCACTTGAGGTGATGGAATCGGTGGCCGGCGTTGATGGCGAGTATCGGGCGCAGGGGGCCGATGCGGTAGTCGGCATTCGAATGCTGAAGCAGGAGTTGGACAGCGACACAAACCGCGAGCGCCGAGGCAACTGGAACGGGCATCCCGAGGAGGATCAGTGGCAGGACGCCACCTGCGGTTTCGAAAGTCTGATGCACGGGGTGCTTCATCAGTCCGTTCATACCGTAGAACCGTTCGAGGCTGTGATGAACCGCGTGGAAACGCCACAACCATCCAACCCTGTGGCTGATCAAATGCACGACGGTGATGCCGAAATCGGCAACCAACACTGCGAAGACGACCTGAACGACAAACGGAAGACCGTTCGGCCACAGCCCGTCGAACGGAATCACCGCTGCCATCAACGGGATGACCGCGACGCTGACCAAGATGAGAGATTCGTTGACAAACGCATGGACCGCGTCGCGAAACCTGTCCGGTCCGGGGGCATTCCACGAAGATTCGTAGGGAAGCGCCCGTTCGGCGGCGAAAGAGCAGACCACTGCGAAGAGAATCAATGCCACCAGTGACCATTTCGGCGCGCCGGATGCCGCCAGCGCGATTGCGGCTCCGTTGATTCCCAAGAGCACGAACGGGACGTACCCGTATCTGACGATGAAGGTGAGCATGTATTCGATGGTGCACGGCGCGGGTGGTCCTCGACTTGTACGAATCGGTCGACTTTCAGTCAGCCGAACAAGCGGTATCGCGTTACTTCGTCAGCACGGTGGCGAGTGCAGCGCTCAGATACGGAGTGATGTTCTCGACGACCCGTGTCACGATCGCAGTGGCGACGTCGGCGGGTTGCAGTGGCACCGATGGTGTCTGCGGCAATGCCGGGGGAGCAGGCGGAGCGGGCTCGGACATCATCGGCGTGTAGGTGTTGTGTTTCGTGAAGTAGCCGAAGACCGAATCCACGAACACCTCGGGCGCATCACGCGGCTTGGGCATGTTGCAGATGCCGTCACCCTCGATGCAGACTTCCTGCACTGAGATGTCTCCGAATCCGCCGCGTGCTCCGGACATCGTCGCTCCCGGAACGACATTGGGCACTACGGTTTCGATGCCCCCGGCCGAGTTGCGAGGGTCGGCGTAGAGGACGCCTTCGACTTGCGACTGCGGAATGGATCCGTCGCGTGCGATGTCACCGAGAACGTCGCCGGCAATCCGTGCTCCCTGTGAGTATCCGGTGACGACGATCTCGCTGCCCGGGCACTGAGCGTGGAAAGCGTTGACTTCAGTGCGAAGCGTCTGGGCGCCGGCGGCAACGCTCTGGTCGTACGTCTGTTCGCCGAGCGGCCAGAAGCTGGCGGGGTAGGTCACCGGCTTGGAGGCGTAACCCTGGGCGACGTAGCGGTCGGTGACGGGTTGCGTCGTTTGTCCCGTCGGATCCCACGTTCCGCCGACCGCGAATACCGCACCGGCCGGGCACGACCCACCGTCATTCGGGTCCGCTCCGGCAGGTACCGACATCACAAGAGTCACCCCCGCTGTGACTGCAACCGTGCATGCCACTGACATCGCGTATTTCCTCATCGGGCCTGTCCCCATCTATCTACGTTCTCGTTCACTGGCGAGACAACCCGCGGTCCGACGCGTTTCGTTCGGTACTGAAGAGAATGGTGATGGGGCGATAAGTCCTGGAGGTAATCCGTGCGTAAACAGGAAGTTGCCGACCGGCGCTGTTTACTACCAGCGTGTGTGGGGCGTCACGGCGTCGGTACCTGCGGCGGGTGATCCGGCTCGAGGAGGGTTCCGATCTCCTTCCCCATCGACACGGCGTTGTTGAGGTCCGCGTTGGTTGTCGGCCCGAGTGTGGCGTAGACGACGATCGTCGTCTTCGAATCGGGGTAGTAGAGCGCGAGACCGTTGTAACCGCCGTACGACGGGTTCATCACCAGCCAGCCGTCGAGGTGCCCGGTCCCGAAGGAAAAGAACTTGTCCGCCGTCATACTTCCCAAGCCCGCAGTCGTCGGCGCCATCTGCTGCTCGAAAGCCTTGTCGGAGAGTAACTCTCCCGTTCCCAGCGCGCGCACCCACTTTCCGACGTCGGCGACAGGCGCGTTCATGTTTCCGCTGTGCAGGAACGCCGTCGGATTCCAGAAAGTGGAGTCTTCGAATACTCCACGTTCATTGGTGTAACCGTGCAGGATCGGTTCGTCCATCTGCGACGTGAGTACAACGCTGCTGTGATCCATCCCGAGTGGATCGAAGACGCGCTGCTGAAGTAGTTCGCCCAGCGGTTTTCCAGTCGCTTTCTCCATGACGTCGCCGAGCAGCGTCAGGTCGCTGTGCGCGTACGCCCAACTGGTGCCGGGTTCGAACAACGGCGGGCGGGAGTTGGCAAGATCCAGGATCTCTCGAGAAGTCCAGCCCTTCATCGGGTTGTCCGTGAAGAGTTTGAGGAACTGTGGATCGGTCACGTAGTCGGAGATGCCCGACGTGCTGTTGGCCAGCATTCGCGGAGTGATGGTGTCTGCGCGTGGAAAGTTCGGTTCCCACTTCGCGATCGGTTGATCGAGGGGAAGCGTTCCCTCTTCGTCGAGTTGCAGCAGGACTGTCGAGAGCATCGGTTCCATCGGTTGGCCGACGCGCAACTGCATGTCGGTTGTCGCCGGAACTCCGACAGGGGACTCTCCGTCGGCGCCGAGAGCAACTTCGTCGTCGCCTCGCCACACCCCGAACACAGCGGCACTGAGGCCCAAGTCGGCCACTTGGCGGCGGACGATGTCCGTGATCTCGGTGGATTCCCGACTGCTCGAGGTGCTGGGAGAGGCGCTGCCCGTGTTTGTTGCGGAGTCATCGTCGGAACTGCACGCAGCGGTTGCAATGGCAACGGTCAAGGCGATCGACAGAGCAGACAGCCGCACCCGAGCGCGGTGGTGGGAGGAAGTCATGCCTGCGATCCCTTCGATGTGGAAATCGAGCAACCGACGCCGAGCAATGTCCCAATTGGCCGAATTTACCGCAGTTGGAAGGAGGAGGGGTCAGATCGACCGTATAGGCGCATCTGCTGTTCGAGTGCAGTCCTCATTCGGGTGCCGCGTCCGGTTCCTCTCGCAGGTCCTGCGCTTGCTGAAGCTCGGCGTTGATGCGACGGGCTTCGGTGAGTTGGTCTTCGAGGATGATGATGCGGCAAGCCGCGTCGAGCGCCGTGCCGTTGGCTACGAGTTCGTGCGCGCGGGCTGCGATGCGCAGCTGGTAGCGGGAGTAGCGGCGATGTCCGCCCTCAGAGCGTTGCGGGGTAAGTAGTTTCGCGGCATCGAGGCTACGAAGGAAAGCTTGCCTGACACCGAGGATCTCGGCCGCATGTCCCATGCTGTACGCAGGATAGTTCTCGTCGTCGAATCTGCCGGAGGGGTCCCCCGGTGGTGTATCTGCCGGAATGGCTCGCTTCTTTCGCTGAACGGACGGGGCCCCCGGCGCGAGGAGCGCCGGGGGCCGGATGGGGTTGAACTTACTTACATAACTGCATTCTTTCGAACTTCCGGACTCGCACAAGACATCCGGTAGCCGCTTTGAAGGGGGGTGCCGGGTCCGACTACACACTCACACACGAATTCGGCCCCGGCACGTCCCTGCCCTGCGGTACTGCTTGCGGGTAGTTCATCTCTCCCGCATCTCTTGACTCGTTCCTTGCTACGAGAAAAAAGATACAACAGCCTCGCGAGAATGTCTACCCTGACCGCTGTAGATATTTTGTTGCGAACATTCTAGGTGTTGATATTCAGGAACGGCCTGGTCGCCGGGGGTGAGAGCGCTCAATGTGAGTCATAGGAGATGGATCTGGGACAATGCTCCGATGCGAAATACCCCGAAGTCCGAGTCGTTGTTGCGCGCCCGCGCGGAGAGGGAAGAGCGCACCGGCTCCTCCGAGCATCCAGCTGGTGGCGCGCCGAACCCCGGAGAGGACTCGTCGTCGTCCGAGCCGGGGGCACGCAGCGACAGCGCCACGATTCGGTCGGCTCGGTCCGAGCTCTCAACTCACGCCAGGGCAGTGGAAAGTATGCACGAGGCGATCCATCCTGATCGCGATTGAGGCAGCTGCCTCGTCGGAATGCGGGGGACTCCTTCATCCCGCTCACTGCAACGCACGACGGCCGCCGCACTCCCGAAAGTAAGGGGAGTGGTGACGACCGTCGAGTTGTCAGAGTGTGCGCTCAGTACTTGAACCTCAAGGCAGCAACTGGTCCAGGAAGGTGTTGCTGAAGACCTTGTGCGGATCCAACGCGTTGAATGCGGCGTTGGCGGTGTCCCAGTTGTCGCTCGATGGGACGCCGTCGCGGTAGGTCTGGGGGAGGCCCTGGGTGATGATCGGGGTGTCGGTGTACGGCTTGTCGGGGCCGAACGCCCAGCCCTTGGACCACTCGGGGCGGAAGGTGGCGTCGTTGTTGTTGTAGTGATTACGCATCCACTGTTCCATTTCGCGGTAGAACGCGAACATGCCGGGGGTTCCGGGGACGCCGAGGACGTTGAGCCAGATGGCGGTGTCCCATTCCGGATGGTCGGGGCGAGGGCGCATGGCCGAGATGGTGGGGGCGCCTGCCGAGTCGACCTCGACATCCGACGGTTGATCGAGGCCGCAGCAACGGATTTCGACGGGCCCGTTGAGGGGGAACTGTCCGATGGAGCGGTAGTACTCCATGCGGCCGTTGAACCACTGGGTGAAGTCGTGGATGACCTGGCCGATGTTGGCGCGAGAGGTGATGACGGCTCCGCCGCCCTCGGTCAGGCGCAGGGTGGTGGCCCGGATGTAGAACTGGACGTCCTTGGACCATCCCCACAGGTCGTTGGAGAACGTCGCGGCGAGTCCGGCAACGGTGGTGGCGTACATGATCTGCCCGAATGCCGGTGCGATGCCCGGGTTTCCGGAGTTGATCTGGCCGATCATGTCGGTGACCGGCTCCGGGAGGTTGTCGGAGAAGATGTAGTTGTACGGTCCGGTCACCTCACGCGAGAACGGCGGCTTGGTGGGGGCAAGTGACCACACCTTCATCCACGGGCGTTCGGTGAAGGGGTACCAGATTGCTTCTGCGCGACCGTTTTCGCGGACGAACTTCTCGAAGGTGCGTCCGGACGCTCCGCGGGCGCCGAAGAGTTCCTGCCAACCAATGTCGGTGTGGCTGACGCAGCGCATGCGGTAATTGGGGGCGGCCTGCAAGGTGACGGAGGTGAGGAAGGTGCGTCCGAGGTGAGTCAGCAGCGGCTTGATCGCCGCGTCGCTACGTGCATACGTCTTCAGCGCGTACTCGCTGCCGTTCCAGACCACTGCGGTCAGGGACGTGACGAGGTTGGAGAGTGAGCCGAAAGTCTGTCCGGGAACGTGTGCTTCGCCTTCGGCGGGAAGAGCTGCGCCGTGAGCGTCGACGGCGAGGCAGCCGGCAATGGTCAACACACCCGGCGCCGGCAGGTTCGCGAACCCGAGGCCCTGTGCCTGCAGTGCGGTGGTGATGGCGTCGAGGGTCGCGCCGGGTCCTGCGGTGACGGTGGCTGGGCTGCCACCGGCGTTGACGGAGACTCCGGTGAGGTGGACCGTGGTGTCGGCGAGGATGACCTTGTCGACCGGCGCACCGTTGACGATGGTCAGCGGCGTCCAGCCGTGCATGGCACCGCGGGGACGAATGGTGTAGCCGTTGGCATGACCCCAGTTCGCGAGGCGGACTACGTCTTCGGGCGTCTTGGGTGAACAGGTCCAGATCGCGTCGAGCATGATCTCTTTGGACCAGTTCTGATATGCCTGCTGGTACAGCGCGATGCCTTCGGGGAAGGCAGGCGGCGGTGTGAGGGTGGACACGGGACCACCCGCGGAGCCGGAAGAGCCGGCGGGGACGGCGTAGGCCGGCGTCCAGCCGGCGAATGCGGTCGCTGCCACGGCGCCGGCTCCAGCGGCCATGAAACCTCGTCGGGACAGTCGGAACTTTTCGTCTTGTGCCGTCATCTTCGGGCTACTCCATCGGGTTCGAGAACTACGGTGAGTTCTAACAGGTGGGTATCAGACAGGTTGGTATCAGACAAGAGTGAGAACTACGTCAGCCAGGGCAGGAGCTTCGCGCTCCAGTACAGAAGCTGAGATCAGGAGTCGCCCATTGTCTTTCCAGATCTGGATACTCAAGTTCTCGCCGGGAAATACGACCCCGGCAAAGCGGGCCCGAAATCCGGCTACCCGACTGCTGTCGCCGTCGAGCATGGTATCCACTGCGGTCTTGCAGACCATTCCGTAAGTACACAGTCCATGCAGGATAGGCGCTGGAAAGCCTGCCGCGGAGGCGAATTGCGGATCCGAGTGCAACGGATTCCGATCACCACACATCCGGTACAGCAAAGCCTGCTGTGGAAGCACAGGCGTCACCACTGTCTCATCTGCTTCGCGATCCGGAAGCGTAATCGACTCCGACGGACCACGTTCACCCCCGAAACCACCCTCGCCGCGGGCGAAAATGGACGAGCGAGCTGTCCACAGCGGGTTGCCCTCGGCGTCAACCGTGACGGATTCCTGCACGATCACCGCGGCCTTGCCCTTGTCCCAGACCTCGGCGATTCGAGTTGTGGTGCGGCCACTTCCACTTGCCGGGATCGGCTGATGGACAGTGACTTCCTGGCTCCCGTGGACTACCTTCGCCAGATCGATTTCGACGCCGGGGAACGACACCTTCGGTGCTTCGGTGGCGTGGAAGTTGGCGGCGACGGTGGCAAAGGTGGGTAGTACCTGAGGCTTTTCGTCGTCGAGGTATCGAAGCTCGTTCGGATCAAGCGGACGAGCACCTGCCCCCAGGGCCAAGTGGTAGTGCTGCACGTCCGACGGGGTCCACGAGAACTCTTGTGGCGCAAGCTCGGCGCCGAGTGCGATCTTCGGATCAATTGGCATGGTCGACCGCCGTCTTTTCAGCTGCAGGTGCTTCGGTTGTCTCGGCCTTCTTCGCACGCTCGACGATGTCGAGTACGGCCAAGTAACCGAAAGTCATTGCGGGACCGATGGTCGCGCCTGGTCCGGCGTAGGTGTGGCCCATGACCGGAGCGCTCGCGTTGCCAGCCGCGTAGAGGCCGTCGATGACGCTTCCGTCTTCGCGTAGTGCTCGGCCGTTGACGTCGGTGCAGATTCCGCCCTTGGTGCCGAGGTCACCCGGAACCATCTTGATGGCGTAGAACGGAGCCTTGCTGATTTCGGCGAGGCTGGGGTTCTTCAGTCGGGGATCGCCGTAGTAAGCGTCGTAACCACTGTCACCGCGTCCGAAGTCCTCGTCCTTGCCGTTGCGTGCGAAGCCGTTGAACCGGTCGACGGTTTCGGTCAGCGATGCGACGGGAAGCCCTGTCTTCTCTGCCAATTCGGCGATGGTTCCCGCCTTGACCACGATGCCGGCCTTGAGCCAGCGGCCGGGGAAGGGGGAGCGGGGAGTGATACCGGCAAACGTGTAGCGGTTGCGGTAGCGCTGATCGAGAATCATCCACGTCGGGATGTTCTCGCCGGGGCCCTCGCCCTGACCGTACTCACCGCCGTACATCGCATGGGTTGCCTCGACGTACGGAGCCGCCTCGTTGCCGAAGCGCTTGCCCGACATGTTGACCATCATGCAGCCCGGGAGGGTGCGCTCGGAGAGAGCGAACCACGGTCCGCCGGTCAGCGGAATGGACGGGCCCCACCAGGCGTCGTCCATGAAATCGACTGCAGCGCCCACTTCTTGGCCTGCGCGGATACCGTCGCCGGTGTTTGCCTTCGCGCCGACGGTCCATTCGGTGCCGATAGGTGCGCGCTGGTACTTCTCACGCATTTCCTTGTTGTGCTCGAATCCGCCGGATCCCAACACGACTCCGTGGCGAGCGCGGATGACCTGATCCTCGCCGTCGACGATGACGTTGACGCCGCGAACTGCGCCGTCTTCGGTGTACAGGGAGGTCAGCGGGGTGTTCAGCAGGATGGGTACTCCGGCGGACTGAAGTCCGAGTCGAATACCGGCGACCAGTGCCTGGCCGCGAACCAGCAGATCCTTCTTGGTGGCCTTCGCTGCGAGGAATCGCATGCCGACCTTCATGGCGCGCAGGGGTCCGCGAGGATTGCGCATCAGCAGGTTGAGCCACTTGTAGTCGGCCTGGGTGATGACGAAGTTCTTGGGGGCCTTGACGTAGTCGGGCTCGAGGTTCTTGCGGTCGGCGCCCAACTTGTTGCCGTCGAACGGGGTGGGCTCGACACTGCGGCCACCGAGGCGTCCGCCGGGTGCTTCCGGGTAGTAGTCGGAGTAGCCGGGAACCCACTGCAGCTCGAGCGGGCTGTTCTTCAACACGAACGAGAGCATCTCGGGACCGCGCTCGAGATAGGTGTCGATGCGTTCGGGAGCGACAACGTCGCCGATGATGCTGTGCAGGTAGGAACGTGCGGCCTCCGGTGTATCGGTGACACCGTCCGCTTGAAGTGCCTCGTTGTTGGGGATCCAGACCCCACCACCGGAACGGGCGGTCGATCCGCCGTAGTGGGCGGCTTTCTCCACGATGACCACACTCAAGCCCTGGTGGGCTGCGGTCAAGGCCGCTGTCATACCTGCGGCACCACTGCCGACGACGACGATGTCGTATTCCTGCTTGCTCATGTAGAACACGTTATAGAATGATGGGGGTGTCAGTCCATGCTTTCTGCCAGGAAGTATTTCCGGACGTTGTCATTGATAACGAAACACGTTGCAGTGAGATTGAGGATGGTGCGGTGTGACCTGGGATACTTCGGTTGACGTCCTTGTGGTCGGGTTCGGTGTGGCGGGCGCCAGTGCGGCGCTCGAAGCGGTAGCGGCCGGTTCGTCGGTTTTGGCAATCGACCGAGCACTCGGTGGTGGTGCCAGCACGATTTCCGGAGGAATCTACTACGCCGGCGGCGGCACCGTGATTCAAAAGGAAGCCGGTGTCGAGGACAGTCCCGAAGCCATGCTCGCCTACCTGAACCGCGAGGTCGGTGACGCGGTGACGCCGCAGACTCTGCGCCGGTTCGTCGACGAGAGCCCGGCGTCGATCGACTGGCTGCGCAGTCACGGCGTGCCGTTCGAGGCCTCACTCTGTCCGTACAAGACGTCGTACCCGAGCAACAAGCACTACCTCTACTTCTCGGGTAGCGAATCGGCCGGCGGGTTCCGTGACATCGCAAAACCTGCTCCGCGTGGTCATCGCGCCAAGGGGCGTGGCACGTCGGGAAAGATGCTGTACGGCCCGCTCGCGAAGTCCGCGGAGGCGAAGGGCGTCCAGTTGCTCGGCCAGACGCGAGCGGACCGGCTGATCATCGAGGACGGCCGGGTGATCGGCGTCGAAGCACTGACGCTGCGTGACGCACCCGCCGGAGTTCGTCGCCGTCACGCGACGCTCGGGTCCTTGTCCTCCAAGCCCGGCGTCTACGCACCGCAGTTGCGCACGATTCTCGACGCACTGATCGCGAAGATCGAGAAGAAGCACGCCAAGCGGATTCGTATCCAGGCACGCGGCGGCGTGATCCTCAGCGCCGGCGGCTTCGTGTCCAATCGCGAGATGATGCGTACCCATGCTCCCGCCTACAAGGGCGGTATCCCGCTCGGCACCTCCGGGGACGATGGCAAAGGCATCAACCTCGGTGTCGAAGCCGGGGGAGCCACCGACAAGCTCGGCAATGTGTCCGCCTGGCGATTCATCGTCCCGCCGAGTGCTTTTCTCGGTTCCATTTTGGTGGGTGAATCCGGTGCGCGAATCGTCGACGAGTCCCGTTACGGTGCCGCTCTCGGTCAGGCGATGGCGGAGAAGAGCAGCGGAATCGGTTGGCTGCTGGCAGATTCCGAACTCGTTCGCGAAGCGAAATCGCAGATAAGTGACCAGTCGATGTGGTTCCAGCGGGTACAGACCACCGGAATGATGCGTACTGCATTGCGTGGCAACACCATTGCCGAGGTCGCCCGCAAAGCGGGGATAGACGTCGCCGGCCTTCAAGCCACCGTCGACGCGCACAACTCCGCTGCCGCTGCCGGACAACCTGATCCGATGGGTAAACCGTCGGACTTCGTCAGGCCGATACTGTCTGCGCCGTTCACGATGTACGACGTCTCGATCAAGCCCAACATGATGAATCCGTGCCCGATGCTCACGCTCGGTGGATTGGTGGTCGACGAATCGTCCGGCATGGTGAAAAACGAGGCCGGGGAGGGTATCCCTGGTCTGTACGCCGCCGGCCGTACCGCGGTCGGTATCTGTTCCAACTCGTATGTGAGCGGCTTGTCGCTCGCCGACTGCGTATTCTCCGGACGACGAGCCGGTCAGCACGCAGCCGCATTCTCCACAGTCGGAAAGGCCTGAACGATGCTCTCGACGCAGATCCGCGGCGAACTTGCCGACCATCTTGATTCGGCGGAACGGGATCGCGCTCCGATCAGCCCGCTGATCGCCACGTATCCGGACATCGACGTCGTCGACGCCTACGAGATCCAGCTCATCAACATCCGGCGTCGTGTTGCCGGTGGCGCAAAGGTGGTCGGACACAAGGTCGGACTCTCGTCACTGGCGATGCAGCAGATGATGGGCGTAGACGAGCCAGATTACGGTCACCTGCTCGCCGAGATGGAAGAGTTCGAGAACCGTCCGGTCGACACGTCGCGCTTCTGCTTCCCGCGCGTCGAGGTGGAGGTCGCCTTCATTCTGGGAGCAGATCTGCCGGGCGCCGGGTGCACCGAACAAGACGTCATCGACGCTACTGTCGCCTATGCGCCGTCCATCGAGTTGATCGACAGCCGGATCAAGGACTGGAAGATCGGCCTCTCGGACACCATCGCGGACAACGCGTCCTCCGCCGGGTTCATCCTCGGCAAGGAACGAGTTCGCCCGTCGGACATCGACATCAAGGCCATCGACGCGGTGCTGACCTGCAACGGGGAGCGGATTGCGGAGGGGCGCAGCGATGCGGTTCTCGGTAACCCGGTCACCGCTGTCGCGTGGTTGGCGCAGAAGGTCGACACGTTCGGAGTTCGGCTCAAGGCCGGCGACATCGTTCTGCCGGGTTCGTGCACGCGAGCGATCGACGCTCATCCAGGCGACAACTTCCGAGCCGAGTTCAGCGGCCTCGGTTCCGTCTCTCTTCAGTTCACGTAGGAGTAGTCATGACCAAGGCAAGTGTGGCGATCGTCGGATCGGGAAACATCAGTACCGATCTGTTGTACAAATTGCAGCGTTCCGAGTGGCTCGAACCGCGATGGATGATCGGAATCGATCCCGAGAGTGAAGGATTGGCGCGCGCCCGCAAGATGGGACTCGAGACCTCCGCCGAGGGCGTCGACTGGTTGCTCAGCCAGGCGGAGAAACCGGACCTGGTCTTCGAGGCGACGTCGGCATACGTGCACCGCGAGGCAGCACCACGCTACGAGGCCGCCGGTATCCGTGCCATCGACCTGACGCCGGCCGCGGTCGGCCCGGCTGTGGTTCCGCCCGCGAACCTGCGTGAGCACCTGGACGCACCCAACGTCAACATGATCACCTGCGGTGGGCAGGCAACCATTCCGATCGTCTACGCGGTATCACGTGTCGTCGACGTGGCGTACGCCGAGATCGTCGCCTCCGTTGCATCGTTGTCCGCCGGCCCGGGAACTCGCGCGAACATCGATGAGTTCACCAAGACCACCAGCCGCGGTATCGAGACCATCGGCGGCGCACAGCGCGGCAAGGCGATCATCATCCTCAACCCCGCGGACCCGCCGATGATCATGCGCGACACAATCTTCTGCGCTATCCCCGAAGACGCCGATCAGGCCGCGATCACCGACTCCATTCACCGCGTCGTCAAGGACATCCAGCAGTACGTGCCCGGCTACCGGTTGCTCAACGAACCGCAGTTCGACGAACCGAGCGTCGTTTCCGGTGGCTATGCAACGGTCACCACGTTCGTCGAGGTCGAAGGCGCAGGCGATTTCCTGCCGCCGTACGCGGGCAACCTCGACATCATGACGGCAGCAGCCACCAAGGTGGGCGAGGAAATCGCCCAGAAGCTTCTGAGTGTGAAGGCATGAGCGACATGATTCATTTCGATTCGAGCTGGGACATCCGCGTCACCGACACATCGCTGCGCGACGGCTCCCACCACAAGCGTCATCAGTTCACCGTCGACGAAGTACGAGCCATCGTCGGTGCCCTCGACGGAGCCGGAGTGCCGGTCATCGAGGTCACTCACGGCGACGGTCTCGGCGGATCCTCCTTCAACTACGGCTTCTCGAAGACTCCCGAGCAGGAACTGATCAAAGCTGCAGTCGAGACGGCGACCAACGCGAAGATCGCCTTCCTGATGCTGCCCGGGTTGGGCATCAAGGACGACATCGTCATCGCACAGGACAACGGTGCGTCCATCTGCCGCATTGCAACTCACTGCACCGAGGCAGACGTATCCATCCAGCACTTCGGCCTCGCGCGTGAGCGTGGACTCGAAACAGTCGGATTCCTCATGATGGCTCACTCGATTCCGCCGGAGAAGCTGGCCAAGCAGGCTCGCATCATGGCCGACGCGGGTTGCCAGTGTGTGTACGTGGTCGACTCGGCCGGCGCGCTGGTACTCGAGCAGGTATCCGATCGCGTCGAGGCGCTGGTTCAGGAACTCGGCAACAACGCTCAGGTCGGCTTCCACGGCCACGAGAACCTGGGCCTGGGCGTCGCCAATTCCATTGCGGCAGTTCGTGCGGGAGCCAAGCAGATCGACGGTAGTACCCGTCGGTTCGGTGCCGGCGCCGGCAACGCCCCGGTCGAGGCGTTTGTCGGTGTTTGCGACAAGATCGGCGTCAAGACCGGTATCGACTTCTTCGCCATCGCCGATGCAGCCGAAGATGTTGTGCGCCCGGCAATGCCGCAGGAATGCCTGCTCGATCGTCAAGCACTGATGATGGGCTACGCCGGCGTGTACTCGAGCTTCCTCAAGCATGCCGAGCGTCAGGCCGAGCGGTACGGAGTGTCGTCCGCGGAGCTGTTGGTGCGCGCAGGTAAGCGCAAGTTGGTCGGCGGACAGGAAGATCAGTTGATCGACATCGCGCTGGAACTCCAGCGCGAAGCAGCGGCTTCCTAGGTCATGGCAGACGTACTGGCCGGAAAAGTGGCCTTGGTGACCGGCGCGTCCTCAGGGTTGGGGCGCGCGGTGGCCGAGATACTCCACCGCAGGGGCGCACAGGTTTTCGGTATCGCCCGCGACAAGGAAAAGCTGCGACAGTCGATGGTCGAGGTGGTCGGCGCGGATGGAGAGCGTCGTTTCGCGGCGACGGACGTCTCGGATTCCGCTCAGTGTGATGCGGCCGTGCAGGCGTGCGTCGACGAACTCGGTGGTATCGACATCCTCGTCAACGTGGCGGGATCGCACTCGCTTCGTCATACGGCGGATATTGCGGATTCCGAATGGGCACATGACCTTGCGGTCAATCTGAACGGACCGTTCTTCCTTTCCCGAGCAGCACTGCCGCACTTGCTGGAACGGGGCGGCAACATCGTCAACGTCTCCTCGATCGCGGGACTGGAAGGGCAGGCGTACTCGGCTGGATACTGTGCTGCCAAGCACGGACTCATCGGACTGACCCGAGCGATGGCGATGGAGTTCACCGGAAAGTCTCTGCGTGTCAACGCAATCTGCCCCGGCGGCATGATGACTCCTCAAGTCACCGGATTCACCTTCCCCGACGGAGTCGACTTCGACCTCGTCATGAAGGTTGCCTCGCCGCGTGGCTTGATGGAAGCCGAGGACGTTGCGAAGATGGTGGCTTTCGTCGCCTCCGACGACGCCTCGGCGATACACGGGGCCGTCTACTCGGTGGACAACGGAAAAATGGCATGACCCCGTTGGTCTCGGGACCGATCTTCCAGATCTGCTGGGTGGTCGAGGAGATCGAGGCCGCCGAACAGGAGTTCACTCGGCAGTGGGGAGTGGAGCGATGGCTACGTATGCCAGACATCGCCTTTGGTCCCGAGACCACAACGTATCGAGGTGAGCCCGCGGACTATGTCGTTCACGTGTCGATCGGATATGCGGGCAGCCAACAGCTCGAGTTGATCCAACCAGTGTCCGGACGCAACCTGTACACGGAGTTCCTGGAGACTCACGGCGTCGGAGTTCATCACCTGGCTTGGGTTCCAGGCGATTACGAGGCGACGTTGCTCGAGGCCGAGCGTCGCGGAATGTCGGTGGTGCAACAAGGTCGGGTAGAGGGCGTCGGCATGGAGTTCTCCTACCTCGATGCCGGGCCGTTGGGTGGATACGTCGAGTTGATGAAGCTCTCGCCCGAGATTCGGTTGATGTTCGCTTCGCTCATTCCTGATTGACGGCAAATACTTTCGTGAAGTAGTCGGAAACGTTCTCCGGGTGACCACGGAATCCGAGGTAGCCGTCGGGGCGAATGACCAGCGCCGCCGTACCTTCGACCCCATACGCGGCGCACAGTTGCGAGGCGTTGTCCTCGATGATCGGCACCAGCGAGTCGACGGTCACGGTTCCCGGTGGCACTATCGCGTAGACGTCCAGCAAGCCGTGCGCTGATCGAATTGCGGCGTCGGCGACCTTCTCCAAGCTGTTGATGCTCTCCGCGGATCCGTCCGAAGTCAGCAGTAACGTGTGGTCGACTCCGGACAGCAAGTCGAACAACCGAATTGGATACTGCACACCGTCTCGGCGCATTCCGCGTGCATCGGGTGCACGCTCGCCCGGTTGAACGTGTGGACTCGAAGAATTACGCCCGGTGTTCAGCGGACTCTCCGAGTAGTCGATCAACAATTGAGCCTGGCGCCGCATTGCCGTGTCGATGGAGGACTCTCCCGAACCGATTCCTTCTCGAGCATTTCGGACCGTCATTCCGACGACTTCTTCACCGACCGGCCGCCTTTCGGCGTCGTAGGTCTCGAGAAGATCCGCTTTCGCAACACCTTTGACGGCGAGCGCTATCTTCCACGCAAGATTGTGGGCGTCCTGGATCCCGGTGTTCATGCCCTGCGCGCCAGTCGGGGGATGGATGTGCGCGGCGTCGCCGGCGACAAAAACCCGTCCGCGACCGTAAGCGTCGACGATGCGGTGGCTGATGCGGAAGACCGAGGACCATCGCAGCATCGAGGCGGTTGTCGGTTCTGGGGACAGTCTGTCGAGCACGGCCTGGATGTGATGGAGTTCCGGTGTCTTGCCGGTTGAAAAACCGTGTTGTACAGCGGCTTTGTTCGACGATTCGTCCGGCATCAAATCGTCCGGAACGAGCATCGACATGCGGTACCGCTTGTGTCCGGGAAGTGGGATGCAGACGAGTAGATCGTCGGTGGTTCCGTCGTCGGTGGTGTGGTTGGCGCGGACGGAGTAGCCGCTGGGGATCGACCAGTCGACTTCGACGTCACCGAGCATGTAGCTTTCCGCAAACGCGCCGCCCTCGAAGCTCAGGCCAAGCCCTTTGCGGACCACGCTGTGCGCGCCGTCGGAACCCACCAGGTACCGGGCTGTCACAGTGCTGCCGTCGCTGAGGGTGCAGGTGACGGCGTCGTCGGACTGTTCGAATGCGGTGAGGCCGACTCCGCGTTCGACGGTTGTTCCCAACTCGGTGAGGCGCTCGGTGAGGATGCGCTCCGTCGAGTACTGAGGCAGGCAGAGAAACCAGTAAGGAACGTCGTCGGGGAGGGTGAGGTCGACGCGGCCGACCTCGACGCCGTTCGTGTACATGATCTGACCGCGCATCAATGTCGAGGCGTCGAGTGCCTGGCGGAGCACCCCCATGTTCTCGAAGAGTTCGAGAGTGCGTGGCTGAATCCCGACGGCTTTCGCGTATTGCCGCGGTTCGTCGAGGGGGTCGACTATTCGACAGGAGATACCGCGTCTGCGCAGCTCGATCGCGGTGGTCAATCCGATCGGGCCGGCGCCCGCTACCAATACGTCGGTATCCATGAGGACCCACTCACGTCGGGGACAGTCGGTCATTTCAGTATGGGTACGCGAACTTTTGTTTTGGGGAAATTCGCGCAGATCGGGCATTTTGGGGCTTTCCACACGGGTCGCAGACGTTGAGGTCGTGGGAAGATCGCGACGTGAAGGCAGGCGAGTTGCATCATGAGCCGCCGGGGTACCGGTGCCCGTTCTGTCGCTTCGCGCTGGGCGAGTTCGACGAGCACAACGCGTCGACCGACCTGGTTGCTCGAACCGACCACGCAATCGCTCGGATTTCCCCGAAGTGGTGGCCGGGCAACCCCGGCCACGTACTTGTGTCACCGATCGAACACTTCGAGAATCTCTACACTCTGCCGACGGCTGTCGGGCACTCGGTGTTCGACTTGGTTCAGGCTGTGGCTGTTGCAATTCGTGAAGCCTACGGCTGCGACGGCGTCTCGACCCGGCAGCACAACGAACCGGCGGGCAACCAGGACGTCTGGCACCACCACGTCCACGTATTTCCGCGATACGAGGACGACCACCTGTATTCCCGGCATGGCGAGGCGGCCTACGTTCCGCCTGAGGCGCGAGCGCCTTTCGGCGCACTTTTGCGCCCTCGATTCCTTGAACGCTGATCTGCCGCCACATCCTAGTGATGTACAAATCTGCGTGTTTGTAAAACTTTTACCTCAAAAATCGTTGACAAAACGCCATCATTTGTCCACCCTCTATACATAGATGTTGCTCGTGTCGCGGATTACCGCGCAGGACGCACTCACTGATCCGAACGAGAACTGGAGAATTCGATGGCGGCGTTGGTGTACACCGAGCCAGATGGTCGGCTCGCAACTTGGAGAGACCGGAAACGCTACTTGTGGCTGCTGGCGCTGATTCCGTCATCGGCAACTTTCATCGCCGTGGGGCTTGTTACCGCCACCGGATGGAATGTCTTCTGGTGGACCGGCCCACTGATCGCTTTTGCTCTCATTCCCGTCATCGACATCCTGGCGGGTGAGGACGGGAAGAATCCGCCCGACGAGGTGATCGACGAACTCGAGAACGACCGCTTCTACCGGTGGTGCACCTACGCCTATCTGCCGCTGCAATACACGGCCTTCTTCCTGTCCTGCTACATCTGGGCGCGTTGGGATTTGAGCGTTCTCTCCAATATCGGACTCGCAGTGACGATCGGTGTGACGGCCGGAATCGGCATCAACACCGCCCACGAACTCGGGCACAAGAAGGAGAGCGTCGAGCGCTGGTTGTCCAAAATCGTTCTCGCGCAGAGCGCTTACGGTCACTTCTACCTAGAGCACAACCGTGGCCACCATGTGCGAGTGTCGACTCCGGAAGATCCGGCGACCTCGCGCTTCGGTGAGACCCTCTACGGTTTCTGGCCGCGCAGCGTCGGCGGGGGATTGAAGTCGGCGTGGCATCTCGAGAAGACCCGCTTCGAGCGTTTGGGCACCACGCACTGGAGCATCAAGAACGACGTGCTCAACGCCTGGCTCATGTCGGTTGTTCTGTTCGGTGTCGCGCTTGCAGTATTCGGGATCGGCATCGCGCCGTACCTCGTGATCCAGGCGTTCATCGGGTTTTCGCTGCTCGAAGCGATCAACTACCTCGAGCACTACGGACTCCTGCGTCAGAAAACCGCAAGCGGACGGTACGAGCGATGCACGCCGGCGCACAGCTGGAACAGTGATCGCATCTGCACCAACGTCTTCCTTTATCACTTGCAGCGGCACAGCGATCATCATGCGAATCCGACACGGCGCTACCAGGCGCTTCGCAGTATGGAAGAGGCCCCTCAGCTCCCGAGCGGCTACGCCAGCATGATCATGCTCGCCACAGTTCCGCCCCTGTGGCGCAAGGTGATGGACCACCGCGTTCTCGAGCACTACCGAGGTGACATCACCCAGGTCAACATCGCGCCGAAGAAGCGGGCCAAGATCCTCGCAGCCTACGGGGTGAACGCATGAACGCCTACATCTGCCCGATCTGCGACTACACGTACACCGAATCGACAGGTGCTGCGCGAGAAGGCTTTCCGCCCGGCACGCCGTGGTCGAGTATCCCGGACGACTGGTGCTGCCCCGACTGCGGCGTCCGCGAGAAGGTCGACTTCACCCTCGTCACGCAATCCTGATCGAAATACCCACCGGTGAAAGGAAAACCGATGTCCGAGACTGCCACTGCTTACAAATTGTTCCGCTGCCTCCAGTGCGGGTTCGAATACGACGAAGCGATCGGCTGGCCCGACGACGGTATCGAGCCGGGTACTCGCTGGGACGAGATTCCCGAAGACTGGTCCTGCCCTGATTGTGGTGCCGCCAAAGTCGATTTCGAAATGGTGGAGGTGAACCGCTGATGACAGCGGTCAGCGAGCCCGACACACGCACCGTCGTGATCGTGGGCACGGGCATCGCCGGTTCCGGTGCCGCGCAGGCCCTGCGCAAGGAAGGGTTCGGCGGCAGCATCATCCTGATCGGCAGCGAACCTGAGGAGCCGTACCGCCGCCCGGCGCTGTCGAAGGAGCTACTGTCCGGGAAAGCGTCGTTCGATCGGGTTCGGTTGCGGCCGTCGACTTTCTGGACCGAGCAGAGTATCGATCTTCGGATCGGCGCAACTGTCACGAGTATCGACACAGATTCCCGCACAGTACTTTTAGCCGACGGTGACAGCATCGACTACGACGTTCTGATTCTTGCCACGGGTGGACGGTCCCGACGGTTGGAGAACGAAGATTCCGAGCGTGTTCACTATCTTCGAGATATCGCAGACATGCGACGCTTGCAATCCCAGCTGATCGAAGGATCCTCGCTTTTGGTGGTCGGCGGTGGCTTGATCGGATCGGAGGTGGCGTCAACGGCACGCGACTTGGGTTGCAGTGTGCAGGTTCTCGAAGCGCAACCGTTGCCCCTGTCCAGGCTGCTTCCACCGTCGATAGCGGAGAAGATCGCCGCGCTGCACGCCTTGGCGGGCGTCGACTTGCAGACGGGAGTCGACCTCGAGACGCTGACGACAGGTGCCGACGGTGTCACCGCACGCGCGCGTGACGGACGCGAGTGGACAGCGGACTTGGCCGTCGTCGCAATCGGATCCTTGCCCGATACCGATGTGGCTGCTGCGGCGGGTATTGCGGTGGACAACGGGATTTCGGTAGACCGATACCTCCGGACCTCCGTCGTTGATGTGTACGCGATCGGCGATGTGGCCAACGTGCCCAACGGTTTTCTCGGCGGCATGCACCGTGGTGAGCACTGGAACACCGCGCAGGACCACGCAGTTGCAGTTGCCAAGACCATCGTCGGGAAGGAAGAACCCTTCGAATCCGTCCCTTGGAGTTGGTCGAACCAATTCGGCCGCAACATTCAAGTAGCTGGTTGGCCAGGCGCGGACGACACCGTAATAGTTCGAGGAGACTTGGACTCCTATGACTTCACTGCGATCTGCATGCGCGACGGAAATATCGTCGGTGCTGTGAGCGTGGGCCGGCCGAAGGACATTCGTGCCGTGCGAACCCTTATCGAACGCTCCCCGGACATCAGCGCCGACGTACTCGCCGATACAAACAGGGATCTGACCGAACTTGCGGCGGGTCTTGTCGCCTCACCGGTGCTCTGAGTGCACTCGTGACTTCTGTGGCTTGCGTGTCCACCGTTTTGACACCGAGCACGGGCGATGGAAATCTTCCCGATATGTCCACCGCTCGTGCCCGTGTCCCGTACCACGAGGCAGCTCGTCAACTCCTCCGTGCGTCAGCGCTCGACGCCACACGCGAACTCTTGACCGAGAAATCGTGGAACGACATCACGATGGCGCATATCGCGGAAGCTGCGGGCATGAGCCGGCAGACGTTGTACAAGGAGTTCACGTCCCGCCAGGGATTGGCGTCCGGATACCTCATCCGTTTCGTTGACGAGTTCCTCGAAGAGGTGGAACGCGAAGTAACGCTCCATCATTCGGATCCGCGGGGCGCGGTCTCGGCAGCCTTCCGTGCCTTCTTCGACGCCGGTGCCCGGGATCCGATGGTGGTCAGCATTGTCGGTCCCCGGCCGCAGCACGACCTGCTGAGCTTGGTCACCACTGACGGGACTCCGCTGCTCGAACATGCGAGCGCGAGGTTGGCCGAGATCTTCATGACCAGTTGGGCGAACGTCGACCGCATCCATGCCGAGATGTTCGGCAGCACGATAGTGCGTCTGGCGATCAGTCACGTGACGTTGTCTTTCGGTACCCCCGATCAGATCGCCGAGAACCTGGGGGAGATGTTCGGGCCGTTCCTCGATCAGGTCATCGGTTCGGGCACAGTCGAACCGAACTGAGCCGACAGGATCGATACGGTTTCCGGGCTAGGACGGAAGTTCGATCGAGCGTGATCGCCGTAGTTCTTTGGTGGGAAATATCGTCGTTATGTGTGAATCCGCGTCTCACTTCTCGGTAGCGTGCCGGGCGTAGATCGAGGTGCGATCCGCAGGGGGTGGCTCTCGTGAATTTCCGTCAACGGTGGAGGAATTCGAAGATGAAGAGCCGCAACAAATCTCGAGTGATGTCGACAGTCGCGCTAGTTGCAACATTTGTCATGGCCGGTGCAGGTGTGGCAATTGCCGACGAATCATCGTCAGGGTCTTCCGGCAGCGGATCGCTCGGTTCCTCCGGTGCGGCAGCGGTTGATCCGTTGACCTTCGACGGTTGGGGCACGTGCCCGATCGAGGATCTCGAGGTGACGACGTGCGCCAGCGTCGTAGTTCGCGGAGGGACCATGAAATTGGGCGCACTTTCGGTGCCGATCCCGGACGGAAGCCTCAAGGTTGCGGGCGGAGTGAAATACGCGACCCAGCCGGACAACAGTTTCATCGAGACGTTCGTCGCCAAGCAGGACGGGTCCAACGGGGTCTATTCCAATCCGATTTCGGTACCGGGAGGTGCTCTCGGGATCGATACTCCGCTGGGACTGACTCAGATCAGCGCGACGGTGGAATCGGTGGGAGTGCCGGATCTGAAGGTTCTCGAGCAGGAACTCACCATGCCTGTTCGATTGAAACTGTCTAATCCCTTGCTCGGTGACGATTGCTACATCGGTTCGGTTTCGAATCCGATCAACCTTCACCTGACCACAACCGGAAACCCTCCGTCGGAACCTATCGGTGAGTTCCCCGGTGCAGTGTTCCCGGCAGTCCCACATTCGGATGCGGTGTTTGCGGCGCCGGGAGCCAGCGGGTGTGGACCGCTGGGTGCGCTCAACTGGGCCGTGAATCTACGCGGGGGAGTGCCGGCGGCCAGCGGAAAGAACTCTCTCACCACGTCGAGCGACGTCTACGCGGTGGCTGCACGAAAGGTGCGACCGCCTGCCTGACGGACGCGCGGGCGCTGGAACGTAAAACGAGGGCCGACCCGTGGGTCGGCCCTCGTTCTACACAATCAGGTCAGCTGACCTCGGGATCACGCACCGTGATGGTGCCGTCCCTAACCGCGTCGGCGATGCTGTCGTGCAGTTTCGGGCATCCGTCTTTCAATGCCGACGACTGCCCGGAAGCAATTGCCTCTTTGAAGGTGTGGCAACGCAGCGCCGGGTCGGAAGTCCACTGAACGCTGGTGTGTTTGTACGTGTTCTTGCGAACCAGTACGCACGCGCCGCATGCCTTGCAGTCGACTTCCTGCAGACCCGAGTCGAGGTATTCGTGCTTGTCCTCGATCGTCTGGGCCGCGATCGCCTCGAGCCGTTCCGTTTGCCCGGCAAAGTCCGGTGCCTTGGCCCAACGAGCCCACCGTGCGTCGGTTCCGATCGAGGCGCTCACGACTAGACCTCTGCTTCCTTCTTTGCCGCTTCTGCTGCAGCTTCCTTCTCGGCCTTCTGGCGTGCGAGGTTTTCCTCGACCTCGGCGTGCCAGGCTTCGTTTGCCTTGGTGGTGTCCACCTCGAACTCGAAGCGCTGCGTCATCTTCTCGGTGACGTCGGCCTTGTCCACGTAGAACTGCTCGTACCAGCGTCGTAGCTGGTAGACGGGGCCGTCTTCTTCGCAGAGAAGGGGATTCTCGATCTTGGTCTTGTTCTTCCAGATCGCGACGTCCTGCAGGAATCCCTCGCTGATGCCCTCGGTGAACTTGCCGGCCAACTTGTCGGCCATCTCGTCGGAGACACCCGTCGGCTTCTTCACCGTCACGCCCCACTGCAGCACGAACGAGTCCGGGCTGATCGGGTAGTGGCAGTTGATCAGAACACTCTCGACCTCGTATCCGCTGTAGCTGTTCCACAGGGGATTGACCATGTACGACGGTCCGTAATACGCAGCTTCGGAGCGAAGCAGCGTGTCGCCGCCGTACTGGGAGGCCATTCCGATGTCGGGACGGCCCGTGGTGTTGAGGTACTGAGTGGCGATCTCACCTTCGAAGACGTTCTTGAAGTACGTCGGGAAGGCGTAGTGGATGTAGTAGAAGTGCGCCATGTCGACCACGTTGTCGATGATCTCGCGGCAGTTGGACCCCTCGATGACCATGGAGTTCCAGGTCCAGTCGGTCCATTCGTCGCTGTACGCGCCCTCGATACGAGGAATCACGATCTCTTCGGGCGGCGGATTGCCCTCGGGGTCGTTCCAGACGAAGAGCTGACCGTTCTGCTCGAGGGTCGTCCACGCGCGGGTGCGTGCGAGCGGAGGCACGCGGCGGGCATAAGGAATGCCGGTGCACTTGCCGTTGCCGCCCCAGCGCCAGTCGTGGAAGGGGCAGGCGATGGAATCGCCCTTGACCTCGCCTTGTGTGAGGTCACCACCCATATGACGGCAGTATCCGTCGAGAACTTTGATGTCGCCCTTGCTGTCGGCGAACACCACGAGCTTCGTACCGAAAGCCTCGATCGCGTGCGGTTTGCCGTCCTTGAAGGTCTTCAGTAGACCCAGGCAGTGCCAACCGCGGGCGAAACGAGTTTGCACCGTTCCGACGTCGATCTCGCGAATCTGCGCCATTGTGACCTCACATCCCTTCTAGCTGTTAGTAGAACACGTTATAGAACTCGATCCGGTTCCGCCAGATTTTGGGGGCACTTGTTACAGCATTGCGGCCACAAACGGGACCTTTGTCAGCGTCTCGACAGAAAAGAGAACGTGTTCTAGTCTCAAGTGTAAGTGAACCAACCGATCGAGGAAGACGGGAGCGTCGAAGTGGGTAACCATGACAGCCACGAGGTGATGCAGAGGCTCGACGCACTACTGCCGGCACTGCGCGAGCGCGCACAGGAGACCGAGGATCTGCGTCGTATCCCCGACGAGTCCATCAAGGCTCTTCAGGAAACAGGTTTCTTCCGCTTGCTGCAGCCGAAGCAGTGGGGCGGATACGAAGCCGATCCGGTGCTGTTCTACTCCGCGGTCAAGAAGATCGCCAGCGCGTGTGGTTCCACAGGGTGGGTCTCCTCGATCATCGGGGTACACAACTGGCACCTCGCCCTATTCTCTCAGCAGGCACAGGAAGACGTGTGGGGCAACGACACTGACGTTCGCATCTCGTCCTCTTACGCCCCGATGGGTATGGGTGAAGTAGTCGAGGGTGGATACAAAGTCAACGGTGCGTGGGCGTGGTCTTCGGGTTGTGACCACGCCAGCTGGGCCGTTCTCGGTGGTCCGGTGTTCAAGGACGGCCGCGCAGTCGATTTCGTGAGCTACCTGATTCCTCGCGAGGACTACCAGATCGACGACGTGTGGAATGTGGTCGGTCTGCGTGGAACCGGCTCCAATACCGTCGTGGTCAAGGATGTTTTTGTTCCCAAGCATCGCGTTCTGAGCTTCCGGGCGATGAGCGAACTGACCGCCCCGGGCCTCGAGAACAACACCGCGCCGGTCTACAAGATGCCGTGGGGAACCATTCACCCCACGACGATCTCGGCACCGATCGTCGGAATGGCTTACGGAGCTTACGAAGCGCACGTCGAGCACCAGGGCAAGCGTGTGCGCGCTGCGTTCGCCGGCGAGAAGTCGAAGGACGATCCGTTTGCCAAGGTGCGCATCGCCGAGGCGTCCAGCGACATCGACGCCGCGTGGCGTCAGCTCTCCGGCAACGTCGCCGACGAGTACGCGTTGATCCTTGCGGGCGAAGAGGTTCCGATGGAACTGCGGCTGCGCGCTCGACGTGACCAGGTGCGCGCCACGGGCCGCGCGATCGCCTCGATCGACAAGCTCTTCGAGAACTCCGGCGCCACGGCGCTGCAGAACGGCACTCCTATCCAGCGTTTCTGGCGCGATGCTCACGCTGGTCGCGTCCACGCCGCCAACGATCCCGAACGCGCCTACGTCATGTTCGGAACCGGCGAATTCGGTCTGCCGATCACCGACACGATGGTCTAGAGGAGGCTCAGTGACAACCACCGAAGAAGCCCTCACCTACGAGTCCACTTCACGGTTCGCGCAAGTGCGCCCCGATCTGAAACTGCACTTCCACGAGGCGGGCGTCGGAAACGACAAGACCATCGTGCTGCTGCACGGCGGTGGCCCAGGCGCGTCGTCGTGGTCTAACTTCGCCCGCAACATTCCGGTGTTGGCGAAGAGCTTTCACGTCATCGCGGTCGATCAGCCCGGTTACGGGCAGTCCGACAAGCCGACGGAGCATCCGCAGTACTTCGTGCACAGTGCGTCGGCGCTCAATGATCTCCTGGACACGCTCGAGATCACCGGTCGCGTTGATCTGCTGGGCAATTCGCTCGGTGGTGGCGCTGCTGTTCGCTTTGCGCTCGACTACCCGGACCGTGCGGGTCGCCTCGTTCTGATGGGCCCCGGCGGTCTGAGTGTCAACCTGTTTGCGCCGGACCCCACCGAGGGCGTCAAGAACCTCGGAAAGTTCAGCTACCAGCCCACCCGAGAAAACCTCGAAGCATTCCTGCGGATCATGGTCTTCGATCAGAAGCTGATCACGCCGGAACTCGTCGACGAACGTTTTGCTGCCGCCAGCACTCCCGAGTCGCTGGCTGCGGCCAAGGCGATGGGTAAGTCCTTCTCCAGCGGTGACTTCGAGCTCGGCATGCTCTGGCGCGAGGCGTACAAGCTTCGTCAGCGTGTGTTGCTGATCTGGGGCCGTGAGGATCGGGTCAACCCTCTCGACGGCGCACTGGTCGCGCTCAAGATGATCCCGCGCGCGCAGCTCCACGTCTTCGGCGGTTGCGGTCACTGGGCGCAGCTCGAGAAGTTCGACGAATTCAACCGGCTCGCAACCGACTTCCTGCTCGACGGAGGTAAATGATGGGTATTCGATCTCTGGCGTACATGCGCATCGGGGCCACCGACATGGCTGCGTGGCGCGAATACGGACTCAAGATCCTCGGAATGATCGAGGGCAAGGGCGTCGACGCGGAATCGCTGTATCTGCGTATGGACGACTTCCCGGCGCGTCTTGTCATCGTTCCGAACGACACGGACCGTCTGCTCGTCTCGGGTTGGGAAACCGCGAATGCCGCTGAGCTGCAGGATATCCGTGACAGGTTGTCGGCAGCCGGTGTTCCGTTCAAGGAAGGCACGGCGGAGCAGCTCAAGGACCGTCGCGTCGTCGAGATGATCGCGTTCGAGGACACCTCGGGCAACTCCCTCGAGGTGTTCCACGGAGCTGCTCTCGAACACCGCCGGATCGTGAGCCCGTACGGGCACAGGTTCGTGACGGGTGAGCAGGGCCTCGGCCACGTCGTGCTCACCACCGATGACGACGATGCTTCGCTGCGGTTCTACCGCGACGTACTCGGATTCAAGCTTCGCGACTCGATGCGTCTGCCTCCGCAGATGGTCGGCCGGCCCGCGGACGGCGACCCGGCGTGGCTGAGGTTCCTCGGCTGCAACCCGCGTCACCACAGCTTGGCGTTCCTGCCGTTGCCCAACCCGACGGGCATCGTGCACCTGATGCTCGAAGTGGAGAACTCCGACGACGTCGGACTGTGCCTCGACCGGGCACTGCGCAAGAAGGTCAAGATGTCGGCGACTCTCGGTCGCCACGTCAACGACGAGATGCTCTCGTTCTACATGAAGACTCCAGGCGGGTTCGACATCGAATTCGGTTGTGAGGGGCTAGAGGTCGAGGACGAAAACTGGATCGCGAGGGAAAGCACGGCCGTGAGCCTGTGGGGTCACGACTTCACGGTGGGAATGAAGCCGTGAGTTCGCCCGACGCGTCGGTGAGTGCGGAGCAGGCGATCGATCCACGCCAGTTCCGCACGGTTCTCGGGCAATTCTGCACGGGCATCACCATCATCACGACAGTCGACGACGGTGAGCCTGTCGGGTTCGCATGTCAGTCTTTCGCGGCCCTGTCACTCGACCCGCCTTTGGTGTTGTTCTGCCCCACCAAGGGTTCTCGGTCGTGGGCGGCAATCGAGCGGACCGGTAAGTTCGCCGTCAACGTGTTGGCGGAGGAACAGCAGGCGGTGTGTGCTCGTTTCGGGTCACGTGAGCCGGACAAGTTCGCGGGCATCGATTGGACGCCATCGCCTCTGGGCTCGCCGATCATCGACAAGTCCCTTGCACACATCGACTGCACGGTGGAAACCGTCCACGACGGCGGCGATCACTACGTCGTCTTCGGTCGGGTGTCGTCGATGAGTGAGATCAAGACCGAACGCCCGCTGCTCTTCTATCGCGGGCAGTACACGGGCATCGAGCCGGACAAGACTGTTCCGGCTACCTGGCGTGACGATCTGGAAGCGTTCCTGACGACCACGACAGAAGATACCTGGCTGTAGGGGGCAAGCCCCCTGTGCGCCTTTTTGGTAGTGGTAACTACCAAAAAGGCGCACAGGGCCGGAGGCCCTACAGAGAAAAACAGGTATGACAGAAGTCGTCACCGAACGGCGTCAACAGGATGCTACGACGCACTATCTTGTTCGATCGCCCGGCGCGCTTGACCGCCTCGATCACCGACGGCTGCACCTCGACCACCTGGTACCGGTCGGCCTCGACGGGCTCGCGTGAGAACGCCACCAAACCGAGCCGATGCAGGTTGTTCAGGTAGGCGCTGATGCGGTCCAGATGTCGACATCCCGCCAGTTCTCCGATCATCGACAGACCCTCGTCGATCATCTCCGAGCCGACTCCGAACGGCCGCGCCGTGCGCACGTCGACGCTCGGTTGTGCGCCGGAGGTGGCCAGCAACCGAAGAATTCGAGCTTCGTCTGGTGCGATCTCGTCGAGGATCCGGTCGTAAGCCGGGTGCAGATCGTCGCGATCGGTCACGTCCGCGGAACGATCCAGCAACCTGTCGCCACGTGCCCGCAGCGCCGCGAGAGTGGCCTCCACGCTCTGCTTGCGATTGGTACGAGTTGCCATTGCTGCCCGTAGGTTCTCGGTCCGCGAGCCGTCTCCGTTGGAGTTCTCGGCCCGACGTTCGGATTGAACATTGGCCGATTCAGCGGCCTCTGCCGCGGCTTCGGCGGCAGCCTGAACGATCTGCCGCGTCGCCTCCTTCGCCGTTCCGAAAGCCCACCCTGTCAGCTTGATCGACGTGAGCGTCGTCGTGGCGGTCAGCCCGACGAGGCTACGGATCAGACGCTTTTCGACGGATTCGACCGGCGTGATGTCCGCAGCCCAGTCGTACGATTCCGCTTCGACGATCATGCGATGGTCGTGCTCACTCATGCTCATACTCCGAATATTGCGAGGTGTAGGAAACCGGCAAACGAGCCCAGCACGGCCCCGTGTACGAACAACAGCCACTCGTCCTGCTTGACGGCTGAGCGTAGTAGTTCGCTGAAATCTTCCGGTGAAAGGATGCTCATGCGTTCGGTGACGAAGACACGAATCTTCTCCGACTGGTTCTCGGCGAACTCCGCGTCCTCGAAGACCCTTGGGTACAGGTCGAGCACTTCGGTGGTGGCCAGTCCGGGCAGACGCTTGTAGCTCTGCGAACCGACGGTCATCTTGACCACCGACTTTGCCCAGCCGGCTGCGTCGTCGACGGATTCGCGCAGTACCTGATCGAGCATCCGCCGCGTTCGGTCCGAGCGGGGACCTTCGAGGAGTTCGGTGCCGATGTTCTCGAGCGTCACGACGTGATCGGCGAGGGTTTTTGCGTACCCGGCGATGATCTCGGTGCGTCGCTTCAGGAAGAGCCCCTGTCTCCACGGCACCCAACGGTTGGGGGTGATCGGCTCGAAGATCATGGTGATGCCGAGGTAGTTCACGATGTATCCGATGATCACACCGCCGATGGGAAGCACCCACCACTGCGGAACCAGATGGAGGATTCCGACGAGCACGAAGCCCATCGGGAACCCGAAGTAGAAGCCGAAGTTCTGCATGAACCTGAGCTCTTTGTTGCCCATCGTGCGGAAGATGTCGTTGAGCAGTTTGGGGTGCGAGGAGAGGTAGCGGATCACCATCAGCTTCGCGTCGATGAACTCGTCGATGTCCTCTTCGATGCGGTCGGTGATCATGCGCACGCTGGCCGGCAGATCGTCCTCCACCTTGCGGAAGACGGCCTCCTTCACCGACGTCGGAAGGTTGTGCCAGAGCTGAGGATTCTCGGCCGTCATGATTCTGGTGACCACGCCGCGCACTTCACTGCGGGAGATGTTCACCAAGTGCTCGGCGATGCTGTCCGGGTCCAGGACGCGATAGAAATCGGCGATGCTGCCGACTTTCGCGAGGGATTTGTCGACGGCGATCGACGCCATCTTCTCCGCCCGCGAGGGGACGATGCCTTGCCAACCGAATCTGCCGTCGCTGGTGATCGCGGGGATCACCTGGACGCGTCGGGGGAGGAACGGGAAGAGCAGTTTGAGGCCGGGCACTTTGATCCCGTGGAAGTTGATCGGCGCAAACAGCATCAGGACGCCCGACCAATTGGTGATGTACCCGATGATTCCGGTGAACAAAGGAATGGTGATCAACTGTTCGAGCAAGTGGTCCGGCACCGTCGCACATCCTCCTCATATCCGAGAACCTCACGTTCGGACATGATTGCCGAAACTTCGCTCTTCGTGGGTGTTTCGTTGGCTACTGCTGCGCCTTCCCAGTTGCGTCAGCATAGAGGCCCGACAATTCGGGCTGTAGGTGGGTCGGAAGTTGATGTAACCTCACGTACATGGTCAGTATTGCGCACAACACGACGACGCCGGTTCTCTTCCGGCGCATCGTTTAGGAACTGCTGACCGAACCCTTTCAGCCCCGGGAGTTATCGCCCCGGGGCTTTCCTGTTTCGTCGCTCCGTGTGCGTCTCCCCTTGAACGATTTGGAGACCTCTCATGAGCGTTGACCACCGCGAACTCGGGCGCGACCTGGAGTTTTTCGCCACCACCCCCACCGTCGGGGCCGGCCTCCCACTCTGGTTACCGGACGGCGCGATCATCAGGAACGAACTCGAGAAGCTCGCCGCCGAACAAGCAGCGCGATCCGGATGCCGGGGTGTCTATACCCCCGTTATGGCGAAGAAAGAGTTGTACGAGAGATCTGGGCATTGGTCCAAGTTCTCGGACGACATGTTTCCCGAAATGAAGATAGGCGGAGAGTCATTTCTCCTTCGTCCGGCTAACTGTCCTCATCACGCTCAGGTATTCGCCGCTCGCGGTCGTAGTTATCGCGAGCTACCTTTCCGCGTTCGTGAACTCGGCTCGATGTTCCGTAGCGAACTCTCCGGTGTTCTCAGCGGATTGAGTCGAGTCAGACAGATCAATCTCGACGACGCGCATGTCTTCTGTAGTCGCGAACAAGTGCAAGCGGAAGTGATCGTCGCGCTCGACGCGATCGAGCGCTGCTACTCGACTCTGGGGATTGCCGAACGGAAGTACCGCCTCTCGATCAGAGGGGAGAGGGGCAGTACCTCGGCACCGACGAGCAGTGGGCGGACGCCGAGGATCACCTTCGCGGGGCGCTGAATGCACGCTCGATCGAGTACGTGGAAGCGAAGGGGGAGGCAGCGTTCTACGGTCCCAAGATCGACGTCCAGGTGCGAGACGCGCACGGCCGCGAGGAAACACTCTCGACCGTGCAACTCGACTTCAATCAACCGGAGCGGTTCGACCTCGAGTACACCGCAGAAGACGGATCCAAGGCTCGCCCCGTCATGATCCATCGGGGCTTGCTCGGATCGATGGAACGCATGACTGCGCTTTTGATCGAAAGGTTCGAAGGGCGGATGCCGCCGTGGCTGGCACCCAACCAAGTCTCGATTCTGCCCGTCGGCGACCGGCACCAGGTTGAGGCCGAGCGTTTGCGGGCCGATCTCGAGGCTCGCGATGCTCGAGTGGCGATCGCGCCTGACGGATCGTTGGGACGTCGCATCCGCGAGGCACGCACTCACCGTGACCCGTACATCGCGGTGATCGGAGACAACGAGGTGCACGGCGGCACCGTCGACGTTCTGGTCCCCGCGCGTGGTGGGCGGGTGGTCGTCGATGCGAGTGTGTTTGTCGCTCAGGTGGTCTCGGGCATCAAAGAGCGTGCCCTGCTTCCGGCAGACTTCTAGCCGACGGGAAGCTCGTGGAGGGCGCGCACCAGTGGCGCGAGTTCGGGTGTCTTGCATGCCTCGTCGAGCGCGGCCTCGAGGGTGGCGTCGTGCGTCGGCCGTGCGCTTTCGAGAAGCTCGCGGCCGGCCGGCGTCAGCTCGGTGTAGATGCCTCGACGGTCGTCGGCGCACAGGATGCGCGTCAATAGTCCTCGATCTTCGAGTCGATTGACCAAGCGCGTCGTGGCGCTGCTGCTCAGTGCGGCAGCGCGAGCCAACTGAGCCATCCGCATGTGCCAGCCATCCTGGCGGCTCAGTGCGTCGAGCACGGTGTATTCGACGACGGACAGTTTGTGCTCACGCTGGAGCGCGCGTTCCAGTTCGGTGTCGAGGGCGCCGTGCAGTGCTGCGAGCGTGCGCCACCCTTGCGAACGGATTTCGACGGCGTCGTCGGCGATCCCCATGTGATTCTCCTTGTCCGTTTCCTGCGCCTCCAGGTTACCAGCTTGCGCATGTAGCGCGCGCGTGCAACTATTTATAGCGCGCCTGCAACTAATGCACACGCCCGCTAACGGCTTACGCGTAAATCTGTGAAAGGAACATCGAGATGCCATTGGGTCTCATTGCCCTCGCTATGGGCGGGTTCGGGATCGGCCTCACCGAATTTGTCATCATGGGCCTCCTGCCCGAGGTCTCGGCTGATTTCGAGGTCACCGAGTCCGTCGCGGGCTACCTGATCTCGGGCTACGCACTGTCGGTGGCGATCGGCGCGATCCTCCTGACCGCTGCCGTCACCCGCTTCGAGCGCAAGAAGGTCCTTCTCTCGCTCATGGTGCTGTTCATCATCGGCAACCTGATGTCCGCGCTCGCTCCCTCCTACGAGGTCATGATGGGCGGACGCATCGTCGCGGCGCTGTGCCACGGTGCGTTCTTCGGAATCGGCTCGGTGGTTGCCGCCGACATGGTCGCGCCCAACAAGCGCGCCGGCGCCATCGCGATGATGTTCGCGGGCCTGACCATCGCCAACGTTCTCGGCGTTCCGTTCGGCACGCTGCTGGGCCAGCAACTCGGATGGCGCTCGACGTTCTGGGCCATCACCGTTATCGGCGTCATCGCCCTGATCGGAATTGCAGCACTCGTCCCGACGACACCCGCCAGCACGACCGGCGGCGGATTGCGCGGAGAGTTGGGGGCGTTCCGCAACAAGCAGGTATGGCTCTCGATCATCATCACCATCCTCGGCTACGGCGGAATGTTCGGAGCCTTCACCTACATCGCCTTCACCCTCACCGAGGTCACCGGCTTCGCGACGTCCAGCGTTCCGTGGCTGCTCATCCTCTTCGGCTCGGGCCTGTTCGTCGGTAACTTCCTCGGCGCCAGGGCGGCCGACCGCTCGCTGACGAAGTCGCTGGTCTGGATTCTCGCGATCCTGACCGTCGTTCTGATCGTGTTCGCCGCCACCGCCGAGAGCAAGGTCATGACCGTGATCTCACTGTTCTTCATGGGCGCCTTCGGTTTTGCGACGGTGCCCGGGTTGCAGATGCGGATCATGAACTACGCGTCGGCCGCACCGACCATGGCGTCGGGTGCAAATATTGCCGCCTTCAACGTCGGCAACGCGCTCGGGGCATGGCTGGGCGGAATCACCATCGCCGCGGGACTCGGCTTCACCTCCCCGATCTGGATGGGGGCGGCGGTCACCGTCGCCGGTCTGCTGGTCCTGATCGTCGCGGCGAAGATCGACCGCCCGGCAGCGTCAGAGCAGTCGACGATGAGCACCTCGCTGCACCCGACCGCCGCCTGAACCTGGCCATTGCGCTCTGACCCCATCGCGTGAACGTATCGCTCCCCTTGTCCAACAAGGGGAGCGATACGTTCACGCGGGTCAGGTGAGGCGGAATTCGGACGTCAACCCGGAGAAGGGCGTGATCGCGCCGCTACCCCGAGCCTTCGACGCACCGAAGTGTTGGACTCGATACGTACCCGCCGGAGTATCGGCCGGAACATCCCACGTGATGCGCACGACGGAACCGTTGCTCCCGACCCGGCGCCAGTGCAGTTTGGTGGACCAGTCGTTGTCGTCGGCGACCCGTGTCCAGGATCCGCCGGTATTGCGCTGGATCTCGTAGAAGGTCCCGTTTCGGTGAGTGTCGTTCTTGGGGTGGCCGGTGACGAACTCGACGGCAACCTGCCCACCCGGTGAGGTGTCGCCGGGTTGGACGGTTGCGTCGCCAAATTGTGTTCCCGGCAAGGGCTCGTCGAAGTCGACGCCAGGTCCGAAGCTGGGTTGGAACCCGGACAGGTCGGCCGGAGCGGGGCCGCGAGGAGGTTCGGTGCCGTCGCGCATCGCGGCTGCAAGGGCGGCATACCCCTGCTGATAGGCCGGCAGTGTGTAACGACCGAACATCGTCGAACCGCCCTCGTACTGCTGCGAATCGTATTCCTGTGGTGTGGTGCAGTAGCTCGAGTACGAGTTCGCGTATCCCTGGAAGATGACGTTCTCGAGGGGAACCCCAAGCTCCTCGGCGACGGTTCGACGCACTCGTAATCCGGAGACGATGGTGAATTCCGCAGGGCCACCGACGATGTAGAACTGACCGATCCGCAGGATCTGGATCTTGAGTACGTTCGGCACCCATCCTCCCGGTGGCAGCAGGCCGACCGGAACGACTACGAGTTTGGGCGCCTGTGCGTCCTGAAGCCATTGAGGCACAGGAGCATCCATACCGCCCAGGGCGTCGATCATGGGGTTTCGGGTGCCCTCGGGGAAGATCGGGATTGCCGGTCCGTCCTCGACGCTTCCGGCGCTCATTGCCGCGCCGATCGCGGCCGGAGCGGTGCGGTGCTCGCGTCCGTCGGGGGTGAATCTTCCGCTCACCACCTGATTTGCCATGTCCAGGTACATGATCCGACTGTCGACGCCACCGGTGACGGTGTCGGACGCCGCGTCGAAGGCAGTTCGAGCTGCCGCTACCTGGCGCAGCCCGATGATGCGTGCGTTCTCGAATTCGTCCTCGGTCGGTCCGCGTCCGGGCTCGAGGAAGAGGTTGGGTGACATGTCGCCGCTGTTGGTCTGCGGAAACGCAGCAATGAAGCTGGTGTCGCCGTCGAGGTAGCGCACGCCCTGGTCGTCGTGCTCCCAGAAGTACGCCGCGGCGCCCTTGTTGTCCCCGGAGATGAGATGGTTCTCGTTCGTGAGCGAGGCGCAGTGGGTGGCGAACCAGTTGATCGCTCCGATGTCCCTGCTGCCCCGACTGATCCGCATGACACGCATGTGGTGGTCGTTGCCACCGGGGTAGTAGGCCTTGTCCTCTTCGGGGTTGAGGTCGAACGCCACTCGCGATCGGTTGACGCTGGCGTCGGTGAGATCGGACCGCCCGAAACGGACCGTGCCTGGCGCCAGGTTCTCGTGCGCAGCGCTGATCGCCTCGACCATGCCGTTGACCTCGGCTTCGAACACCTGCAGTTCGAAGCCGAGAACTGCGAGGTTGTACGCGTAGTTGTGCGAGGCCCCACCACATGCCGCGTGTGAATGGATGGCCGTCAACATGACGTTGCGTTCGGTGTAGATGTCACCGAACCTCCCGGCCAGTCGGCGCAGGACCTCGTCGTGAACGGACTGGAAGATCATGCAGTTGTCGACGCACACGTAGGCGACCCGCGACCCGCCGGACTCGAAGATGAAGGCGCGTGCGCGCATTCGCTGGTGCAGGCCTTCGGCGCGTTGATCGAAGCTCGAGTAGCCCATCATGCCGACTTCGGCGACCGGTCCGGTCACGTCAGAAATTCCGACGCCCACCTGCAGTGACGCCGACGACTTGTCGGTGCGTGCGGGTGAAACGGTGCGTGCCGGCGAAGCTGCGACGGCCTGGTTCGTCGACAGAGCGGCGAGCGCAGGTGCGGCGGCAGCGCCTGCCAGTACGGTGCGTCGGGTGATCTGCACGAGTGTCCTTTCGGGCGGTCTGACGCGAGTTGGTCAACCGTCCAGGAGTGTAGCCCGAGTCACACGTGACCGAAAGGGGTGCCGTCGGCCGACACTCAGATTGTTGTGGCCTCCCCGAACGTCATCGCCAGGTTCTTGATGGTCGTGGTCATCAGGGCCCGGCGGGGGAGTCCCAGTTTCCGAAGCTCCGCCGCCATCGGGTGACTGCCCAGTTGAACCTCGGCTCCACCAGGGCGCGATTTGACGCCGGTCGGTGCCATGTCCCACGACGTGCACCTGGTGGCGCCGTCGAGATGTGAGTACGCGGCCAACGACATGTTGGCTCCGCCGCCCGGCACGCTGACGCCGGATTTCACACTCAACTGTGTGATGAGTTTGCCGTCGCGAGAGACCGATCCGCGCTTTACCGAGCCGACGTGCTCGGTGTCGAACTCGGCGAGCACCTTCGGGAATCCCCAGATTTCCCGGCCGGCGGCCTTGGTGAACTCGCCGTCCACCGGCAACTCGTGAATGAGTGCCCCTGCAGTTCCGGCAGCGAGCGAACGTAGATCTCCCAGCACCGAGGTTTCGGGAGGCGCAGTGTGGCTGCGCACCATGTACGTCACTCCGAATTCGTTGTACGGCCCCAGATCCCCGTCGATGTAGTCGACAAAAACCAGGCCGCACAGCGCCCGGCCGGGACGGTACTGGAGCACGGTCAAGCCGGTGTAATCGATGATCGACTGCGCGGTTGTGCTGGGTACCGAGTACAACGCCATGAAGGCAGACGCGGTGCGAACTTCGACGGGCATCTCGACCTTCTTGCCCAGAATCGTGTAGCTCATGGCGCCACCACCCCGCGGAGTCCGTCGGAGCCGTAGACGGGTTCGAGCATCGAGCGGAAATCCGGTCCGCGGCGCAGCATTTGGCCTCCGTCGACGTTGATGATCTGCCCGGTGATCCAGGTGGAGTGCGGTCCGAGGAGGAAGGAAGCGAGTCCGGCGACGTCCTCGACCTCGCCGACGCGTTCGAGCGGCGTGTTGGCCAGGTAGTCGTCCAGGATGGGGCCACCGTCGGTGATGAGCGCGACCAGATCCGTTCGGGTCAGCCCCGGGCGGATCGCGTTGACACGAATGTTGCTGGCGCCCAGTTCGTCTGCTGCCAACTGCACTAGGTGGTCGACGCCGGATTTCGAGACTCCGTACGCGCCGAACCAGCGATGTGTGTTGCTGCTGGCGATCGACGAGATCGCGACGATGGATCCACCGCCTCCTGCCACCAGTGCCCGCGCGCCGTGCTTGATCGTCAGCATGGTCCCCGTGACGTTGAGGTCGACGGTGCGGCGCCAGGCGTCGACGTCGAGTTGCGTGACCGGTGCGATGGTTTCGTTCCCGCCGGCGCAGGCCACGACTCCGTCGAGCTTTCCGGTGACGGACACCGCCGCGGCGACAGCGGCGACGACGTCTGTCTCGATCGTGACGTCGGCGGGGGAGACGCTGACCGATCCTGCGGCAGTCGACTGCCGGATCGATTCGGCGGCAGCATCGAGTTTCTCCTTGTTGCGTCCGCAGATCGTGACGTGAGCGCCGGACCCAACCAGCGAACGAGCGATGCCCAGGCCGATGCCACTACCGCCGCCGGTCACCAGTATCGATGTGCCGGCGAAAGTGGGTATGCCCGCTGAGGCGGTGTCGTCGTCCATGCGTGTCTCCTGGTCGTTGCTCCGGCGGGCTCGCGTGCTGCTTCTGGAGGATTTCCGGTCCGGCTTCGGTGAAAACGCCCCACGCTATATAGGAACAGGTTCTACTTATTGAGGCAAGGGTTGTGCGAGAGGTGGAGTGATGGCTACCAGACCGACCTTCGATTTGATCGACGGACGCTTCTACAGCGGAGACCTCGGGAATGTGCGCGACGCATACGCCTGGATGCGTGATCACGAGCCCGTGTACCGAGACGACGCCAACGGAATCACCGCGGCCGCGAGTTACGACGCCGTCGTCGCAGCCGAGCGGGATCCCGAACTGTTCTCCAACGCCGGTGGCATCCGCCCCGAAACCGGTCCATTGCCGCAGATGATCGACATGGACGACCCGCAGCACCTCACACGTCGACGCTTGGTCAATGCGGGTTTCACACGTAAGAAGGTCGAAGCCAAGGCCGGCCGTATCCGGGAGATCTGCGATCAACTGATCGACGCCGTCTGTGAGAAAGGAGAAGCCGACTTCGTCGCAGACCTGGCGGCACCGCTGCCGATGGCCGTCATCGGCGACATGTTGGGTGTCCGTCCGGAGGAACGCGCGTTGTTTCTGCGGTGGTCGGACGATCTGGTGAAGGCATTGGGAAGCAACGCTTCCCAGGATCAACTGCAGGCCATGATGGTTGCGTACGTCGATTTCACCGCGTACATGATGCGAACCATCGCCGAGCGGAGGAGCGACCCGGCCGACGATTTGGTGAGCACGTTGATTCACAGTGCGGTCGACGGCGAAGCCCTCTCCGATCAGGAAATCGTCAACGAATCCCTGCTGATCCTGATCGGCGGTGACGAGACCACACGGCACGTGCTCAGCGGCGGCATGGAACAGCTACTGCGCCATCCGGACCAGCGCCGGGAGCTAGTCGACGATCCCGATGCCATTCCCTTGGCAATGGAGGAGATGCTGCGGTGGTCCTCGCCGATCAAGAACATGGCTCGAACCCTGACCCGTGACACCGATTTCTTCGGCGCGCAGCTGAAGGCAGGTGAGAAGATGCTGCTGCTCTTCGAATCGGCAAATTTCGACGAGTCCGTGTTCCTGAACGCCGAACGGTTCGATGTCGGCCGCACACCGAATCCGCACGTGGCCTTCGGCTTCGGAACTCATTTCTGTCTGGGCAATCAGCTGGCCAGGTTGGAGGGACGGATCATGTTCGAGCAACTCTTCGCCAGGCTGCCGGACATGGAACTTGCCACCGACGCGCCGTTGCAGCGGCGTGCGGCCAACTTCGTGTCCGGGCTCGAATCGATGCCGGTGCGGTTTAACTCTTCTGCCCCGTCAGCCGGGTAGTTGGCAGTTAGGAGGCGCAGCATCTTCGGAGAGGGGGCTGCCCGCCGGATTGACGTAGACGACCTCGAGCACCAATGGTGTTGTCTGCGAGTTGTTTCCGATGTGCACATGATCTGAACCGCTCGGTTCGATCAAAGTATTTCCGGCGCTGTAGATCCCGTCGACGGAGCAATCGGATCGGTAGTGGCTCAACGTGCCCTGCGCGATCAGCGCGTAGAGCGTCCCGTCGTGGAAGTGCCAACCGGTGGAACCGCCGGGGTCGATGGTGATCTGGCGCAGGATGTAGTCCTTGCCGTCGAAAGTCACCTGCCCGAGGATTTCTCCGTGTACTCCCGTGCTCGGTGTTGCCGACGCATTGATCGGCGTCAGCGACAGTCCGATCGCTGCGGACACTGCAAGCAGAACCTGATGGCGTTTACGCATGAGCGGCCCTCCCAGACGGATGTGCTCCTGAGTGTCCTCCGACAGTGTCCGATTTATCCCGGTTTTCGTGGATCTTGCAGGGTGAAGGCAGAGGTATGCCCTTGAGAGGCGGTTACGCTCGTGTCATGCAGCAAGTCGCGACGAGGCGCCGGAGCCAGCCGCCGCCTGCGCGCTTCATGTTCGAGGCATTGATCGATCCGTACCGCCAGCCCGCCCGGCACTGGCTGGAACTTCTCGAGAGCGAGATCTCACCGGAGATCGTCAGGCTGTAGAACCGGAGCTGGTGATCTGGACGTCGATCTGGCCGGACCGACCCGACGCCGTCATCCGATTCGACATCGAGGCGGTCGGAAACAGCACGATGCTGCGTTGGACGCTCTTCTTGGACGATCCGATACCGCCCGAGGCAGAGGTTGTCAGAATGCGAAAGCGGCTCAACACTTTGATAAATGCGAATCTCAGGTTCAACTTCGGCCAATAAGTTGGATCACTGCCGCATTACTTGGTGTCGACTCGGCCGATCGGGTCGGCGTTGTCGCTGAACGCGGCCCGGGCCGCTGGCCAACTGGTCTCATCGATGCGCAACGCGGTCCGAAGGTAGGCAGTACTCATCCGTTGGATGGCGGCGACCCGCTCTGGGTTCTCGTCGGTGGTCTCGGCGACTTCGTATCCGACGATTCCACCGAGTGCGTGCTCGGCACCGTAGAAGGAAAGGAGGTCGGTGGCTCCGGGGCTGTGCGTGTAGGCGTCGGTGAACCAGTCAGGTCCGCGGCTGGACATCTTGGACTGGTCGTGGTCGCCCGCGACGACGAGTGTCGGCGTCGTCAGTTCCTGGAACGAGGGGTGCATGAACGGGAAGTTCGCCTGCGCGAACGGATGCAGGTTCTCGCCGCCGAGACCGGTTGCTGCGAACAGGATTCCCGCGGTGACGCGACTGTCGGACATGTCCTGGCCGACCTGGCCGGCCTCGTCGAAGATCCTTGCTCCGAGGAGCGACTGAGCGGTTTGCCCGCCCCAGGAGTGACCAGTGGCGGCAACTCGACTGCGGTCGATGCGGCCGGCAAGCCCGGGCACGGCAAATTCGATGGTGTCGAGCTGATCAAGGATGCGTGTGAGATCCGCGATCCTCTCGGTCCAGATCGTCGGGAAAACCGGGTGGTCGAACCCGAAACCGTTCCGGCGCGAGTCCAGATGTGTCGGCTGGATCACCACGAATCCGTGGGATGCCCAGAATGCCGTGAGTGGCGAGTATCCATCGAGGTTCCAGCCGTTGCCGTGGGAGAACACCACAACGGGGAGGTTCGTGCCTGCTGCCGGAGCAGACACACGTACTTCCAGCGGGACAGGTCGATCGGGGGCGAACAACTCGACGGGGGCAACGGAGACGACCGGGGCGCCGGCGCCGATGATGCCGTTCAGAGTGTCGATCATTGATGAGGTCATGGCAAGTTCCTTGCTGAGGCTGCACCCTGCGATACTGTTTATCGGAGCGTCGCTCCGCAACATTACGGAGCGTTGTTCCGTAATGCAAACATATGTTGTGAGTCAGCGAGGAGTGCACATGGCTGATGCCCAGGACGAGCAGTCGCGCGTCGCCTCTCCCAAGCAAGTCGGTCGCCCACGTCGAAGCGAGCAGGCGCTGCTCGACGCGGCGGCAGCAGTGTTCGTGGAGTCCGGAGTCGACGCTCCGGTGCGGGAGATTGCGGCGAAGGCCGGCGTCGGCATGGGGACGATCTACCGCCACTTCCCGACGCGTCCCGAGTTGGTGGTCGCCGTATACCGACACCAAGTCGAGGCGTGTGCGGACGCGGGCCCACAGATGCTCGCGGAGAGTGCAACGCCCGAGGCGGCTTTGCGGGCATGGGTGGCTTTGTTCGTGGAGTTCCTGGTAACCAAGCATGGGCTCGCCGGTGCACTGCAAGGAGACAGCGCCGGGTCCGACGCTCTGCATATCTACTTCGTCGACCGCCTCGTTCCGGTATGTGACTCCCTCCTCGCGGCAGCGCTCGAGTCCGTTGGCACTGCTTCGCGGGTCGATGCGTACAACGTGCTCAAAGGCATCGGGAACCTTTGTATCGGTGCTGGGTCCGATGACCGGTACAAGGCCGAGGTCCTTGTACAGCTATTCATCTCGGGCGTACTCGCGCGGGAGGTTCGCTGACGCTCGGCAGTCAGATCAGCTCCGGATTCTCGGCGTACACCTCTTCGAGGATCGACATGTCGAACAGTTGCTCCGCCGTAATCTCCAGCCCCGCTTTCGACAGTGCCGCGATGTTCTGTTCGATCAGTTGGGGTGTCATCGTGAACAACCCGTTGGCTTTGGTATCTGCCGACACCACCAGATCATTCTGTGCGGTGGCTTCCTTGATCTGTTCTTCGAGTTCCATGTTCTGGTCCTTGTTCTTCAGCTCAGGGCCCTGCCACCGTCAGCATCCCTCGAAACGAACTCCACTGCACACGGGGCCGATGACGAACAATTCTTGTTCCTTGGCAGAACACAGCACCGGGCACGGCTGCCCGGTGCTGTGTTGGAGGCGTACGTTCCAGAGTCGGCTACGGGAGGGTCGGAAGATAGCTCGGCGATTTCCGGATCTGGGCAGCGTGCTCGTACGCGTAGGCGAAACTGATCAGTTTTGCGTCGTCGAGGCGTGTACCGAGGAATGAAAGACCGAGAGGTAACTCTTCGCGCGCGTATCCGGAGGGGACGGTCACCATCGGGTAGCCGGCGAGCGCTGAAGTGCGGGTTGAACTGGCAAATTGTGGGCCTTCGCCCCCTCCTCGGTAGTCGATACCTGGGGCCGGCAGTTCGGTAGGCGTGACAATCGCATCCAGGTTGTTGTCGACAAGAGCGTCGTCGATTGCCGTTTGTGCGCGTCCGGTCGCGGCTTCACGGTGGGCGCGGTACGTGGGATCGGAGAGGTTGCCATCTGTCTGATCGGCCATTTCAAATAGCTCTTGCCCGAAACCCGTCAACTCTTCCTGGGCATTTTGGCGGTTGTATTCGATCAGGCCGGTCAGGTCTCCGGGGTGTTCGCCGGGAGTATTGGCGAGATATTGGTTGATGTCATGTTTGAACTCGGTGAGTACTGCGGGGAGCAAATGTTGTGAGACGACGTCGGCGTCGGTGGTGATGTTGACCTCGACAGCGGTGGCGCCGAGATCTTGTAGTTGTTCGACGGCGGCATCGAAGGTTCTGTCGACGTCAGGATCGATCCCGGCCCGGCCCTCGCGCCATATTCCGATACGTTTGCCGCTGAGCGAGTTTGGGTCGAGCATGTTCTGAAAATCTGCGGGTAGGGAACCGGCGACGTCAGCACTGTCCGGATCGGACGGATCGGACCCATATATCACCGACAATGCGAGTGCTGCATCTTCCACGGAGCGCCCCATCGGGCCGGGACTGTCATGTCGTGAGGTGATCGGCACAACTCCGGAACGGCTCACCAATCCGAGGGAAGGTTTGATGCCGACCGTTGAGGTGACACTTGCGAGGCACGCTATCGAACCGTCGGTGTCGGTCCCGATAGTGACGGCGGCCAAACTGGCCGCAGCAGCGACGGCCGACCCGCTCGAGGATCCACAGGGGCTGCGGTCGAGAACGTAAGGATTGTGTGTTTGGCCGCCAGTCGCACTCCAACCGGCGATCGCCATCGGCGATCGGAAGTTCGCCCATTCAGACATGTTCGTTTTTCCCAGGATTACAGCGCCTGCTTTACGCAGTTGATCGACGAGAAATGCGTCGTCGGATGGACGTGAGTTGAGTAGCGCAGTCGAACCTGCTGTGGTCGGTTGGTTGTCGGCAGTGTCCATATTGTCTTTGAGCAGAACTGGAATTCCGTCCAAAGGGCTGAGAGGACCGTGGTCTCGGCGCGACTGATCGCGGGATCGCGCGATATCGATTGCATCCGGATTCACCGTGACAACCGCACCAAGTTGTGGATCGAGAGTCTCGATTCGTTCCATGTACGTCGCGGTGAGATCTTCGGACGTCAGGCGGCCTTCGTCGATTGCGTTTTGCAGATCGACGATTGCGGCGTCTTCCACATCGAATTCTTCGCGGTCTGACCGGGTGGCCGAGGCAGCCGTTGCTGGCGAGTTTGTTGTCTGAGTGGAATGGCATCCAGAGGTCAGACCTATTGCAGAAGAAACAATTACGGTGCTCAGTACGAGTATTCTGGCCGATCTCAGCATGAGTTCTCTCCTTGGGAATGCCTTACGTTGTTGTGAACTCAATTATGAAAACCACAGCCGTGGAATGGGATACAGCTGGACCCACCGTTCTTTGGTGTAGATGGGTATACCTCGATCATGCTTCGCCAGGTGAAACTCCGAGGCATTCCAGGCTATGTGGAGACCGGCGAAGGTGGACGAGGCGGCCACGCTCAGTTCAATCGCATTTGATCGAGACCGCCCTGCCCGTTTTCATGTCAAGCCACTCGCTTGGCCGTGCGGCCGCGGAATTCGAGCATCACTGCGCGACCGGTGTCGTCGGTGACGAAGCGGCCCAACGTCCGAGTGGTGTCGGCGCGAGCAGCGAAGTCACGGTCGTTGAGGAAGACGATCGGGATCGCCGGCGGCCAGACGATGTCCTCGTATTCACCGAGATCCTGCGCGCTACCCATCCGGACGCCGATTCCCTCGTCACCGGGGGCAACGGTCATCATCAGGTCTCCGGCCCGGTACTTACCCAAGACCGCGTCGACGGCAGCCGGTTCGGGCTCGACCACGTCGAGGGATGCCGGCGCGGCCAACTCAGCGAGATTGTCCATGCACCAGTCGACGATCTTCTCACCGATACCGCCACCGAGGGCGTTGGTCAGCACGGTGACGGCGAAGTTCTTCTCGGGCACTGTCATGAACTCGGAGACCTGGAGGTTGCTCACGTTTCCGCCATGCCGTACTACCTGCGTGGTTCCGTACCGAGTCAACAGCCATCCCAGGCCGACTTCCTCGAACATCATCGCGGCGGGACGCTGCGGCTTCTGCATCAACAACCGGGTGGACTCGTCGAGCGGCTGTCCTTCGCCGGGGTGTTCGCCAGACAGTGCGTAACGTGCCCAGACGAGTTGGTCTCGCACCGAGGACCACATTCCGCCGCAAGGGATCATGCCGCGGTCCAGTCCGGTTTCGTTGGACACGAACGGCACACCGTCGCGGATGTAGTGACCGAGTGCGAACCGGTGGGTCATCACGTCCCAGGGCAGGAAGGCCGAGTTCTTCATGTCGAGGGGGTCGAGCACGCGCTGCTTGACCAGCTCTTCGAAGGTCAGTCCGCTGATCTTGGCCACGACATGTCCGGCGAGAACGAATCCGGAGTTGCTGTAGGAGAAGACTTCTCCGACGGGGAATTCTTGTCGCAGTTCGTTCAGCCGTGAAACCGAGCGTCCCAGGGCGTCTTCGCCCCAGCCTGCCGAGAAGCCGGCGTCGCCGGTGAATCCGCCGGTGTGGGTGAGGAGATGACGCATCGTGACTGTGCGCGTGGCTGTTTCGTCGGCGAAGGTCAGGTCGGGGACGTACTCGACCAACGGGGTGTCGAGATCGAGTAGGCCGTCCTCGACGAGTGCCATCGCGGCTGTTGCGGCGAACACCTTTGTGGTGGAGCCGATCATGAACATCGTCTTGTCGGTGACCGGGAGTTGGGTTTCGACGCTCTCGATGCCACTGGTGACGACGATGTCCTTGTCGCCGTGAACGATGCCGACCGAGACGCCGGGGATGTTCGCCTCGACCCTCCACTGATCGACGAGCTTTTGAAGTTCATTTGTCATCGATTTTTATCCTCGCGTTTCCTGAAAGCGTGACGACGTGAATGTCGCCCGGTAATCGGATGAGATTCGGACTGGAATGTCGGGAACGCACGTTTGACGGGCACCAGCGACGGCTATTGGCCCGTCTGTCTGCTATTGCAGCAATTTACGCACGGTCTTTTCGTAATCTCATGCAGCGCAGCTATCTCAGTACTCGTACACCGGCGCCGACGAGGATGCCGCCAGCCGGTGCGTACAGGGATGTTGCGCCGTTGAAGTACATGTAGTTCGGTGAGACCGATATCGGCACTACGTCGAAGTCCGCAAAGAGCGCTTGCTCGGCGTCCTTCCAGACAGGACAGGATTGCTGCCCCGGCAGTACCGAGGCGGCGGCGGCGAGTTCGGCGTACTTGGGGTTGTCGATGCCTGCAAAGTTGGCCCCGGCCGGGGGCGTAGGGCCGGAAAAATATGGAAGGAATGTACTAGGCGCACTACTTTGAACGGCAAGTCCAATCGAGATGTCCCATGATGTGGGGTCCTTGGCGCCGTAGGTTTCCGAAATGACGAAGTTGTTGTCACCACCGCGTAGCTCGACGTGTGCACCTAGTGCCTCCCACCGATTCAACACGTATTCAGCGGCTGCCGAAGACGTGTCTCGAGAGTTGTTGAACACCACATCGAGTACCAGCGGGTTGCCGTCCTTCGCCAGGATTCCGCCGCCGCCAGACCGCCAACCAGCGTCGTTCAGTCTCTTTTTCGCTGCCTCTACGTCAAAGTTCGGCAGGACGCCGGTCACACTGTCGTAGTCACACGACCGCGGCTCGCTTACAGCCAATGCTGTTGCACGCGAGCCTTTGCCTCCAGTATTGATCGCCGTGTAGTCCTCGAGGTCAATCGCTTGAAGAAGTGCAGCTCGGACTTCTTTGTCTGAAGTCGGCAACGCTGCATTGTTGTTGAAAATGAACTGACCCGACAAACTCGTATAGTCCATCGAGTCGAGGCCGACTGATTCGACTCGGTCGCGATCGGGCCCACCTATTGCTGCTGCGTTCACGGATCCAGTGAGGACGAGATTGGCGGTGGTTGCGGGATCAGAGACAACCTTGATTGTGACTGACTTGGGCACTCCTAGGGTATCGGAGGTGGTTTCCCCGTTAGGTCCCCATTCGTATCCCTCACGCCGTTCGAGCATCACGTGATCATTGGCCACCACTTCGGTCACTTGGAACAGGCCGGTTCCATTGCTGCCGTTCCGGATGCTCGACGGATCGTCCAGCGCTGCCTTGCACACGAGTTTGAGTCCGCCGATCCGCTCGAGAAGAAATGGAGCGGGCTCTGCGGTCGTGACTGTTAGGACGTCACCGTCGGCCGTGGCCGCAGTCGATTCAGGCACGGATACGCCCAGCCACGGGGAACCATTCTTGGGATCTGCGATCCAATTGATGTTGTCGGCTGCGGTCTGCGCAGTGAACGGCGTCCCGTCCTGACAGGTGATGGACTTCTCGAGCGTGAAAGTCAGAGACGTTCCTGCGTCTGACCACGTTTCCGCGAGGTAGGGGCCAGTCGCACCTGTCTTCGCATCAGTAGCCAGTAATGAATCGTTTGTATAGGAGTTGATCGCCTGACCAGAGATCGAATTGGTGAGCAGGGGGTGAAGATTGCCGGGATCGGTGCTCACGACCGTTGTGAAACTGCCGTCCTTGGCGTAGTCGGTGGAGGATATGCCGTTGGGTAATGTGTTCCCGCATGAGGCAAGTGAGAGCAGGCCGAGCGTGACCAGAATGATGGTGGGCACTGAACGAACTTCCATCTGATTAACCTTTTGGGTTGAAGGATGCTTGTTCGTCAATGTTGCGGTATCAGTGTGGCTCCGGTCTCGTTTGATCTTCTCATTTTCAACAGCCAGATATGTTCGGACGTCACTTCCAACAATGGGTCGGATAGTTCACAATTGGCCGATTCAAATTCGGCCGTAGTGTCAGATCAACTCCGGATTCTCGGCGTACACCTCCTCGAGGATCGACATGTCGAACAGTTGCTCCGCCGTAATCTCCAGCCCCGCTTTCGACAGTGCCGCGATGTTCTGTTCGATCAGTTGGGGTGTCATCGTGAACAACCCGTTGGCTTTGGTATCTGCCGACACCACCAGATCATTCTGTGCGGTGGCTTCCTTGATCTGCTCTTCGAGTTCGAGGTTCTGGTCCTTGCCGTAGACCTCGACGGCAAGCCGTGCCGACTCTGCCGGATCGGCGACCGCATCCTTCCATCCTTGGATCTCGGCCTTCAGGAATGCCTTGAGTTTGTCCCTCTCGTTGTCGATGGTGGACTGGAGAACCGTGAACGATTCGGCGACCAACGGCAGGTTGTAGTCCGCGAAGAGGAAGTGGGCGTTGGGGAAACCTTTGGCGGCCAGTGTGATCGGCTCGTTGGTCACGTAGGAGACCCAGCCGTCCACCTCGCCGTTTGCCAGGGGGCTCGGATCGAACTGCGCGGGCACGATCGTCATCTGGCTTTCGGTCAGGCCGTTTGCTGCCAGGAGAGCTCCGAAGACGAGCTGATTGGAATCCTGGACGCCGATCTTCTTGCCGATCATGTCCTGCGGTGAGTTGATCGGTGCCGCAGCGGAACTGACAATCGCAAACGGATTCTTCTGGAACGTGGCCCCGACGATCTTCGCCTCCAGTCCGTCGAGCACAGCGGGGGCTGTGAGCTGCGGTGCGGACATTCCGATCCACACCTTGCCGGTGTCCAAGCCGGCTTCGACGCCGGTACCGGCTGCGCCACCTGCCACCAGGTCTACATTCCCGAACCCGGCATCCTTGTAGTACCCCTTGTCGAGAGCGAAGTACTCGCCGGCGAACTCGATGTTCTTGATCCAGGACAACTGCACTGCAACTGTTCCGAATTCGGAACCGTCGTCCGTGGTTCCGCCACTCGAACTGCTGGAGTCACTGCTACACGCGAGCAATGACGCACTACCGGCGACTGCGATGCCGGTCAGCGCGGAGTAGCGGAAGAAGGCCCTGCGGTCCAGCTGGCGGACGGGCTTGAATGGCGTCATGAATCGGAACACTAGGGCCAGTCGGTTTCGTTCAGTTTGCTTGGGAGAGAGAGTTTGTTGAGGTCGTGTTAACAGATGTCACGACTTGCCCGCCGAAGGACCGAAACGAGACAGAGCGATGCTTTCGAAGATCCCGACCACGGCGTAGAGGACGATCGACACCACGGTGATCACCACGATAGATGCCCACAATTCGTTGTACTGGTAGCGCGGAATGGCTTTGATCATGCTCGAACCCAAGCCTTGACCGCTACCGAGCCATTCGCCGATCAGTGCTCCGATCAAAGCGCCGGGCACTGACACCCTAGCGGCGGCGAACACCGCCGGAAGTGCGGACGGTACGGACACCATTCGCAATGCGGTCCAACGACTCCCGCCGTACGCAGCGATGAGGTCTTGTGCCTGAGCTGGAGCGGCGCGCAGACCGACCATGATCATGACCAGGGCCGGAAAGAACACCACTATCGCAACCATGACCGTCACACCCACGATTCCGCGGCCGAATATCAGGACGATGATCGGGGTCATCGCAACGAGAGGAACAGATCGTAGAAGCATTGCAACGGGCATGAAAGTCTGTTCGACAGTGCGGGAAACGACGAAGATCGATGCCACCACGAGCGCGGCAGTCATTCCGACGGCAAAGCCGACACCGGCGTCGCGCAGAGTGATGAACAGGTTGTCGATGATGCCCGAACGAGCGTCGGCGGATTTTGGGCCGGAGAACAGGTACTCCCAGACGTCGGCCGGCGTCTTTCCCACACGCGGGCCGACCTGGGGGAAGGCGTTGAGGAAGACCACCCAGATGACAAGCAACAGCGCCGAGGCGATGGCAATCGGGGCGAGGAATCTCAATGTTCCTCGTACCGCGGTCATTTCTGTGCTCCCGGAGCGCTCGTCCACGGGGTGACGAGCCGGGCGATCGCTGCGACGACGGCGTACCCCAGACCGGCGAGCAAGGCGGCGGCGATAGCCATTCCCCACGTTCGCGGGACGTTGTACGACGTCTGAGCGGCCGTTAGTGCGACGCCGATCCCGCTGTCCACCCCGCCGAGATACTCACCGAGAATTGCACCCAGTACGGCCGAAGGTGCAGCAATCTTGAGGGCAGCAAAGGTGCTCGGAAGTGCGCTCACAAGTTGAACTTTGGTGAACTTCTGCCAACGCCCACCGCCGTAGGCGGCGACGAGATCGAGGCTCGTCTTGTCTGCCGATCTCAGGCCGGCGAGTGTGCCGACCATCGTGGTGAAGAAGCAGTACATCGCGGCGAGAAAGATTGTGGGGGTCCGGCCGCCGAAGACGACCAGGATGATCGGGCCGAGCGCCAACAGCGGTGTGCAGTAGCTCAGGATCGCCAATTGCGTGGCCAATCCCTCGATGGGCGGAATGAGGACGACAAGCACGGCAAGCGTGATCGCCAGCAGGTTTCCCCAGAGAAAGCCCTGCAGCGCACCGGAAGCCGTGACGGTGAAATTGGGTCCGTACAGCGACCAACCGTCGTCGAACATCGTCGAGACAACCACCCACGGCGTCGGAATCGTGCCTCCCGCAACACCGGCCGCCGCCAGAATCCACCAGAGCACGATCAGTCCGCAGATACCGACTGCACCGCCGAACCACGTAGGACGCCTAAATCGGATCCGGCGCGGTACAGATGGCTGCGCCGCCGCGGTCGCGACGTTCTCGATATCGGTAATTGTCATGCGACGCCTGCTTTTCCGAAGAGCAGTCCGGAGAGGTAGTCGTGGATCTCGTGGAACTCGGGTGTACGCATCATCTCGGGTGTACGCGGGCGCGGCAGGTCGATCGGCACGACTTCGAGGACGCGTCCGGGCCGCGGCGTCATGACGGCAACGACGTCGGAGAGGAACACGGCTTCGGCGATTCCGTGAGTCACCATCAACGTGGTCGCCGGTTTCTCGGTCCAGATCCTGAGCAATTCGATGTTGAGTCGTTGTCGGGTCATGTCGTCCAGCGCGCCGAAAGGCTCGTCGAGTAGCAGGACACTCGGCTTGACCACGAGCGATCGTGCGATCGACACACGCTGACGCATACCGCCGGACAATTGAGCGGGCTTGGCCTTCTCGAATCCTTCGAGGCCGACGAGAGCGATCAGGTCGGCTATCAGTCCGGGGTCGGGATCGATGCCGGCAACCTGAAGGGGCAGTTTGATGTTGGAGGCCACTGTTCGCCACGGCAGCAAAGCCGAATCCTGGAAGGCGATTCCGAGTTCGCGGCGCTTGCGTAACTCGGCGGGCGACTGCCCGTTGACAAGGGCCGTTCCCGACGTCGGATTATCGAGGCCCGCAAGGATGCGAAGAACGGTGGACTTCCCGCATCCGGACGGCCCGAGCAGAGACAGGAAAGAGCCTTCGCTGGTTTGAAGGGACACGTCGGTCAGCGCGGTCACCGACCGACGACCCATCTCGAAGGTCTTGCCGAGGCCGGAGATGTCGAGACCGGTTCCAGCGGGGCGAGGTGTGGTGACGGGACTGGTCATTCCCGCACAGTACGAACGTCCGGTTGCGGTCATGTTGCCTGCGCGTCACCGCTGCGTGAGGCTGGTTCGGCGTCTCCTGTCACAGCGCCGTGGTGAGATGGACGTCTGGACGGAGTGAGGGGAGCGAAGATTGCTGAAGTTGTACCGGGCCGAGCGTTCGGACACCTTGGTCTCGGCGTTGGCCACGCTCCTCCGTACCCCGCTGTCGGATCCATTCGCCCGGGAAACTGTTGCGGTGCCGGCCAAGGGCGTCGAGCGTTGGCTCAATCAGCGGCTGTCCTCCCAGCTAGGCACGTCCGGACCGTCAGCAGTGGACGGAATTTCTGCGAACATCGCGTTTCCGTCACCCGCGCGCCTGGTCGCGGAGTCCGTGGCCGCGGTCAGTGGAATCACGGCTGACGACGACCCATGGTCGCCGACGCGATTGGTGTGGATGGTTCTCGATGTGATCGACGAGTCCCTCGGCGAGCCCTGGTGCGGAGTCCTGGCGAAACATCTCGAAGGCCATCGTGAAGGTCGACGGTTTGCCTCCGCCACACATGTCACCGAACTCTTCCGCAGTTATGCCGCGCAACGCCCGCAGATGCTGATCGACTGGGCCGCCGGGCGGTTGACCGACGGACACGGATTGGCGCTGTCGGAGGATTTCGAATGGCAGGCACGTCTGTGGTGCATCGTCGCGGACAAGATCGACGTTCCGGGGCCCGCAGAGCGACTGGGGCAAGTGAGCCGCGCGCTGGTCGAGGACCCGGCCTTGGTCGACCTACCGGAACGTCTGTCGGTCTTCGGGCCGACCCGGCTGCCGGTCGATCAGCGAATGATCTTGAGCGCACTCAGTGCGAATCGGGACGTGCACATCTGGCTCCCGCATCCCAGCCCCGCGCTGTGGACCAAGATGAGCTCGCGCATACCGCCTCGAAGTGAGAGCACGATCCGACGTTCGGAAGACGGGTCAGCGCTGATATCCGCCAATCCGTTGCTGTCGAGTCTTGCTCGCGACGTTCGTGAACTTCAGATCAGCCTCGGTGCCGCCGAGTTCGAGTCGGTGCATCTTCCCGAACCAGCCGGCCCGAAATCCCTCCTGGCGACGGTCAAGGCCGATGTCATCGCAGATCGTGCTCCCAGGGTTGCAGCGGAACCGGATGGGACAGTTCAGGTCCACGCTTGCCACGGGCCGGCACGGCAGGTCGAGGTGCTCCGCGAATGTCTGCTCCGATTGTTCGAGGACGACCCGACATTGCAGCCGCGCGACGTACTCGTGATGTGCCCGGACGTCGAAACGTACGCACCTTTGGTTCGTGCTGCATTCGGGCAAGGCGTCCATGGCCACCCGGGGCATCTCCTTCGAGTAAGGCTGGCAGACCGCGGATTACGTCAGACCAATCCTGTCCTGGCCGTTCTCGGCTCTCTCCTCGAATTGGCCGACGGCCGGGCCACAGCCAGTGAGGTTCTCGACCTGGCCGCGACCGAGCCTGTCCGCACACGTTTTTCGTGGGGCGACGACGAGTTGGAAAGACTGCGGGAATGGACGACGGAAGCGGGTGCTCGCTGGGGAATCGGTAGTCGGCAGCGTGCCACGTTCGGCCTCGATGCATTTCCGCAGAACACCTTCAACACCGCCATGGACCGAATCTTGTTGGGGGTCAGCGCGGACGAATCGGAAAATGCCTGGCTGGATCTCGCGCTACCACTCGATGACGTGGACGGCACAGACATCGACCTGACTGGACGTTTCGCAGAGTTCGTCGATCGCCTGGCCGTCTCGCTTCGCGATCTTGCCGGCCCACATTCACCGGCCGAATGGCTTCGTGTGCTGATGCGGGCCCTGGATCTGCTGACCGACACAGCGCCCGCAGATTCCTGGCAGAGCGCGGGGGCCCACCGCGAACTGGTAGCTGCTGTCGAATTCGGCGGAGAGACGGTGTTACGTCTGGCCGATGTTCGCGCGATGCTCTCGCGCAGCCTCGCGGGCAGACCGACGCGTGCCAACTTCCGAACCGGCGAACTGACGGTGTGCACGATGGTTCCGATGCGTTCGGTACCGCATCGCGTGGTCGTGCTGATCGGACTCGACGACGAGGTGTTCCCTCGAACCGGTGGAGTCGACGGCGACGACATCTTGTCACGTGATCCCGTTGTGGGGGAGCGCGATCTGCGCAGTGAAGACCGGCAACTGCTTCTTGATGCCGTGATGTCTGCGGGCGAGCATCTGATTCTGTTGTATACCGGTGCCGATCCGGTCACCGGTGTCGTCAGACCACCGGCGATCCCCCTCAGTGGCCTTCTCGACGTACTCAGTGCGACGGTAGGTCCGGACGCTGTGAACGGGGTGCTGACACGGCATCCGTTGCAATCGTTCGACAATCGAAACTTCGCGCCGAACAAGCCGTTCAGCTTCGACACGGCAGCGCTGGCCGGTGCGAGGGCTGCCTCCGGAACACCGGTCGAATTGCCGACAGTCTTGTCGGCCGAGCTACCCGAGGTGCATCCGAAGGAAGTGAACCTCGCCGACTTGGTGAACTTCCTGGTACATCCCGCGCGTGGTTTTCTGCGCCAACGCCTCGGCGTCCGGGTACCGGAACTCGACGACGACATCGCGGATTCGCTGGCAACCGAGCTCGATCCACTGTCCACCTGGGCTCTGGGTGACCGAATGCTTCTCTCGCGCTTGGCTGGACGCAGCTCTGCGGATTTTCGTGCAGCCGAGTGGCGCCGCGGCACTCTGCCGCCCTACAACCTGGGCGCTACGGTTCTGGGCAACGTCGAATGGGTGGTCGATCAGATTGCCGGACTTGCCTTGCCGCACTTCGACGGAGACTCCGAAGCTGTCGACGTCGACATAGACCTCGGTAACGGGCGTCGTCTCACCGGAACGGTAACCGGTGTGCACGGCAATTCAGTGGTGCGAGCGTCGTATTCCTCACTGGCGCCTAAACATCGGATGACGGCCTGGATCAATCTCCTCGCCTTGAAATCACACGGACGACCCGGTCCGCTCGATGCAGTCTCGATCGGACGGGGTCGGGGAAAGATCGCAGCGGCACGGTCGGTGCTCGATGCGCCGGGCAATGCGGTCGAGATACTGCAGCAATTGGTGGACCTACGGGAGCGGGGGCTGCAGCGCCCGTTGCCGATGTGGGCCGCGACTTCAGCCGAATATGCGCGCCGACGCTTTGGTGGCGAGTCGGTCGACGATGCGACAAACGGTGCGGACACCCAGTGGACCGGGCAGTACGGCGAGATGATCGATCCAAGCAACACTTACGTTTTCGGAGAAGCTCGAACACTGGCGGAGTTGGCTGCGGATCCGCCGTCGGACGACGAATTCGTCTGGGCCGAGGAACCGACTCGATTCGGAGTTCTCGCCCGACGACTGTGGGATCCGTTGCTGACCAACGAAAGAGCGGAGTAACCCGTGGACTTCGATCTTCTGGGGCCACTGCCGACCGGCACTACGGTGTTGGAAGCGAGCGCCGGAACCGGCAAGACCTACGCGATCGTCGGACTTGCGACCCGTTGTGTAGCCGAAGGTCTCGCCGACATATCGCAAGTTCTGCTGGTGACATTCAGCAGGGCCGCCACTCAGGAACTTCGTGAGCGTGCCAGGGAGAGGTTCGCGGGAGTGTCCGCCGCTCTGGTCGACCCGGAGTCGGCGAGGCGGTCGGATGATGATCTGGTGGCATACCTCGCCACAGTTGACGACGAGGAGATCGGCGTGCGGCGTCGCCGACTCCTGCGCGCTCTCGCGGAGTTCGACGCCGGCACCATCACGACCACCCACAGTTTCTGTCAGAGGATGCTCGACGGACTCGGCATCGCCGGGGAACGTGAGCCGGACACAACTTTTGTGGAGTCGGTCGACGACCTGATCAGTGAAGTCGTCTCGGATTTGTACCTCAGCCGCTACAGTCGGACGGACTCGTCTCCACCGTTCTCCACGAAGGACGCGCTGGCCATCGCCCGAAGCGCAGTCGGCGATGGTCAGGCAATTCTCGAACCCGACGGCGAGGAGGAGACCGCACCCGGTCAGCGCGTCCTCTTCGCGGCTGCTGCTCGCCTCGAGGTCGAACGACGTAAGCGGACCAAAGGAATTCGCGACTTCAACGATCTCCTGACGCTGCTGCACGGCGTATTGACCGATCCGGAATACGGTCCCGTCGCGTGTCGTCGGGTGCGCGAAAAGTTCAAGGTCGTGCTGATCGACGAGTTCCAGGACACCGATCCGTTGCAGTGGGACATTCTGCGGTTGGCCTTCCACGGACACACCACCCTGGTCCTGGTCGGTGATCCCAAGCAAGCCATCTATGCGTTCCGCGGGGCAGAAGTCCTGAGTTATCTCGATGCGGTCGATCAGGCGGATGCGCACCAGGAGTTGACCACCAATTGGCGTAGCGACCCAGGGTTGTTGGCGGCACTCGAACACCTCTACGGTGGTGCCGCACTCGGCAACGAAGGCATCGTCGCGCATCCAGTGGAGGCTTCGCACAAGAAGTCTCGGTTGTTCGGCCCGGTGCCGATGCGTGTACGCCATCTGCCCCGTACCGGAGCCGGCCCGCTCAATCGTTCGGGATTTCCGGCCGTAGGCAGACTTCGCAGTCGCGTCGCGGACGACGTCGCAGCAGACGTGGTCGCCCTCCTGGGCGGCGATGCCCGCTTGGCAGTCGACGGTGATCCACGCCCGGTCGAACCAGGAGACGTCGCGGTGTTGGTGCGCACCCACAAGCACGTGGCGATGATCCGCGATGCTCTCGATGCCGTCGGTGTACCTTCCGTATTGACCGGAGGGTCCAGTGTTTTCGCGACACCCAGTGCGACCCAGTGGCTGTGGCTGTTGCAGGCGATCGAGCAGCCCCATCGCTCCGATCGTGTCCGGTTGACGGCCCTCTCACCAATTTTCGGGCGCACCTCCGAAGAACTGGACAAGGACGGCGACAACGTCGTTGCAGAACTTGCAGGTAAACTGCGCTCCTATTCCGGGCTGTTCGCACGCGTCGGGTTTGCGGCTGTGTTCGAAAGAATCTCTGCCGAAACAAATCTGGAGAAGCGTGTACTCGCGGCCCCGTCCGGCGAACGAGATTTCACCGATCTGCGGCACGTCGCACAACTCCTCGGTCGCGTCGCGACCGAGGAAGCGTTCGGGTTGAGCGCACTGGTTCGCTGGCTTTCCGACCGGATCAAGGATCCGACGTCCGGGAGTGCGACCGACAGAAGCCGTCGCCTCGACAGTGACGCTGCCGCAGTGCAAATCGCTACGGTGCATGCCACCAAAGGGCTCGAGTTCCCGATCGTCTACGTCCCGTTCAGTTGGGAGAGCGTTGGCGGCTTCAACTCGCCGACGCAGCTGTTGCACGACCCGGAGGGACGCCGCATCCTCGACGTCGGCGGGCAGGAAGGCCCGGGGTACAACGCCAGAAAGACTGTTGCGGAGGCCGAAGAAGCGGGCGAAGAACTGCGGCTGCTGTACGTGGCGCTGACCCGGGCGCAGTGCCAACTCGTGCTCTGGTGGGCACCCAGCTACGGGACCTCCCGCTCGCCGCTGCACCGGTTGATGCTCGGACGTACACCCGGCATCGCCGAACCTGCTCGGGTAGTGAAGGTGCTCGACGACGGTACAACCGCAGCACGGCTCGCAACCTGGCCGGCAGCAGCTTCCGACGTGATCTCGGTGGAACCTGTTGGTCCCCATCCGCCCTCGCCCGTCCACTGGTCCAGAGCGGCTGCGGACGTGACCGAACTGGCCGCGGCGCGTTTCGATCGAGACCTGGACACTCTGTGGCGTCGTACGTCGTACTCGGCACTCACCGCCGGAGCGCACCACGCGGTCACGACCACGGGCAGTGAGGTCGAGGATCCCGAAAAAGACGACGAGCCAGAGGATTCCGTAGACCTCGGGAGCATTACCCCCTCGCCCCTGGAGGCGTTCCCTTCACCCATGAACGGACTTCCCGCGGGCGCCGCATTCGGCACGCTGGTGCATGAGGTGCTCGAGGTGGTGGACACGGCTGTGGCAGATCTGAGAGCGGAACTCGGGATGCGTTGCGCCGAGGCGGTCTCGGTACGGGCGGCCGAGGTCGACTCCGAAGCACTCGCGGATGCGCTGTATCTGGTGATGCAGACTCCCTTGGGATTCGGAACCTTGGCCACGATCGCGCCGAAAGATCGTCTTCCCGAACTCGATTTCGAACTCCCACTGGCCGGTGGCGACGATCCGGTGTCGATGAGTGTCACACTCCGCGGAGTATCGGAACTGTTGAGGCGCCACCTTTCCTCCGACGACATTCTGGCGTCGTACGCCGACTATCTGGACCGTGTCGAGACGTCACCGATGCGCGGATTCCTGACGGGCAGTATCGACGCAGTCTTGCGGATCCCGGGCCCGTCGTTCGTGATCGTCGATTACAAGACCAACCGGATCGGTCGCGGCGATCTGACGGCTGCCAACTACACGCGTGAACTCATGGCGACGGAGATGATGCGCTCGCACTATCCGCTGCAGGCACTGCTGTATTCGGTTGCACTGCATCGGTATCTGCGGTGGCGCCTGCCCGACTACGATCCGCACCGTCATCTCGGGGGCGCGCAGTATCAATTCGTGCGTGGGATGCTCGGCCCGGACAGCCCGCCGGAATGCGGTGTCTTCGAATGGAAACCGCCTGCTCAGCTGACGGTTGAACTATCGGATCTGCTGGCCGGTCTTGATGCGTCCCACACAGTAGGGGAGAAGATTCGATGACCGAGGCGCAATTGGCGCAGCGCGCCAAAGGGATCGTGCGAATCTTCAACGAAGCCGGGGTTCTGGTTGCCGCCGATGTTCATGTCGCGACGAGAGTGTGCAGCCTGGGCGGTGAAACTTCCGAAGAAGTGATGCTGGCCGCGGCGTTGGCAGTTCGGGCCGTGCGATCAGGTTCGGTGTGCCTCGATCTACGACGGATGCGTGATGTGAGCGTCGACAATGCGACGGAGGAGGAACTTACGTCGTTGCCGTGGCCCGAACCGTCGGAGATCGTTGCCGCCCTTCGGCTGAGCCCTCTGGTGATCGGCGGAAACGCCGGACCTCTCAGACCGCTCCGGTTGGTCGACACGGACGACGGTGAACTCCTCTACCTCGATCGATATTTTCTGCAGGAGCAGACGATTCGGCGAGTGCTCGACGAGCGGGCGTCCACGTGGCCGCCCGCCGACCTGAAAGCGGTCCGATCGCGGCTGGATTCGCTGTTCGTCGACGAGAACGGGCCGACCATCGCGCCGGATCGTCAACGGATAGCAGCTGCTCTCGCCGCGACACAGTGGACCACCGTCATCGCCGGTGGGCCCGGAACCGGCAAAACCCATACGGTCGCACGTATTCTCGCTCTCCTGTCGGAGGAATTGGGTTCGAATGCTCGCATCGGTCTGGCCGCACCGACGGGTAAAGCCGCAGCACGGCTGCAGGAGTCCGTACGTGAGCAGACCGCGAGCCTTGGCCTTCCCGAAGAACTCGCGGCCATGACCCTGCACCGCCTACTCGGTTGGCAGCGGGGGAGTTCGAGTCGTTTCAAATACAATGCGACCAACAGACTTCCCTACGATGTGGTCGTCGTCGACGAGACGTCGATGGTCTCCCTCACGTTGATGGCGCGCCTGCTCGAAGCCGTTCGCCCCGATGCCCGGCTACTGCTCGTCGGCGATCCCGATCAGTTGACCTCAGTCGACGCGGGCGCTGTTCTTGCTGATCTTGTCGCCCGCCCGGTAAAGGTCAGTGGAAATCCGACGCTGACACAGTTGGTGGGTGACGATCTCACGGCCACTGGTTCCGAAGAGGCATTGAGTGCGGATGAACAGGATCGTCTGCGGGGCGGGATCATTCAACTCTCACGCGGGCGCCGCTTCGACGGAACCATCGCGTCGTTGGCCAGGGCAGTTCGAGCGGGAGATTCCGCTGAGGTTCTGCGTATCCTGCGCAGCGGTGATCCAGCCGTCTCCTTCCATTCGCCCGAGGATGTTGACGCATTGCGCGCCGACATCGTTGCGAGTTCAGAGGTGGTGACGGCGTCGGCCGAGGTGGGTGATGCGATCGGCGCGCTGAAAGGCTTGGAATCGCACCGCCTTCTGTGCGCCCACCGTGACGGACCGTACGGTGTCGGGAGGTGGGCGCAGCAGGCGATGGAGTGGGTCGGCACGGCATCAGGGCAGTTTCTTGACCCGACGCGGTGGTATCCGGGCCAACCCCTGTTGGTGACGGCCAACGACTACGAGGCGAAGATCTACAACGGGGATGCCGGGGTGATCGTGCAGCGTGAGGATGGCGTGCCTATTGCCGCATTCCAGCGGGGCAGTGATGCGTTTCTGATTCACCCGAGCCAACTCTCGTCGGTCCAGACGGTTTACGCGATGACGATTCACCGGAGCCAGGGCAGCCAGTACGACACCGTATCGGTGATGTTGCCGGCCGAGGCGTCGTCACTGCTGACTCGGGAGTTGTTGTACACGGCGATCACTCGCGCCAGAAACCATGTGAGAGTAATCGGCACCGAGGATTCCGTGAGGGCGGGAGTGCAGCGACAGGTACTCAGGGCAAGTGGGCTGCGTCGTGAGATCCGTCCGTACGACGGGCCGTGAAAGTCGGATGTTGCGGATTCTCTCGGTCATACGTTGTATACGACGAACACCTTGCGTACGGTCTCGGTGACCGTCCACGTACCCTTCCATCCGATTGGGAAGATTGCACTCGTACCGGCAACGAGATGTACGGGATCGCCGTCGTCCTCCTCCACGGTCATGGCGCCGGAGACGATGGTGATGATCTCGCCGCGGGTGAGGAACTCCCACCGCGACTTTCCCGGTTCGCTCTCCCAGACTCCGGATTGAATGCGGCCGTCGTCACTGGTGAACTCGACATCTGCACGAGTGATGATGTCTCCGCCGAGTGGCTCTGCACTGGGTTGGCCGAGCAGTGCTTGCTGGAAGATCCCACTTGCGCTGTTCAACTCTGCGGCACGGAAGGCAATGGTCACAATTCAATCCTGACTTTCGAAACTCATGTGAATCATCGGACTTGTCGATGATGTCGTGTGTCTGCTGAGCCGGGATACATTCACTTGTCGCATCTTTCGGCGTTTCGCTCGTACAGATGTCGAACGGGTGATCGACCATCATTCAACCGGGGCTCAGGGAACCGTCTCACGCCGAAACATGCCCGAGCCCAGGGAAAACGCCCCCGCGCCGGTGATCTCGAACGGGGGTGATCGGTTGTGTATGAGGGGTTTACGTGGTGGACGCTGTCAACGAGGTGATGAAGCGCTCGGCTGCCGCGTCGACCTCGGCGTCGGGGGTGAGCAACCTCTGTAGCAACAGTCCTCGCAGACATGCGGTTGCGATGATGCTCTGCTGCTTTGCGTCCACCATTGTGAACCCTTCGCGGAGGGCCGCCGCTTCGAGGAGGTGCGCCAAATCGTCGAGGTCGGCGGCGAAATCTTGAAATGCTTTGTGCTCGTAAACCGCAAGTCCGGCCAGGTGAAAAAAGGTGCGGCTTCGATCTTCGTGCTCGGCGTTCGAGTAGAAGATCCAGATCGCCCTGCACAGGGCCGCGAACCCGAGATCCTTGCCCATCGCGGCGATGACGAGGTTGTCACGGCGGCGAGCTTCCGACAGCACGGCGCTGAGGAGCCCCGGTCGTGATCCGAAGTGATAGGTCAGCAGCGTGTGGTGCACTCCGAGTCGCTCCGCTACTTGGCGCATCGACAGCTTCGGGCTTGGGCCGGTTTCACCGAACTCGTCGAACAGTGCCTGTAACAGTCGCTCTCGACCCTCCCCAACCGGCGATCTCACGCTACCTCCATTGACGGGTTCACCACTGTTGAGTACGGTACCGCATATCGAATTCACCAGTGTTTAGGAGAGTGGTTTCCAATGCTCGGGAGGTCCCTTTGACTGACGTATGGTTTGCCGGCGGCATGGTCGCGGATGGATCGGGTACCGACCCGGTCGAAGTCGACGTGTGCGTGAGTGACGGCATTGTCACCGCGATCGGACAGGCGCCGTCGGGTTCGACGACAGTTGACTTGGACGGCATGCTTCTGACTCCGGGGCTGATCGATGCTCATGTCCACCTGGGTATTTCGAGTCCGATCCGAAGGCAATTCGGGTTTGAGCTCTCGGCAGCCGAACTGGCTGCGGGCATCTTCGCCACCGCGGGCGATGCCCTCGACGCGGGCTTCACCACGGTGCGAGACGTCGGTGGCATCGACGGCGGAGTCGTCGACGTTATTGCGAGCGGCAAGGTGCGTGGTCCGCGTGTCCTCTCGTGCGGTCCTGTGCAGTGCCAGACCGGTGGACACGGCTACTACGGGGCCGCATGGGAGCCGACCGAGCTGTGGAACATGCACCACATTCCAGGGCTCTGCGCCTTGTCCTTGATGTCGGGTAATGCCGACGAGCTACGACGCAACGTGCGCGAGTCGTTCCGCCGAGGCGCAACATTTCTGAAACTGTGCGTCACCGGCGGTGTCGTCGGAGGCCATGACAGCCTCACCGACACACAGTTCACCGTCGAGGAAATCTCCGTGGCAGTGGAAGAAGCAGCGTCGCGCGGCACCTACGTCACGGTCCACGCGCACAACAATGCGGGCATTCGCAACGCGGTGCGGGCCGGCGTCCGGTGCGTAGAACACGGCACCGACATCGATGCGGAGACGGCCCAGCTGATGCGGGAACATGACGTGGCACTTGTCCCCACCTTCGCCGTGGTCGAGCAGTTGGCGGACACCGAAAGCATGGACCTGGACCCGGCAATACGAGAGCGTGCAGCCGGAGTGCGTCAACGCATGGCCAGAGCGCTCGAGGCCTCTCGCGCAGCAGGCCTGAGGATCGGCCTGGGCTCGGACCTCATCGGGCCGCACCAAAAGCGCCGAGGTGAGGAGTTGCACTTGCGCGCGGAGTTGGAGTCGCCGATGCATGCACTCGTTTCGGCCACCAGCGTCAATGCCGACATTCTCGGTATCGGGGAAAGCGTCGGAACTATCCGCGTCGGAATGCAGGCGGACATGGTCGCCTGGCAGCAAGACCCGCTCCACGACGCCAAGGTGTTCGCCGATCCGGACATGGCTGTTCTCGTCGTGAAGGCCGGCCACGTAGTGAAGGGAGAGGTTCGATGAGCGCAATGCTGCACGGATGTTTTGCAGACACGGAGTACTTCGAAATAACGGCGAAGTCGGGGTACAGCTACGGCATCTGGGTGACCACACCCCCCGGCTACGCGGACTCCACGGATCCCTTACCGCTGATATACGTGATGGACGGCAACTGGGCTGTAGGTCTTACCGCCCCGCTCATCGTCACGCAGGCAGACCCGTATCTGACGATCGCCCCGTACATCCAGGTCAGCGTCGGTTATGCCGGTGAAGAAGCTGCCAACTGGGCACGACTACGCAACCGCGATCTCGTGCCGCCCGGGGAACCGGTAGGCGACGAAATGACGGCCACTCTTGCCGCTGCTCGCGACTCGGGTGCAATGACCCAGGAGTATGTGGACGCCTACCTCGAGGAGCTGGCAGACACCCACGCGGACGTCTTCCTCGACTTCCTGACCAACGAACTCCACCCTCGCCTGTACTCGTCGGAGCTACGTGTCAGCGAGTCCGGGCACGGACTCTTCGGGTACTCGTACGGAGGCCTTTTCGCCCTCTACGCATGGCTGCGCGACGCGCCCCCATTCGCGACCTTCGGTGCGGGTAGTCCCGGAGTTGTGAACGCCGACAGCCAGATCCACACACTGGTCGAGGCACTGCCCGAGCGTGGCGTGGGCTCAGTTGTTCCGCAGCTGCACGTCACGCTGAACGAAGCCGAACTGACTGGACCCATTCCGATCTATCGCGGACTGTCACGCAACGTTCTCGCCGTCGTGGAGCAGTTGCATGGCAAGGGACGGTCGCAGGATGTTTCGACCGCGTTGTTGCACGAGACGCACGTAACCGGGCTGCAGGCATCGTTCCTGAGCTACTTGAAGAGCTGCCATGCACGTTAGCTCTCCGTCCCGGAGGCGATGTGCCGCTGACACGTTCTAGGGCGATTTTCCGTAGACGCCGTTGAAGGAGAAGTCGGCTGTGGGTGTCCACCACGTAGCGGACACCCACAGCCGTGTCTATTCAGTTGTCGCGGCTATCGATTCTCCAAGCCGGACAAGACTTCTAACCCATGACCGTCCCGGTCGACTCGGCATTGGGTGCCCGAAGGCGGGAGAATGCGCCGAGGTCGATTTCGAGCCCGGTGTGCATCCCGACATAGGTCAGGGGATCAGCGTCGTGATCGTGTCCAGCTTCCACCTGGTCGATGATCCTGGACATGAGGCGCCCAGCGATGGGCGCATTTTTGAATTGGTTCCCGCTGGTGCCCATGGCGACGTAGAAACCTTGCCTGTCTGTCTTGTCATAGATCGGGGTCCAGTCGGATGCTGCGTCGTACACGCCGGCAATACCTTTCGGTTGTGACGGGACCTCCAGGGTGGGGAAACGCCTGGCGGCGCGGAAAACCTGCGCTTCGAACCGGGCAACAGTGCGATTCGGGTTGGCGGTATCAGGGTCGTCGATCCACTCGAGCGGATCGCAATCCGGTTCGGTTCCGCCGACAAGGAAACCGTTTCCAGGTTCGGCTCGCATGTAGGTTCCGAGATCCAAATCGGCGATCATCGGGCCGAGGATCTCGTCGTCGTTGTAGCCAGTGGGTGCGGTGACGTGATGAACTTCCTGGCGCAAGGGCCGAACCGAAACCTTGAAGTCGGCCCCGACGTTCGACAGCTTGTTGAACGCTCCTGACCAGGGGCCGGCGGCATTGACGACAATCTTGGATTTCACACTTTCCCCGTCGTCGAGCCCTAGCTGCCAGATGCCGTCAGGCAACTGCTCGACTGCCAATACACGCGTGTTGTATGCGAAAACCGCACCGTGCGAACGTGCTGCCGAAGCAAGATTCGCGGCAGCCAGTTGCGGGTCGTCGACGAACCCCGCCTGAGGTGTGTACAGCGCGCCGAGCGTGGTTTCGGCATCTGCGAAGAAGGACTCCGAGTCGACTGGCTTCGGAGGATAGTATTTGCCGGCGTCGATACCGGGAATCTTCTCGACGAGTGTCGTTGCGTCCCAAAGCTGGTAATCGATTCCTATCTTCTCGAATAATCCGATCGTGCGCGCGTGGGGCGCGACGTCGACATCGAGCAGTGCCATCCCGCATTGCCGAAACTTCGCAAGCGCGCCGTCGACTGTCGCGTTGAGATGCTCGCTCCAGTTTTGCCAGCAATGCAGCGACTCCCAAGCCGCAGCCATACCGTCGAATGTGGAGTAGTTGAACCGGATAACCGCACTGGATGCACTGGTCGAGCCGTAGCCCGGACCACCAGACTTGTCGATGACCAGGACTTCGTAGCCTCGAGCGGCCAGTTCGTAGGCGATGGAGCTGCCGATCACTCCAGCTCCGACCACAACTGCATCGGTCTTGTCGGTAGGCACTTTCGGCCTCTCTTTCTACTGATGGCTTCGCCGGATCGAAAGCACAGCTGTTCGATCCGGCAAGCTTGGGTTCTGGTAATTCCGACGCCGTCGACTTCCTCTGGAGAGCTTCATCCCGACTTCTCGGATTCGGCTCTGCCTTAATGAATTTGGCACCTGAAAGTCCAGAGGTGTTCGTCGTCCTCAACTCTCTCGTGGCGGCCATCGGAACGCTATCGACAGCTGCGCAAATAATTACAGCCGTGGCGCGTCCGTTGTCAGAAATGTTTCGTCGGGCTGCCCTGAGTGGCAGACCAGTTTTTCGTTTCCGGAATCCCTCGCCACAGAATGGGAAGCGCGATCAAAGCGATGGCGGTCGCATAGAAGGCAGGCGACAGATCGCTTCCAGTGGCGTTGACCAGTGCTGCGCACACCAGAGGAGCGGTCCCTGCAAAAAGTGCATATGCGATGTTGTAGGGGATTGCCGTGCCGGTGAATCGAGCATGCGTCGGCATCATTTCGAGGATTACGAGCAAAGCGGACGCGAGTAGGGAAAGCGCGATGACCAGAGCAGCCAGTGCAACGGCAATCGCGAAAATGTTTCCGGTGCCGATGAGCATGTAGCTGGGCACCGAAACGAAAACTGACATCACCATGCCGATTCTGACGAGAGGTCTCCGGCCGATTCGGTCGACCGTGGCGCCGAAGAAGATGAACAGCGGGACTGCGAGAACCAAAGCGCCGGTTGTCATCAGCAGTGCCACCGTGCTCGAAACGTCGGCTGAAAGAATCAGAAATGTCGGCATGTAGCCGAGCAGCATATGAGTAACGACACCGAGCGAGGCGAAGTACACGAAGGACGTGAGCAGAGTCCGCCAGTGATTGCGGAACAGATCTGCGAGTGGGCGGGTTGGAAGGGAATCGTTTTCTTGCATTTCCTTGAACGCCGGAGTCTCCTCGACGGCAAGCCTCATGAACAGGCCCACCATGGCGACAACGCCTCCGATGATGAACGGCCAACGCCATCCTCCGTCGGCGAAGTGCTCAGCGCCGACCGAGCTGAATGACAAGACTGTGACCGTGGCCAAGATGCTGCCGACAAATGACGAAGAGCTGATTATCCCTGCGTACAAGCCTCGGCGGTGGGACGGCGCATGCTCGACGACGAAGGTGGCAGCTCCGGTGTATTCGCCCCCGGCCGAGAATCCTTGAACCAATCGGCACAGCAGCAGCAACAGCGGTGCGGCAACACCGATCGAAGCGTACGTCGGTAGGAGACCGATTGCCGCCGTCGAGCAGCCCATGAGCGTAATTGCCAGGGACAGTGACCTCCGTCGGCCGAGGCGGTCACCCAGTCTTCCGAAGAATATGCCGCCGGCAGGTCTGGCCAAGAATGCGACTCCGTAAAGAGCGAAGGTGGCAAGCAGTGCGCCACTGCCGAACTCCGGAGGGAAGAACACTGTCGCGAGAACTGCGGCAGTGAAACCGTAGATCGTGAAATCGAACCATTCGACGATGTTGCCTGTCGCGCCGGCAATCAGGGCCCTACGGCGTGCCGATCGAGGTCCGGGTGACGTCTCGGTTTGATGCTCTACAGGAGCATTTGCTGTGCCGGTCATGATGATTCCTCTCGGGATGTGCTGAATGGCAACGGCTTTGCGATATCACGGTCACCGATGTCATTCGAGGTATTCGACATTGAAAGAGGTCGGTGGGATTCGATGTTGAACTGGCGACCGAAGGTCGTTTGTCGATTTCGGGTCGGAGGCGACTTCGTCTGAGGGAGATCGTGCCGGCCGGCCTCGCTCCCCATTACGCAAATCCCACGGCTGCAACAGATCTCGTCGCTGCCACTTCTGCCGGTTTGCGGACCGAGTGAAGACGTCACGGGTCTCGGGTGCTTGGCATGAAGCGAGCCTATGGTGCAAAAGTTAGTTGCATCACTGTCATGTGTTCAATTTTCTACGTAGAAGTTTGGGCATATGTTGCAAACCGGAGAGGGGGCTCGTACAGTTCGACCATGGTCGGAGAACTGCAGCATTTGGTGGACACTACCGGGCGCCGACTGGACCGTTCCGTTGCGATCGATGATGTACAGATTCGTCTGCTCGCGTACAACTCGCATGACAGTGCCGTCGATTCAGTCAGAATGAATTCCGTTCTACAGCGGAATGTTTCACGCGAGATCGTAGACTTCATCTACGCGAGTGGAGGCCGTGAAGCCCTCGATCTCTTCACTGTTCCCGTCAACGAAGAACTAGGGCTGACCCTTGGCCGGGTCGGGATGCCGATCCGATATCGCAATGCGCTGCTGGGCTTCGTCTGGCTGTTGACTTCGGAGGGCGAAGTTGACGAGGATCAAGCCGAGGTCTTGAGGCGCACGGCTGATGCGGCAGCGATGATCCTCCACCGCGAACAGTTGCTGGACGAGTTGTCCCGAAGTCGGGAGCGGGAACTTACTCGAGACGTCCTGTCGGGCGAGCGGTCGCTGCGCGAGGACGCGGCAAACAGGTTGGCCGAGGAGGGCTTGTTGGCTGCGGGTCCAGCAGTCGTGGTCACTGTGTTGCTCCGTCCTGGCGACCAGTCGACATTGACCGAAAGAGATCGTCTGAGTGTTGCCGTCGGCGTCGATCAGCTTCGTCGGAGGCTCCCGCGGAACAGTGCAATCCAACTCGACCGCCCCGACCACAGTCTGTTGATCGTATCGGTGGCCGAACGCTCGACTCAAACCCATCTGGTCTCGCTGATCGTGGCAGCCCGGGAGCGAGTCTTGTCTGAAAGTGGGCGCCAGAACATCGAATGTTGGGTCGGTATCGGTGAACCGCGAACCTCGGTTGCACACGTGCGCGAATCCTACGAAGAGTCCAGACGTTCCGCAGATGTGGCCCAGGTCGTCAAGGTGCTCGGAAATGTTGTGCGTTATCGGGATCTCGGCGTCTACGGACTTCTGGCCGAACTGTCGGAGGATCGACTCGAGAACAGTATTCACTCAGGTTTGCAGTCCTTGCTCAGCCATGAGGACTCGAAAAGTGAGGCTCTTCTCGCGACGCTGGAGAGTTTTTTGGACAATGCCGGTGACGTAAAGCGAACGTCAGAGGCGCTCTGTGTGCATCGAGGGAGCTTGTACTATCGCTTGCGGCGAATTCAGGAGATAACACGAGCAGACTTGGCAAACGGCGACGACCGGTTGGCCTTGCATTTGAGCCTGAAAGTCGCGCGGCTGTTGGATCTCCGATGATCCCGATCCGAGAAGAGGGGACTGCGGAAGAATCAAGCGGCTCAACGTAGTTGGCGGCTTTCGATCGTCAAGCGGGATGGTTCTGGGGTGGGAAAGGAAGCGCGTCGTACATCGGCCGGGGTGGGTTGGCTTGACCTGCTGAGACGTTCATACGTTTGATCGGGCACCTTCTATCCTCCTGTCGGCAGATGCGGCGGAGTGCAACTTTTTCGGGCATTGAAAGTGCAGAATCGTCCAGATGGGTGTCGAGCTGCGTGAAGAACGCGCGTTTTTGCAAACCGAAATGACGACGAATTTGGTCTGAGTTCGGTCCCCCGGTACGCAGATGTTTGCGCGCGAACTGGACTATTTGTTGCCGACTGCAAATTGGGGATTTCGCGACCATCCCGTTGGCTCCCTTTACGGTTGGGTTGGATCAGATACCTGAGTCGGTGCGATTTTTACGCACCCCTTCACTGCAGGTCTGGTCTGATCTTTCCGAAATTGGAGTCGCGGAGATATATGCAGTTGTTCGAGATCGTTCCCCCGAAATTGAACAAACGCGCCAGACTGGATTGTGGCCATTGATGCTGCACGTCTAGCCATTTGCTTGCTGCTGAACTGGCTGGTCAGTACGACACGGTATCGGTGATGTTGCCGGCCTAACGCCAAACGGTGAAATGGTTCTGCCAGGAGAACGACACGTTTTTGCCGGCATTCGAGACGACGACTCCGCGTGGATCAACTTCTGGGGGAAGGGGAACCGACCACGTCATCTTTCCGTCGCGAGCCCGGATCGCGTGCATGCCGGTGTAGTCGCTGAAGACGAAGTGGTCGCCATCGGTTACCCCGCTGCGAACCCAGTACGCGTCTTGCCAGGGCGTTTGCCACAACTGTCGGCCACTCTCGATGTCGAGACCCGAGATTGTGCGAGTCTCGGGAGACGTGACCAGGATTGTTTTTCCTACCACCGCGGCGATGGCGCTTCCCATCCCGGCCATCGCGGTGTTGACGATTTGTGAACTGCGCCAGAGTTCGTCACCGGAATTCGGGTCGTAGGCGCCGTCGCCGAGAAACATCGGCAGGCCCGTCGAGGACTTACTTGGGTAGGACGACGATGAGTACGAGGGAATCGGTATCGCACGAATCGTGGATCCATTTGAAGCCAAGAGGTTTTGGGTTCCTGCATAACCTGACCTGCCGCCGACACTGGTGAGGAACAATCCGTTCCCGGCCGGGGCAAGCGAATCACCCTCGAATCTGAATCGTTCGGCGCCGGAATCCAGATCGTAGATTCGATAGCGGTACTGTGGGTCCCCGCCATCGCCCTGTTCCATCGCAATGACAGTGTCGGTGTGAGGGACCGTGTAGACGGCCCCGAACTTCTCACTTGGTTCGAAGGTGCGAACGAAGTTGGCAGTCAAATCGGTTGTGGTGCCGCTGGCAAGAATTCGTGTTCGAACCGTTCCGTCCATCCTTTCGCCGGACGTGTACACGGTGTCTCCGGCGATGGTGGCGCCATTGAGATCGAAGTCGGTTCCGAGGTCGGACATAAGAGTTCCGGTCGCGGTATCGACAAAGATCATCCGTCGATCGCCCCAGCACGCGATGATCGTGGATTCGTTCTGTTGGCTGCACTGGCCGATGACTCCGCCGATTCGCGTTTTCCACAGCGGACTTCCGTCGTCGGGATTCACCCCGACGAGTGTGACGGCACCGACTCCCTGACTCGACGAAGACTCGTCGGTCTTGGGAAGCGGATAAGCAGTCGCGGCCACCAGCACGTCACCGACTTGGTACGTGTTGCCGTAGCCGTAGTAGCTATCGAGCGTGGAAGGCATCGACAGCAGCACGTCCCCGGGGTTGTCCGTGAGCGCTCGGACATCGAGTTCCCAGGCTTGTTGCGGAGGATCGGAGAGGTCTACGTCGACAACGCCTTGCTCGACGATCGGACCGCCTGTCTTCTGCTTCGGCCATGCCGCATCACTGGAGTCGGAGATTACCGATACGACGATGAACGCGATCGCCACGAGCAATGCCAGTCCGAGTGCGACCAGTTTCCAATGTTCCTTCAACCGAAGCTGCATCGAAAGACCGTAACCGATCGATCAAACTGATCGGTTCGTTTCGCGGACGGCCGGCACGATGTCGATCGCGAGATCGAGCCCACGTGCTCGGTGTGACGAAGTGTGGTGGCCTCGTACGCACGAGACCACCACACCGACGGCGTCAGACGTAAGGCGAGTACGCCGGAAGATCCAACTGACCGTTGCCGGACAGCCCGATCACGATCACCTCGGGTTCGGTGACGGCACGGGCGTGAGCGATAGCGCCGGCAACCGCGTGGGTGGATTCCGGAGCCGGGATGATTCCTTCGGCGCGGGCGAAAATCAGACCTGCCTGGAGTGCGTCGTCCTGATCGACGGCAATTGCATCCATGAGTCCGAGGTTGACCGCGTGCGAGACCATCGGCGACATGCCGTGGTAGCGGAGGCCACCGGCATGGATGGCCGGCGGTACGAAATCCTTACCCAGAGTGTGCATCTTGAGCAGCGGCGTCAGGCCGGCGACATCACCGAAGTCGTAGCGGTACTCGCCCTGGGTGAGGGACGGGCATGCCGACGGCTCGCAGGCGACCAGACGAGTCTTGGTGCCTTCGCGAAGGTTTCGTCCCAGGAACGGGAAGGTGAGTCCGGCGAGGTTGGAACCGCCACCGGCGCAACCGAACACGGTGTCGGGGACGGCGTCGCCGGCTTCTTCGAGCTGGACCATTGCTTCCTGACCGATCACGGTCTGGTGCAGCATGACGTGGTTCAGCACGCTACCGAGTGAGTAGTGCGTGTTCGGATCCTGCGCAGCGACCTCGACGGCCTCACTGATGGCCATACCGAGCGAGCCGGTGGTGTCGGGATGCGACTTCAACAGTGCGCGTCCGGCTTCCGTCAGGTCCGAAGGCGACGGGTGACAGATTCCGCCGTACGCCTCCATCTGGATGCGTCGGTACGGCTTCGAATCGAAGGACGAGCGAACCTGCCATACCTCGACGTCGAGTCCGAGCAGCGCGCCCGCGAACGACAGCGACGCACCCCACTGTCCCGCACCGGTTTCGGTGGTGAGCTTGGTGGTTCCCTCGATTGCGTTGTAGTAAGCCTGCGCGACAGCAGTATTCGGCTTGTGTGAACCGACCGGGCTCACGCCTTCGTACTTGTAGTAGATGCGGGCAGGTGTGCCGAGAGCGCGCTCGAGTCGATGCGCGCGGAACAGGGGAGAGGGCCTCCACATGCCGTAGATCTCGCGAACCGTCTCCGGGATCTCGATGTAGCGCTCGGTTGCGACTTCCTGCGCGATGAGGTTCATCGGGAACAGCGGCGCCAAGTCCTCGGGGCCGAGCGGCTCACGAGTGCCCGGATGCAGGTGCGGGGGAACAGGCTCGGGGAGGTCAGCCGCCAGGTTGTACCAGTGCGTCGGCACTTTCGACGGGATGGAGACGCCCAAAGGCTCGAGCGAACGGTTGAGTGGGGTGGTGGTCAACTAACTCTCCTTCGTGGATTCGGTACCTGATCTTGGCGGTCGTAGCGACGACGCGTACGGCATTTGCCGGATCGGGGATCCTGAGAGGAGCCTGCTGGACCACCCGATATCGGTCCGGGCAGCACGCAGTTGCGGCTGACCGTCAGCGGTCGGGCCACCAGAGGTGCGCAGTGAGCAGGGTCACGAGCCGATCGTACATCGGCACTCGCACCCTGCTCACGTCGGGCTTAGCGAAAAATCATGCACGTCGTGGTTCCATGCGCCACCAACTTGCCGTTTTTGTCGAGGACCTTGCCCTCTGCCGTCGCGGTACGCCCGCCCACGTGAATGACGCTGCCGTGGGCTGTCAGTTCGTCACCGTCGAGAGGCACCGTGCGGATGTAGTTGAGCTTGAGTTCGAGGGTCGTGTAGCCGACGCCGGCCGGAAGCATCGTGTGTACCGCGCAGCCCATGACCGAGTCGAGCAGCGTTGCGCAGATGCCGCCGTGCACAGTGCCGAGCGGGTTGCTGAAATCGGCGCGCGGGGTCAGGGCGAAGCTCACGGATCCTTCGTTGACCTCGCGCATCTCCATGCCGAGGAGGCGTCCGATGCTGGGCCGGTCGTTGACCTGCGTTCCCATCCAGCGGAGAAGTTCGAGGCCTGTCATCTGCGCCGGATCGACGGTCGCGGTTGTCTCGTCACTCATTGTTTCATCCCATCACTATGTAGGTCGTCATACATAACGTAGCGTATGAGTCGACAGGTGTACCGACGGCCGAAGGATCTGTGACATGGCAGAGCTGAGCTCACGTGATCGCATGATTCGTAGTGCGGTCGAACTGATCAGCCGCAACGGCGTCGATGCGACATCCTTCAGCGACGTCATCAAGCACAGCGGCGCGCCCCGTGGGTCGATCTACCATCACTTTCCAGGCGGCAAGACGGAGTTGATGGTCGAAGCTGTGCGCGCGGCCGGTGCGATCATCACCAGACGAATCAGCTCGGCTGCGGCTACCGGTTCCACGGCCGACGTGATCGAAGCGGTCGGAGACATCTGGCGACTCAATCTCACACGCTCGGACTTCGCGATCGGCTGCCCGGTGATTGCCGGCGGGTTGGCGCGTGCCAGTGAGCCAGAAGTCGCGGAAGTGTCGGCTGAGGTCATGCTGGGATGGCAGAAGTTGATCGAATCGCAACTCGAAACTGCGGGTTATCCTGCAGTGCAGGCAAAATCGATGGCAAACCTGACGATCACGTCGGTCGAAGGTGCAGTGGCGGTGTGCCAGACGACTCGAAGTATCGAGCCGCTCGAACAGGTCATCGCTTCACTGCAGGGGCTCTCTCGTTCTGAGGCTTGGTCCCGCTGAGCCTTCGGGGGTTGACTTCGGTCGTCAAGTATCCGTAACTTCATGTAACGGCTAATTGGGCAGGAGTAGGCGATGACACATTGGTTCGACCTCGAACCGGTCGGTGTCGATTTCTTCGACACGGCACCGCATATCTTCACGTACTCGATCGATCTCGCCGCCGAACCTGACGCCGTCTGGGCCGGTCTGACCGCCGACGAGCCTTTGTCGTGGTGCCGACTGCTCACAAAAGTGCACTACACCTCGCCGCGCCCCTACGGCGTCGGCACGCGCCGAATCGCGGAGGTGGGCGGCGGTGCGATGCAGATGCGCGAAAAGTTCATCACCTGGGACGACGAAACGCGTCGGCACTCGTTTTACGTCGAACAGTCCAATGTTCCGCTGTTCCAATCCTTCGCGGAGGACTACCGCGTCGACGAGCTCGCAGTGGGTTCGAGACTGCAGTGGAATTTTGCATTCTCGCCGCGTCCGAAGCTGTCGCTCGCGGTGCGCGGCGGGCTACCGGTCAACTCGCTGATCTTCTCGAGCTTCGTGCGCGATACCAAGCGGCACTTCGGTTCTGCGCCACGCCATTGACTTTCTTCCCTTCATACGAGAGGCATCCATGACCACACTCGGAGAATCGTTGACTTTGCCCTGCGGGCAGATCCTGCGGAATCGGACCATGAAAGCTGCGCTCAGCGAGGCTCTGGGTGACCGCACTCATGGACCGTCCACTCGCTTGGAAACGCTGTACGGTCGTTGGGGCAGTGGCGGGTTCGGTTTGCTGATCACCGGCAATGTCATGGTCGATCGATCGCAGATCGCCGAACCGGGCAATGTCGTCGTCGACGACGATCGTGATGCCGAAGCACTGACTGCCTGGGCCAAGACCGCCAAGAACGGCGGCGCCGAGATCTGGATGCAGCTGAACCACCCAGGGCGGCAATCCAACCCGATTGCCAGCAGAGGTAGACCGGTCGCCCCGAGCGCGATCGCGCTGAAGATTCCGGGAATGGCGACGCCGCGAGAACTCTCGACCGCTGAGATCGACGAGATCATCGACAAGTTCGCGGAAACCGCTCGCGTCGCCGAGTCCTCCGGCTTCGGCGGCGTGCAGATACACGCAGCGCACGGTTATCTTGTTGCGCAGTTCCTTTCGCCCTTGTCCAATCAGCGGACGGACGAGTGGGGTGGAGATCCCGAGCGTCGACGACGCTTTCTGATCGAGATCGTTCGGCGCATACGCTCTGCCGTTGCTCCGGGATTCGCGGTCTCGGTCAAGCTCAACTCGGCTGATTTCCAACGAGGTGGATTCTCGGAAGACGAGTCGCGAGAAGTAGTGCGCGCGTTGACCGAAGAGTCGGTGGATCTCATCGAGATCAGCGGTGGCAGTTATGAATCGCCGGCCATGATGGGTAAAGCGCAGAAGCAGAGCACTCGGGATCGAGAGGCATATTTCCTCGAGTACGCCGAGACAGTCCGAGCGATTGCCGGCGACATTCCCTTGGCGGTCACCGGCGGCTTCCGCTCGCGATCGGCGATGGTCGAGGCACTGGCTTCCGGCGCGTGCGACGTGATCGGCCTCGGCCGGCCGACGATCACGATCCCCGACGCGGCAACCGTTCTCCTGGAATCGGATCGGGAACGATTGACCGTGCCGACTGTTGAGTTCGGAGCGCGGAAGTTGTTGGGGAAGGTTGCCGACATCTCGATGCTCGACGGTGCACTCGACCTGCAGTGGCATACCGATCAGCTGCACCGGATGGGCGACGGAAGCGAGCCGGATCCGGCTCGGCCGTGGTGGAAGACCCTCGGAACGATGGTGAGGCGAAACGGATTCGATGCGCTTCGCCCCACCAAACGAGCGGCTTGATCAGTTCGGTGCACCGATGTTGAGTTCATCGGGATGCGCGCCGACGCGGGTGCCGTCGTCGAGAGTGTCGATTTCGCTCAGGTCGAGATCGGTGAGTTCGAAGTCGAATACGTCGATGTTCTGAGCGATTCGAGCATCGTGTACGGATTTCGGGATGACGATCAGGCCGTTCTGAAGGTGCCAACGGATCAGGACCTGCGCGGCAGTCTTGCTGTGGCGGTCACCGATTCGTGTGATGATCGGGTCGGTGAGCAGGGTGTTGGGCTTGGACGCCTTACCCCAACCTGCGTTACTGGTACCGCCGAGTGGGCTCCACGATTCGACCTTGATCCCGTGCTCGGCGGCCTTGTCGCGAATGGCGTGCTGCGTGAGGTGCGGGTGCAGTTCCACCTGATCGACTGCGGGCAACAATCCACCGCGTTCGACGAGAAGCTGCAGATGATGCGGCTCGAAGTTGCACACCCCGATTGCCTTGGCGCGGCCCGATTCCGCGATCTTTTCTAGTGCGTCCCACGTGCGGAGGAGTCGGTCGTTGTCCTGCAGAGGCCAGTGGATGAGGTAGAGATCGACGTAGTCGACGCCGAGCTTGTCGATGCTGGTGTCGAAAGCCTTCAACGCCGGCTCGTAGCCCTGATCTGCATTCCAGAGCTTCGTGGTGAGGAAGATGTCCTCTCGCGCGACGGACGAGTTGGCGATACCTCGTCCGACGCCCTCTTCGTTTCCGTAGGCGGCAGCGGTGTCGATGTGCCGGTAGCCAGCCTCGTCGAGTGCGAACCGTACTGCATGCTCGGTTTCGTCGTTGGTGGCCTGCCAGACTCCGAGGCCGAGTTGCGGGATCGCGGTTCCGGAATTCAGCGTGATGTCAGGAATGCTCATGGATCAAGGCTAGCGATCTCGAGCTGTCCTTGCCTGGGTCAGAGCTGCCTGGGTCAGAGAGTGGTAGCCGAGTACCCATGCGCCGCTGCAACACTGTCGGACAGGAGCAGGCCGTCGTGTGTGCTCAGACCTGACCCCAGGCCGGGAACTGTCGCGACCGCGTCCTTCCACCCCTTGTCTGCCAAGGCGACGACGTACGGAAGCGTCGCGTTGGTGAGTGCGTAGGTGGACGTACGGGGGACGGCTCCGGGCATGTTCGCAACGCAGTAGAAGACCGAACCGTGTACCTGGTACGTCGGATCGGCGTGCGTGGTCGCGTGTGAATCCTCGAAGCAGCCTCCCTGGTCGATGGCGATGTCGACCAGGACAGAACCCGGCTTCATACGCGCCACCAGGCTGTTGGAGACGAGAGTCGGCGCCTTCGCCCCGGGGACCAGCACTGCGCCGATGACCAGGTCGGCGTCGAGGACTGCCTGTTCGAGTTCGAGGCTGTTGGACGTGATGGTCTTGACCTGGCCGTGGTACAGCTCGTCGATTTCCCGCAGGCGCGCGATCGACAGGTCGAGAACGGTGACGTCGGCCTGCATGCCGTAGGCCACGGCGATGGCGTTCTTGCCGGAGACTCCCGCACCGATCACCACGACCTTGGCGGGGCGCACTCCGGGTACGCCGCCCATCAGCACTCCGCGTCCGCCGCCGTGACGCATCAAGTGATAGGCGCCCGCCTGCGGTGCCAGGCGTCCGGCTACTTCACTCATCGGGGCGAGGAGGGGCAGTGAACCGTCGGAACCGACAACTGTTTCGTAGGCGATGGAGGTGGTCTTCGACGTCAGGAGCGCGTCGGTGCATTCCTTCGACGCCGCCAGGTGCAGGTAGGTGAAGAGAACCTGATCCTTACGGAGTCGCGAATACTCTTCTGCAATAGGTTCTTTGACCTTCAGGAGTAGATCTGCGTCCGTCCAGACCTGATCGGCAGATCCGAGGATCTGCGCGCCCGCGGCCTTGAAATCCTCGTCACTGAACGAGGAGCCGACGCCTGCACCCGTTTCGATGACGACTTCGTGTCCTCGGCCGACCAGTTCGTGGACGCCTGCTGGGCTGATGGCCACGCGGTACTCGTGGTTTTTGATCTCGCGGGGGATTCCGACCTTCATGACACGGCTCCGAACTGAGTCTGTTGTTTCTTCGAATGGCAGGTGCCAAGCATGAAGTTTCGTCGCCAGATAGTGAAGAGAAGTGAAGATAATTCTCTAGGCTGTATTCATGGTGCGCGAAAGTTCAAAAATCGGTATTCAGACGGCCGCCTCGCCGAAGCATGTTCGGGCAGCAATGAAGTTGGACGAGATCGACCGGGTTCTGCTCGAAGAGCTGGCGAAAGACGCGAGGATTCCGAACAATGCGCTGGCTGCGATCGCGGGAATTGCGCCGTCGACATGCCTCGGCCGTGTGCGCGCCTTGGTGGACAACGGCGTGATCAGGGGATTTCACGCGGACATCGACCCCGCCGCTCTCGGAATGGATCTGCAGGCGATGATCGCAGTTCGACTGCAGGCCAACGCACGGTCGCACCTCAACCGGCTCGGCGACGATTTCGCCAAGCTGGACTCCGTGCTCAACGTGTACTTCGTTGCCGGTGTCGACGACTACATGCTGCACGTCGCAACGACGGATTCGGCGCAGTTGCGTGACTTCGTCGTCAACAATCTCTCGGCACATCCAGCGGTTGCTGCGACCGAGACGATTCTGATCTTCGAACACGTCAGGCCTCGAGGCGGTACTGCCTGATTAGTTCTCACCTGATGGCGGGTCGACGCCCGGACCAGGCGTTCTCGAGGAGTTCGCTCAGGCCCGGCGGGGTGATCTCACGCGGATTCGGATACGCGGCGGAGGTGGCGAGTTCGACTGCATTTTCGATTTGATCGTGACTCATTCCCAGTTCTCGCAGAGTGGTCGGTCCGCCGCACGCGGTGACGAGGTCGAAAACGCCGGTAGCGGCATCGGATGCGCCCAGAGCAGTCGCTATTCGCGACATCACATCCGGGACAGCAGGCGCGTTGAATGCCATCGCGTGGGGGAGGACAACGGTGTGGGTGGGAGCATGCGGCAAACCGAAGCTGCCACCGAGGGTGTGGCACAACTTGTGATGAAGCCCCATACCGACCGTGCCCAAGCAGGTTCCGGCTAACCAGGCTGCTTGCAGTAGTTCGGCCCTACCTTCCAGATTTTTCGGATCATCGACAATGCTCGGCAGCGCACGGGCGATCCCGGAGATCGCCTCGATCGCCATCAAGTCCGTGATCGGGTTGGACTCGGTGGAGTACAACGCTTCAACCGCATGCGCCATCGCGTTGACGGCACTGGTGACGGTGGTATCCAGCGGCAGATCGAGAGTGAGGTCGACGTCGTAGATGACGGTTTCCGGTCTGATGTGGGGAGAGGAGCGAGTTGTCTTGCGTCCGTTCTCTGTTTCACCCAACACCGGAGTGACTTCTGATCCCGCGTACGTTGTCGGAACGACGATCTGATCGAACCCCGCTCGTAGTGCCAATGCCTTGGACAACCCGGTTGCCGAACCGCCGCCGATCGCCACGACCGTGTCGACGTGATGGTTCTCGGCAAGTCTCAGCGCGGCTGTCGTGACTTCGATCGGAGTATGCATCACAGCGCCGTCGAAGCGGGCCACCGCCATGTCGCCGAGAGATTCGGTCACGGCGGCGGCAACCGCGTCGAGTCGACGACTTGCCAGCACCATCACTCGGCTACGGCCGAGCCGCCGCACTTCTTCGGCGATCGTATCGATCATCCCTTGGCCGAAGACAATTCGAGCCGGTGAAGCGTCGTACGAGAAGGGCTTCATGTCATCCCTGCGAAACGGTGGCGTGCATTTCCCAGACGATGACCTCTGCCCCGGTATCGGAGCTGAGCTGCTGACCTCCGCCGCCGGACACGCGTACCGCGTCACCTTGTTCGAGCACTCCGACGCCTTCCATGGCGGCCTGACCGTCGGCGACAAAAACGTGCAGGAACGGTGCGTCGGGCAGGGTCACGGGCTGTCCGGGTTGCAGACGCGCAACGTGCATCGCGGCGTACTTGTTCTTGATCCGGATTGCCGAGTGATCGGCGTACGCGTCCATGCCCGACGCGACGGGAACCAGTCCACCGGCAAGCAATTCGGCGTCGATCTCCAACTGCTCGTATCCGGGCGTGATTCCGGCCTCGTCGGGGACGACCCACATCTGGATGAAGTGAACCGGGTCGCTGTGCTTGTCGGAATGCGCACCCGCCACGTCACCGAGTCGCCACGAATCGTTCTTCTCCGAATGCAGGATTCCCGTTCCAGCGCTCATCCGCTGGGCGAGACCGGGGTAGATGACGCCCGAATGCCCCATCGAATCCTGATGTACGAGAGAACCTCTCAGTACCCAGGTGACGATCTCCATGTCCTGGTGCGGGTGGGTGTCGAATCCCATTCCGGGCGTGACGATGTCGTCGTTGTTGACCAGGAGAAGACCGTGGTGAGTGTTCTTCGGGTCGTAGTGATTGCTGAACGAGAACGAGTGCTTCGAGTCCAGCCAGCCGGCATTGGACTTGAAGCGATCCCCGGATCGACGGATATCGAGGTTCGGCTGAGACAGAGTGGAGGTCATGGTGTGCCTTCCGAATGGTATGGGGGAGAGCAAGTTTTCAGAGGACGTGATTGCCGTACATCTCACCGAGTGGGTCTGCGATCAGTTCGAGTCGAGCGCCGTCGGGATCGCGGAAGTACAGCGAAACCTCACTGTGCTCGATCAGTTCGACGCCGGCCTCGGTCAGTCTGGTACGTAGCTTCGCCCACTTGGCAGGTTCGACGCTGATCGCGATGTGGTGGAGGCCGCCGAGTACTTCTTGGTACGGGCCCACGTCGAGTCCCGGGAAATCGAAGAAGGCCAGGAGGTTCCCGTTGCCGATGTCGAAGAAGAAGTGCGAAGACCCGGGATAGTCGCGGTTCTCGATCAGCTCGGTGAGAGGGAAGCCGAGGAGATCTTGATAGAACTTCACGGTTCGTTCGACGTCGCTGCTGATCAGGGCCGTATGGTGCAGGCCGCGTGCGGTCGATGCGGGTCGTTTGTCGGCGGGGAGCAGATGTCGATCCCTGATCTCGGCCCGGCGTTCCTCGAACTGCACTGCGTTGTTGTCGCTCATAGCGCCCGCCTCTCGGTTGAACCTTCTCTTCGAACAGGTAGTTGACTGATCAACTACATTGAGAATAGATCATTTGATTTCGTTGTCAACTACTTCGGATATGCTGGTGTCATGGAATCGACGCGGTGGTTGAGCGACTCGGAGCAAACGGCCTGGCGGGCTTACCTGGACTCGACCCGACTGCTCCAGCGTGTTCTCGATCAGCAGTTGGTGCGAGACTCCGACATTTCGTTCACGGACTTCGAACTGTTGGTTGCTCTATCCGAAGCGCCTGGGCGGCAACTGCGCATGAGTGAGCTCGCCGATGCTGTGATGGCGACCCGAAGTGGTGTGACCAGGGCCGTCAATCGGCTGGTCGGTGCCGGGTGGGTGCGCCGGGTCGAGTGTGTCGACGACAAGAGGGGCGCTAATGCGGAGCTGACCGACTCGGGTGCCGAGAAATTGGCGTCGGCAAGCCCGGCGCACGTGGCCGCTGTACGGGAGAGCATGTTCGACCTGCTGAGCCCGCGAGATGTCGAGCGGCTGGGTGTGGTCTTCGGTGAGATGCGTCGGCACCTTCTCGAGGCCCAAGCAAGTAATTGACAGAGCAACGGCCCATGTCACGTAGTTGGTGAGGGCTGCGAACGGACTGCCATCATTGTCTGGTGACCCGTATTCGTATGTTCGCAACCGACCTCGACGGCACCCTGCTGCGCTCCGACCGAACGATTTCGGCGCGCACCGCGCAGGCCATGGAGAACGCGCGGCTCGCGGGGATCGAAGTTGTGTGGGCGACGGCCCGGGCCAGGCATTCGGTACACACGTTGGCGAGCTCGTGCGGATTTCGCGGTAAAGCTGTGTGTGCCAACGGAGCTGTCATTCTCGACCTGGCGGACGGGACTCCGGAGATCGTCGACACCGTTTCGATCGAAACATCTTTGGCTGCAACAGCTATGGAGCAGGTTCGTGCTCTGATTCCTGGCGTCGTGTTCGCGAACGTCGGACCCACGCAGTTCTTTGCCGAGCCGGAGTATGCCGCTCTGTGCGAGTTCGCGGACCATCACCGGCACCTGCACGAGATGGTGCTCGCCGATACGCTGCCGCTGGACGTGGAGCCGATGGTCAAGATCGTGGCCCGGCATGCCGAGGTTCCCAGCGCCGACCTGTACCGAACTGCGGTCGCTGCGGGCATCGAGGGTGTGGAGTTGACCCACTCCGGGGCTCCGTACATGGAAATGGCTGCAGCGGGCGTCTCGAAGGCCAGCGCTCTCGCGCAGTTGTGCGCGATCGACGGCATCGACGCGTCGGAAGTTGCCGCGGCCGGTGACGCCTTCAACGACGTTGCGATGCTGACCTGGGCCGGAACGGCTCTGGCGCCCGCCAACGCCAGAGCCGAGGTCATCGAGCTCGCCGACCGAATTTTGCCCACGAACGACGAGGACGGGGTGGCGAGCTACCTCGAAGAGCTGGTTGCGGGGAGCTAGTTCAGCTGCTGACGGCCTTGGGTCCGGTGCCGATACCGACTCCGCAGTCCGTCATGAATTCGGAGAAGACACGGTCGAAGCGATCCGGATAGTCAAGGTGCGGGAAATGCCCGGCGCGCTTGAATATCTCCACCCGCCCCAGCGGTAGTTCGGCGCGAGCATTCTCGGTGTGGGCGTTGGGGATGATGGTGTCTTCCTCGCCCCACACCAGTAGTGCCTGCAGGTTCTTGAAGTTGGCGAAATGCGGAGTGGCATTGACGGTTTGGCCGTTGTAGTTGATGACCGATCGCGCGGTCGCCAGAAATGCCTGACGTGTCGACGCGTCCGATACCGAAGCAAAGCTCTTACGGGCCTCACTCGCGCTGGCACCGAGCTTGAACAGGCCGATCTTGTTGAAAAGTCCGAGCGCTTTGTCTGTCACGTCGGTCAGCGTCCGGGACGCGAGGACGGGAAGTACCAGTTCGCTGCCGGGCAGAGTTGCTGCGCGCAGGAGTGGGCTCACCTCGGGGCCGAGTCCGCCGCTGGCTACCAGGCACAGCCGCTCCACACGCTCGGGGAAGAGATACAGCGTCTGCATCGCGATCCCACCACCGAGGGAGTGGCCGACGAGGGTGGCCGACGGAATGTCGAGGGCCTCGAGGAGGTCACGCACAGTGGCGGCGTGAGCGCTGAGTGAGTAGTCGCCGGCAGGCTTGTCCGACGCACCGTGTCCGAAGAGGTCAGGAGCGATGACACGGTAGTGGCGCGAGAGTGTCTCGATCTGCGGCTCCCAATTGGAGTGCGCGCCCAGTAGGCCGTGAATGAGCACCACAACGGGGCCACTGCCTTGGTCGACGTATTTGAGCTGGTCGCCGTGCAATACAACCGTCTGCAATTGGTCGGTTGCCATGATTGAACCTTTCGGAGCCGCCAGTGTCTGTGGCTGCTCGCGTGTTGTCGGACCGCACCCGCCCCGACGCGGATCCACGGGTATTTGTGACCGGGAGTAACCCCAGTTCCCTCAGTATGCCCACCGAGGGGCCCGATGTCGTCGCCATCGGGCGTGTTGTGACGAACCGTGAGCCGTCGGCTGAGGGGAGACGTACAACTCACCGCCGTGTGTCGGCGCCGCTGATCAGGCGAAATCGACCAGTTTGCCGAAAGTGAGGTTGATGTCCCACGGTGTGACGCCCCACGTCTCGATCGCTGATACCGCGAAGATTCCGGCAGCCTCGATGGTGTCCTGTGAGGCTGGTGCCGAAACGGAAACGCCGGTTTGTCCGCTCGGAACCTCCGGCCAGACGCCGGTTCCGGCGGGCGCGGGGGTGGCCTCCACGACCGCGTTGGCCAGTCCCGATTCGTCGACGGTCGTGAAGAGGCAGTTCGGCTCGTGCGGAGAATCCCACCCGCCGAGTTCCGCGAGCCAGAATTCGCCACGTCCAGCAGCGGAGATCGCGACCGACGCGAGTACCGATTCGAGATCTTCCCAAGCGTCGGACGTCGGGGCCGACGCCTCGGTGAGCTTGAACGGTGCGGCAAGTGCAGTGCTGTCAGGGGAAGCGAAGCGCGGCTGCACAGTGAGGACCTGGGTCTGGGTATCCAGAAACGCAACCTCTCGGAACTTGTTGTCCGGCAGGGTCGTACGGGCTACGAGACCGCGTCCCAACTGTGCGCCGAGCGCCGCGGGATCGTCGACGCTCCACAAGCGGGTCTCGTCCTCGGACCAGGTGCGGATCTTTCCGCCGACGACGGGACTGATCAGCACGGGCTCGAGGTTCGTAGTGCCTGTTGACTCGCTCACCGCTGGCTCCCCACCGCACGTCGTACCGCCGGACCGGTTCCGGGCGACGAGATAAGTATGCCGCCTCGCTGCTGTGCGCCTTTATTAACCGCCGGCGGTTAATAAAGGCGCACAGCAAGTGGTCACATATGCGTGCCGCCGTCGATGCGGATTTCCGTTCCGGTGACAAACGAGCCGTCCTCGGAAGCGAGCATCGCGATCACGCCGGCGACCGCGGACGGGGGAGCGAAACCCTCACCGATTGCCGGGGCCAGCTTGCCGAGCAGCGTGAAGTCGATGTCGGCCGGGAAGCCGGGATCGGACGTCATGCCCGACGCGATGCTGCCGGGTGCGACGGCCACGGCGCGAAGGCCCTGCTTGCTGTACTCGAGTGCAAGAGCGTGCGTGAAGGATTGGATTCCGCCCTTCGACGCTGCATATGCCGTCATATACGGGTGGGCGAAGGTGGCCGACGTGGAACTGAAGTTGACCACGACGCCTGCCCCGCTTTCGAGCAGTGCCGGCAGGGACTCCCTCGTCATGAGGAAAGTTCCGGTCAGATTGACCCCGATGACGGTGTTCCAGAAATCGAGTGTCATCTCGTGGGTGTGCGCGGAGCGCAGAATGCCCGCCGCGTTGACCAGCACGTCGAGCCCGCCCAGAGCCTTGATCGCAGCGCCGACCTGTTCGCGAACAGACACTTCGCTGGAGATGTCGACCTTCACCGTGGTCAGGCGATCGGAGTGGCCTGCGTCCTTCGCGGCGTTCAACGTCTGTTCGAGGCCGGTCTCGGAAATGTCGGCGGCGACGACGGTGCCACCTTCTGCCAGGATGCGGGCAACGGTGGCCTGGCCGATTCCGGATCCTGCGCCGCTGATGAGGACGCGCTTGTCGTCGAATCGATTCACGAGAAAACTCCGGTCTGTGGGATGGACAGCTGTCTGGTGACCGATTCTGCGCGATCCAGAGCTATTAATCTGCTGGGCATTCCACTGACTGGGCACCAGTGGTGCTTGTTCGCTCGCAATCCCGAGCGAACAAGCACCGACGTCTCCTAGAGGCCCGCTGCCTGCGCGAGGCTCGGCAGGTAGGTGCTCGGCTGACCGAAGAGCTGAGCGCTGCCGTGTGCACGCTTGAAGTACAGCTGAGCGTCGTGCTCCCAGGTGATTGCGATTCCGCCGTGCAACTGAACTGCTTCGGAGGTGATCTGCTGCAAGGCTTCCGAGCAGTAGACCTTCGCCACTGCCGCGTCGTCCGCCGACTGCGTCGCCACGGCGGCGTACGTCATCGACCTCGCCGTCTCGACCAACGTGTACATGTCGGCCATCCGGTGCTTGAGGGCCTGGAAAGAGCCGATCGCGCGACCGAACTGCTTGCGCGACTTGGTGTATTCGACGGTCTGCTCGACGATCGCTGCGGCCGCTCCGACCTGTTCCGCGGACAAGGCGATCAGAACGACGGTTCGGATCCGATCGACCAGATCTTCGGACCACTCCAGTGGCCGACCACGAACACCGGAGAACGTGACCTCCGCCAGCGTTCGCGTCGGATCCATGGTGGGGACGCGTCGGCGGGAGACGCCTTCGGCCGCTGGATCCACTTCGTAGAACCCGTCGGCCGTGAGAACGAGCAGGGTGTCTGCGACGTGTCCGTCGAGGACGTACGACGCCGTGCCGGTCAACGCGTCTTCGGTTGCCTCGACGCCGAAGGTGCTCCAACCCGCGGCACCTGCCCAGCACAGAGCGAGCGTGCTCTCGCCGGACGCGACACCGGGCAGCAGTCGCGAGCATGCGTCGTTGTCACCGGAAAGCAGCAGTGCCTGTGCGGCAAGAATCGCCGAACCCAGCATCGGTGACGGGGTCAGCGTGCGGCCCAATTCCTCCTGGACCACGTGTACCTCGCCCAAACCTGCTCCGACGCCGTCGAACTCCTCCGGAATCGCCAACGCGGCGACGCCGATCTGCTCGCACAGCTTGCTCCACAAAGCGGCGTCGTAGCCGATCTCTGTGGTGATGGCGGCGCGGACGGCAGCGGAGTCGGAATGCTTGCTCAGGAGATCGCGTACCGATGCGCGCAGTGCTGCCTGGTCTTCGGTGTCGATGCTCATGATGCAACCAGCGCTTCGACGACGCGTGCGCGATGCTCGGACGGTGTGCCCCACGCGGTGAGCAGCGCCCGTACCTTGGTGAGCCACAAGGAGAGATCGTGTTCCATCGTGTAGCCGATGGCGCCGTGAACCTGGAGTCCGACGCGAGCGGCCTTGTACGCAGCATCCCCGCACGCGACCTTGGCCGCAGAGATGTCACGCGAGGCGTCGGCCGACTGATCGCGAACCGACAGTGCGGCGCCGTGCAGCAGGGGGCGAGCCATCTCGAGGGAGACGGCAACCTCGGCCAGGTGGTGCTTCATGGCCTGGAACTGTCCGATGACCTTGCCGAACTGCTTGCGTTGCTTCGCGTATTCGGTGGTGACCTCGAGCAGTGTCTGGCCCAGGCCCTGCAACTGCGCGGCAGTGGCAAGAGCGCCCATGTCGAAGGCGGCCGAGAAGTCGGCGGAGCCCAGCGATTCGCCGGCGGAAACCTCGTAGAGCTTGCGGGAGAGATCCACCGATGCCTTGGCTTCGCCAGGGACACCGAGTGATACGGCACCGTCCTGCGCGAGCAGAACCAGATCCACCGCATCGGCGTCGAGCGCGAACGGTGTGCGCGGGGGAGCTGCGACAGTTGCCAGCGAACCCTCGGCGAGAGCAGAGAGACGTTCCGGTGCAACGGAGGCCAGGAGCGTCGGCGCCACGGCGATGGTCTCGACGACCGGTCCGGGTACTGCGTGCCGACCGAGCTGTTCGAGCGCAACGACCAGGTCGACGGCGTCGGCGCCGAGTCCGTCGTGCTCTTCGGAGATGACGAGACCGTTGACGCCGGTCTCGGCGAGGCGCTGCCAGAGCTTCTTGCCCGGCTCGGTGTCACCGTCGTTCCACGAACGGATGACGGCGGGCATGTCGGACTTGGTCAGCAGTGCATCGATGCTTGCAGCGAAGTCCTGGTGGGAGGAGTCGAGCGCGAATCTCATCGGTCCGCCTTCGGTAGGCCGAGCAGACGCTCAGCGATGACGTTTTTCTGAATCTCGTTGGTGCCTGCGTAGATCGGGCCGGACAGGGAGAACAGGTATCCGTCCATCCAGTTGTCGGCCAACTCGGCTTCAGGGCCCTGAAGTTCGAGAGCAGTCTCGTGGGTGGCGATATCCCACTCGGACCAGAAGACCTTGTTGATCGAGGACTCGGCGCCGAGCTGTCCACCGTCGGCCAGACGGGTGACGGTGCCGAATGTGTTGAGTTGGTAAGCGCGAGCGCCGATCCAGGCGTCGGCGACCTGGTTGCGCAGAGCGCTGTCGTCGGTGCGTCCGCTGGACTTGTACAGCTCGAGCAGGCGGTCGACGGTGGCGAGAAAGCGGCCGGGGCTGCGCAGCGAGAGACCACGCTCGTTGCTCGCGGTGCTCATCGCGACCCGCCAACCTTCGTTGACGTTTCCGATCACACCCGACTCACCTGGGTTGGCCGGGTCGTCCGGAACGAAGACGTCTTCGAGGAAGATCTCGGCGAAGCCGGGCTCACCGTCGAGCTGATCGATCGGGCGAACGGTGACACCCTTCGACCGGAGGTCGAACATGAAATACGTGATGCCCTTGTGGCGCTGCGCATCCGGATCGGAGCGGAACAAGCCGAAGCCCCAGTCGGCGTAACTCGCGCGTGAGCTCCACGTCTTCTGACCGTTGAGCAGCCAGCCGCCGTCGACCTTCTTCGCACTCGAACGCAGGCTAGCGAGGTCGGAACCGGATTCGGGCTCGGACCAGGCCTGGGCCCAGATGTCGTCGGCACGAGCCATGCGCGGCATGATGCGAGCCAACTGCTCGGCATTTGCATGCTCGAACAGTGTGGGAGCCAACAAGAAGATGCCGTTCTGGCTTACGCGGCCGGGCGCGCCCGAGCGGTAGTACTCCTCCTCGAAGATGACCCACTCGAGCAGGGACGCATCGCGTCCACCGAGTTCCTTGGGCCAGGAGACGACGGCGTAGCCGGCGTCGGCGAGAGTGTGCTCCCACTGACGGTGCTCTTCGAAGCCTTCGGCGGTATCCATCGACTTCAGGGGAGTCGCGGGCACATTCGCTTCCAGGAACGAGCGAACCTCGTCACGGAATGCGGTTGTGGCGTCGTCGAATACGAGATCCACTAGTTTGTTCCTTCCTGCGGTGCGCGAGCACTGGCAGCCATAGCTTTGGCGTCGAGACCACCAAGCGAGTCTTTGCCGACTTCGGCGTTGTGAGCGTGAGCGAAGTGATGCAGACCGAAGACGGAGTCGATGCCGTTGCGCATCCCCATCTGATCCTCGCACTGATTGACGGCCTTCTTGGTCAAAGCCAGTCCGAAGCGCGGCATCTCGGCGATACGTCCGGCGAGCTCGAACGTCTCCTTCTCGAGATGCTTGCGGGCGACGACGCGGTTCACCATGCCGATTTCGTATGCACGTTGCGCGGTGAACCTATCGCCGGTGAAGAGCATTTCCTTGGCGAATCGTGAACCGACCATCCACGGGTGCGCGAAGTATTCGACGCCGGGGATACCCATGCGGACAACGGGATCGGAGAAGAAGGCGTCGTCGGCCGCGACGATCATGTCGCAGACCCAGGCGAGCATGAGCCCGCCGGCAATGCAGGCGCCTTGCACCATCGCGATGGTGGGCTTGGGGATCTCCCGCCAACGGCGGCACATGCCCAGGTAGACCTCCATCTCGCGGGCGAAACGCTGGTCACCGCCTGGCTTGTCGACGTGATCCCACCACATGGTGGCCTTGTTCTCGTACTCGACGTGATGGTCGCGTCCCGGAGTTCCCAGGTCGTGACCGGCGCTGAAGTGAGGTCCGTTGCCTGCCAGGACGATCACCTTCACCTCGTCGTCTTCGACGGCGCGCTGGAATGCCGCGTCGAGGGCGTACGTGACCACCGAGTTCTGGGCGTTGCGGTAGTCGGGTCGATTCAAGGTCACGACGGCGACCGAGTCACGAACCTCGTAGGTCACGACGTCGGCTTCGAAGGGAACGGTCATGATTGTTCCTCGCGCAGAACCGTTTTGAGGACCTTGCCCGAAGGGTTACGAGGCAGGTGATCTACGAAGCGCACCTCGCGGGGCACCTTGAAGCCTGCGATCTTCTCCTTGAGGAAGGCGATTACCGACTCTTCGGTGAGGCCGGCACCGTCGAGTTGGGCGATGTAGACGCGGCCCACCTCTCCCATCCGGTGATCGGGGATGCCGATGGCAGCAGACTCGTGGACGCCGGGCAGGCGAGCCAACATGCCCTCGATCTCGGCGGGGTAGACGTTGAATCCGCCGCTGACGTACATGTCTTTCAGACGGTCGGTGATGTCGAGATATCCGCGCTCGTCGAGGGTTCCGACGTCTCCGGTGTGCAGCCAGCCGTCGACGTCGATTGCCTTGGCGGTGGATTCCGGGTCGTCGAGGTACCCGAGCATGACGTTCGGTCCGCGAAGCAGGATCTCGCCTTGGTCGCCGATCTTGACCTCGAAATCGGCTGTCGCGCGGCCGGAACTGGTGGAGACGGTGACCGGGTCGTCGTCGGTGCGGCACATGGTCGCAACCACTGCCTCGGTCAAACCGTATGCCGTGAGGACGGCGTCGAAAAGCTCTGCTTGCATGCGCTCGACGAGAGCAACCGGCACGGGTGCTGCGCCCGTGATCGCGATGCGGAGCGAGGACAGGTCGTATTCGCTGCGGCGGGGATGATCGAGGATGGTCTGGTAGATCGTCGGGGCGCCGGGCAGGATGCTGATCTTCTCGCTGCTGACCAATGCGAGGGTGTCGTCGATGTTGAAGACGGACACCGGCACGATCGTCGCACCGTTCAACAGGCAGACCAGGATTCCGGCCTTGTACCCGAAGGTGTGGAAGAACGGGCTGATGATGAGGAAGTTGTCGTCGGCGGTGACCTCGGCGCATTCACCCCACGACTTGGCGACAGCGATGGACTGACGATGCGCGGTGATCGCACCCTTGCTGCGCCCCGTGGTGCCGGAGGTGAAGAGGATGTCGCTGACGTCGTCTGGCTGCACCTTCGCAGCACGCGCGTCGGCTTCGGTGCGGGCGGCGTCGGTGGCGAGCGCGAGGAAGTCCTCGAACTCGATGACGCCGTCACGGTCGTCGTCCCCGTCGATCGGTACCTGGATGACGGTGGGGATCCTCAGGTCCGGATTGGCGTCGAGCAACTGCTGGTACCGGTCGGCCTTGAGGAACGTGCCGACGACCACCAGGGCAGCTGCGTCGACGCGCTCGATGATGTCGAGTGCTTCGGTGCCGGTGTAGCGCGTGTTGATCGGGATGATGGCTGCGCCGGCGTACTGAGCGCCGAGCAGGGCGATCACCCAGTGGTACGTGTTGGGCGCCCAGATGACGACGCGGTCGCCTGCCTTCACCCCACGGTTGATCAGTGCGCCGGCGAAATCGCGGACGCGCTGATGTAGCTGTGCGAAGGTCAGTCGGGTGTCGCCATCGGCGATAGCCGCGCGCTCACCGAACTCCTCGGCGGCCCGGATGAGGGCTGATGGGATGGTTCTCGGTTGTTCGGTCACTGGACTCCTACCTGACACGCTACCTAGCAAGTGCTTGGTAGGTTATCTTACATATGTGGACCAGAGCGAGAGCCCGGACGGGCAGATGACGGACGACGAGTTTGCGGCCACGGTCGCGCAGTGGTTGGCCGAGAACTTGACGGGCAAATTCGCCCAGCTCAAGGGTAAGGGCGGCCCCGGCAGTGAGCACGAGTTCTTCGAGCAACGACTCGAGTGGGACAAGCACCTCGCAGCGTCGGGGTGGACGTGCCTCGGGTGGCCGAAGGAGTTCGGCGGGCGGGGAGCAAGCATCTCCCAGCAGGTCATCTTCCATCAGGAGTACGCGAAGGCCGGTGCGCCCGCTCGCGTCAGCCACATCGGTGAAGAGCTGCTCGGCCCGACGCTGATCGCGTACGGCACCGACGAGCAGAAGCGCCGATTCCTTCCTGGCATCAACACGGTCAGTGAACTGTGGTCGCAGGGCTACTCCGAGCCCGGCGCCGGTTCCGACCTCGCGAACGTCTCCACGACCGCACGCCTCGAAGACGGCAAGTGGATCATCAACGGCCAGAAGGTGTGGACCTCACTGGCTCACGTCGCGCAGTGGTGCTTCGTGGTCTGCCGCACCGAGGTGGGCTCCAAGCGTCACCAGGGGTTGAGCTTCCTGCTTGTCCCGTTGGATCAGCCCGGTGTGACAGTTCGGCCCATTCAGCAGCTCACCGGCACATCGGAGTTCAACGAGGTCTTCTTCGACGACGCCGTCACCGATGCCGATCTGGTGGTCGGGGAACCCGGCGAGGGCTGGAAGATCGCGATGGGGCTGCTCACCTTCGAGCGCGGTGTATCCACGCTCGGACAGCAGATCGGATTTGCCCGCGAGCTCCAAGGCGTCGTCGACCTGGCGAAAGCCAATGGCAGTGACCAGGATCCGCACATTCGTGAAAAGATCGCCCGCGCGTGGGTCGGACTGCGCGTGATGCGCGCCCACGCGATGCGTACTCTCGACGCGGTCGACGCCGGAACCGGTGGCGGAGAAGCGTCCGTCGCAAAACTGTTGTGGGCCAACTGGCATCGTGATCTGGGACAGCTGGCGATGGACGTGCAGGGTGCGTCGTCGTTGGTTGCACCGTGGGCGGATTCCGAAGGCAATGCCTCGGACATCACCGATCCCGAGCACCTCGAGCTCGACGAATGGCAACGCCTCTTCCTCTTCACCCGCGCCGACACGATTTACGGCGGCTCCAACGAAATTCAGCGCAACATCATTTCCGAGCGCGTGCTCGGTCTTCCCCGAGAGGCCCGTTAATGTCTGACACCAAAGCCGCGTCCCCGCTTTCCGTTGCGCCGGAGGAAACCCCGGGCCACGGACTGCTCGCGGGCAAGAAGGCGATCATCACCGCCGCAGCCGGAACCGGCATCGGTTTCTCCACTGCGCGCAGGGTGCTTCTCGAGGGCGGCGACGTTCTCGTCTCCGACTTCCACGAGCGTCGACTCGGCGAGACGGTGGAGAAGCTGAAGGCCGAATTCCCCGGTCAGCAGGTCGAATCGATTATCTGCGATGTATCGAGCACCGAGCAGGTCGACGCGTTGTTCGTCGGCGCCGCCGAGAAGTTGGGACGTATCGACATCGTCGTCAACAACGCGGGCCTTGGCGGTGAAACTCCCGTCGTCGACATGACGGACGATCAGTGGGATCGCGTTCTCGACATCACCCTCAACAGCACCTTCCGTTCGACGCGCGCCGCCCTGCGGTACTTCAAGAGCGTTCCCCACGGCGGTGTTCTGGTGAACAACGCGTCCGTTCTCGGTTGGCGCGCGCAGCATTCCCAGGCGCACTACGCCGCAGCCAAGGCCGGCGTCATGGCGCTGACTCGGTGCAGCGCCATCGAAGCAGCGGAGTACGGAGTCCGTATCAACGCGGTCTCGCCTTCCATTGCGCGTCACGCGTTCCTGGCGAAGGTCACCAGTGAGGAACTGCTCGACCAGTTGGCTTCCGGTGAGGCCTACGGCCGCGCCGCGGAGGTCTGGGAGATCGCAACGGTCATCGCGATGCTCGCCAGCGATTACTCCACCTACATGACCGGCGAGATCGTCTCCGTTTCTTCGCAGAGGGCCTAGCGTCCCCGTGCGCGGTTAAGGAGCCCCTGGACTCGCTGACCGCGCACAGGGGAAGGCCCTGGATAGGATTGAATACATGACGCCACCTCGAAATTCCGACGAATCAAACGGCAAGTCCGGGCGCCGCGACGAGCTGCTCGAGATCGCGGCGGGGCTCTTCGCCGATCGCGGAGTGCGCGCGACGACCGTCCGCGACATCGCCGACGCCGCCGGGATCCTGTCCGGCAGCCTGTATCACCATTTCGATTCCAAGGAGTCGATGGTCGACGAGATCCTGCACCAGTTCCTCGACGAACTCTTCGGAAAATACCGCGAGATCGTCGCGGCGGGGTTGGACAGTCGCGCGACGCTCGAAGCACTGGTCGTGACGTCGTACGAGGCCATCGACGCCTCACATTCGGCTGTGGCGATCTACCAGGACGAGGTCAAGCACCTCGTCGGGAACGAGCGCTTCGCTTACCTGGCCGAGCGCAACACCGAATTCCGGGACCTGTGGGTCGGCGTCCTCGAAGCCGGCGTCGCGGACGGGACCTTCCGCTCCGACATCGACGTCGAATTGGTCTTCCGCTTCATGCGCGACACCGTGTGGGTCGCGGTTCGCTGGTACCGCCCTGGTGGATCCCTCTCGGCTCACGCCGTCGCGGCTCAATATCTCGCGATCGTGCTCGACGGGCTCTCCGATCCGGCCACAACTTCAGACGCTATTGCTGAATCAACTTCAAGAACTATTGCTGCACAACGAAACTAGGAGCTAACGCTATGTCCGAGGTTTACATCGTCGACGCCATTCGCACACCGATCGGCAAGAGGGGCGGCGCGCTGTCCGGCGTGCACCCCATCGATCTCGGTGCGCACGTCGTCAAGGCACTGGTCGAGCGCACCGGTATCGACCCCAGTGACGTCGACGACGTGATCTTCGGTTGCGTCGACGCCATCGGCGGCCAGGCCGGCAACATCGCCCGTATGTCCTGGCTCGCAGCGGGATTCCCGGAGCACGTTCCCGGGGTGACCGTCGACCGTCAGTGCGGTTCGAGCCAGCAGGCAGTGCACTTCGGCGCTCAGGCCATCCTGTCGGGCACCGCGGATCTGATCGTTGCCGGCGGCGTTCAGAACATGAGCCAGATTCCGATCTCGGCAGCGATGATCGTCGGTCAGCAGTACGGATTCGACACGCCGACTTCGGGTTCGGTCGGTTGGACCGAGCGCTACGGTGACCAAGAGGTCTCGCAGTTCAAGGGCGCCGAAATGATCGCCGAGAAGTGGGACATCAGCCGCGAAGAGCTCGAGAAGTGGGCCCTGCAGAGCCATGAGCGCGCCAAGGCTGCAATCGCCGCGGGTCGTTTCGACAACGAGATCGTCGCCATGGGCGACGCGACCGTCGACGAAGGACCCCGCGAGACCAGCCTCGAGAAGATGGCGACGCTCAAGGTTCTCGTCGAAGACGGACGCATGACCGCGGCAGTGGCCAGCCAGATCTCCGACGGTGCGAGTGCGCTGCTGCTGGCGTCGGCGGAAGCGGTGGAGAAGTACAACCTCAAGCCCCGCGCCCGGATTCATCACCTCAGCGCACGCGGCGACGACCCGATCTTCATGCTCAGTGCGCCGATCCCGGCCACGAAGCATGCTCTCGCGAAGGCCGGCCTGAGCATCGACGACATCGACATCGTCGAGATCAACGAAGCTTTCGCCCCGGTCGTCCTGGCCTGGATCAAGGAAATCGGCGCAGATCCGGCCAAGGTCAACGTCAACGGCGGCGCGATCGCACTCGGTCACCCGCTCGGCGCGACCGGCACCAAGCTGATGGCAACCCTGCTCAACGAACTCGAGCGCACCGGCGGTCGTTACGGCCTGCTGACCATCTGTGAAGGTGGCGGCACCGCGAACGCGACGATTATCGAGCGTCTCTGACGCCTTGCTGTGCGCCTTTATTAACCGCCGGCGGTTAATAAAGGCGCACAGCAGTTAGTTGTTCGGCACATCCGCAACCTTGATGTCGAAGTTCGCACTTTCACCGTCAACGCTGGTCACGGTAGCTGTGACGTCGTATTCGGTGCCCTGCTCGGTCAGGATGCACGTGATCGATGCGCCGACTTCGGCGTCGAGGTTCTCCGGACACGTCACGTCGTCGGGTGGCTCGCCGATCTTCTCGGCTAGTTGAGTGGAGATCTGACTTGCGACTTCGGACTTGTCCACTTGCGGCGTCCCGACGCTTGCCGAGCAAGCTCCCGTGGCCAATGCCGCCGAGAGTAAGACGATTCCCACTGCAGGCCTCTTTGTCATGTGAACTCCCAGGGTGCGCCGGTGCTCGCTGCTGCCACCTCAGGGATTACCGCATTCGGGACTGTTCAACCGAGTTGCGCGACGCAGTTTTGCGAGGTCAGCGTCGGCGGACCGTCAAGTTGAAGCCTTCGGGCATCAGGGTGAGCCGTTCGGCTACCTTCAACTCGTAGTCCGGATCGGCCTCGATCGTGTATTTCTGCAAGATGGTGCCCAACACGAGGACCGCTTCGTGAATGGCGAATTGTCTTCCGATGCAGGCGCGTTCACCCGTTCCGAATGGCTTGTACACGTGCGCTGGCCTGGCTTTGATGTTGGCAGGCAGGAAGCGATCCGGATCGAACGCCTCGGGATCGTTGCCCCACACCGGATCACGATGAAGTGACGGGATGAGCACGAGCATCCAATCGCCCTTCTTCATCGGATACTTGCCGACGAGCGTCGTGTCTTCGAGCGCCGCGCGCCCGTAGGCGGGAGCGGTCGGCCACAGACGCAATGATTCGTCGAGGACGCGTCGTACGTATCGAAGTTTCGCGATCTTCTCGAAGGCGGGCTCCTCGCCCTCCCATACCTTGTCGACCTCGGCTTGCGCCTTGGCCAGCACGTCAGGGTTTCGTGACAGGTAGTACAGCGCGAACGACAATGCGCCGGAGGTCGTTTCGTGTCCGGCGACGAGGAAGGTCACGACCTGATGGCGGATGTTCAGTTCGTCGATACGGTTGGGATCGTTCTCGCGTGCCGCCCGCAGCATCAGTTCGAGAAGATCTTCGGGCCCCGGTTCGGTACTTGTCCGCCGGGCACGGATCACTTCGTCCACAACCTCGGCCATGTACGCCTTGCGGACCTCGTCACGTTGATCGGCGCGACGTGCGAGCACTCGCCCGAGGGCGATCGACTTCAGGAACGTCGTGCGCTGCGAATGGGAGAGTGCGCCGACCATTGCCTTGACGAACGGATGCTGTTCTTCACGTTCGAAGGAGTCGAACGAGTAGCTGAATCCAGTGCGTCCGATGGTCTCCAGCGTCAGCTTGGTCATGTCTGCGGAGACGTCGATGGGGGAGTCACTTTCACGACTGTCCCAATGGTCGACCAACTCGCCGGCTACGTCGAGCATGGTGCGGTGGTACGAGCGCATCGCAGTCTGGCTGAACGCCGGTGCCAGGAGATTGTGCGCCTTGCCCCAGTTGGGTTCGTGGTTGTACGCCGTGAACAGGCCGTCGCCGCCGATTCCGCGGAGTGCTTTGACTCCAGGTGCAAGGTGCTTCGCGAACCGGGACTCGTCGGACAGTTCTGCCACCATGTCCGCGCCCGAGGCGAAGACGAAGCGATTTCCCAGGACATTTCTCTCGAAGATCGGGCCGAGTTCGCGGCCGATGCTCACGGAGTTCTGCAGCGGTGTCCGGATATTGATCCCGAGAACGTCCCCGAGGACCGGCAGGCGCCACGCCGGATGCGGGATCCGAGCATCGGTCGTCGCCTCTGGAGTGGTGTCGACGCTCATTGTGTGTCCCCCGGGGTGAGATCGCTTACTGAATTGATGTCTAGTACGCAAAGTACGCCTTACTGAATCGGTGTCAAGTAGTAATCTGACTTGCCTATGGTCGCACCACGAAAACGCCTGGACCGAGAGCAGCGGCGCACGCAGTTGCTCGACATCGGCGCGCAACTTTTTGCCGATCGCTCGTACGAGGATGTGTGGATCGAAGAGGTCGCCGAGATTGCGGGCGTCTCGCGCGGGTTGATGTACCACTATTTTCCGACCAAGCGAGACTTCTTCGCCGCAATCGTCGAGCGCGAATCGCAGCACCTGCTCGAGGTGACCGCACCCGATGCGACGCTACCGGTGCGCGAACAGGTGGCAGCCGGGTTGGACGCCTACTTCGCGTACGTGAAGTCGCACAGCAGGGGAGTGCGCGCCATCAACGTCGGGACGCTGTCGGCCGAGGCCGGTATCCGGGCGATTGTCGAGCGCGAACTCGAACAGCAGCAGATTCGAATCCTCGATGCACTGGGATTCGAGGGCGAAAGAAGACAGCTCGCTGCCGTTGCAGTTCGGGGATGGATCGCGTTCGTCCGAGCTGTCTGCCTCGACTGGCTCGATCAACCTTCCATACCGCAGGAAGAGTTGAGAGTGATCTGTCTGCGGACCCTCTCCGGAGCGTTGGGCATCGACCTCGAAACGTGAAAAGCCGACCGCGCGGGAGCGGCCGGCATTTCCACGGACAAGGCTGATCAGTCGAGCGTCGAATAGAGATCGTCCCAGCCCTTGGCCACGTACATGTTGGTGTAGATGGACCCGTAGTACGTACTTCCTTGCAGAACGGCGACGTTCCCGGCCTGCACAGCCGGAAGTCGTTGCCACAACTTGTTGTCCGAGAGTTGATCGAAGGTGGTGTCACTGCTGTCGGTGACAGAAACCATGAACGCGTCGCAGTCTTGCAGACGATCCATCTCTTCGATGCTCAGTCGTCCCTGATTGTCGAAACCGGTTGTGTTCAATGTTCTTCCGCCGATATCGGCGAGCGTCATGTCGGTGGGTTGACGATTCTTCTTTCCCGTTTCCTCCGACACGGGCAGGCTGTCGATGTAGATCGTGGCCTTGTCCGGACTGTAGGACAAGCTTGCGACGGTTTTGCCCGCGATCGCCGAAGCGTGTCGAGTGCGAATGTCGGTGATCAGAGCGTCGTAATCGGTGATCAGGCGATCCATGGTGGGTGTTCGGCCCAGCCAATCGGAGAGCCGGGTCAGGTTCTCCCGCCACGTCTGCTTCGATTCGGTCGTCAGGACAGGAGCGATGGCTTGGAGCTTTGCAGCGGGCCAGTACTCGTTGTCGGCGTTGACGCAGATGATGAGATCGGGTGCGAGTCCGAGGATCTGCTCCAGATTGGGCTTGTCGCTGAGGTATTCGGCCGAGCCGTCGGCGGGAACCCACTTGGTGACGGGCGAGATGTTGTATCCGAACACCGGTAGTTCCAGGGCAATGGCGAGCTCGAGGTCGGTTCGGGCGTCGACGGCCAAGACCCGCTTCGGGTTGGTAGGTATGTCGTAGGTCCCCAACGGCGTGGTGACGGTGCGCATTTGAGCGTCATCATCGGTACCTGAACCGTCGCTGGAACTGCAGGACGACAGAATAGTTGCGACTGCTGCCATCCCGGCTCCGATGCCGAATTGGCGACGGGTAAGTGCGTCGACTAGCTCTTGCCAGACGCGTTCGTCCGGCACGGTAGGTGTGTTGGTCAGCATTTTTTCGATACCCTTCGGTCTGAGTCCGTATCGATCGTAGGGTTGGCGATACCAGATCACCTATATCGAAAACCGCCTGATATTAGTCGATTTCGGCCATGGTCCGTGACTTTCGGGTGATGGCGGCGCCGAAGGCTGCAGCGAGCGGGAACATCAGAACGCCGTACACCGCGGCCGGCACTGCCAATTGCACGTTGTCGAGGAGACTGACGGCGATGGTGATCGCCAACGTGCTGTTGTGGATGCCGATTTCCATGGAACTGGCGATGGCCTGACGATCCTCGATGCCGAATATCCGGGGAACGACGTAACCGATCGAGAGGCTCAGTAGGCAGAACAAGGCAGCGACGACGCCGATGTCGACGAGATAGTCCGCGATGTTCTCGCGCTCGGAAACAACCGTTCCGACGATCACCAGTGCCAGAACCACCGCGGATCCGATGCGGACGGGCTTGTCCATGCGCTCGGCAAAGGCGCTCGAGCGCAATCGAACCCACATTCCGAGGGCGACAGGAATCAGTACGACGGCAAAGACCTGAAGTACCTTCGTGAACTGCAGTCCGAGGGTGCCGTCCGCGTCCTCGGGTTCGAAGTACCCCAACGCGAAGTTGGTGATGAGCGGAAGGGTGACCACCGCTATCACCGAATTGACCGCAGTGAGTGTCACATTGAGAGCGACATCGCCGCGGAACAGATGACTGAACAGATTTGCCGTGGTGCCGCCCGGTGATGCGGCGAGGAGCATCATGCCGACGGCGAGCAGCGGGTCGAGGTCGAACAACGTGACCAGACCGAAGGCCGCGGCCGGGAGCAACAACAACTGACAGATCAGGGCAATCGAGACGGCTTTCGGCGCTTTTGCCACGCGGGCAAAATCTCCGACCGTCAAGGAAAGCCCGAGGCCGAACATGATGATGGCGAGTGCGGCGGGTAGGCCGACGGAGGTGAGTGCAGAGTCCATGAGTTAGTGGCTACTTCCAGTCACTGGGGGAATTTCACTGAAACTACCGTGATGCCCGGATCTGCGTGGCAGTTTGGATACATTGATGTATCGAACCGTGACGGCGTCGGTGAGCAGGGTTATCGTCGAATTATGTGCCGAAACATCACTGAACTTCGTGGACTCGAGCCCGCTGCTACGCCGGAGGAGATCGAGGCGGCCTCTCGCCAATACGTACGTAAGGTGAGCGGAATAGCCAAGGTGTCCGACGCGAACCGAGACGCCTTCGAACAGGCGGTGCGTGAGGTGACCGAAACGACGACGCGCCTGCTCAGTGCGTTGCCGCCTCGCAGACAGCCACCTCAGACCGTCCCTCCGTTGCGTCGCCCGGAAGTACAGGCCCGGATCGCTGCTCGTTCGTCCTGACCCGAGTGGATCTCACAGATATCGACGTATGGGACGTCGAAGCCTTGGATCAACTGTCTGCTGGGTTGGAAGGCGTTCTGGTCGCTCACCGCGTTCGCGACATCCGTCGACGGCTGGATACGCTGCGCAAAGAGGCCGTCGCCGACGACTTGCATATTCGTCAGGATGGGACCGTCTCTGCTGTTGCGCCCATCGCCGACGGTCACCCGCTCCACGTGCACGCCCAGTTGCTCGAGGTCGCAGTTCGAGAACTGATCGGTGAGGCACTGCTGGTCAGCGCGGATCTTCATCATGCGTTGTCTCTGCGGTCTCAGGTCGGCACCGACCTCCGTGACAAAGCTGTGCGTGTGGGGGAGGAGTGGCGAGCGTTCAGCCCTGATCGGCAGCGTCAGATGTTGCGTCATGCACCAGGCCTGATCGCCAACCTCGACGGCATTCCTGCTGCGATTCGCAGCCCGGCCAACCTCGATCGAATTCAATCGGAACGAGCACGGCTGCAAGATGATTCAGTCCGAATCTCGCAAGAACTTCACCGCGAGTTCTTCGGCGGCAGACTGAGTAACACCGGGGCGGGCCAGTGGTACGCCGAACGCAAACTCGAGGATCTGGACGCGCTCGACGAGTTGTTTCGCGCCGAACCTGATCGACGGTTACTGCTCATGGACATGCGCTCGGGCGAACGCGGCTTCGCTGCAATTGCGATCGGTGATCCGGACACAGCGGATCACATCTCCGTGACGATTCCCGGACTGAACACCAACGTCAAGGACTCGATGCGCGGAATGGTCGGCGAGGCAACGCGATTACGAGCCGAGGCGATGCGGCAACTCGAACTGGCCGGCCGAAAGGAAAGCGTGGCCACCATCGCCTGGATCGGATACGACGCGCCACAGGTGATCGGGCCGGGAAAGTTCGACATCGGTCGGGCCAGCTTCGACGTCAGTCGATCGTCCAAGGCCGGCATAGCCGCCGACGCATTGGGTAGCTTCTTTCACGGTCTTCGTGCCGCGTCGGTCAACGACGGAGTCCATATCACCGCGTTGGGCCACTCCTACGGATCCCTCGCGACTTCTCTTGCGCTGCAACGCGGGGCAAGCGCAGCGGTCGACGACGTGGTGTTCTACGGTTCACCCGGGGTGCGAGCCAAGGTGGAGTCGGACCTTGGTATCGCCGACCGGCACGTCTACGTCATGAAAGCGGAAGGCGACAGTATCGCGGGGTTCGGCCGTTTCGGTGGCGATCCGACGCGCACCGAGTTCCATCGGTTGTCCACGGCCGAGGGGATCACCCCGGATGGAGTGAAACACGAGCGGGCGTTCGGGCATGCGGAGTACGCGAGGACAGGGGACAACGGAGAACTGCGGATGTCGGGATACAACCTCGCGGTTGTGGTTGCCGGACTGCCGGAGCGTGCTGTTATTGATTGATCGTGCCACCTGAGCGACCGCATGAATCGACTGGAACTATTTCGTGTATAGAGATCTGTCCGATACCCCGACCCCGACCACATCTGCGTCGCTCGCCGTACTTTAGGCGTCCCCTGACGACCCGGAACGGCGCGCCTGGATCAAATGGGCGCAACAACGGGGGACAAGTGCCGATCATTTAGGTCAACTCAGCAAAGTCTCGCTGACATGGAATCTCCTTACTTACCAAGAGAAGTCAGTCGTCGACTATGAATTCGAATCCTCCTGGAGGCATTTCGTAGACGATGACGTTGTTCTCGACTCCCGTGACGATCGTCAGGTAAAATCTGGGCACTCCGTCTATCTGGACGTAGGAGTTCACGGTCACCCCGCGCTGGCGCGGGACCTGCGGAAATATCGCCTCGCCGCCCTGCACATGCGAACCGGGGTGGAGGGACTGCGCAGTGTCGAGGACAGATTTGCGGACGGCGTCGAGGTCGATGAGGTCGTCATCTGAATTGACCAGCGAAGGCTGAAAGTCCTTCAGCGGAAACGGCAGGTGCAGCGGTATCGGGCTCGGCTGGGGATGTGGGATCGGCTGATCCGAAAAGTCGACGTCCCAGACCAGCACGCCGTCAGTGACTGTCGGCATCAAGTACGAGTGCTCGGATCCTGACTCGATACTTCGACGAACCGAATCCACGTAGTCGGCCAGAGAGCCGAAAAGGGAGCCGCCTTCGTCGGCGGCTTCGGCGGCGAAATAGCGGATGCAGCCGTGGTGTAGGCCACCTCGGGTATCGACATAGAGAAAATCACCGGCTCCGTCCTCGGCGAACGGAATGTAGGTAGGGAGGAACATCTCTGCAGTTTCACCTGCGTGTTGTGCTCGAACGGTGATGGGCCAGTCGGGTCCGAGGTAGTCGATAGGATGCAATTGTTCACGGCAACGTCTGTGCGTGGAAACCACATGGTCGAGTGAAAGCAGTTCCACTCCTGGTAGGGCTTCGCCGACGAACTGGTTGTCGTCGGAGCGGAAGGGTTGGCCGTCATGCAGGGCGAAGAACTCGCGTAGGTCCTCCGGCCATGGATTAGTGACGCGTTCGGCGGTTTCCCGATCGGACCGAGTCCGAGGCGGACGTACCGCAGCGGCGGTGACCGGTGCACGGTCGCGGAGTACCTCCATGAAGGCGAGCCATGCGTCGGTAAGAGTCATGGTTCGAATCTATCGACAGAAATCCCGCTGCGAGATCGAACGCGGCCGTCAGATGTCATGGATCCGTGAGGCCGGGATAGCGTGCATTCATGAGCGTTGAAGAGCACTGGCGCAGACTCAACGGTTGGTGTCAGCGGGAAGCCCCGGTAACGGCTGCCGCTATCGACCCGCCCGCGCCAGTGGACGTCCTGAAATCCGTGGAAACATTTACGGGCAGGACGTGGCCGGCCGAGCTACGGACGTGGTTCGGTTTGCAGAACGGAAACCCCGACGGAGGGCACTCGGCCCTGATATTTCCGGAGTTTCAACCGTTGCCTTTGGATCGTGTCGCGTCTGTGTGGGAATCGATGACGACAGAGTGGGGAGAGACGACAACAGCCGCCGGTGGCATCGCTTTGCCTGATCAGCCAGCGGGAACGGTGGCTGACACCTTCTTGGCGGCATACATTCCCATAGCTGCCAACATTCGGGGCGATCTCTTGTTCGTCGATACGCGGACCGGTCAAGCAAGCGGATGTGTACGCGAATTCCTCGGAGACAGCGCCGACCAAGGGACAACCTGGCCCTCCGTCGCCGCGCTATTGGAGGACGTCGTTTTTGCGTTGGAGCACGGACAGCCATGCGGCGGTTGGATTCCGAGTGTCGACCAGGGCTGGTTGAGTTGGGATTTGCCCTAGGCTCACGACTTACGAGCGTGGAGCGTGACGGTGATTGAATACTGATGTGAGCACTGCACATCCACCGTTCCAGGGCGCGAGCCGGGTTTACAGTGGCACTCATGCGTCTGAGGCATTCGGCCAGGGGGTTGGTCGTTGACGACCAGTCCCGTCTTCTGCTTTACCGATTCATCGCGCCCGGGGGCGGGCTGACGGTCTGGTGCCCTCCGGGCGGAAGCTTGGAAGGAGACGAAACCCCGTCCGAGGCGCTCGCGCGCGAATTGGACGAGGAGATCGGCTTGCGCGACTACGGCGCAGCCACCCATGTGTGGCATGAGGAGATCCGTGACCCGGCGATATTGCCGGGTTGGGGCGGTGCGATCAACGACTACTTCCTCGTGCCGGTGGCGACCGTATTCGAGCCCTGTGGGTCGTTGGGGCGCGAAGCGCTGGCCGCCGAGCTGGTCGAGCACTCCGAGTGGTGGAGCGTTGACCGCCTCTTGTCACACAGTGGTCGAGAAGTGTTCGGGCCACGCGATTTACCCGACCGGTTTGCACGCCTGGTCAAGGATGGGCCATCGAGTGCGCCGGATCGATTTGTTCGGTCGCCGTGAGGGATGCGAGGTAGCGATTGAAAACGAACATTTCGGCATCGAAACACGGCTACGCTGGGGTTATGGAGCACTACGTGCGTAAGGACCCCATCCCGTACGCTTCTACGGCTGCGCCGGTCAGTTCTCACAACCGGTTGGCAAGGACGGCCCAAAAATTGTGGATGGCTCTTCGAGGGATGATGGGGGATCGGAAGGCGAGTCGATATACCTCGCTCGCTCCGCGGCATCCCGACGGATCACGCACCGCTGTAACATCTTTCAACAGTAGTGGTGGTGGGAAATAGGTATCGGTATACAATACTGCCCGGTGTTCGTCGAATTCTCGACGAACACCGGGCAGTGACGCACTACTCGAACTGGGGTCAGCGGAGGTACTGTCCGCACACCGGCCACGCGCCGGCGCCCTGACCGGCAAGGACGTTTTCAGCAACGCGGACCTGTTCTGCCTGGCTGGCGTTGGCGGCGCTGCCCGCTCCGCCGTAGGCCTCCCACGTGCTCTGGCTGAACTGGAGTCCGCCGTAGTAGCCGTTTCCGGTGTTCGCGGCCCAGTTGCCCGAAGATTCGCATTCTGCGACACCCGACCAGTCGTGGGTGGCTGCGGATGCGGTGCCTGCGCTCAGTCCGAGGGCTCCGGCCGCGAGGGCTCCGGCTGCGGCGACAGAGGCAAGTGCACGGGTAACGGTGGTCTTGGTCATTTTCGGTAAATCCTCTCGAGTCCCGCCGACGGAGGACGGTGACCGTCTCAGCTCCGCTCCCACCACTAGGAATGTTGTCGAGTCCGAACCGCGGGGTGGGACGGGCGGTGGCGATTCGGTAATGCCCGGTTGATCGGGCTGTCACCAACCATAAGAGATGATTACGGATTGGTCACGGGTCGGCGTGTCGACACATGTTTGTGCAACAGAAATGCATCAAAGAGTGTTTTCCCAGGTCGCATGGCGATATGCCACCTCTCCCGGCGTTACATAAACGAGATAAAATGTGATGTAAGTCACCTGAAACGTGCCTCGACGGCGTCGATATGCGGCGAATGTGACACTCGATCAGCCCGGTTTGTCGGCTTTTCGACCCGGTTTCCAGTCGTGCTGGAACCCATGTCCAGCCGTGATCTGTTGTCGACCGACCGGCCCGATTTACCTGTAGGGCAGCAGAATTGACAACGAATAACGCGCCGCTGGCTCAGACGAGATTCTTGCTCGCCTTGATCCGGCGGCGAATGTCGCGCATCTGAATGGTGTTGCCGGCCTGACGAACGGAGCGTGGGATGAACCTGTTGACGAACGACACGAAAATGAAGAGGTGTTCGAACCGGCGGCGGTCGTCTTCGGTCCACTCGAGATCGAGTTGGTCGCGGTAGATCGGTGGAAGGAATCCGACCGTCAGGAACCGCAACAAGTTTCGGAACACCAGGCGTATCGGCCACGCGATCATCTGTAGGTTGACCAAGTCGATCAGGTACTGCTTGGTGCGTTCGTCGATGACGACGCGTTCGCAACCGAGGTTCCAGTAGCGCTCGAAGTCGGCACGTGTGGCCGGCCACATCTCTTCGGTGACCTGCAGCGTCGTTCCCAAAGTTGACGCGGACTTGTAGAACGACTCCGCCTGTTCTTCGGACATCTTGCCGTGCAGCAACTGATGACTGTCTTCGAAACCGATGAACAGGCATGCAGCAACCCATAATTGGAGTTCGCGATTGAAGGCGTTGTACTTGACCGGGCTGTTTGAATCCGACTTCACATGTCGGTGTACCGAGTTCACGGCCTCGCGGTAAGCCTTTCGCTCTTCCTCGTCACCCAGGATCGCGACCGTCAGGTACTGCGTCGTGGTTCGTGCACGCTTCCACGGATGCGCTGTCAGAGCACCCGATTCGACCTTGCTCTCCATGACGCCGTACGCCACCTCGGGCCAACCGAGTTGCAGGATGACGTTGGCAGCGGCTCCGGCGAACGACCAGAAATCGAGTGCGTCGGTGATGTGTGCGGGCTTACGTGCCCACCGTCTACGCTCGGCCGTGATGGTGATGCGTGTCTGATCGGTGCGAAGCGACGACTCGGACTTTTCCGAATCCAGGTAGTGAGTGGGCATGGATCTTCCTCCGCGTGTGGTGAGTTACTTGGTCTCGACGTTGCTCACGAGCCACCGGTCGCCCGAGCGGACCAGGGACACGACCATGCGGTACTTCTGTGTGTTTCCCTCTGGCGCTGCGACATTCTTGGCTTGTTGGTCGACGAACACGAGCACCTTGGCCGACGAATCGTCCAGTGATCCGATGCCGACGTCTGTCGCCGTCGCGCTCGCCTGGCCTTGGCCCCCGGCAACGACTTCCCTCAGGGAATCCACCATCGTTCGGTAGGTGCCGGCAAACTCGTCGGTCGACATCGAGGCGATGGTGTCCTTGTTGACATCGAGGTTCTGATAATCGAAGGAGGACATGATGGTTGAGTAATCCCGTGCGGTGTCCAAAGCCTCCTGCCGCAGCGTGTCTTCCTGATTCGCCGAGTACATCTGGAATCCGAGCACCGCCAATGCTGCGACCAGCGCTACCGCCATTAGTGAGATCAATGCGTTGCGTGGCTCCTTCAGGCGGTGAAGTAGCGACGGAGAAGTCGGATGTTCGGCCACCTCGGCTTCTGTCTCGTCGAGTAGTGCGTTGTCACCGTGTGCCATTTCCCAGTCCTTCCAACATCAATCTCCAGTAGTTCAGGGCGTCGACTCCGGTCGGGACGAGAATCGGATCTGCGACGACGGGCGGTCCGATCGGAGTGCCCGGGACGGTCGAGTTCTGCAAACCGAGGTCGTTCGGACGCGGAGCATTCTGTGCTCCGCGTTGGACGAGGTCGTCGGCGGGGGGACAGTACATCGCCAGACTCGGACTGGTGGGAGACAGATCGCCGACCTCACGCCGAGGGGTGTCGTAGTTGCAGACCGGCCCCTGGGTCGCAACCAAGGCAAAGTCGGCGCGATCGCCTTTGACGATGGATGCCAGTTTGGCGAGACCTTCAGGAATCGTGACAAGTCCGGTTTCCAGGGCCTCTGTGCGGTCGGAGATGATCGGTGCGACAGTGACGAGATTGGCCAGGACCGCTCCGAAAGTGTTGTGGTACTTGTCGAACAACTGTTGAGCGCTGTTCAGGGCGGCGGGCGAATGATCGGTGAGGTAGATCAGCACCGGCGCATTGGATTCGAGTTGTTCGGTGAAGTTCTTGGCAGCTGCCATTCCCCGGACGAACGAATCCGATTGTGTCGCCATGGAGTCCACCAACGTGGAGGTTCGCGACAGCAGCGCAGCGAGTTCGGCCGACTGGTCGTTCAACTGCGCCGACATGGTCCCACCGTTGTCGATCATCGTCGCCAAGCTCGGGCCGAGCCCGTTGAACGAATTCCCCAGCTCGGTCCCGATGTCGCTGATCGCTTGTGGATCAATCCCTTCCAAGACACCGGACGCCTGAAGCATCAACTGGCTCATCTGGACCGGTTGCTGATCCGCGGGCATGGCGATCTCGTCGCCGTCCCTAAGATACGGGCCGTGGTCTGTGTTGGGGTAGATGTCGACATTCTGAATTCCGGCTGCGGTCCCCATCGTCACCTTGGCGACGCTGTCGGTAGGTATCTCGGTGTTGTCGTTGAGTGAGAGTTCCACCCGAGCCGTGCGGGTGCCTGCGTCGAGTTCGACTTCACTCACTTTCCCCACCTGTACGCCGCGATACGTGACGACCGTGCCCTTGGTCAGTCCGAAGGCGTCGGACATGTTGGCGTGCAGCCGGATTTGACCCCCGAAACCCTGAGGGCCGACCACGTAGACGATCCCGAAAGGGATGACCACAGCAGCGATCAGAGCGAACAGGACAAGTTGAACAAGCGCAAGGCGACTCAACGCGGACCTCCCTGAAGTAGATCGGTGAGAGTTCCCGCTGGTGCGATCGATTGACCGGCCATACCGCCGCTCCAGAGCTTGTCGATCGTTCCCGGAATATCCAGGGCGCCGTCGAAAACGAGGTAGTCACCCTGCACTGCACCGGTGAAGTTTTCGAGCAACCCGTTCATGTTCGTCAGCGTCTGGCCGATCTCCGAGTTGAACGAATCCAGAGTCCCGACAACGGTCGACGCATCGTGCAGCATCGCGTCGAGGCCGTTGGGAGACGAGTCGAGAATGGTGTTTGCGTTGGTGGCGAGCTGAACGGTCGAGTTCAACAGGCTCGCAATCTGATCCTTCTGTCCCACGAGAATCGACACCACCTGTGGAACGGAATCGAGGTAGTTGTCGACAACTACGCGTTGGCCGGCCAGTTGGGAGGAGACCCGGGCAGCGAGGTCGACGGCCTCGTCGAACTCGCTGCGGTGACTGCTTGCCTCTGCCATGAGCGAGGTGAGGGTCTCGGTCAGAGAACGAACTTCACCGGAGCGCCCGGAAAACGCGGTGTTCAGCTCGCGCACCACGGTATCGAGTTGGTCGATGCCGCTTCCGGTCAGAACCGTGCCGAGGGTGGCAAGCGCACTTTCGACCTGCGGACCGATCTCGGTGCGAGACTCCGGAATTGTGTCTCCGTCGCTGAGCGTGGAGCCGGACGGAACTTCCGGCACCAAGAGTCTGATGAACGGATTGCCAAGTGCGGACGGGAGTTCGACGGAAGCTTCGACGTTGTCGGGCAATGGCGTCGCGGCGTCCAGACTCAGAGTCACATCGGCTCCGACGACATCGGCTGACAGCGCGGATACTCGACCGATGACTTTCTGGCCGCTGCGGACGTCTGCTCCCAACACCAGGCCGTCGGCGCCGGCCAGCTGCAGCGCCACGTTGTACGCGTCACCGTCGGCCGAACGACCGAGGGGTAGGTCTTGAATGCCTGCGCTACAGCCGCCGAAGGCGAACACGGCCGCAGAACCCACACCGATGATCGCGATACCGGCGATTATTCGAACTGATTGTCGCGTCAATTGCCACCTCCGGGGACGGCTCCGCCGGAAATCGCGGAGGCGATGCCGAGCGGATCAGAAGTGCTGAGGGGGAAGGAAATCGGATTCGTGAACCCGGCTCCGGTGCAGATCGGCAACTTGTAGGTGTCGCACAGCGGTTTCGCCACCGCGAACTGAGTCAATGCAGTCGAGACGTTGAGCCGAATGCGCCCGCGCTGATCAGGACCGATTGTCTGGGAGAGGTTCTGCATCATCAACGGCACCAGGTCCATGAACTCGGCGAGGCCGGGTTCTTTGGCAGCCAGAGTGTCACCGAGAACTCGCACGTTGTCGGCTATGGCACCGACATCATCGCCGTGAGTTGTCATGAAACTGTTCAACTGGTCGAAGACCACCTGCAGATCCTGCAGAGGCTGTGAGATGTCCATGTTCTGGCTCGCCCATTGATCACCCAGGACGCCGAGGTCGCCGACAAGTTCGTCGAGGCTGACCTGCCGTGCGTCCAGAGCATTCATCAAAGTGTTGAGATTGTCGACAAGGGCACCGATGTCTTCCGACCGAGCGCCGACAACTCCGGTTGCCGTGCTGAGGTTGCGAATTGCGGTGTTGAATTGATCGCCCTGGCCCTGCCACCCGGCGGCGCCGCGGCTCACGAGATCGCCGAGATTGCCCCCATCCCCGGCAAATGCGTCGGCCAAAGTGCTGACGCTTCCCATCAAGCCGTCGAAATCTATGGGGGAGTGGGCACGTTCGATCGGAATCTGGTCGCCGTCTTTCAGTGTCTCTCCGCCGGTGTACGCCGGGCCGAGTTCGATGTGTCGATCGCTGATCACCGATGGATTGAGGACATAGGCCGAGGCGTCGGCGGGCAGGTCCACGGAGTCGGGCATCGACATCGCTACTCGAACAGAAGTTCCGCGAGGTTCCACCGACGTGACCGTCCCGACGCCGACTCCGAGGACGGTGACCTTGCTTCCCTCGTAGATTCCGCCGACGTAGCTGAAATCGGCGTAGACGGTCTTGGACTGATCTGTTCGTCCGAATATGTACCAACCGGGCAGGGCGATCGCCAAGGTCACTACCAGCATGGCCGTGACGGCTTTTCGTGTATTCACTTGCAGCCCTCCATGATGCCGAGCGCGCAGAGCAGATTGTCCGGGATCACGGCCGCCGGCGCGTTGACGTCGGTCCAATTGCCGGTGCCGGTTGAATCGGTGACCGAACGCAGCGCGGAAGGAAGACGAGTCAACAGCAGGTCGATCTGATCTGCGTTGTTCTTCAGCGTGGTGGTGACCGCGACGAGGTTGTCGGTCATGGCTCCGAACTCGTCCTGACGATCGACGAAAGTGGTGGAGAGCTTCGAGATGATGATTGTCAGGTTGTCGACCAGCTGAGTCAGTGCGTCCTTGCGCATCGCAAGAGTTCGAACGATCGTCTGAGCATTGGCCGCAGTACCGACGATCGAATCGGTTTGTGCCGCAGCCATGTCCGACAGCTCACGAGACATGATGAGAATCTGGTCGATCTGTTCACTGTTCTGCGCGAAAGCCGCCGAGGCGCCGCTGATTCCGGCCAGAGCCCGGCCCACCTGATCGGAATCAGTGGGAATCACCTGCGAAAGGGTGTTCATCATGGACTCCATCGCCTGTAGGTCGACGCCTGTTGCCGCAGTGGTGGCATCACTGCTGACGTCGTCGAGGCTGTACGGCACGGTTGTGCGGGAGAGCGGGATGACCCGCGCCTCGGAGTCGTCGACCACTCCGGCCGGCACGATCTCCAGGTAGCGCTTGCCGAGGACCGTCTTGAGCCTGACCGTCGCCGTGCTCTGGTTTCCCAAAGGCTGGTCCTTGTCCAAGCGGAAGTTGACGACGACGTGGTCGCCGGCAAGGTCGATCGAATCCACTCGGCCCGCGGGAACCCCGGCCACGTAAACCGGATCGGTGTCGGAAAGCCCGCTGGCATTGGCTAACTCGGCTGTGTATGCCGACGTGCGTACGTTGTACCAGAGCTTCGGAATGCCCAAGGCGGCGCCGAGTCCCACCACCAGAACGAAGATTCCGAGACTGCCCAGGGCGAGAGCGGTGCCGCTACCGCTGCGACGGCGATCCCCTTTGAACAGGAAGAGCATGATGCCGACGAACACGTCGATCAGCTTGACCAGGAACATCATGAGCACACCGGCGAGTGTGTCGGACCGAAGATGTTGGCTTCCATGTCGCCTGCCTTCAGAGTGAAATTGCACAGATACAGGCTGATGAAACTTCCGTAACTTCCGATCCGGTTGGCGGCGTCGGCGAACTGGGGAAGGTTGACGAGAAGTCTGTTGAACTCGTCGGTGCTCGCAATCCAACTCCCGGTGACACTTTCGAGTTGTTGCACGGTCTGACCGAATGCACCGTTCGACCCGGCCATGATCTGAGCCAAGGACGAGACAGTGCGGTTTCCCTGATCCAAGAGCGAGACCAGTTGATCGTTCTGCCCGACGACGGAAGTACTCAGATCGTTCAAACCGTCCAACAGACCGACCAATTCGGGTTGACGCTCGTCGACGGAGGTGAGAAGAGTGTTCATGTTCGTGAGTAGTTGCGCGAAGACGTCCTGACGGTCGACCAGGCCGGAACTCATGGTCGCGATCTGGTCGAGCAGGGTGGTCATTGCCTGGCCCTGGCCGTTGAAGGTTTCGACAAAACTTCGCGTGAGCGTGTTGACCTGCTCGGGCTGCAGCGCGGCGAACAACGGTTTGAACCCGTTCATCAGGGCCGTCAAGTTGATCGGCGGTGTTGTCTGCGCCAGCGGTATCGTGTCACCTGGTTCGAGCTGTCGTGCGGATACCGTTGTTGCGCTGTCGTCCTGCGTCAGTGCCAGATATCGAGCACCGAGCATGTCGCCGTAGCGCACGGCGGCACGGACATCCGACTCGAGGGAATATCGCGACTCGATTTCGACGTCGACGATCGCCTTGCTCGTCCCGCCTCCGTTGTCGGCGAACGCAACCGAGTCCACGCGGCCGATACGCACACCCGACATGGTGACCGGGTTGCCCGGGTTGAGTCCTTCGACGTCGGTGAACTCGAACGAGTACGAATCGGTGCTTCCGCGAACCGGGACCGACAACGTGTTCGCCACGAACGACGCGCAGGCGACGCCGGTGAGACAGAAGAGTGACAACCGAATTACCTGGCCAGGACGGACCTTCACGGGACGGTCACCTCGTTACCTCTGACCATCGGCCCCAACATCAGTGTTGTTGCCGGGTTGGGGGTATCCGAGGGTTCCGGCGATCCGCCCAGTAGTTGATCTTCGAGGTACCGCAGGGGGGCCGCTTCGGCTACGCCGCCCACGACCGGGGCACTGACGGGTTGTTCAGGCGTCAGGTTGGAGCCCGAACACTGTGCTCCGCGCGAGTCACCGTACTGCGGGCAATCATCACCCGTGTATGGGAGCGGTTCGGCGAACGTGGCAACTGCTGTGATGTCGAACTTTCCGGTGGCGAAGACTCGAGCGCCCGCGGCGCCGAACGTACTGGCATTGGCGAGGGTGGAACGCAGTCCTCCGGGATTGGCCGCGGTGGTTGCGAGTATCTTTCCGGCGGAATCGATCACAGTGATGATGTTTCGGTTGTTCGCCCCGACAAAATCGTCGACGGTAGCGGCGAAGACTGCGGCCGCGCCGATCGAGGACTCGAGATTCGCTCTGTTGGCGACCATGTCGTTCGAGACGGTTGTGGCGGCTGCCAAGGTATCGAGAATGTCGGGGGTCGCACGGTCCAACGCGTCGACGACCGACTTGAATTCGGGTGTCGATTCGAGGAATTGGTGTGCGGCGGGTGTCAGTACGCCGGACGCGGCACTGAGATTGTCTATCGTGGTACCGATCTCGGCTCCGTTTCCGTCGAGCGCCTGGCCCAGCGCAGTCAGGGCTGTCTGCAACTTCTCGGGCTGCATCGCAGTGAGGACGCCCACCAACTTGGTGTACACGTCGTAGAGCGCAACGGCTTCGGGACCGTCGTCCATGTGGATCTCGTCTCCGTCCGCCAGAGTCGTCTGGCCCTGCTCATTCGGACTGTCCACGAGCTGCATGTAGATGTCGCCGAAGAACGTGCGTGGAACAACGCGAGCCACCACGTCAGCGGGAATCTTCGACGCGTCATCGGTCTGAATCTGCAACTGCACAACGGATTCGGCGGTTCCTGATTCGATTTCGCCGATTCGGCCGACGTTGACGCCGTGGTACCGAACCGGAGCTTCACCGCTGATGAGACCGGCTGTGGCTGGAACAGCGACGAAGATGTCGGTGCTCTGCTCGAGATTTCCCGAACCGCGTAGAACCATTGTCACGGCGGCGGCGACGGCTACGACTATGGCGATCGCGCCGCGAAGGGCGTACACGATCTTCGTGCGTGTAGTGAGTCTGTCCACGGCTCAGACCCCCATTCCCGGGATCTGGGGCACGAGGCCCCACAGCGCGAAAGTCATCAGTACGTCGAGGATTCCGATCGCGAGGATCGCAGTCCGGAGCGCGCGCCCGGCCGCTTGCCCGACGCCGGCCGGACCACCGGAGGCATAGTAGCCGTACGCGCAGTGAACCAGCGCGACAACAGCGGCGAACACCACGGCCTTGAGACCCGAGTACAGGAGATCCTGCGGAGAGATCGCCAGATGGAAGAAGTAGTCGTAAGTACCGGCCGATGCGCCGTTGAAGAACACGACGACCAGTCGGGTCGAGAGGTAACTGGCCAGGAGTCCGATCATGTAGATCGGGATGACACAGATCATGGCAGCGATCACCCGGGTACCCGCGAGGAAGGGGATCGATCGGATCGCCATCGAGTCCAGCGCGTCGATTTCGTCGGAGATACGCATGGCCCCGATCTGGGCGGTGAAACCCGTTCCGACCTTGGCGGCCAACGCGATCGCGACGACAACAGGGGCCAGTTCACGGGTGTTGGCAACCGCGGACAGCATGCCGGAGAGCGAGGTCATCCCGACAAGCTCGAGGCCCCGGTGGGTCTCGACGCCCAACATCATCGCCGCGGCCAGCGACATCGCGAAGACGATCCCGATGGTGCCGCCGCCGGACAACAAGGAATTCGTGCCGAAGCTGACCTCGCTGATCTGACCGAGTACATGCTTGCGGTACTTGGTGAGCGCAAAGGGGATCGATGCGATAGTGCGGACGTAGAAAGTGACGTGCTGACCGAGGGAGACGAGGCCGTCGCCCGCGGTTCGCAGGGGTCTGCTCGCTTGACGTGCTCGAACACGGAGATCGACGAGCGACATCAGAATTCACCGACTGCCGGGACGATTACGGTGTAGAGCGCGGACAACACTGTGTTCACGATGAAGACGAGCGCGAACGCGATGACCACGGCTTCGTTGACTGCGTCGGCAACGCCGCGTGGGCCACCTTTTGCATGTAGACCTTTGAAGGTGGCGACCAAAGTCGAAGCGATGCCGAAGACCGCAGCCTTCACCAAAGCCATGACGAAGTCGGAAGATCGCCCGTACTGACTGAACGTTGCCATGAACGTTCCGGCCGGAAGATGCTGGACGTAGATGTGGTACAGGTAGCACGCGATCACACCGCCGAAGGTGACCATCGAACACAGTGCAAGGGAGACGATCACTGCCGCAACCAATCTCGGTGCGACGAGGCGCTCGATCACGTCGATGCCCATCACTTCCATCGCGTCGATCTCTTCCCGGATCTTTCGTGAACCCAAATCCGTGCAGATCGCCGATCCTGCGACACCGGCCATCATCAACGCGCACACCAGCGCCGCGGCCTGACCGACGATGATGAAAGCTACGACAGCTCCGGAATATCCACCGGCTCCGATCCGGCCGGCCAGTTCACCGACCGAGACGGCGATGAATACACCGATCGGAATCATGAGAAGCAGCGACGGGCCGGTGCTGACGCGACCGATGAACAGGGTCTGAGTAACCGTCTCGTGCAATGAGAGTCGTCTGCGCAGGATTGCCGTGAACAGGCCGAAGAGTGCCTGAACCGAGAATCCGATCAGATAGCCCCCCTGTAACGCTACGTCTCGCACCGGGCCCTTCGCGGCTGGCAGCTCGTACGTCATCTAATTGAATTCCTTTGCAGATCAACAGTGTTCGGCACGGAGTTCGAACTGTTCGAGCGCTGGCGGTCGAGCGAACTGCCTGTGAAGCATCTCACACATATATGTGTCCAAGCAAGCATTATGTGAACCGAAATTCTCGTCGAACTGTCAGCCCTGTTGACCGAGTTTCCTTCATTGACGTGGAGATATCGGAACTGTTCATATCGACATCCTGTGTATGTTTACGAATATTCCGAATCTGTCAGTCGGATTGCTTCGTGGATGCGGGCTGGATGCTTCGAGCGGTGACCCTACCCACTGCTGGTGGCCACAGGCAACGTTTTGTTAACGAAGATTCTCGGTGGAAGCAACGGGGGAGGTGGCGAAGGGTGAGTGGTGTGTTCTGATCAAAGGCAGCGTTACCTGCATGTCTGAAACTCTAGACGCGCGATGTGCTGAAATCGGTGTACGAGTTTTCAGAATCATGCTTATGCTGATTCTCGTCTGATGAGCAGGCGGATCGAAGTGCTTTGTGCGTGAGGGCTGGAGAGTGGGGTACACGGTGAGCCTGAACGATCAGTTCGTCGACGCGCAGACGTCGAATGGGATTGTTCGGCAGCCGAGGTCCGACTCCGTCAAGAGGCGACCAAAGGACCGCAAGGCGCAGATCGCGGCTGCAGCGGCAATCGCGTTCAGTGAGCGCGGATATCCTGCTGTCAGTGTCGACGACATCGCGTCGGCGGTCGGTATTTCGGGTTCGGCGCTCTATCGGCACTTTCCGAACAAGTACGCGATGTTCCGCCACGCGGCACTGGAGTTGACCGGAGCGCTCGCCAGTGCCCTCGATGCCGTTTCGGTTGCGCCTGCGGCAACCGATGCGCAGCGGTTGCGCGAAGATCTGATTGCAGTGATACGAACGACGATCCGCAATCGGCGCACGGCCGGAATCTATCGTTGGGAGAGCCGGTTTCTCGACACCGATGATCGGAAATCCGTTCGAGCGCAAGCCAGTACGGTCAATCGCCGAGTAGCCCGGTATCTTTCGCGCTCCGAACCCGCGATGACGGCGAGGGACGAGACCCTTGTCGTGGCAGCGATGTTCAGCGTCATCGGCAGTATCACCGTCCATAACCTGTTGCTGCCCCAGCGAGCGATGGAGAAGGTTCTGCTCGACGCGTGTCTGGCGATAGATCAAGGTGAGGGTGCAATCACCGCTAGCCGCTTGGAGCAGTCCTCGTTACCTCGAACCGTGACCACGAACAAACGTGAACGTCTCTTGCAGGAAGCCGTGCGCCTCTTCGACTCTCGCGGGTATCACGACGTCAGCATCGAAGAGATCGCCGCGGCCGCCGGCTTGAACGCGTCCGGTATGTACCGCTACTTTCCCAGCAAGGCAGAGCTTCTCGGCGCCGTGTTCTATCGAGCTGCAGATCGCTTGGACTTGGCGACGGCAGCGGTCTTCGACTCCGCGACTTCGCACGAACAAGTGCTCCGGTCACTGTCGGCGATGTACGTGGAGTTGTCGTTTGCACAGCACGAATTGATGTCGGTCTACTTCTCCGAGATGAACAACCTTCTGCCGAGTCATCGAAGCGATCTGAAGAATCGCCAGAAGCTTTACGTGGTCGAATGGGCGCGAGTGCTCGGAGAGATTCGTCCTGAGCTGTCGGCAGTAGAGGCGAAGTTCGTAGTTCACGCTGCGCTCAACCTGGTCCCGGATGTCGGCCGCATGATGAAGTTCGACGCTGCCGCAGAGAACGCGGCCATGTTGCAGGTGTTCATGTCGGCAGTACTGTTCGGCCGTCGGGCTTCGGCCGCCTGAAGCGTGTCGGTGAGTGTGCGTAGTCTGGCCCACTATGAGCGAAGTCGTGTCACTGGCAGCTGCCCGTCGCATAGCGCTTGCCGCTCAGGGATTCGGCAAATCGCATCCCACGACGGTGACGCGTCGCAATCTGGTCGGCGTGATGGACCGGCTGCAGGTGCTGCAGATCGACTCGGTCAATGTCTTCGAACGCAGTCACTACCTACCCGTTTATGCGCGATTGGGCGCATACGACAAATCCAGACTCGATCAGCTTGCCTTCACCCCCGGTTCGGGATACCTCGAATACTGGGGTCACGAAGCAACGTTCTTGCCGGTGGACATGTGGCCGTTGTTCCGCTGGCGGATGGACCAGTTTCGCGCCAAAGCGTTGAGTGACAAGGACGGGTGGGCTTCCGATCGGCGCGTCTTCCTCGATTGGTTGCGGCAGGAGTTGCGCGACAACGGTCCGATGGCGGCGAGCGAGATCGAACACGAGGCGAACACGCGGCGCGGTCCGTGGTGGGGGTGGTCCGACGTGAAGGTCGGGCTCGAGACGCTGTTCCGTTGGGGCGAGGTGGTCTCGGCGGGGCGCGCCGGTTTCGAGCGTCGTTACGGCCTGGCCGAGCAGATGCTTGCACCCGAGATACTCGACGCACACGTCGAGCGGTCGGAGGCGATACGCGAACTGGTGCTGCGGGGTGTGAAGGCACACGGTCTCGGCACCCTCGACGACATCGCCGACTACTTTCGTCTGCCCAGCGCAGAAGCACGAACGGCCTTGCAGGAACTCGAAGACGCCGGCAGCGTGCGCCGGGTGTCCGTCGACGGCTGGGAGCGTCGAGGCAAGGCAAGGGAGGTGTGGATCGATCCGCGAGCGAAGCGTCCCAGGTCCATCCGTGCGGATGCGCTGTTGTCACCCTTCGACCCGGTAGTGTGGGCACGCGATCGAGCGTTGCGGCTCTTCGACTTTCACTACCGGATCGAGATCTACACTCCGGCGCACAAGCGAGTTCACGGATACTACGTGCTCCCGGTGTTGATCGACGACAAGATCTGCGCCCGAGTTGATCTGAAGAACGACCGTCAGAACCGTCGACTGCTTGTCCGCGCGGCGTGGGCCGAACCCACCGCGGACGCCGACACTGCGCCGCGGTTGGCGGAACTCCTTCGGAGAACTGCGCGTTGGCAGGGCTGCGACACCATCGAGGTGGAGAACAAAGGCACGTTGTCTCAGCAGTTGGCCGCCGCCATGAGGTGAGCCTTCAAGGCCGCGAGGGAGATTGTCATTCGGGAACGGTTATCCGCCCGTCGATTGCGGCCCTGCTGATGGAATTTCTCAATGCGGAACAACTTCCGGATCGAATTCTCGGCGGTTCAGCATCGTCGCGGTACTCCAAACATGCCGTGCGCGAATCTGATCGCCACTGGGTCGACGTGTGATGCCAGCTGTTCTTCTCCACGAGGACGTATGTTCCGCACCGCTCGCAGTCCAGCGGTTCCATGGTCATTGCCCTACTCCTGCGGCGGCCCTGCGTGCGATGTTGTCAGCGACTTCCTGCTTCCACACTTCGATGGGTTTGCTTGTGTCCATCTCGAATTCGAAACGGTCGACCATCTCGGGCGTGACGTCGGCGACGTCCACGTAGAACTGTTCATACCACCGCCTCAGTTGGTATACCGGACCGTCCTCGGTGCAGAGCAGCGGATTGTCGATGCGGGTCTTGTTCTTCCAGATCTCGATGTCCTGCTCGAACCCGACACCGATGTATCCGATCATCGCGTCGACAAGTTGATCGGCGAACTCGGCGGGCATCTCTGCGGACTTCTGGACGGTAATGCCGTACATGAGTACGAATTTGTTCGGGCTCACCGGGTAGTGGCAGTTGATCAGCACCGAATCGGTCGTGAAGTTCTCGTAGACGTAGCGCAAGTCGTCGATCATGAACGACGGTCCGTGGTAGGCCGCTGTCGAAAGATTCGACACCAACTTCGGTACGTCGGGGTCGGTCCAGGTCACGATGTCGTCGCGGTTGATGCCGCTCTGCTCCTGGATGGCGACGTGTCCTTCGAAGACATTCTTGAAATAGGTGGGGAACGAGAAGTGCACGTAGAAGAAGTGCGCCATGTCAACGACGTTGTCGACGATTTCTCGGCAGTTCGTATCGATGACTATCGACTTCCAGACCCAATCGGTCCACTCGTGCTCCGCAGACTTGATGATCGGTATGGCGACTTCGGCAGGAGGCGGATTGCCTTCGGGGTCGTGCCAGACGAAGAGCAGCCCGTCTTGTTCGAGCGCAGTCCAAGCGCGGGTCTTGGCAAGCGGGGGGACACGTCGAGCATAGGGAATCGCGGTGCACTTACCGTTGCCTCCCCACCTCCAGTCGTGGAAGGGGCACGCGATCGAATCGCCCTTGACCGTGCCCTGACTCAGGTCGCCGCCCATGTGACGGCAGTACGCGTCGAGGATCTTCAGTTCGCCATGCGAGTCGGAGAAGACGACCAGTTTGGTACCGAAAGCTTCGACGGAATGCGGGTTCCCGTCGCTGTAGTCCTTGGCGAGGCCGAGGCAGTGCCATCCGCGGGCAAATCGAGTGGGAGGTTCTCCCTGGTCGATGATGCGAACCTCTTCCGATTCATTGACATCCGCAATTGTCATGTTCTTCCTTTCGTGAGTGCACCCGGTGGGCTGGACCGAGCGACGTTGTACGACAGTCGAAGGGGGGTAAATCTCTGGGCAAGTCACATACGCTGCGACGAGATGTTGCCGCCGTCGACAACCAATTCCGTTGCGGTGATGTAACTTGCTTCGTCGGACAGCAGGAAGCGGACAGCGTGTGCGATTTCCTCCGGGCGACCGAGCCTGCCGAGGAGGATGCGTCGTTCGAATGCCCCGTCACCCAATGCGTCTACGGTCGGCTGAAGCAGAGGGGTCAGAATCTGTCCGGGAGAGACGCAGTTGATCCGAATGCCGTCCGGGCCCAGTCGGTCCGCCAGCGATCGGACCATCGACAACATCCCACCCTTTGCAGCGGAGTAGACAGGGTTGATTGCATTGCCCAAAGTTGCGTTGATCGAAGCGATTCCGACTATTGCCGAACCGGGATTGGCCGTGAAATCAGGCATCAACTGTTGAACCAACAGGATGAGCGGACGTAGATGGGTGTTGATACCCGTCTCCCACACGTCGAGCGTCACTCCTTCGAGGGATCCGATATCGACGACCCCGGCGGAGTGAACAAGTCCGCCGATGGAGGGAAGTGAGGAACGGGTTGTGGCCAATGCGGCCGCGTAGTCGTCCGCTCTCGTGAGATCGATTCCCACTCCGATGGCGTCGATGCCGAATTCGGAGGAGATCACTGCTGCCTGATCGACCGCTTTTGCCTCGTCGATATCCCAGAGAGCGACTGGTCGTCGGATCGCCGCGAGCGCGCGGGCGGAGGCCAATCCGATTCCGGATGCGCCGCCGGTGATGATCACGCCTGTCGACGGGGATGAAGCATTCATGTGTCCTCCTGATTTTGAAGCGTTCTGCTCGGCGCCGCATGATCTGATGGGCTCCGGTCATCACTGTGACGAGGGATGGATTCGGGCTCAACGAACATGACCGATCATCGGTATAGGTGCTGGTGAGAGCCCATGCAGATGCATCTCCCGCTGCGTGGGAAACGTACTGGCGTCGTGTGTCCACGGAAGCTCAGATGGGCGGAACGAATGTTGGCTGCCGAAGCGGCGGGCCACCGGAACGGAGACATCGATGTTGGTCGGACCGATCACCGAAGAGTCCATCCCCATGTCAACTCTCGACAGACTGTCGGTGGTGGTGGACTGCTTTCGTGACGCGCCTCGGCTGACATTGGGGGAGGTCGCGCGCCGAACCGGGATTCCGCGATCGTCCGTGCACCGGATGCTACTGAAACTCGTGAGGATGAACTGGCTACGCCGCGAAGGACTCGAGTACGAGATAGGCGACAAGCTAGGAGATCTGGGCGCGCTCTCGCTGTATCGAAACAAAGTGGATCGAGTGGTTACGCCCCTACTTCAGCAATTGCATTTCGTGACTGGACACGCCGTGCACCTCGGGGTGTTGGAAGGAAACCATGTGCGCTACATCCAGAAGATCGGGAGCCTGATGGTCCCCGACCTTCAGACTCGCGTCGGCTCACGTATCCCAGCGCAAGCGTCGACCATCGGGAAGTCACTGTTGAGCGCCGGCAACAGATCGGTGGCATCGTCGCACAACGCCAATGACGTTCGCCAACACGCAGTTGCGTTCGGAATCTGCAATTCCGGGATGGGCTGTATCGGCGCGCGAATCGGGGTGCTCGACCACATGCCAGTAGGTCTCTCGATTTGTGGGCCCTTGATTCGCGGCACGATAGACAAGAGGAACGCCGCTCCCGTACAGATGGCGGCAGCAGCGATCTCGCAGTATTTCGGAATGATCGACGGGTTCGAGCAGGAGAAGACGGGATAGTCCGACAAACGCAAAGAGTGCGCCTCCCCCCACTACGCGTAAAGCGCAGTGGGGGAGACGCACTCGGATAGAGCTGTGTCAGCGAAGAGCCGCAAGCGCGTCGATACGCCCCGCGGCACCTTCCATGATGCTTTCGATCAGTTCCTTGCAGCTGGGCAGATCGTTGATCATGCCGACAACCTGACCCGAAGCAAGAACACCGGCTTCCGTGTTGCCCTCGACCAGTCCGGCCTTGAGCAACATCGGTGTGTTGGCTGCCATGATGATCTGCATCAGCGTGCGGTCACCCGACCGCTTCATCGCGAGACCGTCCTTGGCGAGGGTCGACCACTTCATGCCCGTCATGGCCTTGAACTTCGTGGCATTCTTGGCCGCGGCGATCAAACCGGTTGCATAGCTGGAACCTTCGAGGCTGTTGACCAGGTCGGTGTTGAGCACACGATGAGGCATGCCGTCGACCTTGCGGGAGACAGTCGTATCCGTCAGTCCGCGCTTGAGATACTCCTGTTTGACGGAATCGGGAACCGAAGAGTCGCTGGTGAGAAGGAATCGCGTTCCCATCGCGACACCGGCAGCGCCGTACGCCAGTGCGGCAGCCAGCCCGCGGCCGTCGAAGAATCCGCCACCGGCGATGACCGGAATATCGACCGCGTCGAGAACCGAGGGGAGAAGCAATGTCGTGGCCACACCGCCGGTATGGCCACCACCTTCGCCGCCCTGGACGATGACGGCGTCCGCGCCCCAGGATGCAACCTTGACCGCGTGCTTCGCGGCACCGATCGAGGGCACGACGACGATGCCGTGGTCCTTGAGCTTGGCGATCAGTTCCTTCTTGGGAGCCAACGCAAACGACGCGACCTTGACGCCTTCACGGATCAGCAGATCCGCGCGTTGCGGGGCGTCAGTGGCGTCGGCACGCATGTTGACGCCGAACGGCTTGTCCGTGAGCTGCTTCGTCTTCTTGATCGCGTGCTCGAGCTCGTCGTACGTCATCGTGGCCGAAGCCAGGATGCCGAGACCACCGGCGTTAGCCGTTGCCGACGTGAGAGCGGGACCGGAAACCCAGCCCATACCCGTCTGCACGATCGGGTACTCGACACCGACCAGTTCGGTCAGCGCGGTCTTCAGGGTGGGGGTCATGCCGAGACCTCACGGTCCCGGAGGTTGCGCGGATCGAGGGTTTCGCGGATGAGGTGAAGTTCTTCGGCGGTGGGGTCACGGGTGATACCGGCCTCGGCGAGTCCGGCAACCTCGAACGAGGTGTTCTCGGCTACCTCTTCGGCGGTGACGCCGGGGTGAAGGCTCAACGCGCGGAAGGTGTTTCCTGGTCCGCCGAAGTCGAAGACACCGAGGTTGGTGACGACGCGGGGGATGTTCAGGTACTTGTAAGCCGGATTCTCGGGATCGATCTGGTCGTAGCCGACACCGCACACCACGTCGACCTTGTCGACGAACACTCGCTTGGAGTGCTTGGGGACGAAGTAGCTCGTCGCGTGGTTGATGGTGTTACCCGGGGCGCCGCGCACACCGAACATCTGACGCGTCGGCTGCTGAAGCGGGCCGAAGGCGGAGAGGTTCTGGTTGCCGTGGCGATCGAGCTGATTGGCGCCCATGACTACGTGACGGCGGCCGGAAGCGACGACGTCGAACACCTTGCGGAACGGCATCCATCCTTCGACGGGGCCCTTCGTTCCGACGGCCGGAGTGTCCTCGAGAATGAGGGCTTCACCATCGGTGATCAGCAGGTCGGGCTCGGTGGTGAGTCGAGCCAGGCGAGCGCCGATGGTGGACGACGTCGACATCGGGCTGGCCATGATTTCGCCTGCACCGGAGAAGATTTCAGCGCAAGCGAGAACAACGTACTCTGCGCGGGTGACGGTGGATTCGCTCATTTTGCCTGCTCCCCTGCCTTTGATGAATCGGCAAACTTCTTTACTGCGGCTTGGTAGTCCTCTTCGCTGCCGGAGAGGAAGGTGTCGACGAACGCCTGCCACGACTCGGGGGTCTTGGCGGACTCGGCGTAGTGACGCTGGAACTTCTCGTCGCGGCCGTAGCTTTCGCCGGCCAACGTGAAGTGCGCACCATTGGGTGCCTCGACGACGGCGTCGACCATCATGCGGTTGAGCAGAAGGTTCTGCAGTGGAACGGATTTGACCAGTTCCTCGGTCTCGACGATGCGTTCGACGGAGACGTAACGCTTTTCGGCCGCCATGCAGTACAGGTCGTCGAAGTACGGGTCGACGCCGTTGTACGCGGCATTGCCGTGCTTGTCACCGAGATTGAGGTGAACGAACGACGCATCGAGGTTGAGCGCAGGCATCGCGATCAAGGTCTCGGAGCGGCCGTCGGCCTCGGGGTACGGGGAGGTGACGGTCTTGAGTTCGTCGCCCCAGAAGTTGCGGACATCCGAACCCAGGCCGGCGCGGATCGGGAGGAAGGGAAGGCGAGCGGCAGCTGCTTCGAGGCCACACTTGACCATGCCCTCGTCCATCTCGCGGACTTCGATCTCACCGGCGGTGCGTGCCTTGGCAAACCACGGGTCGTAGAACGGCGCGGAGTCGAGGGACACGAAACCGTAGTATGCCTTCTTGACCTTGCCGGCCGAGCACAGCAGTCCGAGATCCGGTCCGCCGTAGGTGACCACGGTCAGGTCTTTGACGTCCGAACGCAGAATCGCACGCACGAAGGCCATCGGCTTGCGGCGAGATCCCCAGCCGCCCAAGCCGATCGTCATTCCGCTGCGGAGTTCGCCGACTACCTCGTCGAGCGACTTCGTCTTGTCACGCTTGCTAGCCATGTTTGTCTCAGCCTTCCTTCTGGGTTGCGTTCTCGCGCGGCTTGCCGGTGGCGACGAACTCGTCGCGGTGTTCGTCGGACACGCCGAGGAGGTTGAGTTCGAAGGTGTAGCCCTGCTCGAGGCGGTAGCTGCCCTTGACGTCCACCGGGTCGATGCCGTTGATGGCTTCCTTGGCGCACCGGATGATGCGGGTGTCCTTGGCGGCGATCTTCGCGGCGATCTCGCGAGCGCACTCGTCGAGCTTCTCGCGCGGGACCACGTCGTAGACGCTGCCGAACTGCTTGAGTGTGTGTGCGTCGACGCTCTGTGCGGTGTAGTAGAGCGTGCGCATCATGTGCTGTGGCACCAGCCTCGAGAGGTGTGTGGCAGCGCCGAGTGCGCCGCGGTCGACCTCGGGGAGGGAGAAGATCGCGTCGTCGGAAGCGACGATCACGTCCGCGTTGCCGACGAGTCCGATGCCGCCGCCGACACAGAATCCGTTGACGGCCACGACGACGGGTACAGCACAGTCGTAGACGGCCGCGAAGGCCGCGGCGCAACCGCGGTTGGCGGCGACCAGCGCGTCGAATCCCTCGGTGGCCTGCATCTCCTTGATGTCGACGCCGGCGTTGAATCCGCGTCCCTCGGCTCGCAGGATCACCACGTGAGTGTTGAGATCCTTGCCCGCGTCGAGGATGGCGTCGGCAAGCTCGAACCATCCCTTGGACGGGATTGCATTGACCGGCGCGTAGTCGATGGTGACCGTGGTGATGCCGGTTCCGTCGGAGGAGGTGCTGATGCCCATATCGGGATTCCTTACGTCTGTGTACCAAACCAAGCGATTGCTTGGTAAGTTAGCACACAAGCGGAGCCGACAAGCCCGAGCAGAGTGCATTAGGAGACAAATATGAGTGGATTGGTCGACGGACGCGTAGTCATCATCACCGGGGCTGGCCGCGGTATCGGACGTGCGCATGCATTGGCATTTGCTGCCGAGGGCGCCAAGGTCGTCGTCAACGACATCGGTGCGGGTGCCGACGGTTCCGCGACCGGTGAGAGTCCGGCCGAGCAGGTTGTCGCGGAGATCATCGCCGCCGGTGGCCAAGCAGTGGTCAACGGAGACGACGTCGCCGACTGGGCGGGCGCCGAGAATCTGATCAAGACCGCGATCGACACCTTCGGTGGCCTGGACGTACTCGTGAACAACGCAGGCTTCCTGCGGGACCGCATGCTGGTCGGTATGAGCGAAGGCGAGTGGGACGCGGTGATTCGCGTGCACCTCAAGGGGCACTTCGCGCCGCTCCGTCACGCAGCTGCCTACTGGCGCGCCGAGGCCAAGGCAGGCAAGACCGTCGACGCACGCATCATCAACACCAGTTCGGGTGCAGGACTGCAGGGTTCGATCGGCCAGGGCAACTACGCCGCGGCCAAGGCCGGCATCGCCGAGATGACCATCCAGGCCGCCGCCGAGCTCAAGAATTACGGAGTCAGTGTCAACGCGATCGCGCCTGCTGCGCGCACACGCATGACTGTCGGCGCGGGCGGGGCGATGGCAGAAGCGATGGCAGCTCCGGAAGAGGGCTTCGACGCCATGGCTCCCGAGAACATCTCGCCGCTGGTCGTCTGGCTCGGTAGCGCCGAGTCCAAGGACGTCACGGGCCGGGTGTTCGAGGTAGAGGGCGGAAAGATCACCGTCGCGGAGGGCTGGCGTCACGGCCCGAGCGAGGACAAGGGAGATCGCTGGGACCCGAAGGAGATCGGGCCCGTCGTGGCAACGCTGTTGGAGAAGGCGGAGATTCCGACGCCGGTGTACGGGGCGTAGGGCCTCCGGCCCTGTGAGTGGTTAAGGAGTGCAGGGACTCCTCAACCACTCACAGGCGGCGTGCCGCCTACGCGGGCGCCCGAACCACCAACACGGTGCCGGGGAACTCAGCTGCGAGTTCGCGCCGCGAATGTTTCACGCAGGCGGTGCCGTAGCCCTTCTTGCGAGATTCCGGCGCGATCCAGATCGCCACGTTCACCTCTTGGCCGTCGAGTTCGCCGAATACCAGGCCGACGCTCTTCGGGCCGTCACCGGAGACGTCCTCGGCGACGAACCAGGCAGCGCTCTCGTCGTCGATCCGACCGAGACCGCCGACGCGCTCGGCTTCGATCCGATCCTCGCTCCACGGCTTGCCGTCTTCGCCGAGCTGCTCGGCCGAGCGAATCGTGAACAGTGCCTTGTCTTCTGCGCTGTCGCTGAACGGACGCAGGGTGAAGTTCTGCCCGCTGCTCGCGGGACGATCGAGCGTCGTCCATTCGAGAGTGGCGTCGAGATTCTCCAGCTCGCCCTGGATGCGATCGCGCGCTGCCTTGGTCAGTGCGCTGAACTTGAGGCTCAGAACTGCTTCGGCATTTGCTTCCGACGTGCCGAGGAGTTCCGCGACGGTGGTCAGTGCCTCCTGGTGGTCCTTGCTGTCGACCACTGCGTCCAGCACCTCGTGGCGACGCTCCAGCGCACGCACGAGGGCTGAGGTGATCTCGCGTCGGTCCAGGATTTGATCTTGAATATGCGTCGTCATATATGCGACTCCTTGCTGTGTTCGAGGCTCTGTCGAAACGCCGTGCGGACCGTACGAGTCAATAGTGCTCCAACTCGCCGGTTATGGCACGCGTTCAGCCTCCGGTGCGGCGAACGAGCCGTTCGTAGCGCTGGCGGGCGGCTTGAGTGCTTCCGAGTCCCAGCCCGAAAGCGATGTCCTGCCAGGTCATGCCCCGTTCGCGGGCAATCCCGAGGAACAGTGCTTCCAGCTGTTCCATTTCGGCTCGGGCCTTGGGGATCAGAGTCAACGCGGCCATGACGTCGGCATCGTCGACCTCGGGTTCGTTCGGCTGCGGTGTGTCGGTGCCACCCGCAAGACGAGCCACGACGCGCACCGCGCCGTAGGGCTCGAGCATCTCCGGATGAGATTGCCGCGCGCGCTGGCTTGGGGTCGCGCCGTGGCGCTCGCTGATTCGAAAGAGTCCGGCGTACTCGCGATGTGCGCGTTCGCGGCCGGAATCGATCGGTCTGAACTGGTCATCGGTCATGAACCCAGGGTGGCACGAACCCGGGTCAATGTAAACGTTTTGTTGTAAACAGTTCGTTTAACTCTTCAGTGGCTCGCACACGATGACGGGAATGACCCGGTCGGTCCAGGCCTGATAGTTGTCGAAATCCGGATACATCGCCCTCAACATCGGCCACAGCCGAGCGCGCTCGTCCTCGGCCGCGACGCGGGCTTTCATCGAGCGGATCCGAGACTTGATCTGCACCGTCACCACCGGGTCTGCCTTGATGTTGAGGTACCACATCGGGTTCTTCGGAAGACCGCCTTGCGACGCCACCAGAATCACGTTCTCGCCGTCCTCGAGGAACAGCAGCGGGCTGATCCGCTCCTCGCCGGATTTGCGACCGGTGGTGGTCAGCAGGCAGATCGGCAGCCCGCGAGGGAACGCGCTGCCGACCCGCCACTTGCTACCCAGCCGCCCGTCGGTGGCGCGATACATCGCGACGTTCGCCTTCGACATCCACTTGATGATCTTGACCGTCGCCGGAGCGTCGAGTCCCTTGGGTTTGGCTGGGGGAGTAGTCATCTCAGATACGCTCGATGATGGTTCCGGTGGCCAGTGCGCCGCCGGCGCACATCGTGATCAGAGCCGTCGAGCCGTTGCGACGCTCGAGTTCGTGCAGTGCGGTGGTGATCAGGCGAGATCCCGTGCTGCCGACCGGATGGCCGAGAGCGAGCGCGCCGCCGTTGACATTGACGTTGTCGAAGTCAGGTTCGTGAACCTGAGCCCAGGACAGTGCGACGGATGCGAATGCTTCGTTGATCTCGAACAGATCGAGATCGCCGATCTTCATTCCGCTCTTCTCCAGGACACGGCTGGTTGCCTGCACCGGTCCGTCGAGGTGGAATTCCGGTTCCGAGCCGACCAGCGCCTGGGCGATGATGCGGGCTCGCGGCTTCAATCCGAGCGCGCGAGCCTTGTCCTCGTCCATGAGCAGGACTGCGGCCGCTCCGTCGGAGATCTGGGAAGACGTTCCGGCCGTGTGAATCCCGCCTTCGAGGACGGGCTTCAGTCGGGCAAGGGACTCCGCCGTCGTATCGCGCAGGCCCTGATCGCGATTGACGACCTTGGTCTCGCCCGTGAGGTTTCCTTCCTTGTCGACCTGGGGTGCCGAGAGTTCGAGAACCTCGCGGTCGAAACGTCCTTCCTCCCAAGCCTGCTTGGCCAGCGCCTGCGAGCGGACGCCGAGGGCTTCGACGTCGTCGCGGGTCAGTCCGCGTCGACGCGCGATGCGTTCTGCAGCTTCGAACTGGTTGGGCATGTCGATGTCCCACGTCGCGGGTCGGCGCGGTCCGGCCTGATCGCCGACGTTGGCGCCGAGGGGAACCTGGCTCATGGCTTCGATGCCGCAGGCGATACCGGCGTCGATGGCGCCGGTGGCGATCAGACCGGCGATCAGATGGTTCGCCTGCTGGGCCGAACCGCACTGGCAGTCCACGGTGGTTGCGCCGGTCTGCCACGGAAGTCCGGCGTGCAGCCAGGCCGTGCGCGTGATGTTGTTGGACTGAGCGCCGGCCTGGGTGACGCAGCCGCCGATCACCTGCTCGATCAGCAACGGGTCGATTCCCGACCGGTCGAGAACTCCCTTTTGTGCAGCTCCGAGGATCTCGGCGGCGTGCAGACCGGCGAGCCAACCTCCGCGCTTGCCGATCGGTGTACGGACAGCCTCGACGATTACTGGTGTGCCCACAGCGGGCTCCTTTCCTTGTAATGAAAAAGTAGAACAGGTTCTCTGCGGGAAGCAAGACCTGCCGACGTTTCCTTTCCTAGTAAGCAGGCTTGTGTTTCAATGAGAGTAGAACGTGTTACACATCACGGATCCCCATCACCCCTGTGATGAAAAGGCTTAGGGCAGGAGACATCAGTGGCACAGCCCGCATTCCCCGAGGGAATCGACTTCACGGACCCCGACATCTACGCGGAACGCATGCCGTTCGAGGAGTTCGCCGAACTCCGGAAGACGGCCCCCGTGTGGTGGAATCCGCAGCCTCCGGAAATCGGTGGATTCCAGGACGAGGGCTTCTGGGTGGTCACCCGTCATGAAGAGGTCAAGGAGGTCTCGCAGCGAAGCGACATCTTCTCGACCCACGAGAACACCGCGATTCCTCGCTTCGCCGACGACATCCCGCGCGAGAACGTCGAGATGCAGCGATTCATTCTCATCAACAAGGACGCTCCGGAGCACACCAAGCTGCGCAAGCTGGTATCTCGTGGATTCACCCCGCGCGCCATCAACAGCCTGCGCGAGGAACTGACCGAGCGTGCCGAAAAGATCGTCACGACCGCGGCTGCCGGCGGTGCCGGTGACTTCGTGGTTCAGGTCGCGTCCGAACTTCCGCTGCAGGCAATCGCCGAGCTTCTCGGTGTGCCGCAGGAAGATCGAATGAAGCTCTTCGACTGGTCCAACCAGATGACGTCGTACGACGATCCCGAGTTCGACATCGACCCGCAGGCAGCGTCGATGGAGATTCTGGGATACGCGTACCAGATGGCGGATCAGCGCAAGAAGTGTCCCGCCGATGACATCGTCACCAAGCTCATCGAAGCTGACATCGACGGAAATGAGCTCTCCCCAGAGGAATTCGGCTTCTTCGTGATCCTGCTTGCGGTCGCGGGTAACGAGACCACTCGCAATGCCATCACACACGGCATGGTTGCCTTCCTCGACAATCCCGACCAGTGGGAGCTGTACAAGAAGGAACGCCCCAAGACGGCGGCCGACGAGATCGTTCGTTGGGCGACCCCGGTGACTTCCTTCCAGCGCACCGCGCTCGAAGACACCGAACTCGGCGGACAGAAGATCAAGAAGGGCGATCGCGTCGTGATGATGTACGCGTCGGCCAACTTCGACGAGGACGTCTTCGAGAACCCGACGAAGTTCGACATCATGCGTGACCCCAATCCGCACCTCGGATTCGGCGGCACCGGTGCGCACTACTGCATCGGCGCCAACTTGGCCCGTCTGGAAATCGATCTGATCTTCAATGCGATCGCCGATCACCTACCCGACATCACCAGGCTCGGGGATCCCCGACGCCTTCGCTCGGGCTGGCTCAACGGCATCAAAGAGTTTCAGGTTGATTACAAGACATCGGGCTGCCCGGTCAAACACTGATCCGGACATATACTGACCTGGTAACCGGCGAGTAGGTTCTGTGTAGGTTTTCGGGAGTTGCCTCTGCACTCTCGAACACGCAGAACTACAGTAGACGTTCCGGGGAGCCACTTGTTGGCAACCTGGAACTGCGGCGGCGTCTGCGGGATCCCTCATCTCCCGTAGGCGCCGCCGTTTGTAGTTCGATCTCCAATTCAGCCGCCGTACGGTTTGGTGATGGCTTCCAGGAAATGTCCCGACGGGTCGAGGAAGTAGACCCCACGCCCACCGTCGTTGGTGTTGAAGCCGGTACTCGACTGGCGCGGATCGGCCCAGTGATCCAGTTTCAGCGCCTGTATCCGCTGGTAGATGCCGTCGAAGTCATCCTCGGAGACGAGGAAAGCATAGTGCTGAGACGCAACCTCGGCGCCTTCTTCCACCTGTGCGAAGTCCAACGTCACGCCGTGCTCGAGTTCAACGCCGAGAAAGTAGCCGGCTTCGACCGGGCCTGGAAGGCCGAACATGTGAGTGAAGAACCACGCAGACTCTTGTCGGTCTTTTGCGGCGATGATGGTGTGATTGAACGAAATGGTCATGAGTGACCCCTTGCGGTACGACGCCTCCATGCCTGACGCAGTCCGTCATCGACACGCGACGTTGGGAACCAGGAAACCATTTCGAGTTTCTCGGTGCAAGTACGACAGGCTGATTCGAATACGACGAGCGCGGCCCCGGTCGATGACCGGGGCCGCGCTCGTACTGTGGGTTCTCAGGCTTTGCGTGCCGTCTTCATTGCACGGTCCACTTCCCAGAATGCTCGAAGCGACGCGATCTTGCCGTCGTCGTTCACCCGGTAGACGAACACGCCCTCGGCGTCGATGATCGAGCCGCCGATGGTGGTTCGGATCTTGCCGATGTTGACGTTCTCGTTGCCGCACACCAGGGAATCGTCGATCAGAAATTCGAGCTTGTCCGCGTTCGCGATCGTCATGTCGTAGAACTTGGAGATCGCTTCGCGCCCGTGATGGCCTTTGCCTTCGGGATCGAAGCCCGAAGGCCCGACCGGATCTTCCACCCAACCGTCCTCGGCGAAGAGGTCCAGCCAGGCTTCCTTGTTCTTGCCACTCGCTGCGGCGCGCGAAGCGTTACCCGCGACGCGGGCGGGGTGTTCGTCGGTCATCGCGGCTCCTCAGTTGATGTACTGCTCGGCGAATTTGCGCATCGAATCCTGCTTTGCCTCCAGTGGGGCATCGAATCCGATTCCGTCGAAAACCCAAGGCACGGTAATGATGTCCGTGACGCCGGCATCTTCGAGCTCTGCGTAACCGTCCTTGCCGAAACGGTCGATGCACACCGTCTGGATTTCGAACGGCTCGTTCTCGCGGCCGTACTCGGCGCGCAGTTCGCGTAGTCGTGCGATCACACCCACCAGGTCGTCGAACTTGATCATCGCCGAGGTCCAACCGTCGCCGACTCGCGCAGCACGCTTGAGTGCGACCTCGGTGTGGCCGCCGACGTAGAACGGAACCGGCTTGGTGGGGGCCGGGCTCATCTGCAGGCGATCGAAATCGAAGAACTCACCGTGATACTCGACCATGCCGCCGCCGAGGATCAGTTTGAGGACGTCGATCATCTCGTCCACACGTGCGCCCCGACGCTTGTACGGAGCGCCGCACCACTCGAACTCTTCCGGAGCCCAACCGATTCCGACGCCGAAGCCGAAACGGTTGTTCGTCAATGCCGCCACCGAACCGACCTGCCGCGCGAGCAGGACGGGATTGCGGCTACCCAGCTTGAGCACCTGGGTGTAGAACTCGATCTTCTCGGTCACCGCGCCCATTGCAGCCGCGGCGATGAGCGGATCGACCCAGGGGGTCTCGGCATTCCACATCCGAGACCCGTCCGGGGTGTACGGGTAATCCGCCGCCTGCGTTTCCATGAGAAACAGTGAATCGGGGAGAGCGATCGACGAAAAGCCGCATTCCTCAGCAGTTTTGGCGATACCGGCTAACTGGTCCAAGGGGTTCATGGCAACCCCGACGGTGTACTTCATCTTCGGCCTCTTCCTGATCGGCGTGTGTGCTGCTGCTTACGTGGTGGGACGTTCGGAGCCGACGACCCACATCGAGAAGTACTGCGAGCCACCGCCGTAGGCATGGCCGAGCGCCTTGCGAGCATCGGCCACCTGGTGATCGCCGGCGCGGTGCATGACCTGCATCGCCGACTCGGCAAAACGGATCATGCCCGAGGCGCCGATCGGGTTGGAGGAGAGAACACCGCCCGAGGCATTGACCGGGAGCTTGCCGCCGATCGCGGTTTCACCCGCCTCGGTGAGCTTCCAGCCCTGGCCTTCCTCCGCGAAGCCGAGGTTCTCGAGCCACATCGGCTCGAACCACGAGAACGGGACATAGATTTCGGCGCAGTCGATCTCGTTGAGCGGATCGGTGATTCCCGCTGACTTCCACAGTGCTGCTGCAGCGTCACGGCCGGCTTGCGGATTGACCTGATCGCGTCCGGCATAGAAGGTCGGCTCGGTGCGCATGGCCGTCGCGTGGATCCACGCGACCGAACGACCCTCGGCCTCGACCTGTGCGGCCGCTTCCTCGTTGCCGATCACCAGAGCGCACGCGCCGTCCGAGGACGGGCAGGTCTCGTCGTATCGGATCGGATCCCAGAGCATCTGAGATGCCTGTACCGATTCGAGAGTGATGTCCGGCTGCCGCAAGTGCGCATACGGATTGAGGCTGCCGTTGAGCCGATCCTTCACCGCGACGAGGTAGCCGATGTGCTCCGGTGCGCCCGATCGACGAATGTACGAACGGACGTGCGGGGCGAAGTATCCACCGGCACCGGCGCCGACCGGCATGTTGAACGGAACCGGTACGGACAGCGCCCACATGGCGTTCGACTCGGACTGCTTCTCCCAGGAAACCGTCAGAACCCGCTTGTGGACACCGGATTTGACCAGGCTGGAGGCGACGATAGCCGTCGAACCGCCCACCGATCCGGCAGTGTGAACACGCAGCAACGGCTTTCCGTTTGCGCCCAGAGCATCCGACATGGCGAGTTCGGGCATCATCGAACCCTCGAACAAATCGGGGGCCTTTCCGATGACGACGGCGTCGATGTCGTCCCAGCCGACGTTGGCGTCGAGCATCGCGGCGTCGATGGCTTCACGGACCAAGCCCGCCATCGAGACATCGTGACGCTTTGCGACGTAGTGAGTTTGGCCGGTGCCGAGCACGGCCGCGAGTTGAGGCGTTCCGGCCATCAGTTCCGTCCCTCCAAGACTGCTACCAGATTCTGCTGCAGCACAGGGCCGCTTGTTGCATGGGCCAGAGCGCGATTCGCCTGGCCGTCGAAGATTGCCTTGGCGGCGTGGCCGATTCGTTCCAGACCACCGGCGAACAGTGGGTTGCCGCTGAGCGGACCGCCGGACGGGTTGATCGTGGTGGCGTCGGTCAGGCCGATCGCTTCCTTCAAGATCAATTCCTGGTGAGTGAACGGTGCGTGCAGTTCGGCGACGTCGATGTTGCCGACCTCGCCGCCCGTTGCCGCCTTGGCTGCCGACGTAGTAGACGGTGAGGTGGTCAGGTCACGTGCACCCAGGTTGGGGGAGTCGATGCGATGCTCGAGTCCGGTGATCCACGCCGGCCGCTCGCAGAGATCGCGGGCGCGGTTACCCGAGGCCAGGACGATTGCTGCCGCGCCGTCGGTGATGGGCGCACAATCGTGTGCGCGCAACGGATCTGCGAGGAAGGGGCTGGCGAGAAGGGCCTCGATGTCGACCTCGCCTGCGAGCTGAGCCTTCGGATTGCTCAGCGCGTGACGACGGCTACGAGCGGCAACCTCCGCCATGTCCTCGTGCGTCCACTTACCCGCGTCGAGTCCGAGTCGGGCTTGAAGTCCGGCGATCGAGACGGAGTCCGGCCACAGCGGAGTGACGAGGTACGGATCGAGCTGCATGGACAGGATCTTGCGCAGGTGCCCGGCGGAGGACTTGCCGAATCCGTACACCAGCGCGGTCTCGACCTCACCGGTCAAGATCTTGATCCACGCTTCGTAGAAGGCCCACGCAGCGTCCATCTCGACGTGAGATTCGTTGATCGGCGGGACCGCTCCGATGGAGTCGATGGCCGAGATGAAGGAGAACGCTCGTCCGGCCAGGTAGTCGGAAGATCCGGAGCACCAGAAGCCGATGTCTGACTTGGTGATTCCCAGATCGCTGTAGAGCTGCTGGAAGCACGGGACGAGCATCTCGACGCCGTTGGTGGTGCCGTTGGTTTCGCGGACGTGGGGTGCCTGAGCAAAGCCCACGACTGCGATGTCTGCAGAAGTCATTTCAGGAGCCTCACAGGTGGTGTTGGAAGGTGGAGTACTCGGCGTCGGGTTCACCTGTCGGCCGGAAGTATTCGATGTTCTCGAGGGTGTAACCCCACTCTTCGCGAGGCTTCCACTTGGCTTCGACGCGCATGCCCATGCGTACGTCCGCGGCATCACATTCGAGAATCAAGTGCAGGAACGGAATGTCAGCCCCGTCGAGAAGCACGTAGGCGGCCACGTAGGGCGGTTTGATTCGCTGCCCGAGGAACGGGACGTTGACGATGCAGAAGGTGGTGACAATTCCCTTGTCCGGCAGTTCGATCTGCTCGCTCGTCGGCTTCCCGTTGGTGGGATTCGCGCCGCGCGGTGGGATGTAGATCTTGTCTTCGGGTCCGCTGCGACCACCGATGAGCTTGCCTTCTGCGAGACCGCGGAGGTAGAAACTCTCCTCGGCCGAAGCGGAATGCATGAAGTGCAGGTCGACAGGCGTCGTGATCATGGTGACAGGATCGGCGCTGGAATCGACTGTCGCGATTCCATTTTCGCTCTCACCTGGTTCGAAGCACTCGATGTCCTTGATCTGCCCGATCCGCTCCGACGCCCAGCGAGCACGAACCCGCAGGCCGGTGCTGATGTCGTCGGGGGAGTCGACGTCGACTGCGTGGAGCATGGACGTGTCCGCGCCGTCGAGCTTGATCAGGGCCCACGCGAAAGGCTTCGTCAGGGGTTGACCCTCGATGGGTTCGGGCATCCACGTCCAACTCACGACCGTTCCGCCGTCGGAGACTCCGACGAAGTCGGTCAGTGGTTCGGCCGTATCCGGATCGAATTCCGGTGGCGGCACGAAGACACGACCGTTCGACCCACGTGCGCCGATCACCTTGCGATCACGCAGGGCAGTCACGAACGCGCCGATGGTCGGTCCCGTCGATCTGGTGTAGTCGAAATGGAGATTCAATGGTGCGCTCAGGGGCTTGTCGGCCACCCCGCTCTTTCCGATGGTCACAAGATCGAGTAGAACAGGTTCTAGAGATTGTGGCAAGAGTCACTTCTGATCACCGGCAATGTGGAGGCCTGCGATGAAGCTTGGGTTGCAACTCGGATACTGGGGCGCGCAGCCGCCGGCAAACGCCCCGGAACTGATCGAGGCCGCGGAAGGCGCGGGATTCGACGCGGTCTTCGCGGCGGAGTCGTGGGGCTCGGACGCATTCACCCCGCTCGCCTGGTGGGGATCGCGCACCGAGACGGTTCGGCTCGGTACTTCCGTCGTACAGATTTCGGCGCGAACACCGACCAGCTGTGCCATGCACGCGCTCACTCTCGATCACCTCAACGGTGGGCGAACGATCCTCGGGCTCGGCGTATCCGGCCCGCAGGTCGTCGAAGGTTGGTACGGCCAGCCGTTCGAGAAGCCGCTCGCGCGCACCCGCGAATACGTCTCGATCGTGCGCCAGGTCCTCGCCCGTGAAGCGCCCGTCACCAGTCCCGGTCCCCACTACCCTCTGCCGTATGCGGGACCGGGCAGTTCGGGACTTGGCAAGCCGCTCAAGCCCATTACGCACCCGCTGCGTGCGGACATCCCGATCTGGCTCGGCGCCGAAGGGCCGAAGAACGTCGCGCTCGCCGGTGAAATCGCCGACGGCTGGCTGGCGATCTACTACACCCCGCGCCTGGCCCCGATGTACAACAAGTGGCTCGACGAAGGGTTCGCGCGCGCCGGGGCCCGTCGCAGTCGCGAAGACTTCGAGGTGGCCGCCACGTGCCAGGTCATCGTGACTGACGATCGCGCCGCTGCCATCGCCGCTCTCAAGCCGATGACCGCCCTCTACGTGGGCGGAATGGGCGCCCCGGAGTTGAACTTTCACGCGCAGGTCTACAAGCGGATGGGCTACGAGAAGGAGGTCGACGAGATCGGTCGCCTCTTCATGTCGGGCCGCAAGGACGAAGCTGCTGCCGTCGTCCCCGACGAGATGGTCACCGAGACCATGATCATCGGCAACGTCGACGAGGTGCGCGCAGACGTGAAGCGTTGGGAGGAAGCCGGAGTCACGATGCTGCTGGTGACCTGCCGCGACGCCGACCATGTGCGAGAGCTCGCGGCCGCGGTGGGTGGTTGAGCGGGGCACCCCCCATTTTCGAGCGGTACCCCCCTTTTTTCGAGCGCCGGTGCCGTCGCCAGCCATCTACCGCATCGCGTGAACGTATCGCTGCCCTTCTCTGACAGGGGGAGCGATACGTTCACAGGGCGGAGGGTTATCCACAGGTCGGTGTAAATGCCTGATTGGCAAGGGCCTGCGCGGCCAGGAAAGCCCATGATGTCTCCATGAGAAGGGGCGAATGGGGAGACGATCCGAGTTTGCTGATCGTTGCGAGCACGGATGGCGTAATTCGCGTGGCAGAGCTGACCAGACTGGGTGTGTCGGACACAGCGATTGCCGGGCGATGCCGCACGGGCGGTACTTGGCAGCGAATGCTTCCCGGCATAGTTCTGCTGGGGAACGGTTATCCGACGCCGCGCCAGCGCACGATCGCTGCATTGATGTTCTGCGGCCGCGGATCGATGGTCACTGGAAAAGCCGCCATGGCGCAGCATGGCTATCGTCCGCACTCCGGCGAGGTTCAAATCTTGATGCCCATGCATCGCAGGGTGCAATCGACCGGATTCGTCGTGGTCGAAAGGACTGTAAGGCTGCCGACGCCACTGACACGCAGCGGAATTGATTGCGCGCCACTGGTTCGGGCGGTACTCGATGCTGCACGGCGATGCAAGACTTTGGATAGTGCTCGCGCGTTGATTGCAGACGTCGTTCAACGAGGTGACGTTGTGGTTCGTGATCTGTCCAAAGAGTTGGAAGCCGGAAGTATTCGCGGTAGCGCATTGCCCCGCAAAGTTTTGCGGGAGGTGGATGCCAACGTGCATTCGGTGCCGGAGGCAGAGGCCCGCGAGCTGTGGAGGAGAACCGGGCTGCCCGAAATGGTATTCAACCGTGAGATCTGCGACGCAAACGGGAAATTCATTGCAATGCCCGACGGGTGGATCGATTCTGTGGCTTTTGCGTGGGACATCGATTCACTGGACTGGCATCTGTCACCTGGGGACTACCGGGCGACGGTCGAGCGTCGGACTCGTATGCAGAACGCGGGCATCATCGTGCTTCCGACTGTGCCGAGCGCGTTGCGCGCAGAGCCCGAGCGCGTGATAGGCGACCTGCGTGCGCATTTTGCGCTGGCCGCGTCACGGCCGCGTCCGAGGGTGTCAATCAGTGCCAGACCCGGAGGGTGAACGTATCGCTCCCCTTGTCAGAGAAGGGGAGCGATACGTTCACGCGATCGGGGGGCGGTGGTGTGCAGAGCGGTGGTGTGGGGAGCGGTGCTGTGCAGAGTGGGACGGGATAGGGCACGGGTGCACCGAGAGGGGACGGGAAAGGGGGGTGGCTCAGACAGGGGTGGGTCAGACGCCCTTGAACTGGGGCGCCCGCTTCTCACCGAAAGCCCGCGGGCCCTCCTTGGCGTCGGCGCTCATGAACACCTTCATACCCAGCTGTGCGTCGATCTGGAAGGCCTCTTCCTCGTGCATGCCCTCGGTGTCGCGGATGGTCTTGAGAATCGCCTGCACGGCGAGAGGGCCGTTTGCACTGATCAGGTCCGCGAGCTCCAGCGCCTTGTCGAGGGCCTGGCCGTCCGGGACCACGTGGCCGATGAGCCCGATCTCCTTGGCCTCCGGAGCCTTGATGTGACGACCTGTGAGCAGGATGTCCGCCGCGATCGTGTACGGAATCTGTCGCACCAGACGCACTGCGGAACCGCCGAGCGGGAAGAGCCCCCACTTGGCTTCGGAGACGCCGAACTTGGCGCTCTCACCCGCGACGCGGATGTCGGTGCCCTGCAGGATTTCGGTTCCGCCGGCGATGGCTGCACCCTCGACCGCAGCGATCAGCGGCTTGGTCAACCGACGGCCCTTGAGGAGGCCTTCGATCTTGGACATGTCGACGCCACCGCCCGCGAAGGAATCTCCCGGCGGCTTGGCGGACATGTTCTTGAGGTCGGCGCCGGCGCAGAAGTCACCGCCCGCACCGGTGAGGATGGCGACACGGATTTCGGGGTCGTTGTCGACCTGATCCCAGGCGTCGACCATGATCGCCATCATCTCGCCGGTGATGGCGTTCTTACGCTCGGGGCGATTCATGGTCACGATGAGAACGTGGCCACGCTTCTCCACGAGGCAATGCGGCGCGGTTTCCGAAATGTCTGATTTTTCGGTCGTCGAAGTGGACACTGATGGCTCCTGGCGGGTCTGTGAGCTGGCTCTCAAATTGGGTCTTGCCAGAAACGGTAACACGTTCTACTTTGAACTCGTGGCCCTTAACATCGCAGACTTCGTAGAGCACGCAATCGACCTCGTTCCGGACCGCGTTGCGCTGGTCTCGGACAACCGCGAGATGACTTATGCACAGTTGGAGGACCGAGCAAACCGCCTCGGCCACTACCTGCGTGAACATGGCGTTCAGCCGGGTGACAAGGTCGGCATCTACTGCCGGAACGTCATCGAGGCGATCGAGGCCATGGTCGCGGTTTTCAAGATCCGGGCCGTGATGGTCAACATCAACTACCGGTACGTCGAGAACGAGTTGCAGTACATCTTCGACAACTCCGACATGGTTGCGCTCATTCACGAGCGCCGCTACTCGGACAAGGTCGCGAACGTCCTGCCGAACACTCCCAAGGTCAAGTCCGTCATCGTGGTCGAGGACGGCACCGATCTGGACTTCAGTGCTTTCGGCATCGGCTACGAGGACGCACTCGCGCAGAGTTCGGGTGAGCGTGATTTCGAAGAGCGCAGCAACGACGACATCTTCATGCTCTACACCGGCGGCACCACCGGAAGTCCCAAGGGCGTCATGTGGCGTCACGAGGACTGGTGGCGTGTTCTCGGCGGAGGCATCAACTTCGTCACCGGAGTTCCGGTCGAGGACGAGTACGAGATGGCGAAGGTCGGCGCCGCCAACCCGAGCATGATCCGCTACCCGATCCCCCCGATGATTCACGGCGGTTCGCAGTCGGCGGTATTCCACAGCCTCTTCGGCGGCGGAACCTGTTTGATGCACCCGGAATTCGACGCCCACGAGGTGTGGCAGAACATCGACAAGCACAAGGTCAACCTGATCTTCATCACGGGTGACGCGATGGGCCGTCCGATGCTCGACGCACTCATCGCCGGAAACCCGGAGACCGGTGAGCCGTACGATCTTTCGACGCTCTACGTGATGGCCAGCAGTGCTGCACTCTTCTCGCCGAGTATCCAGGAGCAGTTCCTCGAACTGTTGCCCAACCGCCTGCTGACGGACTCCATCGGAGCATCCGAGACCGGCTTCGGTGGACTCGCCGTGCTGAGCAAGGGCCAGAAGCACACTGGCGGTCCGACGGTCAAGATCGACGCCTCCACAACGGTTCTCGACGACGACGGCAACGAGGTCGAACCCGGATCGGGCAAGCGCGGCATGCTCGCTCGCAAGGGCAACATCCCGCTCGGCTACTACAAGGACGAGGTCAAGACCGCCGAAACCTTCCGCACCATCAACGGCGTTCGCTACTCGATCCCCGGCGACTATGCGCAGGTCGAAGCCGACGGCACGGTCACGATGCTCGGCCGCGGTTCGGTGTCGATCAACAGCGGCGGCGAGAAGGTGTACCCGGAAGAGGTCGAAGGCGCTTTGAAGGCGCACCCGGACATCTTCGACGTCCTGGTGGTCGGTATCCCCGACGAGCGCTTCGGTCAGCGCGTTGCCGCAGTGGTCCAGGTACGCGAAGGCACGTCGCCGACGCTGCACGACATCGCCACCGCAGCACGCAAAGAGATTGCCGGATACAAGGTTCCGCGCAGCGTGTGGTTCGTGGACCAGATCAAGCGCAACCCGGCAGGCAAGCCCGACTACCGCTGGGCGAAGGCCGAAACGGAATCGCGCGAGGCCGATGATCACAACGGAAACGGCGCTCCTGTGGCGTCCGCAAACGAAAGCGTGGAAGCCTGATGCGTTCGGATCTCGCCGACAAGTTCGGCATCGAATACCCGATTTTCGGATTCACTCCTTCCGAGCACGTCGCGGCCGCGATCAGCCGCGCGGGAGGTCTGGGCGTGCTCGGTTGCGTCCGGTTCAACGACCCGGAAGAGCTCGAAGCCGCACTGACGTGGATGGACGAGAACACCGACGGTAAGCCGTACGGCGTCGACATCGTCATGCCGGCCAAGGTGCCGACAGAGGGCGGCGCCGTCGATCTCGACAAGCTGATTCCGGAGGAGCACCGCGCCTTCGTCAACCGCACGCTCGACGAGCTCGGTGTGCCGCCGCTTTCCGACGACGTCGAGCATGCGACCGGCGTATTGGGATGGCTTCACTCGGTGGCGCGGTCTCACGTCGATGTTGCTCTGGGACACCGGATCGCGTTGATTGCGAATGCATTGGGATCACCGCCGAAGGACGTCATCGATCAGGCGCACGAGAAGGGCGTACCGGTAGCAGCGCTGGCCGGCGCCGTCGAGCATGCACGTCGTCACGTCGAGAACGGTGTCGACATCGTGATCGCGCAGGGCTACGAGGCAGGCGGTCACACCGGCGAAATTGCGTCGATGGTTCTCGTTCCGGAAATCGTTGATGCACTGGGTGATTCAGCTGCTGTGCTGGCTGCCGGGGGTATCGGCAGCGGCCGTCAGGTGGCTGCCGCACTTGCACTCGGTGCGTCCGGAGTGTGGATGGGCTCGTACTGGCTCACCACGTCCGAATACAAACTCGGCAGTGCATCGGGCGATGGCCCGTCCGCTATTCAGCGTGCACTGTTGGGCGCGACGTCGGCCGACACCGTTCGTTCGCGCATCTACTCGGGTAAGCCCGCTCGGTTGCTCAAGACCAAGTGGACGGAAGCCTGGTCGAACCCGGGAGCACCGGCGCCCTTGCCGATGCCGCTGCAGAACCTTCTGGTCAGCGACGCTCATCAGAGAATCGCTGCATCGGAGAACCCGGAAGTTGTGGCAATGCCCGTCGGTCAGATCGTGGGACGGATGAACGAGATCCGCCCGGTCGCCGAGGTCATGGCAGAGCTGGTGTCCGGGTTCGAGGACGCGCGAACCCGGCTGGATTCGATGAAGTAGTAGATGACACGTGCGTGTGCCCTCGGCCGAGTTTCGGCCGAGGGCACACGTCGTTTCAGCCGGCGAGGTCGTCCGGTCCGACGGTGTCCGACAACCATTCTCCGCGGCTGAGGGCGCCGTCGTCGCGGCGGCGTGCGATCACGAAAATGACCAGGGCGGCAGCGAGGACAACTGCGAGAACGCGCGAAGGCGTCAGGTTCGGGTTCTTCATACCCGTAATTTTGCCGGAAGAACGGGCGCGATGGTGAGACAGCGGAGCAAAATCACGTGTTTCGAAATTACTGCGCTTCCGACGCATGGAGACTGGCGATCCGCTCGCGCAGGCCACCGAAGTGCACATCGAGAGTGTGCGCCGCCTCGACTGCATCACCCGTACGGATCGCGTCGAGAATCGCACGGTGCTTCGACGCGATGTCGATCAGCGGCGTATCCGAATGCCCGATGGCCTGCTGGATCTCGCTGTACACCTGCCAGAAGACGTCCATCAACTGAGCGAGGACCTGGTTGTCCAGCGGGGAGTACAGGCGGGAGTGGAAGGTCGCGTCGATGTCGGAGAAGTTCTTCCCGGCAGCGGCACGGACCTCCATGCCGGTGACGAGTTCGTCGAGGTCGGCGTGGTCGGCCGACGTCATCTCGGCCATCGCCGCACCGATCAGTCCGGTCTCGAGTGCCTGACGAATGTCGACCAGTTCCATCGCCTCGTGCCCGGTGCCCTGCAAGGACAACCGGCCACGGAAGGTCAGGCCGTCGGCGAGAGCGTCGAAGTTGCTAGGGGCGACGAACATTCCGAAGCCGTGACGGATCTCGACGACGCCCAAGGCCTGCAGAACCTTGAGCGCCTCCCGGAGCGTGTTTCGGCCGATACCCAATTCCTCGGACAGTTCGGCCTCGGTGGGCATCGGGTCGCCGGGGGAGAGCCTGCGTTCGAGGATCAAGTTCATGATGTCCGTCTGAAGTGCGCGCATGCGGTTTTGCGCGCTGAAACGAGCGCCCTGTGTGCCACTCCGGACAGACATCGATTCCCCTTTTCTGATACGAACGTCCTTCATCCTATGTCCGGTCATCCGCTCCATTGGTCAACCCACGTCAACGGTGCGTTGCAGGAGGCTGGGCGCCGCACCCAGCAGTTTGGCCGTGTACGCATCCGACGGGTTGTCGAATACTTCCTGGGCCGTTCCCTGCTCGACGATCCGCCCGGCGTTCATGACGACGATGGTGTCGGAGACGTACCGCACCGTCTGTATGTCGTGCGAGATGAACACCATGCCGAGCCCCAACCGAGCCTTGATGTCGCTGAGCAGATTCAGGATCTGCGCTCGCACCGAGACGTCGAGCGCCGACGTCGGCTCGTCGGCCACGATGACGTCAGGTTCGAGCGCGAGTGCACGCGCGATCGCGACACGTTGCCGCTGACCGCCGGAGATCTGGCTCGGGATGACTTCGAGCGCAGATTGGGGGAGTCCGACCAAACCGACCAGCTCGCAAACTCGGGCGGTCCGGCTCGCGCGGTTGCCGATGCCGTGGACGTCGAGTGGATCGGTGAGGATGTCGGCCACCGTCATTCGGGGATTGAGCGCGGTAGCCGGATCCTGGAAGACGATCGAAATCGCCCGGCCGAACTCCTTGCGCACGCCGGCCGACCGGGTCAGAGCGCTTCGGCCGCGAAAGACCACGTCGCCCGACGTCGGTTTCTGCAGTCCGACCATGACTTTGGCCAGAGTGGACTTGCCACAACCCGACTCGCCCACGATGCCGATCGTCGTCCCTCGTCGTACGTCGATACTGACATCGTTGACCGCGTGAACTGTGCCCGGTTTGAACAGTGATCCCGAACGGGTCTTGTGGACGACGTGAATGTTCTTCAGTTCCAGGATGGGTGCTTCAGCTGTAGTCATCGCACGCTCTCCAATTCCGATTCTGTACGTACGGGAGTCGCGGACTGGTCGGCGAACCAATGCTCGGTCCCGTCGACCCGGACCATCTCCGGCTTTCGGAGGGGGTCGGAGTCCGGGCGAGTGGAACGCTCGGCGAAACGGTCACCCGGCGCGAAGTTTCCGGGCGAGGGAACAGTTCCCTGAATCTGATGCAGTCGCGGCGCTTCGTCCTCGATCGAGAGAACGGCACCGAGAAGGCCCTGGGTGTATTCGTGGCGGGGATCGACGAGCAGATCACTCGTGGGCGCCGACTCGACGACCTGACCGGCGTACATCACCGTGATCTTGTGAGCGAGTGAAGCAACGAGTGCAAGATCGTGGCTCACGAAAACCATGGCAAACCCCAGCTTTTCCCGAAGATCGTTGAGCAAGTCCACGACCTGGGCCTGGACGGTGACGTCGAGAGCGGTGGTGGGCTCGTCCGCGACGATCAACCGCGGACTGCGGGTGAGCGACATGGCGATCAGAACGCGCTGACGCTGACCACCGGAAAGCTCGTGTGGGTAGCTGGAGAGAGTGCGCACCGGATCGAGTCCGACGAGTTCGAGCAGTTCCTCGGCTGTGCGGGTACCGCCGCGCTTGGTGAGCTGCTTGAACTGCGCGCGGATCAGCATCGCCGGATTCAGTGAACTCAGCGCGTCCTGGTAGATCATGGCCATGTCGTGCCCGCGCAGCTTGTTTCGCTCTCGGTTGTTCAGCTCGAGGACGTTGACTCCGTCGAACAGGATCTCGCCGGTCACCACTGCCGTCTTGGGTAGCAGACCCATGATCGCCAGCGACGTGAGCGATTTTCCGCAACCGGACTCGCCGACGAGTGCCATCGTCTCGTTCGGGCGGACGGTGAAGCTCACGTTGTCGACGATCGCGGTGTCTCCGTAGCGTTCCGGGAACCGGATCGTGAGATTGCGGACCTCGAGGAGTGGCGCGGCATCGCCCTCGTACACAAGACGATCGGAGCGGGACCGCTCGGTTTCCGCCAGGATCTTCAGGTGCGTTTCGAGAGGAGTCGGCTCGGCGGCCGGCTCGAGAACATCTTTCACGACGCTCGGATCGGCGAAGTCGTCTATCAACCCCGGAGTGTCGGTGACCGATGCGGCTTCGTCCTCCAGAATGAGCTCGTTGGAGGTCTCCTCCGCTGCAGCGGTCTGCGCTGCTTGGAGCGCGGAGGGCGTCTTCTTGGTCTTCTTCAGACTCGGATCGGCCATCGCGTCCGTCAGGCCCTCGGCGAGCACGTTGAGGGAGAGCACCGTCAGCAGAATGAGCAGGCCGGGGAACACCGTTGCCCACCAACCACCGAGGAGGACCATGTTCTTGCCGTCGGCGATCACCGATCCCCACGACGGGTCCGGGGGACGCACACCGGCGCCGATGAACGACAGGCTGGCTTCCAGCACGATGGCGTCGGCGACCATGACAGTGCAGAAGACGAGAACGGGCGCAGCACAGTTGGCTACGACGTGCTTGACGACGATGTGTGAAGTTCTTGCGCCGATGACCTTTTCGGCCGCGACGTAGTCCTCGCCGTACTGAGCGAGAACGTTTGCGCGAACGACGCGAGCCACCATCGGTGTGTAGAGGAACGCGATAGTGACGATCAGAACCGGGATCGAACCACCGAAGGCCGCGACGAGTACGGCAGCGAGCGCAATGCCCGGGAACGCCATGACCACGTCGAGCACACGCATGATGGTCTCGTCGACGCCTTTTCGGCTCGTTGCGGCCACCGATCCGATGAGAGCGCCGGCGCACAGTGCGAGGAAGGTGGAACCGAGACCGATGGTCAGCGACCAGCGTCCGCCGTAGAGCAAGCGGCTGAACAGATCTCGACCGAGACTGTCCTGACCGAACCAGTGCTCGGCGCTGGGGCCCGCGGTACCCACCGCCTGTTCGAGCGGGGTGTACTGCGTGATCAGCGGCGCGAAGAGGCAGGCGAGCACGATGATCGCGAGAACCGCCATCGACAGCCAGGCCGAGAGGGGGAAGCGAGAAAAGGTGATGCCGGGTCGCGAAAGCTTCTCGGTGAGTTTTCTTCTCATCATGCTGCGCTCCGAAGTCGTGGATTGACAAGCAGGTAGAGGATGTCGACGGCGAGGTTGACGACGACGAAGCCGACCGCGATGACGATGACAACACCCTGAACGACTGCGGGGTCACCGTTGGTGACGCCGTTGATCATGAGCTGACCCATGCCGGGCAGGCCGAAGATCTGCTCGATGACCACAGCGCCACCGAGGAGGTAACCGACACGGAGGCCCAGGACGGTGAGCGGGTTGATCAGCGCGTTACGCAACACATTCCGTCCGATCACCACGTGATAGGGCAGGCCGCTGCCGATCGCGGTCCGGACGTAGTCCTTGTCCAACTCCTCGACCATCGACGTGCGGATGATGCGCGTGAGTTGTGCTGCGACGGGCAGTGACAGGGACAGCGCCGGGAGCGCCATGTACCAGAGCCAGTCGCTGACGGAGTCGCTCGGATTGACGTAGCCACCGGTAGGGAACCATCCGAGTTGGACAGCAAGGTACTGAATCATCAGCAGTGCCAACCAGAATGACGGTGCCGCCACACCGCCGAGGGAGATCACTCGGATGACCTGATCCGGCCAACGATCGCGGAACAGTGCGCTGGTGACGCCGAAGATCAGCGAGAGCACGATGGCGATCACCAGTCCGAGAACCGTGAGCTGAATGGTCAGTGGCAGAGCGGTGGAGATCGAATCCAACACCGGGGTACCGGAAATCAGACTGTCACCCATGTTGCCGCTGACCAGATCGGTCACGAAGTGAACGTATTGCAGCGGAAGCGGATCGAGCAGTCCGTTCTCTTCCTTGAACTGCTGCAACTGTTCCGCAGTCGGGTTGCCACCGTTGAACGCCGCGGTTGCGGGATCGGTGGGCGCGAACTGCATCACGATGAAGACGAACGCGATGATGCCGAGGATCAGGGGGATCAGTATCAGTAATCGCCTGATCAGCATGGGGAGGACTCTTGCCATCGGGGGATCTCTCAGTTGTGGGAAACGGCCGAGCGGGCGGGTATCAGGCCGGCTTCGCCTGAAGCAGGTTGACGCCGGGGTACGGCAGCGGAGTGACGTCGGCGATCTTCTTCGGATCCCACGCAGTCAGGAGCTCCTGATGGAGAACCGGGTAGTAGACAGCATTTTCGGCGATCTGGTTCAGGTACGACTGCACGAGGGTGCTGCGCTTTGCCGGGTCGGTCTCGCGGGTGGCTTCGTCCATGGTGGCGTAGATCTTCTGCGCTTCGGGGGTGTCGTCCCACTTGGCGTAGGTCTTCGTCCACAAGCCGCCCTTGCTGTACGTGTAGCGGACGAGAAGGTCGACGTCGCTGCCGAATGCCTGCGGGTTGGACGTACCGGCGGCGATCTGGAACTTCTGGCCGCTGTTGAGCTTGCTCACCATGGCGCTGGTGTCCTGCGGTTCGAGTGTCGTGTTGAATCCGACTGCGTCCCAAGACTCTTTGATGGTCGGCAAGCAGTCGGCCAACCAGCTGACGTTGGTGGAGAGCAGCGTCAGGTCGAGGCCACTGACACCGGCGGCAGCGAGGAGCGAGCGGGCCTTGTCCGGATCGTACGAGTAGACGGTGGACGCTCGCGCGTAGTCGGGGTTGCGCTCGTACAGGTAGCTCGTGGCCGGTGCTGCCTTGCCGCCGAGGGCGATTTCGATCATCTTCGGGGTGTTGATCGCATAGAACATCGCCTGGCGAACACGAACGTCGTCGAACGGTGCCTGAGTCGTGTCGAAGAGCAGGTACATGAGGTTCATGCCCGGGTTGCCCTCGACGGTGCGCCCACCGGAGGTCAGAGTGGGGACGTTGGCGACGGGGATGTTGTCGGCGAGTTGTGCACCGGCATTGTTGCCCGAGACGCGCGCGATGCGTGAGGAGGTGTCGACGATGGAGAGCCAGTTCATGGTCGCGAAGTTGGCCGGACGCGGCCCGTTGTACGCCTCGAAGGCCTCGAAAGCTGTGTTGCTCTTGGGGGTGTGGCTCTTGAGCTTGTACGGACCGGAACCGACGACCAGCGTTCCGGACTTGGCCTCGTCCCAGTGGCCGTCGAAGACGTGCTTGGGCATGATCTTGGCGATCGAGAGACGCTGTGCGGCAGCGCTGAACGGGTAGTTGAAGTTCAGGGTCACCGTTTGGTCGTCGACCTTGGTGACGGACTGCAGCCAGGAGGAGAAGAAGGAGCGGATCAGTACGTTCTGCTGTGGATCGAGGATGCGATCGAAGGTGAAGACGACGTCGTCCGAGGTGACCGGAGTGCCGTCGTGCCAGGTTGCTCCCTCGCGGATTTTCATGGTCCAGCTCGAGGCAGTGGCGTCGGTCGGGACGGCCTGTGCGAGCGCCGCATACGTCTCACCGGTGCCTGGATCGTTTTCGAGCAGTCCCTCGTAGACGTGGTTGACCGCTGCCATGAGGAAACCGGATGCAGTCTGCATCGGGTCGAAGCTCTGGTCGTTGCCGTATCCGATGGCGGTGGTCAGATCGCCGGTGCTCGCGGAACCGCCGACAACCGAGGTCGACGACGGCCCGCCGCCACAGGCCGCGAGAGTCGCGGTGATACCTGCTGCAGCTCCCAGTAGCCCGGTGTACCGGAACAGGTCTCGGCGGGTGAACGCGGAGCTCAGCGGTCGTTCGTTCTTCAAGGCGGCCTCCAAGGCGGGGAGCGGGACATCAAGGGAGTGGATAGGGGATGTCCTATGTTCGACGTCCGATGTTGCGTAACTTACATTGTGGATCAGAAAGCGTCTAGAGAATCTTCGGAACTGGCGGCGCCGAACTTCGACGTTTCGCCGGTTTCGAGCCAAAAATAGTGCGCTCACCTGCATGGATGAAGACTGTGTTACCGGTGTCGAATTGACGAGCGATGACGCCGGCCGTATAACATAGGACATCCCTCATCCAATCTTTGGAGACTTCATGACCCGATACAAAGTCGGTGTGGTCGGTTGCGGATTCTTCGGTAGTTCCCTCGCTCGCGAGCTGGCTGCCCATCCACGTTTCGAACTGACGATGCTGTGCGACCGTGACTTCGAGCGGGCCAAGGACGTCGCCGCAGAGTTCTCGGCAACCCCGACAGACGATCACGACGCGGTGGCCGCTCACCCGGAGTTGGCCCTCGTTGTCGTCGCGACGCCCAATCACGCGCACGCCGAACCTGCCATCGCGGCGCTCGAACACGGCAAGGCAGTTTTTGTCGAGAAGCCACTCGCCGTCGAACTGGTCGATGCGCAGAACATGATCGCGAGCGCCGACGCGAGCGGTTCGCCGTTGATGGTCGGGCACATCATGCGGATGATGCCGGGTGTACGACGGCTGGCGGGCCTGCTGACGTCGGGGGAGCTCGGCGAGGTCGCTGCGATCGAAACGTCTCGCTCACGATGGATCGACACCGACGGCGCAGATCCACAGTGGTGGAAGCTCGACAAGAGCCGAACGGGTGGAGAACTGACTCACGAGATTCACGAACTGGACCTGATGTGCTGGCTCGGCGGCGAGGTGACTGCCGTGTCGAGCATCGCCACCGCGGACGACGGCTTCCGCAACACAGTGGTGTCGTTCGCCGGCGGCGCGATCGGCAGACACACCATCTCGACGCGTTCACACACTTCGTCGTGGCAGCTGACCGTCGATGCCACCGAAGGTTCGGTCCACGCGGACTTCCACACCGGCCGGGTCAGCCGACTGCGCGGGGGACAGGTCGTAGAGTCGTGGCCGATCTTCGACGTCGACGCCGAGAACCAATCGTTGATCGACGCTGCGAGCAGGACGCAGAAGTACAACTCGGGTAACGGAGGATCCTCGCTGTGGATGCAGGCTGCGATTCGTCACGAAATCGACGAGATGGCAGCAGTTCTCGACGGCAAGGCTGATCCCGACTCGCCGTTGACGTACGCACGTGAACGCGCACTCGTCGTCGCCGAACAGGTGCGACTCGGTGGCGGCGAACCGGCAGCGCTCTCGGGAAGTGCCAAGTGACGGTGCGTGTAGCCGTCATAGGTAGCGGCGGAATCGCGCGGGACCACGTCAGCGCCTTGGCGCGCATCCCGTCGGTCGAAGTCGCCTACGTATTCGGCAGTGACTTGGACCGGGCCGCATCGGTTGCGGCGTTGGCGCCGGGCGCGAAGGCCAGTACCGATCTGGCGAAGATTCTCGCCGACCCGAGCGTGCAGGCGGTCAACGTCGTCGGGGCCACTCCCGACCACGCACCCGTGACGATAGCCGCGGGCCGCGCGGGAAAGCATGTGCACGTGGAGAAGCCGGCCGCGCTGACAGTCGCGGACTTCGACGCGATGGTCGAGGCCACCGAAGGTAACGGCACCTCACTGATGGTCGGACAGACCGTACGATTCCAGCCGTCGATCACCTCGATCGGAAACTCGGTTGCACAAGGTGCCATCGGCGACCCCCGGTTGATCCATCTCAGTTGGTACACCGGCCATGTCTGGCCAGGGGGCTGGCGAGGCTGGCAACACGACAAGGAACGTTCGGGTGGTCACCCCGTTCACAACGGAACCCACGCACTCGATCTGGTGACGTGGCTGATCGGTCGTCGTCCGACCCGTGTGTTCGCTCGTAGTTTCCCCACCTTCGCGGCGGGGATGCCCGTGCACGACAGCTTCCATCTGACCGTTCGCTTCGAGGACGGATCGCTGGCTCTGATCGAATTGGCCTACGCGCTACCACAATCGGGAAAGATGGTGCGTCGGATCGTGGTGTCGGGGACTTCCGGCACGCTCGCGCACGACACCGGCGACGACCCGGGACTGATGACGGACACGACCAACGCGCCGCCGTCGTCGATCGAGGACGCGATGTCGCATCAGATGCGTCACTGGATCGCCACTCTCGACGGTTCCGCGAGCCCGATAGTCGAGAACTGGCAGGTGCGTGCAGCTCTCGCGACTGCCATCGCTGCCCAGCAATCGCTCGACACCGGCCGCGCTGTCTCGATCGGAGAAAACCAATGACCGGCACCGGTTCGATCCGCGTCGGATTTGTCAGCGGCGTCAGGCATGCCGGCTCCTATGCGGACCTGTTGCGATCCGATCCTCGAGTGAGCCTGGTCGGGGCCTCCGACGAATCCTCGGTCCCCGATTGGATTCGTGAGGACGGGATCGCGATGGCAAAGGCCGCAGACATCGAGTGGATCGACGAACTCGGCGAGTTGCTCGACCCCGAACGGATTGACCTGGCGATCATCTGCAGTGAGCCGACCAGGCATGCGCGGCTTGCGATTGCCGCATTGAACGCCGGACTCGACGTCCTGGTGGACAAGCCGGTGGGCGTCGACGAGGCGGAGGCCGCGGCGGTTCAGCAAGCCGCACGGTCGAACGGGCGAATCTGCACGGTGGTGAACCGCACTCATTCACCTGCGCTCCGGCGACTGCGCCGATGGATCGACGCCGGAAATCTCGGACTGCCGCGCCACGTCGACATCGAGTTCCTCGCAAGCGGAACACATTTCGCGACGTCTGTCGAGCGTCCCGAACTGGTGGTGGATCCCGCGCTTTCCGGCGGGGGAGAAGTAGTGAACTTCGCCGGTTACGCCGCCGACTACCTCCGATACCTCACCGGCCTGGACGTCACCGAGGTGTACGCCGAGACGAGCACACTCTACGGCGGGGCCCACCAGCAGTTCGGAGTCGAAGACACGGCGTTGATCTCGCTCGCCCTGGAAAACGGCGTCACCGCGACGGTGACCGTCGGAAGAATCCCCGCAGCACCGGGTTTCGGCGCGAATACCGCGACGGTTCGCGTCCTCGGATCCCACGGATACGCGAGTTCCGACGACGACAAACCCGCGGTGACCCACTTCGCGGCCTCGGGAGACGTGACCGCACTACCCATCGGCGGCTTCGGTTCGGACAACGCGGTGTCGAGCTTTCTCTCTCACGTGCTCGATCGACTTCCCACACGGACCGAACCCGACTACACCGTGGCAGACGCCCGCGCGTCGATGCGCGTGATCGATGCTGCCTATCTGTCCGCCTCGAGCGGTCAGCCGGTCTCCGTTTCTCCCTGACAGCCGCACCCACAACTCAATCCGACAACCAACATATGGAGACCCCATGAGCACGGAAACCACCACCTTCAGCGGAATCGTCCCGCCGATCGTCACACCACTGACGCTCGAGGGCGAGGTCGACACCACGTCGCTCGAACGCCTGCTCTCACTGCAGATCGAAGCCGGAGTCGACGGCTTGTTCGTCCTCGGTTCCTCGGGTGAGGTCGGTTACCTCACCGACGCTCAGCGCGCCCAGGTGGTGCAGACGGCCATCGGTCACGTCGGTGGCCAGGTACCGGTCCTCGTCGGAGTGAACGACATGACCACCAACCGGGTCATCGCCGTCGCCGAGCAGGCGCGCGAGGCTGGTGCGGATGCCATCGTCGCGACGGCGCCGTTCTACGCGATCACCGATGCAGCCGAGACGGCAACGCATTTCCGCTCCATCCACGCCGCAGTGGATCTTCCGTTGTTCGCCTACGACGTCCCGGTTCGTGTCCACAGCAAGCTCAGCCCGGCAATGCTGGTCGAGCTCGGTCGCGAGGGAGTCATCGCCGGCGTGAAGGATTCGAGCGGCGACGACGTCAGTTTCCGTATGTTGCTCCGTCAGTCGGCCGGGCTCGAAAACTTCGCCGTCTTCACCGGGCACGAGGTAGTCGTCGACGGATGCCTGCTGATGGGTGCTTCGGGCGCAGTGCCCGGCCTGGCCAACGTGGACCCGCACGGCTACGTACGACTGTGGCGCGCTGCGCAGGCAGGAGACTGGGCCGCAGCGAAGGCCGAGCAGGATCGACTCACCGATCTGTTCTCCATCGTCGAGGCGCCGACACCGGGTCGCGTCAGTGCCGGTGCCGCGGGTCTGGGCGCGTTCAAGACGGCTCTGGCCCTGCGCGGCGTCATCACCGGCAACACGATGTGCGCGCCGATGCTCTCGCTCGACGAGTCCGAGACCGCAACGATCAAGGTCGTTCTGGAACAGGCCGGGCTCCTCTGACATGACATCTGGGCAGAAGCGATGGATCGGTATCGACATCGGCGGCACCAAAGTGGCTGCCGCGGTGGTGACGTCCGACGGAGACGTGATCGACACCGTTCGTGCGGCAACACCGACGGCGGGTAGGGAAGCCGTTCTCGGGACCGCTACCGCGTTGATCGACCGTCTGAGGGCGAATCACACGGTAGCCGGAATCGGAGTCGGTGCACCGGGAATCATCGATCGGGTGCGTGGCCGCGTCGTCTTCGCCTCCGACATTCTGTCTGGATGGAGTGGCGCCGAGGTTCGCGGAGAACTCGAGGCACACTCAGGCCTACCAGTGACGGTGGACAACGACGTGCGCGCGATGGCTCACGGCGAGAACATGATCGGCGCCGGTCGCGGTCGAACCTCTGCACTGTTCGTCTCGATCGGTACCGGAATCGGTGGCGCGTTGACCGTGGGCGGTCAGCTGTACCACGGTGCCCACGGAACAGCCGGCGAGCTCGCGCATCTGTTGGTTCCGGTCTCCGGGGCGATAGGTTGCGGTTGCGGCAGAACCGATCACCTCGAGGCAGTCGCGTCTGGCCCGGCGATGGCAGCCGAGTACGCAGCGCGGGCGGGTGTGCCCACTCAACCGTTACAGGCAGTGGTGGCGCTCATGCACTCGGGCGATCCGATCGCCCGTGCCGTGGTCTCCGACGCCGGTACTCTGCTGGGCCGCGTCCTGGCCGGCATCGCGACTGCATTCGATCCCGAGGTGATCGTCATCGGCGGCGGCGCAGCCCAGATCGGAGCCGACCTCCTGTCTCCGCTGACGTCCGCTTTCCGGGTGGAAGCGATGGGCCCCATTGCCGAAACCGCCATTCTTCCTGCCCGTTTGGGGACCGATGCGCCGCTCGTCGGCGCTGCGCTCCTGGCCGCCGCAACACGAATCGAGGTAACACCGTGACTGTCGAAGAATTGCTCACGATCATCAGCGGGAAGCTGATCGTGTCCTGTCAGGCCGGACACGGCCATGCCCTGCGCGACACCGGGACCATCGAGAGGATGGCCCGCGCTGCGGTCGACGGGGGAGCGGTGGCTATCCGCTGCGGCGGTGTGGGCGGAACCCCGGATGTCGCAGCAGTCGTGTCGGCAGTGAAGGTACCGGTGATCGGTTTGACGAAGATCGGCTCGGAGGGCGTGTTCATCACGCCGACAAGGGAATCAGCCCTCGAAGTCGTGGATTCGGGTGCGCAGATCGTGGCTGCCGACGCCACGCTGCGACCTCGTCCGGACGGGCTGACCTTTGCCGACACCGTCGACGCGGTCCATGATCGCGGCGGCCTCGTCATGGCCGACTGTGGAACACTCGAGGACGGCGTCGCTGCCGCCGCGTCGGGCGCCGACATCATCTCCAGCACACTGGCGGGATACACCGAGAACAGCCGACGGCTGGCCGGCCCGGACCTGGAGCTGATCTCGGAACTGCGGCAGGCACTTCCAGATGCAGTCCTCATTGCCGAGGGGCGATACCACAGCCCGGAGGATGCGGCACGCGCCATCGCCCTGGGTGCAGACTCGGTGGTTGTCGGAACCGCAATCACGGATCCGGCGTTCATCACGTCGAAGTTCGCAGCGGCAGTATCGGGCGCCGAAAGGTCGAGGGTGTGACCCCGACGTCGAAGGCTCTGAAATCCAGGACCGCTGAACGGATTCGGCTGGAGACTTTGCTCGGCGACTCCTCGACGCCGATACGGTGGGTCTTCACCGGCGACAGCATCACTCAAGGATTGACGCACACCGACGGTCATCGAAGTTACGTCGAACACTGCGCCGAGCGCGTCCGTGGTGAACTTTCCTTGTTCAACCACGTCCTTGTCAACACCGGGGTGAGCGGCAATCGATCCTCCGATGTGCGTGCGGGTTTCGCGCACCGCATCGAAGTGTTCGAACCCTCGGTGGTGTTGATCATGCTCGGTACGAATGACGCATTGGATGGCGAAGAAGAACTGGAGCGGTTTCGAGACGACCTCTCGGACATGATTTTCCGGACGCGAGCGATCGGTGCGGTGCCGATCCTGCAGACGCCGCCACCGATCGACGTCGAGAATGCGCCCACCAGAGCGGGATTGGTTCAGTACGTCGAGGTCGTGCGGCAGGTTGCCGCCTCGACGCGCGTTGTGTTCGTCGACCACTACGCGCAGTGGACGGCCCATTCTCCCGATGGTCCACCGCCGGCTCTCCTGGCTGACGCATTCCATCCGAACGAACAAGGGCACTACGTGCTCGCGGACGCCGTGCTCCGTGAGTTGTCGATCGCGGATACCGAAGTTCCCGTTGTACCGCAGGTGATGTCGTGATGCATCGTGGACAAATTCTTCGTGGACAACTGGTGACCGGTGGGCAACTGCTTCCGGACGGTGTCGTCGAGATTTCCGGTGATCGTGTGGTGTGGGCCGGGCCCGCGTCGCAGCGAACCGACCCGTTACCCGAACGGGCAGCTGCGGGGACAACGATCATCCCGGGGTTGGTGGACGTTCACTGCCACGGCGCCGGCGGATTCGGTTTCCCCGAGGCAGACGAGTTCGGATCCACCGTGGCTGCCGATCACCACCGGACGAACGGCACGACCTCGGTGATCGGCTCGCTCGTCTCCGCGCCGCCGCAGATCCTGCGCAGTCGCATCGAGCTCCTGGCAGGACTGGTGGACGAGGGCACGCTGGCCGGAATTCACCTGGAAGGTCCATTCCTGTCGGTACTCCGTTGTGGCGCCCAGGATCCCGACAGCATTCTCGACGGCGACCCGGCTCTGCTCGAGTCGCTGCTCGAAGCCGGCCGCGGGCACATCCGCTCGATGACGATCGCTCCGGAGACAGCACACTTCGGCGAACTTGCCTCATTGCTGGAGCGTCACCGGGCCGTCGTGAGTATCGGACACACCGATGCGTCCAACCCGATTGCGACACGTTCGATCGCACACTCGGCGCATGCACCGCTCAGTGCCACTCACCTGTTCAACGGTATGGCTCCGATGCATCATCGCGCTCCCGGCGCAGTGGCGGCGTGTCTTGCCGCGGCCGCGAAAGGACAGATGGTGGTCGAGTTGATCGGGGACGGAGTACATCTCGCCGACGAGACGGTGGCGACGGTGTTCGATCTGGTCGGTCCGCATCAGATCGCGTTGGTCTCCGACGCGATGGCTGCGGCGGGAATGCCCGACGGGCGCTACCCACTCGGACCTCTCGACGTCGACGTGGTCGGTGGCGTGGCGCGGCTGGCCGGCCAGGGGGACACGGCCATTGCCGGCGGGACGAGTCGGTTGATGGACATAGTCCGCCGGGCTGTCAATCACGCCGGCGTCGATCTGCTTTCGGCTGTCATCGCAGCGACGGCAACGCCTGCTTCGCTGATGGGGCTGGCCGGAATGGTCGGCGATCTCGTGCCGGGTTGCCGCGCCGATCTGATCGTCACCGGTCCAGAACTCGAAACCCGCGCCGTCATGGCCGCTGGGAACTGGCTCATGAACTACACCGAAAGCTGAGGAATCAACCGATGGAAATTGTCATTGTCGACAGTGCGGAGGCGGCCGGCACCGTTGTTGCCGACATCTTCGAACACGCGGTGCATTCAGGTGCACGGACTTTGGGCCTGGCGACAGGATCTTCACCGCTCTCGGTGTACCGCGAACTCGCGCGCCGTCACCGCGAGGAAGGGTTGAGTTTTGCCGGCGTGCAGGCGTTCCTGTTGGACGAATACGTCGGCCTGCCGGAAGGCCACCCTGAGTCGTATGCCCAGGTGATCCGAACGGAGCTGGTGAATCACCTGGACCTGGACGCGGCAAGGGTATTCAGCCCCGACGGAACCGCGTCGGATCCATTTGCCGCCGCGGCAGCCTACGACCGGGCGATTGCGTCGAATGGTCCGGTGGACGTACAACTTCTGGGCATCGGCGGCAACGGTCACATCGGTTTCAACGAACCGACGTCCTCGCTGAATTCGAGGACCCGGGTCAAGACGCTGACGGAACAGACTCGAACCGACAACGCCCGATTCTTCGAGAGTCCGGACGACGTACCACGGCACGTGATCACCCAGGGCCTCGGAACTATCTGCGAAGCAAAGCATCTGGTGATGATCGCGACCGGCGAGCACAAGGCCGCTGCGATTGCCGCTGCCGTCGAGGGGCCGCTGGCCGCGGTGTGCCCGGCATCGGTCCTCCAACTGCATCCACACGCGACGGTGGTGATCGACGATGCAGCGGCATCACAGCTTCGGCTCACCGAGTTCTACAAAACGGTGTCGGCGCACAAACCGCTTGCTCAGCACTACTGAGATATCGGGCTAGACGGGCTCTCGCGTCTTCTCGAGGCCGAGTGCCATTTCGGGAGTGAGTAATTGGAAGTCGGATTCTCCACGCCGTCGGATCCACACCGGATCGGAGGTGTTCCAGCGTTCGGCGCTCTGCGTTCGAGTGACCACCTTGAACGTCGCCGTTCTCGGGAACTCACTGCACACTCGGATCAAGGTCGGCTTCTGCTTCGGCCCGAGTTCCGGCCGGGAATCGATGTATTCGGCTACGGCTGCCGGGTCGAAGTTGTCGACATCGCCGACCGGAATCACCGACGCCATGACGCGGTCGCCGACGTCGCTGTCGGGGACTGCGTACACGGACACCTGCGCGAAGCCCGGGTAACCGACCAGGGAGCGTTCGATGGGTGCGGCACCGATGTTCTCGCCGTCCACTCGCAGCCAACCGGAACTGCGTCCCGCGAAGTAGACGTAACCGTCGACGTCGGTGTACGCCAGATCGCCACTCCAGTACTGGCCGTTGCGCATTCGCTCGGCGTCGGCTTCCGGGTTCTTGTAGTACCCGGCGAACGTGCCTGGGCCGGTGACATTGACCAGTTCACCAGTTGCCTGGTCGGCGTTGGTGATCCGGCCGTCGGCATCGAAGACTGCAGGCGGGCATGGCGCTCCGGTCTCGGGATCGAGGATCTTGACGCCGTCCGGGAGCAGTCCGAGGGCGCCGGGCCGGGGAACCGGTGCCGCGGAGATCGAAATGCCGCCCTCGGTGGAACCGAACCCGTCGATGACGCGAGCGTCGAAGCGCCGGACGAAGGTGGCGACGGCGGGCGCCGAACCCTCGTTGCCGTACATGATCTTCAAGGTGTTGTCCCGCTCGTTCGGCACCTCGGGGGTGGAAGCGATGAAGGACAACGGCTTTCCGACGTAGTTGGAGTACGTGATTCCGTACTTGTGAACGTCGGGTAGAAAACCCGAAGCGGAGAACTTGCGTCGCATGGCAATTCCCGCACGAGCGTGCAGCGCGACCGTCCACGCCGCCATCATCGCGTTGGAATGGAACATGGGCATCGCCATGTAGACGACGTCGTCGGCGCCGAGCCCGAAACGATCGGCAAGCATGACCCCGGGAGAGGCCAACTTGTGGTGCGTGCACCGAACCGCTTTGGGATCACCGCTGGTTCCGGAAGTGAAGATGAGCATCAACAGATCGTCGGGCTGCGCCGTCGATGCGTAGGCCGGCGTATCGGCGAAGGGCGCCAACAATTCCGCCCAGGCCGGAGAATCCACGTTGATCACCCGGACGTCGCCGAGATCGACCTCGTCGAGTAGATGTGCCTGGTTGTTCTCGGTGAAGATGACTTGGCAGTCGGAGAGCGCAATGTCTCGCGCCAATGCCGGGCCGCGCCTGGTCGTGTTCAGCCCGGCGGCGACCGAACCCGAGAACGATGCCGCTCCGAGCAGCAGCGAGAACTCGGGGACGTTCTCCATCAGAAGTCCGAAATGCCTGGGGCGCGTTCGATCGAGCAGCGTGTCCAGCAGCGCTGCTCGATCGAACGAGCCTTGAACGTGCTCGCGCCAGGTGATGACCTGGTCCTCGAAACGGATACCGCGGTCGTCGATCTCGCTGACTCCGAGGAGTAGATCGGAAACAGTGGGGCTCTGACTCATAGCTGCATCATCATCGATTCGTCTCGGACCAGGTCATGGATTTCCACTCGGTGGGACGCACTCAGGCAGGGACTGCGGCAAGTACCTTGCCGAGCGCGCGAAGCTGATCCGTTGCGTTGCCGAGCAGGAACTCGTGATGCTTGGCCGCGAGAAAGTAGCGGTGAACCGGATGGTCCTCGTCCAGACCGACACCGCCGTGAACGTGAACCGCAGTGTGCCCGACACGGTGTCCCGCATCTGCAGCCCAGAACTTGGCCGTCTGTACAGCGCCGTCGGAAGGAAGTCCTTCGCTCAGACGCCACGCGGCAGCCCACAGAGTCAGACGAACACCCTTGACGTCGATGTATCCGTCTGCGAGGCGCTGGGCCACTGCCTGGAAACTACCGATCGGTCGACCGAACTGCACACGCTCGGTGGCATATTCGGCGGTCAGCTTCAACGCTTGATCGAGCACTCCGTACTGGTAGGCGGTCGAACCGAGCTGAATTCGCTCGACGATCCACGCCGCGATGTCCGATCCCTGGGCAACCGAGCCGAGAACACGATCGGCCGGGATCTGCACCGAATCGAATTCGACGAGACCCGCGCTCGAGAAATCTGTGGTCGATTGCCTGGTAATGCTCACGCCCGCGTCCGACGGTTCGACGAGGAAGACCGCGACGCCGTCCTCGGTGATGGCGGGGACGAGGAACAGATCTGCGAGCGGTGCACTGTCGACGGTGATCTTGGCTCCGTCGATGCGCCAACCTTCGGCGGTCTTCTCGGCACGCGTGACGGGGTGGGCCGGGTCGTCGTTGTATTCCTCGGCGAGGGCCGCGGTGAGTACCTTCTCGCCGGCGGCGGCAGCGCTCGCCCAGTCGTCGCGCTGCTTGTCCGAGCCGAATTCGGCTATCGCTGCGGCGGACCCGACGATGGACGTCAGGAACGGAACAGCTGCGACGCCGCGGCCAAGTTCGGCCAGGATGCTGCACTGCTCGAGGACACCGAATCCGTCGCCGCCCACCGATTCCGGAAGGGCCGCACCGAGGACGCCGGCCGAAGCCAGCGCATTCCACAAGATGGCGTCGAAGCGGTCTTCCGCGGCGTCGAGTTCACGAAGGCGATCGTTGGTGACCAGTTCGGTGACTACGGATCGTGTCAGGCCGGACAGGTCCTGCTGGGCCTCGGTAAGGGTGAATTCCATGATCGTGGGTCCTTATCGCTTCGATGCGGGAAGCCGCAGAGCTGTCATTCCGATGATGTCGCGTTGCACTTCGTTGGTACCGCCGCCGAACGTCAGGATCAGCGAAGAACGATGCATACGTTCGATGCGGCCGCGCAGAAGAGCGCCGGGGGAGTTCTGCCTGATCGTGGCGGAGGATCCGAGGATTTCCATCAGCAAGCGGTAAGCCTCGGTGGCGAATTCGGTACCGAACACCTTGTTGGCGGACGCAGCTTCGGGGCCGGGAGCGTGATCGGTTGCGGAGGCGATTTCCCAGTTCATCAACTTCAGGTACTCGGCTTTGGCATGCACGCGAGCCAGATTGATCTGCACCCATTCCTGGTCGATCATGCGTCGGCCGTCGGGCAGCTTGGTGTTCTGTGCCCACTCGCGGACCTCACGCTGCGCGGTCAGAATCGGTCCGGCCGAGGTGAGGGCAACGCGCTCGTGGTTGAGCTGATTGGTGATCAGTGCCCAGCCGCCGTGTTCCTGACCCACGATCGACGACGCCGGGACCCGCACGTCCTGGTAGTAGGTGGCGCTGGTGTCGGGGCCGGCCATGGTGTGAACCGGTGTGTAGGAGAAGCCTTCTGCCGTGGTGGGGACGATCAGCATGCTGATTCCCTTGTGCTTCTTGGCTTCCGGATCGGTGCGGCACGCCAACCACACGTAATCGGCGTACTGGATCAGGCTGGTCCACATCTTCTGCCCGTTGATGACGTAATCGTCACCGTCACGGACCGCCGACGTGCGCAGAGAGGCCAGGTCGGTGCCGGCCTCGGGCTCGGAGTAGCCGATCGCGAAGTGGAGCTCACCGCGAGAGATCTTGGGCAGGAAGAAGGCCTTCTGCTCGTCCGTACCGAAATGCATGATTGTCGGCGCTACCGAATTGATCGTCAGGAACGGCACCGGTGCACCGGCGATGGCGGCTTCGTCGGTGAAGATCAGCTGGTCCATCGCGGAGCGTTCCTGTCCGCCGTACTCTTTCGGCCAACCCAGGGTGAGCCAGCCGTCCTGGCCCATCTGCGCGACGACTTCGCGGTACACATTGCCTTCGCCGTACTCACCCGTCGTGGCGGCGAGCGCTTCACGCCGCTCGGGAGTCATCAGTTGTGCGAAGTAGGCACGCAACTCCTCCTGGAGCTGTTGCTGCTCAGGGGTGTAGGTGATGTGCATGGTTACCTCTCCATAGAGATACGAATCAAAGCGTCAACCATTCGATTGACACAGGTTCTATCGATGCGTACATCGGCGACAAGGGGCGCCCTCGCCGTCGCCGGCGGATCGTTCGACGTCCGTTCTCGGTACTTTTTCGAATCATTGCACACGACTGAAACAGGTTCTAGTGTTATCGCCAGGAACGGTGTGCGGCACAGCCCTGCGGCACTCGTTTCGTATCCGTGTTCGTGTGAGCAGTTGTGAGTAGAGAAGAGGAATCGCCATGGAGGTCAGGGTTGATCTGGACCGTTGCGAGGCAAACGGTGTGTGCGTCGGGATCGCGCCCGATATTTTCGACCTCGACGACAACGAGGAGCTCGTGATCAGTTCTGTGCGCCCACCGGAGGATCGCTGGGAGGATGTCCGTTCCGCGATCGCTCAGTGCCCGCGCGCGGCACTGACCGAACATCCATGACGATGGTTGCCCAAAACAAGAACACGTTCTAAAGTTGCGAACTCGTGGGTCACGGCAATCGAGCCGGGTAACTCGACACACGACCGCAGAGAACCGGGAGAGCGCTTCGATGAATGCTGTGAACAGCCCAGAAACCAGTCTCGAAGGCAAGGTCGCCATCGTGACCGGTGCCGGATCGGGGCTCGGAAAGTTCGAGGCCATCGGTCTGGCGAAGGCCGGTGCTTCGTTGGTCGTCAACGATCTGGCCCCGAACGAGGCCGTCGAAGCGACGCTCGAGGAAATCCGTGGTCTCGGCGCCAAGGTCGAATTCGTGGCAGGCAACGTCGGTGAGCGTTCTACCGCCGACGCTCTGATGGAAGCAGCGCAGGGGCAGTTCGGCAGTGTCGACATCGTCGTCAACAATGCAGGGGTCGTACGCGACCGGATGCTGTTCAACATGTCCGACGAAGACTGGGATCTCGTACTCGAAGTGCACCTTCGCGGCCATTTCCTCTTGTGCCGCAACGCCGCTGCCTACTGGCGGGCGAAATCCAAGGAAGCCGGGGCGCCGGTGTACGGGCGCATCGTCAACACTTCTTCGGAGGCGGGTCTCCTCGGACCGGAAGGGCAGCCCAACTACGGCGCTGCAAAAGCCGGAATCACGGCGCTGACGTTGTCGGCCGCACGTGGGCTCTCGCGCTACGGCGTACGGGCCAACGCGATCTGCCCGCGGGCACGGACGTCGATGACCGAAGGTGTGTTCGGTGACGCGCCGGCCGACGGCATCGATCCACTCTCGCCCGAGCACGTGGCTTCGCTCGTCTCGTACCTGGCATCACCAGCGGCCGACGCCGTCAACGGTCAGGTATTCGTGGTGTACGGACCGATGGTTGCGCTGATGGCGGCGCCCGTCGTCGAGCAGAGGTTCGACGCAGAGGGAGATTCCTGGTCGCCGGAAACGCTGTCCGCGGTGATGGGTGACTACTTCGCTGACCGTGACCCGGCAAAGATGTTCTCGGCATCGGCGGCCCTGCGCGCGTTGGGCTGATCGACGGGTCTGATTCTCAGGTGCGCGACACGTAGAACCGTTGTTCACACTTAGACGGTCTACGTGTCCACTTCCTGGTAGAAATAGCGTGTTCACGAGTCGGTGGGCGCGGCACTCTGCCTGCGTTCTACAACGAGACCAACGGTCTCGAAAAAACTAGACTGTGTTCCAATTTTGCATTCCTGTGAACGATGCGGTATTCGATCGACGTGCCCGGTCAAGGCTGGCGCGGTAGCAGGGTCTCGATCCGGCGCCGATAAGCGCTGATCATTCAAAAGTATTAATTTCCAGGATATTTCGGCGAAATTCGCACCGAAAAGGGATGCTTCCCATGGCCCGAACCTTCGGGTTTCGGATCGTCGCCGTGAGGCTACTTCTTAGAGTTGGACACTTGTTTTTGACAGGTGAACACGTTCTAGTTAATATGACCTGAGTCACAAGCTGTCGGGGGCTGGACTATGAGAACAGACAGTACTGCGGCAACCAAGGACGAGGAGGGCGAATGGTAGACCTCGTCGAGGTGCCATTACGAGCGGTCGGTGGCTTCTTTCAGATGTCCGCCCAAACCTTGAGGGCAGTCTTCTCCCGCCCCTTCCAGCGTCAAGAGTTCATCGATCAGGCCTGGTTCGTGGCGCGAGTCTCGATGGTGCCGACGGTGCTGGTCGCAATCCCGTTCACGGTGCTGGTCAGCTTCACCATCAACATTCTCTTGCGCGAGATCGGTGCAGCCGACCTCAGCGGTGCCGGAGCTGCCCTCGGCACCGTCACGCAGGTCGGCCCCATCGTCACCGTGCTGATCGTCGCCGGCGCCGGCGCAACCGCCATCTGCGCGGATCTTTCGGCCCGAACCATCCGCGAAGAGATCGACGCCATGAAGGTGCTCGGGATCAATCCCATCCACCGGTTGGTCGTTCCCCGAGTGCTCGCGTCGACAGGTGTGGCGCTGCTCCTCAACGGACTGGTCTGCACCATCGGCATCCTCGGCGGTTTCGTCTTCTCCGTGTTCATCCAGGACGTGAACCCCGGCGCGTTCGTCAACGGCATCACACTGCTCACCGGATTCGGTGAGCTCATGCTCTCCATGGTCAAAGCAGGGCTGTTCGGCATGATCGCCGGCCTGGTTGCGGCCTACCTCGGACTCAACGTCAAAGGCGGCGCCAAGAGCGTCGGTGACGCGGTCAACCAGACCGTCGTGTTCGCGTTCATGGCGCTCTTCGTCGTCAACGTGCTCATCACGACCATCGGTATCAAGTTGACGGCCGGATGAGGCCCACGGCAGTCGGAGAGATCGAAGTGGACAGAACGACAAACGACAGACGGGAGGAGATCTGATGGCGTTGGCCGCAGCGGGACGCTTCCCGCGCACACGTCGACAGATCGGTTCGATCTCTCGCAGTATCGACAGCATCGGTGATCAAGCGCTGTTCTTCGCGAAGGCTCTCGGTCACGCTCCCAAGGCGCTGATGCGCTATCCACGTGAAACTCTGCGACTGATCGCCGAGATCAGCATGGGCACCGGTGCGCTCGCCGTCATCGGTGGCACCGTCGTGATCGTCGGATTCCTGACACTGTTCACCGGTGGCACCATCGCCGTTCAGGGCTACAGCTCGCTGGGCAACATCGGCGTCGAAGCACTGACGGGCTTCTTCGCCGCCTTCATCAACGTTCGCATCGCAGCGCCGGTCATCGCCGGAATCGGCCTCGCCGCGACCATCGGCGCCGGCTCCACCGCGCAGCTCGGTGCGATGCGCGTCTCCGAAGAGATCGACGCGCTGGAGACGATGGCGATCCCGTCGATTCCGTATCTGGTCAGCACCCGCGTCATGGCCGGCATGATCGCGATCATCCCGCTGTACTCACTGGCGGTGATCGCGTCGTTCGTCGCCAGCCGCTTTGCGACGGTGTTCCTCTACAACCAGTCCGGCGGCGTGTACGACCACTACTTCACGACCTTCCTGATACCCACGGACATACTGTGGTCGTTCGCCCAGGCGATAGTCATGGCGCTGGCCGTCATGCTCATCCACACCTACTACGGCTTCAACGCAACCGGTGGCCCGGTCGGCGTCGGTGTCGCGGTGGGTAACGCAGTGCGCGCCTCGTTGATCGCGGTCGTCACGGTCACCCTGCTCATCTCACTCGCCATCTACGGCGGGTCCGGCAACTTCAACCTGTCGGGATAGGCGGGCAAGCGATGACCGTACCCAGATGGCACAAGAAGTTGGCCGCAGCCGGCCTGGTCCTCGGACTCGTGGCGATCGTCGCCGTTGCTCTCACCATGTTCTCGGGTGGGTTCACCAAGAGCACGCCCATCACCGTGACGTCCACGCGTGCCGGCCTCGTCATGGAACCCAATGCCAAGGTGAAGTTGCGCGGAGTGCAGGTCGGCCGCGTCGAGTCGATCTCACTCGTCGGGGACCAGGCAAACCTGAAGTTGGCGATGGATCCGGGCCAGATGTCGAAGATTCCGTCGAACGCCCGGGTGGAGATCAAGACCACCACGGTGTTCGGTGCGAAGTACGTCAACATCGTGATCCCCGACGATCCGTCGACTCAGCCGATCCAGGAGGGTGCTGTCATCGCTTCGGACAGCGTCACCGTCGAGTTCAACAGTGTCTTCGAACATCTTTCGGACGTGCTCGCGAAGATCGAACCGGAAAAGCTCAACGCCACACTCGGCGCGATCTCCACCGCACTCAACGGGCGCGGCGAGTCGCTGGGTGAGGTTCTCGAGCTCGGTGACACCTATCTGAAGAAGATGAATCCGGTTCTGCCGCAGCTCCAGGAAGACTTGGTCGGCGCCGCCGATGTCACCAATCTGTACGCCGACGTGGCACCGGATCTGATGCGCATCCTCGACAATGCCACCGCGACAAGCGGATCGATCGTGGCCGAGCAGGCAAACCTCGACTTGCTGTTGCTCAACGTCACCGGCCTCGCGGACACCGGCAACGCGTTGTTGACCGACAACGAGCAGAACCTGACCACCGCCCTCGACACTCTGACCGCGACGACGACCCTGCTCGACAAGTACTCGTCGGGTCTGACGTGCTTCATCGTCGGATTGAACGACGGTCGGATCAAGTTCGAGCCACTGGCAGGCACCGGGGACAAAGCGGCGCTGATGCTGAGTGCGAGCTTCATGTACGGCGCCGAGGCGTACCAGAATCCGCAATCTCTCCCCAAGGTCGCGGCCTCCGGCGGACCCAATTGTTATGGTCTGCCCGAATTCGATCCGAAGGTCGACGGGCATGCACCGTTCGCAGTCACCAACACCGGCAACGTGCCCTTCGTTCCCAACACCGAACTGCGCGTTACCGTGCCGACCATTTTCCAGTATCTCTTCGGTGACTCCTACGAGCAGGAAGACGGGAAGTGATGAGACCGACCACGGTCAAGCTGCTGATTTTCACCGTCGTCATGGCGGTCATCTTCGCCGGACTGGCGATCGTCTTCAGTCAGGTGCGCTTCAGCAGCAGCAACGGATTTCACGCCACCTTCTCGGACGTCTCGGGACTCAAGTCCGGCGACAAGGTCCGCATCGCCGGTGTTCCTGTCGGGTCGGTCACCGGAGTGTCCATCGGTGACTCCAACCAGGCCGAGGTCGAGTTCGACGTCGACACCAAGTACTCGCTGATGAAGAGCACCAAAGCGACTGTGCGCTACGAGAACCTGGTGGGCGATCGCTACATGGAACTGCTCGAGGGCGCCGGTTCCACCGAGACGCTTCCGTCGGGAGGATCCATTCCGGTCGATCAGACGTCGCCCGCTCTCGATCTGGATCTGCTGCTCGGCGGATTCAAGCCGCTGCTTCGTTCGCTCGACCCGCAGCAGGTCAACGACCTCTCCGGGGCCCTGCTGCAGGTACTCCAGGGCCAGGGCGGAACGCTGGTTTCGTTGCTGGGAAACACCAGTTCGTTCACCAGCACGTTGGCGGACCGAGACCAGCTGATCGGGGACGTCATCACCAATCTCAACGACGTACTCGGCACCATCAACGACAAGGGCGATCAGTTCTCCACCACGATCGATCAGCTCCAGCAGTTGGTCAGTGGATTGGCGAAGGACAGTGGCCCGATCGGTAATTCGATCACCGAGATCGCCGGTGCCACGGGAGATCTCGCGTCGTTGCTGCAGGCGACACGTCCGGACATCCAGACGCTGATCGGGGAGACCAACCGAACGATGACGCAGCTGGACCTGGGCAAGGACGACATCAACACCGCTCTCGATCGTCTGCCGTCCGACTACCGGAAGCTGATCCGAGTGGGCACGTACGGAGCGTTCTTCCAGTTCTATCTGTGCGCCAACACTTTCAAGTTCTCCGGACCCGACGGGACGACGATCATCTTGCCCACGGCAGTTCAGGACACGGGAAGGTGCGCAAAAGTCTCATGACCCCAACCCGTGAACGTAATCCGGTACAGATCGGTGTCATCGGTCTCGTCCTGGCGGTGGCAACCGTCGGTGCCGCGCTTCAATACGATCAACTCCAGTTCATCAACGGTGGCATTCGCTACTCGGCGTACTTCCAAGATGCCGGCGGCCTGGTCACCGGCGACGACGTGACCATGGCCGGCGTGAAGGTCGGCAAGGTCAGCGACGTCGAACTCGACGACCAGAAGGTGTTGGTCACCTTCACCGTTCAGGACGGTGTCGCCCTGGGCGAGCAGACAGCGGCTGATATCAAGACCAACACGGTTCTCGGGCGAAAGTCGTTGGCGGTACGGCCGGAAGGATCCGGACTGTTGCGGACGGACACGCCGATTCCGGTCGAACGCACCAACTCCCCGTACTCGCTCAACGACGCTCTGGGTGACCTCGGGACAACGGTGTCCGAACTCGACACGGAACAGATCAACGATTCGCTCAACGCGATCTCGGACACGCTGGCCGATACTCCGCCCGAACTGCGCACCGCGTTGGACGGAATGACGCGGCTTTCGCAGAGCATCAACTCACGCGACGAGAGCCTGCTCCAATTGCTCTCGCGGGCCGAAGATGTCACCAAGATCCTCTCCGACAGAAGCGGTCAGATCGATTCGTTGCTGGTCGACGGCAACAAGCTGTTTGCCGAACTGAGCTTGCGGCGTGACGCGATCAGCGAACTGATCGTCAACACCGGCGCAGTCTCACGTCAACTGTCAGCGCTGGTGCAGGAGAACGAGGCTCAGATGGGGCCGACCCTCGAGAAGCTGAATTCGGTCGCCGAGGTTCTCCAGCAGAACAAGGACAACATCGCGGGAGCGCTCGACGGACTCGGACCGTACATCACCGCGCTCGGTGAGACCGTGGCCAGCGGCCCGTTCTTCGACGCCTTCATCATCAACATTCTGCCGAGCAACTGGTGGAAGACCCTGGTGGACACCAGCGTCGCGCCCGAGCAGGTTCCGGGCGACCTGGAAGACTTCTTCCCCGGTATTCCACCGACGATCAGGGGGCCGGGAGAATGACCGAGACCATGACTTCACAGGATCCACAGGGCTCCACCAACCCACGCAAGAAGTGGGTGCTGATCGGAGCGGGTGTGCTGGTCGCGCTGCTCGTCGCCGGTGCGGCCTACCTCTTCATCCCTGGCCTGGGCAAGACCAAGATCTCCGCGCACTTCGTCTCGACCACCGGTCTCTACGAGGGCGATGTCGTGCGAGTGCTCGGTGTCAACGTCGGCAAGGTGACCAAGATCGAACCGCGTGATCGGGACACCTACGTCGAGATGAAGATCGATTCGAGCGTCGACGTTCCGGCAGATGCCAAGGCGCTCATCGTTGCTCAAAGCCTCGTGTCCGCACGCTTCGTGCAATTGACCCCCGTGTACTCCGGCGGGGAACAGATGCCCAACGGCGGCGAGATCCCGATCGAGCGCACCGCCGTTCCGGTGGAGTGGGACGAGATCAAGACCGAACTGACCAAACTGTCGGACGCACTCGGACCGGAGGGTCTGGACGATCAGGGTTCCCTCGGTCGATTCATCGACACCGTGGGAACGAACCTCGACGGTAACGGTGAGTCGATTCGGTCGACGCTGCGCGAACTCTCGGCCACGATGCACACGCTGTCCGAAGGCCGGACCGATTTGTTCTCCACCATTCGGAACCTGCAGGCGTTTGTCACTGCGTTGTCCTCGAGCAACGAGCAGATCGTGCAGTTCAGCGGTCACCTCGCTTCGGTGACAAGCGTTCTCGCAAGCAGCTCCGACGAGTTGGGTACCGCCCTCAGTGATCTCGACCTGGCCGTCGGCGACGTCCAGCGGTTCGTCAAGGACAACAGCGAGGGACTGAGCGAATCGGTTGCGCGTCTCGCCGATGCCACTCAGGTACTGACTGACAAGCGCCCGGAGATCGAGCAGGTTCTGCACTCCGGACCGACGTCGCTTGCCAACTTCTATCAGATCTACAAGCCGGCTCAGGGCAGTATGACCGGCGCAATTGCACTGAGTAACTTCAAGAATCCGATCCAGTGGATCTGTGGTTCCATCGAAGGTATCGAGAGTGGTAACTCCCAGAACAGTGCCGACCTGTGTAAGCAGTACCTCGGGCCGGTGCTCAGCACGATGATCGGCAACTACCCCGGATTCCTGTTCAACCCGGTCGCGGGCGTGCAGGCTTTCCCGGATCAGATCGTCTACACCGAACCGGGATTGGAAGCGGCAAGTCAGAATCAGCCGGAAACCGTCGCAGGACCGATGTCGGGTGCTCCCATGACGAGTGTTCCCAAGGATCTCGCCGAACTCTTCAACATGGGCGGAGGGAACTGATGCGGGTAGCTCGCAAGACCACGGTTGCCGTGTTGGCCACGGCAGTGGCACTCGGCGCCAGCGGTTGTGAATGGAACGGTCTCAACTCGGTGCCGATGCCAGGCACTCAAGGCCGGGGCGAAGGCGCATACGAGGTTCAGATCGAGATGCCGAACGTGACTACACTGTCGCAGAATTCGCCCGTCCGGGTGGATGACGTGGCAGTGGGAAGCGTTTCGAACATCGAGGTTCAAGGCTGGCACGCTCTGGTGACGGTGTCGCTGAATCCCGAGGTTCAGTTGCCGGCCAACGCGACGGCAAAAATCGGTCAGACCAGCTTGCTCGGCTCTCAGCACATCGAGTTGGCGCCGCCGGTAGGGGAGGAGCCCGAGGGCCGACTCGAAGCCGGTGACCTGATTCCGATCGAGCGGGCGGGCGCTTACCCGACGACGGAACAGACGCTGTCGTCGCTGTCGGTTGTTCTCAACGGCGGCGGTCTCGCTCAGGTTCAGGACATCACGAAGGAACTCAACGCCGCTCTCGGTGGGCGTGAAGATTCGGTTCGCGACCTCCTGCCTCAGCTCGATCAGCTGGTCGGCAGTCTGGACAAGCAACGGGGCGACATCGTTTCGGCGATGGAGGGACTCGATCGACTGTCCTCGACGGTCCAGGCCCAGCACGACACCCTGAACAAAGCGCTCGAAGGTATTCCGCCGGCACTCGAGGTTCTTGTCGCTCAGCGTCAGGACATCACCAACGCCTTGACCTCCCTCGGTGGTCTCAGCGAGGTGGCCAGTCGCGTTATCCAGGAGAGCGGTGACGATTTCGCGACCAACGTTCGCGCGTTGTCGCCGACTCTGAAAGCGTTGGCGGATTCGGGCAACGCTCTCACGCAGGTTCTCGGAGTCCTCTTGACGTTCCCGTTCCCACAGAACGGAATCGACAACGTCATTCGCGGTGACTACGCCAACCTGGCCATGACCATCGACATCTCGCTGCCCCGACTGGACGCGAACTTCCTCACCGGAACTCCGTTGGCCGGAACACTCTCCGGACCAGAAGGCGTGTTGGGTAAGCAGGCTGGGCTGGCCGGACAGACAGGCAACCCGTTGAGCGATCCGCTCAAGCCTGCCGCACCGCCCGCACAGGCCCCTGCCGGACAGGCTCCCGCAGGACAGGCTCCGGCAGCGGATCCGAATACCATTCAGATTCCGGGACTTCCGCCGATCAACATTCCAGGACTTCCTCAGGGGGCACCGGCACCATGATGCTCACAAAGTTCGTCCGCATCCAGCTCATCATCTTCGCCGTCTTGACGGTCGTCGGTTTGATCGTGATGGCCACTCAGTACGTGCGTGTTCCCGCTATGGTCGGTATCGGCCGATACGACGTCACCGTCGAATTGCCCGCCACCGGTGGGCTGTACAAGAACTCGAACGTCACCTACCGCGGTCAGACCATCGGCGTCGTGAACGCGGTGGAGTTGTCGGAAACGGGCGTGAATGCGCGTCTGTCTCTCGAGAGCGGCGTCAAGGTGCCCTCGGACGTCGACGCTGCGGTCAAGAGTGTGTCGGCGATCGGCGAGCAGTTCGTCGATCTGATTCCGCACACCGACAGCTCCGGAGCGATCGTGGTCGACGGGCATCTGGAAAACGGATCGGTGATTCCCGAAGACCGAACCAGCATTCCGCAGGATGTCGGCGCGATGCTCGATCAGGCAGATGTGTTGCTGCAGAGCATTTCCGACACCAAGCTCAAGACTGTCATCGACGAATCCTTCAAGGCGTTCAACGGTGCCGGCCCGGATCTGCAGAAGCTGATCGACTCGGCTCGGCTGTTCGTCGAGGAGGCGAACAACAACTCCGACGCGACCAAGACCCTGATCGAGCAGGCCGGTCCACTCCTGGACACCCAGGTGGTCAGCAGCGACGCCATCCGTTCCTGGACAAGCAATCTGGTGACGTTCACCGATCAGCTCCGAGCCAGCGACCCTGATCTGCGTGCCGTCATCCAGAAGGGGCCGGCGGCAGCGGCGGAGGCGAATGCTCTTCTGCAAGACATGCAGCCGACATTGCCGATTCTTCTGGCGAACCTCGTGTCCGTCGGACAGGTCGGCGTGATCTACAACAACGCGATCGAGCAGATTCTGGTCATCTACCCGCCGCTGGCCGCGGCGCTGGTCACGGTGGCAGGCTCCGGCCCGGCTGCGGATGGTGCACTGGTGGACTTCCACATGGAGGTCAACGACCCGCCGCCGTGCACTACAGGATTCCTGCCCGCAGAGCAGTGGCGCAGTCCGAAGGACGAATCACCGATCGAGACGCCGTCGGATCTCTTCTGCCAGGTTGCCCAGGATTCGCCGATCGCCGTGCGCGGCGCGAGAAACCTTCCCTGCGAGGAGTATCCGGGACGTCGTGCGCCGACGGTCGAACAGTGCCGTTCCGGCTACGTACCGATGGGCACGAACCCGCAATCCGGGCCTCCGGAACCGATTACCGCGACCCCGAGCTCGTACACGTCGACGCCTTCGGTCTCGGCTCGTCGGTACGATCCGATTACAGGCACGTACATCGGGCCGGACGGAAGGACGTACTCGCAACCGAACCTCGGTGGCGGCGACGTCAGTCTCGAACAGTTCATGAAGGGTCAGCAGGGTTGATGACAGACGAAGATCCACAGGCCGGGCAGCGGGTGCGCCGTCGCGCGTCCCGCAGCGCCGGACCCACGGGTGCGGATGCAGACGCTGCCGCGGTAGTAGTGCCCACCGAAAAGAAGTCGGCCGAACAGAAGCCAGCCGAGCAGAAGGCGGCCGAGCAGAAGCCGGCCGAGCAGAAGCCAGCTGAGCAGAAGGCGGCGGCGCCAGTTGCTTTGGGCAAGCCCGATACTCCACCTGAGAAGGTCGTCAGCGGTGATCAGGTCACGACCGAGGCTGAGCCGACCGGTACCGCCGAAACCCCCGCAGAAACTGCTGTGGACACCCCTTTTCGTTCGAAGCCCAAGGCCGGGTTGGTAGTCGGGATCGCCATTGCTTCGGTGATCGCTGTTGCTCTTGCGGCCCTGACGGTGATTCTCCTCGTCGACCGGAACAAGGCGTCCAATGCCGACGAGGACCGAGCCCGCTACGTGGCCGGTGCCCGGACCACCGCACTGAATCTGACGACACTGCACGCGGATACAGCGGCTGCCGACCTCGACAAGTTCCTCGCCGGCACCACCGACGAGTTCAAGTCGCAGTTCGACGGACGCAAGGATTCGTTTGTCAACGTCCTCGGGCAGGCCGGAGTTCAGACCGACGGCGAGGTGCTCGAAGCCGGGTTCGAGAAATCCGACGGCGATTGCGGGACTTCATTGGTCGCGGTGCGTGCGATGCAGAAGAACGGCGACGAAGCGCCCGCTGAACGCAACTACCGACTCCGAATCACCATGTGCGACGTCGACGGGCAGTTGCTTGCCTCGAATGTGGAGTTTGTGCCATGACCCCAGAAGTGAACCCCGAGACGTCCAAGCAAGTTTCGCCGAAGCCGAAGCGCGCCTCACCGCTCGCCATCATCCTGTGCGTCATCAGTGCAGTGGCCATCGCGTTGGCGGCAGTGTCGGCGTATCTCTACTTCGGTCCGGACGGAACGCGTGACACCGCAGCGATCGATCAGACCAGAGACGAAGTGGCACAGGCCTCTTCCGATCAGGCGGTAGCGATGTTCCAGTACGACTACAACAACGTCGACCAGCAGTTGCATGCAGCCACAGACGGTTTGACGGGCGATTTTCAAGGCACGTTCACCAACCTGATCGAATCGGTGATCATTCCGGGAGCCAAGGAAAAGTCGCTGACCGTTCAGGTCGTCGTCCAGGGCGCCGCGGTTCTCGACGCCGAGGCAGACAGCGCGACGACGATGCTGTTCCTCAATCAGATCACGACGTCTTCGGAATCGCCCGAAGCCGTTGCCAGTGGCAGTCGCGTGAAGATGAGTCTGGAGAAGCAGGACGGGCGTTGGCTCGTGAACAACGTCCAACCCTTCTGATCAAACACACGAAGGCTGGAGTCGGGTACGAAAGAGGCTGGGGCCGCGGAGATTCACTCTCCGCGGCCTCAGCCTTTGTGCACTGTCCTCAGTGGTCTTGTGCTTCGGCCGGGGCGATCAGCGCCGGGCCTGCGGCACCGCCGTGTGCGAGCGCGTCGAGGAACGAGCGCGCCCAGCGGTCGACGTCGTGCGTCAGGACCTGACGACGTAGCGCACGCATGTGGCGCCGGCCGTCCTCGCGCGGTTGATTGAGGGCCTTCTCCATCGAATCCTTGACGTCGTCGAGGTCGTGGGGATTGCACAGAAATGCCTGGCGGAGTTCTGCTGCGGCACCGGTGAATTCGCTGAGCAGCAATGCACCACCCAGATCGCTTCGGCAGGCGACGTACTCCTTGGCGACGAGGTTCATGCCGTCACGCAGCGGCGTGACGAGCATGAGATCGGCGGCGACGAAGAACGCGACCAGTTCGTCGCGTGGGATCGGCCGATGGATGTAATGGACGACGGGGCGGCCGACTTCGCTGAACTCGCCGTTGATTCGGGAGACCTTCTGCTCGATGTCTCCGCGCATCTGTACGTAGCTTTCGACGCGTTCGCGGCTCGGGGTCGCCAACTGCACCATGACGGTGTCGGCGGGGTCGATGCGCTTCTCCATGAGAAGTTCGTGGAGCGCAGCGAGCCTGACGTCGATGCCTTTGGTGTAGTCGAGGCGGTCGACGCCCAGCATGATGTGCTTGGGGTTTCCGAGTTCTTTGCGAATCTGCTTGGCGCGGTCTCGAATTGCCTTGGTGCGCGAGAGCTCGTCGAGCTTGCCGGAGTCGATGGAGATAGGGAAGGCGCCGACGCGGACGCTACGGAAACCTACTTGCACCACACCGAGTTTGGAGCGGACGCCGACGGTTCCACGTGAAGTCTGTTGCCCGGCAAGGCGTCTGGCCAGGTACAGGAAGTTCTGTGCGCCACCCGGAAGGTGGAAGCCGATGAGGTCGGCGCCGAGGAGGCCTTCGACGATCTCGGTGCGCCACGGCATCTGCATGAACAGCTCGACCGGGGGAAACGGAATGTGCAGGAAGAAGCCGATGGTCAGGTCGGGGCGCAGCATCCGCAGCATCTTCGGTACCAACTGCAGCTGGTAGTCCTGGATCCAGACTGTCGCGCCCTGTGCCGCTGCCTTGGAGGTGGCTTCGGCGAATCGCCGGTTCACCTCGACGTAGGCGTTCCACCATTCGCGGTGGTACTCGGGTTTGACGATGACGTCGTGATAGAGCGGCCAGAGGGTGGCGTTGGAGAATCCCTCGTAGTACTCGTTGATCTCCTCGGCGCTCAGCGGCACGGGGTAGAGCTCGAGTCCGTCTTCGACGATGGGGTCGAGCTCGGCGTCCGCCACCCCCGCCCAGCCCACCCACGCGCCTTGATTGCTGCGCAGGATCGGCTCGAGAGCGGTGACCAGTCCGCCGGGGCTTCGCTTCCAGCGGGTGGTGCCGTCGGGAAGCCGTTCCAAGTCGACGGGCAGGCGGTTCGCTACGACAACGAACTCAGCCTGCCCGGACACGGCTTCACCGGTCGAAGAAGCAGGTGCGCTGTCAGAAAGGGTTGAACTGGTCGAATCCGGACTGACAGGCACGTGGTTCCTTCTCGGTCGGTGAGGGAAAGATTCAGTCGAGCTTGGCGGCGGGGGAGATACCGAGCATCGAGAGCAGCATCCTGCACTCGTCGGCATCTTCCGCGTAGGCAGCGACGACGCGCTGTGCCTGACGAGCAGTTTCGTCCGCTACGGGCTCGAGGTCCTCGTCCGCGATCTCGGTTTCGACGGTCGTGTTCTCAGCCATCATGTTCCTCTCGTGCTTGCCTGCACGGCGCAAGCAATGGTTCTTACTCGCGACTCTATGAGAACTGGGCGTGTCGACGCTAGTTGCTCATGTATTAGGGTCGACTTACTTATCTCTGTACTCAACTTTATCGCTTCCATCGATGCTTGGAGTTCCATGAGTTCGACCCCCTCGAGTGTGACCGTCGACTCGGACGAGCCGGATAGTGGCAATCACAGCGGTGCTGCGATTTTGCGACGTGTCCTCGTCCGTAACCGTGGTCCGCTCGCCATCGGCACGGTTCTGGTCTGTCTGCACCAACTGACCGAGACGGCGGTGCCGATCTCCATCGGTGTGATCATCGACCGTGCGGTGGAGACTTCGGACACCACGGCCCTGATCGTCTCCATCGTCGGTCTCGCGGCTCTGTTTCTCGTTCTGACGGCCGCGTGGCGCTTCGGCGCACGCTTCATCGTCACCGCGATGCAGCAGGAGGCTCATCGCCTCCGACTCGAGGTGGCGCACCGCGTCCTCGATCCGCGTGGGGTGCGCACCGATCTGCGTTCGGGTGAATTGCTGACAGTCTCGACATCCGATGCCGAGCAGACTTCGTGGATCGCGGACATCGTCCCGCGCGCCGCTGCGGCCCTGACAGCTGCGGTGGCGTCGGCGGTGGCGTTGGTGTGGATCGACCTCTGGCTGGGGCTGGCCGTTCTGATCGGAACGCCGGTCATTCTCGGTCTGCTGCAATTGGCGGCGCCTCTCATCACGTCGAGGGCCACCGGTCAGCAGGCGTCGATCGCTCGGGCGTCGGCGATGGCTACGGATCTGGTCAGCGGATTGCGTCCGCTGCGCGGTATCGGCGGTGAGAAGACCGCGTCGGCGCGCTACCGCACGGTCAGCCGTCAAGCGCTCGCATCGACGATCGGCACGGCCAAGGCGACCGGTATCTACACCGGCGTTGCCGCGACCATCAGTGCGTTGCTCGCGGTCGGTGTTGCGGGCTTCGCGGGATACTTCGCGTTGCAGGGCCGGATCACGGTCGGTGAACTGATCACCGTGGTGGGGCTTGCGCAGTTCATCATCGAACCGCTCGGATTGCTTGCGTCCATTCCCGGATACTTCGCGGTGGCGCGAGCGTCGTCGGATCGACTGGCACTGGTCTTGGACGCGGAGCCACTGCGTGGCGCGGGTTCGCAGACCGAACTCGAAGGCACCGACCTGACTCTCGACAGAGTCGAGTACAAGTCACTCAAGGGCATCGACCTGCATCTGCCTGCCGGAGAACTGCTGGGCGTCGTGGCTTACCAGCCGCAGGACGCCGACGCTCTTGTCGCGGTCCTGTCCGGTCAGCTGGCGCAGGACGCGTATCGCGGAGTGGTGAGGGTTGGCGGAATCAGCCTGTCCGACATGGACTTGCGATTGGCACGTCGGACGGTGTTGGTGGAGCCGCACATCACCGATCTGTTTTCCGGGTCGCTTGCGTCGAACGTCACCGCGGGCGCCGGTGATGCCGCTGCTCTCGACATCCAGAGTGCTCTGGTGGCGTCGGCAGCGGCGGATGTCGTCGACGCACATCCGGACGGTCTCGACCTCGAAGTGACCGATCGGGGCGCCAGTTTGTCGGGAGGCCAGCGGCAACGCGTCGCCCTCGCGCGCGCCTTGGTGGCACAGGCACCCGTGATGGTCCTGCACGATCCGACGACGGCGGTGGACGCGGTTACCGAGGCATCGATCGCCGAAGGAATCGCAGAACTGCGGCACGAGGGTGCCAGTGGCATCCACACGACGGTATTGATCACCAGCAGCCCCGCCTTGCTGGCCGTGACGGATCGGGTGATCGTGTTGAACGACGGAGTGATCGCCTCGACGGGCACACATTCCGAACTCTCTCGCGGCGACGCGAACTACCGAGGAGCGGTGCTGCGGTGACGGCCACGGACACGACAACCGAAATGCCGGCCGGGGAGAACGCAGAGAAGGTGACAGAGCGCGAGTTGTTGCCGATCGCGAGTGGTCGCCAGACCTGGAAGTGGTTGCGGGCGGCGCTGACCGAACACCGGATGCAGAGCCTGCTGGTCCTGATCGTCGCGGCTTCGGCGTCGGCGATGGCCTTGGTGCCGATTTACGTCTTCGGCGTCCTGGTCGACCGGGTCCGGGACAACGCGCCCACGTCGGCGATCGTCGGGGTGGTCGTGATCATCGCCGCTGCCGCAATCGTGGGCGGTGTGTTCACCGGTGTGGCTGCCTATCTGATCAAGCGGCTCGGTGAGACGATCCTGGCGGATCTGCGAGAGCGGACCGTGGACCGGGCACTGCGACTGCCGATCCAGACCGTCGAGAAGGTCGGTAAGGGCGATCTGCTCTCGCGTGTCGGCGACGACGTGTCGGTGATCGCCAAGGCCGTGTCCGACGTGGTTCCCGGCATGATCGCGGCGGTTCTGCTCGTGGCTCTGAGCATGGTGACCATGCTCGGACTCGACTGGCGACTCGGTCTGGCCGGAATGGTCGCGCTGCCGATGTACGCGCTGGCGCTCAAGTGGTACCTGCCACGCTCGGCTCCTGTTTACGCAGCCGAGCGGGTAGCGATGGGCGCTCGTTCACAAGCGCTGATCAGCAGTCTCCAGGGTGCGAAGACGGTCCGCGCGTACAGCCTCGAGAAGGAACACCTCGGGCAGATCGATGCGGCGTCGGCAAAAGCGCGCGATCTGGCAGTCGGAGTGTTCGGCCTGTTCACGAGGTTCGCCGGTCGAGGTAACCGCGCCGAATTCGTGGGCCTGTCCATGATTCTCGTCGTCGGATTCCTGCTGGTCCGTGAGGACGTCGTGACAGTCGGCCAGACGACGACTGCCGCCCTGCTGTTCCACCGCCTGTTCAACCCGATCGGCTCACTGCTCTACACCTTCGACGAAGTGCAGTCGGCCGGCGCAAGCCTCGCGCGACTGGTCGGCGTCGTCGAGATCGAGGAAACGGAGCCTTCGACGGATGCAGGTTCCGTTCCGGCCGACGGTTCGCTGCGTCTGGATGACATTCGGCACAGCTACGACGGTGGTCATGAGGTTCTCCACGGAGTGAGCCTCACACTGCGTGCGGGGGAGCGCGTGGCGCTCGTCGGTTCGACCGGAGCCGGAAAGACGACGCTCGCGGCGATCGCTGCCGGTTCGATCACTCCGACGTCGGGCCGGGTGTCGATCGGCGGTGTCCCGCTTGCCGACCTCGATGACCTACGACGCCACATCGCGATCGTGAGTCAGGAGGTTCATGTCTTTGCCGGACCTCTGATCGAGGATCTGAGATTGGCGGCTCCCGAATCCTCGGACGAGGACGTTGCCGCGGCACTGCGGACGGTCGGCGCGTACGAGTGGGTGGAGGCTCTCGACGAGGGAATGCTGACCGTAGTCGGCGAAGGCGGGCACGAGATGACGGCGGCGCAGGCGCAGCAGTTGGCTTTGGCGAGACTGGTGTTGGCCGATCCCGCCGTCGCCGTACTGGACGAGGCAACAGCGGAGGCGGGCAGCGCCGGAGCGCGGGAACTGGAAGCGACTGCCGACGCCGCTACGGAGGGCCGCACCACTCTGGTTGTCGCACACCGGCTTACGCAGGCTGCGGGCGCCGACCGAGTGATCGTGCTCGAACACGGACAGATCGTAGAAGAAGGCCCGCACCGCGAACTGGTGTCCGCGGGCGGGCGTTACGCACAACTGTGGGTGGCCTGGGAAGGTCGCGACTGAGGGGTTTGTACTGGGTTTTGTACTGAGGGGGTCTGATCCGGCGATCAGGTGAGGTACCCGCCGCCGTGGGGGAAGAACTCGGCGGCGGTGTACTCGCTGCCGTCGTCGAGTCGGACGCGCTCGATCCGCAGTCCCTTGTTCTTGCCCGACCACGCGTCGGGGCCCGCGACGATCACCATGCCGTCGTCTTCCTGGATGAACACTCGGCCGGGGGTTCCGCCGTAGTGCCCGCGTGAGACGGACGCCTTCAGGATGCGGATGCGCTGGCCCTTGAACTCGGCGAAAGCGTTGGGGTACGGATCGGACTGTGCCCGGACGAAACGCTCGATGACCTCGGCGGGCCAGGACCAGTCGACGTGGCTGTCCTGCGGTGCGCGCTTGTGGAAGAACGTGGCCTGCGATCGGTCCTGCGGCGTCCAGTCGGTACGGCCGGACGCGATCAGATCCAGGGCGTCGAGTGTGATGGGGCCGATCATGTCGATCGTGCGGTGGAACAGATCGGTGACGGTGTCGGTCGGGCCGACCGTCGTCGAACGCTGCAGCACGATGTCGCCCGCATCGAGTTCCTCGTCCATCAGGTGCGCCGTGAGCCCGACTTCTTCTTCGCCGTTGATCAGAGCCCAGATGAGCGGGGAGAATCCCGTGTACTTGGGCAGCAGCGAATCGTGGATGTTGAGGGTGCCGTACTTGGGTGCGTCGAAGACCTCCGCAGGCAACCAGGTACGCCAGTTGTTGGCGACGATGATGTCGGGAGCTGCTTCGGCCAGCGCGGCTTTGAAGGCATCGTCAGGCTTGTTCGCCACGTGAACGGGTACACCGTTCTCGGCCGCCAGATCTGCAACCGAGTCCGCCCACATCTGTTCGTAGACGTGTTCGCTCTTCGGGTGTGTGATTGCCAGCACGACCTCGTGATCGGAGTCGATCAAGGCCTGCAGGGTACGGTGGCCCCAGGTTTGGTATCCGAGCGTAGCGACTCTCAACGGGGGTCCTCCTGGACGAGCATGGGCTGGGGTTGCGGTCACACGACCGCCCATCAGCTTAGGCTATCCAACCAAAATTGTTGATCACACGTACGAGGAGGAAGGCTGACATGACGGTCGCCACAATCAACGGAATCCCCATCAATTACCAGGTCAAGGGTGATGGAGATCTGGTGGTGCTCATCATGGGGACCGGCAGCCCCGGCCGCGTCTGGGATCTGCACCAGACCCCGGCGCTGGTGGCCGCCGGCTACCGAGTCTGCACCTTCGACAACCGCGGAATCGCACCGTCCGGCGAGAGCCTCGGCGGCATCACGATGCCCGACATGGTCGCAGACACCGCCGGACTGATCGAGCACCTCGGTGGCGGTCCGGCCCATGTCATCGGCACCTCGATGGGCGCCCGGGTGGCGCAGGAACTGACGCTCGCCAGGCCCGATCTGGTTCGCAAAGCAGTGTTCCTCGCCGGTCACGCCCGGATGGATCATTTCCAGCAGGTCCTGACCGAGGGTGAGCGCCAGTTGTTCGACAGTGGCGTCGCTCTGCCGGCCAAGTACCGTGCCGCAGTGACCGCGGTGATGAACCTCTCGCCGGCCACGCTGGCAGACGATCACTCCGCGCGCGACTGGATGGACATCTTCGAGTTCACCGGCGGCGCAACGTCACCGGGTGTTCGCGCGCAGCTCGGTATGGACCGCGCCTTCGATCGACGGGGTGCGTACAAGTCGATCATGCGCCCGTGCCTGTCCGTCGCTTTCGCCGACGACCGCATGATCCCGCCCTACCTCTCCCGCGAGGTGGCGGACTGCATCGCTACGGCGTCGTACGAAGAGATTCCCGACGCCGGGCACTACGGCTACCTCGAGCGTCCGGAGGCCGTGAACAAGGTGCTGATCGACTTCCTGGCGAAGTAGTTTTCCGCACGCGAGAAAGGGCCTGACCTGCTAACTGCAGGTCAGGCCCTTCTCATGTTTCAGGCCAGTGCCAGGAACAGCTTCTCGAGTTCGGCCTCGGTCATCGGTTCCTGACCTTCCGCGCTGTCACCGCTCAGGCATTCACGCAGCCCGGAAGCGACGATCTTGAACCCTGCTCGGTCCAGCGCCTTGGACACGGCGGCGAGTTGCGTGACGACGTCCTTGCAGTCGCGGCCGTTCTCGATCATCGAGATGACCCCGGCAAGTTGGCCGTGGGCACGACGCAGTCTGTTCAATACGAGCGCAATGCTCTCTTCGTCGCCGGTCATGGTGGCCCCTTCTCGAGTGTTCGTGCTGCGGTCAAGGGTACCCCTGGGGGCATGTCACTGCTTGATTCAGTGTTTGATCCGGCTGCGGTGTCAGATCAGCGAGTCGACGGCCGCGCGCAACTTGACGGCTGCGTCGGCTGCCACGGACTCGAGGCCGGGTTCGCCGGAAACCTGAACCATGAGAGCAGGATTCATCGCTTCGACGAAGAACGAATTCTCGGTAGTCGTATCTTCGCGGACGACGACGTTGCACGGCAGTAGGAGGCCGATCTGACGATCCACCGAAACTGCCCGATGGGCCAACGGTGGGTTACAGGCACCCAGGATCAGGTACTTTTCCATGTCCTCGTCCAGCTTCGCCTTGAGTGTTGCTTGCATGTCGATCTCGGTCAGGATGCCGAAGCCCTGCTCGGCGAGAGCGCCACGCGTGCGGGTGACGACGTCGTCGAAGGTTCCGGTGACCTTGGTTGCGATCGCTATCGGTTCTGTGGGTGTTGTCATTGCGCGCTCCTCGTCGTTGGCTGTCACTGTCGCCGGCTTTGATTTCTCTTGTCTCCATCATACCCCTGGGGGTATCAGTAGGACAGTGATGTCGGGTACACGATCAGCCATGCGAGAAGCTGATGTTCGGCAGGACGCGACGCAGCCATGCCGGCGCCCACCAGGCTGCCCGGCCGGTGAGGCGTAGGAGAACGGGCAGCAGCACCAAGCGGACGAGCACTGCGTCCAGGAGCACAGCTACGCCGAGGATGATGCCCATTTCCTTGGGTGGCAAGGGATCTGCGAGCGCAAAAGTGAAGAAGACCGCAACCATCACCGCTGCTGCCGCCGCAATGACCCGACCTGAATGCGCGAGGCCGTCGATGTGTGCGATCGCGGGGTCGCCTGTGCGTTCGTAGTGCTCCTTGGCACTCGAAAGCAGGAACACGGTGTAGTCCATCGCGATCGCAAAGATCATGGCGAAGAAGAAGACCGGACCCCACCCGTTGAGGAAACCCTGGGGGGTGAAGCCGAGTAGGCCTGCTCCGTGACCGTCCTGGAAGATCAGCTTCGCGATTCCGAATGCGGCCCCAGTGGACAGCAGGCTGACCAGCGTGCCGATCAAGGCGATCAAAGGCGCCTGGAGGGCGATCAGCAGCAACAGGAATCCGAGCGTCAGAATCACGACCACGACGATGGGAAGGTAGTCGTCGAGTGCCTGCTGAAGGTCGAGATTTTCGGCCGGAGCGCCGCCGACGAGCGCCGATTCCGGCAGTTGCGACCGAAGGTCGGCAAGGATGGTTTCCATCGCAGGATCTGACGGGTCGACGGTGGGAACTGCTTGCAGCATAACAAGATCGGACCCGTCGGCAGCTTGTTGCGCTGGGGTGACCATGGCCACGCCGTCAACGCTCATGGCAATACGTGAGGTGTCGGCTGCATCGTCGGCGGACGTGACGATCTGCAACATCCCCGGGGCGCCGTCCCCGAATTGCTGCTGCACCAGTTCATAGCCCTGGCGAACCGGGGCGTCCTCGGGAACCACGGCGATGGAGGGCATTGCCACCTTCAGTCCGAAGACCGGAACAACGAGTGCGATCAGGATGAGTAAGGCGCCGAAGCCGAATGGCCACGGGTGCTTGTGCAGCAATGATGCCCAACCTGCGAACATCGGGGAGCGGTGCTGCTGGCGCTTTGCATACGGTAGAGAACCGCCGTTGACCTTCGCGCCGATCCTGCCGAGCACGGCAGGCAACAGGGTGAGTGTTGCGGCGAGAACGAAGATCACAGCGAGCATGATTCCGACAGCCATCGTGCGTACGGCCGGGGCTGGAACGATGAGAACCGCAGACAAACTGACCAGAACTGTGAGGCCGGAAAGGACCACAGCCTTGCCGGCGGTGTCCATGGTTTGAGCCACGGCGGCCCTTGGATCCGGATCGGCTCGCAATGCATCCCGGAACCTGGCGACGAGGAAGAGTGCGTAGTCGATGCCCAGCGCGAGAGCGAACATCATCGCGAAGTTCATGGCCCACACGGAAATCGGCGTGATCTCGTTGAGGATTACAAGCCCGCCCGCCGAAGCGATCAGGCCCGCAAGCGTCAGCAGTAGTGGTAGACCCGCGGCAACCAGGGAGCCGAAGGCCAACACCATGATCGCGAGAGTGACGGGCCACGACATCATTTCGGCTTTGATCATGGCTTCGTGATTGGCCTTGTTGAAATCGCTCCACAACGCCGACGCACCCGTCGGGTACACCTCGATCGTGTCGGTGGACAAGCCCGTGAGCTTCTTGCCGAGTTCGTCTACCGCGCTGACCATCTCGTCGGTACTCGCGTTGGCGCCCGCGACCATGATGCCGGTATGTCCGTCCGGGCTGATGGTCATACCGGGCTGCGGGGCGATCACTTCGCCGAAGCGAGGGTCCGCGGAAAAGATTTCCGTTGCCGCGGCCAGGGTTTGCTGCATCGACGGATCCGTGATGGGTAGAGAATCCGAGTGAACGACCACTTGTACTGCGGCGGAGGAATTTCCACCGAAATGCTGCTCGGCCAACTCGCGAACTTGCACGGATTCGGATCCGTTTGCCTGCCAACCCGCGCCGGCCAGGGAGGTGAAGACGCTGGGTGCTGCGGCGCCGAGTGCGATCAACGCGATCAACCAGACGCCGACGACGAGGCGGGTGTGAGTCGCCATCGATCGACCGAGACGCGCAAGTATGCCGTCGGCTCGGGTGGGTGGGTCCGCGGTGACTGTTCTGGTCGCTGACATCTTCACTCCTGATACGGGTGGGGGTATTCCTGTCCGTCACCTGTATACCCCCAGGGGTATCGATCTGTCACATTCGAGGGTTCTCTATGCTGCTGGGGGCACCGTCCGATCTGAAACGGTGAAACGGTGAAACGGATATGGGAGAGCAATCATGGACGCACGCGACTGGGACGAGCGATACCGAGCGGTGACGGAGCCATGGGGAGTCGACCCGGCGGGAACCGTCGCAACAAGAATTTCCGATCTGAGACCGGGCACCGCGATCGATCTGGCCTGCGGCGACGGCCGTCACGCGCGGTGGATGGCTGGGCAAGGTTGGTCGGTGACTGCGGTCGACTACTCGTCGGTGGCGATCGATCTGGCACGGGCGAGTGACGGGGACAAGGCTGTCGACTGGCAGGTCGGCGACGCGACCGAGTGGCAGCCGGAAGGGCTGGTCGACCTGGTGTTGGTCAGCTTTCTTCACCTCGAGGTCGACCATCTGGCCGCAACCTTGAAGCGCGTCGGGGAGTGGCTGACGCCCGGCGGACGGGTCCTCTATTTGGGGCATTCCATCGAGAACTTCCATCGTGGTGTGGGCGGTCCACCCGAACCGACCATTCTGCCCGGTATTTCCGATCTCGCTCGCGCTGCGGAGGGATCGAGGGTCTATGCCCTCGAACATGTCGTTCGGCCGCAGGACGGTAAGACGGCAATTGACGTTTTGCTCGAATTCGGTCCGTGGGAACAGGTCTGACCAGGGCGGGAGCGCACCTTCACGTTCCTGGGTAGCCTACCCTAAACTTGCGAGGGTGTTCGTCGTTCGATGAGCATGAACGACGATGATCGGATTCTTGATGTCTGACCACTCTCAGGTAGCTCACCCGGCGGTATCGGGCGGTGCCGATCTGGACGCAGCGCTCCCGGCGACGGCCGCTCAGCGTGAGGTGTGGGTTGCTCAGAACGTGGATCCGAGCAGTCCGGTCTACAACATCGGACTTGTCGTCGAGGTCGACGGCACGATCGACATCGAGCGCGCGGCAGCGGCGATCGAGGCCAGCGTCGGACGCGTCGAAGCGCTGTTCGTGCACTTCGAGGTCGATGCCGACAACCAGCTGATCCAGGTGCCGATTCCGGATGCGCGCTGGGACGTGGAAATTCTCGACCTTCGGGCCGAGGCGGATCCCGATTCGACTGCGCAGTCGTGGATGGACACCGACATGGCTCGGGTCTTCGGTCCGGACGATCTGCTGTTCCGCCAGGTGCTTCTGCTGACCGCTGACGACCGAGTCATCTGGTATCAGCGCTATCACCACAGCGTGATCGACGGGTACGGCATCTCGCTCATCGTCGCCGACGTCGCCGAGCGATACGACGATCCGAATCTCGGGACTGCCGCGCCGCAGTGGTCACTCGACGCCGTGGTTGCAGCCGATCTGGATTACCGGAACTCTCCGCGATTCCAGACCGACCGTCAGTACTGGGTCGAACGCGTTGAATCGGGACCGGAAGCGACGCGGATTCTGCATGGGCAGGTGGATGATTCGCTGCCGCCGATCTCGGCGATACTCACGCTCGACGCTGATCGCGCGGCACAGCTCTACCGCTATGCGGCCGACGCCGGGATTCGACGAACTCGCCTGCCCATGGCCGCGCTGATCGCGTACATTGCGCGGACCACCGGAAAGCACGACGTTGTCGTCTCGGTACCGATGGCCGCTCGGGTGGGGCGCGACATGCGTCGCACTCCTTCGATGGCGTCGACGATTTCGCCGCTGAGTATTCGGGTAGAACGCTCGGAAAGCATCGGCCAGTTGGCAACTCGTCTCGACACCGCCCTGGTCTCGATTCTCAAGCACGGGCGGTACCGAGGTGAGGATCTTGCTCGCGACATTCGGGCGATCGATCCCGACCGTCAGGTCTTCGGCCCCGGCATCAACTCGATGATGTTCGAACACACACTCACCTTCGGCGGATGCCCGGTGCGCGTGCGTAATTCGGTAACCGGTCGAGTCAGTGACCTGGATCTGAGTGTGCGCGGTGGTCAGGACGGGGAGCCGATCGAGATCGACGTCCGCGCCCCGGCCGGATTCGACAGGGAGTTGGCCGATCACACCGCGAGAATCGAACAGTTCCTCGATCGATTCGTAGCCGAGCCGCAGCTTCCGATCTCGGCACTCGACCCCATGTCGCTCGCGGAGAGAGAACTCGTGCTCCACGGGTGGAACGACACCGCAGAGCCGCAGCCAATCACGACGGTGCCGGATTTGTTGCGCAGCAGCTTCTCTGCCGATCGGGGCGCTGTCGCCGTGGTCGACGGCGACGTCCGGCTGACCTACGGCGAACTCGAAAGTCGGGTATCACAGCTCGCCGCGCACTTGATCTCTCGCGGTGTCGCGACCGAAACCGTTGTGGCGATCGGGCTTCCGAGATCCGCCGAGATGGTGGTGGGGTTGTTGGCCGTCATGTGTGCCGGTGGTGCCTTCGTTCCGCTGGATCCGTCATGGCCTGCCGAACGCCGCGAATCGGTACTTGCCGACGCGGGCGCCACACTGGTGCTCACCTCGGACGGTGTAGACGACTCCGTTCCGGTCGATCTCTCCGCGTGGGCGTACGAGGACGGGCCCTCGGACCTGTCCGAGACAATGACCTCCGACATTCGTATTCACGGTGCCCAACTCGCATACGTCATCTTCACGTCCGGTTCGACCGGACGTCCGAAGGGCGCCATGATCCGCCACGAGGCAATCTGCGCAAGGTTGCTGTGGCAACGGGAGCGGATTCTCGGGTTCGGGTCCGGCGATGCCTCCTTGTTCAAAGCCCCACTCTCGTTCGACATCTCGATCAACGAGATCCTGCTCCCGCTCGTCTCCGGCGGTCGATTGGTGATCGCGAAGCCCGAGGGGGAACGCGACCCGCAATACCTGCTCGACCTGATCGCCGGAGAATCGGTCACCTTCGTCTACCTGGTCTCGTCCATGCTCGACATACTGCTGGACCTGGCGAACGAGACCGATCAGCTAGATTCGTTGAAGCACGTGTGGTGCGGCGGTGAGGTTCTCACGCCTGAACTCTTCGACCGGTTCCGTGCCCAACTGTCCACGACGCTGTATCACGGCTACGGGCCGGCAGAAGCGACCATCGGTGTCTCCCATGTGATCTACCGAGAGGACGCGGAACGAATCGCGACCTCCATCGGGCGGCCGAACCCCAACACTCGCCTGTACGTGTTGGACGGCGACCTGCAGCCGGTTCCGATCGGCACCGGCGGCGAACTCTACGCCGCGGGCTTCCTGCTGGGACGCGGATACGTCGGCGCGTCGGCACTGACCGCATCTCGTTTTGTCGCGGATCCCTTCGTCTCAGGTGATCTGGCCGGATCCCGGATGTACCGCACCGGTGACTTGGCCCGATGGGCCCCGGACGGCACCCTCGACTTCCTCGGACGCACGGACAATCAGGTGAAGATTCGTGGCATGCGCCTGGAACTCGAGGATGTCGAAGCCGCCGTGATTTCGCACCCCGCAGTGCGTCACGTGGCAGTTCTGGTGCGCCAAGCACCAACCGGTGCAAAGTATCTCGCCGCCTACGTGAGCGCAGCGTCGGGGACGAACCTCGCGATCGACTCACGTGAGCTTCGCGAGTGGGCTGCGAGCAAGCTGCCCGACTACATGGTCCCGACCACCGTCACCGTCCTCGACAAGTTTCCGCTCACGGCAAACGGCAAACTCGACCGTCGCGCGCTACCCGAGCCCGATCTCGCCGAACTGAGTGCACATGTCGCTGCGAGAAACGAAGTCGAACAACAGTTCTGCACGTTGATCGCGTCGGCAGTCGGCCTCGATTCGGTCGGCGTTACCGACGACTTCTTTGCACTGGGCGGCGACAGCATCGTCGCGATCTCACTCGTGACCGCGGCTCGTGCTGCCGGTTTGTCGATCAGTCCTCGCGAGGTGTTCCAACTGCGCACCGCCGAGGCTATGGCGCGTGCCCAGTCCTCCCGAGTGGCTGAGATCGTCGACCACGCGGACCAACCGATCGGCCACGTAGCCACGACGCCGATTGCCGCCAAGGTTCTCGGAGTGTCGGACGCAGTACGAACCTTCCACCAGCGAGCGCTGATTCAGACCCCGTCAGCTTTGACCTCCGAGCACGCCGAGTCGGCGCTCGACGCCCTGGTGGCGCGCCACGATGCACTTCGTGCGACGTTGACGCCCGAAGGAAGACTGCTCGTCCCGGAGACAAACGAAGCGGCTGTGGTCTTCGAGACCCGTGCACTACCGGCACCGCTCGAAGAATGCGGACCGCTGATCGTCGCCGAGACCGAGCGAGCTGTCGGCCGTCTGAATCCAGCCGACGGCACGATGGTCAGCGCTGTTCTGTTCCGCCCTGTGACCGGTCCCGGACGGCTGTTGCTTGTCATCCACCACGCGGTGGTCGACGGCGTCTCGTGGCGCATCATCCTCGAGGACCTCGCGCGCGCCGGCATCGCAGCGATGAATGGCGACGAACCCGCACTCGCTCCGGTCGGCACGTCGGTGCGAAGGTACGCCGAACTCGTCTCGGAGGCGGTCGGAGCCGGGCGACTGGACTCGGAAATCGAGTTCTGGGACTCGGTGACGTCCGCACAACGGGCATCTCTCGGCCGTCGGGCACTCGACCCGGCAGTTGACCTCGCGCGCACCGCTGCGGCGCGGTCGATCACCCTACCTCCAGAACTTGCAGATCAGCTGTTGGGCAGTGTCCCACGGGCGTTCGGAGCCGATGTGAGCGAAGTGCTGGTCACCGCACTTGCCGTGGCGCTGACCCGTTGGAGCGGTGCCGGATCGGTGACGATCGACCTGGAGGGGCACGGACGCGACGAAGACATCGTTCGCGGTGACGGCGATGCGCACGTCGACCTGACTCGTACCGTCGGATGGTTCACCACAGTGTTTCCGGTGGCGCTCGAGATCGGTACAGCCGCTCCCGATCTCGACGCGAGCGGCGAGTTGGCGGGGGTTCTCAAGAGCGTCAAGGAGCAACTTCGACGGGTCCCGAACGCCGGCTTCGGGTACGGAGCATTGCGATACCTCGGCGGCTCGGATCAGTTGCGTAGTTTCGCAGCGCCGGAGGTGGTGCTCAACTATCTGGGACGCACTGCCGCAGCGGAGGGGGACTGGTTCCCGGTGTCGATGGACGGTGCTGCCGATCCGTCCATGCCGATGGGTCACGCGTTGTCTGTCGACGTCGTAGCCGAGGACGCCGCCGGTGGACCACGCCTGCGAGCCACCCTGACCTGGGCGTCGAACATCTTCCTGCGTAGCGACATCGACAAGTTTGCGCGGTTGTGGCTGGACTCGCTCGAGGCCGTGTCCGGGCTCGCAGCCTTCGGCGGAGCCACACCCTCGGACTACCCTCTGGTGGCGCTCGCTCAGGCAGACGTGGACGGGTTACCGAAGGCTGAAGAGATTCTCCCACTCACTCCGCTGCAGGAAGGGATCTACTTCCATTCGGCGTTTGCCGATCCGGGGGCCGATCAGTATGTCGTGCAACAGGTTGTGGAACTGACCGGAGCCGTGGACAGTGCGGCGCTGCACCGCGCGCTGCAATCCGTCGTCGATCGGCATGAGGCGCTGCGCACCGGATTCTCGGTCCTGGGTGACGGCCGGGTCGTGCAGGTGGTGCACCCGAGCGCTGTCGTGGAGATGGCGGTAGTCGAGGTGGCCGGCGCCGATGTCGATGAACTGCTTTCCGCCGACCGCGCGCGCGGGTTCGACCTGGCGCAACCGCCGCTCGTCCGTTACACGCTTGTCCGTGCCTCTTCGGAGAAGTACCTTCTGCTGCAGTCGATTCACCATGCGGTCGCAGACGGATGGTCGGTTCCGGTGATGCTGCGGGAGCTGATGGCGTCGTACAGCGTTGGCGACTCCGGCGCGGTGCTCCCGACTCCGGCGCCGTACCGCAGCTATCTCGAATGGTTGGCCCGCCACGATCACGAGGCCTCGGCAGCGGTGTGGAGAGAAGCGCTGAACTCTCCCGGGCCCGCGGTCGAACTTCCCGCGCCGAGCGCGGGCAGCAGCGGCGTCTGTGCCACCCGAGTCGAGCTGTCCGACAGTGATACTCGCGCACTGGCGATCAACGGACGCTCCCATGGCCTGACGCTGAGTACGCTCGTGCACGGCGCCTGGGGGCTGGTGCTCGGCCGAATGACCGGCCGAACAGACGTGCTGTTCGGATCGACCGTATCGGGACGCGGTGGAGACCTGCCCGGCATCGAGTCCATGGTGGGCTTGTTCATCAACACCGTGCCGGCTCGGTTGCGGTTCGATCCGGCAGAGACAGCCGCGCAAGCGCTTTCCCGTTGGCAGAGGGAACAATCGGAACTACTCGACCATCAATACCTGGGGTTACCCGAACTGCGACGGACCGGCGGACTGGAGCAGGACTTCGAATCACTCGTCGTGTTCGAGAACTATCCACTCGGTGACACGGCAATCGCTGATCCGACGAACTCGGTGCGACTGACGGGAATTCGATTCGACGAGCGACCGGCCTACCCGCTGACCCTGATCGTCGTCCCCGGCGATCGATTGGCGTTGGAGCTCAAGTACGACGCTGCTCAGGTGGACGGCGACGCCGCTGCGTCGCTGGCCGAAACTCTCGCAGTCGTACTCACCGAGCTCTCGCGCGATCTCGATCAGGTCATCGGCCGGATCGCGCTGGCACCCGCACAGCCGGGGAGCGTCGGCACGGCCTTGGATCGGCCGCGCGCAACGCTGACCGAGCTGCTGAAGGATCAAGCCGGGCGTACGCCCGAAGCCACCGCAGTGATCTTCCGTGAAGAGTCGTTGACCTACGCCGAACTTCACTCTCGCGCTGATCGTTTTGCGCATCTGCTGCGCGAACGTGGCGTCGGACGCGAATCGTTGGTAGCGGTTGCCTTGCCTCGCTCTCCTGATCTGATGGTCGCGATACTCGGCATCGGGAAGGCCGGGGGAGCATACGTTCCCCTCGACACCGGCTACCCGGCGGAGCGGCTGACGTACATGCTGGGTGACGCCGATCCTGTGTGCGTCGTGGTGTCGGAAGACTCTTCACTCGATTCGGGTTCGGTTCCGCGGGTGACGGTATCGGAGTCGGCGCAGTTCCCCGCCGATCCGCTGAGTGTCCCAGGATCGCCCGCGGATGCCGCGTACATGATCTACACTTCGGGTTCGACCGGTCGCCCCAAAGGCGTTGTGGTCAACCACGAGGGTGTGGTCAACCGATTGCTCTGGGCACAGCAGATACGTCCGATGGACGTCTCCGACCGGATGCTGCAGAAGACCCCGTCGAGCTTCGACGTCTCCGTTCCCGAATTCTTCTGGCCGTTCCTGGTGGGGGCAACTCTCGTGATGGCCGAGCCGGACGGGCACAAGGACCCTGGCTATCTGGCCGACGTCATCGTCGAACATTCCGTGACCCGAGTGCATTTTGTTCCGTCGATGCTCGACGTGTTTCTCGCGGAGCCGAAAGCAGCACTGTGCTCTTCGCTCGAGATCGTCAACTGCAGCGGCGAGGCACTGCCCGTTCACGTTGCACGCAAGGTCTCCGAGATCCTGCCGAATACTCTGGTGGACAACCTCTACGGCCCCACCGAGGCCGCCGTCGACGTCAGTTGGCAGCCGTCGGTGCAGGAAACTCCGGCAGACGCCGTCAGCGTCCCGATCGGCGCACCTGCCGCCAACACCGGCCTGTTGGTTCTCGATCCCTACCTGCAGAACGTCCCGGCCGGTGCCACCGGTGAGCTCTATCTGGCAGGGCCACAACTGGCGCGTGGTTACCACGGACGTGGGGGATTGACCTCCGAACGATTCGTGGCGAATCCGTACAGCGACGGCGGCTCGCGGATGTACCGGACCGGTGACATCGTGCGGTGGAATGCCGACGGCGTTCTCGAGTACCTCGGCCGTGCCGACGAGCAGGTGAAGGTTCGTGGATTCCGAATCGAACTCGGCGAAATCGAAGCGCAATTGGCGCTGTGCCCCGGAGTCACGGCAAGTGCCGTGATCGTCCGAACCGACGGTCCGAGCAACCGCGCACAGGTGGTCGCCTACCTGGTCGGAGATGCTGATGATGTTGCGGTTCGAGCTCAGTTGTTGTCAGTGCTACCGGAGTTCATGGTGCCAAGTGCCTTCGTGCGGCTCGAGTCGCTGCCGCTGAGCCCGAGTGGCAAGCTCGACCGAAAAGCACTACCTGCACCGGATTTTGCGGCACAGGTGGGCGACTTGACGGGAGTGGTTTCCTCGGGCGTTGCAGACCTCCTCGCCGGGCATTTCGCGACGGTTCTCGGACTGCCCCGTGTCGGGGTGCGCGACGATTTCTTCACTCTCGGCGGCGACAGTATCCTGGCGATCCGCATGGTCAACCTGGCTCGTCGTGATTCGGTAGTGCTGACCCCGCGTCAGATCTTCGAATTGCGCACTCCCGCTGCGATCGCTGCAGCGGTGGGTGATGTCGCCACCTCGGATGCCACCGTCACGGCCGACATCGGCGTGGGTGAGCTGGTTCCGCTGCCGGTGGTTCACCGCTTGTCCGAATGGACGGGTGGTACCGACCGCTTCAACCAGGCAGTTCTGATCCACTCTCCGGCAACATCTCTCGGTTCGATCACCGGCGCATTGCAGGCCGTGCTCGATCACCACGACGGACTTCGCCAAACCTTGATCCGACATGACCGCGGGATGTGGTCGGCGCGGATCGAGGAACCCGGTAGTGTCCGGGCAGCGAACCTGGTCGAACGCGTTGATGCTCGGGGACTGGATGACTCCGAGTTGCGAAGACTCGTCACTGAGCACTCTGAAACTGCGACCAGTCGATTGGATCCGTCTGCAGGGCGGATGGTCTCGGTGGTCTGGTTCGATTGCGGCGCTGAGAGTCTGGGCCGACTCGCGATAGTCGCGCACCACCTGGTCGTGGACGGGGTTTCCTGGGGAACCCTGCTCGAGGATCTCGCGATGGCCTGGGTGGCAGTCGAAGCCGGAGAGCCCGCCGCACTGGATGCCGTCGGAACTTCGCTGCGTACCTTCTCCCGTACGGTGGCCGAACACGCATACAGTGCTCATCGATTCGCCGAACTCGATCACTGGCTGACCGTGACCGCTCCGGGCGCGCAGTTGATCCCCGACGCCGCGGGCGATGCCGTCGTATCCGGAGGCTCGAGGCGCACGGTCACGGTGGACGGAGCAATCTCCGAGGCAGCACTTGGATCGGTTGCGGCAATGGTGGGTGCCGAGGGAACGGATGTTCTGTTGGCAGCGCTGACGATGTCCGTCGATCGCTGGCGCCGCTCCACCGGCCGCAGTGAGCACGAATTGCTGGTCGATCTCGAACGGCACGGCCGGGAGGAGTTGGTGGCGGGCATCGATCTGTCGCGAACAGTCGGCTGGTTCACCACGATTGCCCCGATGCGACTGCACGGCGGAATCGACCCGGTGGACACGCTACGCGAGGTGAAGGAGAGCCTGCGGGCGGCTCCGGACGGCGGTATCGGCTACGGGATGCTGCGATACGTGAATGCCCGCACGGCATCGACATTGGCGGGGCGCTCCGAATCTCAGATCCTGTTCAACTATCTCGGACGTACGACGACAGCTGGATCGACAGCATGGTCCTTGGCAGCGGAATCCGAAGCCTTGTCCACCGATCCCGACGCAGACATGGGAGGCCCGTACCGACTGATCGTGAATGTCGTCAGCGTGGATTCGGGGCTCCGCGCCGAGTTTGCCTGGGCAAGTGAAGATTTGTCCGAGGAGGACGCGCAGTCACTCTCCGACGGCTGGGTTTCGGCCCTCGGCGATCTGGCGGCTGCAGCCGCGCGTCACGCCGGGCCTCCCATTCTGACCCCGTCCGATGTGACGTTGCTCGACCTGAGTCAGACCGAGATCGACGCGATAGCCGATGCGAGTCCGGCAGGTGTCAAAAGCATCCTCCCACTCTCACCGTTGCAGGAAGGCCTGTACTTCCAAGCCGGCTACGCGGGCAGCAGCGACAGCAGCAGTGGTGGGGACATCTACACGGCACAGTTCTCGATGGACTTCGGGCACACCCTCGATGTCGACAGGTTGGCTGCGGCCGCCCGGACACTTCAACGACGAAATCCCACGTTGCGAGCGGGTTTCGTGAGCGAAGGGCTGAACGAGCCGGTGCAGTTCTTCAGCGCTGGACTCGATGTTCCGGTCGTCGTCCACGATCTCCGTGAACTCGACGACTCGGTTGCTCGTGAGCGTGCCGAGGCCGTCGCCGCCCAAGACCGAGTGACGCCATTCGACCTGACCGCGCCGCCGCTGTGGCGTATGAGTGTGCTGCATCTGCCTGGCGGCCAGGATCGTCTGGTGATCAACAGGCAGTTCCTGCTGTGGGACGGCTGGTCCAACGGCCTTGTCGTCAGTCAGCTTCTGGCGCTTTACGATACCGGCGGCGACGACAGCGCATTCGGCGAACCCGAGGGGTCGTTCGAGACATACCTCGCCTGGTTGGCCGATCGCGACGGTGCAGCCGCCGACGAGGGGTGGCGCGGAGCGCTCGCAGGACTCGAGGAGCCGACGCTTGTTGCCGAGCCGATGCCCGGTGTCGAAGTTCAGCTTCCGGATCGCCGCGATGCGGTTCTGTCGGAAACGCTTTCGCGTGCCTTGCGTGAGCGCGCTGCCGCGTCCGGCGTCACGTTCAACACGGTACTGAATGCAGCGCTGGCCCTCGTGCTGGCGTCGGCCACCGGTCGACAGGACGTCGTCTTCGGCTCCACGGTTGCCGGACGGCCGCCGGAGGTACCGGGAATCGACACCGTGGTGGGCATGTTCCTCAACACCGTTCCCGTTCGGCTGCAACTGGATCCGAACGAGAGCGTCGAGGAACTTCTTCGTCGGACACAGGCGGATCGACTTTCGCTGATGCCCTTCGACTACCTCGGTTTGGCATCGATCCAGCGTGTTTCCGAGCATCGTCAACTCTTCGACGTGCTGATGGTCTTGCAGAACTTCGTGGACGAGAAGCAAGTCCACGCGCTCAACGCCGCTCACGACGTGAGTGGAAGCGACAGTATCGATCACACGCACTATCCGCTGACCGTCGTGGTCACACCGGGTGCCACCGTCAACGTCAAGTTCGAGTTCCATCCGAATCTGGTGACCGCGCGCCGGGCCGAGGACCTACTGCGTCACTTCGTCGACCTGCTGCAGAGTTGGTCGCAGGACATGACGGGATCGGTTGTTGCGTCTCCGGTTCCCGCAGTAGCGCAGCAGACGCAGATCCGGGAGTTGCCGGAGCGCACCATTGCCGACCTGTTCGAAGAAGTCGCGTCGGCGCAACCGAACGACACGGCACTCGTGTTCGGGAAGCGCCGGATGACCTACGCCGATCTCGACGGCGAGATCAACCGGATGGCGCGGTTGCTGATCAATTACGGCGCCGGCCCGGAAAAGATTGTCGCTCTTGGCCTACCACGTTCGGTGGACATGGTCGTCGCGCTCTTCGCGGTATTGCGCACGGGTGCTGCCTACCTACCCCTCGAACTCGACCATCCGGCCGAACGGTTGGCCGTGATGATCGACGACGCGGATCCTGTCGTGTTGCTGACAACCGTTTCGGCCTCACCGAGGTTCGAAGGTGCGGACGTCCGCACTATCGTGATCGACGAACCTGATACAGCAGCAAGGAGACTGACGATCTCGGCGCGGGCACTCTCCGCGTCGGAACTCGGAGCATTCGCCCCGGGGGCACCGCATCGACTCGACCACCCCGCGTACGTCATCTACACCTCCGGTTCGACCGGCAAGCCCAAGGGCGTGGTCACCGGTTACCGCGGCTTGACGAACATGCAGTTCAACCACCGCGAGGCGATTTTCGAACCCGTGATCGCCGCGGCGGGCCGGCGCCTGCGGATCGCGCACACCGTGTCCTTCGCCTTCGACATGTCGTGGGAGGAACTTCTGTGGCTCGTGGAAGGCCACGAGGTGCACATTTGCGACGAGGATCTGCGTCGTGATGCCGAGGCACTCGTTGCATACTGCGACGCACTGGACATCGACGTCGTCAACGTGACACCGACCTACGCGACGCACCTGATCGACAGCGGGCTTCTCGACGACGGTGTGGGACACCACCGCCCGCCGTTGGTCCTGCTCGGCGGTGAAGCCGTTCCGGATTCGGTGTGGAACAGGCTGCGCGACACCGAGGGAACCGTGGGCTACAACCTCTACGGTCCGACGGAATACACGATCAACACGCTCGGTGGCGGAACGTTCGACAGTGACACCCCGACCGTCGGCAAACCGATCTGGAACACCGCCGCGCATATTCTCGACGGCTGGCTGCGTCCGGTCCCCGATGGAGTTGCCGGCGAACTGTACATTGCCGGAGCCGGTTTGGCTCGCGGCTACCTCGGACGCTTCGCGCTCACGTCCGAGCGCTTCGTCGCAGATCCGGCTGGGACCGGAGGACGTATGTACCGCACCGGGGATCTCGTGCGGCGACGCGGTGACGGCAACCTGGACTTCCTCGGCCGCACCGACGATCAGGTGAAGATCAGAGGTCACCGCATCGAGCCGAGCGAAATCGTCTCCGTTCTCGAATCCGACGAACATGTGCGGCAAGCGGCAGTGGTGGTCGACATCGGGGCAGGTGGAGTCAAGAGGCTCGTCGGCTACGTGACACCCGTGCGACTCGGCGCCGGGCACGACTACCGCGCGCAGGCGCGAGTTCTCCTACCCGACTACATGGTTCCGGCCGTGGTGATCGAGGTGGAGACACTACCGATGACCGTCAACGGCAAGCTCGACGTCAAGGCACTGCCCACCGCTGATTCGGTGCTGGGGGAGCGGAGTGGGGAGTCGATCGCACCGCGTAACCACACGGAAGAGGTCCTCTGCGACCTCTTCTCCGACGTACTCGATGTGGGCGATATCGGGGTCGACGACAACTTCTTCGACCTCGGTGGGCACTCGCTTCTGGCCACCAAGCTGATCAGTCGAGCTCGGATCGCCATTCCGAACAGTCTGACCATGCGTGATCTCTTCGAAGCGCCGACGGTGGCGGAACTCGCGGAACGTATTGTGGCCGAGCAGGGATCGACGCGACCGGTGCTGGTAGCGAAGCCGCGGCCGGACCACCTTCCTCTTTCTGCCGCTCAACAGCGATTGTGGCTGATCGGACAGATGGAGGAGAACTCCGCGGCCTACAATTTCCCGATCGTGCTCCGTTTGGACGGCGCACTGGACGCGGACGTCTTCGCCGCGGCGCTCGGCGACGTCGTGGAACGACACGAATCCCTGCGTACGGTGTTCCGGTTGGTGGACGGATCGCCGGAGCAGATAATTCTCGAATCGGCGACGATTCCGGTCGAGACAGTTCATCGAGACGAATCCGGTGTCGCCGGTGAAATTGCCGTGGCAGTGGGTCGTCCGTTCGACCTGTCTGACGAGATTCCGATCCGCGCACGTCTGATCCGGGTGGACGGTGCCGAGGTGGACGGTGCCGTAGTGGTCGTGATCGTCCTGCATCACATCACGACGGACGAATGGTCCGATCGGCCATTCCTGCGCGATCTGATGTCTGCATACTCCTCTCGGATCCAGGGCGAAGATCCAATTTTCGAACCGCTTCCGGTTCAGTACGCGGATTACACTCTGTGGCAACGGGAATTGTTGGGCAGCCCCGACGATCCGTCGAGCATCCTGAGCACGCAGTTGGACTTCTGGGCGAAGAGTTTGGACGGAGCCCCCGAAGAACTGCTGCTTCCCGCCGACCGGAGTCGACCGGCCAGACCGAGTTTCTCCGGTGGTGCAGTGGTGACACGGTTGGGCGTGGAGACAACTGCTGCACTGCGAGATCTGGCGCGCGAGAGCCAGAGTTCGATGTTCATGGTTCTGCACGCGGCGTCGGCGGCGTTGCTGACTGCGCTCGGAGCGGGTGAGGACCTTCCCCTCGGCGCTCCCGTCGCCGGACGTAGTGAGCAGGGACTCGACGAACTGGTCGGCTTCTTCGTCAATACGATTGTGCTGCGCACGGATACGTCGGGTAACCCGACGTTCCGGGAGTTGGTGGATCGCGTTCGCGAGGGAGATCTCGAGGCCTTCGCCAACGCCGACGTTCCCTTCGAAACGGTGGTGGAGCGCCTCAATCCGTCGCGTACTTTGGCACGTAATCCGCTGTTCCAGGTCATGGTCGGCTATCACAGCCGCGAGGAGACGGGCGGCGATTCGTTCGAACTCGAGGAGTACACGGCCAAGTTCGATCTGGTGTTCAACTTCACCGAGTACCTCGGCGACGAAGGCTGCATCGACGTCCGGCTCGAGTACGGCAGCGACCTCTTCGATCGCGAAACGGCACAGCGAATTTCGAACCGATTGGAATCGGTGGTCGCGGCAGTCGTGGAATCGGCCGACATCGAGATCGGCGACATCGACATCTTCTTGCCAGGCGAACTCGAGCAAGTTGTCACCTCGTTCAACGACACCGCCGTCGACGTGCCGGAAGAGACGTTCTACGACGCTTTCGCGCGTGGAGTCGTTGCTACGCCCGAGGCGATTGCGGTGCGCGACGAGGCGGGGCAGGCCACGTACCGCGAACTCTCCGAGCAGTGTGATCGGATCGCCGGCGTGCTGTATCGCCGCGGAGTGTCGGTCGAAGACGTGGTGGGGCTTGCCGTCCCGCGCTCGGTGGAAATGGTCGCGTCGGTCCTCGCCGTGCTCAAGCTGGGGGCCGCGTATCTACCCCTGGATTTGAGTCACCCGAGCGAGCGCATCACATACATGCTCACCGATTCCCGCGCCTCGGTACTTCTGTCCACTGCGGAGGAAAGCTCGCGGATCGAGGATGTGGTCGGCGTCGAGCGAATTCTCCTGGACGATCCGCTGATCCGTGCGGAACTGGACGAGGCAGTGATCGTCGAAACTCCCCGGCCACCAGTTGGCGTCAGCCACGCTGCCTATGTCATCTACACCTCGGGATCGACCGGAAAGCCGAAGGGAGCCGTCCTCTCCCATGACGGTATTCCGAGTCTTGTTGCCACAGCTGAGGTTCGGATGCGACTGGTACCGGGTTCGGTGGTGATGCAGTTCGCTTCGGTCGGCTTCGACGTCGCGGTATTCGAGCTGGCGATGGCACTGTGCACGAGCAGCACCCTGGTGATCGTGCCGCAGAATGCACGAGTTGCCGGTCCGGCGCTGACCGATTTCATGACGAGCAATCGTGTCACCCACGCGATCATCCCTCCCTCGTTGCTGGCCGCTCTGCCGGCAGGATGTGAAGTGCCGCAGGGCTGCACCGTGTTGGTCGGAACCGAGACGGTGCCACCGGAGCTGATCGGGCGATGGGCGGAGCGGCTGAATTTGCTTGCCGCGTACGGACTCACCGAAGCCACGGTGAACAACACACTGTGGCAGGCGGAACCCGGTTGGAACGGTCCCGTGCCCATCGGAATCCCTGACCCCAACGAACAGGCGTACGTGCTCGACGATCGACTCCGTCCGGTTCCGCCGGGAGTATCCGGCGAGCTGTACATCGCGGGACGCGGCCTGGCGAGAGGCTATCTGGGCCGATTCGATCTGACGGCACAGAGATTCATCGCCGATCCCTTCACCGCGGGCGATCGCATGTATCGCACCGGGGACCGCGCGCGGTGGCGCACTGACGGGAACATCGACTTCCTCGGCCGCGTCGACGATCAGGTCAAGATCCGCGGTTTCCGAATCGAGTTGGGCGAAATCATCGGAGCTCTCAGTGCCCATCCTTCGGTGAAGCAGGCAACGGTCGTCGCGGATCGGCAGGGCGAAATCACGCGCCTGGTCGGTTACGTGTCACCGGAACCCGGTGTCGTCGTCGACACGACGGCAGTGCGGAACCTCGCGGCAGTGTCGTTGCCCGACTACATGGTTCCGACCATGGTTGTCGCCCTTGACGGTCCGCTGCCGTTGACGCCCAACGGAAAGCTCGACCGCAAGTCGTTGCCCACTCCGGACTGGTCGGAGCTGGCGGGTGATGTTGCTCCTCGCACGGCAGTGGAGTCCACGGTTGCGGCTGCATTCGCGGAAATCCTGCAACTCCCGAGTGTCGGAGTCCACGACAGTTTCTTCGAACTCGGCGGCCATTCGATGGCTTCGATGAAACTGGTCGGTCGCATTCGGGAAGCGTTCGGCGTGGACGTCAGTATTCGAGACGTATTCGACGCGCCGAGTGTTGCGGAGTTGGCGGCCGTCGTCGCGCGTTCGGAAGGTGGGCGTCCGATCCTGGCGCCGGCGGTGAAACGTCCCGAGACGATGGGTCTGTCTGCGCCGCAACGTCGTCAGTGGGAGTTGTTCCGCGCGTCCGGCGCGCAACCGCAAGCAAGCCACGCTCTGGCGCTGACCCTGAAATCGAAGATCGATCCGGAGATTCTCGGGCACGCCTTGGACGATGTGACTTCGCGGCACGAACCCCTGCGGACCACCTTCGTCGAGGTCGACGGCATCGTCGTGGCAAGAGAATCGGTGCGTCCGACTGTCGATGTGGTCGATGTCGGCGCCGGCGATGTGGGTCGAGTGGTGTTCGAACTGGCTCAACTTCCGATGGATCTGCGTGAGCAATCACCGTTGCGGGTTCATCTGGTGCTCGGTGAAGACGGCTCTAGGACACTGCTTCTCGTCATGCACTACATCGCCGTCGACGAGTGGTCAGTAGTGCCGCTGTTGGGAGATCTGGTCTCTGCTTATGCAGCCCGGTCGCAGGGAGATCAACCGGTTTGGGACGAGCTTGCATTGACGTACGCCGATTACACCGTGTGGTCGGAGGAGCTGTTGGGAGACCCCCGAGACGTCGACAGCCGTGCGTCGAAGCAACTTGCATATTGGCGGGATGCGCTCGACGGAATACCGACCAGTGTGAATCTTCCGTTGCCGGAAGGTGACTCGGAGCCTCGAGGTGACGTGATCGCCGTCGACATCGACGCGGGTCTGCACGCCGGAATCGACGCCCTGGCTGCGCGCACCGGCACGAGTATGTTCATGGTCCTGCAGGCCGCACTGGCCAGCGTTCTCACGAAGGCCGGCGCGGGTACTGATCTTCCCATCGGTTCATTGGTTGCGGGCAGGTCGGATCCCCGTCTCGAACCGATGATCGGGTCCTTCTTCAATGTTGTTCTCCTGCGCACGGATACGTCCGGTAGTCCGACGTTTGCAGAATTGCTGGGCCGAGTGAGGGAAAGAAATCTGGAGGCGCTGAACAATCAGGATGTCTCATATGTGTATGTCGAGCAGGCGCTGGGTAATCCGGCGTCCATGAGACCTCAGGTGATGGTGATCCATCACCAGCAGGCGGATTTGGACGGGCTCGGCGACTTCGGTTCTCTCGTACCGATTCCGGTGGGAGTGCCCCATGCGGATGTGACGTTGAGTTTTTACGAGCCGGTGGGCGATGGGCCTGTCTTTGCAACTCTCGGGTTCCGTGCCGACCGCGTCGATGCGGGTGCAGTCCGCGTATGGGCAGGTCAGTTGGTCGACGTGATCGAGGCTGCAGTCGCCGCCGAAGGGGATGACGCGAGCGAGGGGGCGAAACTATGACATACGTCGCATCGCTCCGTGGGGTCGACCGCTATACGGGGGCTCACAGTGTTGATACCCTCACCTCATTAAGGGTAGCCTTTGCTACTTACTTCGGGACATCGATTGGCGGCCGTACCAGGTCGTTCCGTCGGGGATGGACTACCTGTAATGAGTGAATCACCAAGAGACTCCAGCGCCGAACCTGCCATTGTCGACATCGTCGGCGTCGGGTTCGGTCCGGCCAACCTCGCGTTGGCCATTGCTGTCGAAGAACACAATGCAAATTGTGCGGCCGTTGATCGGGTGAACGCGCGGTTCTTCGAAAAGCAGTCTCAGTTCGCGTGGCATCCCGGGATGCTGCTCGACGGTGCCACCATGCAGATCGCGTTTCCGAAGGACCTGGTGACGTTCCGGAATCCACAGAGCGGATACAGCTTCTTCTCGTATCTGTTCGAGCAGGGTCGACTGGTCGACTTCGTCAACCACCAGACCTTCTTCCCCACGCGCCACGAATTCAACGACTACCTGTGCTGGGCAGCTCGACGAGTCGACGCGGACGTGCAGTTCGGTACAACCGTCGACGGGGTCGAGGGCATCAAGAACTCCGACGGCGTTGTCGATCGCTTTGCGGTTCGCACCGCCGACGGTGAAACGGTGATCGCGCGCAACATCGTTGTCGGAGCCGGACTGAAAGAGCGGATCCCGGAGTGGGCGACGCCTTCGTCGCGGTGCTTCCACAATCACCAGTTCCTCTTCCATCTCGAAGCAATGCCGGAGCCCGTACACAACCGGTTCGTCGTTCTCGGCGCCGGCCAGAGTGCCGCGGAGATCGTGGACTACCTGCACGCGAACTACCCGAACGCCGAAGTTCACAGTGTTTTTGCCCGTTACGGCTACAGCCCGGCAGACGACAGCCCGTACGCGAACCGCATCTTCGATCCCGAAGCCGTCGATCAGCTGCACGGTGCAGACGCCGCGGAACGACGCCGACTGCTCGATCTGCACCGCAGTACCAATTACTCGGTCGTCGACATCGAACTGATCAACAAGCTGTATGCCACCGAATATCAGGAGATGGTTCGTGGGCCGCGGCGACTGTTCATGCGTCGGGCCTCGGAGATCACGAGTGCCGTGGAGACCGAATCCGGCATCGAACTGGCTGTCCGTAGCAATCTCGACGGCTTGACCGACACGCTGGCGTGCGACGCACTCATTCTGGCCACGGGTTTCACCCCGGCACCTCTGGACGATTTGTTGGGTGAACTCGTGCCGGATTCGTCCGTTCCGCGTAACGTCAGTCGGGATTATCGACTGGCTGTAACGGAGGACGTGACAGGCGGTATCTATCTGCAGGGTGGGACAGAACAGACTCACGGATTGACGTCGTCGCTGCTGTCGAACGTGGCAGTGCGGGCGGGGGAGATTCTGGCGTCGGTGCTGAGCCACCAGAACCGAACTGGTGCGCTTGCTAGTCTGGGCGCACAAGACACGTACGTAACGAGTGAGGCGAGATGAGCACTAACCCTTTCGATGACGAAGACGGCCGCTTCTACGTGCTGGTGAACGACGAGGACCAGCACTCGCTGTGGCCCACGTTTTCCGAGGTCCCCGCCGGCTGGCGAGTGGTGTTCGGTGAAGACAGCCGCAAGGCGTGCCTCGAATACGTCGAGGCCAACTGGACCGACATGCGTCCGAAGAGCCTGCGTGAGGCCATGGAAGCCGATCAGGCTGCCGGTGGAAAGCACGCAGTCGAGAGCTGATTCTCTCACCGCTCGGAACCCCCGAGTGAACAGAAAAGAGCTGGGCACCGTCAGGTGCCCAGCTCTTTCTGCTTGAACGACGCCTACTTCTCGGTGACGGGAACTCGACGCCTGCGCTTGCGGACCATCGGGCGACGTAGCGAGTCCACGCGCATCAGAATCCGTGGACGACGCAGCGTGCGCGCTCCCCATTCGCCGAGCGTGACGCCCGCGGCCAGGGCGCAGCCGATGCCGAAGGCCGACAGCAAGGCAGTCAATCCGATCAGTACCTGGTCGTTGAGCAGCGCGTACAGGCCTCGGTACAGCGACAGACCGGGGAGCAGCGGAGTGATGCCTGCGACCGCGACAACCAGCGGAGGCGTCAGTGCGCGGCGAGCCATCAGACCACCGGCAAGACCGACCACGGTTGCGGCGATTGCGGCGGCGATCACGGGACCGACGTCGAGTGTCTGCACGAAGATCGACACACCACTGCCTGCCGCACCGCCCAGGAACGCCGCGGTGAGTGCACGCCGCTCGGCGTAGCAGGCGAGCGCGTAGAACACCGACGCACACGCACCGGAGAGCATGAGGATCGGCAACTGCGTGATGGTGGAGACTTCCACATTGATCGGTGGAAGCGTCGAACCCAACATCCCGGTCATTCGCAACGAGATTGCGACGCCCGCGATGATGCCGCCCGTCATCATCACCACTTCGAAGAATCGCGCGACAGCTGTAATGGGTGCACCCATGATCGCGTCCTGGACCGAGCCCACCAACGACAGCCCGGACAGTAGTACGACCACTCCGGCCGCGATGACCAACGACGGCCGGATACTGATCCCCAGCTGGTCCTGAAATGTATAGAGCGTGGCGGCAGGCGCAGCCGCGATGAGACCACCGACAACCTGCTGGAAGAAGAACGGCAACCCGAACCGGTTCAGTACGCGGTTGACTCGATCGATGACCATCGTCGTCAGAAACGCGACTGTGGCAACGAGGAACCCACCCCCGAGCAGGACGGAGACCGAAGCCGCCATCGCAGCCCAGGCCATGGTCGCGGTCCATCGGTTGTACGGGTGCGGCGCCGTCGTGATGGCTGTGAGCGCGTCGTGCGCTTGGTCCGGTGTGATCGCCTCACGGCGGATACGACGTGTCAGACGGTCGACGGCCGCCAGCCGCGTGAAGTCCATCGAGCGGTAGTGGACGATGCGCATCGTGCTCGCCGGCGGTCGCGTCGGGCCGCGATAGGCAGAGAGCACAATCGAGTTGTAAGTGACGTCGACGTCACACTGGGCAAGGCCGTACGTGGCGGCGATGAACTGCACCTGCTCAGCGGTGTCCATGGCCGCGGTTCCGGATGCGAGGAGGACTTCGCCCACCCGAACCGCGAGGTCCAGGACCTCTGCGACGACGGCGTCGTCTGTCAGGTCGATCGGTTGAAGCGGTGCGGGAGCCGACGTGACCGTGTCGACGGTGGCTTGCCGGTTTCCCGTCAGGCGTGTGAGTACTTCGGTGAATTTCGCCATCAGGGGGCGGAGTGGGAGTTGCGCATGGGGCCCACGCTATCTAACGTGACCCGCGCGCGGCCACCGTGACGGCTTGGATATGATGGCTCCGCAAAGTCAGTCGCGGCAACGCGTCGGTCTTCGCCTCCTTAGCTCAGTGGTAGAGCACTCGCCTTGTAAGCGAAAGGTCGTCGGTTCAATCCCGACAGGAGGCTCCGAAAGAGGAGGCACTCACCAATGTGGTGGGTGCCTCTGTATTTGCTGAGGTGCCGATAGGCGCCCGGTTCAGTTGGTCTCGGGCTTGTTCGTAGCCTGGCGCGGGTCGATCGCGCCGTCGATGTACTGCTGGGCGATCACTCGCAGTTTGACGTTGCTGCGCTGCGAGTCCTGGATGAGAATGCGGAAGGCTCGGTCGGCGTCGACGTGGTGGGTGCCCATGATGATGCCCTTGGCCTGTTCGATGACGCCTCGCGATTCGAGTGCTCGCTCGAGGTCCATTGCGTGCTTTCTGGCGATGTCGAGGCGCTGCGAGCTGTGCAGCGCGTAGGCCGAGGTCACGGCGAACAGTTGGAGCAATGCCACGTCGGCGCCGGTGAAACCTCGGAGGTCGTGGCTGTAGAGATTGAGGGTTCCGAGCGGGCGTTCCCGGCCAGGCAGTGGCATGGACAAGAAGCTGACAGCGCCGACTGCCTTTGCCGCGCTTGCGAATTGAGGCCACCGGCTGTGGGCTTCGCTGGCATGTGCGCGGACAACGGTTCCCGTGCGTGACGACGTCACACTCGGTCCGTAGTCCAGTCGGAATTGGATCGAGTCGACGGTGCGAACAAGTTGGTGGGTGGCGGCGACGGTTCGGAATGTCGTGTCCGAACCGCCGATGGTAATTCCGGCCATGTCGGCGTCGGCGATGAGATCGACGGCATGCCTGCAGACTTGTTCGAGAAATTGCTCGGCCTGGGCATGTGGATCGAGGTGCGCGTACAGCGATTGCAGGGCGTCCGAGGCGGCGTCCAGGCTGTCCTGCGACGCGGAATTTCGGCCCCCGGTAGGGCCGCGGTGTCCTCTGGCGATGCGCGGCGCCGTCATTGTCTCAACCACCCTTCCCCATCACGTCGCAGGCATGTCCGATTCGTCTCATTGTTGCACCGGACTAACTGTTGTGCACTCTGTTTCGGTGGACAAGTGTCTGATGGGGCGGACGGTTATGTGAAGTGGACTGCGTATGCCCAATCGTGATGTTTGATTCGGCCGTTAGCGGGTAGTGCGCCGATCTTGGAATTATGTTGTCCTGCAACAGTTAACGTGGAAACTGCGACCGGGGTACAAGTTTTCTCCGCAATGGCGCGCAGGTCACGAACTTGGCCTATTGTCAGCGCCAGCGCACAATCTTGTACGCGTAACCCGTAGACAGTGAAGGGGATACGACGATGAACGGACTGATCGCGGCTCTGAACAGTGGAATGACCGTTGGCTTGGCCAACACGATCCTGACTTTCGGCGGAATCATCATCAACCTCAACATCGTGATCAACAACTGACCGCGTAATCGGGGAGTAACCGTTTGTTATGCCGATTCGATCGGAAGGTCAGGCCCTGGGCGGTCGCTCTTGCTCTTGAGCCACCGATTGGGAAGTTTGCCGGCAAGTTCTCCGAGTGGACCGACTGCAGCGCTGAGGATTCCGACGGTTTCCTGAAGGACCTCGATGCTCGCGCTCATCCGCTCGAGGTTGGGGGCGAGGGAAGTCAAGGTGTCGGACAGTGCAACGATCTGGTCAAGCGGGCCGCCTTCGGCGATGAGCCGTTCGAAGGCGCCGTTCTCTGCCAGGAGTGTTTCGAGGATGCCGTTCTCGGCCAGTGCGCGATCGATGACACCGTCCTTGGCAGTCAGGCGTTCGACGGCACCGTCTTGCGCTGTCAGGCGTTCCAGCGGACCGTCCTCCGCCATCATTCGGTCGAGGAGACCGTCCGGCGCGAGCAAGCGTTCCAATGCGCCGTTCTCGGCGAGCACTCTATCCAGCGGTCCGCCGGGGGCAAGAAGTCTTTCGAGTGGTCCGCCGGGAGCGAGTAGTCGTTCGAGAGTGCCGTCGGGTGCAGTCAGTTTGTCGACCGGGCCGCCGGGAGAGAGAAGTCGATCGAGTGGCCCACCGGGGGCCAAGGCCTGCCCGATGGGCCGATCGTCAGCGGTGAGCGATGACAACTGCTGGATCATCTGCATGGGTCCGCGGGGGCTTGCCAAGCCGGCAGCACCCGCCGTCACGGCGCCGGTATTACCGACGGCGATACGAACTGTCGTGACCGTCAGCTCGGCGATTCCCAAACTGATCTCTGCGGCTGCAATGCCCGCGCGTAGGGGAAGCGTGAGCATCTCCAGCAGTTTCATGCGTTAACTGTAACCGGTAACACACAAACACTCACCAGGATCGCCGGTCAGTGAAGGACCTTCAGACCGACGACACAGCCGACGATGCCCAGGATCAGCAGTATCTTGACGATCGACGTGGACTCCGCGCCGGTGATCATCGCATATCCCACGGTCAGGGCGGCGCCGATGCCGACCCAGATCGCGTAGGAAGTCCCGATGGGAAGGGTACGCATTGCATACGCGAGGCCGGCCATACTGACGATCAGGCCGAGGACGAAGACGATGGTGGGCGACATCTTGCTGAATCCGTCGGACTTACCGAGTGCGGTAGCCCAGACAGCTTCGAAAAGTCCGGAAATGACGAGCACGATCCATGCCATGGTGAACAGCTCCCAAGGCACCGTCTTTTCGCTGGCCGGGTACGGTGCGCTCGTCCGGATGTCGTCGTTGACCACCCAACCATAGCAACAGAATTCTGCGTTCCGACCCGATCAGCTGGCGATTTAGGTCACCACCGCCGTTCGAACTCTCTTCAGATGGATGGTCGACACGGCCACCACGATCGTCGCCGTCGCAGCGAGAACAGTCAGAGGAATCGGCGTGTTCACGGCGGCCGGTCCGTGTTCGACGAGCACACCGGTAGACCACCCGAATTCCCGCGAGCCCGGGTCCAAGAAGGTCGGTGAAACCGAGAACAACGTGAAAGCGACGGGCAGCATCGCCCCGCTCGAGACTGCTCCGACGGCAACAGGCATGCATGACGTGACGGCCAGTCCCAGCGCAAGCGGGAGGATGAGGACGTAGGCAACCGTGGTCGGGGCGGCATCCAGCAATCCCGAGAGTGCAGTCACGGCAAGGAGTCCCAGCCCGAGTTGCGGCATCGGTCTTCTCCAGCCGACGACGACGCCCAACGCCAGGGCAGCAGCTCCCGCGGGCATCGCCCAGGTCCAGTCGGATGGAAAGGAAATCGAGCTGACCGAAACCGCGCTGACTGCCAGTCCGACGAGTACGAAACGACCGTCGTGTGGCGGCAACCGCCAAGCCAGTGCGACGGTAACGGCAACCGCCGATACCACCGCGATCACCCATGACCCAGGTGATGTCGTCGAGCCCAACCACACATAGAGAGCCGTGAATACCAGGGGCAGAACAACTCCCAGCTTCACCAGGCGTGCGTCGATGTCGCCCGGCTCCTGATTCGGTCGTGCGAGTGCGGCGACTCCACCCACGAGAAGAGTTGCGGCGAGCAGAATCCAGACGGGAACCGTGGACGGCACGGGGTAGGAATCGCCCGGAAGTGTGAGCGACCACCTGGGGACGCGATCGCGCCACAAGTCCGCTGCGCCGAAGTAAAGGGTCGTCGTGGTTACGCCGAGTCCGAGAGCGGTTTGTGCTCCGCGGTGACCCTTCGTCGGAAATGCCGCTGCCGCGAGGAAAGCGCCTGCTCCGATTGCGTTCAGAGTCACCGAAATCTGGGCGGAGACGGGGACGAATGCAGGTAGCGCGATGGCGAGGGCGCCGACTACAGCGAAGACACTCGCGAGACCGCCACGTCCCCAGCGATGCAGTAGCGCTACGCCGACGGCCGCAACCACAGCGGCAGTTGCTCCCGCCCACTGCGGCGTGATCACCACCGAGATAACGCCGGCGTCGGAGAAGGAGAAGTCGTCAACTCGGGACTCGGCCACTGCGTACGCGGCTACCACACCGCCGACCAGCGCGGACGCCACAGGACCGTAGAGCTGAGCGATTTGAACTGGGCTACGTTGCTGCATAATTCGTCGAATTTTTGCACAACTCGCCTATACGACTTATCGTCACATCGCCGTGCGGATCAATCCACACCGGTTCCCCGTCTCGAAGTCGAGGAACCAGCAGATGGCGTCCTCGACTCGGCCACTGAACGAAGTCGTAGCCGGCCAAATTTGTCTGAACTGCGTCGGCGACCCACACCGCAGCGTCCGCGAATGCAGTCTCCATCGACAGTGCGTTGAAGTAGCTGAATCCGCTGATGTCACGTGTGCCTTGCCAGCCGATCGTGACGTTGTAGTCGCTGTTGATCGAAAATTCCCAGATCAAACGGTCGACAACAACTTCAGGTCCGAATCGCAGGCAACGCAGATCTTGGGCAACACCTGCGAGGGCCTGTGCCCAAGACTCCGGTGGCGCGAAGCCGGGATCCTCGCCGGTATCGGAGTTGTTGGTGAACAGAGGAATACGCCAGGTCAAGCACTCCATGTTCCACAGTGGGGGTAGTGACATGCCGCATCCTTCCGATTCGTGGGCCTGCACCCCAGCTTTTCAGCTGCACCCGGCTTTTCACCTGCACCCGGCTTTTCACCTGTACCTAGTCCATCACATGCACTCGGCCGTTCACAGGAAGCTCCCAGGGAACATACAGCGGGAATCCAGTGGCAGGGGAGAAGATGGTTCTCGTGACCGACAAGACCCCCGAAGCTCGCATCCTCGTTGTCGACGACGAACCCACCATCGTGGAGTTGCTCTCCGTGAGCCTCCGATTCCAGGGTTTCGAGGTGGCAACTGCTTCGAGCGGCGCCCAAGGCCTGGACGTCGCACGGACATTCCGTCCCGACGCGATCGTTCTCGACGTCATGATGCCCGGGATGGACGGCTTCGGTCTGCTTCGACGCCTGCGCGCCGACGGTGTGGACGCGCCCGTCCTGTTTCTGACGGCGAAGGATTCGCTCGACGACAAGATCAGCGGCCTGACCCTCGGCGCGGACGACTACGTGACCAAGCCGTTCAGCCTCGAAGAAGTCGTGACGCGGTTGCGGGTCATCCTGCGCCGCGCCGGTCGCGGTGTCGCGCCGGAGCAGTCGCCGCGGGTGAAGTTCGCCGACATCGAACTCGACGACGACACCCGCGAGGTCTGGAAGAAGGGCGAGTTGGTTGCACTCTCGCCCACCGAGTTCACACTGCTCCGATACTTCATGGTCAACGCCGGGACGGTTCTCAGCAAACCGCGGATTCTCGACCACGTCTGGAATTACGACTTCGGTGGGGAGGTCGGAGTTGTCGAGTCCTACGTTTCCTACCTGCGGCGCAAGGTGGACACGGGGGAGACACCGCTGATTCACACATTGCGTGGGGTCGGCTACGTGATGCGTGAACCGCGGCAATGATCGCCGCCGCGGAAAACGATCAGCTTCCGAAGCGGGGTCGTTTCCGTCTCCATTCACTGCCGCTGCGCTTCACCCTGGTTGCGGCCTTGCTGGTGTTGGCCGCGCTGGGTCTGTTGGCGTCGGGTGTAGCGGTCACTTCTGCTCTCGAGAATTCACTGACCCAGCGAACCGACAAAACGCTGTACGAAGCGGTCGACGGTTGGGCAAAGCCGCACAGCAGAGATCTGCAGCCGCCCAGTGACGTCGGCCCGGGCACCCGCCCACCCAGCCCCTTCTTCGTTCGGACCGTGACCCCGGACGGACGGGTGATCATCCTGAACGACAAGTCGACGACGACCGAACCCGACCTGTCGATAGATTCCACCAACGGCCCGATCACCGTCGGATCGAGCGACGGTTCGGACGTGAACTGGCGGGTTCTCACGACGGTCCGCGACGGCACGACCACGACTATCGGTGTGCGACTGACGGATAACGAGCAGACCGTCGACGACTTGGTCGGCCTGCAACTCGGCATCGGCCTGGTTGTCCTGCTGATCCTCGGCGGCGCAGCGTATTTCGTGGTTCGTCGGAGCCTCCGTCCGCTTGTCGAAGTGGAAGAGACTGCCGCTGCCATTGCCGCCGGCGACCTTCATCGACGTGTTCCGGAGCGCGATGACCGCACCGAGGTCGGTCGACTGTCCGTGGCGCTCAACGGAATGCTCGCACAGATTCAGCACGCATTTGCCGCGACCGAGGCTTCGGAGGAATCGGCCCGGCGTTCCGAGGAGAAGATGCGTAGGTTTGTCGGCGACGCGAGCCACGAGTTGCGCACACCCTTGACGACTATTCGTGGGTTCGCCGAGTTGTATCGCCAAGGCGCCATGACTGATACGAAAACGCTGATGAACCGGATCGAGGGCGAGGCGTCGAGGATGGGACTTCTGGTCGAAGATCTGCTCATGCTGGCAAGACTCGACGAACAGCGTCCACTCGAGAACAAGCCTGTGGATCTGCTTGCAGTTGCGGCGGATTCGGTACAGGCGGCACGAGCGATCGCACCGGATCGAACTGTCGAACTTCAGATGACCGGCGGCCCAGGCCTGCCCGAAGTGCATGGTGACGAGGCCAGACTGCGTCAGGTAGTTGCCAATCTGGTGGGCAACGCGATCAAACACACGCCGCCGGATGCGCAGGTCACCGTTCGTGTCGGTACGACCGAGAACTCCGCGGTGGTCGAGGTTTCGGATACCGGTCAGGGTTTGAGTGACGAGGATGCCGCGCGGATCTTCGAGCGTTTCTACCGCGCCGACACCTCTCGCACCCGTGAGACCGGGGGCGCCGGTCTCGGCCTGTCCATCGTTTCGGCTTTGGTTGCAGCGCACGACGGAACCGTCAGCGTCGAGACCTCCCTCGGGCAGGGGACGACGTTCCGCGTCGAATTGCCGCGTGACCCGAAGGACGACTGACGCCGGATTACCGCAACCGGTCCCCTCAGAAGTAGGTGTGCACCGTACCGACGACGCGGTAATCCGAATCGACCTCGGGAATCAGTGACCACTTGTCGAATGTGGTGCAGGGATGCGAGATTCCGCAACCGAGCAGATCGCCGACCTTCACGTCGAAGTCAGCCGGAACGTCGACGTACGCGTGCTGGTCGTTGAGTGCGGTGATCGTCAGCTCTCGCGCTGATCGGTTGGATCCGTCGCGTCGGCGCCACAGGACGATGGGAAAGCCTGCGTCGGAACCGACATCGCGGCGGCCGAAGCCCAGGATCACCCGTCCGGGTTCAGGTATGGAGAGCACTACACCCCAGACCTCTGCGGCTCCCTGCAGAGTTCGCGGACCGTCAGCCCACGGCGAAGTTTCGGCATAGAGACCGTGATCATGGGTGATATAGCAACCGCTGCGCAGCACGATGCGTACACCGTTGTCCACTGCCCACCGTCCGGCCAGTTCGCGCACAACGAGATCGTGAAACGCACTGCCGCCGAAAGTGACCAGTGGTCGGGGAGCCTTCGGAGAATTGTTCTCGAAGAGGTTCTCGGCCACACAGATTTCCGTGAAAACCCGCGCGGATTTGAGATACGAATCGACGGAGATACGGCGGGCTGCTACCGAGGCTCCGGGCATCATGCCCTCGAACCCCTCGACTCCGGTGAGAATCAACGAAGGTGCCTGCGATGCTGCGCGTGCGACGTCGAGTGCTTGCTCGACAGTGCGAGCGCCCGCGCGTCCGCTGTCGTAGCCGAGTTCGACGAGAACCCGGATACGGCTGGCCGGTGAGACTTTCGCGATCAACTGTTCCATCAGGCGGACGCTCTCGACCGAGTCCACGAGGGTGGTGACGAAGAAATCGGGGTCGGTGGCCTGGGCGTCGCAGATCCACCGAATGCCGGCGGGATCGAGAACCTGGCTGGCGATGATGATGGTGTCCACACCGAACTCACGCAGAATGCGTGCCTGCGCGACGGTTGCCGCCGTCATCGCCCAAGCCCCGGCGTCGAGTTGCCGTCGAACCAGTTCGGGGCTCATCGTGGTCTTCGCGTGAGGCGCCAGATCCACATCGTGGTCGGAGCAGAACTGCGCCATGAGGTCGACATTGTGCGCGATCGCTGCACGGTTGAGTGTCATCACGGGTAGCAGGAGGTTGCCGTCGAGTGCCGAGATCCCCAGCGGCTCGAGGTCGGAACCGTCGCGACCTTCGAGGTCGGTGCCGAAGGCCTTGTGCTGCCAACCGATCGGGGGGTTCGCGAAATCCGTCATGGCATCGATTGTGCCGTTGATTGCAGACGATGTGTTCATGTGTGGTGACTTTCTGTCAGAACTATGCAGGTCAGAATGAGATCCGGCTACGAGCGGCGTACCGGGCGACCAGGCAACGCGTCCTGGACCACGACACCGTCTTCGACGACGGGTACTCCGCCGACCAGCACGCGGCTGATACCGGTGGAGGGGCGGGTGCCGTCGATGTACGTGGCGTTGTCGGTGATTCGCTCGGGGTCGAAAACGAGGATGTCCGCGTCGCTACCGGGGCTGATCCGGCCTTTCGTCGCCATCGAGGGAACCGACTCCTCCAGAATCTGCGCAGGGATCAACGAGCAGCGCGCGATGATCTCCGACAGCGACAGCAGTTGACGCTCGCGGTACAGCGTACGAATCGCACGTGCATAGGTGCCGGCGCCGCGGGGGTGGCCGAGTGCCTTCTCCGGCAGTGGCCACTGCAATGCGTCGGCAGGCGAACGGCCGGGCCAGGTCAGTGGCATCGCGTCGCTCGCGATGGCGGCGCGATCGAAAGTCATCGCCCGTTCGAGGAATTCGCGCTGCACGGTGTCGTTCTCGTCGAGGAACTCCACCAGCACCAACCCACCGGGGTCGGTGGCCCGAAGATGTTCCAGCTGCTTGCGGTCCGCGATACGTTCACCGGTGGGTACGAATGTCAGCGACCGTGGTGTCAGATTCATCAGGTGCAGCTTGTCGGGATCGAGAAATGCAGCTCCGACGGCCGTCGACCCGGAACCGTACGGATACGCCTCCGTCGTGACGCGCGATCCGGCTGCCTGAACCTGTGCCACCACCGACAGCGCGTGGTCGACGTGCATTCCCGAGGTGCTGTTGACGTGGCAGTAGTGCATGTGTGCGCCGGTTTCGGCTGCTGCACGGGCGATTTCGACGGCACCATCCACCGGGCTCGACGGATCGGCCGAGATGAGAGGGCGCGCATGGGTATAGGTGGGAACACCGGCTCGCGCCGCGAGATCCGCCACCTGTAGGTACTCCACCGGATCGGATTTCGGCGCGTACCCGACCACCACGCCGATGCCGAGAGCGCCTGCGGCCAGATCGTTTTCGAGGAGTTCGAGAATGTGGGCGCGCTGAGAGGCGGTGGGCTCGCCCTGCCAGCTCGGGGAACCGAGATGGTGCAGGAGCGTTCTGATGTCGCCGTCGGGATCGGCCCCTGAGAGTTCGATCATTCGGGCGTGCGCCCACGACGTCGCGTAGCCGTAGTTGATCGGGCGGCCCTCGGCGCCGGCCCGGGCATATGCCTTTGCAACAGGAATGACGCCGGCTTCCAGTTCGAGGGCCGTCGTGACTCCGTCCAATGCCTGAAGTCGCTGCTCGGCGATTTCCTGTCCGTGGCTGTGCAGGTCGATGAATCCGGGGCAGATGACCTGACCGGTCACGTCGATCGTCTGCCGGGCTTCGATCGCGTCGCGACCCCACGCCGAGACCTTGCCGTCGGTGATCGCGATGCCCCGAACCTCGTCGGTCCCCGATGCGGGATCGACGACACGGCCGCCGGTGAACACGATGTCGTGGACCTGCATCAGCGCTGCACTCCTGTCGTTGGTCGAACCGCCTGGCCCGGCGAATGTCCCGATGGTTTCACGGCTCGGGTATCGGATTCTGGTGTGAACGTCCCAAATGGAGGCCGACTCACCGTTCGAGCGGACAAGAAACGGATGCGCTCGAGTGTGAAGGTGAAAGCGAAGTTATCAATTCAGCCGATTGAGATCGATGGAGGACAGGAATGCACGTCTATATTTCGGTGGACATGGAGGGTATCGCGGGTATCGCGACGCTCGATCAGACGATCCGCGGCGGTGGCGGCTACCACCGTGCGCAGATGCTCATGACCGCCGAGACCAATGCCGCGATCGCCGGTGCGTTCGACGCCGGTGCGACGAGCGTCCTGGTCAACGACAGCCACGGAACGATGGACAATCTGCTTCACGCCGACCTGGATCCACGGGCGCGTCTGATCTTCGGAACACCGAAGATGCAGTGCATGGCGGAGGGACTGACGTCCGATCACGACGTCGCGCTGTTTGTCGGCTATCACGCACCCGCCGGTGGGCCCGGCGTCCTGGCGCACACGTTCTCGAGCTTGTTCGCCGACGTCCGCCTCGACGGCAAGTCCGTCTCGGAGACCGACGTCAACACCCTCTACGCTGCCACCCAGGGCGTTCCCGTCGGCCTGGTGACGGGTGACGACATCATCTGCGGCTTGGTCGACGCGGCCTCGCCGACAACCGAGACCGTCGAGGTCAAGAAGGCACATGGATGGTCGGCAACCAATTCGCTGCCGCCGTCGCTGGCGTGCGAGCAGATCCGAGCAGGAGCCGAGCGCGCAGTGCGTAAGGCCGACACGCTGAAGCCGGTCGAGCTGCGTGACGAATGGACCCTCGAGATCGTTCACCCCACCACCACGGGAGCTGAACTCGCCGAGGCTGTTCCCGGCTCGCGACGGATTTCGGATCGTACGATTTCGCACACACTCGGCAGCGTCGACGACATTCTCGGTCTGATCACTGTCAATGCCCGGCTTGCAGCCGCAGGCGTCTCGACGATCGTGGCAGTCGCCAATCGCACGTAGTGAAGTAGCGACTCCATCGCGAAATGCCGCCGACGCCGTGTGCGCCGGCGGCATTTGTCATCTCTTGGGGCAGAACATGTTCCGACCGACCAAACGTTGCTTCGGCTATTGGTGAAACGGACCAATGCGGTAGACGTGTTCGCTGTCACACTTCATCAGTCTTTTCAATGTTCCAGTCCATGCGGCACAAGACAATTCGGGAGGTTTGATGAAGGCGGAACGCGTCACAGTGGAAGGACCGTCGCGGGCGAGCGACGGTCCGGTTCGAAATATGATGGACAACAGGTCGATTCGTCGTACGACCACCGTTACGGTGGGGCTGCTCAGTACCATCTGGTTGATCGACATGGTGGATCGCGTCATGATCGGGCTTGCGCTTCCGATGATCGGCGACGAATTCTCGCTCAGCAGTACGCAGTTGGGTGGCGTGGTCTCGGTATTCGCGATCTTCTACATGCTCGGGCAGGTCCCCGGCGGAATGTTGGCCGACCGCTTCGGACCCAGGCCCCTGTTGATCGTTGCTTTGATCCTGTGGTCGGTGTTCACAGCGTTGACAGGGTTCGCGTGGGGTCTCGTCTCGCTGATGGTCATGCGTGCGATGTTCGGCATCAGCCAGGGGCTCTTTCCAGCGGCGTCGTTCAAGGCTTTGGCTGAGCGGACGCGTCCGAAAACCAGGGCGACCGCGATGGGTTTCATGCTCGGCGCCAACAACCTCGGCCCCGGCATCGCACCGCTGATCATCGCGCCGGTCCTCATGGCCGTGGGGTGGCGTGACGCGTTCTGGCTGGTGGCGATCGTCGGCGCAGTGATCGGCACGGTGGTGTGGTTGGTGCTGCCCGCACCGCTGGACACGGAAATCTCGGAAGATCCCGAGGCAGCCTTGCAACCTCTGGCGAGCGAGCACTCTCGCGCCGCGGTGTTCAAGTCCGCGTCGGTGTGGAAGTTCGCGATTCTGTTCTGCCTGGCCAACATGTCCGCGTACGGGCTGATGACCTGGGTGCCGAGTTATCTGCTCAACGACAAGGGACTCTCGCTGATCGACACGGGAATCTTTGCCGCAATCCCCTTCATCGTCACGGCGCTGGCCACGATTGTGGGCGGGCGGTTGGTGGACAAGTACTTCCACGACCGGGCCAGGATCCTTCTGGTTCCGTGTATGGCCACGTCGGCAGTCCTTTTGTTCCTGATGACCACCGCTGACACCGTCGCGATGTTCACGTTCTACGAGACGTTGGCTCTAGGCATCAGCGGTCTGTGTTCGATGTCGATCTTCGCGATGCCGTTGCGGGCACTTCCGGCCGAATTCCTCGGTTCCGGAATGGGTTTGATCAACGGTTGTGGTCAGTTCGCCGGTTTCATCACCCCGCTCGTGATGGGATGGATGGTGGACCAGTTCTCGTACATGGCTGCATTCGGAGTCCTGGTCGGAGCGACGAGCGCTGCCGCATTGGTGGCCATGATCGTTCCGCAGACCCCGGCGAAATTCTGACAAGGAGACCGAAGATGTCGGCAACGGACGGCACACGAAAGATCGAAGACGACGTCGTCACCGATTTTTCCGGGAAGATGAGTTACGGGGCCTACCTCGGACTCGATACCCTCCTGGATTCGCAGCACCCGGTGAGCGAGCCGGAACACCACGACGAACTCTTGTTCATCATTCAGCACCAGACCAGCGAGTTGTGGCTCAAGCTGTTTCTCCACGAGATACGGGCGGCCAGAGCAGCGATCGCTGCCGACGACATTCGGGTTGCGTTCAAGCGGATCGCACGTGTCAAACATATTCAGGCCACCTTGACCGAGCAGTGGTCGGTGTTGGCGACACTGACGCCGGCGGAGTATGCGGAGTTCAGGGGCGTTCTCGGCAACTCATCGGGGTTCCAGTCGTACCAGTACCGCGCCGTGGAATTCGTGCTCGGAAACAAGAACGCGGGCATGCTGAAGGTGTTCGAATCGGATCCGTCCGCCCATCGATTGTTGGAGACCCTGCTCGGGGAGCCGACACTGTACGACGAGTTCTGGCAGTACCTGTCCAGGCAGGGGTACGACGTTCCGGCGTCGGCTCTCGAACGAGACGTCAGCGCGCCCTACGTGCGAAACGACGAACTGATTCCGCTGGTCAAAGCAATCTACGAGAACGTCGAACAGCACTGGACGGCGTACGAGGCGTTCGAGGAGTTGGTCGACCTCGAGGAGAGCTTTCAGCTGTGGCGGTTCCGGCACCTTCGGACCGTGCTGCGGGTGATCGGCATGAAGAAGGGGACCGGCGGTTCGAGTGGTGGTGCCGGCTTCCTGCAACGTGCGCTGGAGTTGAGCTTCTTTCCCGAGCTGTTTGCCGCCCGAACAGAGATCGGTACCTGACACACCTGCTTGATGGCACCCAGCTGTTCGTGACACACGACGAATCCGAGCCCGAAGGACAGGAGTCTTGGACAAGATCCGACAGGGTCGCTTCGACCAAGCTTGACTGCGAAGTTGCAAGTCGGTGACAGGAGAGCGTCGGAGTGGACAAGAAATCAATGGTGGCAGACCTGGCGGCGTTGGTAACCGCTGAGTCGCCCAGTTCCGATCTCGGCGCAGTCGATGCATGTGCGGACGTGGTGGCCGAAATCGGCGAACGCCACCTCGGAAGCACCCCCGAACGTATCCGCATCGACGGGCGTCAGCACTTGCGTTGGTCGTTCGGCGCGGAGCCGAAGGTGATGCTCCTGGGCCATTTCGACACCGTCTGGCCGCTCGGAACGCTCGCGGAGTTGCCCTGGTCTGTCACCGACAACATCGCCACCGGACCCGGAGTCTTCGACATGAAGGCCGGCATCGTCCAGCTCTTCCATGCGCTCGCATCGCTTCCGTCGCTCGACGGGGTGGTCGTGCTCCTCAATTCCGACGAGGAAATCGGCTCCCCGACCTCGCGCGCACTGATCGAGGAGCAAGCACGTCAGGTCGACGCGGTGCTGGTCCTCGAAGCCGCAGCCGACGGCGCAGTGAAGACCGCGCGCAAGGGTATGTCGCTGTACTGCGTCGACATCGAGGGACGCGCTGCACACGCCGGACTGGAACCGGAACGAGGTGTGAACGCCGTAGTGGAGCTCGCACACCAGATTCAGGCCGTGGTGGAGCTCGCGGACCCGGTGGCGGGAACGTCGGTGGTGCCGTCCGTGATCAGTGGCGGCACGACCACCAATACTGTTGCAGCGCAAGCGCAACTGTGGTGTGACGTTCGCATGTGGTCGGCGAAGGAACAGGAACGCATCGACCGTTCGATCCGTGCACTGACACCGGCGCTGGCCGAAAGTCGAATTTCGGTGTCCGGAGGCCCCAACCGTGGACCACTGGAATCAGTGTCTTCGGAGAAGCTGTACTTTCTCGCTCACCAGGTCAGCAGTGAGAGCGGGTTGGGAATGCTTCGCGACTGCGCAGTCGGCGGTGCGTCGGACGGAAATTTCACCGCTGCAGTCGGAACTCCCACGTTGGACGGCCTCGGTGCCGTCGGCGGTGGTGCCCACGCAGCGACAGAACACGTAGAGATAGATCAGATGATCCCGCGCGCCACCTTGTTGGCCGGTCTGGTGACTCGAATCCTGGAGGGAGGACTGTGACGATGACGTCGCCGAACAATGTCCAACGCAAGACCGTTCAACCATTCGGAGGTGTATCGCCTTCACGGATGCGGCAGGCAATCAGCCAGGCCGAGCAGGCCGCTCTGCTTGCATGTGTGACTATCGAAACCGTCACCGGGCATGCCGAGTTGGAACAGGTATTCGGTCTGTTCGAGAAGGTATGGCAGCCGGAGAGCGGTAACCCTCCCGTCCATCGGGACATGATGAAGGCGCTCGCACACTCCGGTAACTACGTCGCCGGCGCGTTTCGTGGCGGGGATCTGATCGGCGGCTCGGTTGCATTCTTCGAGGAACCGCAACACCGTTCGTTGCATTCGCACATCACGGGGATCCTCCCGAACGTGCAGAACGGGCACATCGGCCTCGCGTTGAAACTGTTCCAGCGTGCGTGGGCACTGGAACGGGGAATTCTCCACGTGCGGTGGACTTTCGACCCGCTCGTCGCACGCAATGCCTACTTCAACGTCTCGAAACTCGGTGCGTTCCCGATCCAGTATCTGCCGCGTTTCTACGCGCCGATGAACGACAGCCTCAACGGCGGCGCAGACAGCGACCGGTTGTTGATCGACTGGGAAATCGGTAGTAGCAAGGTTGCCGACGTCGTCGCCGGTTCGGGAGAAGTCCCGACTCCCGAGTCCTTGGGGGCGAGCGAACTGCTGTCCGTCTCCGAAGCCGGCCTGCCCGTGTTGAAGTCGACCAAGAATCGATTCGTCACGGTGGCTACACCGAATGACGTGTACACACTGCGTAAGTCGGACCCGGCGGCGGCGAACGACTGGCGCCTGGCAGTCCGCGAGACTCTCGGTGGTGTGCTCGCCGAGAACGGAGTGGTTCTCGCAGTTACCAGAACCGGAAAGTACGTGCTGGACCGTGCGCCGGGAACACAGGCAGGCAGGACAACAGCGGAGGTTACATCGTGAAGATCGAAGGAGTTGAATTACGCCGGGCGGCAATGCCGTTGAAAGCGCCGTTCCGTACCTCGTTCGGCACCGAGACCACCAAGGACGTGTTGTTCGTCAAGGTCGTCACCTCGGAGTCGGAGGGCTGGGGCGAGTGCGTGGCGATGTCCGAGCCTCGCTACTGCTCCGAATACACGGACGGCGCCGCCGAAGTCCTTCGTAAGTTCCTGATTCCGTCTCTGGGTGAACTCACCGATCCCGACGTGCACGCACTGAGCGCGACGATGGAACAGTTCGCCGGGCACCCCATGGCCAAAGCGGCATTGGAAACCGCATTTCTCGACGCCGAGTTACGGGCTGCCGGGACGAGCATGTCTTCGTACCTGGGTGCAGTAGTCGATCGCGTACCCGCGGGTGTCTCGGTGGGTATCAAGAATTCGATCGATGAGCTGCTAGAGGAGGTAGGCGGGTTCCTCGATGCCGGATACCTGCGCATCAAACTGAAGATCGAACCGGGCTGGGACATCGAGCCGGTTCGCGCAGTCCGCGAGAGGTTCGGCGACGACGTACTCCTCCAGGTCGACGCGAACACCGCGTACACCCTGGCTGACGCCCGCCATCTCCAGCGGCTCGACGACTTCGACCTCCTGCTGATCGAGCAGCCGCTTCCCGAAGAGGAACTGCGTGGCCACGCCAGGCTGGCCGAGATGATGCGGACGCCGGTCTGCCTCGACGAGTCGATCACCTCCGCGAAGGTCACCGCCGACGCGCTGGCAATCGGTGCGTGCAGCGTGGTGAACATCAAACCGGGACGTGTGGGCGGTTATCTGGAATCGCGTCGTATCCACGACGTCTGCAAGGCCAACGGAATTGCCGTGTGGTGCGGCGGAATGCTCGAGACCGGAATCGGCAGGGCCGCCAACGTCGCGCTTGCCGCGCTCCCCGGATTTGCCCTACCAGGCGATACATCGGCTTCCGACCGGTACTTCGCCGAAGACATCACCGAGCCGTTCGTACTCGACAACGGTTACGTGAAGGTTCCGGAAGGACCGGGTATCGGCGTCGAACCGATCCCCGACCTGCTCGAAGCAATTACCACGTCGGTCGAATGGATCGGCATGGATCGGCTTTGACGAATCACTATGACACACTTCGTTCACAGGACGAAGGAGTGATAGACGTGGGCACCGTACGACCTCGCATCAGTTTGGTGCGGCTTCTCGAAGACGTGGGAACTACGGTGCTGAATCCGGTTGTCGGCGACCCGGAGGCGGTCCAGGAGATCGCCTCGGTGGTCATTCACGACCCCGACGACGACTCACCCTCGACACCGGACTCCATGGTGCTGCTCGTCGGCGTCACCGGAGGCGAACGTATCGCGGAGTCCGTGGCCGGCCTGGCCGAGCGCGGAGTACGCGTGGTGGTCGCGCGAGTGACCGCCGAGGTCAGCGATGCGGACCGCGAATCCGTCATCGCCTCGGGCGTCGTGCTGTTGGCCTTGGCGCGAGGAGTCTCGTGGGTTCAGCTGACAAGCCTGCTTCATTCGGTGCTCTCGGCCCGAAACGAAGTCGGGCACATCCACTCACGCGGAGGCGGCCCGGCCGGCGATCTGTTCGCCTTCGCCAACGCTGTCAGCGCACTTCTCGATGCGCCGATCACGATCGAGGACCGCAGCTCACGGGTCATCGCCTTCTCCGGCCGCCAGGAAGAAGGAGACGGTCCACGTATCGCGACCGTTCTGGAGCGGCAAGTTCCTGACCAGTACATTCGAGTGCTCGAAGAGGCCGGGGTCTTCGACCGGCTCTATCGCAGCGACGATCCGGTGTGGGTCTCGGCCGAGACCCTCGGTACCAAAATGGGTCGTATCGCCGTGTCCATCAGAGCCGGCGACGAGTTCCTCGGCTCCATGTGGGTGGCAACCGGTGAGCCGATGTCCGACGACCGGATGCGTGCTCTGCGCGATTCTGCCGGGTTGATCGCGCTGCAGATGTTGCGGTTGCGCGGCGGTGCCGACGCCGAGCGCCGACTGCGCGCAGACCTGATCGCAACCCTTCTCGACGGTGGGTCAGGTGCGGTCGACGCGATGAATCGCCTCGGTCTCGGGACCGGTCCCGCACTCGTGATGGCTTTGGGTCGTAGGTCTTTCGAAGGATCGTCGAAGCCGGACGATGCCGCCCACGTGGTGCGACTGACCGACGCTCTGGCCATGCACCTCGGCGCCGTCCACTCGCAGTCGGCGGCAGCCTTGGTCAACGGAACCGGCTACGCGGTGCTGTCTGTGCGAGGGCATTCCCCGGCCGAAGCCGAGTTGCAGGCGTTCCGTGTGGCCTCGGACTTCCTGGACCGCACCGGAGCGTCCGGCGACACGATCATCGGGATCGGCCGGGTCGTGACCAGACCGGCGCAGCTGAGCCGATCGAAGCGCGACGCCGAACATGCCCTCGAAGTGTTGTTGGCGGGACGAGCGTCGGGCAGCGTCGCCACCTTCAGTAGCGTCCACGTCGATGCCATCCTGTTGGAGATCGCGTCGGAAGCTGCAGCCGAAGGGTTCTCGGACCTCGGACCGATCGAGGCGATCGCCAGCCACGACGCCGCTCATGCGACCTCGTTCGTGGACACTCTCGATGCGTGGCTCAACGCGTTCGGTGATGTCGGTGACGCCGCGGCGTCATTGCACGTGCACCCCAACACCTTTCGGTATCGTCTCAGCAAGTTGAAGGGTATGGCCGCGTTGGATCTCGACGACCCCAACGTCCGCTTCCGGTTGATGGTGCATCTTCGTCTGCGCGGTCCACGCTAGCTCGAAAGCCGAAAAATGCGGGTCGCACTGATTTCTCAGCGCGACCCGCATTCTTTGTCAGTGGGTTCGGATCAGCTGTTGTTGCGAAGTGCTTCGACAGCGATGCGGCCGACGGTTCCGATGGAGGCGTCGATCTTCGGGGCGCGGTGGGTGAGCTCGTGGGACTTGGTGAAGACACCGACGGCGTAACGCTTGCCGTCCGGGTACGCCACGACGCCGGCTTCGTTTCGTACCAGTCCCAGCGTTCCGGTCTTGGCGGCGACAGTGACCTCGTCGGGGAAACCGGACGAAAGGCGGTGCGGCCAGACCTGCTTGCTCATGATGGTTCGGACCTCTTCACAAGCCGATGCGGGGCCGGCTTCATCCCTCCAGATTGCAGCCAGCAACATTGTGATCTCACGAGGAGTACTGGAATTGGAGCGGGCGGGATCCATGACGGAAATTGTCCGAAGAATTTCGATGGGGGGCATTTCCAGCAAGGTGCCCTTGTCGACGCCGAGGTCGTCGTAGACCGTCTTGAAGAGGCCTCGGCAGTCACGGACCAAGTTGGTCTTCTCCAAACCGAGCCCGCGCAGCGTTGCGACGATGTTGTCGAGTCCGAGACGCTCGTACAAGAAATCCGTGGCGGCGTTGTCGCTGAAGCTCATCATGAGCAGAGCGAGGTCTCGCCAGCTTGCAGTCACGTCGTCGGCGCAGCCGCCGATACCGATGCCGCCGGAGCGGAACTCGGCGGTCACCGTGGCGTGCTCGGTCGGATCAAGGGTGCCTGCCGCTACTTCACGGGCGTACTGAAGCACAACAGGAATCTTGAAAACGGAGGCGAGGATGACACCTTCGTCCGCGCCGTAGCCGAACTCTTCGCCGGAATCGATGTCGCGTGCGTGGACGTAGGCATCGGTCTTCGCTTCGGCGAGTACAGCAGCGATCTCCTGCTGTGCGCTCTCAACGTACGTGGCGGTTTCGGTCATTCGAGAAGCCCTTTCGTCGGTATCCATGTATCTGGGTTATTCGTGGATCTGACGATAGTGAGTCGACGACGGGGGGTCTTGTACGAATCGACGAAGGTTGGCGCACGGTTCGGTGCTGTTGCGCCGAATCATCCGGGCGTCGGGGTGTTCTCCGGATCAGGACGCATAAGTTTCGAGGCGACATCCGACCAGTTCGGCGACGGCGCTGCGTCGCTTGTCGGAGACCACGCCTGCCAACAGGAGGGTGAACAATTCGTCGATACGGTCGTTCAAATCGCTTCGTCTGGTGAGCACGTTCGAAACCAGTTGAACGCCGGTGAATGCCGAGATCACCACGCGACCCACCGATTCCGGCTCCACATCGTCGCGGATGTCGCCTTCGAGCTTCGCGGCCTCGGCCAGTTTTCGAAGCTCGCGGATCCACGCGACGTACGGGCCTTGCGAACCGTCGGCAGAGGCCAACTCGAGGGTAAGTCGGATTCCCGCACGAACAATAGGCTCTGCGACGAGTTGGCGGCCCATCTCGTGGCACACCATGACGAGCTGTTCCAGTGCCGGTGCGCCTGTGGCTGCAACTGCGGTGAAGGCACTGATCGAGATCTGGTGCTGTTCTTCGATCACCGCCTGAGCCAGTTCGTCTTTGGACGAGAAGTGAAAATAGACCGCGCCCTTGGTCATCTGCGCCGCGGACACGATGTCATTCATGCTCGTGCTGCCGTACCCCGTGACTTCGAACCGATCAGCAGCACCTTGAAGAATCTGTCGGCGACTGATCTTGGCACGTTCCTGCATTGCTCCCTTGTCCTCCGACTGTTAACACGTGAACCAGTTTTAGGGCCCTAGGTCCCGGACCAGCGACCCACGGTAGCAGCGAATCTCGTGCTCGCGCGACAGCGCGAAACGGACTGTTCGGTGTGCAATCGCAGGTCACGGTCGGTAGGAGCGACAAATGCGACCGCCGCAACCTCCGTTGGAGGCTGCGGCGGGGAGTCCAGTTATCGGCCAGCGAAATTCGGTCGAAGGTATGCGATCAACGAGTCGAGACAGTTGCCTCGAAGCCGAGGTCGCGTAGCGCCGACTTGAGCTTGGTCTGTGCCTCGTCGAGAGATTCGGGTGACGGCGAGGTGTCGGCGCCACTGATGTCGAAGTTCCCCATGTCGTATGCGGGGAAAACATGAACGTGAAGATGCGGAACTTCCAGACCTGCGATGAGGAGACCCGACCGAGGCGCGTCGAACGCCTTCCGCACGGCTTGGCCGAGGTTGCGGGCAACAGCGGTGACCTTGGCAAAGAGTTCAGGATCCACGTCCTGCCACTGATCGACCTCGGCTCGCGGAACCACAAGCACGTGGCCCTGCGTTACCGGCGCGATGGTCAAGAACGCGACGACGTCCTCGTCCTCCCACACGAAACGTCCTGGTAGATCCCCGTTGATGATGGCACTGAAGACTGAAGGCATACCCCGAGATTAGCCCGCGTCCGGTTGCCAGGAAACTCCCAGGCTGGACGCAGGTTCGTCGGAGCCGGCCCGACAAATCTAGGACGCATGACGACAGAAGCCATGCAGACCGCGGGCAGCACGGACGCAGAGGAGGTCTCCGCGACGACTGTAGTGCTGGACGTGGTCGTCCCGGTATACAACGAAGAGGCAGGCCTCGAGGCGTGCGTGCGGCGCCTGCGCCGGCATTTACGCACGCAGGTGCCATTCTCTGCACGAATTACCATCGCGGACAACGCCAGTGTCGACGGCACGTTGGCACTCGCCCGTTCCCTCGCCGAAGAATTCGACGACGTCCGGGTCGTCCACCTGGATGCGAAGGGTCGTGGTCGAGCACTGCGGCAGGTATGGAGCGACTCCGATGCCGACGTGGTCGCGTACATGGACGTCGACCTCTCGACCGACCTCAACGCCCTGATGCCGTTGATTGCTCCGTTGCTCTCCGGACACTCGGACATCGCCATCGGTTCCCGGCTGGCACGATCGTCCCGCGTGGTGCGCGGCCCCAAGCGTGAGTTCATCTCACGTAGCTACAACCTCATCCTCCGAAGCGCACTGCATGCTCGCTTCTCCGACGCCCAGTGCGGATTCAAAGCCATGCGCGTCGATGTTGCACGGCAACTACTTCCGCTGGTGGAGGACACCGGGTGGTTCTTCGATACCGAATTGCTGGTGCTGGCCGAGCGAGCGGGCATGCGGATTCACGAGGTCCCTGTCGACTGGGTGGACGACCCGGACAGTCGGGTGGACATCATTGCCACGGCAGTTGCCGACCTCAAAGGTGTGGTCCGTGTCGGGCGAGCACTGTCTACCGGTTCCCTTCCATTGGCCGAGCTCAGGGCAAGTTTCGGACGTGAACCGTTGGTTCCCGGAGTTCCACGAGGAATGGTCGGGCAGCTCTCACGCTTTGCCGTGGTGGGAGTCATTTCGACGCTCGCGTACGCGCTGCTCTACCTCGCTCTGCACTCGATCATGGGTGCGCAGTGGGCCAACGCCGTCGCATTGCTGGTGACCGCGGTATTCAACACCGCCGCCAACCGGGCCTTCACCTTCGGGATCCGAGGGTCGGAAGGATCCGCTCGTCACCAGATGCAGGGCCTGCTCGTGTTCGGGTTCGGTCTACTGCTCACCAGCGGATCGTTGTTCGTGCTCGACGTCATGGCGCCCGATGCTTCCAAGCACGTGGAGCTTGCCGTACTCGTCATCGCCAATCTTGTTGCCACAGTCAGTCGATTCATCGCACTGCGCTGGGTGTTTCGCACCGCACAATCCGTAGGAGCCAATCGATGACCGCCATTGCAGAGACACTCGCCGCGCCGCTGCCAGCGCCGGAACCGCAACGTCAGGTGCGCTGGGAACCGTGGGCACTGGGAGTGTTGTTGGTGGGCACCGGAGTCGCCTACATCTGGGGCCTGGGTGCGTCCGGATGGGCCAACTCGTTCTATGCCGCTGCGGTACAGGCAGGTTCGGTGTCGTGGAAGGCTTTCTTCTTCGGCTCCTCGGACGCTGCAAACTCGATCACCGTCGACAAGCCGCCCATGTCCCTGTGGTTGATGTCGCTGTCGGTTCGCATCTTCGGACTCAATTCCTGGGCGATGTTGGTGCCGCAGGCACTCCTCGGGGTCGGATCGGTTGCACTGTTGTGGGGAACGGTTCGACGGTATTTCGGTGCGGCCGCCGGCCTCCTCGCGGGCCTGGTACTTGCGCTCACACCCGTAGCGGCGCTGATGTTCCGGTTCAACAACCCGGATGCTCTGCTGGTGCTCCTGATGATCGCAGCAGTGTGGGCGATGATGCGCGCCGTGCAGGACGGCCGCACCCGCTGGCTCGTGTTGGTCGGTATCTTCTGCGGATTCGGTTTCCTGACAAAGCAATTACAGGTCATGTTGGTAGTTCCACCGCTGGCGCTCACCTATCTGATCGCCGGACCGCCGAAACTGGGTAAGCGCGTACTCCAACTGTTCGCGGCACTGGGCGGACTGATCGTCTCCGCCGGATGGTGGTTGGCAATCGTCGAACTGTGGCCGGCCGACTCGCGTCCGTGGATCGGTGGTTCACAGAACAATTCGATTCTCGAACTGACGCTCGGCTACAACGGGCTCGGGCGCTTGAGCGGCAACGAGACCGGAAGCGTCGGCGGCGGCGGAATGCGCGGTGCTGGTGATGCCGCGGCCGGCGCTGCTGCGGGCGGTTTCCCAGGTATGGGCGAGGCCGCGGGTGGTATGGCCGGGGGAGGTATGGCACCAGGTGGTGCGGCCGGCGGTGGTATGTGGGGGAGTACCGGCATTACCCGACTGTTCGAATCGGCCCAGGGCGGACAGATCGCCTGGTTGATTCCTGCTGCACTGATACTTCTGGCGGCTGGAATCGTGCTGCGAGGCAGTGCACCCCGCGCTGACACGCAGCGTGCGTCATTCATCGTCTGGGGGCTCTGGCTGTTGGTGACCGGACTGACCTTCAGTTTCATGGCGGGAATCTTCCACGCCTACTACACCGTTGCGCTGGCGCCGGCGATCGCCGCGCTGATCGGTTCAGGATCGGTAGTGGCGTGGCGTCATCGTGACGTCCTCTGGGTTCGCATCATTCTGGCGGTGTCCTTGGCCGCAACCGTCGCGATGGCGTGGGTACTGCTCGGACGCTCGCCTTCGTTCGTACCGTGGCTTCGCTGGACCATTCTGGTGGTCGGCATCGTCAGTGCCGTGGCAGTGCTGATTCCGGCAGTGACGCGAGGTCGATTGGCTGTAGCAGTGATTCTCGCAGCGATCTTCACCGGTCTGGCAGGTCCGACTGCATACGCGATCGACACGATCAACACTCCGCATACCGGTTCCATAGTTTCGGCCGGACCGAGCGTCGAAGGTGGAATGGGCGGGCCCGGCGGTGGCCGCGGAGGCTTCGGTGGATTCGGTGGCACGGCTGATGGCGGTAACCGTCGGACTGACGGGGCTGGGACCGGAATGCCGGGCACGCCCCCTGTAGGAATGGGTCAGATGCCCGGTGGTGCAACAGTTCCGGGCGGTACCACGCCGACCACCGACGGGACGCGAGGCGCAATGGGAGGCGGTGCCGGTGGTCTACTGCAGGGCAGCACGCCGGGAGCCGCTGTTGTGTCCACTCTCGAAGAGAACTCCGACCAGTTCACGTGGGTAGCCGCGGCAATCGGGTCCAACAGCGCATCGGGTTATCAGCTTGCGACGCAGTCACCGGTCATGGCTATCGGAGGGTTCAACGGGAGCGATCCGTCGCCGACGCTCGCGCAGTTCCAGCAGTACGTGGCAGAGGGCAAGATTCACTTCTTCATCGCTGGCGGTGGGATGGGTGGCGGTATGAACGCCGAAGGCACCGCTACCGCTATCTCGACGTGGGTGACCGAAAACTTCACCGCCACAACGGTGGACGGAGTAACCCTCTACGACTTGACGGTTGCAGGCTGACCAACAGGAACGCACGCCAGGTCCGCATCGGAGGTGCTTCCTCCGATGCGGACCTGGCGTGAAGTTGTATGCCTGAGGTTCGTCCTCAGGTTTTGAAGGTGGTGTTCGCCGGCCTGGGTTGCTGCCCGGGGTCGATCGAGGGTGGCGGGATGAACCAGGGTTTGTTGTCGGCGCCGATGCGGATTTCCCATTTCCCGACGAACCCTGATTTCCGGTGCATCAGTCGGTGGTGTGAACGGCACAGCAGGACCAGGTTGTTCATCACCGTCGGGCCACCGTTCGCCCAGTGCCGGATATGGTGCGCATCGGTCCAGGCGGGCACGCATGTGCAGCCCGGGAACGCGCAGCCTCTGTCGCGGGCAATCAACGCAGTCCGTTGTTCGGCGGTGACCAACCTCTTTCCTGGTTTCGCATCCAAGGGTGTGCCGTGATCGTCGAGCAGCACGGTCGAGAGGAAACAATCACACCCGAGAAGCCTGGTCTGCGACACCGACAGCGGTCCCAGCCAGGGCATGTGCCCGACATCAAGATCAGACACAGCCACTCCACCACCATCAGTTGGTGTGGCGGCGCAGTCCCGATGCTCAGCCAGATCCCGAGCATTGATGTGCACGTTCACATGCGGACGCTGACCACCATCGGTACCAGTCTTGGCGCAATCGAGATAACGGCGAATCAGTTCGGTGAACCCATCCGCAGTCCGCTTCGCCGCCGACCGAGAATCCGGCGTCCCATCTGGTGCCGGGGTCGGCATCGTCAGATTCGACAACGCCGACAACAACATTTCACCGGTGAGAGCATCGAAATCCCCACGCACCACCACCCGACCATTGAGCGTCGAAGCAATCCGCAACTCATTGAGATCGACATCCTCGGCGGGCGGAATCTCATCCGATTCGAACAACCGCTCCAAGGTCGCGATCACGTTCCGCACTTTTGTCGTCGTCGCCTCAACTCCGGAAGCAGCCGCAAGCAGTAGGTCGATACAGCGAGGGAGCGCGGCGTCTGGCATGCCCTTCGGTGGTGATTCACAGAACGCCACGATCAACACGGCATGCTCGAAGGAGCAGTCCCCGCCATCGAACCGAGCAGCCACCGCCGGAAACGGCCGCAAAGCTGCACCCAACGCGGCGATCTTCTTCCCGTCCCGAACCTGCAGCGTCGTGTTGGCCGCCAACCAGGACCCCACTCCGCGGCTGGCGATCACCTGATCATCCGGGCGCAACGACAACTCGTCCACCACCGCCACTCGAACGGCTTCGAGGCGCAGAATCTCCGCACTCGCCGACACCGCAGCAGCACGCAACTCAGCAGCAGACAACTGCCACAGGCGTCCGCGTAACCCCACCGCAGAACCAGACACCACGTCCGACAACAAGACGCTCATTGAATCCCCCGATCCCCTGCCCAAATCATACTCGAACATACGTTCGGGTCAAGGGTCGATTTCGCAGGGGCTAAGCGCTGATACTGTCGAGGTCGTGGACCACGTCGCAGCAGGCGCCGAGTAATTCGCGATCATGGCTGATGAGTAATACACCGACGCCGGTTTCGGCGGCGCGACTCTCGATCAACCGAATGAGCGCGGCCGTCGTGGCGGCGTCGAGCATCGCCGTCGCCTCGTCACAGATGAGGTATTTCGGTTGTTGCGCCAGCGATCTCGCCAGGCAGGCGCGCTGTAGTTGGCCGTCGCTCACCTGGTGTGGTCTGCGCGACAAGAGATCGGGAGTGAGGCCCACTTCTGCTGCCAGCGCGGCCACATCGATTGACCTACTGGCAATGTCACCGGGTTGGCCGATGATCGAGGCGAGCGTCTGCCGAGGGTCGGTCGATGCGCGAGGTGACTGAAACAGCATGGACACCGTGCCGCGTAGTGCCGCGGGTACCGAGAATTTGGTACCCACAACGGGTGATCCGTCGATCCGCACTTCGCCTGACCACGGTGCATCCAGCGAAGCGAGAATCCTTGCAAGTGTTGATTTTCCGGTGCCCGAAGGCCCGGTCAGGCCGATCAGCTTTCCCGACGGAATCTCGAGCGAGACGTTCTCGAGAACTGGCCGGTTGCGACGGTAACCGCTGGTGATTCCCAGAGCTTGCAGACTCATGTCAGCCCACCTTCCGCAGCGTTCGGTACGTGCGGTCACCCAATGTGACCAGTTCGGTCGGGCCACCGGATTGTTTCGACTCCGGGCGTCGTAGGTGATAGACGCACTCCTCGGGGAGATCGGTGAGTTGCGGTGGCGATCCCGGCATGGGAGTCAAACCTCTGGAAGGTAAGGCGCCGAGAAGGTCTCGGGTGTAATCGTGAAGCGGATCTTGGAACACCAGCGCGGCCGGACCGGTCTCCATGATGCGTGATGCGTACATGACGGCAAGTCGATCCGCGGCACCGCTGCGGGTAAGGGATGCCAGGTCATGGGTGATGAGCAGGACCGCCGCTCCGGCGTCCGCGCACTCTCGAAGTAATCCCATGACGTGGTCGGTGAGTTCGCGGTCGAGGTTGGCGGTGGGTTCGTCTGCGACGATCACCGACGGATTCCCGGCCAGCGCACCGGCAATGGCCACGCGTTGCGCCATGCCGCCCGACAGTTCGTGCGGGTAGCAGTCCAGGGCCGACGGTTCGAGTCCGACGCGAAGTGCCAAGGCATCGCAAGTGTGATCGCTGCCGAGTGCGTCGATCGTCTCCTGTAGTTGCGATCGCGCAGTCCGGACGGGGGTGAGATGTGTTGCGGCGGATTGTGGGACGAGAGCCACGTGCCGCCCACGGAACGCGGTGCCGGAGAAGACGTCGATCTCGAGGTCCGGTGTTGCGACGGTGACCGTTCCGGTTCGAGAAGCATTCGGCGGCAACATGTTCATGACCGAGGTGGCGATGATCGACTTGCCACACCCCGATTCCCCGACAAGTGCGGTCACCGTGCCGGCTGGAACGTCGAGGTCGATGTCGCTCGCAGCGTGAACTACCGATCCTCCGAGTAGAGGGATCCTGACGGTGAGAGATTCGATGCGCAGGCCGTGGTTCACAGTCGCAACTCCGAAGGTCGAGGGGGCGTGAGCATCGACCGCAGGGCCGAACCGGCGACGGCAACTGCGACGGTGGCGATCACGAGAACTGCGGCGGGGAATGCCAGCGTCCACCAACCGCCGAGGAGCAGAGAACTGCGTGCCTCTTCGAGAAGCGTCCCGAGACTGGGCTTGTGCGGGGGAAGGCCGAATCCCAGGAAGGACAACGTCGATTCGTGCCAGACGGCGTGGGGCAGCAGGAGAACGACTGCGATCAAAGCCTGTGGCGCCGTCGCCGGCACGAGGTGGCGCATGATCACGTGACGTCGACTGGCTCCCGCGAGAATGGCGGCGTCGATGTAGGGACGCTCGCGCAGACTCAAGATCTCGGAGCGGATGATCCGGGCCACTTGGGTCCAGTGGGTCAGTGCGATCGAAAGCACGATGGCGGCAATGCTTCCACGGAACATCGCGACGATGACGATGCCGAGCAACAGGTGGGGGAGTGCGTTGACGGCATCGGTGCCGCGCATGACGAACCTGTCCACCCAGCCGCCGACCAGTCCGGCCGTAGTGCCGACGGCGACGCCGATCACCGTGGCGAGCAGCGCGCAGGCGAGTGCGATCAGAAGTGAGGTTCTGATGCCTGCAGCTATGCGCACGAACAGATCTCGGCCCGCCGAGTCAGTTCCGAACGGGTGATCGAACGACGGAGCCAGGCGAGTCGCCGAGAAGTCTGTGACTCGGTCGTCGACGTCGGCCAACCATGGGACCAACGCCGCGTACAGCGCCACGAGGATCAGCACGCCGACGGCGATCTTGAAGCGTCGTTCAGCCATCGGTACTCACTCTCGGGTCGAGTACTGCAACGAGGACGTCGGCAATCAGTGAGCCGAGCATGACCGTCAATGTCGTACCGACGGTGAGGAACGCGAGCAGTGCCATGTCGAGGTCACGGGCTGACGAGACGATGGCGCCGGCGATCCCTGGCCAACTGAAGACCTCTTCCACCAGCACTGCCCCGACTATCAGCTCGGGCAGTCGCACGCCGACGATGTTCACGAAAGGCGCCAGTGAGGTCGGCAGTATGTGGCGTTTCGTGATGGTCGGCGTCGGGATTCCGCGTGCTACGGCGCCCGCGACAAATCCCTCACATTTCGAACCCACGACGGATTCTCGGACCGCGAGTAGGAGCCACGGCATCTGCGAGATGGAGAGGACCGTCACCGGTAGGACCAAGTGCCGGATCACCTGTCCCGGTGTGGGATCGGCACCCCCGTCGGTCAACCCGGCGACCGGGAGCCAGCCGAGAGTCAACGCGAAGAGCGCGATGGCACCCAGCGACAAGACAAACGGCGGAAGTCCTTGGACCACGACGCTCAGCCCGGACACGGTCTTGTCCAAGAATCCTCCACTGCGGATTCCGGCGAGAACACCGAGTGTCAGCGAGGCGAGAATCGCGATGAGGAGTGAGATACCGACCAGCAGCAGGGTCCATGGCAGACGCTCGGAGATAACTTGGGAAACAGGCTGATTGAACGATCTGGAGATCCCGAGATCACCGGTGAACACGCCCTGGAGCCAATTCCAGTACGTGCTGTACCAGGGGTTGTCGAAACCCATCTGATCGGCGATCAACGCTTTGTCCGCGTCGCTGGTCGTCATGTATCGCGTGCCCAGGTAGCCGACAAGTGGATCGAACGGTGAGATCGCGGCGGCGGCAAAGAGTCCCGCGGACACCACGGCGATCACCGGCACGATGAACAACACCCGCCGACCGACCATCGTGAGGATGGCCTTTCGGCGGGAGTTGCCACGGTGGCCGAGCGATTGCCGCGCGTCTACCCGAACGTCGACCGCTGTCATTGCCCTCTGGCCCACGTCTGCAGTGACCACCACGGGCCCCAGGTCACACCGTGTGAGTGTGGCTCGAGTACAGGTCCGGACATCTGCCAGTCCGAATCCTTCGAAACGTACGTATGGTCGAGGAATACGAGGATGACAAATCCGGGATCCTCGACGTACGCCTGCTGCACGTCGCGATACGCGGCGTCACGCGTTGCCTGATCCAGGCTGCGGCGTCCTACTTCCAGGCCTGCGTCGACTGCTGGATTGGAGTAGTCGCTGGCGTTGTCGTAGATGCTGCCGACCCCGGGCGCTATGTACTTCGAGTTCAGCGCGTCGTACGCCTGCGTGTCTGGATCGAAAGGTTCGTCTCCACCACCGAGAAGCGTCGAATCCTGGTTGATTCGAGGGTCTATGCGGTCCCAGGAGAGCGCTTCGAGATCCACCTCGATGCCGACAGCGAGAGCATCGGAGGCAAATGCCTGAGCGAGATCACGTCGAACGGTGTCGACGGAGTTGTACATGATCGTGAACTGCGCCCGCTGACCGTCTTTCGAACGGATTCCGTCGGCACCTTCGATCCAGCCCGCTTCGGTGAGAATTCGCTCGGCCTCGGCCGGGTCGTAGGCGAAGGTTGCGTTCGGGTTGTACGAATCGCCGTAGACCTCGGGGATCGGAGTGGCGGCGACGCGGCCGTGTCCGCCCAGGACGTTGTCGATCATCGACTGGCGATCGGCGGCGAGGTTGAGCGCCATCCGTACGGCTTTGTCGCCTGCCACGGGATTGTTCGTCGGAAGTGAGAGACCGCGCCAGTCCGCTGACTGATGGGCAGTCACCGACATGTTGTCTTTGCCCGAGAACGTATTGGCAAGCAGTGGAGGGAGATTGGTTCCGTCGATCTCGCCGGACACCATACGTTGGGCGCGGGTGTTGTCGTCCGGAACGTAGAGGAGAGTGAGCTTCTTGATCTCCGGTGCACCGTCCCAGTAGTTCTCGTTCGCCTCGAAGACCGCTCGATCCGGTGAGAGATCGACGAGTGTGTACGGACCCGTACCGACAGGCGCGGTGTTCAACGGCGATTCGGCGGCAAGTCCGGGTGTCGCGAGGGATTCCGACGGGACCATGCCGATCAGCATTTTCGTCAGCAGGGGCGCATACGAGTACGCGAGGCGGAACTCGACTGTGTTGTCGTCGACGGCCACGACATCGCTGATCATGTCGTACGACGAACGCGCTTCGGAGGCGGAAGCGGGATCGAGGATCGCCTTGTACGTGGCAACCACGTCGGCGGCGTCGAAGGTCGATCCGTCGGAGAAGGTGACCCCGTCGCGGAGTTTGACCGTCCAGACTGTCGCGTCGGCGTTGGCAGTGGGCATCTCCGCGGCCAGAGACGGCTCGAATCCCGGCATGCCGGTCCCTCCGGTGAGTCGGACGAGACCGTCGTACATCTTGGCCTCGCCGGCAGCGCCGAAGCCTGCGACCGGGTTGTAGCCGCCCAGCTCGTAGCCGTCGGCCAAGACCAGGCCGTCGTTGTTGCCCGAGGAGTCGGTGCCAGTCGGGCTACTGCACGACGTGATCAGAAGTGCGCCGATTGCGGCGGTTGCGGTGAGCGTCAGAACGCCTGGTTTGTGGAGTTTCACGGGTGTCCTTTCCTTGGTGGACAGGTGTCCGAAAACATCTGTTCACCTATTCAGGTATTCATATGATCTCATCTCGAAACGGATATTTCGCACAAAGGCCGAACGCTGGGACCTTGGCCCCGTGAGTGGCACTCCGAGAGCGCTGTTATCGCAGGCCGTAGTCTGTTCCCCGTGCGCGTACTAGTAATCGGCTCCGGAGCCCGTGAACATGCCCTCCTTCTCTCTCTTGCTCGCGATCCAGGTGTCACGGCCCTGATCTGCGCGCCTGGCAATGCCGGGATCGCAAAAATCGCCGAGCAGCACCCCATCGACGTCGCTTCGGGTGACGCGGTTACCGCGCTGGCCCAGAAGGTCGAAGCCGACCTCGTCGTCATCGGACCCGAGGTTCCGCTGGTCCTCGGTGTCGCAGACGCGGTGCGGGCAGCAGGTATCGCCTGCTTCGGGCCTTCGGCCGACGCCGCCCGCATCGAGGGATCGAAGGCTTTCGCCAAGGACGTGATGGCTGTCGCCGGCGTCAAGACCGCTCACAGTGAGATCGTCGACAATCCGGCCAAGCTCGACGAAGCACTCGACCGCTTCGGTCCCAACTGGGTGGTCAAGGACGACGGATTGGCCGCGGGTAAGGGCGTAGTCGTCACGACGGATCGTCTCGCCGCGCGCGATCATGCCGCAGAACTGCTCGAGACCGGACACCCGGTTCTCCTCGAGTCCTTCCTCGACGGTCCGGAAGTTTCGCTCTTCTGCCTCGTCGACGGCGAAACTGTGATCCCGCTGCTCCCGGCTCAGGACCACAAGCGTGTCGGCGACGGAGACTCCGGACCCAACACCGGCGGTATGGGCGCGTACACCCCATTGCCGTGGCTGCCCGACGAGATGGTCACGCAGATCGTCGATGACGTCGTCAAGCCCGTCGCTGCCGAGTTGGTCGCGCGCGGTAGCAGTTTCTCCGGCCTTCTCTACGCCGGTCTGGCGATCGGTGTCGACGGCCCGGCCGTCGTCGAATTCAACTGCCGGTTCGGTGACCCCGAAACTCAGGCCGTGCTTGCTCTCCTCGAAACGCCGCTGGGCGGTCTACTCAATGCGGCCTCGACCGGAACACTCGATTCGGTCGGTCCGTTGCAGTGGCGCGACGGTTCCGCTGTCACGGTCGTGATTGCCGCGGAGAACTACCCGGCAACCCCACGCACCGGCGACGTGATCACCGGAGCGGACGCCGACGGAGTCCTGCACGCCGGTACCAAGAAGCGTGAAGACGGTGCCGTCGTCTCGGCCGGCGGGCGTGTGCTGAGTGTTGTCGGAGTTGGCAAGGATCTGACCGAAGCTCGCGACGACGCCTACGCAAAGATCGCCGACGTCAAGCTTCCCGGCGGTCATTTCCGCAAGGACATCGGACTCGGCGCCGTCGAAGGTCGCATCTCAATTCCCTGACTCGTTCTTTCGGAGGGCCGGTGAACTTTCTGTTCATCGGCCCTTTTCATGGAAAATCAACGGTTCCTCGAAGTTACCCACGAGTATGGACTTCTCGTTCGGTTTCTCCCGGTATATCTCAGCGCGGGGGTCACGGAAAGAGAAGGGCACACTTGAGCATTCGCGCTGGATTCAACGAACGGCACGCACGTACCAATTCCACGCTCTCGCGTAGAAACTTCTTGGCAGCAACAGGATTAGCTGTGGGGGCCGCCGCACTCTCGTCCTCGTGGACCACGGCGGCCGCTGCGCCCAGACGAGCATTGAACGACGGAGACCGTGTCCCCGCGCTCGTGATCGGCAGTGGATACGGCGGTGCCGTTGCAGCACTTCGCCTGACGCAGGCCGGTATCGACACGCACATGGTCGAGATGGGGAAGTCGTGGACCACACCAGGGTCCGACGGCAAGATCTTCTGCCCGATGCTCTCGCCCGACGGTCGGTCCTTCTGGCTCAGAGACCGTACAGTTCAACCGGTTTCACACTTTTCCGGCGGCTCGGTGGACAAGAACATCAGCCGCTACGTCGGCGTTCTCGACGCCGAGGACTTCGGCGGGATCAAGGTCTACCAAGGCCGAGGGGTCGGCGGCGGGTCACTGGTCAACGGCGGTATGGCCGTCACACCCAAGCGCAACTACTTCGAAGAGATCCTGCCCGGGGTCGATTCCAACGAGATGTACTCGACGTACTTCCCGCGGGCCAACGCTGCGCTCGGAGTCAACAACATCGACCCGGCCTGGTTCGAATCGACCGAGTACTACAAGTTCGCGCGGACGGGGCGAAAGACCGCTGAGAGATCCGGTTACACAACAACGTTCGTTCCGAATGTCTACGACTTCAACTACATGAAGCAGGAAGCTGCCGGCCAGGTCACCAAGTCCGCTCTGGTCAGTGAGGTCATCTACGGCAACAATGCCGGAAAGAAGTCACTGGACAAAACGTACCTCGCTGCGGCATCCGCCACCGGCAAGCTCACCATTTCAGCTCTGCACGTCGTGACCTCGGTTGCCCCGGCCGCGACCGGCGGTGGCTATCAAGTGGTGATGAACCAGATCAACGAGCAGGGCAATACCGTCGGCACCAAGACAGTGACGGCGGACAAGGTCTTCTTCGCGGCCGGCAGTATCGGGACCAGCAAGCTCCTGGTCGCGATGAAAGCGCAAGGGCAGCTGGCGAATTTGCCGGGTGCAGTTGGACAGGAATGGGGTCACAACGGCAACGTGATGGTGGGCCGCGCCAATCACATGTGGGACGCCACCGGTGCGAAGCAGTCGGCGATCCCCGTGATGGGTATCGACAACTGGGCCGACACATCCGCTCCCGTCTTTGCGGAAATCGCACCCTTCCCGGCCGGTACCGAACTGTGGGTCAGCCTGTACTTGGCGATTGCCAAGAATCCGCAACGTGCTCAGTTCCAATTCAACTCGGCAACAGGCAAAGTCGGATTGAACTGGCAGCGCTCGCAGAACCAGCCGTCGATCGACATGGCGAAGAAGCTCTTCGACAAGATCAACAAGAAGGAAGGCACGATCTACCGGACCGACCTCTTCGGCCCGACGCAGACGTGGGGCGATCAGTTGACGTACCACCCCCTCGGCGGTTGTGTGCTCGGCAAGGCGACCGACGGCTACGGTCGTCTGCCGGAGTACCCGGGTCTGTACGTCATGGATGGATCCCTCGTACCGGGCAATGTGGGAGTCAATCCGTTCGTCACCATCACCGCTCTGGCCGAACGGAATATCGAGAACATCATTGCGAACGACATGAACTAGGGCGGTGACTCGTCAGCAGGTGCGGTGCGGTGCGGCAGGTGCTGCACCGCACCGCTTCTGTATGTCCCGGAGTGTCATCGCGGCGCGTGATCTCGCAATGATCGATTGACTCGGTCGAGGATGCCGACGGCAGTGGTCAATGTGTCGAGGTCGCCCTCGTCGAGGGACGCCAATTCTTCGGCGAGAACGCCGATGCGTAGTTCGGATCGACGGTCTCGTCGCGCGCTTCGTTCGTCCTTCACGAAAAGTGTGCTCACTCGGCCGTCCGTGGGATCGGGTCGCCGTTCGATCAGGTCTTTGTCGGAGAGTGTGCGCACCAGCGTGCTGACGGTGTTCGGGCGTCTGGAGAGACGATCGGCGACCGCCCCGATGCGAGTGCCCGGATGGTGTGCGACATCGTGAAGTACTTCGGATTGTGCCTCTGGCAGAGTCGCGTCGGTACCCGACGTATCCATGTATTCCCGCAGCGCTCGACGCAATTCGAACGCCGCAGCGATGAGTGATCTCGATGCTTCTTCCGCGGTGGGCATGCGATCGGAGTAGCGATCGACCCCGTGTGATCCACGCCCTGGAACTGTATCTGACACAGATATAGTTTACAGTTCTTCAAAGGGTAGGGTCACCTAACCATGACGGAAGATGAAGCTGTCATGCTTCACGACGTACGGGACACGATCATGAATTTTCGAAAGAAGTCACGCAGTGTAATGCTGATCGGCGCACTGACATTGGTGGCAGCTCTCAGTGGCTGCTCGAGCGAGGACGCGTCGCCCACAGATGCCGAGATCAGTGCGTCGGCTCCGGCGGACTCTGCGTTTGTCGCTCCGCGAGAAGTCCCGGTTGGAATGGGGAGCGGAAAGTCGGACGGCGAGTTCCCTCGTACCGTCTCACACTTCAAAGGGGACACCACGATCGAATCGCAGCCCGAAAAGGTTGTCGTCATCTCGACCGGGCAAGCAGATGCACTCCTGTCGCTCGGTGTCGTGCCCGCAGGTTCGACGCGTGGTGACGGTGCGGACCTGGTGCCTCCGTACTTGTTGTCTGCGTACCCCGAATTCCGTACTCAGCTAAGTGATGTCGTTGACGCAGGTGGACGCTTCACACCGAATTTCGAAGCGATCGTCACGCTCGATCCTGACCTGATCTTGATGAATGTTGCAGGAAAGGACGCTGATTCGCTGTACGACCAGCTTTCCGCCATCGCACCCACGGTGGCAACACAGGGGACCGGCGTCTACTGGAAGCAGGACTTCCTGCTGGTTGCCGACGGGGTAGGTAGGACGCAGCAGGCGACGGCACTGCTGGATACCTTCAATACCGATGCCGCGGCCCTCGGTGCTTCCCTCTCGTCGCCGCCGACGGTGTCGTTCACGCGCCAGAACGGAAATCGTCTGCGCATCTTCGGTATTCCTTCGTTCACCGGCAGTATCGCCGAGGATGCCGGCTTGACCCGTCCGCAGTCGCAGCAGTTCGACGACACTTCCCGAGACATCAGTGAAGAAGAGTTGAACGTGGCGGACGCCGACTGGATCTTCTACGGCGTGCAGGGCGGGGACCCGGCGACATTGACGAACGCGCCGTTGTGGGCGCAGTTACGTGGTGTGGTCGCCAACCACGCCGTCGCTGTTGACGATGACGTCTTCTACCTCAATACCGGGCCGACTGCGGCTCGTGAAGTGCTGAAGGTTCTGCAGAGCGCATTGCAGCAGTAGTCGATTCAGCTTGGTTGTGAGTGCCGACGAATCGGAAGAGGGCTCCACCCACCGTGACGGCAAGCGTCGCGAGAATGGCTCCGGCGATGACGTCGGTGAGCCAGTGCGCACCCAAGTAGAGGCGAGTCAGCGCGACGACGACGGTGACCGTCACGGCGAGGAGCATCAGAAGGCGTTTGACGGCCGCTGTTCGGTCGACGCTCACAACGAGAACGGCAATGCCGAACAGCGCTGCTGTGCCCGTCACGTGACCGGAGGGGAACGAGTGGCCGGTCTCGAGAAGAACCTGGATGTTGGTCGGCGGACGTTCGCGACCGACGAGCGCTTTGATTACCGTGCTGGCGACCGCCGCCCCGCCAACGGTTCCGATCACGATCAAGCCCGGAACGACCGAACGCGCTCGCCATGAGATGAGCACTCCGCAGGTGATCCCGAGCAGCGCGGTGGCGACAGGGCTACCGAGATCTGTGACGGCGACCGCGATCTGGTTCAGGGCGCCGCTCCGATGATCGACCATCCAGTCGGTCACCGGCCCGTCGAAGCTCGTCAACCACCCGCTTCCATACACCTGGATCGACAGCGTCACCAGTGCAAGCACGAGTCCGCACGTGCGAAGGGCTGTAGACCGAACGCTGGAAGCTCGGTAGATCGAACCGAACGCGAACAGAGCTGCGGCCACCACGATTGCGGCAACCGCGATCTCTGCGGTGGTGCTCTCGGTCAGGACTTCGGTGACCACGTTTCGCACGGTCGACACAGTTGCAGGCATGAATGCAGTGTGACGATCCGAAGCTGAAGAAACGCTGAACGGAACTCGGCCCTGGGTCTACCGTCTGCTCTACTGGGTGCATCCGAACAACTGCGTGGCGACGAAACGGGGCCGGTGGTGCGAGTACTGGTGGTCGAAGACGAAGTGCGCCTGGCCGAGACGATCCGGCGGGGATTGGTGGCCGAGGGATTCGTGACCGCCGTCGAACTCAACGGTGACGACGGATTCGCGACTGCGTGCAGTGACGAATTCGACGTGATCGTTCTCGACATCATGTTGCCGGGCAAACACGGGTACGACATCGTGCGGGATCTACGCGCCCGGGAGATCTGGACGCCGATCCTCATGCTCTCGGCAAAGGACGGCGAATACGACCTGGCCGATGCATTCGATCTCGGCGCCGACGACTACCTGGTCAAGCCATTCTCGTTTGTCGTGCTTCTCGCTCGGCTGCGCGCACTGGTGCGTCGCGGCGCTCCACAACGTCCGGCGATACTCTCCGTTGGAGACCTGTCCCTCGACCCGGCCAAACATCAGGTGAGCAGAGCGGGAATCGAATTGACCCTGACGCCACGGGAGTACAGCGTTCTCGAATTCTTGATGCGCAACAATGGTGTGGTGGTCACGAAGACCGAGATCGTTCGCTCCGTCTGGGACACCAACTACGAAGGTGACGAGAACATCGTCGAGGTGTATATCGGTTACCTTCGTAAGAAGCTCGACCTCCCGTTCGGAACTCAGAGCATCGAAACGGTCCGAGGCGTCGGGTACCGCTTTGTCGGCACTGCCTGATCTTCAGTCGTTCGGTACCGGAATCGTCACCTCGAATCGACTTCCACCGCCCACTCTCTCATTGACGGAAATGGTTCCGTGGTGCGCCGCAACTATTTCCGACGCGATGGCGAGTCCGAGTCCGGACCCGCCTCCCTGCCTCGACCGCGGCTGGTCCAGGCGGACGAAGCGTCCGAAGATTCGTTCGCGTTCTGCTGCAGGGATTCCGGGCCCGTCGTCCTCGATCACGATGTGGGCTTCGTTTCCGGCTTCGGAGCACTCGAGATACACGAGGGTCTCCGCATGCCGCACTGCATTGTCCACGAGGTTTCGCACCATCCGCGTCAATGCTCTCGGGTCTCCGGAGACCCGAACCGGAGCCACGGCAGCGGCGACCGTAACTGCGGAGATACCGTCGATCCTTTTCTGCTCGGCGAACAAGATGTCATCGAGGTCGACGTCGACGACGATGCCGAACTTTTCGAGTTCGCTTTCGTCAGAGCGCGCGAGAATCAACAGGTCTTCGATCAACTGCCGCATCCGGCGCGCCTCGGGAAGTAGTGCGTCTTCGATCAGCGCGTCGTCGAGGAGATCCGGGCGTCGGTGTGCCAGTTCGAGGGCCGTCGTGATCGTGGACAGCGGACTGCGTAACTCGTGTGAGGCATCGCTGACAAATCGTTGCTGGGCCAGCGCACCTTCGTCGAGGCGCGCCAGCATGTCGTTCATTGTTGTTGCCAGTCGGGCTATCTCGTCGTTCCCTGACGGGACAGGCACTCGTTCACCTTGACGCCCACTCGAAATCGATGCTACCCGAGCGCGGATGCGTTCGACGGGAGCGAGGGCCGAACCGACGAGGCGGTAGGTGGCAAACGCTGCCAGCCCCAGGACCAGAGGTCCGACGATGGCCAGCAGAACGGCAACGGTCGTCACCACGGTTTCAACCGGTTCGCGGTCGGCGCCGACGAAGACGGTGACTGGTCCGGTCGCCGTCTGAGCGCCTCGCCCGATCAGCCAGTAGTCCTCGTCGTCGGACTTCTTGACCCTTCCGAGAGCGTCCGACTCGTCAGGGCCGAGAAAACGTTCGGACAGGAGGTCGCTGTCGGTTCCAGGTGATTGGGCGACTATTCGGTGATCGGCGTCGACGATCTGCACGATTCCGATCTGACTGTCTGTGGACAGAAGCGAAGGGTCGAGATCGGCCGGGTTTTTTCCGTTGAGCTGCTGGACCAATTGCGTGGCGCGAGCGTCGGAGCTGTTCAGCGCGGACAGATGCAGGGAGTTTGCCAGCACGAAAACCAGTGCAAGCCCGGCGATCACCAGGCAGAAGGCGATCACGAGTGTCGAAGCCACGGTCGAACGGGCACGCACGCTCCACCGGGAGGGGTGCAGAATCGACTCGCCGATGAAGTTCATGGCGTCCAGTCTGTACCTTCTCGGCTGTGCATTTACGAAGACGGGTGACGCGGTCCCGTAATCGGACCGCGTCACCCGTCTAGAGGATCAGGCCACTCGCTTGGCGGTGCGGCCGCCGAATTCGAGCATCACGGCGCGACCGGTGTCGTCGGTGACGAAGCGGCCCAACGCCCGGGTGGTGTCGGCGCGAGCAGCGAAGTCACGGTCGTTGAGGAAGGCGATCGGGATTGCCGGCGGCCAGACGATGTCCTCGTATTCACCGAGATCCTGCGCGCTGCCCATCCGGATGCCGATTCCCTCGTCACCGGGGGCAACGGTCATCATCAGGTCTCCGGCCCGGTACTTACCCAAGACCGCGTCGACGGCAGCCGGTTCGGGCTCGACCACGTCGAGGGATGCCGGCGCGGCCAACTCAGCGAGATTGTCCATGCACCAGTCGACGATCTTCTCACCGATTCCGCCGCCGAGTGCGTTGGTCAGCACGGTGACGGCGAAGTTCTTCTCGGGCACTGTCATGAACTCGGAGACCTGGAGGTTGCTCACGTTTCCGCCGTGCCGCACTACCTGAGTGGTTCCGTATCGAGTCAACAGCCATCCCAGGCCGACTTCTTCGAACATCATCGCGGCGGGACGCTGCGGCTTCTGCATCAACAACCGGGTGGACTCGTCGAGTGGCTGTCCTTCGCCGGGGTGTTCGCCCGACAGTGCGTAACGTGCCCAGACGAGTTGGTCTCGCACCGAGGACCACATTCCGCCGCAAGGGATCATGCCGCGGTCCAGTCCGGTTTCGTTGGACACGAACGGCACACCGTCGCGGATGTAGTGACCGAGTGCGAACCGGTGGGTCATCACGTCCCAGGGCAGGAAGGCCGAGTTCTTCATGTCGAGGGGGTCGAGCACGCGCTGCTTGACCAGCTCTTCGAAGGTCAGTCCGCTGATCTTGGCCACGACATGTCCGGCGAGAACGAATCCGGAGTTGCTGTAGGAGAAGACTTCTCCGACGGGAAATTCTTGTCGCAGTTCGTTCAGCCGTGAAACCGAGCGTCCCAGGGCGTCTTCGCCCCAGCCTGCCGAGAGGCCGGCGTCGCCGGTGAATCCGCCGGTGTGGGTGAGGAGATGACGCATCGTGACTGTGCGCGTGGCTGTTTCGTCGGCGAAGGTCAGTTCGGGGACGTACTCGACCAACGGGGTGTCGAGATCGAGTAGGCCGTCCTCGACGAGTGCCATCGCGGCTGTTGCGGCGAACACCTTTGTGGTGGAGCCGATCATGAACATCGTCTTGTCGGTGACCGGGAGTTGGGTTTCGACGCTCTCGATGCCACTGGTGACGACGATGTCCTTGTCGCCGTGAACGATGCCGACCGAGACGCCGGGGATGTTTGCCTCGACCCTCCACTGATCGACGAGTTCTTGAAGCTGTTCTTGCATCTTTGATTCCTCGAGTTCGCTGGCGTTCTGTGATTCGGCGTTCTGTGTTCCGTCATCGTATGTGTATCGGTCATCGTCACGCGTTAACCCGTGGTAGGAAGCGGAATCCGACGTACACTCCGTTTCGGTGCGGCCGTACCGTCGTCCAACCGGCGGCCCCGGGTTGACGGGTGGTCCAGGTCCCCGGGATCTGCGACGGTACGAGAGTGGCTACCGTTGCAGGCTTCTTCGGAGCTGTCTCGTCTTCCTCGGGATTCGGGATTACGTCGCCGATGACGGTGATCACGGCCTCGTCAGCGGACTCTCCACGACGGAACTCGATTGCTATCCCGCCCGAGCTGTACTTTCCCAGAACCGAATCCGGAATCGACTCCACACTCGCGGGGTTCGGGGCGAGGGCTTGCGGAGGTTCGAGTCCGACCAACGCGGCCGCGGCTTCGGTGAAGAGATCACGGTAGAGGCCGTCGGCCTTGCCGCCGCTGGTCAGCAGTGCGATCGCGACATTGTGGCGGGGGAAGATACGCAGATATGCGTGCTGCCCGATGGTGCTGCCGTCGTGCCCGAAAATCTCTTCGCCCGACCAGGTTTCGTGGAACCAGCCCAAGCCCCAACCCGACTTGTCCGGGAACAGTTCGCTGATGTCGATTTCGGGTGTGCGCATCGCGGCGGCCGATTTTTCCGACACGATCCGTACGCCGTCGACGCTCTGTCCTTCGAGAAGACCGAGTTCCGCGAACGTGAGTAGATCTCCGATGCTGGCAGTGATGCAGCCGGCGGGCCCCATCGAGCGGGTGATCGGCCAGACGGGCATCACGACGGAGTTCCCCGTATGACCCGCTGCCACAGAGTATCTCGGTGTATCTCCGGTCAACGTGAGTGTGTGCGCGAGGCCGAGCGGATCGATGATCCGCTCCTTGAGGATGTCGTCCCAGATGCCGCCGCGAAGAACCTCGACGATACGAGCTGCAAGGACGTACGCGGAGTTCGAGTACGCGAAGCCGTCCTCGAGTGGATGAACCTGACGGAAGTCACGCAGGCCCTCGACGTAGCGTTCGACGACGTCGTCGCCGCGACCCTTGTCGATGAACAGGTCACCGTCGATTCCGTTGCGATGGTTCAGAAGTGCACGAACCGTGATGCGGGCAGCTGTTTCCTCGTCCTGCAGTGCGAAGTCGGGCAGGATCGACCGGACGGTTGCGTCCAGGTCGAGCAAGCCCTCGTCGACCAGCTGCATGACCAGCATCGCGGTCCACACCTTGGTGATGGATCCGATCTGGAACAGGGAGTCGGTGGAGACCTCGACCCCGGTGTCTGCATTGATCACGCCGGAAGCAACCGTCGTGCGGGTGATTTCCTTCCCGCTGGAATCGAGTGTGAGAATACCGAATTGAGCACCGGTGACGCCGTAACGCTCACACAGTACGTCCAGCGAACGCTTCCACGCGTCGGCTCCGGCAGACGCGTTGGCCAGGCCGGCCTTGGGTAGCTTCGCGGAGGTGTATCGCTTGACCCACTCGATGAGCCGTGTGCTGTAGTCGATTCGGTGCGAGATCGAGCCGTTGACGAGGAACCCGTGGCTTGCACCGGGATACGCCACCAGACGGGTGGGTACGTGCTGCTGGCGCAGTGCGGCGAACCAGGCCTCGGCTTGACCCAGCGGGCACCGCTCGTCCGACTTTCCGTGCAGGATCAGCGTCGGGGTCACCACGTTCTTCACGGCGGCGAGCGGTGAGGCTGCCAGGAGCCCCGCGGAGTTCTCGGGAACAGTCGTGCCGGTGGCGAGTGACGCGAGGTGCGGACCGAAATCGCAGACTCCGGCCATGGCGTTGAAATCGCAGATCAGCCCGCCGGCAACCGCAGCGGCAAAACGATCCGTCGCGGACGTCAGGTGACACGTACTGTATCCGCCGTAGCTGTACCCGGTGATCGCCAGACGGTCCCCGTCGACAAGTCCCTCGGCGACAAGCGCGTCGATCGGCTCGAGGAAGTCGGCTTGGTCGGAGGTACCCCAGGCGCCGTTGACGGCGTACATGAAGTCTGCGCCGTACCCGTCCGACCCACGTGGATTGAGGGTCAGGATGCGCCAACCCTGGGCGGCGAGAACCTGGTGGGCGGGGTGATAGGTATCTGCAACGCCGGTCCACGCGTTGTGCGGTCCGCCGTGAATGTCGAGCAGAAGGGGTGCGGCACCACTGGTTTCGGGAGCGGACAGCAACCAACCATGCACGGTGCGGCCGTCGGAGATGGTGAACTCGCGTTCCTCGGCGGCAAACAGTGTCACCTCGGGGAGTGCTTCTGCGGTGAATTTCGTCAGCGTGGTGACCGCGCCGCTGTCGAGATCGACGAGTGCGACCTCGCCGAAGGACTGCTGCGTGGTGACGATGACGGAGGCGACGCGGGCGTCACGGGCAACGGAGAGCGCCGAGACGACCTCGTTGGGATTGGCGACGAGGGATCGAGAGGTGCCGGTTTCGATGTCGGCCGCGTACAGATGCGTCCATCCACGATCGCGTAGGCAGAACACGATTTCGTCGCGAGTATTCGACAGTGCCGGTGTGCCGCCGGGGTAACCGGGTGCACCGGGCATCACGTTGCGATCGAGATGAGCTGTGAGGGTGACGTCGACCGGTGTCTCGGTTGGGCCGGGGACGGACAGCCGGATCAGGTCTGCAGTTCCGACACGGACCTCGGGAGTGCCGATGGCGACGACCGAATCTCCCTGCGGATGCCACAGTGTGGAGCCCTGCACTCCGGTGGCATGACCGAGTCGCTGCGGGGGAACCGACAGATCGTCGACGAGGATGCGGTAAGCGCTGAACGTGAGGTTCAGATCGCTGTCCGGTTCGAGATTCGCGGTGAAGGCAAGGGCCGTGCCGTCGGGCGACCAGGACGGAACGTCGGCATTCCAATCACCGTCGGTGAGCCGTCGAACTGCCTTCGTCTCCAGATCGACGGTGTGAAGGTGGCGACGGAAGGTGCCGAGCCAACCGGCACCGTCCACCTTGTATCCGAGTCGGTCGGTGACGATGGGAGCATTCGGATCGGCGGAGTCCGAGCGTGAGACCACAGCGGCGAACGCGATGGCATTTCCGTCCGGGCTCCAGGCTGCTGCACCGGCGCCGAGGGGGAGTGATGCTGATGTGGTGAGAGTTTCGGCCTCGCCACCGGCGAGCGGGATCAGGTGCAGCTGCGCGGAGTCGCCGACCTTACGCAGGAAGGCAATCGAGGTTCCGTCCGGAGAGAACCGAGGGGCAGAATCGGCGGGCCCTGCGGTGAGGCGGTGAGCCTGGGAATCGCGGGACACCGCCCAGAGCGATGTAGTTGCCTTTCCGGCAACAATTTCCGAGCGAACGAAGACGACCACGGTGCCGTCGGGAGAGATTGAGGTCTCAGTGGGTGTGACCACACGGTGGAGGTCGTCGAGAACAAATGGACGGTCAGTCATGTAGATCCTTCGAATCGGAGAAATAGATGCAGACGTAAAGCTTTGTCTTCCGGCTTATTTCAGAACGCGAATGCCAGGGCCGGCCAGGGTGCCGCCAACTGGTGCATACAGGGCCGTTGCGCCGTTGAAGAACATGAAGTTCGGCGACGTGGACACCGGAATGACGTCGGACGAGGTGAACAGTGCTTGTTCCGCTTCCTTCCACACCGAGCAGGATTCCTGCCCGGGCAGAACCGAGGCCTTCGCCGCCAGTTCGGCGTACTTTTGATTGTCGATCGATGCGAAGTTGACACCCGACGGTGGGGTGGGGCCGGCGAAGTACGGAACGAAGATGCTGGGGGTATCGCTCTGGACGGTCAGTCCGATCGAGATCGACCATGACGTAAGGTCTTTCGCTGCGAATGTGTTGGAAATGATGAAGTTGTTGTCACCACCACGAAGCTCCACCTTCGCGCCGAGCTCCTGCCACTGCTTCATCGCGTATTCTGCTGCTGCAGAGGTGGTGTCGCGGTAGTTGGCAAAGATGACCGTCAATTGCAGCGCTTGACCGTCCTTGGTCAGGACACCGTCGGATCCGGGTTTCCAACCGGCGTCCGCAAGAGTCTTTTTCGCAGCGGCCATGTCGAACTTCGGAACTACACCGGTGACGCTGTCGAAGTCACACGCCCGCGGATCGACTACTGCCAGTGCCGTAGCTCGTGAGCCTTTGCCACCGGTGTTGATGTCCGTGTAATCGTCGAGATCGATCGCTTGCACGAGTGCGGTGCGTACGGCTTCGTCCTTGGTGGGGAGAGCCGCATTGTGGTTGAAGATGAACTGTCCGCTCAGGGTGTTGGACGTCATCGACTCGAGGCCTGAAGCTTCCACACGTTCGATATCCGCGCCGGCAACCGGGGCCGCGTTGACCGTTCCGGTGAGGACGAGATTCGCCGTCGTCGCGGCGTCGGTCACGACCTTGATCGTGACCGTCTTGGGCACTCCGAGCGTGTCCGACGTGGTTTCGCCGTTCGGCCCCCAGTTGTATCCGTCGCGGCGTTCGAGCGTGACGTGATCGTTGGCCACTACTTCGGTGATCTTGAACAGTCCGGTTCCGTTGCTGCTGCCTCGAACACTGGCAGGGTCGTCGAGGGCTGCCTGGCACGCCATCTTGAGAGCGCCGATGCGCTCGAGGAGGAAGGGCGCGGGTTCCGTTGTCTTGATCGTGAGCTCGTCACCATCAGCGGTTGCTACCGCAGTTTCGGGTACGGATGCTCCCAACCACGGCGAGCCGTTGGTCGTGTCGACGACCCAGTTGATGTTGTTTGCCGCTGTCTGGGCAGTGAAGGTCGTGCCGTCTTCACACGTGATCCCCTTTTTGAGGGTGAAGTTCAGCGAAGTTCCGTTCTCGCTCCATTTTTCGGCCAGATACGAGCCCGCTGCGCGGGTTTTGGGGTCGATGGCCAACAACGAGTCGTTCGTATAGCTGTTGATCGCCTGCGTGGCAGTCAGATTGGTGATCAGGGGATGAAGGTTGCCGGGATCGGTGTTCACGATCGTGGTGAAACTGCCGTCCTTCGCGTAGTCGCCGGAAGAATTGCCGCCAGGATCAGAGGTGCTTCCGCACGAGGCAACCGTGAGAACGCCGATCGTGACCAGAGCCGCAGTGGGCACTGAGCGAGCTTTCATCTGATGCACCTTTTGATCGAAGGAAGTCGTTGATCAATGTTGCGCGAGGGACGTGGCCCAGGTCTCGTTGAATCGACTCATGCTGAGCGCCTGAATCTGTCGGATCGTCACAATGGGTGGCCGTCGTTTCTTGCCGCACCACGGTTCGACTACCGTCGGAGTGTGCGCTCAGAATCTCGTCGATCAGATATCCAGACGTTCCATGTCATGGATGTATGGAAGGCCGCGACCGAACGTCAGCGGACACATGGTGACGTCCTGACCTTGGCGGCAGGTCAACCGTCGACGCCCGCGCCGGCACCGGTGCTACGTGCGACGCGAGAGATTCTGGGCACCGAACTACTCGGGTATACCGAGACTTTCGGGATCCTGCAGCTACGCGAGGCTATTGCGCGCTACCACAGCGAGCGATCGGGAATCGCCGTCGACGCCGAAGACGTGGTGGTGACGACCGGTTCGTCCGGGGCGTTCACCTTGCTCTTCCTGGCCGCGTTCGACGAGGGCGACACCGTGGTGGTTGCTCGACCCGGATATCCCGCGTACCGCAATACCCTTGCCGCTCTCGGCTGCAACGTCGTCGAACTCGACTGCGGGCCGGCAACTCGATACCAGCCGACAGTGGAAATGCTCGAGGCTTTGCCGTCGCCGCCTGCCGGTCTGATCGTCGCGAGCCCGGCAAATCCCACGGGCACGGTGATCTCGCCCGAGGAGCTCGCTGCATTGGCGACGTGGTGCGAGCAGCACGGAACTCTTCTGATCTCGGACGAGATCTACCACGGCATCGGATACGGCGATCAGCACACGTCGAGCGCCTGGGAGACCTCACGCGAATCCGTCGTGATCGGCTCGGTGTCCAAGTACTTCTCGATGACGGGTTGGCGACTCGGGTGGATGTTGGTGCCGACCTATCTTCGGCGCCCGCTGCAGAGACTCGCGTCGAACATGACCGTGTGTCCGCCCGCGATCTCTCAGTACGCCGCCGTCGAGGCGTTCTCGGACGAGGCGAAGGTCGAGTTGGACGGGCACGTTCAGCGGTACGCCGTCAATCGTGAACTGTTGTTGACCGGGTTGCCGAAACTGGGCATCACCGAGTTGGCTCCCGCCGACGGTGCGTTCTACGTCTACGCGGACATCGGCCATCTGTGTGGCGACGAGGGCGCCACCGCGTGGTGTGCCCGGTTGCTGACAGATACCGGGGTCGCGCTGGCACCTGGAATCGATTTCGACACCGTCCACGGAAACCGGATGGTCAGACTCTCGTTCGCAGGTGCGACAGCCGACATCCAGGAGGCACTGGCCCGCCTCGAGAAGTGGCTCGGGTAACAAACAGCAGGGTCTTCGAGCTGTTTCGCCATGCGGAGGTGCCCTCTGCTGGCACGATGTCGTGGTGTCTTCTGCAGCTACGCCCAAGGGCGAACGACGTCGCCAAGCTCTGGTGGCGTCCGCTGCTGAACTTTTGCTGGAGGGCGGGTTCGACGCCGTTCGTCACCGAGCGGTGGCAACCAGAGCTGACCTTCCACTGGCTTCGACGACCTATTACTTCGACTCACTCGACGATCTGATCGCGTGTGCCGTCGAGCTCAACGGCAACGCCGACATGGAAGCGATGCGCGCCAGAGTGGCTGCGGTGACCCAACGTCGGCGGGGCGCGGAATCAACCGTCGAACTGTTGGTCGAGCTGCTGCTCGGAGACGAAGAGAAGCGGCCGGAGAGCCGCGAGCGTTTGATCTCGCGCTACGAACGATTCGTCGCGTGTGCCCGTCATCCCGCACTTCGTGACGTGCAGTTGCGCCTACGAGCCCAGCTCGACGACCTGTTGACCGATGCGCTTCGACGCTCGGGCCGGTCGGCTCCCGAGGGGCAATTGCGCCGTCTTGTCGCGATGGTCGACGGTGCGATGATCACGGCTCTGGGGGAGTACGACCCGGACCCACGGGGGTTGGCCAGGGGAATGCTCTTGGAATCGATCGACGTGATGGCGCCGCCGGTCTAGCTCGGTCTCTATCGGGGGTAACGGCACTGCTTGGCCCCCGTTAGACTGAGGCCTCGTGAGCCGCATCCCGAATGTCCTTGCCAACCGCTACGCCAGCCCGGAGCTCGTTGCTCTGTGGTCTCCCGAGTACAAGATCGTGCTCGAGCGTCAATTGTGGGTGGCGGTGTTGCGTGCGCAGGCAGAGCTGGGCATCGACATTCCGGCCGACGCCATCGACGACTACGAGCGTGTCATCGACAACGTCGACCTCGAGTCCATCGCGGACCGCGAGCGGGTCACCCGCCACGACGTGAAGGCACGCATCGAGGAATTCAACGCACTTGCCGGGCACGAGCAGGTCCACAAGGGCATGACCAGCCGCGACCTCACCGAGAACGTCGAGCAGCTGCAGATCGTGCGTTCTCTCGAACACGTCTACAACCACGGCATCGCCGTCGCCGCCCGTCTGGGTGAGCGCGCTGCCGAGTACTCGTCCATCGTTATGGCCGGCCGCTCGCACAACGTCGCAGCTCAGGCCACCACCTTGGGCAAGCGTTTCGCTTCGGCCGCCGACGAGCTGCTGGTTGCACTGACGCGTCTGCGCCAGCTGATCGACCGGTACCCGCTGCGCGGGATCAAGGGCCCGATGGGGACCGCTCAGGACATGCTCGACCTCCTCGACGGCGATGCGGCCAAGCTCGAGCAGCTCGAAGCGAAGGTTGCGGAGCACCTCGGATTCGCTCACGTGTTGACCAGCGTCGGCCAGGTGTACCCGCGTTCCCTCGACCACGACGTCATCTCCGCGCTCGTCCAGGTCGGCGCGGGCCCGTCGTCGTTTGCACACACGATCCGCCTGATGGCCGGCCACGAGTTGGTCACCGAAGGCTTCCAGCCCGGCCAGGTCGGCAGCTCGGCGATGCCGCACAAGATGAACACCCGCTCGTGCGAGCGAGTCAACGGACTTCAGGTGATCCTGCGCGGATACGGCTCCATGGCAGCCGAGCTTGCGGGTGCACAGTGGAACGAGGGCGACGTCTTCTGCTCCGTCGTGCGCCGCGTCGCGCTCCCAGACGCGTTCTTTGCGATCGACGGCATGTTCGAGACCTTCCTGACCGTGCTGATCGAGATGGGCGCGTACCCGGCCGTCATCGAGAAGGAACTGACCAGGTATCTGCCGTTCCTCGCCACGACGCGCGTGCTCATGGCCGCCGTCCGCGCCGGCGTCGGACGCGAGACCGCACACGAGGCGATCAAGGAGAATGCTGTCGCAGTTGCGCTGGCGATGCGTGAAGAGGGCAAGGAGCCCGACCTGCTCGATCGTCTTGCCGCCGACGACCGTTTGCCGCTCGACCGCGTTGCACTCGACGAGGCCCTGGCCGACAAGGCTGCTTTTGTCGGTGCTGCTTCGGCTCAGGTCGATGCCGTTGTCGCCGAGGTGCAGAAACTTGTTGACGCCAACCCCGAAGCTGCGGCGTACGCGCCGTCGCCGATTCTGTAAGGGCTACGCCCCGTGCGCCTTTTCGGTGGTCACCACTACCGAAAAGGCGCACAGGGGTCGAAGACCATGAACTGCATCTTCTGTTCCATCATCGCCGGTGAGGCCGAGGCCAGTGTCGTCTACGACGATGCGAACGTTCTTGCCTTCATGGATATTCGGCCGTTCACATCCGGCCATCTCCTGGTCGTGCCGAAGCGCCATGCCAGTGGATTGTCCACGCTCGATCCCGACGACGGTGCCAGGATCTTCGCCGTCGCGCAGAAGATCGCCGCGGCGATGCGTACCGGATCTCTCCCCGTCGACGGAGTGAATCTGCACCTCTCCGACGGAGCTGTTGCGGGGCAGGAAGTCTTCCATGTTCATCTGCATGTCATTCCGCGAAATCGCGGCGACGGCTTCGGCCTGCGCGCCCTACCTCGTACGCCCAATCGGACAATCCTCGACAGCACGGCTGCCGTCATTCGAGGCGCACTGAACTAGAGGTTCACCCGGTGTGGGTGATTCGCGCCGAGGTTTCTCCCAGCACCATCTGGGTATGGCCGACATCGAACTGACGTATTCCTCCGGACTTGTCCCGAGGGACGGAGAGCTTCCCGCTCGCGAAACCATCGCAACGGTCTTCGACGAGCTCGACTTCCAAACAGCAGTGCAGGCGTACTTGTGGGCCATACCCATCGTGTCCTGGGCTCAGTGGATGGACGTGCATACCAACATCTTCGGAGCAACTGCCTCCGATATCGTCGTCTACCGCTCATATCGTGACCGACTAGGCCTGATCACCGCCAACGCGACGACTCCGTACATCTTGAACTTTTTCGATCTCGGTGCAACGGGGCCGTTGGTGATCGAATTGCCGCCAGGGCCGACCGCCGGGGGCATCGCAGATTTCTGGCAACGAGAATTCGCGGTGCTCGGTGAGATGGGCCCCGATGCAGGCAAGGGTGGCAAGACCCTGGTAGTCGGCCCAGGCCAGAGTGCCGAGGACACAGGCGATTACACCGTTGTCCACTCCCCGATGATGCACATCATGTTCGGCTTCCGCACGCTCGATCCCGACCCGGCGCGCTCGGACGCGTTGGTCGACGCCGTCCGGGTGTACCCGTACTCCGATCGTGAGAATCCGACTCCGACGCGTCTGGTCTCACCGGACGGCAAGCCCTGGAGCGGAATTCAGCCGCGAGACCTTCGATACTGGGAACTCCTTCACGACATCGTGCAGGACGAACCTGTCGAAGAGCGCGACCGCTTCCCGATGGCGTGGCTTCGGCAGCTGGGGATTGAGAAGGGCAAGCCCTTCGCCCCGGATGATCGAGTGAGAAAGATCTTGCAACGGGCCGTCGAAGTGGGGGAGGTGTTCGCCCAGGCGAATGCGTTCGTCAAACGCTTCCCCGGTTCGCGCTACTGGCCGGATCGCCAGTGGGACTTGGCGATTGTCCTGGACAACTCAGCTCAGCGAGGGGACAACTACGACGAGTTCTACGAACGCGCGTCGTGGTTCTACGAGGCGGTCACCTTCTCCGAGGCGATGAAGAGTACGACGCCCGGACTCGGGCAGGCATATCTGGGTAGCTACGCCGACGCCGAGGGGCACTGGTTGGACGGAGGAAAGAGTTACACACTCCACGTACCCGCCGATGTCCCGGCAAAGTTGTTCTGGTCCGCGACGGTCTACTCGGTCGACACACGCTGCCTTGTCGACAACCAGCAGGGCCGAGGCGACCGTGGCTCGCGAGATCCCGATCTTGTTGTCAACGAGGACGGTTCGGTGGATCTCTACTACGGACCTACAGCTCCGGTAGGGAAGGAACCCAATTGGGTTCAGACCATTGCGGGTCAGCACTGGTTCTCGTACTTCCGCTTCTACGGACCGCTCGAACCGTATTTCGATCGGACTTGGAAGCTTGGTGACATCGAGCCGGCCTAGAGCGTGGTCTGTCTCACGGACTGCCGATCAGTTCGACAACGGAGTCCAGAAGGACACTGCGCCAGCACAACCAGTCGTGGCCGCCGTCGAAGATCCGACACGATACTTGCGCTCCTGCGGCCTTCAGTGCCTGTGCGACCGCTGCGCTGTGCCCGACCATGTCGGACTCGTGCTTACCTACTTCGAGGACAACGCGTAAACCGTCCGGTACGCCGTCGCGCTCGATCCGTGCGGCTATGTCTCCACCCGGCGGGCCGTCTTCCCCGCGCTTCAATCCGGTTGGCCACCAGAACGAACCGGACCCGCTGGCGACCAGCGCGAAGTGTTCGGGGAATTCGAGTGCTGCGAACATCGAAGCCAGGCCGCCGAAGCTCTGCCCCGAGACCACCGTTCGCGTTCGATCAGACGAGAAGGGTGTGACGGCGCGCACCTGCGGAAGCAGTTCGTCGACGACTGCACTCCAGTAGTCGCGGTTGCACGGCAATTCCTGCGAACGGCGTTGATTGTCAACGGAATCGATGGCCAGCAGAACGCAGGATTTCAGTTTGCCGGTCTGGACCGCACGATCGAACGCGGCGCCTGCCGGCATGACCTCGGCCCAGTGACGCCCGTCGAGAAGTATCACGAGCGGCCGTTCTTCGAGCGGTGTCAATCCGTCGTCCACGGTCTCGTAGATCCACACCGGCCGCTCGACGTCCAAAGTCGAACTAGCCCAGGTGAGCTGTATCGACTTCCTGAAAACTGGAGCATCCCAACCGAACTGGACCGGCGCCGAGGGCATCTCGGCGACGGAACGCCTTGTGTCCACACCTGCGGAAAGCGGATTGAGTGGGTCGGCAATTCGGTGCTCGAGCAACCCCAACCAGCGGGTGCGGCGGGTCGAGTCTTCCTTGCCTGCTCCCGGATAGTCGAACTCGTCGACTACGGACTTCGGTACCGGGATGATGCTGTAACTGCTACGCCAGGTGTTCGAGACTTCGGCGGTGTAGAACCACACCGGACTGTCGCCGAGTCGCTGCATCACGCTGAGTTGTTCTGCGTGATGGTCGGTCAGCGAATTTGCATCCAGGTAAACGCGCTCGACCTCGGTCTCCTCGGGCTGACGCCAGAGGAACGTAACTCGAACAGTCTGTGTATCAATGCTTTCGATGATCGGCGTTCCTTGTTGCACTATCCGATTCCAGGACGTCTCGATGTCGGGCGAGGCTGCGAGGGTAGCGGACAATTCGGTCACCGCCTGAGTTAGCATGAGCACAGCCTAACCTAATTTGATGGGCTTTTGAATTCGAGGAGTGGTCCGCCAGTGGGCGTCACAATGAAAAAATCACGCACCCTGAAGGTGCTCTCCGCAGTCTTGGTGGCAGGGTTCGCCCTCGTCGGTTGTAGTTCTGCGGATGCCGATTCCGATGCTGACTCAGCTGCATCGCAGGGTAATTGGCCGCGTACCGTGGAAACGCCGAAGGGGCCGGTGGAGATCACGTCGAAGCCGGAGAGGATCGTCTCGACCAGTGTGACGCTGACGGGCACGCTGTTGTCGATCGACGCTCCGGTGGTGGCTACCGCATCGACGGGACCGAACACCGACGTCTCGGATGCGCAGGGGTTGTTCACACAGTGGGGCGACATAGCAGAAGAACGCGGACTTGCAGTGTTGCCGATGGGCGGTGCGAACGCGGAATCCGTTCTGGCGCAGAACCCGGACCTGATCGTCGTCTCGGCAACTGGAGGTGACTCCGTCGTCGATCTGTACGAACAGTTCACGGCCATCGCGCCGACAATCGTGGTGGACTACGGCGGAAGTAGTTGGCAGGAAGTCGCCGCTGTGCTGGGTAAGGCGACAGGTCTCGAAGACAACGCGGCGGCCACGGTCGCGAAGTTCGACAGCGCAGTAGAGGCCGCGAAGGCCAAGATCACACTTCCCCCGCAGCCGACCACTGCGCTGGTCTATTACGAGGACGGCAGCGGTGCCAACATCTGGACGCACGAGTCGGGGCAGGCGAAGTTGCTCACGGCGATGGGTTTCACGGTCGCCGACATTCCCGAGTCCGCGAAGAGCAGTGAATCCATGGGTAAGCGCAAGGACATCATTCAGGTCTCGGCGGAGAACCTCTACGACGGTATCGCGGGCAACACCCTGATCTTGGTCAGTGCCGACGACGGTGCGGTGAAGGCGGTCGAGGCACTTCCACTGTTGGCCCAGCATCCGGCAATTCGTGATCTCCACGTCTATGCCGTGGGTCTGGACACCTTCCGTCTCGACTACTACAGCGCAACCAACATGGTGAACCGGTTGGTCGAGCAGTTCAGCTGAGCCATAAGTACTAGGCCTTTCACCTTCAACTAGTGCTTTGGTAGGAGTCGGGAATCGAACATTCCCTTCACGTTCGCCGAATGTGGGACCAAGTGGTGCGCGCATGCCACCATGAACGTCAATCATCGGATGCGGAATGGGGAGTGGATGTTCGACTCGGCTGGTCAGAATGCCCCGGGGCAAGCCCTGGCATCGCGAGGGTGGGGACGTTTCAACCTGAACAACCCGGCCACGGCGGCCGTGATCGTCGGCCTGCTGAGTGTGCCGTGGGTGTTCGGTCTCGCCAGTCTCAAGACTGAACCCGAGACGAGCAATCGAGTGCTGAGCGATCCGGGAACCGTCGTCGGCATCATGGGTTTCCTGACGGTGTTGACCGTTGTGGCGTGTGCGCGCCGGCGGTACCCGATCGCGTACTACCTCCTGACGTTGGCAGGATCCGGCGGATTGATGCTCTTCCTCGGCAGTCGATCGCTGGGGGCCACGCCGCTTTTCTGGTTCGCGATCATGGCAGTGTCCATCCGAGTGACAGGCATGCGCCTGGTCGGACTGCTGGTCCTCGGAATGGCGATGGACGTGATCTTGGCGATGTATCTCACCGAACGGGACGGGCTGACGGTCGCCGAGGTTCAGGTGGGGGAGTTGCCTCACTTGTTCCTCGAACCGGCGGCAAACACCGTCACGAGTTTTCTGGTCGTCGCAGCCATGGGAAAGATCGTCGCGCGCCTGCGAAAACAAGCAGTGGAGAACAGTCAGGCAGTAGCGGATCTGCACCGGGACCGCGAACGCAAGATTGCGAATGCCGTTGTCGCCGAACGGCAGGACATGGCACGTGAACTGCACGATGTCGCTGCCCACCACATGACCGGCATGATCATCCAGGCTCGTGCCGCCGACAAGTTCTTCTCGAGCAATCCCGAACAAGCACAAGCCCTTCTGGGGGGCGTCATCGAGCAGGGTCAGCGGGCCCTCAACAGCTTGCGGCAGATCGTGGGGATACTTCGCCTGGGTGAGGAAGACCCCGATTTCCCGACGCCCATGGTCTCCGACATCGACGAGTTGGTGGACGACTGCAAGCGCACCATCTCGTCGATCTCGTTGGAGAAGGTCGGCCGCTTCGACGACCTGGACAGCGGAGTCCAGTTGACGTGTTACCGCATCGTGCAGGAGGCGTTGTCGAACGTCCTTCGCCATGCGCCGGGTAGCGAGTCCAAGGTGTGTCTGAGTCGAGAAGCCGGTGCGGTGAGGGTACGGGTGGTCAATACTCTCGGGAATGCTCGCCCGGCCTCCGACGGGCAAAACCTCGGAATTGTGGGAATGCGCGAACGCGCGACGCTCATGGGTGGTCAACTGGACGCCGGACCGAATTCGGAAGGTGAGTGGGCTGTGCAGGCACTGGTGCCGGTGAACGGGAGGATCAACGCATGATCGATGTCCTTATTGCAGACGACCAGCAGGTGGTACGGCAGGGGTTCGAGCTGTTTCTCTCCGGTCACCCCGAGATTCGCGTCGTCGGGCATGCCAGAACGGGAGTCGAGGCGTACGAGCAGGTGCGTGCACTGCGTCCGGACGTCGTGCTGATGGATATCCGAATGCCGCATGGCGACGGGTTGACTGCGACCCGGGAGGTCCTTGCCGAGTTTCCCGGGACCCGCGTCATCGTGATCACCACGTTCGATCTCGACGAGTACGTTTTCGAGGCGCTCGACAGCGGTGCCGCAGGGTTCTTGCTCAAAGACGCCGATCCCGAAGAGCTCTCGTCGGCAGTGTTGACCGTGGCCGAAGGTGGTTCGGTGCTCTCGCCGAGATTGACGTCGAGACTGATCGTGGAGTTCGCGAGGCGCAAGCCGGCACCGATGTCCACGGCGCGCTCCGGATCGGATCACGGTCTCAGTGCGCGTGAGATGGATGTGGTGCAGTTGCTGTCACAAGGCTTGGGAAACAACGACATCGCAGATTCCCTCAGCCTCGAACAGAGCACGGTGAAGTCGCACATCAGCAACATCTGCAAGAAGCTGCAGGTGCGTACCCGTGTGCAGATCGTCATCTGGGCGTACCGAAACAACGTGATCGCCGTATCGCGCTGACGCACGGGACGCTGCGGCGCATCCGCCGCGGCACGGGCAGAGAAGTACACGTGCCCCGGGTCCGATCCCTCGTCGAACCCGGGGCATCCGTGCCACTCAGCCCAGCAGTTTGGCTTTGAGCGTCATGACAGTCGCCGGGCTCAGACCCAGGCCCTCGGTCAGGTACCGATCGACCGACCCGTAGGTCTGGTCCAACTGGGCGAGACCGGCATCGAGATAGCTTGCCTCGACACCCAACAGAGGCTCCATGTTGACGGCCATCTGTTCGCCCAGGCTCGCCGCGATGCCCGCGCGCGTGGCCTTCATGCCTTCGGCTGTGTACTCGTTGGTCAGCAAGTAGTCGTTCATGATCACCGAGCGGTCGACACCGGCGATACTCAGCAGCAGAAACGACGTCCAGCCGGTGCGGTCTTTGCCTGCGGTGCAGTGGAAGACCTGTGCACCTTCGGTTTCCGCGAGACCCGTGAGCAACTGCGCGAACCCGGCTCGCTCCGTCGCTCCGGTGACGAAGGCGCGGTTCATGTCCTGCATCATCGATCGTGAGTCCTCGGGGGACTTGATCTTCGCGATCATCTCGGCGATGTTCCCGGACAGGATCGGAATGTTCTCGTACGCAACCCCGTCGGGCAAGACATCGGGCTTACTGGCGATCTCGGGTTCCGTGCGCAGATCGTAAACCTTTGTCAGTCCCAGCTTTTCGAGATTGCTCATGTCATCGCCCTTGGGCGTGATCGCGTTCGCGCGGTAGAAGACTCCCTTGTTCACGGGCAGGCCGAAAGTTCCCGAGTATCCGGCGCCGGTGCCTGCGACGTCGCGGAAATTGTCGATCCCGGTCAGCCGCGGCGCATCTGGGGTCTGCTCGGAACTGCCGAAGTTGCTGGATCCGAAATCCAGCGAGCCGAACAGCGGAGCCGAGGGGCCAGGTTCGGCCTGCGCGATCGAGGCGCCGAAACCGGTGATGAGAAAGCTACTGGTCAACGCAATGGCCGCGGCAGACCGTAGTGAGCAGGTACGGGTGGATCGGGACATGTGTGAGCCCTTCGTCGAGCGGAGAGAGTGGCGAGTCGATGAGGTATCGCGAAGGCAAGGTAGCGAGTTCGCGTGTCCGATTCGAGAGGAATCTTGCTTTGCTCCCTCTCAGTGGGAGGCGTGCTGCTGTGAGCGTGGGCGGCTCGGGAGGCGCAGTTCATTCCTCGGGACCTTTGTTTGTGTAAAGGTCCAGTGCCCTGATATTGGTTAGCCTCACCAAATCAATTCCGGAGCAGTCCGGTGCGTTCAGATGGAGTTCAACATGCGGGTTCAAGGTCTGTCGCGGTTTCGCCGCGCAGTGGTGATCGGCGCAGCAGCTGCGCTGGCGGTCGGCGTCGCCGGCTGTAGCAACTCCGAGGAGGCGTCGTCCGAATCGTCGACGACAGCCGCGAGCTCGCAGACCCGTGTCTTCGAGGCGCAGAACGGATCCATCGAGATCCCGAGCGACCCGCAGCGGATCGTGGCCTGCGGATACGCAGTTCTGCCGCTGATTCAGGCGGGAGCGAACCTGGCAGCAGTATGCGAGTGGACCCGTGAACTCGGCAACATGGACGACAAGACCAAGGCCGCTTACGAAGCTCTGCCGAAGGTCGCGCCCGACGGCAACGTCTCCCAGCTCAACTACGAGGGAATCGTCGCTGCCGAGCCCGATCTGATCATCATGGGTGTTCCCGCTCGAGTCGAAAGCCAGCTGGACATGGCGCAGCTCGAGGCGGCCGCTCCCGTCGTCTTCCTGGGACCGACGGTTCCTGCTGATTGGCGAGTGCTGGGCGAGCAGTTCGCCGATGCCGCGAATGTCTCCGACACCTACGGCGAGTTCAAGGACGACTACGACGCCAAAACCGCCGAACTGGCCGCGAAGTACAAGGACAAGCTCGGCTCGTTGACCTTCGGCGGCGTGTGCAACGTCTGCAAGCCGGAGGCCGGCACCTTCTCACGCGAGTACGCGTCTTCGTACACGACCAATCTCTTCGACGGACTCGGACTGCAGTTCCCCGGCACCCCCGCAGACCCTGCCGACATCCATGTCGAACAGGTATCCATCGAGAAGATCGGCGAAAATCTCGGAAATGTCGACGTGATCGTCTACGGCCTCAACGCCGACGGCTCGATGTCTCCGCAGTTGCAGGAGCTGGTCAATTCCGAGCTGTGGAAGGAATTGCCCGCAGTGAAGGCCGGCAACGTCGTCCAGGTCCAGCATTCGCTGGCCGCGACCTATCAGACGGCTCTTCTGACGCTGGATTCGATCGACGAGGGCCTGTCGAAGCTGCCCGCAAACCAGTAGTTCATCGACTGTGACGGTGGCCTCTCGCCTGCTGGCGAGGGGCCACCTGCATATCCGGATGAGCAGGGCGGACAGCTCTCCGATCGGCGAGGACGCTTACCTGTCCCGGCTACCGGGGTTCTGTACGAACTGCGAACGCCCGATAGGGTGACCGGGTGCGTCCTACACTTGATTCCTACACTCATCTGGCCGGTGGCAAGGTCCGTGACCTTTACACGATCGACGACGAGCATCTGCTGCTTGTCGCGAGTGATCGGATCTCGGCCTACGACCACGTGCTCAGCACGCCGATCCCGGACAAGGGTCGCGTGCTCACCGCGATGAGCGTGTTCTTCTTCAACGTCCTCGGTGGCACCAACCACCTGGCCGGCGAGCCCGACGACGATCGCATCCCGGAAGAGGTTCTCGGCCGCGCTCTCGTGGTGCGCTCCCTCGACATGGTTCCCGTCGAATGCGTCGTTCGTGGCTTCCTCACCGGCTCCGGCTTGGTCGACTACAACAACACCGGCGCAGTGTGCGGCGTCGCGTTGCCCGAGGGCCTCGTCGAGGCGTCGCGTCTGCCCGACCCGATCTTCACCCCGGCGTCCAAGGCGGCTCTCGGGGATCACGACGAGAACATCAGCTTCGATCAGGTAGTGGAGAAGGTCGGCCAGAAGCTGGCAGTGCAGCTTCGTGAGGACACTCTCGACGTCTATGCCCGCGCCTCCAACTTCGCAGCGGATCGCGGAATCATCCTTGCCGACACCAAGCTCGAATTCGGTCTCGACTCCGCTGGAAACCTCGTGCTCGCCGACGAGGTGCTCACCCCCGACTCGTCGCGCTACTGGCCTCTCGAAGGCTACGAAGCGGGCAAGGTGCAGCCCAGTTTCGACAAGCAGTTCGTGCGCGACTGGCTCACGAGCCCTGAATCCGGCTGGGACCGTAGCTCGGACACGACACCGCCGCCGTTGCCGCAGGAGATCGTCGACGCGACCCGGGCACGCTACATCGAGGCGTACGAGCGCATTTCCGGTCTGTCCTTCGACGATTGGGTCGGTCCCAGCGCATGAGCCTGATCCCGCCGGTCGCAAAGAAGGTCCCCGCCGAACGTACCCATCACGGACACACGTTCGTCGATGACTACGAGTGGCTGCGGGACAAGGACAACGCCGAGGTAGTCGCATACCTCGAAGCCGAAAACGCGTACACCGACGAGCAGACGGCCGCGCTCGAGCCCTTGCGCGAGAAGATCTTCCAGGAGATCAAGTCGCGGACGCAGGAAACCGACATGTCGGTGCCCACGCGCATGGGTAAGTGGTGGTACTACTCGCGCAGCGTGGAAGGCAAGTCGTACACCGTCCAGTGCCGGTGCCCCATCGCCGGTGAAGATGACTGGACTCCGCCCGACCTAACGCCCGGCGTCGAGCTGGCCGACGAGCAGATCCTCATGGACGGTAACGTCGAAGCCGAAGGGCACGAGTTCTTTTCGCTCGGCGCGTTCTCCATCAGCGAGGACGGCACGTTGCTCGCGTACTCGGTGGACATCGTCGGCGACGAGCGGTACACCTTGCGGTTCAAGAACCTCGAGACCGGTGAGATGCTCGCCGACGAGATTCCCGATACCGCGCCTGGCGCCACCTGGGCGATCGACCACAGTCACGTCTTCTACATGACGGTCGACGGCTCCTGGCGTCCGGACACGGTGTGGCGTCACAAGCTGGGAACGCCGCAGAGTAAAGATGTTTCGGTGTTCCACGAGCCCGACGAACGGTACTGGGTTTCGGTGGGGTCCACCCGCAGTGAGAAGTACCTGATGATCTGGGTCGGTTCCAAGGTGACCAGCGAAGGCTGGATGCTGGAATCGGCGAACCCGGAAGGCGACTTCCGCGTCATCATCCCACGTCGCGAGGGCGTCGAGTACGGGGCCGAGCACGCCGTGATCGGGGGAGAGGACCGTTTCCTCATTCTCCACAACGACGTCGTCGACGGCATCAAGGCCGAGAACTTCGTGTTGGTGGAAGCTCCCGTGTCGGATCCGACGAACATGACGACGCTGATCGAGCACAGCGCCGACGTTCGGCTGGAAGAAGCCGAAGCCTTTGCCGGACACCTCGTCCTGAGCTACCGACGCGAGGCGCTCACTCGGGTTGCCGTGTGGCCGTTGACGGATGACGGCTACGGCGAACGCCACGAGATCGACTTCGACGAAGAACTCTTCAGCATCGGCATGGGGTCCAACCCGGAATGGGCGCAGCCCACCATCCGGCTCGGGTTCACCTCATTCATCACTCCCGGGCAGGTGTACGACTACTACGTCGCCAGTGGTGAACTGGCACTGCGTAAGTCGCAGCCCGTTCTCGGAGACTTCGATGCGAGTAACTACGAGCAGCGTCGCGACTGGGCAGTAGCCGACGACGGAACCCGCATTCCGCTCTCGATCGTGAGGCGCGTAGGTGCGCCGCAAGGTCCCGCGCCGCTGCTGTTGTACGGCTACGGTTCCTACGAGGCGAGCATCGACCCGTCGTTCTCGGTTGCCCGCTTGTCGTTGCTCGATCGCGGCGTCGTCTTCGTCGTCGCACACGTGCGCGGCGGCGGCGAGATGGGCCGTCACTGGTACGAAAACGGCAAGACGCTCACCAAGAAGAACACCTTCACCGATTTTGTCTCTTGCGCAAAGCATTTGATCGACACCGGTGTCACGTCGGCCGACCGGATGGTTGCCGACGGCGGTAGTGCAGGTGGACTGCTGATGGGCGCTGTCGCCAACATCGCTCCGGAACTGTTTGCCGGCATTCTCGCCAATGTTCCGTTTGTCGACCCGTTGACGTCGATTCTCGATCCGTCGCTGCCGTTGACGGTCATCGAGTGGGACGAATGGGGAGATCCGCTGCACAACAAGGACGTCTACGACTACATGCGCTCGTACAGCCCGTACGAGAACGTGGAAGCCAAGGACTATCCCGCCATTCTTGCGATCACGAGCATCAACGACACCCGTGTTCTGTACGTGGAGCCGGCCAAGTGGGTCGCAAAACTGCGCGCCACCAAGACCGGTGATGCTCCGCTACTTCTCAAGACCGAGATGAGCGCCGGACACGGCGGTGTCAGCGGTCGGTACGAGAAGTGGAAAGAGGTCGCGTTCGAGTTCGCCTGGGTGTTGGACACCGTGGGCGCGAACTAGCTTCTGTGTCAATCAGGTTCGGTGACTGTCAGGTTCTGTGTCAATCAGGTTCTGCGGTAACGAACCTGAGGGCGCCCAGCGCGCCCGTACTCGGTCTCCCGGGTGAGCATGCCGTCGTCTGCCAGCTTTTCCAGGTAGCGCCAGGCTGTCACCCGGGACACGCCGACCGATGCTGCCACCTCTGCAGCGGTCACGGGTCCCTCAGAATCCCGGACAGACGCTGCGACGAGTCCGAGTGTTTGAGACGCAAAGCCTTTCGGTGCCGCTGCTCGATCGTCGGACGTTCGTAGCGCGGACATCGCGCGGTCGATGTCGTGTTGACTGACCGCAGACTCTCCAGCGGGAAGCGCTGCACGATATTCGAGGTAGCGCTCGAGCTTGTCGCGGAATGCTGCGAAAGTGAACGGCTTGAGAAGATAGAGGACGATCCCGCGAGCCACGGCGCTTCGGACCACCTCCAGATCGCGCGCCGAGGTAACCGCGATGATGTCCGGACTGGGCCGCAAACCGCCCAGGGCGGAAGCCACGTCGAGACCGCTGGCGTCGGGCAACCCGATGTCGAGCAGGACCAGGTCGATGGGCTGGTCGGTGGCGTTGGCCGCCGTAACTGCACGCACGGCGGCGTTCCCGGAATGAACCACGCCGTGGACCACGAATTCCGGCACACGCTCGACGTACGAACGGTGCGCCTGGGCGATCAACGGTTCGTCGTCGACTATCAGCACACGGATCATCGCGGTGCTTCCACCTCGCGCAGCGGGATACGGACAACCAGCATGGAGCCCATCGCCGGCTCGCTGGTGAGCGTGCCGCCGTGCCGTTTCACAACTTGAGAGACCAGTGCGAGACCGAGTCCGCGAGAGCCGGATTTTGTGGAGTAGCCACGGCCCTTGGCCTTTTCGAGTGCTTCGGGTGTCATTCCCGGGCCGCTGTCGGCGACGGCAACAACCATCATCGAATCCTCTTCCATTACCGTCACTTCCACCCACGGAGACTCGCTCGCGCGCGATGCGTCAATAGCATTGTCCACGAGATTGCCGACCAGCGTGACCAACTCGCGTGCATTGAGCGAAGGAACCGGACCGAGCGCGGTGTCTTCGGTGATGGTCAGGTCGACCCCGCGTTCGGCCGCTTCACTCATTTTCCCGAGCAGCAGTGCGGCGAGCGCCGGCTCGTGGACCGCATTCATCAGACGATCTATCAACTGTTGGGACACTCGCAATTCATTGGTGGCGAAGGCCACTGCGTCGTCGTTCCGGCCCAACTCGACCATCGTGATGATCGTGTGCAGACGATTTGCACTCTCGTGGGCTTGCGATCGAAGCGACTCGGCAAAACTGCGTACCGAATCCAATTCCCCGAGTACGTTCTGCAATTCGGTGTGATCGCGAATTGTCAGCACGGTGCCAATTCTGTTGCCCTCCCACTCAACCGGGTGTTGGTTGACCACCAGCACACGCTTGTCGGTGAGGTGCACTTGATCCTTCGCGGGAGAGGCGTCGTCGACTCGCATGGTCTCGGGGATGGACGAAAGTGGCACGGGCCCGTCCGGTAGATCGAGGAGGCGACGCGCTTCGTCGTTGACGATATCCACTCGCGCATCTCTGCTTCGGCCTCGCCCGATCACCACCAGACCCTCACCGATGCTGTGCAGGACGGCGTCGTGGTGTTCGTACATGGTGCGCAGTTCATCCGGCGCCATCCCCAGGGTCTGTCGCCGGATACGCCGACTCACCAGAAGTGAACTCAGGAGGGCGGCAAGAAGACCGCCGCCGGCAACGAACAGGATGACCGGAACACTTTGGGCGAACTGCTTGCTGATCTGCTCGCGGGTGACACCGGCAGAAACCAGACCGACCAAGGCTCCGCCGGAATCGTAGACAGGAGTGACTGCGCGGATCGACGGCCCCAGCGACCCGGCGTACGTCTCTGTGAAGGTCACGCCGGCAAGTGCGCGGTCGATGTTCCCGGTGAAGAGTTGACCGATCAGCTCCGGGCTCGTGTGGGTGAACCGAGTGCGATCAGGCGCCATCACCACGATGAAATCGACGCCGGTTGCCTGTCGGATCTTCTCGGTCTGTGGTTGCAGAATCGCGGTCGGGTCCGGACTCGTCAGGGCTGCCGCCGTCGAATCCGACAGGGCGAGAGTCTGCGCTATCGAGCTCACCTGCCTGCGGATCGCGTCGTCGCTGTCTCGGCGTTCGTCGACAACTGCGAGCGCGGCTCCCACACCGATGACCAGCGCCAACAACGCCAATTGCAGGAGCAGGATCTGCCTGGCGACGCTCATACGTCGGCCGGTCTTTCGTTCGACCATCGAGCGCCTCCTGAACGTAATGAACACAAACTTCCGGGCCCACCTGTTTGCAACAAGAATTCTCCACGACTCGAAGTGATCCCGATCACTTCACAGATATCCGATCCAAAGGACACCCCATGAGCAGCACGGCAACAGGGACAGTAGACGGTTCCCCACAGCCCGAGGGCACCAAGGCAAAGCGCGACAAGACGCATTGGCTCTACATGAGCGTCATCGTCGCGGTCATCGGAGGCATCCTCGTCGGTTGGCTCGCACCCGAGTTCGGTAAGTCCGTCGGTGTACTCGGCACGTTGTTCGTCAGCCTGATCAAGATGATGATCAGCCCGGTCATCTTCTGCACCATCGTGCTCGGCATCGGCTCGGTTCGAGCGGCGGCCAAGGTCGGCAAGGTCGGCGGCCTCGCACTCGCCTACTTCATCGGGATGTCCACCATCGCACTCGCGATCGGCCTGGGCGTCGGCAACCTGCTCAACCCGGGCAGTGGCCTGAACATCACGCCCAATGCGGCCTCCGTGGCCAAGCTTGCAGATCAGGCCCACAGCGCGGGCGGTACCTGGGACTTCATCGCGTCCATCATTCCGACGTCGATGCTGTCCTCCCTCACAGCCGGCAGCGTGCTGCAGACTCTGTTCGTCGCCCTTCTGGTCGGCTTCGCGATCCAGTCGCTCGGCAAGTCGGGTGAACCGATCCTCAAGGCCGTCGGATACATCCAGAAGCTCGTGTTCAAGATCCTGACGATGATCCTCTGGCTCGCCCCGATCGGTGCTTTCGGTGCCATCGCCAGCGTCGTCGGCCAGACCGGTTTGAACGCCGTCGTCCAGCTCGGCACGCTGATGATCGGCTTCTACCTGACCTGCCTGATCTTCGTCTTTGGTGTTCTCGGAACGCTGCTGCGCGCGGTCACCGGATTCAACATCTTCAAGCTGGTCAAGTACTTGGCCCGTGAGTACCTGCTCATCTTCGCCACGTCGTCCTCCGAATCGGCACTGCCGCGTCTGATCGCCAAGATGGAGCACGTAGGCGTCGAGCGCACCACGGTGGGCATCGTCGTTCCCACGGGCTACTCGTTCAATCTCGACGGCACCGCGATCTACCTGACGATGGCCTCGATCTTCATCGCCGACGCCATGGGACAGCCACTCGGTTTCGGTGAACAGCTCTCGCTGCTGGTGTTCATGATCATCGCCTCCAAGGGCGCTGCCGGAGTCAGCGGCGCCGGTCTGGCCACGCTGGCAGGCGGACTGCAGAGCCATCGCCCCGAGCTTCTCGACGGCGTCGGACTCATCGTCGGAATCGACCGCTTCATGTCGGAAGCGCGAGCGATCACCAACTTCTCGGGCAATGCGGTTGCGACTCTCCTGGTCGGCGCCTGGACCAAGACGATCGACAAGGAACGCGTCGTCGAGGTACTCGACGGGAAGATTCCGTTCAACGAAGCCACGATGCTCGACGACGAGGACGAAGAAGAGCAGCACAAGCTCGAAACGGCTCCGACCGGCACCAAACAGTCGTTCGTGAGCCATCACTAGAAACGTCCGCTCTGCTGAACGTTTGACTGCGCTGCAGGCGCGGAACCCGATCTACGATCAGTGATCCTGGTCGTAACGATGAAAGAGACCGCCGCACCAACCGTGCGACGGTCTTTTTCTGTTCGTGGCTAGGTGTACCAGGTCGGTTCGGGAATCTCGCCGGTCAGAAAACGACTACCGACTTCACGGCGCTTGTACGCGAGCGGATCGTGAAGGGTATGCGTCCGGATGTTGCGCCAGTAGATGTCCAGGCCGACGTCGTTGGACGTGGCTCGGGCACCGGTCAGTTCGAAGATCTTGTTGCTGATCTCCAAGGAGACGTCGGCGGCGCGAAGTTTTGCGGCCGCAATGCGTACGGCGAGGTCGCCGCGAGCCTGCTCGGTGAGGTTTTCGCGAGCGTCGTGGAGCACGGCGTCGGCCTCACGGCTGACCTGGTCCACGAAGGCCTCCGCTGCCCACAGCTTGGATTGCAAGTCGCCGTAGCCCTCACGGAGGTACCACTCGTCGGTTGCGATTTCGCGGTTGTCACCGCCGTACGGCCATGGACGCGTACGGGTTCGGGTGTACTCGGCGGCAGTGTCCAGTGCGCCACGAGCGATCCCGAGGTAGAAGTTGGCGAACACGATCTCGATCGCCGGGAAGTTCAGGGTGTTGTAGACCAGAGGTTGGAATTCCTTGTCGACAAAGCCTGCCGCACTTGCCCAGTCGACCTCGACGTCGTTGATCTCGACACTGCCGGAATCGGTGAGGCGCTGCCCGAGATTGTCCCAATCACCGCGGAAGACTATGCCGTCCTGAGCAGTCGGCACGATTGCGAACACATGCGTCGCAGTTCCGTCGATGATTCCTTCGAGCACCGTGAGGTCGGTGACTCGGCCACCGGTGGAAAACGACTTCACACCGTTGAACACCAGGGTGTCTCCGCGGTCCGCGACGGTGAGGTCGGTGTCTCGAGGGTTGACCGCGCCGCCGAAGAAGAATCGGTTGCTCGTGTACAGCTCCTCGACAGCGGAGATCTGCGGATCTGTTCCGACCAATCTGGCTGCCCATGCCCACAGGTAGTGGTATCCGAGCAGTTGTCCGATGGAGCCGTCGGCGCGGGCGATCTCCCGAACCACCTTGTAGGCGGTCTCCCATCGCTGCCCGCCGCCGCCGAACTCGACCGGGCCCAGGAGCGTCACAAGACCACTGTCCTTGAGCAGCTGAACTTCTCGGAACGGTGGTTCGCCGGCTCGGTCGCGGGCGAGTGCGTCGGCGGCAAGGATGTTGCTCACCTCGCGAGCCCGGTCGATCCAGCCCTCGGATGTGTCGGGAACGCCGACGAAGACTTCGGTTTCACTGGTCACGGTCATGCCTGTTCATCCTTTTCGGTCGGTGCGGTCCCGATGGCCCACACGTAAATCGGTTCGGTTCCGTTGATTTCGTAGTCGCCGACAACTTTGGATTTGAAGACGACCGGATTGTGGCTGGCGACGGTGCGGGCGTTGCGCCAGAATCGATCGAGATCGAGGTCGCGGCTGACTCCGGAAGCACCGAGTGCGTCGAAGATCTTGGCCGTGGCCGGCACGACGAGTCCGATCGAGGTGACTTGCCCTCGCCCCGAATCGATTTCGGCTGCGATGTTGGCGGCCTTCTCTTCCTCCGGCGAGCCGGAGAATGCGGCTTCGTAAGCCCATTGGGACGACTGTGCTGCGTGCAGTGCAACGGCCTCGGCTGCAAAGGCTGCAGAGGACACCTCGCCGACAACTTGCTGGATCTGCGAATCCTGCGCGTATCTCGGAGCGTTGCCGTGACTGAAGGTTCGAGTGCGAGAGGCAACTCGACGAGAGATCTCGATCGTAGCAGCCTTGGCGATGCCGGCGAGAGTGGCGAGGTGGAACAATTGGTAGAACGCGGTCTGGTATTTGAATCGCGTCGAGAAGTCGAAGATGTTCTCCGGCTGTACAATTGCGTTCTCGTAGACGGACGAACCGGAGCCAGTCGTCTGCTGGCCGAACCCGTTCCAATCGTCACTGTGTGTGACACCGGGTTGTCTCGCCTCGACCGCCGCGATCACGAATGCGCCGGTGTCGGTGCGCTGCGAGTACAGGTCGATCCAGTCGGCGAAGATGGAACCCGTGCTGTAGAACTTTGCCCCGTTCGCCAGGAAATGGTCGGCATCGGGTGCGGGCGAGACCTTGGTGTTGGCTTCGCCCAATGCAACGTCGCCGATTTCGGTCCACGCGTTGCCGACTAACTGTCCCTCCGCAAAGCGTCGGAGCCAGATGTCACGCTCCGGGCCTGGGTCGGCGACCAGTCGGTCTTCGACAAATGCGAAATGTCCGCGCAGGGCCTGGGTGATATTGGAATCGGCGCTCGACAGCTCGACTAGTAAGCGGATCAATTGCGGGATGCTCGCACCGGATCCACCGTGTGTTGTCGGCACCCGAACGGCGCCGAAGCCTGCATTCTTGAGTGCGTCGATCTGTTGGAAGGGAAGTACGTGATCGCGTTCGCGTTCGACGACGCCTTGTGCGATGTCCGCGAAGATCGGACGGAATTTCTCTGCCAGTGTTTCGTAGTCGACCTCACTTTTGATCGGATCAGCAGACCGGGGTACGGCATTCGGCGTCAGTGCGGTGGTCATGGGAAGAATGCAAGCTGTAAACACCAGGGGCGTCGATCCTTCATCGCGACCTGATTCGAAGTGTTGTCAGTCCGCGCAAATCTCGGTTCGATGGCCTGCCGGGCACTCTTGTCGAAATCGAGTGGTCAGTGGGGTTGCTCGTGAACGTGCTCGACGGTCCATCCGCTCCATTCGACGGTCCCTCCGGCACCACAATCATGTCGGAACGGCAGCCCTGGAGGACCGGAGCGAACGACGACGCGAAAGTCTCTCCCCTCCAACCGAAGATCGACAGTCGTGTGTTCTCCGTCGACACTCTCGCTGATGCTCTCGAGTGCGTCCGTGGCGACGATGTCGGTGGCGCGTCGGACAGCATGTTCGGCTGCCTGAGCGGCCTGTGACAGTGCCGCCCGGCCGCGCAGGTGCAGCAGCTCCAATTCTCCGGCTAGGTATTTCTCGGCAGCATCGATTGCGGAGTTGCCGTCCAGTCGGCTGAAATAGACTGCGGCAGGCCACGCAATCATGTTGGCCGCGAAACGATCTCCGCCGATGTGACTGCATTCCCACACATCTGCGATCTGTGCCGCGTTCAGCGCCGAAACGACCGGGCGGCCGAGTTCCGCGCAGCACGCATCCTTCTTTCCATGCGTGCAGACTGCGAAGAGCGGTTCCGTGCGGGAGCGGCCGAAGTCGGGTTCCGCTCCGGTGGCCATCGATTCGAACGGCAGTACCGACAGGTCCTCGTATCGGTCGACCGCCCCTTCCCGCATCCATTGGCGTGTGCCGTCCGTCCAGGCGAGTACACACGTCGGGGTGAGCACCCGGCGGTTGCGGGTCCGCCGGATCACCACGACACGGATACGGCCCTGCGCTGCGTAGATCTTTTCGGTGAGCGCGACGGGGAGAACGTCGTCAGGGGCGGACGCCGGCCAGGGGCCGGGATGCTCGATCAATACCCACAGATGTGTCATTCCGGCGCGACCGACCATAGGTTCGCCGGCGGTCGACGACTGCCGTGTACAGGCGTGAGGGCGTCGACTGGTTTGCGGATTGGCGACAAATTCCGAAAGGCACTGCATAGATCCTTTCCCCAGGACACCGTCGCTGTGGCAGGGGAGGGAAGACATGATGAGGCTCCAGTCTCGTAGGTTAGGCTCACCAGACTATTGGATGGTGAATCCTTTGCTCAGCCGCGGTGAATGCACGTGGCTGTGACGGAAGGAAGCAGTCGGTAACAGGAGTTTGTGAATGAAACGCAGTAACTCGCGGACGAAGTACATGCTGGGTGGTTTTGTCCTCGCCGCCATAGTGGCAACGACAACGGCGTGTGGCAGTGACGACAAGACGGATACCGGCAGTCAGTCTGCCGACACCGTGCACGCGGTCACCCACGCCCGTGGAACTACCGACGTACCGACGGATCCGCAGCGAGTTGTCGTGCTCGAGCCGGTTCAGCTCGACACGTCGGTAGCGCTGGGCGTGATTCCCGTGGGCACCGCGGTACTCAGCGAGACGACCGGCGTTCCGGCGTACCTCGGTGAGAAGGCGGCGGAGATCGAGATGGTCGGAACCGTCGCGGCACCGAACCTCGAGAAGATCGTCGCACTGAGCCCGGACCTGATCATCGGAACGGAATCGCGGCACGGTGATCTGTACGAGCAGCTCGCTGCCATCGCACCGACCGTCTACATGGCAACTCAGACCGATCCGTGGCAGGACAACGTCCAGTTCGTCGCAGAGGCGTTGAACAAGACCGATCAGGCAGGTGAACTGCTCGGTGACTACACGGCACGCTGCGAGGAAGTGGCGAGCAAGCACAGCACCGAGGGCAAGACCGCTCAGCTGATCCGCCCACGCGACGACGTTCTGACGCTGTACGGACCCACGTCGTTTGCCGGAAGCACTCTCGAATGTGCTGGACTCACGATTCCCGCACGCGACTGGGAGAACTCGATCTCGGTGGACCTCTCCCCGGAATTCGTCTCCGGAGCCAACGCCGACCTCATCCTGGTCACCTCCGCGAAACCGGCCGATGCCGGCACGATGCCGAAGGCCGTGGCCGACAACGCCGGATTCTTCCCGAACCCGCATCTGGTCGACATGTCCTACTGGATCACCGGCGTCGGACCGCTCGGCGGCCTCACCGTTCTGGACGACCTCGATCGCATTCTCGGAGCGTCGAATTAGCAGTGCGCGAAGGAGCAGTGCGTGAGAGAGTCGCTAAGTTGGAGCCTATGACAACTCCAGTACAGAACATCGCGATCAACACCCTCGGTGGCGTGCCCACCTCTTTGGGTGAATACGACGGCCGCGCCGTCCTCGTGGTCAACGTCGCGTCCAAGTGTGGACTGACCCCGCAGTACTCGGCGCTCGAGAAGCTGGCCAGCGAGTACGCCGATCGCGGTCTGACCGTGATCGGTATCCCGTGCAACCAGTTCATGGGGCAGGAACCGGGTACCGCCGAAGAGATCGAGACGTTCTGCTCCACTACCTACGGCGTCACGTTCCCGCTTCTCGAGAAGATCGAGGTGAACGGCGAAAACCAGCATCCGCTGTACGCCGAGCTCACCAAGGCGGCCGACGCCGAAGGCGCTGCGGGAGACATTCAGTGGAACTTCGAGAAGTTCCTGATCGGACCGGACGGCACCGTCGTCAACCGCTTCCGTCCGCGGACCGAGCCTGACGCACCCGAGGTTGTCGCCGCGATCGAAGCTGCGCTTCCCAAGAACTAGAGGTTTCCAAGAACCAGTAGGTGCGCTGAAAACTGCCGCCGGATGATCATCCGGCGGCAGTGTGCTGTTCACCCACAGCTGCCACTATCGGAGTATGTCCGCAGAACTGATCGTGTCGGTATCCGGAATCAGAGACGAGACATGTTATCTCGCTGCCGGATTCGCAGACGAGATGGACACTCGAGGTGTCCGCTTGTCGCTCCTGGTGGCGCCGCGACTGAAGGACAAATACCGACTGGCCGACGACGCGGTGACGACGGCTTGGCTGCGTGAGCGTCGCGAGCACGGCGATGCCATCGTTCTGCACGGCTACGACCAGGCCGCGACCAAGCGTCGCCGAGCCGAGTTCGCCACTCTGTCGAAGCACGAAGCGAAACTGCGACTACTCGCTGCGGACCGCGTTCTCGAGCATGCAGGCCTTCGGACCCGGGTGTTCGCACCGCCGCGCTGGGTGGCATCGCCCGGTGCCATGTCGGTGTTGCCGGAGACGGGCTTTCGCACGATGGCAGGCCTCGGGGCAGTACATGATCTGACCCGCGGAACCTTGCAACGGGGAAGGGTTTTCGGGATCGGCGAAGGCTTCAAGGCCGAGCCGTGGTGGTGTCGCGCATTGGTTCTCGGAGCCGGGCGTGCCGCCAAACGTGGGGGACTGGTCAGATTGTCGATCACGGCCAAGCAGTTGGGAAACGAGGGCCCACGTCAGGCCGTCCTCGACGCCGTCGACCTTGCCCTCTTCCACGAAGCCAACTCGCAGGTGTATCGGTGGAACTCCCCGTCTCAGGAGCTCGGCGCTGCCTGAATTCGGTAGTTGGCAACTATTTGATAGCTACGAGAATATGTCGTCTGTCCGGGTTGTCCGAGCGGGCAGACTCTTCGCGTTTCTCCACTTCCTTGCTGGTAGTAGTGCAGAATGGGTCAAAATCGCATAAAACGGACGATTAATTAGAGCGCTGGGTCAGCCAACTCTCCCACTGCTAGAGTGCGTGCAGTTAATCTGCCGCTAGTAGATGGGATTGGGATCTCGCCATGCGCACGAGAGTGTTCTCCAAGTCGGCCGAGGGTCTTGTCGCCGTGGCTGTGGGCGCAGTCGTCTGTGCTGCGTTCGTTCCGGCGCTCGCGTCTGCCGCTCCGACCAGCGCGGTTCACACGCTGCCGACGGGCAGTGTCGACGGCGGGTCGAGCGGGTCGAGCGATGGCGTCCGCACCGCAACCGTCGACGATGAAGGTGAGCAACTCACACTGCGCCTTCACAAGATGAACCTGCGGGGATCCGAGTTCTCGATGGCTGTGCAAGACAGCGACGGAGAGCTGACCGACGCGGTGATCCCGGCGCCCCGTTCGTACATCGGCAGCGTGGAAGGGCGTCCGGACGCAATCGTCTCGGCCATCGTCGACTCCGCCGGAACACTGCGAGGGCAGGTGATTTTCGATCGTGGTGCTTCGCTCGAGTTCGTCGGATCCGACGTGGTCGGTCGCAGCACGGCGCCGATCGACGCAAAGCCCAAGTGGCCCACCGCCGCCATTGCGCCGGCCTCGGCCGCAAGGGTCGGCAAGACGGTCAAGCAATTCGTGGTGGGACTGGACCTCAGTGGCGAGTGGTACTCCGCGCACGGCGCAGGCAGTGCCGCCGTCGCTCTGGATCGGGCCGAGGAATCAATGGCCCGCACCGCTGCCATCTGGATCAGAGACGTCGGGATTCGGCCGGTCCTCGGTCGAGTTGTCCTGCGGGCAGATTCCGCCGGCGATCCGTACTCGAGCAGTTGTGAAAATCTCGAGCAGTTGGAAGATCTGTGGTCCGATCAGGTCGGGTCGAGTGTCGATCAGGCGACCGTCGTGTGCGCATCCGGTGGCGGAAATGCCTACTACTCGAAGTTCGAACTCGACCACAGCTACGCGCATGTAAGTGCCGAGTCCGACGGCAACTTCAGCCGCGTTCTCCGCCACGAGTTGGGCCACAACTTCTATGCCGACGACTACCACGGCGGCGGCGCCGAGGGATCGACCATCATGAACGGCAACGAGCTCTCGCGCTTCGACGGCACCGAATTCGCTGCCATCGTCGATGCGGCGGAGGTTGCCTCGGCTCGACTCGACGACGTCGGTCGGTACACGGCAAGCCCGATCCCGCCGTACGCCGCACTCGACATCGCGCGGGTCCGCTCAGGCGGCACAGTCACCGTCGACGCCGTCGCGAATGATCATGACAGCAACGGAGATTCGATCAAAGTGACCGGCGTCGGGGCAACGTCACTTCTCGGTGGCACCGTGAAGCTCGAAAACGGCGAAGTGGTGTTCGAAGCCGGAACGAAGGCAGGCACCGACAGGATTCTCTACACACTCACCGACGCAGCCGGTGGCACGAGCACCGGCTGGATCATCGTCGATGTGAGTGCGTGAGAACCGAATCAGGCGACTTCGACGCTCGACTCCTCGTCGAGAACTCGGAACTCGGTGCCGTCGGCAGCCATTTCCGAGTAGCGACCGTAGAAGATGCCCGCGGCCTCGTCGCGGATGATCGCTTGATGAATGGGAACCGCAACGCGCGGCGCCACCGCGCGGAGGTAGTCGATGGCCTCCGAGATCTTGAGCCACGGTGCGGCGGCGGGGAGGGCGAGAACGTCGATCTTTTGTTCGGGGACGTAGAGGGAATCGCCGGGATGCATGAACCGTGCCGGGTTGGTGGCGTCACCGAGGAGGAACGCGGTGTTGTCGATCATCGGTAGGTCCGGATGGATGATTGCGTGCTCTCCGCCCGTTCCGGTCACCTCGACGTCGCCGAAGCTGAACCGGTCGCCCGGCCGGACGCCGGTCCAGCGCCCACCGAGCTTTTCAGCCGTCTGCGGATCGCTGTAGAGCACGGCGTCGGGATTCGCTTCGGCCAGTTCGGGCAGCCGCGCAGGGTCGGCGTGATCGGGGTGTTGATGTGTCACGAGGATGGCGTCGAGGCCGGTGATGCCTTCGAATCCGTGCGAGAAGTTGCCGGGATCGAAGAGGATCTTCGAGCCGTTCAACTCCACGAGCACACAGGAATGGCCAAAATGTGTCAGTCGCATGATTTCGAGTATGCGCCGCCCCGAAGGGACTCGCAGGCGGGTTTCACAGGTGGTGGCCGTCACGCCCCGATCACTCGATGCGAACCATCTCGGGTCCGCCCGGTAAACTGGCCATCACCCGAGCGTTTCACTCCGGGTTCGCGCACTAGTACCGAGGAGCAGCACGTGGCCCGTGTCGTCGTCGAAGTCATGCCCAAGGCCGAGATTCTCGACCCCCAGGGACAGGCAATTGTCGGGGCACTGTCTCGCCTGGGCTTTGCAGGAGTATCCGATGTCCGTCAGGGCAAGCGGTTCGAGTTGGAGATCGACGGCAGTGTCGAAGACGCCGAACTCGAGAAGATCGCCGAAGGCCTGCTGGCCAACACGGTGATCGAGGATTGGACCGTCAGGCGAGTCGAGGCATGAGCGCACGTATCGGAGTAATCACTTTCCCCGGCACGCTCGACGACATCGACGCGGCTCGGGCAGTGAACCTGGCCGGCGGTGAAGCTGTCGAACTCTGGCACGGCGATGCAGACCTCAAGGGTGTCGACGCGGTCATCGTGCCCGGCGGATTCTCGTACGGCGATTACCTTCGTTGCGGCGCGATCGCACGTTTTGCTCCCGCGATGGGCAAGGTTGTGGAAGCAGCCAAGGGCGGCATGCCGGTCCTGGGCATCTGCAACGGTTTCCAGATCCTCTGCGAAGCAGGATTGCTGCCCGGTGCCCTGACCCGTAACCAGGGTCTGCACTTCATCTGCCGCGACGAGTGGTTGACGGTCGAAGCCAACAACACGGCGTGGTCCTCGCGATACGAGGCCGGCGCGCAGATCCTCATCCCCCTCAAGTCGGGTGAAGGTCGCTTCCAGGCGTCCGAGAAGGTTCTCGACGAACTCGAGGGCGAAGGCCGCGTCGTCTTCCGTTACTCGGAGGAGAACCCCAACGGCTCGCAGCGTCGTATCGCCGGCATCTCCTCGGCCAACGGCCGGGTCGTCGGTTTGATGCCGCACCCCGAGCACGCCACCGAGGCTCTCACCGGTCCCAGTGACGACGGATTGGGCTTGTTCTACTCGGCCCTCGACGCGATCGTCACTGCCTGATCGCCTGCTGATTTTCACCACTGAACGCCGACCGGAAATCCGGTCGGCGTTCAGTCGTATGTGGGCCCGGTACCCAGGGCTACTGGCTGTAGGAACTGAGGAAGTTGCCGAGTCGCTCGAGTGCCGTCGAGAGATCGTCGGTGTTGGGGAGAGTCACCAACCGGAAGTGATCGGGTTCGATCCAATTGAACGCGCGACCGTGGCTGACAAGAATCTTCTCCGATTCCAGTAGATCGAGAACGAACCTCTCGTCGTCGACGATGCCGAACTTGTCGACGTCGAGCTTGGGGAACAGGTACAGCGCCCCGTCGGCCTGTTGGCAACTGATCCCGTCGATGCTGTTGAGCGTGGTGTGTGCGAGATCGCGCTGGGCCGTCAGCCGACCTTGTGGAAGCAACAGGTCCTCGATGGACTGGCGTCCGCCGAGTGCAGTCTGGATAGCGTGCTGCGCCGGCACGTTGGCACACATTCGCATGTTGGCCAGCAATTTGATGCCTTCGATGAAGCTCGACGCCCGCTCGAGTGGTCCGGTGATGGCCAGCCATCCGGCTCGGAATCCGCACACGCGGTAGGCCTTGGACAGTCCCGAATACGTCAGACACAGAACGTCTCGCCCGGTCATCGTCGCAAGGTTTGTCATGGATCGGCCGTCGTAGACGATCTTTTCGTAGATCTCGTCGGCGAAGAGCATCAGATCGTGTTTGCGCGCTAGATCCACGAAGCGTTGCAGCACCTCCGTCGAGTAGACGGCGCCCGTCGGATTGTTGGGATTGATGACGACAATCCCTCGGGTGCGCGGCGTGATCCGAGCTTCCAGATCGTCGAAGTCCGGTGCCCAGCCTTGGCTTTCATCGGTGAGGTAGTGGACGGGCGTGCCGCCGGCAAGTGAAACCGAAGCCGTCCACAAGGGATAGTCGGGAGCGGGAATCAGGATCTCGTCCTCTGGATTGCAGAGGGCCTGCATCGTCAGGGTGATCAGTTCGGACACACCGTTTCCGAGATAGATCTCGTCGACGGTGACGTCGGTGATACCCCGCGTCTGGTAGTACTGGACCACCGCAGTGCGCGCCGAATACAGTCCGCGAGAATCGCAATATCCCTGCGCGGTAGGGAGATTGCGGATCATGGCCATCATGATTTCGTCCGGAGCTTCGAATCCGAAGGGGGCCGGATTGCCGACGTTGAGTCGCAGGATCGTGTGTCCCTGATCCTCGAGTTCTTCGGTCTTGTCGAGAATTCGCCCTCTGATGTCGTACCTGACATTCTCGAGCTTGCGGGCCTGATCGATGGGTGTGTTCACGCGGTTACGTACCTCTCCGGTTCGGGTGGGTGAGTTGTGTTTCAGATGAGAAGGGCGCCTCAGGGTTCGGTCTGGAAACGGACATTGATTTGCGATAGCGCTAGCGGCGAAAGAGGAGTAGCGCTACTATGATTCGACATGTCCAATGATAGCAGTTCGAGGATTGTCGCAGCTTTGCGTGAGTGGATCGCGACGGCTCCTCCAGGCGCGAAGCTTCCGTCCACTCGGTCGCTCGTCAGCCTGCACGGGGCGAGTCCGGTCACCGTGCAGAAGGCGCTGCGAACACTGGTATCTCAGGGGGTTGTGGAGGCTCGTCCCGGTGTGGGGACCTTCGTGCGCGCGGCGCGCGTCGTGCGACCCAACGACTACGGGTGGCAGACAGCGGCGCTTGGATCGCCGAACTATCGTCTGCAGCTGCCCATGGCGCTGCAGTCCACCTCCAACGACGTGATCGCGCTGCATTCCGGCTATCCGGCCCGAGAGCTGTTGCCGGAAGGTCTGGTTCGTGCAGCCTTCACCAGGGCGACGCGAACCGACGCCGTGTTCAATCGGCCCCTCGCTGCCGGGCTTCCGGAACTGCAGTCCTGGTTTGCCTCCGAATTGGGTTCCGCCACTCCTGCCGGGATCACGCCGCCGGGGCCGAACGACGTGGTTGTACTTCCCGGCAGTCAGGGCGGGCTTGCGACGTCCTTTCGCGCGTTGGTGGGGGAGGGGCGTCCGTTGCTCATGGAATCGCCGACCTACTGGGGTGCGATCCTGGCCGCCGCGCAGGCAGGAGTCACGGTCATTCCGATCTCCAGCGGCGCCAACGGGCCTGATCCTGAAGAGCTTTCGCGTGCATTCGAACAGACCGGTGCCCGTGCGTTCTACGCACAACCGAGCTTCGCGAGTCCGACCGGAGCGCTGTGGTCGCCGTCGTTGGCCGACAAGGTTCTCGACACCGTCCGTCGGCACGGCGCATTCCTCATCGAGGACAGTTCGGCGCTCGACTTCGGAATCACCGCAGATCCCAGCCCCATCGCTGCACGAGACGACAGCGGTCACGTCGTCTACCTTCGTGCGCTGACCAAGAGCGTGTCCCCGTCGGTGCGAGTTGCCGGATTGATTGCTCGGGGTCCGGCGTACGAGCGGATTCTGGCTGATACACAGGCAGATTCGATGTACGTCAGCGGGATGCTGCAAGCGGTAGCGCTCGACGTCGTGACCCAACCGGCCTGGCGAACCCACTTGCGCAGGCTTCGTCACCAACTCGAGGCCAGACGCGACCTCCTCGTCTCGAGTCTGCGCGAGCACGCGCCGGACGCTCACCTCGATGCCGTACCGAAAGGCGGACTCAACCTCTGGCTTCGGCTCCCGGACACCACGAACGTCGAACGCGTGGTGCAGGACTGCCGGTCGGCCGGCGTCATCGTCGGGGCCGGTGACGATTGGTTCCCGGCAGAACCGACTGGAAAGTTCTTGCGGCTCAACTACGCCGGACCGAACCCGGGTGAGTTCCCCGACGCCGCCCGCATTATCGGCCGAGCAATCACGCAACATATGTAGAACTTCACCTCGCTGGTGGTTGACCTGAACTTCCGTTGAGGTTTTATCGTCGTGTGCATGAACAAACAAGCGATGCAGCCACCGGCCAACCAGCCGATCGGATTCTGGACCGCGCGAGCCGGTGAAGCGATTCGCACGCGCACGCGCGGAGCACTCGAAGCGATCGGCGTCACCCAGCCGGGGTGGTGGGTCCTGCACCAACTTTCGCTGCACCCTGAAGGGGTGGAGCGTGCTGTCCTCTTGCGGACGATCGGTCCGAACGAATCCACCGACGTGATCGATGACGCCGTCGACTCTGCCCTCGAACTGGGGTGGGCGCGCGAAGACGGGTCTGTCCTTCGCCCGACTGATGCGGGCTCCGAGCAGTTCGATCGCGCCGCGCGGGTACAGCAGATGCTGCAGGAAGAGCGGATGCAGGGAATCACCGAAGAGGAGTTTGTCACCACCATCACTGTGCTGCAGCGAACCATCAAGAACGTGGGCGGCGACGCCTGGCACTGGTAGCAGACATTATCTGGGCCCGCTGCCGGGTAGAGCGGCTTCGATCAATTCGACGGCGCGGGACACACCGCCCGCCGCTGCGAGTTCTTCTGCCAACTCCGCGCTGCGTCGGCGGAACTCGTCGGCGCTCACCAGAGTCAGCGCCTCACGAAGCTCTACTGCCGTGACGGTAGCGCTGTCGACGCGTACTGCGACACCGGCGTCGACGAGCGAGTCGGCGTTGCCGAACTGATCGACGGCTTGCGGCACTGCGATCATGGGTGTCCCGGTCACCAGTCCCTCGCTGGATCCGCCCATACCCGCGTGGGTCACGAACGCGTCGGCCTGCTGCAGAATCGCGAACTGCGGTACCCAACGGTGTATTTCGACGTTGTCGGGCAATGGTCCGAGATCTGAGATCTGCACCTGCTTTCCGATCTGGAGGACGACGTGCCAGCCGTCCATCTGGCCGAAAGCCTCGACGCAGGTGCGGTAGAAATCCGGATGATCGGTGAATGCTGAACCCAGCGAGATCAACAAGAGCTTGCGTTCGGGATCCGGGTTCACCCAAGGTTGACTGCTCGGTTCGAGTGCGGGGCCGACGAACGTGTAGACGTCGCGGTTCACGCGTTCGGCGTTGGGCTGCATCGATTCTGCGATCAGCACGATTGCACGGGGTGGGCGTCCGGTGAACTCACGTGGATCGACCTCGACGCCTTCGGCGCGGAAGAACCGGGTCTCCCGATCGAGCAGGTCGACGCCTCTCGGATCGGAACGAATTTCGTCGTACATCGGTGCGGCGTCGGCTTCGTAACCGTCCCAGGCAACGTACGTCGGCGATAACTGGATGATGGGAACGCCCCACTGCTGAGCCAGTATTCGTGCCGGAATGCCGGCGATGTCGTAGAGAAAGAGGTCAGGGCGATCGTCTTCGTAGATTCGGCGTAGCTGCGGCAGCATCGACTCGTAATCGTCCTGGAAAATCGTCAACTGATCGATCAGATCCCCGTCCCAGCTCTTCTCGGGTTCGGCGCCGTCGGGAGAAGGGACGAGGCTGGGCAGCGTGGAGACGTACGGTGCGAATTCGGCCCCGGTCGCCTCGATGATCTCACGCATCGACTCGTCGTTGGCATAGGTGACGCGGTGACCGGCGGCGACGAGACGCGCGATGATCGCCAGGCTCGGATTGACGTGGCCCGGTGCCGGAATGCTCACCATGGCGATATGTCTGCGGGTCATCGATCACTCCTGCCGTCTGACTGCTCTGGAACAACTCCGGATACCGGACCGAGACTATCCACCAGGATGGGTAACGGCATCTGATTTTTGCCGGGGAAGTACCGTGCGCACTCGAGTAGGACTACGCATCCGAGTGCCGGGATGGGCGAGCAGACTTCGAAGCATGAGCACACCGACAACACCCTCGAAGACCACTGCAGCCTTCTATCTTCAGGCCGGAATAGCCTTTGCCGTCAGTTTTGTCGGCACCCTCCTCGGAACTGCGTATCTTCCGATCGATGCGTGGCAACGCGGATTTCTCGGAATGTCCTTGCTGTTCTTGGTCACCAGTACGTTCACGTTGGCCAAGGTGATTCGTGATCAGCAGGAGGCATCCACAGTCAGGGTTCGAGTGGACGAGGCTCGACTGGAAAAGCTGATCGCCGAGCACGATCCGTTCAAAGCGGCAGCCTGAAACCTGTCGGCAAGGTGAGGATCAGCGTGCTGCCGAGAGGTTGCTCGTTTCGGAGCGCCGACAGATCGCCGCCGTGTGCGAGCGCGAGGCTGCGCGCAATCGTGAGCCCCAAACCGGAACCGTCGGATCGATCACCGCGATGGAAACGGTCGAAGACTGATTCGAGTTGGTCTGCGGGAATTCCGTCACCGGTGTCGGTGACGGACACCGAGAGGTGGTCACCTTCCCGTGCGAGTGTCACCGTCACCGAACCTCCGCTCGGAGTGTGCCGCAACGCGTTTTCGAGCAGATTGGCGAGGATCTGTTCGATTCGTTGGCGATCGACCTCGGCCGTGATCGGTTGCGGAGGTAGCGCGGTCGTCAATTCGACTCCACGATCGGCGAAACGTGGCGCCGCTGCTGCCGTTGCGCTGCAAACGATGTCGTCGATCTTCTCATCTCGGCGATCGAGTTCGAGAGCGTGTTCGTCGGCCGCGGAGACGTCCGCCAGATCGCAAGAGAGCCGACGCAGTCTTTCGAGTTGATCGCGCATGACCGACCATGAAGAGTTGTCCGTGGGGAGGACGCCATCCTCGATGCCGTCCACGTACGCAGCCAAAGTCGATACCGGAGTGCGTAATTCGTGGGCAAGATCGGCAAGCAGGCGTTTGCGGACCCGATCCGAATGATCAAGGCGTGCCGCCATGTCGGCAAAGGCAGTTTCGAGACGCGTGAAATCGGCATCTACGTCGGACCTGCCGATAGTCACGTCGAAGTTCCCGTCTGCGACGCTTTGAGCCGCCTCCGCCAGCGTTGAGATCGGGGCCGTGATGCGTCGGACGATGTAGACCGCGGCGATGCTTGCGCCCACCAGTGCGACCGCGATCCCGCACAACAGTGCAATGGTCATGGTCTGAGCGAATGCCTCTTCGGTGTGGGTACGGACATTCGAGTCTTCGATGCCGGCCATCATGAGGTGGTTGTGAAAGAGCGGGGCAGCGACGGCAATGGCGACTGCGGCGATGGCGAGGCAGGAGACGAACAGGACGACAAGCTGCGCCAGCAGCAGTTTTCCGCGTAGCCCGAGTTTCTTCATGACGACCTCGTTCATGACGACCTCAGGGAGTATCCGACGCCCCTGACGGTTCTGATGAACCGAGGATCGGTCGCGTCGTCGCCGAGTTTGCGGCGTAATGCACGCACATGGACGTCGACGATGTGCTGGTCCCCGAACCAGGACGAGCCCCACACCGAGGTGATGATCTCGGCCCGACTCCAGGCAGCGTCGGGTCGGGACGCAAGCGCGGACAACAGGGTGAACTCGGTGGGAGTGAGATCGACCAGGGTGTCGTCGACACGGACCGTGCGGGCCACGACGTCGATGTCGAGTCCGGGAGGCGTCGGCAGCACTTTTGGCAGCAAACTCGACGCGCGTGGCCGTCTGAGCAGTGCTTTCACTCGCGCAACCAGTTCGCGGGGGCCGAAGGGTTTGACCACGTAGTCGTCAGCGCCGGCCGCCAGACCCGTCACCTTGTCCGACTCTTCACCGCGGGCGGACAGCATCAGGATGTACGCATCGGAGAAGGTACGGATTCGTCGGCAGACTTCCATGCCGTCGAAGCCCGGGAGCATCAGATCGAGCACTATCAGCGCGGGCTCGAATTCGCGCACCGAACGTACTGCGCTCGGCCCGTCGTGGGCGAGGCGCACGGTGAATCCTTCGCGTGTCAGATAGTTGGCGACAACCTTGGCGAGGGCAGTCTCGTCGTCGACGACAAGAACGCGCCCCGGTTCCTCGCCAGGTCGTAGTTCGGCGCTCATCAGACCGAGGTTAGTCGACTGCGTGTCTGCATTGCTGTCGCGTGGTGGTTTCCACTCGACTGTGAAGATTCGATGAAGGAAGCCTGTTCGAGCCGGTTATCGGGCTTCGCGGTGGATTTTCGCCGGTAACGTGGCAACTGTGCATGTGCAGCACTCTTGTCAAATCAATTGTGGTGCAGTGCATATCGAACAGAATCAATTCTCGGGAGTGAAAACATGTCTTTGACGGTCAGGAAGAGCGCCGCGCGGTTCGTTCCGGTTGTGGCAGCGGCAGCACTGTTGATTGCCGGATGCTCGGACAACTCCGGGGAGAGCATCAACCATTCTTCCGAAACAACCAGCGTCGCAGCACAGTCGGAGATTCCTGCGGGTGTCAATGCCGCCGACATCGAGTTTCTCGAAGGAATGTACCCGCATCACGCGCAGGCATTGGACATGGCCAGAATGGTCGACGGTCGAACCGACAATGCCGAACTTCTCTCTCTTGCAGCGCAGATAGAGGCAGCGCAAGGCCCGGAGATGGCTCAGATGACCGAATTGTTGACGGAGTGGGGACGCCCCGAGCCTTCGTCGAGTTCGATGGAGGGCATGGATGAGTCGGCGCACGCGGGACACGGCGTCGGGATGGCCGAGATGCCGGGAATGATGTCGGCCGACGACATGACCGCCCTCACCGATGCCAGTGGCGCGGAGTTCGACAAGTTGTGGCTGACGATGATGATCGAGCACCACAAGGGTGCCATCACCATGTCCCAGACCGAACTCGACAACGGGCTCGACCCGTCGGCGGAGAAGATGGCAGAAGCGATCATTGCCGGTCAGCAGGCGGAAATCACTCAGATGGAAGCGATGTTGAAGGGGAGTTGAACAGGAGGCCTTGGCCGCGTGACCTTGCTCGGGTGGCTACCTGGGCATACGTTCGAGGCTGATGGCTTGACCGGTGCTGTGCTGCAATCACACGCGAGGGGATGACCGCCACATGGATCACAGTCAGATGGACCATGGCCAGATGGACCATGGCCAGATGGACCATAGCGAGATGAGCCATGGCCAGATGGAGCATGGGGCACACGGTGGTCACGGGGATCACGTCGCACAGTTCCGGACGTTGTTTGCAGTCATGCTGGTCATCGCGGTTCCGGTCGTTGCGGCAGACGCGATGTTCGCTGATCTGGTCGGGTACACACTGCCGGAAAACTCTCTGGTGGAATGGATCTCACCGGTACTCGGCACGGTGATGTACTTCTGGGGTGGCAAGCCGTTCCTCACCGGCGCTGTTGCCGAAATCCGTTCTCGGCAGCCGGGAATGATGCTGTTGATCGCGCTCGCGATCACCGTGGCCTTCTTCGCGTCATGGGCTGCGAGTCTGCACTGGGTGGATCACACTCTCGATTTCTGGTGGGAGCTCGCGCTTCTGATCGTGATCATGTTGTTGGGCCACTGGATCGAGATGCGTTCGCTCAGTCAGACATCGAGCGCCTTGGATTCACTTGCCGCTTTGCTGCCCGACGAGGCAGAACGGGTGGTGGGGGAATCGGTGGAAACCGTGCCCACCGCAGCTCTGGCGACCGGCGACCTGGTGATAGTTCGTCCCGGCGCCCGTGTTCCCTCGGACGGAACGGTGGTCGAGGGAAGCGCCGACATGGACGAATCCATGATTACAGGCGAGTCGAAGACCGTCCGCCGGACTGTCGGAGATCAGGTGGTGGCCGGCACGGTAGCCACCGACTCGGCACTTCGGCTTCGAGTCACCGCCGTGGGAGAAGACACCGCGCTCGCCGGTATCCGGCGCCTGGTCGAACAAGCCCAGAACTCGTCGAGTCGCGCGCAGGTGTTGGCGGACAAGGCCGCTGCTCTGCTGTTCTGGTACGCACTGGGCGCGGCAGTGCTGACCGCGATCGCCTGGAGTATCTGGGGCACCCCGGAGAGCGCAGTCACCCGGACGATCACCGTTCTGGTGATCGCCTGCCCGCACGCGCTCGGGTTGGCGATTCCACTGGTCGTCTCGATCGCGACGGAACGGGCGGCTCGGGCTGGGATCTTGATCACCGACCGCATGGCCCTCGAGGCGATGCGTAACGTAGACACCGTTCTCTTCGACAAGACCGGCACTCTCACCAAGGGGGAGCCCGCAGTGGTCGGTGTACGCGGTGTCGACGGGTATTCCGATGACGACGTTCTCAGCGCAGCGGCTGCCGTCGAGTTCGACAGCGAACATCCACTCGGGCGCGCCGTCGTCGCGGCGGCGCGGGAGTTGTCGCTCGAATTCACTTCGGGTTCCGACTTTCAGGCGCACAACGGGATCGGGGTTGCTGCGGACGTCGCCGGTGCACGCGTCGGTGTCGGCGGACCGGGGATGCTGCGATCGGTCGGGGCCACCGCGATCCCGGGGACCGAAGAGTGGCTCAGTGACGGGTCGACCGTCCTGCATGTAGTGCGTGACGAGAAGGTAATCGGCGCATTGGCATTGGCCGACGAGATTCGCCCGGAATCAGCATTGGCCGTCGACGCCCTCCATGCTCGCGGTGTGCGGGTGGCCATGGTCACCGGAGACGCGGAGGCCGTGGCCCATTCGGTGGCTCGCAGGCTCGGGATCGACGAAGTTTTCGCCGAAGTGCTTCCGCAGGACAAGGGAGCGCAGGTATCTCGGCTTCAGGCTGCGGGCCACCGCGTGGCGATGGTCGGTGACGGGGTCAACGATGCGCCGGCACTCGCCCAGGCGGATGTGGGCATCGCGATCGGTGCCGGAACCGACGTGGCGATCGCGTCGGCGGGAGTTGTTCTGGCCAGCGATGATCCGCGTTCGGTGAGCTCGGTCATCGAGCTCTCCCGCGCCACCTACCGGAAGATGGTTCAGAACCTTTGGTGGGCAGCGGGATACAACGCGATCTCGGTTCCCCTCGCTGCGGGAGTACTGGCGCCCGTCGGGTTCGTGCTGCCGATGGAGGTCGGAGCAATCCTGATGTCGGTATCCACTGTGGTCGTTGCCGCGAATGCCCAGTTGTTGAGGCGCTTGGACTTGCGGCAACCACCGGTGACCGCGCTGGAGTCGAGAGTGCTCACATCGCAGTAGCGAGAGGTTCAAGGCGGACTACTGTCGGCTGAGGAACGGAATGAGCGCACGCAGTACAGCATCGGAGTCTGCGACTGCGCTTGCGTGGTCAGCCCCTTCGATCACAGTCAAGGCACTGTCCGGGATCAGCGACGCGAGATGCTCGGTATCCGGCAGGCGCTCGCGATCTCTCGATCCGACGAACAACAACGCCGGTGTGGTGATCCGTTGCAGCACGGCGTCGTCGATGCCGTGCTCCTTCTCTGCGCGGCGCATGTAGGCAGCGAGCGCGAGGGCATCATTGATTCGGAAGGCAGTCGCAGTCTGAGGATCCACCGGTTTGCCGCGCCTCACGCCCCAACCGGTCAGAAATCCCTCGATACCGCCGCTTTCGAGTACGTCGATGCAGCCCGGGAAGAACAATGCGTCGAACGCGCCCGTCATCGGTCGGCTGCTACCGCCCCCGACGGTCAGCGATCGCACCCGTTCGGAGTGCTCGACTGTCAGCGACATCACCGAGCGTCCGCCGAACGAGTATCCGAGGACGTGTGCCGGTTCGAACGGAGACTCCGTGTCGAGGATCTCCAGGAGATCGCCGACCACCAGATCCATTGCATACGAATCGGAGTCGTGTGGTTTGTCACTGCGTCCGTGACCCCGCATGTCGACGAGGATCAGACGATATTGCTCCTGAAGTGCCTTGACGTACCCGAAGCCACGCCAGATGGAGCGCGACAACGCTGTGCCGTGCACCATCAACAGGGGTGGGCCATCGCCCACGATCTGATAGGTGATCCGCGCACCGTCCACCGGATTTCTCACGTCGTGCAACACCCGTCCAGTATGGGTGCCAGTTGCTACGCACGTGAACTCGAGTAGTCGTCCGGTCCCATTCGACGGATGGCGTGGACTCTCACGAACAGTCGGGCCGTCAACTCGGCCTCCCCCAGAGCTACCGGTCACTGCCCGGCGGGGCAGTACCCACTGTTCCAAGCAATGCATCGGTGGAGGGGTCTGCAGTGCTGACGCCTGCGGCTATGCCCCGAATCAGAGCCTCGAAATCAGCGGCGACGATGGTGACCTCCTCGAACTCCGGCTCTCCTCCACGGACAACCTGACCGTCGGGTGCGAGCGCCAAGTACTCGTACCCATTGCGCACCGACAGCAGGACCGGGAGGTGAGTGGACCAGAAGGCGTTGATCGCCGCGCGCTCCGCCGGCCCGGAAGCGACCGCCAGGCTCTCGTGCCGGAACGCATTCCAGGGAAACGCCTCATCGCTGACGCCAACGCCACCGGCATAGTTCTCCGCCGAGAGAAACCACACCTGGTCGTCGGAGCTGGCAAGTACGGAGAACGAACTCGCCCACACTACGAGTTGGTCACAACCGCCGACCAGTGGTTGCGGAACTGGGGCAGAGGCCGATCGAGTGGGTTCTTCGCGAACCCAACCTGCGAGCGACAGCGCGGCGGTTGCGTCGAGGTGAAGGCACATCGCCCCACGGTAGGCCAGACCGTCGAGCACCGACAGCGTCAACCGTCGGCCTACTCGGGATCGATGTCTCGAATACCAGTCTCGTCCATGCTGATCCATCGCGTTATGCCGATGCCGCGAAGGAACGGCAGATCGTGACTCACCACCACCATGGCGCCGCGAAAATCGGAAAGTGCCTGCGTGAGGTGGGCGAGACTCGGTAGGTCCAGGTTGTTGGTCGGCTCGTCGAGAAGAAGCAGCTGGGGCGCGGGCTCGGCCAGCAGGATCGTGGCTAACGCCGCACGCAATCGTTCACCGCCGGAGAGTGCGGATGCCGATACGTCGGAATCCGTTCCCCGGAAAAGGAACCGTGCCAACTGCCCGCGAATTTCCTCGGCTGTCGCGTGTGGCGCGGCCAACGCGACGTTGTCCGCCACCGAGAGGTCCTCGTCGAACACGTCGAGACGTTGGGGGAGCGCACGAGAGGCTACGAACGGAGTCGACGCGGCGAGTGCATCGAGCAACGTCGTCTTGCCGATTCCGTTGCGTCCCACTATCGCAATCCGCTCCGGCCCGGTGATCTGGAGCGATACCACTTGGCCGCTCCGCAACGTCACCTCGTCGAGCCGCGCAACCTGCTGCCCCGGATGAACCTCTGTAGCAGGCAGATCCAGACGAATCTCGCGATCGTCTCGAAGGAGTTCCTCTGCCTCCGACAGGACAGACTTGGCCTCGTCCACCTTCCCGATATGGTTGAGGGCCAGCTTTCCCGCTGAAACTTGGGCCTGACGTTTTCGTGTCTGCGCGATGATCGGCGGCATCCGCTTGTTCTCGAACATCTTCTGCCCATAGCGCTTACGCCGGTCCAGTTTCGTTCGAGCGTCGATCAGCTCGCGGCTCTGCTTTGCCAGATCGGCCTTGGCGTCGCGAACGGTGGCGAGTGCGTTTTCCTGCTCAGCGGTCACGACCTCCTGGTAGTGCGAGTAGTTGCCGCCGAACACGCGTAGATCCCCCCGACGTAGTTCGATCGTGTACTCCGCGGTGTCGAGCAGTTCCCGGTCGTGGCTGACGATCAGCACGGTTCCCGGAAACTGTTGGACTGCAGCATGAACTCGTGATCGAGCGTCGCGATCCAGGTTGTTGGTCGGCTCGTCCAGGAGAAGTACCTGTGGATTCTTCAGCAGCGTTGCGGTCAAGCCGAGTAAGACGGTCTCTCCGCCGGAGAGGGTGCCGACAGTTCGGCTCAATGCTGCGGTATCCGGAACCACCTTCTCGAGGCCGAGTCGATGCAAGGTGGAGAGGGCGCTCTCCTCGATATCCCAGTTGTTGTCCACGAGCGCAAAGTCGGATTCGGAGCCGTCGCCGGTTTCGATGCGGTGCAATGCGTTTCGGAGTTCGTGGATACCGAGGATGTCATCCACCCGAACGCTCGGATCGAGTGTGATGTCCTGACGGAGGTAGCCGACCTCGCCGGAAGCGGTCACGGATCCGGATTCCGGTGAGAGCTCTCCCGCGATCAACCGCAGCAGAGTCGACTTTCCCGATCCGTTGAGTCCCACGAGACCGACACGGCCACTGGGGAATACAAAATTGGTGTGGGAAAAGACTGATTCGCCGTCCGGCCAGATGAAGGTGAGATCCGAGAGCGACAGAGAAAGATGGGATTGGGTCATGAGTACTCCAGAGGGTGCTTGGACTGTGCGCCCGGCTCAGCAAGTGCTGATGGGTGCGAGTGCCTTCGCGTGATGAACCTCTAGAGGAGCAACGGCCCGTTTCCTGTTCTGTCGGGAATGATTCGTGTTCCAGGTTAGAACACTCGAACGGTCCCGTGCAATCGAATTATTCTGTGCTGTCGGTCTCGTCGGTGTTCGGTGCTCAGATTTTCGGGCCGTCAGATTTTCGGACCCTCGGATCGGAGGTCGTCGACCTTCGACATCGCTTCGCGGAGTTCGGTGAGCCATTGTTCGCTGTGCTTGCCCGCCAACCGGACTGTCCACATGAGAGCGTCCGCTCGGGAGCGAGCAACTCCCGCGTCCACCAAGGTGTCGAGAACCTTGCGTTCGGGCTGACGTAGTCGTGTCATCACCGGAACTGCGAGATGTGTGAACAGGACGGTCTTTTCGTCCAGACGTACACCCCAGGCGACCTTGCGCCCGTAGCGAGCCTCGGCCTCGTCGGCGATGCGCATCCGGTCGGCGCGCGTGGTTTCGCGAAAGCGTGAGATCCTTCCGTCCGCGGCGGCCTCGCCACCGTCGACTGCGGGGAGTTCACCGATCACGACGATTTCTTCGCGGTCGACCTGGACGTCGGCCGTTCCGGTGAACCAGTCATCTGGAAGTCGACCGGCAAACCAGTCGGACGCATCACTCGCGTCGGGAACCGAAGCCTGTTGCCAACCTCCGGGACGGCCGAACCTGCGGTCGCCGGAGTTTTGTGAGTTCTTCATGGCGTTCTCCTCGGAGAGCTGGTGGAGTGTCGCGTGCGTTTATTGCACTGATTACATGATTACACCGATAGTCGAACTGGCGCCACAAATTCGGGCATGATCGGAGTCGTGCGCCTTTCACACGCTCGTCAGAGCTTCCGAACTTTCCGTCGTCCCGTGGCTGCCGTGGCTCTGGGGGTATTGGCCGCAGGATCGGTAGTTGCCTGCAGTTCTGGCCCTGACCAGCCGAAATCAGTGGCAGAGGAGTTCGCCTCCGCGCTCACCTCCGATGACGTGCAAGCGGCGGCAGCCCTGACCACCGATCCGGCGGCGGCGTCGACTGCGATTTCGGCTCTGATCGACGGGCTGGGCAAGGACGAGGGAACATTCACCGTCTCCGACGCCACCGAGTCCGGTGATTCTGCGGGGACGTTCACACTCGATGCGGCGTGGAAGTTCGGTGAAGGTCAGGACTGGAACTACTCGACGCAGGGAAACGCGTCGAAAAGCGGGGACAACTGGCTGATTCAGTGGGACCCGGCGCTGTTGGCTCCGGACCTGACCTCCTCGACGACCTTGCGCTACACACCCACCACCGGTGCTCCGCCGTCGGTGCTGGACGCGGCGGGCCAGCCGATCATGGAGCAGCAGGTGGTGACGCTGGTCAATCTCGATTCCGCCGCGGTGCCCCCGGTGGACACGGCAGCCGTGGCGGCCCTTCTCTCGCCCATCGCACCGACGATCACGGCGGCATCGCTGAGCGGCGATCTTGCGTCGGCAAGTGGGAAGCCGGTCACCGCAATCACTTTGCGGGCCGAGGATCTTGCACCGATCGAGGAGAGGTTGGCGGCGATTCCCGGAGTGAGCTTGGCGCCGCAGGCTCGGTTGCTCTCGGTGGACAAAACTCTGGCGTCGCCGACTTTCAGTGGGTTGTCCGATCTGTGGCAGGAGGGGCAGGACAAGTCCGCGGGCTGGGCGGTACAGCAGGTGAAGCAGAACGGAACCGTCACCACCGTCGCCGGCCAAGACGGGCCGGTTGCTCCGAACATCGCGACAACGATCGACCGACCGATGCAACTCGCGGCCGAGAATGCGCTCGCCGGGGTGACACAACAGGCGGCGATCGTTGCGCTGCAGCCGTCGACCGGAGCGGTGTTGGCGGTGGCCCAGAACGCCCCCGCCGACGCACAGGGCCCGATCGCTCTGACCGGCCTGTACCCACCGGGTTCGACGTTCAAGACCGTGACGACGTCCGCGGCCCTGCAAGCCGGCGTCGCTACACCGGACACCGTTCTGCCGTGCCCGGGTACCGAGAACATCGAGGGCCGTCAGATTCCCAACGACGACGAGTTCGACCTCGGATCGGTTCCGCTGCACACCGCGTTCGCGAAGTCGTGCAACACCACAATGGCGAGGATGGCCGTCGGTCTGCCCGCCGATGCTCTGCACAAAGCGGCGCTGCAGTTCGGGCTCGGCGTCGACTACGTCACCCCCGGACTCACGACGGTGACGGGCAACGTCCCTGACGCGAACACCCCCGCCGAACGCGTCGAGTCCGCGATCGGACAGGGCACGGTGACCGCCACGCCCTTCGGGATGGCTCTCGTGGCGGCCTCGATCGCCAACGGAACGACACCCGCGCCGATGTTGGTCAAGGGACAGCCCGGCGTGGCAGATCAGACCGTTGTACCGGCTCCCGCGGAGGTGACCGAACAGTTGCGGGTGATGATGCGCGAGACCGTCACAGGCGGTACGGCGACGTCGTTGCAGGACATTCCGGGGCTTCTCGGCAAGACCGGCACGGCCGAAACCGAGGGTGGCCCGGCACATGGGTGGTTCGTCGGAATCAAGGGAGACCTCGCATTTGCGGTATTCATCGCGGGTGCGGACAGCTCTTCGCCTGCAGTGCAGGTAGCGGGCACTTTTCTGCGCTGAAACCTGTTTTCCGTTGCAGTTGGATCACACCGTCGTAGCTCAACCGTGACACGTTCGTAGGCATCCCGTGCTTGTTACTCGTGTGACAGAAGTAAAGAGTTACATGCATGGGGCCCGGAGGACAGCACAACCGTCGTGGAAAATATGTCGTTGCGTCGATAACTGCTGTCGTTCTGACAGTGGCGCTCGCGTCGTGTGTCATCGGTGGGGAGAAGAAATCCGACGCCGCCTCGGTGGTGGAGGACTTCGTCACCGCCCTCAACAACCACGACGCCGAAGCTGCCGCGGCGCTCACGTCGTACCCCAACGCGGCGCGGCCGTCGATCCAGCAGATGTTCGACGGACTGGCCGCCAAGTCCACCGACTTCGACGTCGCTCAGGTCATGGATCTGGGTAGCGACTCCGGACTCTTCACACTCGACGCGTCCTGGAACTTCGGCGAAGGCAAGGACTGGAGCTACCAGTCGCAGGGTGAGGTTCGTGATCTGTCGGTCGGCTGGCGTGTGTCCTGGGACCCGTCGGTCCTCGTCCCCGACCTCGGCAACGGTCGCACCGTTTCGTACACCCGCACGGACGCAGCGCCGCCGAAGGTAGTCGACAGCACCGGCACCCTGCTCATGAACGAGCAGACCATCAACGCGATCACTCTCGACCCGGCCACCATGCCGGACCCCGTCGACACCACTCGTCGCCTCGCCACGGTGCTCGAACCTGTCGCCCCGTTGGTCACTTCGGAGTCGATGTTGGCCGACCTCGCCGCAAACCCCGGCAAGCCCGTCACCGCCGTACTGCTCCGCGATCCCGACTACGCCTACCTGGAAAGCGATTTTGCGATCCCCGGTGTCGTCGTGGTCAAGACACCCAAGCTGATCGCCTCCGACCGTCGAATCAACTCGCCGTTGCTGGACCCACTGCGGACCGTGTGGCAGGCCAATCGCGACGCCACCGCCGGCTGGGCGGTCAATCTGGTCGAGCCCAACGGATTCCCGATCAAGCAAGCCGGCTTCCAAGGACCTCCCGGGCCCGACGTCGCCGCGACCCTCGACTCGCACGCTCAACTCGCCGCGATCGAAGCTGTCGTCAGTGCAGGTACTCCTGCGGCCATCGTCGCGATCCGCCCGTCGGACGGCGCCATTCTGGCTGCCGCACAGAACAATCAGGCCATCGAACAGGGCCCGATCGCCTTCACCGGGTTGCGCCCGGCCGGCGGCGCCCTCGATCTGGTCCGTCTCGCATCGTCGATGCAGAACGGCGTCGACCCCGGCGCCGTGTCACCCGAGCAGTTGGCCGACACCGGGCAGCAACTCGGACTCGGCAACGGCTTCCACATTCAGGGACTCGAACAGCAGACAGCAGTGCTTGCCGCGAACCGCCCCGGCGTGGACCAGGCGATGAACAACGTCATGGCCAACAAGACGTCCAACGACGCGAGCACACCGACGGTAACTCCGTTCGGAATGGCGATGCTCGCGGCATCGATCGCCCGCGGCAGTGCCCCGATGCCGATGATGGTCTTCGGACAACCGGCTACCGCCGACGTCACGCCGACGGTATTGCCCGGCGACGTCAACAATCGTCTGCGTGACGCCATGCGAGGCGCCGGCGGACTGGCTGGGTACCCGGACATGATGGCGGCCGGTGCAGCGAGCGGTGACGATCGCTGGTTCTACGGATCACGCGGAGACTTCGCGTTCGCGGTGTTCGTCGCAGACGCCGACGGCGGTGATCGAGCAATGCAGATGACGGACAAGCTCTTCCAGGAACTCGGCAAGCCTGCCGACAAGTAGTACCGGGCACCGCGAGTAGATTCCTGGTTCGTGAACCTGCTCGATTTCCTTTTCCTCGTCGTAGCGGGATTCTTCAGCGGTCTAGTCGGTTTTGTCACCGGTCTTGCATCGATCGTTTCGTATCCGGCGCTGCTGAGCGTCGGGCTCTCACCGGTCAGCGCGAACATGACCAATACCGTCGCGTTGGTGGCCGTCGGCGTCGGAGCGTTGGCGAACTCGTCCCGTGAAGTTGCCGATACCGGTCCGAAACTTGTTCGCTGGTCTCTCTATTCGGCGGCCGGTGGCATCATCGGTGCCCTCATCCTGTGGCTGGCACCGGAAGGTTCGTTCGAATCCGTTGTGCCGGCGATGGTCGTGTTCGCCTCGCTCGCGCTGCTGCTGCAACCGAAGATTCGTGAGTTGTCCGGCGGCGGTGACCGCCCCGGAATCTACTCCGCAGCACTGTTCGCCGTCGCGGTATACGGGGGCTATTTCGGTGCCGGTGCCGGCGTCATCTTCCTGGCTGCGACGCTCATCCTCACTTCCGAAACGGTGTGGCGTGCAACGATCCTGAAGAGTTTCTTTCTCGGCATCGCCAATCTTGTGGCTGCACTCATCTTCGCCTTCTCTGGACAGGTGCATTGGGTGGCCGCGTTGGCGATGGCGCTCGGCGCGTTGGCCGGAGGTTGGTGTGGCCCGCCCGTCGTCAAGAAAATCCCGCCATCGGTACTGCGTGTGGCAGTAGCGATAGCGGGATTCGTGTTGGCTCTGTGGTTGTGGGTGAAGTGAGCCCGTCTACTTCACGCCCTGCATCAGCTTCTTGATCCACGGCGAGGCAAGAGCAAGAATCACTCCGATTCCGATCGACGAGAAACCGATGATCAGGAAGAACGGGCGACTGTCGTCGATGTCGAAGTAACCGGCCAAGGTTCCCGCCATCGAAGAACCCAATGCAACGGACAAGAAGAACAACGCCACCATCTGAGTGTGAAAATGCTCGGGCGCGAGTTTGGTTGCAAGGGAAAGGCCGACGGGGGACAGGAAGAGTTCGGCGAAGGTGAAGAGCAGAAGCACACCGGCAAGGCCGAGGAGCGGTGCACTGTTCGGTCCGCCCCCGGTGATCGGGATGAACGCCAGGAACGCCAGACCCATCGTGCCGGTGCCGAGCGCGAACTTGATCGGCGACGACGGCTGACGGTCACCGAGTTTGGTCCACATCGCTGCGAACACACCGGCAAAGATGATGATGAACACCGGATTGATCGACTGCACCCACGTCGGCGGGAAGTCCCAACCGAAGAGATTGCGGTCCAGGAGCTTGTCTGAGATCACCGGCACGGTGGTGAACTGCTGCTGAAACAGCGACCAGAAGGCCGCGCTCGCAATGAACATCGGGATGAATGCAAAGACTCGACTGCGTTCGACCTTGGTGACCTTCTTGCTGGTGAGCATGAGGAGGAAGTAACCGACCGACGCGACGATCGTGAGTCCGACAACGACGTCGGACATGTTGTCCGCCGTGATCAAACCGGTGACGGAGGCGACCGCGACGACGACGATCGCGGCAATGCCGATCCCGATGTAGAGTGCGCGCTTGTCCGCCGGCAACGGGTTGCCGGGTTCGGCACCGATTCCGTGAAGATGCTTGCGGCCCAGCGTGTACTGGATCAGGCCGAGCGCCATGCCGACGGCAGCGAGAGCAAAACCGGCGTGGAATCCCCAGGCGTCCTGGACGGCTCCGGTGAGCAGCGGACCGACGAGACCGCCGATGTTGATGCCCATGTAGAAGATGGAGAATCCGGCGTCGCGGCGAACATCCTGTTCGGAATAGAGATCTCCGACCAGAGAGGTCGCATTGGCCTTCAAGCCGCCGCTGCCGAAGGCGACCATGACGAGGCCGACGCCGACACCCCACATGCCGGGAAGAACCGACAGTGCGATGTGGCCGGCCATCACCAGCGAAGCACTGTAGAAGAGCGTGCGCTCGGAGCCGAGCAGTCGGTCGGCCACCCACGCCCCGAGAATCGTCGACAGGTAGACGGTGCCGCCGTACGCGCCGACGATGCTGGTCGCTGCCGCCTGGCTGATGCCGAGGCCGCCGTCGCTGACGCTGTAGTACAGGTAGTAGATGAGGATGCCTTGCATCCCGTAGAAGGAGAATCTCTCCCACATCTCGACGCCGAACAGGTTCGCCAGCGCAAAGGGTTGGCCGAAGAACCCCCGGTCTTCCTTCTCGCTACGTTCGACGGGCTCCGTAGTGTTGCTCATCCGAAAAGTGTCCTACGTGCTCGGGCATTTCGGGTAGTTCCGAGCCGTGGAGTTTGGTTACGACTTGGTGCGGATTCTCACTACCAGCGGAGCGAGTGCGCGCCAACCGAGAAGGAACGCGCCGAGGACCAGCGTCGCGACGACGATAAAGCTGAACTGGGTGCCCTGGCCACTCAACACTCGCAGGATCATCCCGATGACGACGGCGCCGAGCCAAACGACAACGCCGGTGGGAACAAGGAGAACGGCGTTGAACTTGTCGCGGTAGAGCGCGAACGTGGCAGCCCATCCGATCACCAGGCCGGTCAGGAAGGGCCAGGATGTCTTCGCCAGACCGGCGAGCGCATTGGCTTCTTCGTGGGTACGGCGCCCTATCGCGCAGAAGATTATGACAAGAATGGCGTCGATCAGCAGGAATGGTGCGTACTTCTTCACGCTCACACCATACGACTGTGCGCCTTTATTAACCGCGGGCGGTTAATAAAGGCGCACAGTGCTGTTAGGCCTGGAGGCCGGCTTCGATCTCGAGGGTGATCGTGATCTTGTCGCCGACAACTGCTCCGCCGCCTTCGAGGGGCATCTCGATGGAGATGTCGAAGTCCTTGCGGTTGATGACGGTGGTGGCCTCGAATCCGGCGACGGGGCCCTGGCCCATGCCCGGGTTGACGCCGTTGAACTCGAGGTTCAGCTCGACCTCGCGGGTGACGCCGTGGAGCGTGAAGTCGCCGGCGAGGACGAAGTCGCTGCCCTTGGAGCGCACTGCGGTGGACTTGAAGGTGGCCTTCGGGAACTTCTCGACGTCGAAGAAGTCAGCGGACTTGATGTGGCCGTCGCGCTGCTCGTTCTTGGTGTTGATGGAGTCCACGGAAATCTCGGCCTCGACGGCGGGGGTTCCGTCTTCGGCAACGGTGATCGTTCCGGAGAACTCGTCGAACGTTCCACGAACCTTGGAAACCATGAGGTGGCGAACCGAGAATCCGACAGTGGAGTGGACGGTGTCGATGACCCAGGTTCCGGCGGTCAATGCGGGCAAGGTTGCGGTGGTCATGGAAGCTCCTGAATAAGTAGTTGAATGTTCAAGTTCTTGTAGCTTCAACTATGGACCCCGGGAAATCCTTCCGCAAGATCATGTGAGCTGCATCACAGTGTTTGTGCTTGCGCCATAGACCGCGTGAAGCGCCGACGCTGTCACCGACTGATGCACCGCAATGCCCCAGCGTCCTTCACCGTTCACCACGCACTCTGCAATGGTGACTGCCGAATTCGCACTCCCGGAAGAATTCGGGTTGCGGGGCAGTGAATGCTGGGTGAGCGAGACGACCTCGACGGCCGAGCCCTGTTCGGTCAGGATTTTGCTCAATGCCTCGACTGGGCCGGACGCACTGGCCGCGGCGGTGACCTCGCGCCCGTTGCGATCGATGGCAACGAACAACTGATCACCGTCGGCGGTGTGTTCCAGTGAGTACCGACGCACTCCTCCGTTGTACCCGTACTCGCGCAGCAGCAGTTTCCACAGTTGGTCGGCAGTCATTTCGGTGCCCGAGTCGTCGGTTTCGAGCTGCACCCGCGAGGCGAAGTCGATCTGCAGGCGCCGGGGGAGTTCGACCCCGTACTCGGTCTGCAGCAGATATGCGATTCCGCCCTTGCCCGACTGGCTGTTCACACGAATGACCGCCTGGTAGTCGCGGCCGACGTCGGCGGGGTCGATCGGCAGGTAAGGGACCGCCCACGGCGCCGATCCCGGATCGACGCCGGCAGCCTCCGCGCTCTCGTAGTGATGCGCGAAGCCCTTCTTGATCGCGTCCTGGTGGGTTCCGGAAAATGCCGTGTACACGAGATCGCCGCCGTACGGGTGGCGTTCGTGGACGGGAATTCTGTTGCAGTACTCCACCGTTCGACGGATCTTGTCGATGTCGGAGAAGTCGATTTCCGGATCGACGCCCTGTGCATGCAGATTCAGCCCCAGTGTGACCAGGTCGACGTTGCCCGTCCGCTCGCCGTTGCCGAACAGGCATCCCTCGACGCGCTGCGCGCCGGCCAGCACTGCCAGTTCGGCGCACGCAACGCCGGTGCCGCGGTCGTTGTGCGGGTGGACCGAGAGGATTACCGAATCGCGTCGGGCCAGATTCTGGTGCATGTATTCGATCTGATCGGCATAGATGTTGGGGGTGGCGATTTCGACTGTGGCAGGGAGGTTGTGGATGACCGGGCGATCGGGGCTGGCGTCCCAGAGTTCGGTGAGACTGTTGCAGACCTGCAGGATGTAGTCGGGTTCGGTGAGGTTGAAGACCTCGGGTGAGAACTCGAATCGCCAGCCGTCGTGGCCTTCGCCGCCACGAGCAACGTCTTGCGCGGCGCGGAAAATCATGTCGTGCAACTCTTCTCGCTCCTTGCCGAGAACGACGTTTCTCCACGTCGGCGCAGTCGCCGTGTACATGTGGACGACCGCGTCAGGCAGCCCCTCGATCGATTGATATGTCCGTTCGATCAAATCCGTACGCGCGGCAGTGAATACGACGATAGTGACGTCGTCGGGAACGAGATCGAAGCGCACCAGGTCGCGAACGAAATCGAAATCGGTCTGACTCGCGGAGGGGTAGCCGACCTCGATTTCCTTGTAGCCGATCGCCACCATCAGTTCGAACATTCGACGCTTGCGTTCGGGGTCCATCGGTTCTGCGAGGGCTTGGTTGCCGTCACGGAGATCGACGGGCACCCACAGGGGCGCCGCGGTGGTGCGATTGGACGGCCACGTCCGCTCGAAAGTCGGAATGTCGACGCGATCCCACGCGGCGCGATAGCGCTCGGACGGCATGGGTGACGGTTTCTGGTTGTTCCAGCGGTTGGCGCGGGTAGTACTCATCTTCGGTTTCTCCTGCGGTCGAGTCGAGAGACCGGCATGGCGAAACCCCGCGGAGGGGTGCCGGTCTTTCAGGCCCCGCCGCGGCAGTCGAGAAGGAGTGCTCCTGTAGCCATGCGGGCTACACTAGAACGAAATTACTTATCAGACAACCTGAGGAGTTCACGTGTCCCCGATCGTCGAGCGTCGGCTGCTCACCGACCAGGCCGCGGAGTTGCTACGCGCGCGGATCGTGAGCGGTGAATGGGAAGTCGGCGCCAAACTTCCAGGTGAAACCACTCTTGCTGCGCAGTTGGGTATCGGGCGGTCCACTATCAGGGAAGCAGTGCGGACTCTCGCGGGCCTCGGCATGCTCGAATCGCGGCAGGGCGCCGGGGTCTTCCTACGGAGTACGACGCCTCCGGATCAGTGGCCCCGAGTGCTCGAAGCCGAGGCGATCCTTCACGTCGTCGAGGTGCGCAACGCGGTCGAGATCGAAGCAGCTCGCCTCGCCGCGCAGCGGCGCGATGCCGTTGACGTCGCGGCTCTGCGGCAAGCGCTCGACGGTAGAACTGCCGCAGCGCACTCTGGCGACGCAGCGTTCGTCGACGCCGACATCGCCGTCCACCGAGCAGTGGTGGACGCGGCACACAATCCCGTGCTGTCGGAACTCTTCGAGACCTTTGTACCGCGTCTGCGGGCTGCGTTGATCGAGTTGATCGCGGTTCTGGACCTGCATCCCCACAGCCAGCCCGACGCGGACGAGCATCGAATGTTGGTGGACGCCATCGAAGCCGGCGACGCGGAGGCAGCCGTACGGATCAGTCGGGCACACCTCGACGACATCGCGGCAGCGTTGCGACGCTAGACGCCCGGCTGTTCGCGGCGTTCGAACTCGAGGTCCATCTCGAGGTCTTCGTGGTGGGTTGCACGGAAAGTGATCAAGAAGACGATCCAACCGGCGACAGCGACCCCGACGAAGCTGACCATCCGATATACAAACCATGCCGCAATTGCCTGCGCTCCACTGGCACCGGCGATCGTCAGCGCGGTGATCAGTGCGGTGTCCACGTAGCCCAGCCCGCCGGGCAGCAGCGGAATGCTGCCGACTGCTTTGGCGGCGGTAAAGGCAATCAGGAGCCCCGCGAAGGAGGGTTCCGCGCCCACCGCCCAGCATGCGAAACCCAAACAAGCGACATCGGCGACACGATGGATGGCCGACCACCCGAATGCGATGACCGAGTCGGTGCGGCTGAGCTCGACCGAATCCAGTTGCTTGAGGATTTCGGACCAACGGTGCATACCGCGCCCGGTCGGGTTCTTGCGAGAACGGTTGTACAGCGCCAGAACTCGGTGCCCGATGCGCTCGATGCTGCCGGGATTCTGGGCTATGTATCGCAACGCCAGAAACAGTGCTGCCATGCCGACGAGCGAAATCGTCAGCGTCACCGGGCTGACCTTGGTGCCGAACGCCGCCGCGCCGGTAGCGCCGAGTAGTGCCAGAGTCGCGGCGGCGATGACACCGCACATCGCCAACTGCCAGGATGCGACAACCGGTGTAGCGCCCCACTTTCGAGTCTGCTTGTACGTGAACGCAGTGGAGAAGACCTGGCCCGCAGGCAACGTCAGCGCCATTGCCGTACTGGCATAGATGACCGAGAGGTTCTTGAGGTGACCGGCAACCACACCAGCGGCATTGAGCAGACGTTGTTGAACGGACGCGTAACCGCTGAGTGAAATGAGTTGGGCCGCGACGCACGCGGCCACCCAACCCCAATGGATTTCGGTCAGGACCCGCCAGGCCTCACTTAGCCTGGGCCAGAGATATGCGCCTTCGACTATCAGGAGGGCGATGAGTGCTATCCCGAGCACCCACTTCAGCCACCAGAAGCGCCCTCTGGCCCGACTGGTCTCGGCCACGGGCGAGCGTGGTCGTCTCAGTCGCCGTGGGGTGTTTCCAGGCTGAGCCATCGACTCACCCTAACCAATTTGATCCGGATCGACCTCTGGATACTTTTCGGGCCACGCCAGATGCGTCAGTCGTCGGCGCCCACGCAGTTGGACTTGCTCGCCGAGTTCCCACTCGGCCTGTTCCTCTTCGTCGGCGAAGTACAACGCGCTCGTCGACGCCAGCACCCGGCTGGGCCGAAGTTTCGCGAGCTCGGTGAGCCGTGACGCCTCGTTGACCGGATCACCGATCACGGTGTACTCGAAACGTTCGGCAGCACCGATGTTGCCGGCGACCGCGAGCCCCGCGCTCACACCGATTCCGACGTCGAGGCCGGTGATGTCGTTGAGCTTGAACCGCAGCTCGCGAGCCGCAGCGAGGGCTGCCGTCGGAGCGTCGGGCCGATCGAGTGGTGCACCGAAGATGGCGAGTGCCGCATCACCCATGAACTTGTTGACAAAACCATGGTGACGATCGATGACGTCGACGACCACACGGAAGAACTCGTTGAGCAGCTCGACCACTTCACCCGGCGGGCGCTCGGCCGCGGCACCGGTGGATCCGACCATGTCGACGAACAGAACTGCCACGAATCGAGTTTCGCCGCCCAGCTCGGTACCGAACTTCAACGCGCGCCGGGCCACGTCCTCGCCGACGTGCTGACCGAACAGCTCACGCAGCAGACGACGTTCGTCGGACTCTTTCATCATGCGGTTGAAGCCGACCTGCAGCCGGCCGATCTCACTGCCGTCGAACACCTCGACGCGTACGTCGGTGGCGCCGCGCTGCACCCGCTCGATGGCGCGTCGCAGTTGGCGGATCGGATCGGAGATCTGGGTAGCCGTCAGCATCGACAGCGCAAAGGCCTGCACGATCGCCATGATCGAGATGAGCAGGATCGCCCACGCGAGCGAGTCGGGGGAGAACTCGAGATCGGTCGTGAGCTGCGTCGAGCACAGCAAGATGATGCCTGCGACGGGCATCAGCGTGCCGAGACCCCAGGTCATCGCCAGCCGGGTTCCGACGCCAGGCGCCATGGTCCGATCGAATTCGCCCTCGCTCAAGGCCTGGGCGGCGACCGGACGCAAAATGCGCTCGCCGAGCATGTAGGTGAACCCGAAGGTCGTGGTCGCGGCCATGCAGACCGTCACGATCACGGCGATCGCGAGTCCGGGCATCTCGGTGATGGTCAGGAACACGAAGATGATGCCGCCCAGAATCCACAGCACCAGGTGGACGATGGCCTGGCGAAGCGGCGCGTGCAGTGCCGCCATCTGCTCGGACCTCGTCGGTGGACCCCCGCGCAGCCGCCAGCGAATGACCGACTTCAACATCATCGCCGCCGCCGTGAGGCTGACGGCGCCGGCGAATGCCAGGTACACGCCGAAGATCGCGAAGTTGCGGACCCGGTCGGCAACTATCGCGTCGGACTCCTGGATCGGCACGCCGTACCGGACGAAGGCAAAGACCAGTACCGCGCCGATCAGATTGGCTGCGAGCATGGAGAGCATATAGAGGGGCCACCGGCTGCGGATGGTCACCGCTATTGCTCTGTATGAGGCCCGCACAGGGTTCAATTTAGCTGGCAGAGGTCGAAGTGTTGGTACGCGCGTCCGATTATTCGTCCGCTCACCTGTGTCGGCCGGGCCGGTTAGGCTCGCGATGTGAACGCAAACAGGGGGCGTGCGGAGCGAGCATCGAGGATGAACAAACCCATCTCCGCCGACGCTCGGGCGGTGCATCCCGGCGTGCGCATCGCTGCGGAATGGTCGTGGCGCCTCATTGTGATCTTCGCCGGACTGTTGGTTCTCGGGTACGTCGTACTCCGCCTCGAAACCGTGCTCATCCCGGTGGGGCTGGCTCTGCTGGCATCAGCTCTGCTGATCCCGATTGTCGATCGGCTACAGGTGTGGGGTGTTCCCCGCTCGGCAGCCGTCATCGTCGTTCTGCTTGCCTCGATCGGGCTGGTCGCGGGAATCATGACGTTTGTCGTCGAGCAGTTCATCGACGGGTTGCCCCAGCTCACCGACCAGTTCACGGCCAGCGTCACGCAAATTCAGAACTGGCTCACCAGCGGTCCGCTGCACTTCAGCGAGGATCAGATCCGCCAGGCAGGTGATTCGGTCGTCAAGTCGGTGCAATCCAATCGTGAGTCCCTGACCAGCGGCGCCTTGACCACGGCGACAGTCATCGGCGAGATCTTCACCGGGGCATTGCTGACGCTGTTCACTCTCATCTTCTTCCTCTACGGCGGCGACCAGATCTGGCAGTTCGTCACCCGGATCGTTCCCACCGACGCGCGTCGTCGCGTACGGATCGCCGGTTCTGCAGGTTTCGGGTCGCTGATCGGCTACGTGCGCGCCACGGTCGCGGTTGCCGCCGCCGACGCGATCGGTATCGGTGCCGGCCTGGCGATCCTCGGGGTGCCGCTCGCCCTGCCGCTGGCGTCGTTGGTGTTCATCGGCGCGTTCATTCCGATCGTCGGTGCATTTCTGACCGGTTTTCTCGCGGTGCTTGTCGCTCTGGTCACGAAGGGTTTCCTGACGGCGCTGATCGTCCTCGGCATCATCATCGGCGTCATGCAGCTCGAAGCGCACGTGATGCAACCGCTGTTGTTGGGTCGCGCTGTTCGCCTGCACCCGCTGGCAGTCGTTCTCGCCATTACAACGGGCATCGTTCTCGCTGGAATCGTCGGCGGGCTCTTGGCTGTCCCGATCGTCGCGGTCCTGAATACCGCTATTCGTTCCCTCCTCGCCGACGACCCGGACATCGCGTACGCCGAACTGCACGTCGAAGATCCGGAAACCCCACTGTTCCCCGCCGAACCCGACGAGCCGCGCGCCGAGCCTCGCATCGTGAACCCCACTCCTCCCGATGACTGAGCCCACCCGCCGTCGTCGGCTGCACTATCAGCCGACCGTTCGCGAGGCGTCGGGTGTCGACACCGACCCTGATGCCCCGCTGTGGCGGGCGGCGCAGGCATTTCGGCTCGTCACGCTGGTGTACGCGATCAGCTACCAGTTCGCCTCGGCCTCCGACTACACCAACTCTCGGCTCAGCTGGTTCTTCGTCGCTCTGATGGCCGTGTGGACCGGGGTGTCGGCACTGTTGCTCGGGACATCCGGTGCTTTGTTCGGGAAGAAGCTGCCGCGGTATCAGGTGGTGATCGCCGATCAGGTGGTCGTCATGTTGCTGATGGCGTCGACGAGGCTGGTCTCCGACCACGAGTGGTATCAGAATCACCAGACGCTGCCCACCACGCTGTGGGCCACCAACGCGGTCATCTCCGCGGCAATTCTCGGCGGGCCGTGGCTCGGTATGGCGTCCGGAGTTGTCATCTCGGCGGCCAGCGCGATCATCCGCGACCAGGTCAACCTGGACCTCTGGCGCGATGCGACGGCTCCCGTGCTCGTATCGGTCGGCCTGGCGTTGGGCTTGGCCACCACCACCGCTCGGCGCTCGCATCGACAACTCGAGCAAGCCGTCCGTCTGGCGGCGGCCACCGAAGAGCGCGAGCGTTTGGCACGCGAAGTACACGATGGCGTTCTGCAGGTGCTGGCGATGGTGCGCAGGCGAGGTGCGGCACTCGGCGGCGAGGCAGCTGAACTGGCTGCTCTGGCCGGTGAGCAGGAGGTCGCCTTGAGAATGCTGATCTCCGAGCAGGTTTCGGGCGCCGCGGCAGACGTCGGCGGACAGACAGTGGATCTGTGTCCGCTGCTGACCACACAGGCAAGCACGTCAGTGTCGGTGTCGACGCCCGCGCACCCCGTCGTGATCGAGCGTGATCGAGCCATCGAACTGGCAGCCATCGTCGACAATGCTCTGTCCAATGTCGGGCTGCACGCCGGGCCCGCGGCGAAGGCATACGTATTGCTCGAAGATTTGCCGGACGAGGTGATCGTCAGCATCCGCGACGACGGCGTCGGAATCCCCGAGGGTCGCTTGGCGCAGGCCGAAGCCGAAGGCCGCATGGGAGTATCGAAGTCCATTCTCGGTCGAGTGCAGGTGCTCGGCGGCACTGCAGTCCTGCAAACCGGGCCGGGGGAGGGCACCGAATGGGAGATCAACGTTCCGAAGGGGAAAAGTGAGCGTGGCTGACGAACATGGCGAGAATCCGGTGACGGTGATGGTCGTCGACGATCACCCGATGTGGCGCGACGGTGTCTCCCGGGACCTCGAAGCTGCCGGCTTCACCGTGAGCGCCACGGCGGAGGGTGTCGAGAGTGCGCGCCGCCGGGCCGCCGCCGTGCAACCGGCGGTGGTTCTGATGGACATGAACCTGCCGGACGGAAACGGTGCCGACGCCACCACCGCAGTTCTCGAGGTTTCGCCGAAGAGCAAGGTACTGGTGCTTTCGGCCTCTGCCGAACGTGACGACGTCCTCGACGCGGTCAAAGCCGGAGCGTCGGGTTACCTGGTCAAGAGTGCTTCGGTGGCGGAACTGCTCGAGGCCGTGCGAGCGACTTTCGACGGACAAGCCGTCTTCACCCCCGGCCTCGCCGGATTGGTGCTCGGTGAGTACCGCCGGATGTCGACGGCACCGGCCGACGATCGCGCACCCGAGCTGCCTCGGCTCACCGACCGTGAGACCGAAGTGCTCCGTCTTGTCGCCAAGGGGCTGAGCGCAAAACAGATCGCCACGAGGCTCTCGCTCAGCCACCGGACCGTCGAAAACCATGTGCAGGCAACGCTTCGGAAGCTTCAGTTGGCCAATCGCGTCGAGCTCACGCGATACGCGATAGAACAAGGTCTCGAATAACGTTTATCCTGGAAATCATGGAGGCCAGGAATCTACGCGTATCCGATGCCGAACGAGAGCATGTCGGCGAGCTGCTGCAGAAAGCTGTCGGTCAAGGGATGCTCTCGCTCGGTGAGTTCACCGAGCGCATGGACACTGCCTTGGCCGCAAAGACACGAGGTGAGCTCAACTCGGTTCTCGCCGATCTTCCGGGCATCACACTGATCTCCGACTACGACCCACCCGCGTATCCCAATGCGGGTCAGCCGATGTACCAAGGCCAGCCCTACCCGGCGCCGACGTACCAACCCCAACCGCCGCCGGTTCACCCGAGCCCGCCTTACCGCGCTCCCGTCGGGGCTCCGGTTGTAGGTACTTACGGAGCGGCAAATGCTGCCGTGATCCGTGGACGAATGGCGACGGTGACGCGGAACGGTGCCTGGATCGTTCCACCAGCTGTCGTGGTCGACACCAGAATGTCCAGTGTGACTATCGATTTCACGCGTGCGGTGATGCAGACGCAGGTCGTGAACATCTCGATCGACGACTACGCCAGCTCGATTTCACTGATCGTTCCCGAAGAGGCGACGGTGGACATGAACGGTGTCGAGGCAGTCGGGGGAAGCGCGTCGAACAAGGTTCGGTCCGGCCCACAGATGGGCCCGCTGCATCTGGTGGTGCACGGCAAGGTGCGATTCGGCAGTGTCACCGCGAAGCATCCCTTCGGTACCACGATCCGAAAGATGTTCGGCTCCTGACCTTTCAGTGATACGCGCGGGTCAACATCTCGGCGACGCACACGGGCTTGTCACCGTGTTCTCGTTCGAACGTCTGCGTCACCGTGATCTGGACACCGCCGTTGATCGGTTCGACTTTGCTCAACGTCGCGCGCATGCGGACACGAGAGCCGACCGGAAGCGGAGCAGGCAACCTGACCTTGTCGAATCCGCAGTTGAGAGCAAACGCAAAACCTTCGAGCGAGAACATTGCGTACGAGAACTTGGGGCCGAGTGAGAGCGTGTAGTTGCCGTGCGCGATGGTTCCGCCGAACGGTGACTCCTTCGCGCGATCCACATCGACGTGAATCCACTGATCGTCGCCGGTGACCCGGGCGAACTCGTCGATGGACTCCTGGGTGACATCGTGCCAGTCGCTGACGCCCAGCTCTTGGTTCAGGTTGGCGCTGAGGTCTTCTGCTCCGGTGAGTACAAGCATGAATCTTCCTTCGATCGGTAGGTGCTGACAGTCGGTCAGTGACTTTCGATGCCGAATCCCACACCGTGTGTCTGTGCGATCTCGGCGGTGGCAACGAGATCGAATTCGATCCCGAAGTCTGCTTCTACCCGCGCTGCAACCGATTCCGCGGCGGAACCTGCTTCGGCCAGTAGTTTCGGCATCAGTTCGAACAGGTCTTCCATTCCTCCGGGCGTGATGATTTCGAGAATCCGCGCTGGAGCGTCGTCGGGATTCCACACGGCGTGCCACTGGCCACGCGGTTTGAAGATCATGGCGCCGGTCTCCGCGTAGACGACCTCGTCTCCGACCATCGCTGCGACGCGGCCACTTTGAACCACCGTGTACTCGTCTTCCCGGCTGTGGCGATGGACCGGTGAGGTCATCGAATGCGGAGCGATGCGGTGTTGTACAAGAGAGAAACCTCCCTCGGTTTGTTTGTTACGAACCATCATCCGGACGCCGGTGGCCGCGAGGGTCCCGGCGAGGTCTTCGTCCGGTCCGAGGACGGTCGTGGTGGTGTTGTTCGGGGAATTCGGTGACATCGATTCAGTCCTTCGTCGTCGTGAGCGTCGTTGGCCGCGCTCCGGTTTGTTGATTCCCGAATCATGTACCAATCGGTCTAGTGATGCAAGGTTTTGACAATTTATGCACTTCAACTGTTGTCGATATGTGTACTGATCGGTATATTGAACGTATGTCTACGAGGGATTTGTTGGTCGATGCCGCTGCCGATCTGTTGCAGCGGAAGGGCTACGCCGGAACGGGTGTGTCGGAAGTTCTCTCGGCTAGTGCGACTACCAAAGGTTCCTTGTACTTTCACTTTCCCGGCGGCAAGGAAGAACTCGCAGGCGAGGCTCTGAGACGACGTGGCGAGGCAATGGCCGATTTCATCCGGCACCTGCTGGAGAGCTCACCCGATGCAGCCACCGCGATCTCGGCATTCGCCGCCGCATTGGCTGCGCGTTTGTCGGATTCGGACTACGAACGTGGATGCGCCCTGGCTACGGCAACACTGGATGCCGCAACCGAATCCGAGGTCATCCGCGGTGCTTGTGCGGACGGGTACAACTCGTGGCTCGCACTGCTGGCTCAGCGCCTCGAGGCAGACGGTTGGTCCCGCGAAGACGCCGAGTCCGAGGCAATTCTCGCTCTGTCCGCACTCGAGGGCGCGCTGGTCCTTGCTCGGGCGCGTCAGGATCCCGCTCCGCTTCACACTTCGGGTCGGCTTCTGTCCGAACGATTGCGGAACGCGGCACCTCGGCGTTAGTGCCCTGTCAGTCGATGATGCAGTCAGTCGAAGGTGTCCTCAGTTGAGTACGAGAAGTCCTCAGGCTGATCGAGTAGTACTACTCATCTGATCGGTTCGGCCACGCAGCAAGCTCGAAGCCATGACCACACCGAGCTTTTCCGCCGTCGATCCGCGACTGGTGACCGCCCTCTCGGCCGAGTGCGACAGCATCGGCCGGCAGTTGCGTCACATGGGCCAGAACCTGTCGATCCTGCAGACTCAGCTGTCCTCGGCTACTGCGACCCCGCCCATGCCGGTAGTTCCGGCACCCGCATCTCCGGCGCCACAGGTGCCGCAGGTGCCTCCAATGCGTCCTCAGCAGAGCGTGCCCGCGTGGCAGCCGCCGACGTATCCGGTTGCGGCACCTCGCCAGCCCTGGTGGCAACGCGACGGTGTCATCAGTCGACTCCTGGCCGCGGCCGGTGTTGCCGTCACACTGATCGGAGTCGTGATGCTGCTGGTACTTGCAGCGCAGGCCGGATTCTTCGGACCTCCGCTGCGGGTGCTCGGCGGTGCGCTCCTTTCCGGCGCCTTGGTGTTTGCCGGGGTGCGGGTCCACGGACGGCCAGGGGGCAAAGTGGGGGCAATTGCCCTGGCTGCCACAGGTTTTGCAGGGATGTATCTCGATGTCGTCGCAGCCTCCGTTCTCTACGGTTGGGTGACGACGCCGCTCGCGGTGGTGATTGCCTTCGGAATCGCCGCAGCCGGCGTTGCCCTCGCCGTGAAGTGGGATTCCGAATCGCTGGCGCTCATGATCGTTCTGGGAGCAGCGCTGCTGGCTCCCGTGTTGACGTCGGGAATATCGTTGACCCTCATCGGTTTCCTCTTCGCGATCCAGTCGGCGACATTCTCCGCCCAGCTCGGTCGTGACTGGAAGTACCTGGGCATGGCGCGCACCGTACCGGTGGTTCTCGCACTGCTCGCAGCGATAGCGTCGGAGGAGATATTGTCAAGACCTGTGGATGAGGGTGTTTCAGGCGACCTCCGTTTCGCTTGATTCGTCGGGCTCAGCGGGTG
>NZ_JBXAFD010000007.1:0-79830 GCF_058792695.1 Rhodococcus sp. MT28
CTGCTCTGCGACACCGACAGCGGTCCCAGCCAGGGCATGTGCCCGACATCAAGATCAGACGGAGACTCTTCACCATCGGAGGGCGCGGCGGCGCAGTCCCGATGCTCCGCCAGATCCCGAGCATTGATGTGCACGTTCACATGCGGACGCTGACCACCATCCGTACCGGTCTTCGCGCAGTCCAGATACCGGCGGATCAGTTCGGTGAACCCGTCCGCGGTGCGTTTCGCCGCCGACCTAGAATCCGGCGTCCCATCCGGTGCTGGGGTCGGCATCGTCAGATTCGACAGGGCCGACAGCAGCATTTCACCGGTGAGAGCGTCGAAATCCCCACGCACCACCACCCGACCGTTCAAGGTCGAGGCGATCCGCAGTTCGTTCCGATCGACATCTTCGGCGGGCGGAATCTCATCGGACTCGAACAACCGCTCCAAGGTCGCGATAACGTGCCGCACCTTCGTCGTCGTCGCCTCCACCCCCGACGCAGCAGCCAACAACAAATCGATACAACGAGGGAGCGCCTCCTCCGGCATCCCCTTCGGCGGTGACTCACAGAACGCCACGATCAACACCGCGTGATCGAACGAGCAATCGCCACAATCGAACCGAGCAGCCACCGCCGGAAACGGCCGCAAAGCTGCACCCCGGGCGGCGATCTTCTTCCCGTCCCGAACCTGCAGCATCGTGTTCGCCGCCAACCATGACCCGACTCCACGGCTGGCAATCACCTGATCATCGGAACGCAACGACAACTCGTCCACCACCGCCACCCGCACCGCTTCCAGGCGCAGAATCTCCGCACTCGCCTCGACAGCAGCCTCACGCAACTCCGCAGCAGACAACCGCCACAGACGTCCACGTAACCCCACCGCAGAACCAGACACCACATCCGACAACAAGACACTCATTGAATCCCCCGATCCCCTCCCCATATCATACTCGAACACCCGTTCGAGTCAAGAGTTTTTCGAGTCAATCCACCGAGCGTCCCGGAATCACCACACCGCATTGATATGCGAGAACCACCAGTTGCGCGCGGTCGCGGACATCCAGTTTTGTCATCGCCCGATTCACATGGGTTTTTGCCGTGACCGCGCTGATCACCAATTCCGCGGCGATTTCGTCGTTGGACATCCCGAGGGCAACGAGGGTTACCACTTCGAGTTCGCGTGGTGTCAATTGACCGAAAATCCCAGAAGTCGAGTCGGCCCGCGACGGAGTGGAAAGGAACCGAGAAATCAACGCGCTGGTCGCAATCGGCGACAGCAAAGAGTTCCCACCTGCGACCGTCCGAACAGCATCGAGTAGATCCTCCGCTCGGATTCCTTTGCCGATGAAGCCGCTGGCTCCAGCCCGGATCGCCTGTGCCACATGCTCATCCACTTCGAAGGTGGTAAGGATCAACACGCGCACGTCGGTCAAATCCGGATGATCGGCAATCATGGCGGTCGCTTCGACTCCGCTGGTGCCTGGCATTCGAATATCCATCAATACAACGTCGGGTCGGTGCTCGATCGCCGCCTGGAATGCCTGCTCTCCGTCTGCCGCCTCGGCGACCACCTCCATGTCCTCTTCCGAACCGATCAGCAGCGCAAGCGTTTGACGGAAGAGCGCCTGATCGTCTGCCACTACCACCCGAATACTCACGACTCCCCACTCTCCGAACCCCTGGACACCGAGACAAGCGGCAGTTGGGCGTCCACACGAAATCCCCCGTCCGCGCGGAATCCTGCTGAGACCTCGCCTCCCATTGCCTGTGCCCTCTCCTTCATTCCCAGCAGTCCGTACCCGGGCGGTGACGTCGAAGGCACTGCCGTTCCGGAGTTTTCGACCGACAGCACCAGAACCTCGGCTTCGTACGACAACGACACGGTGACGGCCCCTGGCAACGCATGCTTGCTCGCATTCACGAGTGCTTCCTGGATAATTCGGTACGCCGTGAGGTCTACTGCTGGCCCGAGAGGGCGCAGCGAACCCACAGCGCGCACTTCGATTTCCATTCCCGCACTGACGAATTGATCCACCAGTGCCGGTAGATCCGAAAGCCCCGGAGCCGGCTTCATCGAGCGATCACCGTCCTGAGCATCACGGAGAACTCCGACCGTGGCCCGAATTTCATCGAGTGCCGCCTTGGACGTTTCCTCCACTCCGCGTAGTGCAGTCGTCGCCTTCTCCGGGTCTTTCCCGATCAAGTGCGACGCGACCCCGACTTGCAGGTTGACCAAGGCAATGTGGTGCGCGACAACGTCGTGCAGGTCTCGCGCAATCCGCATCCTTTCTTCGACGACGCGGTGTCGGGCCTCGTCCTCGCGCATTCTTTCCGCTTGCACCGCGCGCGCCTCGACGGACTCCAGATAGGCTCGGCGAGAACGGACCTCGGCGCCGGCAAAACTTGCCATCAGCAACCAAGCCAACAACCCCAGTGCCTCCTGCAGGAGATTGTTCCCCACTCCCAGGAAGATCGTGACGAGCATCAGCGAGCTGACTGTGCTCGCCGCTGCGAAGAAGGTCCTCCGGCGGTCACTCGTGCTGGCAACGTAGTAGAGGCACACCATCGCTGCGGAACCTGTGCCGGCATTCGGCGGCGCTGACAGTGCAATCATCAATACGCCGAGGAGTACTGCCACCGCCAGTGCCGAGAACGGATAGCGCCTTCGGAACACGATGGTTGCCGCTGCGATCGCTGTTACAAGCACTCCCACAACCGTGACCTCGCGGGTGTCATTGCCGTCGAGCGCGATGCGGTGCGCCGTCCACGTGGCAAGGAGCACGAGAATCGCCAGTGCCAGGTCGATGGTGCGCGGGTGTTCCGCACACCATCGACCCCACGTCGATGTCGAAGTCATCGATCTACCGTATCCGGGTCACACCGACAACTTGTCGCTCGTGGGTTCACTGGATTCCTTCGAATCTGCGAGCAGCGCAGTCAACTGCTCCCCCTCGACATCGACGTTCGGGACCAACCGGTCCAGCCATGAGGGGAACCACCATGCCCTCGAGCCCAACAGGGACATGACGGCCGGTACGACGGTCATACGAATCACGAAGGCGTCGAACAGAACCGCGAACGAGAGTCCGAGTCCGATCTGCATGATGAAGGCGTCGCCGCCGAAGATGAAGCCCGCGAAAACGGCGATCATGATCAGCGCCGCGGCCGTGACCACTCGCGCGCCCTGGTCGAAGCCCTTCACGACTGCTTCATCCGGTCCGTCACCGTGGACGAACGCTTCACGCATTCTGGTCACCAGGAACACCTGGTAGTCCATCGCCAACCCGAAGACGATGCCAATCATGAAGATGGGCAACATCGCCACAACTGATCCGGTTTGACCTTCGATTCCGAGAATGCCGGCGAACCAACCCCACTGGAAGATCGCGACCAGCACACCGAACGTCGCACCGATCGAGAGCAGAAATCCGAGAGTTGCCTTGAGTGGTACCAAGATCGAGCGGAACACCAACATCAGGAGGATGAAGGCGAGGCCGACGACCAATGCGAGGTAGGGAACCAGGGCGTCGGCCAGGCGATCCGAAACGTCGATCGTCAACGCTGTCTGACCGGTGACCGACATCGTGGCTCCGGTCTCGTCGGTCAGTGATCCGGCGACCTCACGTATATCTGCGACGAGCGCCTTTGTTGCCTCGGTTTCCGGGCCACTCGAGGGAACCACCGTGATGACTGCTGTATCGCCGGCCTGATTGAGTGCTGGCGGCGTCACTGCCGCTACGTCGGGCAGAGCGCCGAGCTTTTCCTGGGCGCCGCTCAATGCCGCTGCCGGATCTGCGGCGTCGGCAACGTCGACGACCACCATGAGCGGACCGCTGAACCCGGCACCGAACCCCTCGGATAGTCGGTCGGTAGCCCTGGCGGCAGTTGTGTCGGGCACTGGTGGGCTCGCCAAACTCAGGTTGATTCCGAATGTGGGGATCGCCAGCAATCCCAGCCCGAGGACTGACGCGAGCAAAACCGGAACTCGACGCCGGATCACGAACTTGGCCCATCGCGAGCCCGCCCCCTCCGACTGTTTCCGGTGTGTCAGTTCACCGCCGGACGCCAGCAGTCGACGATCAGACCGACTCATGACGCGCGACCCTGCAAATCCGAGTGTGGCGGGCAGCAGCGTCAGTGAAATCACCACTGCAACAGCAACTGCGAATGCTGCAGCCAGACCCATGCTCGTCAGGAACGGGATGTTCACGACGAACAGTCCTGCCAATGCGATGAGCACCGTCAACCCCGCGAACACTACGGCCGAACCCGCAGTCCCCGCTGCGCGGCCCGCAGCAATTTCTGGATCATGTCCGTCACGTAGTTCGGAGCGGTAGCGCGAGACGATGAAGAGCGAATAGTCGATCGCCACGGCGAGCCCAAGCATCATTGCCAGGACCGTTGTGCTCGAACCCAATTCGATGAAACCAGTTGCGATAGTGATCGTGCAGATCGCGATGCCGATGCCGATCAACGCGCTGATCAAGGGAAGCCCTGCTGCCACCAACGAACCGAAAGTGACCGTCAGGACCACAGCGGCGATCGCGACGCCGATCACTTCGCCCATCGATTCGGCACTGCTTTCCATCAGCACGTTGCCGGCAACATCGACTGCCAGCCCTGAATCCGCGGCGTCGTGGACGGCGGACTCGAGCAGTTCTTTCGAGCTGTCCGGCAACTCGATCGAGTCGGCGGTATAGGAGACCTGCATGTATCCGATCGTCCCGGTCGGCGACACTCCGCCGGAGGCATATGGATCCGATACCGCTGCAACCTCGGGGTCCTTCCCGAGCGCAGAGACCAAGTCACTGACGGATCGTCGAATCGCCGGATCGGTGAGCGTCGTGCCCGCCGGAGATTCGAAGACGATGCGAGCACTGGCTCCGCCGGTGGACGATTCCGGGAACCGTTCAGAAAGACGGTCCTGTGCCGCTTGCGATTCTGTGCCCGGGATCGACAATGTATTGACGGTCGGACCGGACAGCGTTGCTGCGCCTACTCCGCCCGCCACCAGCAGGACGACCCAGAAGCCCACCATTGCCCAACGGCGCCGAAACGCGAGTCGCGAGAGTTTGTACAGGAATATCGACATGCGTGTCACTGTGCCGATACACGACCCCGTCGCACATCGTGCACAGGTAGGCAGTTCGACGTACTGCGCTCGCAGTAGGGCGGTGGTCCCCAGTGCTAGACGGGCCGGCCCAACTCCCTTGACCACGGCGGATCCGCCCCGGGACGTGACACGGTGACGGCTGCCGCGCGTGCGGCAAAGGTCAACGCGGCCGACCAATCTGCCTCGGAGAACGCACGCACAACTGCGACGTCGAGTGCATCGTGACGATCAAGGTAGGCCAACAGGGCTCCGTGAACGGTATCGCCCGCACCGATCGTGTCCGCGACGTCGACCGCGGGCGCGGGCACCGAAACATCGAGTTGCTCGGTGATCAACCGCAACCCGTCACCTCCACGGGTGAGCAGGACGGCTCCGACGCCTTCGTCGAGCCACTCGGCGCCGTCGACCGAACCCAACCACTTCGCGTCGTCGTCGCTCACTTTGAGAATGTCGATGGCGGGCAACCACGAACGAAACCGTCGTCGATACGCGTCCGGGTCGGAGATCACCGCCGGACGAATGTTGGGGTCGACCATGGTGAGTCGACCGCGGGCGTGGGCTTCGTACAGCAAAGCTTCGTAGGCAGAGGCCCCGGGCTCGAGCACCAGCGACAGCGTTCCGAACGAGAATGCCCGGGCAGAGGGAAGTTTCGGCAGCGCGAACTGTCGATCTGCCGTTCCCTCGAGGTAGAAGGAATACCGCGCACCTCCGTCCGCTGCAAGGTTCACGACGGCCAGAGTTGTCGGCTCGGGCCCACGTTCGACTCCGGTTGTGTCGACATTGGACGCGGCCAGCGAGTCGATCATCCGATCTCCGAAGGCGTCGGTGGACAAGCGAGAGACGAATCCCACGTCGGATCCGAGTCGGCCCAATGCAACCGCAACGTTGAACGGTCCACCGCCCAACTTGGGCGAGAAGTTCTCCCCCACCGGAACCAGATCAACCAGTCCCTCACCACACACCACGACGGATCGTTCGCGTGTATCACTCATCGGTAGACCCTAACCTTCTCACCAGTCGAAGATGGATGTGACCTGCTCGGCACGAACGAGTTCGGGTGCCGAGCAGGTCACGAATGCGATGGGATTCAGCTACCCACACGCTCGCCCGTAGCCGGGTCGAAGAGGTGAACGAGGCCGTCCACCCGCTCGAAGCCCAGCGTCTGGCCGTACTGCAGCTTCGATCGCCCGCCGGTGCGTGCGACGAGCGAAATCGGATCGGATTCCGTGCCAGGTACGTGCGCGTAGATGTACGACTCGTTGCCCAGTTCCTCCACCAGGTCGATCTGAGCTGCGATTCCGTCTCCAGCGGCAACCACCTGGAATTGCTCGGGTCGAATTCCTACTGTGACCGAGTCCAGACCGGCCGCGGCGATTGCCGCCATCTGCTCGCGGTCCAGCGGAACCTCGACGTCACCGAAACGCACCCCACCCGAACTGACCGGCGCCGTTACCAAGTTCATACCTGGAGATCCGATGAAACCGGCAACAAACGCATTGGCCGGCCGATCGTAAAGTTCGGTCGGAGAAGCGAATTGTTGCAACTTGCCGCCCTTGAGCACTGCCACGCGATCACCCATCGTCATCGCTTCCACCTGATCGTGCGTGACGTAGACGGTGGTGGTTCCGAGACGACGCTGCAACGCCGCGATCTGCGTGCGGGTCTGGACGCGTAGCTTTGCGTCGAGGTTGGAGAGCGGCTCGTCCATGCAGAACACTTGCGGTTCACGAACGATAGCTCGGCCCATGGCAACTCGCTGCCGTTGACCACCGGAAAGCTTGGCCGGTTTGCGGTCGAGATAGTCAGTCAGGTCAAGCAGTTTGGCCGCTTCGGCCACTTTCTTCTTACGCTCCTCGACGGGCACACCGCGCATCTTCAACGCGAACCCCATATTTTCGCCGACGGTTTTATTGGGGTACAGCGCGTAATTCTGGAAGACCATTGCGATGTCGCGATCCTTGGACGGGACATCGGTCATGTCCTTGCCGTTGATGGTGATCGCACCGGAATCGATGTCCTCGAGCCCTGCCAACATGCGCAGGGCCGTGGACTTTCCGGAACCTGACGGACCGACGAGCACGATGAACTCCCCGTCCTTGATGTCAAGATCGAGTGAATCTACAGCGAGGGTCCCAGCACCTTCGTAGATGCAAGACGCTTTCTGGTAAGAGATTTCAGCCATGACGAACTCCTGAGAGGGTGAGGAGAATTATTTGATTGCACCGAAGGACAGGCCGCGCACCAGTTTGTTCTGGGCGAACCAACCGGCCAGGATGACGGGCAATGCCGCCATGGTCGCTGCCGCGGAGAGCCGAGCCCAGTACAGTCCCTCGCCGGTGATGAACCCGACCAGGAAGACCGGAATCGTCTGCGCTTGAACAGCTGTCAGGTTGACTGCGAAGAAGAATTCGTTCCACGAGAAGATCACGCAGATCAGCGCAGTCGCAGCAATTCCGGGCGAGATCAGCGGGAGGATCACCTCGCGAACCGAGGTCCACAAACTCGCGCCGTCCATGCTGGCAGCTTCGAGAAGTTCGCCGGGGACTTCGAGAAAGAACGAACGCATCATCCACACTGCAATCGGCAGATTCATCGATGTGTACAAGATGACCAGCGCCCAGATGTTGTCGAGCAACCCGATGTCGTTGACGATCACGTACAGCGGCACGATTGCAGCGACGACTGGGAGCATCTTGGTACTGATGAAAAAGAACAGAACGTCCTGAGTCTTGACTACCGGGCGAAGCGACAATGCAAACGCAGCCGGAACACCCAGTAGCAGAACAAGAATCGTCGACATGGCCGTCGCAAATGCGGAGTTTGCCAGCGTCGTGCCGAGACCGGAGTCGAGGACGGCACGGAACTGTTCGAGGGTGGGAGTGAAGAACAGCTTCGGCGGATCCGTGTAGGCGTCTGCCTCGGTCTTGAACGCGGTGAGGACCATCCAGAAGACCGGGAAGAAAAACCCGAGAGCGGCGATCCACGCCACAACCGACCACGGACTGAACTTGCTGCTCTTCTTTTTCTTGACGACGGGCTTGTCGGCCGTCGCGCTTGTCGTCTCTACGGCAGTCATCACGCCGCCTCCTCGTTGCCGGTGAAGCTCTTGAAGATCAATCGGAGCGCAAGTGTCGACACGATGATCGTCGCGATCACTGTTACGACACCCATCGCCGCAGCTTGACCTACGTCGAAGCCGAGGAACGCGCGCTGGTAGATGTAGAACGGCAGGTTCGAGCTGGCCACGCCGGGCCCACCCGAGGTCATCATGTACACCGCGTCAAAGGTGTTCACGAGGTAGATCGCACCCAGAACTGCACCGAGTTCGATGAAGCGGCGCAGGTGCGGCAACGTCAGTTCGCGGAACATCGCAAACGGCTTGGCTCCGTCCACTCGTGCGGCTTCGAGAATGTCTCGGGGCATGGACTGCAAACCGGCCAGAATGAGCAGCATCATGAAGGGCGTCCACTGCCAGATCAGATTGATCATGACGGCGGCGAGCGGAAACTTGCTGACCCAGTCGACCTGGCCGACGCCGAAAGGCTGGAGGACAAAGTTCACGATACCGAACACCGGGTCGAACATTGTTGTCTTCCACAGCAATGCGCCGGCGACGGGAGTGATGAGAAACGGCGTGATCAGCAGTGTCCGGACGATGCCCCGACCAAGGAATGCGCGGTCGAGTAACAGCGCCAGCGCGAGTCCGAGGATCACGGAAACGATGACGGTTCCCACGATCATGATGACCGTGTTGACCGCGACTTCCCGAAACTGACTGTCCTTGAAAACCTCTATGTAGTTGTCGAACCCGTTGAAGTGCCGCGATCCCGGCCGGACTAGGTTCCACGACTGCGTCGAGTAGTAGAGGGTGAACAGAAACGGAATCTGGGTGACGACGATCGAGAAGATCAACGCCGGCAACAGGGGACCTCTACGACGCCAACCCTCGGCGCGGGAGATCTTCTTTTCGACACGGACCGGTGGCGCGTCGTCCACCGTAGTTCTGGGCTCGGCAACCGTAGTCATCGGTTCTCCTGATAGGTCTTGCCGACCACCTCGGCATACTGCTGGGATTGTTCGAGTGCTTCTTTCACGCTCTTCTGACCCGCGATGGCCGCACTGATCTGCTGGCTGACGCGAGTGCCCAGGTCCTGAAACTCAGGGATGGTGAGGAACTGGACGCCGGTGTACGGAACCGGTTGCACTGTCGGGTTTTTCGGATCTGCATTGTTGATCGATTCGAGGGTGATCGGACCGAATGCCTGTGCGGCCTCTTGATATTCCGGAATCTCGTAGGTCGATAGGCGACTTCCCGGAGGAACTCTCGACCAGCCGAGTTCGGTTCCGACCTTCTGGATGTAGTCCTTGTTCGTCATCCAGGAAATGAACTTCCAGGCGTCATCTTTGTTCTTTGCCGACTCCGGGATTCCGAGCGCCCACGTGTAGAGCCAACCAGGATCGGACTTCTCGACCTTCGGGGCCTTCGCATATCCGATGTTGCCGACTACCTTCGACGACGCAGGGTCCTCGAGAACCGACACAGCCGACGTCGCGTCGTACCACATCGCCGTGTTGCCTTGCGCGAATTGTGTTGCACATTCACCGAATCCGCTTGTGGCAGGACCCGGCTGACCGTGCTCCTTGACCGTGTCCACGTAGAACTGAACCGCATCCTCGACCTGCGGACTGGTCAGCTGCGCATTCCAATTCTCGTCGTACCAGCGTCCACCGAAGGTGTTGATCACGGTGTTCAGCGGTGCGAGTACCTCACCCCAGCCAGGCTTTCCGCGCAAGCAGATTCCCGCCATCTTGGCGTCCGGGTTGTCGAACTGTGCTGCCCAACCTGCAACTTCTTGCCACGTCGGGTCTTCGGGAACTGTAATCCCCGCCTGATCGAACAGATCCTTGCGGTACATCAGGAACGACGACTCCCCGTAGAAGGGGACCGCGTACATACTGTCCTCGTACGACAGAGAAGTCTTGATCGACGGTACGAAGTCGTCCTCGTCGTAACCGGGCGTCGTGTCTGCATAGTCGGACAGGTTCGTGAGCCAACCGTTGGCGGCCCACTGAGGTGTCTCGTAGTTGCTGATCATCACGACGTCGAACTCACCGCCGCCGGTTGCCGTCGACGCCGTGATCTTGGCGCGCGCCTGGTTCTCGGAAAGGCTGACGAATTTGAGGTCGATGCCAGGGTTCTCGGCTTCGAAAGCCGGCGCCAGTTTGATGGCGTCCTGCATCTGCGAGTTCGACACCATCGCGATGGTGACTGTTCGTTCGCCGGAACCACCGAGCGCACCAGCGCCCGCACATCCCGACACCAGGAGGCAGAGCGCCGCCGCGGCAGCGCCCCACACTCGTCTTCCTGTTTTCACGGATTACCTTCCTTCACACTTGCGTGTCAGTCGCGCGCTCGGACCGCGAAACTCGTGAGATCGCTAGCCTTCGAGCAGCCACTGGGCGCACTCGACGTCGGTGACGAGTACGTTTGCCAAACCTCCGCGCAATGCGCCCAGAACGGCCTGGCGTTTGTGTGTTCCTCCCGAAATCAGAATCGTCTGATCGCAGGATTTCACTGCGTCGAGCGATACGGAGACCGTTCGCTCAGGTAGTGGCCCCTCCACTGGATTGCCGTCGACCGAGTAGAAACGGCCGCCGATTTCACCGACAGCGCCTCGACTTTCCAACTCGTCCAGCATGGTCGAGTCGACGAAGCTACCGGCAAACAAGGTCGTCGCGGTCGAGACGGCACCGACTCCGAAAACCATGATGTCGGAATCAGTTCCGGCTTGCAGCGCCTTCGAGATCACCGAGTCGTTTCGCATCGACTCCACGGTCGCCGGGTCGGCATACAGCGGAGCGTTGAGACGAATAGGATTGGCCTGCAACTGTTGTGCACATCGGCCGATGGTGAAGTCGACACCGGTTTGGTAGTCGGTCACCGTCATGGAGCCGTCAAGTTGTACCACAGCCGAGCACTTCGCGGCCTTGTCCGGCAAAGATCCTGCTACCGCAACGGTTTCCGGACCCCAGGTAAACCCGAGAACGCTCGAAGGCTGCAGACGACGAACCAGAACTTCCGCTGCTCTTCGACCGAGTGCGTCGAAGTCCGGGTCGTCCGCATCCGAAATCGCTTCGGGGACGATCAACACTTCGGCCAACCCGAAGTGCTTCTCCAGCTTCGATTCCAACTCCGTGTTCACCGAACCTTCGAGCTCCGGCGGTACCAAAATCTCGACCCTGACCAAACCTTGCGTCCGCGCCCTGGCCAACAGTCGCCCGGCTGTCGGCCGCGAGACGCCCAATTTCGCTGCAATCTCCGCCTGAGTGGCACCTTCGAGGTGATACATGGTCGCTGCCCGCAAGGCGAGCCGCACATCTTCGGAAGCGGGCAACTTCGACGTCTTGAGTCCTGTGGGCTGAGCCGACTGGTTCACGCGGTCTCCTTGTGCATCAGGTTCAAAGTTTCTTGATCGTGAGCAAATGCTCACTAGATGTTCTTATGCTCATTAAGCTAACATCTACGTTGTGACCCACACAACAGTTTCCGGAGAATCCGTCGATCTACCTGCGACAATTCGGGCAAATGTCCTCGTCGAGACCGGAAAGATGCAGATGGTCGAGAGACCACGACCGTCCCCGAAGGCGGGTGAAGTCCTCGTTCGCATCCATGCCGTGGGCGTGTGCGGGTCGGACGCGCACTACTTTCACGAAGGTCGCATCGGCCCTTACGTAGTCAACTCACCGCTCGTTCTCGGACACGAAGCATCGGGACGCATCGCTGCGGTCGGTGACGGCGTCGACCCAAGACGCATCGGGCAGCGTGTCTCCATCGAGCCTCAGAAGCCCGATCCGACAAGTCCCGAATCCAAGGCAGGCAGATACAACCTCTGCCCTCATATGGAGTTCTTCGCGACGCCGCCGATCGACGGTGCGCTGACCGACTACGTCACGATCGGTGCCGACTTCGCCCATCCCATCGCAGATTCCGTGTCCTACGAGGCAGCTGCGCTGTTCGAGCCACTCTCCGTAGGGATCGCCTCAGCCCAGAAGGCGGGGATCACTGCCGGCTCTCGGGTGTTGATCGCCGGCGCCGGCCCGGTAGGAATCGTGACGACGCAGGTGGCCAAGGCATTCGGCGCGACGGAAGTCATCGTCTCGGACATCGACGCGGCCCGGCGTGATGTGGCACTGAAATTCGGCGCAACAACCGTCGTTGATCCACGTGAGAGCGACGTACGCTCGCTGGCCGTCGACGCATTCATCGACGCGTCGGGTGCCACGGCCGCAGTGATCGACGGGATTCACGCAGTTCGGCCCGCTGGAACCGTCGTTCTGGTCGGAATGGGTGCCGACGAGATACCGTTGCCGGTCCCGATCATTCAGAATCGCGAACTGATGCTGACCGGAGTGTTCCGGTACGCCAACACGTGGCCGATCGCCGCCGCATTGGTCGCTGCCGGGCGCGTCGATCTGGACTCGATGGTCACAGCACGCTTTTCACTCGAACAGTCGCAAGAGGCCCTGGTGGCCGATCGCATTCTCGGCAGCATCAAAGCCGTAGTCATCGTCGCCGAAGGAGACTAGTACTTTCATGGAACTCAATACGAAGACCCTGTTCGACTTCGATGCTGCACTCGAAGTGCCGAACTACGACCGGAGCAAAGTCACTACTGGCATAGTGCATTTCGGTGTCGGAGGCTTTCACCGTGCACACCAGGCCATGTACATCGATGATCTCCTGCGACGCGGTGAGGGCTTCGACTGGGGAATCTGCGGAGTGGGAGTGATGCCGTCGGACAAGCGGATGAAAGACGCTCTCCGCGCGCAGGACTGCCTCTACACGCTGGCGCTCAAGCATTCTGACGGAACCCTCGAGGCCCGGGTCATCGGGTCGATCGTCGAGTACCTGTTCGCTCCGGAGGATCCGGAGGCGGTGATCGAAAAGATGGCATCCGAATCGACGAAAATCGTATCTCTCACCATCACCGAGGGCGGATACAACATCTCGCACACTACGGGTGAGTTCGACGCGTCCGATCCCGATGTAATGCACGATCTCGAGCCGGGAACACTCCCCCACACCACCTTCGGTCTGATTTGTGCGGCACTCGCACTCCGTCGCGACCGGGGCCTCGCCCCGTTCACGATCATGAGTTGCGACAACATCGAAGGCAACGGATCGGTCGCCAGGACGGCAGTCGGAGCGTTCGCCGCCCTGAAGGATCCCGAACTTGCGGAGTGGATCGACGAGAACGGCGCCTTCCCCAACTCCATGGTCGACCGGATCACACCCGTCACGACAGCCGAGGTGACCACCGAGATCGCCGAGACGTTTGGCGTGGAAGATCAGTGGCCGGTCGCGGCTGAGCCGTTCACCGCGTGGTTCCTCGAGGACGAGTTCACCTCAGGCAGGCCACCTCTGGAGAATGCCGGCGTCAATCTCGTGCCGGATGTTCGCCCGTACGAACTGATGAAACTGCGCCTTCTCAATGCCGGCCATCAAGGCATCGCGTACTTCGGCTACCTTGCCGGATACCGCCTGGTCCACGAGGCATGCCAGGACGAACTCTTGTCGGGGTTCCTGCTCGACTACATGAATCTCGAAGCGACGCCGACCCTTGACCCGGTACCCGGCGTCGACCTCGATCAGTACAAGAAGACCCTCATCGAAAGATTCTCGAACCCCCAGATCCGCGACACGATTGCACGTCTGTGTGCCGAGTCGTCCGATCGAATTCCCAAGTGGCTGTTGCCCGTCATCCGGAACCAACTCGACACCGGTGGGTCGATCAACCTGTCCACCGCAATTGTCGCTAGCTGGGCCCGCTACGCCGAGGGCACAGACGAGAACGGAGATCCCATCACCGTCGTCGATCAGCTGTCGGACACTCTGGTGCCGCTCGCCCAGAAACAGTCGAGCGACCCGTTGGCCTTCATCGGGTACCGCCAAGTGTTCGGCGATCTCGTGGACGATCGCCGATTTGTCGCTAGCTTCCGAAAGACCCTCGACTCATTGCACTCCGTCGGAGCCAGAAGAACCCTCGAGGAGGTGCGCGGGCTCTGACTACACCGAGACGTCGTACAGGTGATGGATCGGATCGTGAATGAAGTAGGCCGCCAACGATTCGACGGTGAACGCCGATCCGTCACTGCGGAGACCCCGTCGTTGGCGGCTACCCTCTGGCACGGTTTCGAAGGCATTCGCGACCTCCGCCGCGGCGTCGGACAATTCCGATGCCACCTTTGCCGGATCTTGGTCGTTGTACCGCTCGGCCTCGGCTGTTGCGTCCTGATCCCAGTTCTCGAATCGCGGATCGTCGAATTCGAGCATCTGTTCCAACCGCACCTTGAAGATCCGGAACACGTCGCGTACGTGGGCGGAATACTCCAGCGCTGACCATGTTTCGCTGTCCGGTCGCTCCGTCACATTCTCGCGCTCCAGTACCTCGGCCCACGAGACGGCATTGCTACGCACAAGATCTGGAACATCCGCGAACGCCACAGCGGACGAATCAAACCCGCACTCGGCGCATGGGCGTTCGAGGACCCAGGTCCAGTTCTTTGTATCCGGGGTGATCGGCATGGATCGAGAATAGTCCGCCAGGGCGGGGTCAGTCTGCTTCGATTGGCCGATGAAGCGAATCATGATCGCTATTGCGACTCCATTCGTGCTGATGCTTACTTCGTGTGGCGGGGACGGGGGCGACGCCGAACCACACGAACTCGCCTTCACATGCGACGACGCACATGCGTACCTCGAAGTTTTCGGGACGGTCGAGGCGGCGTTGGCCCGGCTACAGAGCCCTGGATGGAACGATGTCCCTGAACTCGCGGGTTCCGCCAGCGCCTGGGCAGCGTTCACACCACAACAGCAGACTGCGATAGTCAATTCACTTCATGCGGCTTCCCGAGGTGAATGTTGATCCGTATTTCGGTGCCGGTATCCGGCATCTGACTCCGTCGACAAGATTTGCCGGTCGATACTCGGATCGGCCGAAGAACTGGACATACTCCGACTGATCCCACGTCGCCGATCGATCGAGTCCGCGATGACATGAGCGGGCCGCACGACGACTGGAGAGGATTCGACGCTGAGGCGCGTGAGCGCACCAAGAAGCCTTCGAAGCAGCGGAATCGGGATCGTGCGACTGAGCAACGCCGGAGGCCTGATTCGCCGGTCGCACAACAGAATTACAAACGACGACGTAACTACGTCATTCCGTTCGTGACAAAATACTCGTTCGTCGGCGACGGACCGATCACTTCGATTTCCTCGACGGGTCTCGTCGCCCCTCACGTGAAGGGCGTCGAGTCGACATGTACCCCTTCCGAACGCAGTAAATGCTCGGCCGCACAAATCAACAGGGAAAGGGATTCGTACGAGAGTCCCTCGATCGCATGCATCAGCCTGTCAGGCGCCGGAATCGACCGGTCGACCGGCGAACCCTCGGATCTCCGCACAGAAAGCACGGTCGAGAGTTCTCGTTGATTCACCACCTGACCTGCGCTGTTCGCTCGCTCGAACATGGCATTCAGCCGCTGGACCAGTTCCTCACCTTCAGCTGATCGAATAGTGTTGCCGAACAGCCTGTTTCCATGATCGGCTTCGACACCAGGCCCGATCGAGTTCTTGATTGTCACAGTATGTTCTCCGTTACGTTGGTCTGTCAGGTTGATCAGGGGTGCGACCCGGCGCAATTCGCAGAGCCTTTATCCGTGCCGCCCAACGGCGTCGCGTCCATCGACAGCAGACGAATCTCCCCCGGCGCCCATCGGCTTCCGGTAGCGAGACCTTGAAGTTGCTGTTCACTTGCAGTTCGTCGTTACACTTTAACAATAGTTGTAACGCATCGACAAGTGTTTTGTTCCGATTGCCCGGTTTTGCACCCGATCGAGGCGACTACTGAGCTCTCGCGGGCTGCGGATTCTGCAATTCACGAAGCTCGGCAAAGTGGGTCCGACGCAGACAAGGACGGCGAGACAGCCCTGGTTGGCTCTCGTTTCCAGTGATCGAGCACGAAGTCCTCAATGGTGATGACCCAAGTCCGACAGCGCTTTTCAGACAGAGAAAGGGCCCCGCAGTTGCGGGGCCCACTATCGTTGCCGTTCCTCGCGTGGAGTCGTTTCCGACAGTCGGCTGCCGGTCAGCGCGTCAACATTTGGGTGCAGCCGAGCCGCGGGGGGACGGCTCGACTGCCTTGTACCTACACCGGTAGGCACGTCTAAAGCGTGACACTTCTGTACGTCGAGCACATACGCTGAAATACCCGGATAGGTACCTACTTTTCCTTCACGTCCGGCACGTCGCTCGCTCGGTTGCGCCCAATTGCACTGCGCTCCCGATACTTGTCGAGGATTGGGTATCCGGATCCGAGACTTTCACCTCGTCCGAGATCGACGATCGCGGTACGACATTTACTTGTGTAGCCACGAAGGATCAACTCAGCCGTACCCGCATGCGCGTTGCGTGCGATTCAATACCAACTACGTGTGGGCAACTGCACCAACAACCTGTGGGCAACTGCCCTGTTGATTGCACTCTGCGCACTTGTCGCCGTTGCGATCGTCGGCAGCATGACTTTCGACAAAAGTCATTGGGTCTGACCTGCGGGCTCACGGCAACTGAATGTGGGGCGGGCGGGGCTCGAACCCGCGACCAATGGATTATGAGTCCACGGCTCTAACCGACTGAGCTACCGCCCCATCCGGATGCGATGCATCGCGGCGAATCCGAATGTTACCGGCACATCCGACGCGGATCACAATCGGGCAGGCGGTGACGCGTTGCACTCTTTCGAGTCGAGTCTTCCAAGGTTGGTCGGCACAGGCGCGATGAGCCGATACCGTGGGAGTGCACACCCCACGGAACAGGATCACCACATGAAGCTTGCACTGACCGAATTCAAGAACTCGAAGGCCACGATCCGGATCATCATGTCCGACGGCGCGAAACTGAACGGCACCGTCACCGATTTCACCGAAGACACTCTCGTTCTCAATTCTCCGAATGGTGTCTACTACATCAACCCCAGCCACATCATCCGGCTGTTCGAGCCGTCGGATCGCGCAGCGAAGTAGGCGCACCGGTCAAACAGTTCGACGGTTCCACCGAAAGCCCGACGCAGACACTTGCGTCGGGCTTTGGTGTATCTGTCGCCAATATCTTCGCGTCGCGTTCACGGGTGCTGATGCCGCCTATCCTCTCCGACATGGCGAACGACAGCGGACCACCTGAACTCGTGTTGTTCGACTTGGGCGGTGTGCTGTGTCGATTCGAGCCTGACCGTCGCGCCGCAGAACTGGCTGCGGCCATCGGCGTCACGGAAGACGAGATTCATGCCCTCGTGTTCGCGTCCGGGTTCGACCAGGAATGCGATCTCGGCATTCACTCCGAAACCGCGATCCTGGAACGCTTTCGACGACTCGGGTTTCCTGGTGACCGCGACGAGCTACGCCGAGCCTGGGCCAAGGCCTTCATCCCGGACCGCGCGGTCATCGATCTCGCAATCGCGCTTCGAAGCGAGGGGGTCGTGGTCGCCACACTCTCCGACAACGGACCTGTTCTCTTGGCCGCCATCGAGAGTGTCGTAACTCCATCGGCAATCGACGAGCATGTTTTCTCCTGCATGCTCGGAGCTACCAAACCCGAACCTGCGGCCTTCCTGGCTGCGCTGGAGTTGCTCGATGCGCGTCCACAGCAGACCTTCTTCGTCGACGACAACCCGGTGAACGTCCTCAGCGCTCGACGGCTGGGAATTCGCGGCGAACAAGCAAACAAGGCGGCAGACGTCGAATCGGCACTTCGATCGGTGGGTCTGCTGCGAGCGCACTAGGTCAGATCAAAACAAGAAAGCCCCCCACCCGATTTCTCAGGTGAGGGGCTTTGCTGCTCCCCCGGCTGGACTCGAACCAGCAACCGTCCGATTAACAGTCGGAAGCTCTGCCAATTGAGCTACAGGGGATTGTCTTGCTCGCTTCGCCCGTTCCGGCGTTGCCTGAGAAACTGTAGCGAATCCTTCACCGAAGTACCAAATCGCCTGCCCAGCGAGTCATCAGGCAGGATGGAGTCAGGACGATCGGTGCTGGAGGGAAGCAGGAATGATGCGTTTGTTGATCGGTGTTGCAGCTGGGTACGTCCTGGGAACCAAAGCGGGCCGCGCACGATACGAGCAGATCAGCCGGGCCGCGAAGGCGGTGGCCACCAGTCCGGCCACCAAGAAGGTGTTGGACGCGTCACGGCAGAAGCTGGCCGACTCACTGAGTACTCAGCCCAAGCTCGAGCCGATGAAGCCGATCAACGAGGAGACTACGATTCTGGTCCCCCACGACCAGTTGAAGAAAAACCGTTAGGTCAGACGCTTTGGTCGCCGACAGCCTGCTCACGCAGCTGTCGGCGATACTGCTCCAGCGCCACGAGGTCGCCGAACAGTGAGTTGTACTCCTCGGGGGCTGCAGCAGGTGAAACGCGCTGAAGCTTGGATTTGAGGTCGGCAACCTGCTCGCCCACCCACGCTTCCTGCAGTCGTGCGAGCACTCCGTTGATGTAGCGCGGAACCGTGTCTTCGTCACACGGCATCGGTTCGACGGCCAGCTCAGATACAACCGAGGCCACCGTCATGTCTTCGACGCCCTTGGTAACGACTTCGATCCACTCGGCGCCGCCGAGTCCCTTGCTCGTTCCACCGGCGTCAGCCATTGCCTGTCTGATGACAACGTAGGCGGGGTGGGTGAACGTCTCGGGCGGCAACGAGTCGAAGACACTGCCGGCGATGCCAGGGTGCTGCAATGCGGCCTTGAGGACAGCTCGCTGCGTCGAGAGCGCGGGATCGTTGGGCCGGGGCCTGGAGATTCCGATCGGCAGCGCAAGCGCATCGGCAGCAGGTTGGTCGACAACCTGACGACGCTTGGGCGCCGGTGACGATCCACGCGTCGACGCCCGTTTGCGAGCTTCGTCACGCACGCGTCGTCGAACCGACGGAAGATCGTCCCAACCGACCCATCCGCACAACAGATTCGCGTAGCTGTCGCGCAGAGTTGATTCCTTGATCTGCGCAACGACGGGCACGGTACGACGCAGTGCCTCGACACGACCTTCAGCGGTCTCCAGATCGTGTTCGGTGAGGATGGACTTCACCACGAACTCGAACATCGGAGTGCGCCGTGCCACGAGGTCGCGAACGGCGGCGTCACCAGACTTCAGTCGCAGATCGCACGGGTCCATTCCGTCGGGCGCGACGGCGACGAACGTCTGCCCGGCCATCTTTTGATCACCCTCGAACGCCTTCATCGCAGCGGCCTGCCCCGCGGCATCACCGTCGAAGGTGTAGATGATTTCACCGCGAAAGTAGCTGTCGTCCATCAGGAGTCGACGGAGCATCGCAAGGTGCTCCTCACCGAAGGCGGTTCCGCACGAAGCGACGGCGGTCTTGACGCCGGCCAAATGCATCGCCATGACGTCGGTGTAGCCCTCGACGACTACCGCCTGGTGTCCCTTGGCGATGTCGCGCTTGGCGAGGTCCAAGCCGAACAAGACCTGAGACTTCTTGTAGAGAATCGTTTCCGGCGTGTTGACGTACTTACCCGGCATGGTGTCGTCGTCGAAGAGCTTGCGGGCACCGAAGCCGATGACGTCACCGGCGACGCTGCGGATCGGCCACAGAAGTCGGCGATGGAACCGGTCGATCGGACCTCGCCGGCCTTCTTTGGACAGCCCGGCTGCTTCTAGTTCTTTGAACTCGAAACCTTTGGACATCAAGTGTTTTGTGAGTGTGTCCCAACCTTCTGGCGCGTATCCACACCCGAACTGCAGGGCCGCTGCACCGTCGAAGTTTCTCTCGGTGAGGTAGTCGCGAGCCGCCTGGGCATCGGGTTCGCGCAGACGAGCGGCGTAGAACTCCTGAGCCGCCGCGTTTGCTGCGATCAAGCGTGCACGGGTGCCGCGATCGCGCTGAACGGACGGTCCGCCGCCCTCGTACGAAATCGTGTAGCTGAGTCGATCCGCCAACTGCTCGACGGCCTCTACGAAGCTGATGTGATCCATCTTCTGCAGGAACGAGTACACGTCACCACCCTCACCGCAGCCGAAGCAGTGGTAGAGGCCGTGGTTGGGTCGCACATGGAACGACGGCGACTTCTCGTCGTGAAAGGGACACAGACCTTTGATCGAATCGCCACCGGCACGCTTGAGTGAAACGTATTCACCGACGATGTCCTCGATGCGAGTGCGTTCGCGAATGGCCGCGATGTCTCTGTCAGAAATTCGGCCCGCCACGTACATCAGTCTAGGCGGTCCCCCGGCACCTCCTGACAACGATATGTTGATGGCCGACTCTGCACCGCAGCGATGGGACCGACGATGACTGAAAACGCCTCGAGCTCGCACGAAGGGCGATCAGGAACCCGATTCGGCGTGTACGAGTTGCGTAGCCTCCTCGGCCGAGGCGGAATGGGTGAAGTGTACGAGGCGTACGACACCTCGAAGGATCGCCTGGTCGCTCTCAAGTTGCTCCATCGAGAGCTTGCGGCCGACCCGTCATTCCAAGCTCGTTTCCGCCGAGAATCTCGCACCACCGCCGCCCTGAACGAACCGCACGTGATCCCTGTGCACGACTGGGGCGAGATCGACGGAGTTCTCTTCATCGACATGCGATTGGTCGAAGGTCATACGTTGCGAGCCGAGTTGACCGAATTCGGCCGACTCACGCCTGTACGAGCCGTCGACATCGTCTCGCAAATCGCGTCGGCGTTGGACGCCGCCCATGCCCGCGGGCTCATCCATCGTGACGTCAAACCAGACAACATCATTCTCACGAACAACGGCTTCGCCTACCTCGTCGACTTCGGAATCGCATACTCACAGACGGACACGAAGATCACCACCGAGGGAAGCGCAGTCGGTTCGTATGCATACATGGCGCCGGAGCGGTTCGGAATCGAAACGCCGACGGCCGCAGCGGATGTCTATTCCCTGGCTTGTGTCCTCTACCAATCACTCACCGGAACAACACCTTTCAACACCACAAGCATCGAGCATCTGGTCAATTCGCACCTGAACGCTCCGCCGCCACGCCCCACACTGGCGGTTCCGTCGCTCCCGCAAGGCCTTGACGCCATCGTGGCTCGCGGCATGGCAAAGGATCCCGCACACCGCTATCCGACTACGGGAGCGCTCGCACTCCAAGCGCGGCAGGCCCTCTCGACGACCCACACCCCCGGTGCCGCCGGCGGATTGCAACCCACGATCGTCGGGCAGCCCACCTACACCACGGCGAATCCCGCTCACGGGAACTACACGCACATCGTGACAAAGACCAAGCGAAACCGAGCACCGATCGCGATCGGTGCGGCTGGAATTGCACTCGTTCTGGCCGCAGGAGGCACGGCGGCCTGGGTGACGCTGGGGAATTCGGGTCCCGAATCACCAACCGCTGTAGCAGCTTCCACCGCCACGTCGGCACCGGCACCCATTCAGGATCCAGTCAGAACGCCGAAGCTCGAGCCGCTACCCGCCGCCGGACTGCAGGCGACCACGACCACCCGGGCGTCGAACCCGTCCGCGAGAAATGGCGACCTCGGGGTGAGCAAGCCGATCACCGTCCCCTCATGCAAAGGAACCGGAATCGTGGTGTTGGCCAATGCCACCGATCCAGCAACGTACGCCAGCGAGATCCAGAACTACCTCGACGCGTTCCCCGGCTCGAAATACCTACGCACAGACCAGTCCTGCCCGTCACTGCGTCAAGTCTCCGATTCGGGGACGGCGATCTACACGGTGTATCGCGAATCCGGGAACACCGAGTCGAAGATCTGCAAGGACGTTCGCGCAGCAGGCGGCGACGCTTACGGCAAGTGGCTCGATACCACTACCGACCCGTCGACGCGGATGACCTGCTGAAGGCGTAAGCGGCTCAGCCCCAGCTGGCCTGCGCGCCCAGGCTCGCTTTGTCCACCCGTTCCAGCCGACTCTCCGTGTACGACGCGATCTGATCCACGACTACCCGGACCCGAGCACCGTCGTCTGCGGCGCGTTCCCACGCGGGCAGCAGGATCGGATCGAGCCCGGCCGGCGCAGTTGCCAGCAGCCATTCCGCGACGCGATGAACACGATCACGCTGCCGATCCTGACGCGCTTTGTGTCCGACGTCGGACATCACGTAGTACAGCGCCACGGTCTTGAGCAACGCCACCTCGGATGCGACGGCCTCGGGTATGTCGAGGTCGGCTTGATAGCGCGAGAGGGGTCGGTCACCGTGTGTCAGCCGGGTGCTGGCGATCGCCGCGGTGGCGAAGCGTCCCACCAATTCACTCGTCAGATTCTTCAATGCGACGGAACTCCCTAGCGTTCCGTCGAAACTTCCGACCCCGCGTACGACGGGGAGTTCGGACAGCCGTTGGGCGGCTTCGATCAGATCGTCGACTACCAATCCGCGAAACTCGGAGGCCCCGAGTTCTGCCAGTGCGCGCTGCTCGGACGGATCGGCAAGCGAGCGAAGGTCGATGCGGCCTGCGATCACCCCGTCCTCCACGTCGTGCACGGAATAGGCGATGTCATCGGCCCAGTCCATGACCTGAGCTTCCAGGCATTGCCGTCGCTCGGGCGCTCCCTCGCGAACCCAGGCGAGCACCTCTGCGTCGTCGTCGTATGCCCCGAACTTCGCGCCGGGCTCAGGGCGGGTCCAGGGATACTTGATGGCTGCGTCGAGTGACGCCCTGGTGAGATTGAGGCCTGCGCTCAGACCGTCGGGGCGCAGGATCTTGGGTTCGAGGCTGGTCAAGATCCGCAGATTCTGCGCATTGCCCTCGAAACCTCCGCAGTCCTTGGCGACTTCGTCGAGGGCCTTCTCGCCGTTGTGACCGTACGGTGGGTGCCCGATGTCGTGCGCGAGACCGGCGAGGTCCACCAGGTCCGGATCGCAACCGAGTCCGTCGGCAATCCCTCGCCCGATCTGTGCGACCTCCATCGAGTGTGTCAACCGCGTACGAGGCGTGTCACCGTCGCGCGGGCCGACAACCTGGGTCTTGTCGGCCAGCCGCCGCAAAGCCGCGGAGTGTTGGACGCGGGCCCGATCTCGCGAGAAGTCCGAACGATGCTGCGCCGCTGCGATCTGCGAACCCGGCAACCCCGCTCGCTTCGGCGCCTCGACGACACGACGTTCGAGGTCGTGTTCGGAGTAGGTGCCGCCTCCGTAGGTGGTGTGAGCTGTCATGGTCTCTATTGCCCTGCCGTGTAGGGGAAGTCTGCCGAGAAGTGCGTGAGCTGATACCAGAGCAGCGCGCCGGTTTCGCGAGCGATTCCGTGCAACTGGGATTCGCGGGTGAAGACAGCCGGGCCCTGACGAGTAGGTGCGGTCCACGCCTGGAGTCCTGTGTCGCGGGCCATCGTCCGCGTTCGCAAGGAGTGCCACGGGTCACTGACCAGGACAGCGGAATTGATTCCCTGCGAGGACATCTCGGCGCTCACCGCGTCGATACTGAGCAGTGTGTCCGAACCGGTCTCCACCGCGGTGATCGCACTCGAAGGAATTCCGCGATCGGTCAGATACATCTTTCCCGACGCCGCTTCGGTGTACTCGTCACCTTCTTGTTTGCCGCCGACAGTGATGATCTGCGGCGCCACTCCGCGCTTGTACAGCTTGTACGCCTGCTCGAGTCGGGCCTCGAAGACGGACGACGGAGTGCCGGAATACTGAGCCGCGCCCAGAACGATTATCGCGTCGGCCGGCCGCGTGTCGTCGATGCGCGCCACCTGCCACACCCGGAACGCAGTACCCCCGACCAGAACCACGGCCATCAACACCGCACCGGCGATCAGTCGGCGCGTCCAGCGAGCCAATCCTGCCCCGAAGCCGCCCGCCCGTGAGGGTGATGGGTCGTGGGGGCGGTTACCGAAAGCAGGTTTCACTCCCGCAATTCTGCCAGTTCGCGGCGATCACCTCCGATGCCGACGCGCCACAACGGATAGATTTGCGTCATGGCCCTCGCACCACACTTCGCGCAGTTGTCCTCGGTAGAGCAGAGTCGGACAACCACCCGACCCGTTCGGCGTCGGGGAAGCGCCGCCGCCGTCGCTGCGATTTTCGCTCTGCTGGCGCTCGTCTTCAGTCCTGCGCTCGCCTCGGCGGACGCACCGATGGTGTTGCCGAATCACATCACCGACACCTCCGGGGTCCTCGATTCCGGGCAACGCAGCGACATACAAGCCGCGATCGATCAACTCGGCGAGGACCACCAGATCGATCTGTGGGTCGCGTTCGTCCCCGATTTCAACAACCTGGGTGGCCAGGCGTGGGCACAGCAGACAGCCACGAAGTCGACGCTGAGCACGAAGTCCGTCCTGCTTGCAGTTGCCACGGCAGAGCGCGCTTACTACCTCGACGTCCCGGCCGAGCTGCGCAACATCACGGATTCCGACATCGAATCGATCAATACCGACGCGGTGGAACCGGCTCTCGCCGAGGATGATTGGACCGGCGCGGCGATTGCCGCGGCCGGCGCACTCGGCGACGCGAACAACACGAGCGGCGGAATGGGAGTCGGAACACTCCTCATCGCGGGCGGCGCTGTGGTGGTCGGGACGGGCGGCGTGGTCCTGTACTCACGCAAGCGCAAGAACGACAAGAACAAGGCAAGCGTCGAAGCCGCGAAGAACATCTCCCCCGACGACATCGCCAGCCTCAATGCACTCCCGCTGCCGACGCTCGACGAACGCGCGAAGGAGATCCTCGTCGAGACGGACAACGCGATCGCCGGCAGCCAGGAGGAACTCGACCTGGCCCGCAGCGAGTTCGGAGATTCCGCCGTCGCACCCTTCTCGGCAGCATTCGACAAGGCCAAGGCCACCCTCGCCGAAGCCTTCGCGATCAGGCAGCGACTCGACGACGCCATCCCCGAAACTCCCGATCAACGCCGCCAGATGCTGATCGACATCATTTCCTCGTGCGGTCGAGCCGACCAAGAACTCGAAGCTCGCGTCGAGGAGTTCGACGGGCTTCGCGACCTTCTCATCAACGCCCCTGCCCGTCTCGATGCGTTGACGCAGAGTGTTGTTTCTCTCAGCGTGCGCTTGCCCGAATCCGAGGCGATTCTGACCAAATTGAAGGATCAATTCCCCGCGCCGACGCTGGCATCGGTCGTGAACAACGTCACGATGGCGAGTGAGCGCCTGACGCTCGCCGAGAAGTCGATCGAGGAAGGACGAGACGCGACGGCACTGCCGGCCGGTAAGCAAGGCGCTGCCGTCACTGCGATTCGCACGGCCGAAGCCGCCCTCGATCAGGCACGCAAGCTACTCGACGGCGTCGATCACGCCGCCGACGACATCCGAAACGCCATCGCGACACTTCCGTCCGCGATGGACGACGTCCAGCAGGGCATCACCGCTGCGGACGCTTACCTGGCGCAAGGCGGGCAGAAGTTGGCGGACGCGAAGGCCGCAGCCCAGGCAGCGTTGGCGAATGCTCAGACGTCGAAGGACAGCGATCCGCTGACAGCCTTCAACCAGATCGTCGCAGCCGACGCCCAACTCGACGCGCTTCTTGCCGACGCTCAGGAGCAGAAGCAGCAGCTCGAACGTGCACAGCAGCGCCTCGCCCAGGACATTCTGGCCGCACAGGCTCAGGTGACCGCTGCAGGCGACTTCCTCGGAACCAGGCGCGGCGCGATCGGGGCGGAGGCGCGCACTCGCTACGCCGAGGCTCAGCGGCACCTGCAGGCGGCCCAGCAATTGCAGGCCTCGGATCCGTCGAAGGCACTGCAACACGCCCAGGCCGCGACCACCTTGGCGACGCACTCACTTCGCGCCGCGCAGAACGACGTCAACACCTGGGAAGCAAACCAACGACCCCGCGGTGGCGGCGGCGATGCGACGGGAGCGATCCTCGGCGGCATCCTGATCAACAGCATTCTGCGAGGTGGCGGAGGGCCCCGCTCGTACGGCGGACCGAGCAGCAGCGGACGCTCCGGTCGCGGTGGCGGCGGCGGTGGTTTCGGCGGCGGGGGCGGCGGCCGAACCAGTCGAGGCGGCGGCGGCCGGTTCTGACGGATCCCGTCGAGGTAGTAAAATCCCTACTTTGTTCACGACCGCACTCGTCGTACGCTTCATCCGGCAAGTCGGGATCACAGATCATACGAAGGTGTTATGGAAAGCGTCGCCCCGCAGATAACCGTCGTTGTACCTACATACAACGAGCGTGAGAACCTGCCAAAGCTCGTCGATCGCCTCGCCGCGTTGAAGATCCCGAACCTGCACGTCCTCGTGGTGGATGACAACTCCCCCGACGGAACGGGCGAGGTTGCGGACAAGTTGGGTATCGACGGTCCCATCCCGGTCGGAGTGCTTCACCGCACGGTCAAGGACGGACTCGGCCGTGCTTACGTCGCGGGCATGAGCCGGGCTCTGGCAGAGAACGCAGACATCGTCATTCAGATGGACGCAGATCTCTCGCACCCGTCCGAAGCGATCCCCGCCATGATCGAGATCCTCACCACTACCGACGCGGCAGTCGTTCTCGGCTCCCGCTACGTCGAAGGCGGCGCAGTCGCCGGCGACTGGCCGTGGCACCGCAAGGCCTTGTCCGCCTGGGCGAACTTCTACGTCAACGCTATTCTGCGACTGCACGTCAAGGATGCGACCGCCGGCTTCAAGGCGTGGCATGCAAAGACCTTGCGCGACATCGACGTCGAATCGGTGCAGAGCAACGGCTACGCGTTCCAGGTCGAGATGAACTACCGAGTTGTTCAGCGCGGCATGAAGATCGCCGAAACGCCCATCCGCTTCGAGGAGCGCACCGAAGGCGTCTCCAAGATGAGTCTCTCGGTTCAGTTGGAGTCTGCACTGGTGCCGTGGAAGCTCAAGTTCGGCAAGAAGTCCCTGTGACCTCGGCGGCCGATCGAAAGTAGTCGGCCGTCTGCGTGTCCGACGGGTAGAACGATTCGATCGCAATCTCTGCGAGCGTGACGTCGCGCGGCGTACCGAACACGGTGGTGGTGCTGAACATCGCCAGTTCGGTATCGCCGACGCGTACACGCAACGGAACCAGCAGGGAATTCGCGCGGTCGTCGTGCCAGTCTCCGCCGCTCGGATAGGCGCGCAGCTCGTCGAGCAACGACGACAGCTGCGCATCCGCACTGACCTCCACTTCCCGAGCCAGCCTTGTGAGCAGGTGGGCCCGCCACTGCGCGAGGTTCACGATCCGCGGCGCCATGCCCTCGGGATGCAAGCTCAGACGCAATACGTTCACCGGTGGTTCCAGGAGGAAATCAGCGGCGCCCGCGGTCAAAATTCCCACGGCCTGGTTCCCGGCGACCATCTCCCACTGCTGATCGACCACCACGGCCGGATACGGGTCATGCGCGTCGATGATGCGATCGATGGCCTCACTCACCGCTGACATCGGCGCTTCTGCCAACGACTTCTGCGAGTACTCCGGCGCGTGGCCACTTGCCAGCAGAAGCGTGTTCTGTTGTCGTAGAGGAACATCCAGACATTCGGACAGGTGAAGAATCATGTCCCGGCTCGGCTTGGAGCGGCCGGTTTCGATGAAGCTCAGATGCCTGGTCGACACTCCTGCCGCCGCCGAGAGTCCCAACTGAGTGAGCCTTCGCCGCTCCCGCCACCGCTTGAGTTCGGAGCCCACGTCCATCGTCTCGAAGGTCATTCTTTCAAGTTAGCGACCCGAGGTAGCCGAGGCCATGACCTCAGAGGTAATCGACCCGACGCAGTTTCGGAGGAACAGTGGTCTCAGCCGGCGAGGCCGCCGGACATTCACCACCGGAAACTGATCAAGGGAGCGACCATGAGCGACTTCGACGCAATCGCCGACGCCTACATCGACATGTGGAACGAAACCGATACCACCGCCCGTAAAGCACGGGTCGAGCAATTGTTCGCACCCGGCGGTCGCTACACCGATCCGCTCGCGGACGTCACCGGATACGATCAGATCGGCGCGATGATCAACGCTGTGCAGCAACAATTTCCGGGCATGCACTTCACCCTCGTCGGACCTGTGGACGCGCATCACCGACAGGCCCGATTCGGTTGGGCTCTCGGCCCGTCGGGGGCCGAGTCACTGATCGACGGATTCGACGTACTCGAACGCGACGACGACGGCCGGGTGACGCTTGTCCTCGGGTTTCTCGACAAGGTGCCTTCGGCCTGAATCGGGACTACCACCGACAGCGTTCGTCACGAAGGTTGTCGGTGGTTCGTGGCATCATCGGTGCCGATGAACGCCGACGGATTTACCTGGTCCACACCGATTCCCGAGTCCGAGGGTGCTGAGTACGACGCTCACACGCTGACCGTCAACGGCCTTCCCACCGTCTATCGAACCGCCAAGACGACGCCGACCAAGCTCGGTCAGTTCGTCACACTGTGGCGCCGATCCGAGGCCGGGCCCATCCGCCCATTCGACGCCAGCGACCGCGTGATGCTGTTCGTGGTGAAGGTATACGACGAAGAGCATTCGGGGCACTTCGTCTTTCCCGTCGAAACCCTCGTCGAACACGACATCGTCTCGACGAACTTCTCCGGCGGTAAGCGCGCTGTCCGGGTCTATGCGCCCTGGGTTACGCCGACCAGCGCGCAAGCAGTCAGAACTCAGCGCTGGCAGATTCGGCATTTCGGCGAGTTCCCTGATGTACTCAGCTCGACTGTGTTCAGCTCAACTGCGTTCAGCTCAACTGATACGTCGCGATGATGACGCCTGTTGTCGTGGGGACGCTGTCGGTGAGGGTGAACTGAGCGAGCGCAGCTCCGTCGGGGAACAATCTGCGCCCGGTTCCGAGAACCAGCGGATGTATCAGCAGAGTGCAGGTGTCGACGAGACGTCGCTCGGCCAAGGACGTGATCAAGTCGCCGCTGCCCAGAATCACCAGATCCGGGCCCTCACTTTCCTTGAGCGTGGCGACCGCTTCGGCGGCATCACCTTTCAACAAGGTCGAGTTCTTCCACGGCAGCGGTTCACCCAAAGTCCTTGACGCTACGTACTTCTGCGTGTTGTCGAGCACCTCGGTAAACGGATTGTCGGTCTGAAACGGCCAGTACGAGGCGAAGTTTTCGTAAGTTCTGCGACCGAACAGCAACGCCGATTTCTTCGCCATCCCCTCCCCCATCTTCTGCGCCATGACGGAATCGTTGAAGGGTGCTGCCCACCCACCGTGCTCGAATCCGCCACGACGGTCCTCGTCCGGCCCACCGGGCGCCTGCATGACACCGTCGAGAGTCACGCTGTTGGTCACGCTGAGTTTTCTCATAACTTCGATCCTGCGCCTGAAGGACCATCGGGGAAAGAGAAAACGGGCGGTCCTTCTCGATTGAGAAGGACCGCCCGTCAGCTTCGAACGAGAATCAGGAGCCGATCAGCCGTGCGGCCAGGTAGCTTTCCACCTGATCGAGGGCGACGCGTTCCTGCGCCATGGAGTCACGCTCACGCACCGTCACAGCCTGGTCTTCGAGAGTGTCGAAGTCGACCGTGATGCAGAACGGTGTGCCGATCTCGTCCTGGCGACGGTAACGACGACCGATGGCGCCGGCGTCGTCGAACTCGACGTTCCAATTCTGACGCAGCTGCGCTGCAAGATCTTTGGCCTTCGGCGTCAGGTCCGCGTTACGCGAGAGCGGCAGAACGGCAGCCTTGACGGGAGCGAGTCGGCGATCCAGGCGGAGCACTGTGCGCTTGTCGACGCCGCCCTTGGAGTTGGGCGCCTCGTCCTCGGTGTAGGCGTCGACCAGGAAGGCCATCAGCGAACGCGTGAGACCGGCCGCCGGCTCGATGACGTACGGCGTGTACCGCTCGCCCGTCGTCTGGTCGTAGTAGTTCAGCTCGGTGCCCGAATGCTTGGAGTGCGTCGAGAGATCGAAGTCGGTACGGTTCGCGATGCCCTCGAGCTCGCCCCATTCGCTGCCCTGGAAGTGGAAGCGGTACTCGATGTCGGTCGTGCCCTTCGAGTAGTGCGAAAGCTTTTCCGGCGCATGCTCGTACAGACGCAGGTTGTCCTTGTTGATACCGAGGCCGGTGTACCAGTCAAGGCGGTAGTCGATCCAGTACTGATGCCACTGCTCGTCCTCGCCCGGCTTGACGAAGAATTCCATCTCCATCTGCTCGAACTCGCGGGTGCGGAAGATGAAGTTGCCCGGGGTGATCTCGTTACGGAAGCTCTTGCCGATCTGACCGATGCCGAACGGCGGCTTCTTACGCGAGGTGGTCAGCACGTTGGCGAAGTTCACGAAGATGCCCTGTGCGGTCTCGGGGCGCAGGTAGTGCATGCCCTCTTCGCTCTCGACGGGGCCGAGGTACGTCTTGAGCATCATGTTGAAGTCGCGCGGCTCGGTCCACTGGCCGACGGTGCCGCAATCGGGGCAACCGATGACATCCATCGAGACGTCGTCCGGGTTGTCGAGCTTCTTCTTCTCCGCGTACGCCTCCTGCAGGTGATCCTGACGGTGACGCTTGTGACAGTTGAGGCACTCGACGAGCGGGTCGTTGAAGACACCGACGTGACCGGACGCGACCCACACCTCGCGGGGCAGAATCACCGACGAGTCGAGGCCGACAACGTCCTCGCGGCTGGTGACCATGTTGCGCCACCACTGGCGCTTGATGTTCTCCTTGAGCTCGACACCCAATGGGCCGTAGTCCCATGCGGACTTGGTACCGCCGTAGATCTCACCGCACGGGTAGACCAGGCCTCGCCGCTTGGCGAGATTGACAACGGCTTCGATCTTGGACTTGGGTGCCACTCGATTGCTCTCCATCTGGGTAATAGATGCATGATTTTCGTGCGCTTTTCGCACCATCAGCCTATCTGGCGGCTGCCACGCACTTCCGTCCAAGGTTGACATGCATACTTGTGCATATCAAAATGAAAGTGATTTGCAATAATGTGGTGAGATGGCTATGCCCGGACATCATGATCTACCCCTCGAAGGAGCCTCGCTGTGAGCATTGCGGATACCGGCGATCTCCACCAAAGCCATGATCATTCCGACCTCGGACACACGCACGACCCGTTCGAAGCCGCACCGCCCGCGCCCGTGCCGCCCAAGGAAACCCTGGCGGCAGCCGGCGAAATTCTGCGGGCGCTCGCTGCACCCGTTCGGATCGCGATCGTGCTTCAGTTGCACGAGTCGGAGCGTTGCGTTCACGAACTCGTCGGAGCTCTCGGTGTCACTCAGCCACTCATCAGCCAGCATCTGCGCGTACTCAAAGCAGCGGGCGTCGTCCGCGGCGAACGCAACGGACGAGAAGTTCTCTATCGACTCGTCGACGATCACCTTGCACACATCGTCGTCGACGCTGTCGCCCACGCCGAAGAAGGATGAGATTCCACCGCATGAACACCCCGGGCAGTACGACCTCGAAACGTGGACCGGCCACAGTCGGCGTTCGTTCCACGAAACAGCGCAGCGCCATCTCCGCCTTGCTCGACGACATCGACGAATTCAAGTCGGCACAGGAATTGCACGACGAACTGCGCAAGCGAGGTGAAGGCATCGGCCTGACCACCGTCTACCGCACGCTGCAGGCACTCTCCGACGCCGGAACCATCGACGTCCTACGCACCGACACAGGTGAGTCCGTCTACCGACGCTGCTCCTCCGGGCACCACCATCACCTGGTGTGCCGCAACTGCGGATTCACCGTCGAGGTCGAGGGCCCGACAGTCGAGCAGTGGTCACAGACCATCGCCGAGGACAACGGTTTCACCGAAGTGAGTCACACCGTCGAGATCTTCGGCACCTGCCGCGACTGCGCCGCCGCCTGAGAGCGTCAGGGAATCAAACCCTGCCGGGCGGTATCGGCACCGGTGAGCGCCAGTAGCAACATCGTGGTCAGTGCCTCGTCGTCCAGTCCGGCGGCAGGGAACGTGTAACGCAGGATGACGTCCGCCAGACTGCCGTGGCCGAACACCGCGATGGAGCCGAATTGGATGGTGCGATTTCGCTCGGCCACCTTGCGATGCAGTGCCGCGCTGACCGGTCGGTCCCATGCGAGAACGCACGTCATGGACAGCACGTCCAGACCCTCGGACAGATTCATCGCCTGGATGGAACACAGCGCGCCGGAGTACTGGAAACCCAGTGATCCGTCGGCAGCCACATCGACCGTCACGAAATGCGCCAGCGAGGCGGCCGCGCGTTCTTGTAGGCGGGCTGCTTCGTCGGTGGTGTCGGTCATGTTCTCCCCTGTCATTTGACGCCACCGAATCTACGGTCACGTGAGGCGTACTCGACGCAGGCGGCCCAAAGGTCGCGGCGGTCGAAATCGGGAAACAGCTTCTCCTGGTACACCATTTCGGCGTAGGCGGATTGCCAGATCAAGAAATTGGACGTCCGCTGTTCCCCCGACGGACGCAGGAAGAGATCGACGTCGGGCATGTCGGGTTCGTCGAGGTACTTGGCAACCGTCGCCTCGGTGATCTTGTCCGGATTGATCTCACCGGCCGCGACACGCTTCGCGATTTCCTTTACCGCATCGGCAATTTCGGCCCGGCCGCCGTAGTTCACACACATGGTCAAGTTCATGACGGTGTTGTTCTTGGTCAGTTCTTCGGCGATCTCGAGTTCCTTGATCACGCTGGCCCACAGGCGTGGCTTACGACCGGCCCAGCGAACACGCACACCCATTTCGTTCATCTCGTCGCGTCGACGGCGGATGACATCACGGTTGAAGCCCATCAGGAATCGAACCTCGTCGGGACTGCGCTTCCAGTTCTCGGTGGAGAAGGCGTAAGCGGAGAGCCACTCGACACCCATCTCGATGCACCCGCAGACGGTGTCCATCAGGACAGCTTCGCCGCGTTCGTGCCCAGCGGTTCGGGGCAGACCGCGCTCCTGCGCCCATCGTCCGTTGCCGTCCATCACCAAAGCGACGTGGCGCGGGATCAGTTCGGTCTGCAGGATCGGCGGGGTCGCCCCGGACGGATGTGGGTCCGGTGGTCGGATCACCCGGTCAGCAGCAGAATCAAGCGGAGTTCGCGGTTCGCGTCGTCGAATCACGTGTTCCATCCTGCCTCACGGGCAAGTCGACCTCGACGGCTGCATGCGGCCTCGAACGCTCGATCAGCGGCAACGTCCGCAATTGGCGCTCGAGATGCCACTGCAGGTGTGCCGCGACCAGTCCGCTGGCTTGCGTCCGCAGCGTCGCGGGCGCCGAATCGGTACCCTCCCACTCCCCTCGGAGCAGGGCTTCCATCAAGTCGAGCACTCCGGGCGACGGCGTCGCAGCACCCGCCGGGCGGCAATAGGTACACACGGCTCCGCCTGCGGCGACATGAAAGGCCCGGTGCGGTCCAGGAGCACTGCAGCGGGCGCACTCTTCGAGGGCAGGCGCCCAACCCGCATAGCCCATGGCTCTCAACAAGAACGCGTCGAGCACGAACTCGACCGGTCGTGCCTGCTCGGCGATCGCACGCAGTGCTCCCACCGTCAATCGCTGAAGCTGCGGGGCCGGCGCGCGTTCCTCGCCGGCCAACCGCTCGGCAGTTTCGAGTACGGCGCAGGCCGTGGTGTACCGGCTGTAGTCGTCGACGATGTCGGTGGCGAATGCGTCGACCGTCTGCACCTGAGTGATGATGTCGAGATTCTTGCCCGGAAGTAGTTGCACGTCGATGTGAGCAAACGGTTCGAGTCTGGCACCGAATTTGGAGGTGGTTCGGCGGACACCTTTGGCCACGGCACGTACCAACCCGAACTGACGGGTGAGCAACGTGACGATGTGGTCGGCTTCGCCCAGTTTGTGCAGGCGCAGCACCACCGCCGTGTCTCGATACAACCTCACTCGACCAGTGTCCCACGTTGTACCGACGACCGATCCCGATGCCGCGCCCGATGACAAGTCGGAAACACGGCAGGTCCGTCCGGATAGACTGGCGCGATGCCGAGCGACGCAATTGTGCAACCTGTCACTGCAGAGTTGACCGGTCGCGAAGCGCGGTGGGAGCGACACAACTCCGAGCGTCAGAAACGGATACTCACCTCGGCGGTCGAACTGATCGAAGAGCGTGCGGCAGGTGCCGAGGTGTCCGTCCAGCAGATCGCCGATCGTGCCGGCCTCGCCAAGTCGGTGGTGTACCGCCAATTCAGCGGCCGAGACGACCTCGATCGACGAGTGCGAGCGTTCGTGCTCGGCCAATTTGCGGCGGCCCTGGATGCTTCGATGAGCATTTCGGTAGGCACTCTCGACCAGATCCTGACCCGAACCATCAGCGCCGTCGCCGAGTGGATCACCGAGCATCCGCGGATTCACGAGTTCATGGGTACCGGCCCCACCGACTACGACGACGAGAGCATCGACGCGATCAGCAGTCTGAAGGCCACAATCGCCGACTCCGCCCGCACCACTATCACCGAAGTCGGTCGATCCGTGGGGATCGACTCCTCACCCTTCGATTCACTACCGTTCGCAGTGGTGACAATGGTCGAGGGCACGCTCACCCACTGGGTCCGAAGCACCGATCCGAAACCGAGCCGCGAAGAGATCGTCGCCGACCTCGCGAAATACACCTGGTACATGTTCGACGGCGTTGCCCGCTCGAGCGGACTACAGATCGATCCCCATGTCGAATTGTCCACGCTCATAGCCGAGCTGGTGTCCTCCGACGGAGGAACTTCGCGGCCGGACTAGATCCGGGTCTTGTCGGAACGCTTCGGCTCGCCGCGGTAGCGGGCGTAGTCGCCGTCGATGCGCAGCTTTCGCCACGCACGCTTCGACACCGGATTCATCAATCCGAGTTCGTCTGCCAGGGCTCGCATTTCGCCGAAGTAGTTACCCAGGATGCGGCGTGAATGCGGGCTCCCCCAGAAGGCGCTCTTCATCACCTCGTCCGGGATTCCGAATTCTTCGGCGAATTCCTTTGGCGGTGACATGATTTCACCCGCAAGCCAACGCATCGCGCCGGGGAAGGCGACCGATGTGATGGCTCGACTCGTACGACTGAGTCTGGGGACGTGATTGCGCAGGAACTCGTGAGCAAACGAGATGTGTCTCGCTTCTTCGGCGATGTGGATCTCCATGGTGCGGAGCATCGCCGGCGGCGTGTCCTTACCCTCACGGATGAGATCCTTCTGGAAGTGGTCGATCGGTTCTTCACCAGCCAGAATGCCGATGAAGAAGATGACCGGGAACTTTGCTCCCAGCACTCCGATGATCGGCGACAGTCGCCGGAACATCGGACGCATACCCGGCACGTCGATGTCCATGCGATTGACGAGTTCCTGGAACATCTGGATATGATTGCACTCTTCGGTCATCTCGTGCAGGCAGTACCGGAACTCAGGCGACTGGTTGGGTAGCGCCATGATGTATTGCAGCATTCCCCGGATCAAGATGCTCTCGAAGGCCGAACCCACCTTGGTCACGTTCGCCTGACGCCACATTCCCATGGCGATTCGACGCTCCAACGACTGATCCTGGTACCACTGCGTCGCCCCGAGGGGGTCCGACACGGACGAGAGCACCCATCTCGGATCATGCGGATCGATCGCGAACTCTGGTGAATCCCAGTCGATGTCGAGATAGGGATCGAAACTGCGGGCAACTGAGCCCTCGGACAAAGTCTGCAGTACCTGGTGGTACGGCTTTTCCACTTCGATCGACGCTGACCGAGCCATCGGTGTCTCCTCACGGCCAGTCCGTCGATTGCAGTCGACGGACTTGAATGAGGTCAAACATAATGGGACACCGCGTCCCACGCAACCCCCTCGGGGGCCTATTTCAGGCCCGACGCAGCGGGATGATCTCGCGAACCTTCTCGTCCCGGAGATACAGTCCCGCCCACATGACGATTCCGGTGTAGACGGCAAACAGGGTCGTGCTCAGCAGAGGCTGTTCAGCTCGAAGGTTGGTCAACACCGCTCCCCCCAGGTAACCGGTGAGCAGAATCGCGCCGAGTATCGACGTTCGCGGAATCACGTACAGCGCAAGGCAGATCAGTTGCACCACCCCAGCCGTCAATGCCAGCGAGTCCGGCAACCCAAGTTCAGCCGACGCATCCTTGACTGTCTGAAGGTTGAGAATGTGGATGATGCCGTCGAAGAGCATGAAAACGACGAACAGCCCACTCAGGACGTATCCGAGCTTGCGAGCCGTGGCCGAAGGTGTCGTCGTCGTGGCGTTACCGGAAACAGTTTCGTTGTGGACGGGCTGGGTGGTCATCGGAATCTCCTGGGGCGAAGGCGAGCGGCCGGTTGCCACTTCGCTTGCAATTACGACTCCCGAGCGATCGAAAACTCATCGCGCCGGCCGTTACAACGCACCCGGCGTTCAGGACGATTCACCGCTCGTGGTCTGATGGTCGGTGACACGGGGTGCCGAAAAAGTCGGCTGAGATCAGACCCGATGAACCTGACCAGTTAGCACTGGCGGAGGGATGTCGACATGACCGAACAGCAATTTCAGCGCGCATTGAACCTGGACGAGCAGATCGTTCTGATCACCGGTGGCGCCCGCGGGCTCGGCGCCGCACTGAGCCGAGCATTCTCCCGCTCGGGGGCCCGGGTGATCGTGAACTACAACAAGAGCCGTGACACCGCCGAGACCCTGGTCACCGAACTGGGTGAGGATCGAGCCTTCGCAGTCCAGGCGGACGTGACGGACCGCAGTTCCGTCGACCAGTTGTTCTCCGCTGCACGCGAGAGATTCGACGCACCGATCTCGACCGTGGTCGACAATGCACTGGTCGACTTCTCGTTCAACGGCGATGCCCGGCCGAACGCGGACACGATCACCTGGGCCGACTTCGACTCTCAACTACGCGGAGCTGTTGCCGGAACACTCAATACCACCCAGGCAGCGCTACCAGGCATGCGCGAACTCGGCTTCGGCCGAATCATCACTGTCGGAACCAATCTGGTCCAGAATCCGGTAGTTCCGTACCACGACTACACCGCTGCCAAGGCCGCACTGTTGGCACTGACACGGACGCTGTCCGCCGACCTCGGTCCGGACGGGATCACAGTCAACATGGTCTCGGGCGGCTTGCTCCGCACCACCGATGCGAGCGCCGCAACACCGGAAGCCGTGTTCGACATGATCGCGGCAAGCACTCCCCTGCGCCGAGTCACCACGCCGGACGAATTTGCCGACGCTGCACTCTTTTTCGCCTCACCATGGTCACGGGCCGTGACCGGCCAGAACCTGGTTGTCGACGGCGGACTCGTCAAGAACTGATGGGCGCACAGCTGCGGATAGGTGCGTTCCTGCTCGGTTGCGGACATCACAGTGCGGCATGGCGTCATCGCGACTCACCGGTCGAAAGTCTCGGCGGCATCACGTATTACGAGTCGCTCGCCCAGATCGCCGAACGCGGCAAGCTGGACGCCGTCTTCTTCGCTGACGGTCACAGTGTTCGCGAACCCGAGTCGGGTGCGTCGTGGTTTCTCGAGCCGATCACCGCATTGACTGCCATGGCGCGAGCGACAGCGGACATCGGCCTGGTGACCACCATTTCCACCACTTTCTACACGCCATTCCACGCGGCACGACTGTTGGCCTCGCTCGACCACATCAGCGGCGGACGGGCCGGCTGGAACGTCGTGACCTCGATGTTCGACCAGGAGGCGCGCAACCACGGACTCGAGGCGATGCCCGATCACGCCTCCCGATATGAACGAGCCGACGAATTTGTCGAAGTGGCCCTCGCATTGTGGGATTCGTGGTCGGAAGACGCGCTGATCCTCGACCGGGCGGGACGTTTTGCCGACGCAGGCAAGATTTCTCGCATCGATCACGACGGCAAGCATTTTCGTGTCGACGGCCCGTTGACGGTTCCTCGATCCCCGCAGGGCAGACCGGTTTTGTTTCAGGCCGGGGCGTCCGAGCAGGGTCGCGATCTGGCGGCGCGTCGCGCCGAGGCAATCTATTCGGTTGCCTACGACTTACCCAGCGCACAGGCCTACTACGCGGACGTGAAATCGAGAATCGAGCGAGCCGGCCGGGATTCGAGTTCGGTCGCCGTGATGCCGGGACTGGTCACCTACGTCGGCAGCACCGTCGCCGAGGCCAGGGCGAAGAAGGCCGAACTCGATCTCCTGCTGCCCACCGAACAGTCGATACGCCAACTCTCGTTGTTCACCGGACAGGATTGCGAGAACTGGGATCTCGACGGGCCCGTGCCCCCGTTGCCTCCACTCGAAGCGTTCACCGGGCCGCAGGGCCGCTACGCCACTATTTTGCGGATCGTCGAGAAGGACGCACCGACTGTGCGGGAACTCCTCGGGACGCTCGCTGCGGGTGGTGGTCACGCAACGATGATCGGAACACCGGAGTCGATTGCCGACGAGATGGGATCCTGGTTGAACGGCCGCGGTGCCGACGGTTTCAATCTGATGCCGCCGACCTATCCGCAGGGCCTGGAAGATTTTGTCGATCACGTGATTCCAGTGCTGCAGGCGCGTGGGTTGTTCCGTCGCGAATACGAGGGAGCGACTCTGCGAGAAAACCTCACCTAGTCCGGCAGTAGCGGCACCGACAGATCCGGATCGCGTCCCAGGAGCACTCCCCTCGTGAGGGCCGCGGAGCCGAACTTCTTCCGGACACTGTCCATTGCCGAGTCGAGGGCGGCAGTGTCCGGACCCGCGAATCCTGGACCGTCGAAGGGCAATTCGAGTTGTTCGGCGCCGTCCCGATCCAGGTTGGAGACAGCGACACCGATCAACGTGATGCCCTTGTCCGCGATCATCGGTATCGCTTCGTCCAGCAGCACCATCGAGGCGCTCAGCAATTCCGCTGTGTCGGCGGTGGACCGGCGCAGCGTGTGAGATCGAGTTGCCCGCGTGAAATCCGCGAAGCGGAGCCGGAGCGTGACCGTGCGCCCCGTCCGCTGCGCCGAACGCATGCGTCGACTGACACGGTCGACAAGGGACATCAACGACGCATCGAGTTCTGCGCGGGGATGGGATCCGCGACCCAGCGCATGCTGAGCACCCATCGAACTGCGGCCACGATAGGCGCGGACGGGGCGCGGATCTCGATTGTGTGAGAGTGCGTAGAGATGGCGACCGGCGCCGCCCCCGAGAATCGAGACGATCGAGGATTCGTCGTGCCGAGCGATGTCACCCACCGTCACGATGTCGAAGTTTCGCAGCTTCTGGGCCGTGATCTTGCCGACGCCCCACAGCTTCTCGACCGGCAAGGGATGCAGGAACTCGGTCTCGCCCTCCGGCGGCACTCGCAGCAATCCGTCGGGTTTCGCGAATGCACTGGCGACCTTGGCCAGGAACTTGGTGCGTGCGATTCCGACCGTGATCGGTAGTCCGACCTGCTCGGCCACATCGCGTCTGAGGTTGGCTCCGATCTGCAGCGGGTTTCCCACGATCTTGGCGAGCCCGCCGACCTCGAGAAAGGCCTCGTCTATGGAGATTCCTTCGACCAGCGGCGACGTGTCGTGAAAGACGTCGAACACGTCTTTGCTCGCCTGCGAGTACGCCGACATTCGCGGAGGGACGACTATCGCCTGAGGACACAGTGATCGGGCCTGACCACCGCTCATGGCTGTGCGAACCCCGAACGCCTTGGCCTCGTAGCTTGCCGCCAAGACCACCCCACCACCGACGATGACCGGCCTGCCGGCCAGAGTCGGGTCGACGCGTTGCTCGACTGATGCGTAGAACGAATCGAGGTCCGCATGCAGGATTGTTGCGTCACCTGTGGACCGACTACCGCCAGAATGATTACCGCCGGAACGAGCACCGCCAGGGTGATTACCTGGCGTTTCTTGATCCAGCGGTTCATGCGACACGAACATATGTTCCCATGCGCCACCGACACAATGAAAGGCCGCAAATAGATTCCATGGAATTAATCACGAATCGGGCGTACGGTGAGAAAATGATTCCACGGAATGCATATCGGTTCGGAGTCTGCTCTTGACCAGATCAGCACTGAGCAGGCACTTCGACAACCTCGTCCGCTTCGAAACCGAACTGTGGACGGCCGTCGACCAGCGACTCCGAATCGAGCACGACCTGCCACTGAGTCGATTCGAGCCGATGCAGATCATCGACAGGCTCGGCTCCTGTCGGGTCTTCGACATCGCCGAGGCCCTCGCGATCACCGTCGGTGGCACGAGCAAGCTGGTGGATCGAATCGAAGCGGCTGGACACTGCCGTCGAAAATCCAATCCCACCGACAAACGATCCTCACTCATCGAGTTGACTCCCGAGGGCAATGAGCTGTTGCGGCGGGCGAAGGCAACGTTCGACGGCGAATTGGAGCGCCGTCTCGGTTCCGTGCTGACGCCCGACGCTCTCGATCGATTCGGCGCCACACTGGCCACGCTGCGTGAAGCCAATCGAAACCTGACACCGACCACGAAGGAAAAAGCATGACCGACACAATGCGCGCAATCGTGCTCGACGCCCCCGGCCCGCCAGAAGCATTGACTATCAAAGTGATTCCGATACCGGTGCCGATTGCGGGCTGGGTACTGGTCCGGGTGAAGGCATTCGGCCTCAATCGATCCGAACTTCACACCCGCCTCGGCCTCGCCGAAGGCGTGACATTCCCGAGGGTGCTGGGCATCGAGGCCGTCGGCGAAGTGGTGAACTGCCCCGGCGGGGAGCTCACCGAAGGCCGGCAAGTCGCCGCCATGATGGGTGGGATGGGGAGGACGTTCGACGGCGGTTATGCCGAGTACACGTGCGTTCCCGTCAGTCAGGTCGTTCCCTTCTCGAGCGAACTGGACTGGTCGACAGTGGGAGCTGTTCCCGAGATGCTGCAAACGTCCTACGGCTCGCTGACGGTAGGACTGGACGCGAAATCCGGTCAATCCCTGTTGATCCGGGGAGGAACCTCCTCGGTCGGCATGGCAACCGCAGTCCTGGCGAAGCAGTGGGGACTCACTGTCCTTGCGACCACCCGAGATGCGAACAAAGCGTCGTCGTTGACCGCGATCGGGGTTGACCACGTTATCGTCGACGACGGTGCTGTGGCCGGCCAGGTTCGAGACATCCTCCCGGGCGGTGTTGATCTGGCCCTCGAATTGGTCGGAACACCAACACTTCCCGACACGTTGCGCGCGACCCGCGTTCACGGCACCGTGTGTTTCACGGGAATGCTGTCCAACGAGTGGACAGTCAAAGACTTTTATCCGATCGACTACATTCCACGCGGAGTGCGATTGACCTCGTACGGTGGGGACGCGTCCGACCTGCCTGCCGACGTACTGCAAGACTTCCTCTCCGCTGTGGCGTCAGGCGAGGCGGTGGTACCGATCGACGAGGTGTTCGCGTTCGAGGACATCGCGCGAGCACATGCCAAGATGGAAGCCGGTACGGCACGTGGCAAATTGGTAGTTGTGCTCTGACCTGGCTTCTCACACCACGAATCGATAACCCATTCCTGCCTCGGTGATCAGATGCTTGGGGTTCGCCGGGTCATCCTCGAGCTTCCGACGAAGTTGAGCCAGGTAGACACGTAGATAGTGGGTCTCGGTGTCGTACGCCGGTCCCCACACTTCCCGAAGCAACTCCTTCTGCCCGACCAGCTTTCCGCGGTTGCGCACAAGCATCTCGAGCATGCCCCACTCGGTCGGAGTCAGGTGCACCTGTTCACCGCGCCGACTCACTGTTTTCGCAGCCAAGTCCACCGTGAAGGACGCGGTCTCGACCGACGGTTCCGAAGTGTCCGCCGCGGAGGTTCCCCGCCTCGCCGCAGCGCGCACGCGGGCCAGAAACTCGTCCATCCCGAAGGGCTTGGTGACGTAGTCGTCCGCACCGGCGTCGAGAGCCTCGACCTTGTCCGCGGAATCCGTGCGCGCCGACAGCACGATGACCGGCGCCGTGCACCAGCCACGCAGGCCGGCAAGCACTTCGGTGCCGTCCATGTCGGGCAGTCCGAGATCGAGTACCACGACGTCCGGTGGACGCTCGGCAGCAGCCCGCAAGGCACCGGCGCCCGTCGACGCGGTCACCACCTCGTACCCGCGCACCGAAAGATTGATACGCAGAGCTCGCAGAATCTGCGGTTCGTCGTCCACTACCAGGATTCGACTCATGATCCATTCCCATTCGTACCGGCCGCAGCCAACTCCACGATCATCGTCAATCCCCCACCAGGTGTGTCTGTGGCGCTGACCGTTCCGCCCATCGCATCGACAAATCCGCGCACCACGGAAAGTCCGAGGCCCACTCCGCCGGTGTTGTCGCGATCTCCCATCCGTTGGAACGGCTGGAACATCGTTTCGGCCTCACCTCGCGGAACACCTGGGCCCGTATCGGCAACACTGATCACCACACGATCACCGAGTTGCGCCGCCCCGACGCGCACCGGGGTTTCTCCCCCGTAGCGCAGAGCGTTGTCGACGATGTTCGCAATCACCCGCTCGAGCAGACCTTGATCTGCTTGCACTGCAACGGTACCCACGTCGACGACTACACTTCGAGCCCGCGAATCCGAGCGTCCACCGATGCCGAGGCCCAGCAACGCGCGGTGAACCACCTCGTCCAGATACACCGGCCGCAGCGTGGGTTTCACCACCCCGGCGGCAAGTCGGGACGAGTCGAGCAAGTTCCCGACCAGCGCCGTCAACTGATCCGCCGACTCCTCGATGGTTGCCAACAATTCAGCGGTGTCTTCGGGCGAGAACTCGATGTCGTCGCTGCGCAGACTCGACACCGCCGCCTTCACTCCGGCGAGAGGCGTTCGCAGGTCATGGCTTACCGCTGACAGCAGGGCTCGACGCAGTTGATCAGCCTCGGTGAGCGCGGCAGCCTTGCTCGCCTCGACTGTCAGTTTCTCCTGGCGGATCATCCCAACTGCTTGGTGAGCCACCACCGTCAGCACTCGTCGATCCCGCGCACTCAGGTCGGGCCCAGCCAACAACAGCGCGTATTCCCCGTCGTTGACCTCACAGACCGTATCCGCTTCGTCGTCCGTGGTCGGCGGCTGCGTACCCACGGCGGCGATGACTCCGTCGTCGTGATGAATGACGGAAACCCCTCGCTGGCGATAGATTTCGAGTGCCTTCGCCAGAAGTGTCGACAGATCCGCTCCGCGGAGAACTGATCCCGCGAACAGTGTGAGCAGTTCGGCTTCCTCGGATGCGCGCTTCGCCTCGCGGGCGCGCTTTGCTGCGGCGTCGACCAGAACGGCAACTGCCACAGCCACGATCAACAGCACGACAGTGGTGATGAAGTTGTCAGGTTCGGCGATGGTGAAGCTGTACCGCGGATCGGTGAAGAAGTAATTGAGCAGCAGTCCCGAGATCAGGGCCGACAATATCGCCGGGCCGACGCCGCCGAGGAGGGCGACCAGAACGACCACGACGAAGAACAGCGCGTTCTCGCCGTTGACCCCGGAGATTCGGTCGACGAGACCCATGATCGCGGCCGCGAGCGAAGGCACGACGATCGCCGCAATCCACGACAGGACCCGGCGCTCCGAGCGCCCCAGCACCGAAATGCGTCGTCGCGCCGTCGCTTCCTCGTGCGTGACCATGTGAACGTCGATACCACCGGACTGCTGAACCACCGCAGCGCCGATCCCCTCGTCGAGGATGCGAGCCAGGCGGGAACGCCGCGACGTTCCCAGCACCAACTGTGTGGCGTTCTCCTCACGCGCGAACTCGAGGAGCGTCGACGGTACGTCGTCACCGACAACAGTGTGAAGCGTGGCGCCGACTCCGACAGCCAACGCGCGCACCTTGCCCATCTCGGGGGCCGAGACACCGGTGAGTCCGTCACCGCGTACGACGTGGACCACCATCAGCTCGGCGCTCGACTTCGACGCGATTCGAGATGCGCGTCGTACCAGGGTTTCCGACTCCGGTCCCCCGGTCACGGCAACGACGACACGCTCGCGCGCCTCCCAGGTATCGGTAATCTTGTTCTCGGCCCGGTATTTCGCCAGTGCGGCGTCCACCTGATCGGCCACCCACAGCAGTGCCAGTTCGCGTAGCGCCGTGAGGTTTCCGCGTCTGAAGTAATTGCCCAAGGCCGCATCGACCCGTTCCGGTGAATACACGTTTCCGTGAGAAAGTCTGCGGCGCAGCGCCTCCGGGGTGATGTCGACCAGCTCGACCTGCGCCGCACTACGCACTACCGCGTCCGGAACCGTCTCCTGCTGAACCACGCCGGTGATGTGCGCGACAACGTCGTTGAGGCTTTCGAGGTGTTGCACGTTGACCGTGGACAGAACGTCGATCCCGGCTTCGAGCAGTTCCTGTACGTCCTGCCAGCGCTTGTGATTCTTGCTCCCTGGCGTGTTGGTATGTGCCAACTCGTCCACCAGGACAAGGGCCGGACGCCGAGCCAACACGGCCTCGACGTCCAGTTCCGGCATCCGTGTTCCGCGATAATCCACCAGCTTGGGCGGCACTGTTTCGAGGTCTCCGATCTGCGCCGCGGTGCGGGCGCGGCCGTGTGTCTCCACGACGGCCGCGACCACGTCACAGCCACGATCTCGACGCCGATGAGCCTCACCGAGCATCGCGAAGGTCTTTCCGACGCCAGGCGCAGCGCCGAGGTAGATACGCAATTCACCACGTTTGCGTGCCCTACCGAAAGTTTGACCGACCTTCTCCGAAGAACTCACGTGACAATCATCCACCAGTCGTCGGTGCAGCACACGTAGGTGCCGTCAATCCGAGTGCCAGGTTCAATTCCAGTACGTTGACTCGCTCGGCTCCGAGAAATCCGAGTTGCCGACCGTCGGTGTGCTCGGCCACCAAGTCCCGCACCTGGTCTTCCGAGATGCCGTTGTTCGCCGCCACCCTCGCGACCTGCAGTTCGGCGTACGCCGGACTGATGTGGGGATCGATACCCGAGCCCGAACCGGTGACTGCGTCGACGGGAACCGATGCAGGGTCGACACCTTCACGTGCCGCGATGGCTGCCCGGCGCTCGATGACGAATCCGGCCAGAATCTCGCTGCTCGGCCCCTGGTTGGACGGCAGTGCCGCAGCGGGATCACCGGTGGCAAACGGATCCTCGTCCGAAACGGATCCGACAACACGATTGTGGAAGAACGGGTCCTGCTGCCCTTCGGCGACCTGCGGATCGACACCCACCCAGGCACTGCCGACCACGCAACCGGCGGCATCGGTGACCGGTGAGCCTTCGGCAGATCCGGAGCTGATCCGGCTGACACCCCACACCGCGGCGGGATAGACCACACCGAGAACGACGGTGAGCGCGAGCAATACGAGCAAACCCGCCCACACCTGTTTGGCAAAACCGATAGTGAAACGCATGTCAGGTCACCCAATTCCAGGAATCAAACGTACGACGAGATCGATCAACCAGATACCGACGAACGGTGTGATCACACCGCCGAGACCGTAGACGAGCAGGTTACGTCCGAGCAACTGCGATGCCGTCGACGGTCGGTATCGAACACCCTTGAGTGCCAACGGAATCAAACCGATGATCACCAAGGCGTTGAAGATCACGGCCGAGACGATCGCCGATTCGGGGGTGGCGAGACGCATGATGTTCAACGCGTCCAGCTGCGGGTAGATGCCGCTGAACAAGGCCGGCAGGATTGCGAAATACTTCGCCAGGTCGTTCGCCAACGAGAATGTGGTCAACGCGCCGCGGGTGATCAGCAATTGCTTGCCGATTTCCACCACCTCGATCAGCTTGGTGGGATCGGAATCGAGATCGACCATGTTCCCGGCCTCTTTGGCTGCCGAGGTTCCCGTGTTCATCGCGACCCCGACATCCGCCTGGGCAAGGGCGGGAGCATCATTGGTCCCGTCACCTGTCATCGCGACGAGACGTCCGCCTTCCTGTTCCTTCCGGATCAGGGCCAGTTTGTCTTCCGGGGTGGCCTCCGCCATGAAGTCGTCGACGCCCGCCTCGTCGGCAATCGCCTTCGCGGTCAACGGATTGTCGCCGGTGATCATGATCGTGCGAATACCCATCGCCCGGAGTTCGGCGAACCTGTCAGCCATTCCCGGCTTGACGACGTCGGACAACGCGATCACGCCGAGGATCGAGGTACTCTCACCTTGCTTGACGGCAACTACCAGCGGCGTTCCGCCGGCTTGGGCGATGTCGCCCACGGTGTCGGTCACCGCGGTCTCCGCGTGTCCACCACCACTGACGACCCAGTTCATCACCGCATCCGCTGCACCCTTTCGGATTTGGCGTCCGGAGTGGTCGAGTCCGCTCATCCGGGTTTGTGCCGTGAACGGAACGAACTCGGCGCGTTCTTCGTCCAACGTCGGCTCGGCAGCGAGACCGAAATCCGCTGCGCACAGCTCGACGATGCTCCGTCCCTCGGGAGTTCCGTCGGCAAGGCTCGACAAGCGAGCTGCCGCAGCAAGATCGTCGGCGGATACACCGGGCGCCGGATGGAGTGCGGTGGCCCGGCGGTTACCGAAAGTGATGGTTCCGGTCTTGTCCATCAACAGGGTGTCGATGTCGCCCGCAGCTTCCACCGCGCGTCCCGACATCGCGAGAACGTTGCGCTGGACGAGGCGGTCCATGCCCGCGATACCGATCGCCGAGAGCAGCGCTCCGATGGTCGTCGGGATCAGGCAGACGAGAAGTGCGATCAGCTTGATCGGATCCTGCTCGTGCCCCGCGTACAAGCCCATCGGGCCGATGGCTACGACGGCGAGGAGGAAGATGACGGTCAACGACGCGAGCAGGATGTTGAGCGCAATCTCGTTGGGTGTCTTCTGACGTGAAGCACCCTCGACGAGCGCGATCATCCGGTCCACGAACGAACTGCCCGGTGCTGCGGTGATTTCCACGACGATGCGGTCCGAGAGAACCGTCGTACCACCGGTGACGGCGCACCGGTCACCACCGGATTCACGGACCACCGGCGCGGATTCACCGGTGATCGCCGATTCGTCTACGGAGGCAATACCTTCGACCACGTCGCCGTCGCCGGGGATGACCTCGCCGGCAACCACTATCACCCGATCGCCGACCACCAGTTCGGTGCCGGAAACCGATTCGATCGCACCGCTCATCGTGATCCGATGTGCTGTGGTGTCCTGCTTCACCTTTCGCAGGCTCGCCGCCTGCGCCTTGCCGCGCCCTTCGGCCACGGATTCGGCGAGGTTCGCGAAGATCACCGTGAACCAGAGCCACAGGGTGATCACCCAGGAGAACACCGAGGGATCGGCGATCGCCATGACAGTGGTGATGACGGAACCGACCAACACCACGAACATGACCGGGTTGCGGGCGAGGTGGCGTGGGTCGAGTTTGCGCACGGCCCCCGGCAACGCGGTGATCATCTGCCGCGGGTTGAAAACGCCTGCGTGTACTTGACGGGACTGCCCTGGATCAGCCTTGTCGGCGGCGTCTTGCGCTACCACGGGTTTCTCACTGATACGCACGGTCATTGAAGAGCCTCCGCTAGCGGGCCCAGCGCGAGGGCCGGGAAGAATGTAAGTGCAGCAACAAGAACGACGGTGCCGGTCAACAAACCGGTGAACATCGGTCCGGACGTCGGGAGGGTGCCGGCCGTCGGCGCCACCTTCTTCTGCGAGGCAAGAGCACCGGCCAAAGCGAGAACGAAGATGATCGGCAGGAATCGGCCGAGAAGCATGCAGATTCCGAGAGACGACTGGAACCAGTCGCTGGTGACCGTCAGACCGCCGAAGGCGCTGCCGTTGTTGTTGGAGGCGGAGGCGAAGGCGTAAAGCACCTCACTGAACCCGTGGATCGATCCCGGCGTGCCCGGATCTCCCCCATTGCCTTGATAACCGGTGGTCGAACCGAGGATGACGGTGATGGCGGTACCGATCAAGACCAGCGCGGGCATGACCAGAATCGACAGCGCCGCAAGGGTGATCTCGCGTCGACCCAACTTCTTGCCGAGATATTCGGGCGTGCGACCGACCAGCAGTCCGCCGACGAACACTGCGATCAATGCCAGCACAAGAATCCCGTAGAGGCCGGTTCCGACTCCACCTGGCGCAATTTCGCCGAGCAACATGTTGAGCAGGACCGCGCCGCCGCCGAGGGGTGACATGCTGTCGTGGGCCGAGTTCACCGCGCCCGTCGACGTTCCCGTGGTCGCCACCGCGAACAACGCCGATCCGGGGATTCCGAAGCGAACTTCCTTGCCCTCCATCATCGAACCAGCTGCTGTGGCGGCAACACCGCGTGCGCCGGATTCGGCAGCGAGCGTGACTGCGAGCAGCCCGCTCCACAGGATTCCCATCACTGCCAGCAAGGTGAGGCCTTGCCTACGATCCCCGACGAGAGTTCCGAACGTTCGGGTGAGGCAGACCGGAATCAACAGGATCGCCAGGATCTCGACGACATTGCTCAACGGGGTGGGGTTCTCGAACGGGTGCGCCGAGTTGGCAGCCAAGATCCCGCCACCGTTGGTGCCGAGTTCCTTGATCGCTTCCTGGGACGCGACGGGGGCCAGTGCATTGGTCACCGCATTGCCGTCGAGGCCGGTGGAGGCGAAACCGCTGTGGAACGACTGGATCACACCCTGGCTCAACAGGATCAGGGCGATCACGAAGGAGAACGGGAGGAGGATGCGCAGAGAACCACGCGTCAGATCGACCCAGAAGTTGCCGATCTCGCCGCCCCTGGCCACCCGAATGAAGCCGCGAACCAATGCGATGGCCACCGCCATGCCGACCGCTGCCGAGACGAAGTTCTGCACCGCCAGACCGACGGGCTGAACGAAGTTGCTCATCGTCGTTTCCGGCGTGTACGACTGCCAGTTGGTGTTCGCCACAAACGAAATCGCGGTGTTGAACGCTACGGCGGGACTGACCCCGGACAGACCGTCACTGAGCGGCAGTACTCCCTGAATCCGTTGCAGGAAGTACAGGAACAATGCGCTGGCCAGCGAGAATCCGAGAACGCTTGCGGCGTAGCCGTACCACGTCTGCTCGGCCCTGGAGTCGATCCGACCGACGCGGTAGATCACACTCTCGACCCGAAGATCTCGCGTCGACGAGTAAACACGCGCCATGTAGTCGCCCACCGGGACGTAGGCGATTGCCAGAACGACGAGGACAAAAGCGATCTGCAGGCCGGCTGCAAGAGCGGGCGACATCAGAACCTCTCAGGATCTACGAGTGCAACGAGCAGGTAAATGACCAATGCCGCGGCGACGGCGATCAGAACCACGCTGACCACACCGGCAACCGTCATTTGGGAGCGCTCGCCTGTAGGGCGCGCAGTACCAGCGCGCACACGAGAAAACCGCCGAGAATCAGAGCAACGTAGGCCAGATCGGCCATGAGCTTCCCTCTTCGAAATCTTTTGCCGTGCTGCTGTGCATCGCAGCCATGACGCGCGGTCGCCCTCGACCGGATGCGCTCTCTCAGCTTCGACCTCCGGAAAGGCCGATTCCGCGTCTCTGACGATCCGCTTACGCACTGACCTGGCGTCTTGACGCGATCTTGACGCGAAACCGAAGTTCACTAATACTGAAACAAGTTACTGTTCGTTCGAACGAACAGTTTTGCGAAGGGAACCTGATGACTTCTCGAACCGACCACGATCTCGCCCCCGGTCTTGTCGACCAGGTTGCGAGTCTGGCCTCGGGCGCCACCTCGTCCGTCGCGGCCACGGAGGCAACGCTGAGCCGGATCGAGGCCACTCAGCCTCACCTCAATGCGTTCAAGATCGTGCGGCGAGAGAAGGCACTCGAGGAAGCTGCCGAGGCCGACAGACGTCTCGCACGCGGCGAGCGTCTGCCGCTGCTCGGTGTGCCGATCGCAGTGAAGGACGACGTCGACATCACCGGCGAACCCACGGCCTTCGGTTGCCCTGGCGATTTCCCGGCCAAGACCGAGGACTCGGAGATGGTTCGACGCCTCCGCGACGCCGGCGCAGTGATCGTGGGCAAAACCAACAGCCCGGAATTGGGTCAGTGGCCCCTTACGAGCGGTTCAGCCTTCGGTTACACGCGCAATCCGTGGTCGCGCCACCACACTCCAGGCGGATCGTCGGGCGGCACCGCCGCGGCCGTCGCCGCCGGATTGGTCAGCGCCGGAATCGGTTCCGACGGTGCCGGTTCCATCCGAATCCCTGCGGCCTGGACCAACCTCGTCGGAATCAAACCGCAGCGCGGGCGCATCTCCACCTGGCCCGACGCCGAGGCGTTCTACGGCCTGACGGTCAACGGCCCGCTCGCTCGCACCGTCGCCGACGCGGCACTGCTGCTCGACGTCGCTGCCGGCAACCATGACGGCGACCTCCACAAGCCGACACCGGTCACCGTCAGCGACGCGGTGGGACGCGACCCCGGAAAACTGAAAATCGCGCTTTCCCTTCGCAATCCGTTCACCGCCACTCCCGTGAAGCTGGACCCGGAAGTGCGCCTGGCCGTGCATTCGATCGCCGACACGCTGCGGGAGCTCGGACACCACGTCGTCGTCGACGATCCCGCATACGGCCTGATCTTCGGCCTGAACTTTCTGCCCCGCTCACTCGTCGGGGTCCACGACTGGCTCGGACGCGTTCCCGACCCGAAACTGGTCGATGCCAGAACACGCGGAAATGCCCAGAACGGCAAGCTACTTCGCGGCGCACCTCTGCGCGCGGCCCGCGCGGCCGAGCCGCGGATGCGAAAGCGGATCGGAGCGATCTTCGACACCTACGACGTCGTCCTGGCACCCACGACGGCAACTCCACCGATCATGGCGACCGCGATCGACGGCATCGGTGGCTGGGACACCGACAAGGTCATGACCGGCGCCTGCCCCTACGCGTGGCCGTGGAACGTCCTCGGCTGGCCCTCGGTCAACGTGCCGGCCGGATTCAGCAACACCGGCCTTCCCATCGGTGCGCAGTTGATGGGCAACGAGAACACCGAACCTCTGTTGGTCTCCCTCGCTTCACAATTGGAATCGGTCCTGCGTTGGGATCAGATCCGACCCGAGCCGTGGTGGTGACCCGATGAGTAACCGGGACGTCCGCGAGCGAATACTCGACGCCGTTCTGCACGTCGTCGGTACCGACGGCATCCCGGGTGTGAGCAACCGGCGCATCGCCGCGCAGGCCGGCGTCTCACTCGGATCGATCACGTATCACTTCGCCAGCCAGTCGGACATGCTCCGCGCTGCTCTGTCTCGTTTCGTGACCGACGAGACGACGCGCCTGCGCGCCTTGGCCGAGGAGTACCGCGACAAAGGTCTGAGCGTCGAGGACGCCGCGGCAATAGCCGAAAAGGTGACGCGAGATCTTTCGTTCTCGGCCGAGCGGATCGCGCCGTTCGAGATGTACATCGCCGCCGGGCGCGACCACGAACTCCACGAAGTCGCCGTCGAATGCTTCGCCGCCTACGACGATTTGACCGTCACGATTCTGACGGCACTCGGTGTACCTGATCCGGAGTCGATTGCATCGACGCTCGTCGCCGTCATCACCGGGCTCCAACTCCGACGCCTGGCCACCGGCGTCGACGAGCAGGACATCGGCGCGGCGATCCTCAGGGTCCTCCGGCCCTAGAAGCCCAGCCGGCCGAGCTGCTTCGGGTCGCGCTGCCAGTCCTTGGCGACCTTGACGTGCAGCTCCAGGAAGATCCGCACACCGAGCAGCTTCTCGATCTGCAGGCGCGCACTGGTACCGACTTCCCGCAGACGCGCCCCGCCCTTACCGATGACGATGCCCTTCTGACTGGGCCGCTCGACGTAGAGCAACGCATGCACGTCGAGCATCTCGCCCTGCTTCTCGGTGCGACCCTCACGCGGGATGACCTCCTCGATCACCACAGCCAGAGAGTGCGGCAATTCTTCGCCGAGCCCCTCGAGCGCAGCCTCACGGATCAGTTCGGCCATGAGCACCTCTTCGGGCTCGTCCGTCAATTCGCCGTCCGGGTAGAAGGCCGGGCCCTCGTCCATCAGACCGGCGAGGACGTCGACCAGGATCTCGACCTGTTCACCCGACTTCGCGGACACCGGAACGACCTCGGATTCGGGGCCGAGCAGGGTGGACAGCGCGAGCAACTGCTTTCCGACGGCGTCGCGGCTGACCTTGTCGATCTTGGTCACGATGCCGACAAGCTTGGTCTTGGGCGCCATCTGACGGACCTGCTGCACGATCCAGCGGTCTCCGGGCCCGATGGCCTCGTCGGCCGGGATGCACAGGCAGATGACGTCGACCTCGGAGTACGTGTCGCGAACCAGGTCATTGAGGCGCTGCCCGAGCAAAGTGCGGGGCTTGTGCAGTCCAGGGGTGTCGACCAGGATCAGCTGCGCATGCTCGCGGTGAACGATGCCGCGAATCGTGTGGCGCGTCGTCTGCGGGCGCGAGGACGTGATCGCGATCTTGCTGCCGACCAACGCGTTGGTCAGCGTGGACTTGCCCGTATTGGGTCGACCCACGAAACACACGAAGCCTGACCGGAATTCGTTCTTGCTCATAACTGCTCCTCGCTGAACTCTCGCTCAGTCATCGGTGTCTTCTGTCTCTTCGTCTTCGGACGGCGGGATGCGCTGCACGAACACCGTGCTGATGCGTACCCGGCCTCGGCCCGTATTGGTTCCCTCGCCGCGCAGGATCAAACCGTCGTACTCCACTTCGGAACCGGGAAGTGGCACTCGGCCGAGTACGTATCCGATCAGCCCGCCGACGGTCTCCACCTCGTCGAGTTCGAGTTCGAGATCGAACAATTCACCGAGGTCTTCGATGGGAAGTCTCGCGGATACGCGGAACATTCCGTCTCCGAGATCCTCGATGGGCGGCGTCTCGTCCTCGTCGTACTCGTCGGCGATCTCACCGACGATCTCTTCGATGACGTCCTCGATCGTGACGAGCCCGGCGATTCCGCCGTACTCGTCGACGAGTATCGCCATGTGGTTGCGGTCGCGCTGCATCTCGGCCAGCAAGCTGTCGAGCGGCTTCGAGTCGGGAACGAAGACGGCGGGCCGCATGACGTCGCAGACGTTGACGTTCCGGCCGCCGTCGGGCAGGTGGTAGGTCTGCTTGACCAGATCCTTGAGGTAGACGACACCGAGCACGTCGTCGACGTTCTCCCCGATGACCGGCAGGCGCGAGTGACCACTGCGGACGGCCAACGACGTTGCCTGCCCGGCATTCTTGTCGTTCTCGATCCACACCATGTCGGTGCGCGGCACCATCACCTCGCGTGCCGACGTGTCTCCGAGCTCGAAGACGGACTGGATCATTCGGCGTTCTTCGTCGGCCACGACGCCACGTTCCTGCGCCATGTCCACGAGTTCACGCAACTCGATTTCCGACGCGAACGGGCCGTTGCGGAAGCCCTTACCCGGGGTCAATGCGTTACCCACGAGGATCAGGACGCGACTGATCGGCCCGAGCAGAACCCCGATCCACAGCAGTGGCAGCGACGCGGCCATCGCGATGGAGTACGCATGTTGGCGCCCAAGCGTTCTCGGTCCGACGCCGATGACCACGTACGAGACGAGAACCATGATCACCGCGGTGACGGTCAGTGCCCAGCCCAGCGAGAGGACGTCGATCAGGCCGCCCACGAGTACGACGGTGGCCGTGATCTCGCACAAAATGCGAAGCAGGACCATCAGATTCACGTATCGCGGACGATCGGTCAGGATGCGTTGCACTCGCGCGGCGCCGGCTCGCTCTTCCTTTGCCATCTCGTCGATCCGCGCCGACGAAATGGTGTTGAGCGCCGAGTCGACGGCCGCGAACACACCACCGACCGGGACAAGAGCAATCGCCAGAACAAAGAGCGCTATGGCGCTACTCACTACAGAACCCCCGGATAACTGTTATCGGTCCACTCCGTCGACGAAACCGGTCTTACCGAGCAGCTTCTGGTCGCGTTCGGCCAGTGCTGCTTCGCGGTCGATACGGCGAAGGTCTTCGTACCACTCTTCGAGGAGGCTGTTCTGCAAGCCGAACATCTCCTTCTCCTCTTCCGGCTCCGCATGGTCGTAGCCGAGAAGGTGCAACACACCGTGGACGGTCAGGAGGGCAAGTTCGTGAGCCAGTGAATGCCCGGCCTTGTCAGCCTGATCCGCGGCAAAAGACGGACACAGCACGATGTCGCCGAGCATCGACGGCCCCGGCTCGGGGGAATCGGGACGGCCACCCGGCTCGAGTTCGTCCATCGGGAACGACATGACGTCGGTCGGACCCGGCAGGTCCATCCAGCGAACGTGCAGATCCGCCATCGTCGCGGAGTCGACGAGAACCATCGACAGCTCGGCCGCCGGATGGACATCCATCCGAGCGATCACGAAACGGGCAACGCTGATCAACTCCGGTTCGGAGATGTCCATGCCCGATTCGTTCGAGACCTCGATGCTCATGTGCGACGCTCTTTCCTGGGAAAAGTAGGGGTTGATGCGTCGCTCAGCCTACCGTCGCGGTGAATGAGCATGTGCAGCGCGGCGCTGCGCCCGGTTTCCGACCGCCAACTCGCCGGACCGATCCGATTCGTGACGCTCGTAAGCGTCGACGATGTGAGAGACCAGCCGATGACGTACGACGTCGCTGCTGTCGAGAGTGGCGAAATGAATATCGTCGATCCCGGTGAGGATTTCGGATGCCGCGCGCAGACCCGAACGGGCCCCGCCCGGCAGATCGACCTGGGTCACGTCTCCGGTGACCACGATTTTTGAACCGAACCCGAGGCGGGTCAGGAACATCTTCATCTGCTCGGCCGTGGTGTTCTGCGCTTCGTCCAAGATGATGAAGGCGTCGTTGAGCGTCCGGCCACGCATGTAGGCGAGCGGAGCGACCTCGATGACTCCGGCCTGCATCAACTTCGGAATCGCCTCGGGATCCATCATGTCGTGCAATGCGTCGTGCAGCGGGCGGAGATACGGATCGATCTTCTCGTGCAGCGTGCCAGGCAGAAAGCCCAGTCGCTCCCCGGCCTCGACTGCCGGCCTGGTCAAGATGATCCGAGAGACCTGCTTGGCCTGCAACGCCTGAACGGCCTTGGCCATGGCGAGGTAGGTCTTGCCGGTACCGGCCGGGCCGACTCCGAACACGATGGTGTTCTCGTCGATGGCGTCGACGTAGCGTTTCTGGTTGAGGGTCTTCGGCCGAATCGTCTTGCCCCGACGCGAAAGAATGTCGAGGGAGAGCACCTCGGCCGGAGACTCGCCGACCTCGTTGGTGAGCATGCCGATGGTTCGTCGAACAGCGTCCGGGGCAATGGGCTGCCCCCGACCGGCCAGCGACGCCAATTCACTGAACACACGTTCTGCCAGCGCCACGTCTGCAGCCGTCCCCGACAAGGAGATGGTTCCGCCACGTACATGAATGTCGGCACGAAGCTCACGTTCGATCGCGGTGAGATTCTCGTCCGTCGCCCCCAGGATTTGACGCACGGTCTCCGGCGCCAGATCCATACTCGAACGGACGGTGCGCTCTGCGGGCAGAGCGCGCTCGGTGATGGTGGTTACACGGTTCCCGTCGAGTTCACTGTGTTCACTCACGTGGTGAATATGGCCTGCTTTCTGGTCCGATCAGCCCACTCGACTCGTGAGCCTCGATACTTCGAAGTCTAGCGCCAGAGTCGGACACGGCCCACTTGTTAATCGTCCCGGCCTAATCCTCGCGGCGACCGGACGGCAGCGATTCGCGGATCCATTCCGACGCTTCGGCGACGATCTCGGAGCTTCTGTCCGGACTGATACCCGCGATGACCAGGCACACGGCGGCAAAGGATTCGCCCGAGTCCGTGATCAGCCCACTGTTGGCCTGATCGAACAAAGTGATCGTGATCGCCTCGGTCATCGCTACCAGAGTCTCCGCCGGCAGGTATTTCGAGAAGGTTCCGTCACGCTGACCGCGCTCGACGACGCTGATACTCACGGCACGCGCGGGCTCCATCAGATCGAGAATCCGCTGCTCCCCCAACTCTTTGCGAGCAAAGCTGAGCAGCATCCGGAAGCGATCACCGACCGGCCATGACAGCAATGCCAGTACGGCAGTCGCCAGATCCGGGCGCTCGGGCGGCTCGCCGGCTTGGCTCAGCGCAGCTACGAGATCGGTCGACGCCTCGTCCACGATGCCGTTGATCAGCGCCTCTCGGCTGTCGAAATGCGCGTACAAGGTTCGCCTGACCACACCGGCGGCCTTTGCGACATCGTCCATGCTCGCATCCGGATCAGCAGCGAACGCCGTGATCGCCGCCTCGATGATGCGATTGCGATTTGCCGCGGCCTGACTACGACGCTGCCGTCCGCCCGATTCGGCAGTTCCCGAAACGACTGTGCCCGAATGCGTCAATGCGCGTTCCACCTCTTTCGACTGCCCAACTGTGATCTAGGTCAATCATAGTTGCACATCGGTGTGCAAGTTATTAATTTACACATCAGTGTGCAAATAGATCGAGGAGTGTCTTCGATCATCAGGAACGGAGTCGCGTCATGACGACACTCATGAGCAAACCTGTCTCGGAGATGGACCAGCCGTACTCACGGCGGTGGGCCGCGCTCGGGGTGTTGTGCCTGAGTCTGCTGATCGTCGTGATGGCGAATACCGCGCTGATCGTCGCGGCGCCGGACATGACCAGAGACCTCGGCCTCACCAGCACGCAACTTCAATGGGTCATCGACGGCTACACCGTTCCCTACGCCGCATTGATGCTGCTGTTCGGCGTGATCGGTGACAAGTACAGTCGCCGCGGCGCACTTCTCGCCGGACTCGCCGTGTTCGCCGGCGGCGCCGTCTTCGGCAGCATCGCGGACACCACCAACGCCGTCATCGCGGCACGAATGATCATGGGCGTCGGCGCCGCGATCATCATGCCCGCGACGCTTTCGCTTCTGGTCGCTACCTTTCCCAAAGCGGAGCGATCACGCGCCATCGCGGCGTGGGCGGCGACATCGGGTCTCGCGATTGCACTCGGTCCGCTGTTGGCCGGATGGATTCTCGACAGTCATTCCTGGAGCATCACTTTCCTGATCAACGTCCCGATCGCCGCAGTCGCTGCCGTCGCCGCCGTAATTCTGGTGCCGCCGAGCAAGGCCGAGCACCTGGGCCGGATCGACTGGATCGGCGGCGCACTCTCGGTGGTCACCATCGGCTCGCTCGTGTACTCGATCATCAACGGATTCCACTTCGGGTGGACCGGCGGACCAATCGGTGCCGCCGTACTCGCTGCGATCGGCCTCGTCTCGTTCGTCGTCTGGGAACTGCGTCACCCGCAGCCACTACTCGACGTCCGTAAACTCGGCCAGCGAATGGTCGGCGGCGCGACGCTCGCCGTACTTCTGCTGTTCCTGGCCGCCTTCGGCGCCATCTACTTCATCTCACAGCAGTTCCAGTTCATCCTCGGCTACGGCGCACTCGAAACCGGTGTTCGTCTGCTGCCCTTGGCAATTGCCGTTTCGATCGGCGCCGTTGTCAGTGGGCGGATCACTCCGCTGATCGGCGTCCGGGCATCCATCGTCGGCGGCATGGTGGTCGCCGCGATCGGCGTTCTGATTCTCACGCAGGTCGACGGCGATTCGGGCTACTGGATGTTCGCAGTCCCACTGATCCTGCTCGGCCTGGGCATCGGTCTCAGCGAACCGCCGGCCACCGACGCCATCATGGACAACTTCTCCGAGGACGATCTCGGTGCTGCGGGTGGCCTCAACGACACCGCCATCGAACTCGGCGGCTCGCTGGGTATCGCGATCCTCGGCTCGATCCTCGCTGCGAGCTACAAGGATTCGATTGCCGGATTCATCGATGGAATGCAGGTTCCGCAGTTGACGGGCGAACTTGCACAACAGGCCGCGTACGCGATGGAGGTGTCGGGCGAATCCGTCGGCGGCGCTTCGTTGGTCGCCGAAGAGATGGCAGGCAACCCGTTGGCTGCAGCTCAGGCAGGGCCGTTGCTCGACGCCGCAGGCAGTGCCTACGCCGACGCGATTTCGGCGGCCAGTTGGGCGGGCGGTCTTGCACTGTTCGTGGGGGCAGTTGTCGTGGCGTTCATCCTGCCGGGCAAGAAGGCCCCTGTGGAAGTGGACCCCGCGTCAGTCTGACGTGCTCGGAGCCAGCGGGTCTTCGGCGAGAACCAACTCGCGGGAGACCCGCCACGACTCGGTCGAGGGTGAGAGAAATGCGTCGTGTCCTTCGCCCTCGATCACACGCAGTGCCACGGGATCACCAGCCGCTTCCGCGGCTTTCGCGTACCGGGAGCTCACCTTGGCCGGCACCTGCAGGTCCTCCGCACCCGTGACGCACACAACGGGGATGCCGATCGGCAATCGATGCTGCGGCGACGCACTGCGATACAGATCCGGGTCCGCGTCGAACGGAACGCCGAACAGATCCTCGATGAAGCTGATCCGTCGTCCACGCTCGCCTGCCGACGCCAGATCGAGTGCGGCCGCCTGTGCGATGACCCGTTCAGGCCGGGTGAACGTGTCCTTCTCCCCCGCCAGCCACACTGCAAGATGTCCTCCGGCCGAATGCCCGAGCAAGCGAATCTGATTCAGATCCAATTCGGCCGAGGACTTCCCGGCAACCAGTCCGGGGATTTCGTCGTACGCGGCTTTCACGTCGGCGGACATCTCCGACCAACGACCGCCCGCCCCGAGACGGCGGTATTCGATGTTCCACACCGCGACGCCGTGCCGCGCGAGTTCGACGGCAAATGCGGTGCCCAGAGTCAATCCGTACTGCCCGCTCCAGAAGCCGCCGTGGATCTGCATGACGACCGGGATCGGGCCGTCAACGACTCCGTCGGGAACGTAGAGATGCCCGAACTGCTGCTCGTGTCGGCCGTACGGAATCTTGAATCGAGGCACCGAGGAAATCTATCTCAGGCGAGGGCGCTGCCTGCGGCCCAGTCTGCCCAGGAAAGGGTCCAGTCGCCGTTCTGCCACACCTCCAGCGGAGCGCCGCCGGTGTTCTTGATCTCGACGACATCTCCCGGCTGCGAGAAATCGAAGAACCATTTGGCATTGGCCGCACTGAGATTGAGGCAACCGTGCGAGGTGTCGGTGTTTCCCTGCGCCCAGACGGTGCTCTCCAACTCGTGAAGATAGATACCGTCCGTGCTGATGCGGGTGGCCCAGTTGATGGATTCCTTGTAGCCGAGGCGCGAGTTGATCGGCAGACCGTAGGTCGACGAATCCATGATGACGGGATTTGCCTTGTCCATCACGGTGTACGTGCCGGGCTGGGTCCAGAACGAGAGCGTCGTGCCGCCGATCGTCTCGGTGCCGCCCATTCCCATCGAGGTCGGCATTTCCTTGATCACCTGACCGTTTTCGTAGACGGTCACCATCTTGGTGTTGTCGTCGGCGACCGAGACGTGGGAGTCGCCGATCTTGAAGGACACGGTGTCGTCCTGCTGGCCGTACAGGCCGTTGCCGAGCTGCTTGCCGTAGATGTTCGCGTTCACCGAGACCGTCGTGCCTGGTGCGTAGTAGTTCTGCGGTCGCCAATGAACGTTCTGACCGTCGACCCAGTACCACGATCCCTGTACGGGCGGATTGGTTGTGACCAGCAGAGACTTCTCGGCCGCGGCCTTGTCACCGATCAACTCGTCGAAATGAACGGCGACGACGGTGCCGACACCGTACGTGCCACCGTCCGATATCGAGGCGCCACCGGTGGTGTTGATGTACGCCCGGGTCTGGTTACTCGGCGCGACGGTGGTCAGCGTCGTGTTCTTGGTCGTGGCAACACCATTCGCGTCGACGACGTCGACGACCAACTTGTAGGTCTTGCCGTATCCGAGTGGTTCGCTCGGTTTCCAGGACGTCTTGTCCGGCGTGGTGATACCGGCGACTTCCTTACCCTCGGGATTGGTCAGCGCGACGGTCGTCAGTGTTCCCTTCGCGACCTGGACCTCGATGGGGTCGAGTGGACTCACCGGAGTTCCGCCGTCCGCCGGGGTGACGGTGACGAGCGCCTCGCTGGTCGGTGTAGTGGTGACGGCGCTGCTGGAGGAACCCGTGTTGTCTCCGGTGGAGACCGTGCACCCCGCGACGAGCATCAACGCCGCCGCGGCACACACCGCTCCAACGATTCGCATATGCGCACGTGACAACATCTGGCCTCCTGAAATCCCCGAACCAACTCACGCCGAAGGCGACCCCCGACGTCCTTACGATAGTGCGCAAATCTGACGCTTCGCTGAGCGCCGGATCCGATTCAGCTCGGGATCACAACAAGATCAGTGCAGTGGCCGTGGTCCCCAGCGATCGGTCAGCACTCCGATCGCGCCCAGAGCAACAGCCCCGGCGGTCGACGTGCGCAGGACCGTCGGGCCGAGAAGCACCGGAGTGGCCCCGGCCTCCGACAACGCGCTGATCTCCGAATCGTCCAGCCCACCTTCGGGACCGACAACCAGAAATACCTCGTCCGCGCTCGCCAGCGGCAAACCGGCCAACGGCGTCGTCGCCGATTCGTGAAGCACCGCAACCACAGCGCCGCGGGCAACGGCGTCACGAACCAACGCGATCACCGCCGGCGTCTTGTGCAGTTCCGCAATTTCCGGGACGAACGCGCGTCTGGACTGCTTTGCCGCAGACACTGCCGCACTTCGCCAGCGTGCGACGCCCTTGGCGAGCTTGGGGCCCTCCCACTTGGCGACACAACGCAAGGACTGCCACGGGATCACCGCGTCGATCCCCGCCTCGGTCGCCAGTTCGACGGCCAACTCGGAACGCTCGGCCTTGGGAAGTGCCTGAACGAGGGTCACCAACGGCTTGGGCTGCTCGAGGACCTGAACGTCACTGACCAACAGTTCCAGGCGGTCCTTGCCGACGCTCGTCACCTCGGCGTCGGCCACCCGGCCTCGGCCGTCGGCCAACACCAATCGCTCACCGACGCCGATCCGGCGGACAGTGGCCGCGTGGCGACCCTCCTGTCCGTCCAGAACTGCGATTTCACCGACGCCGGGAACCGGGTCGAGAAAGAAGACCGTTGCGGCCACCGTCAGCGGCCGCTGAATGCTTCGCGAAGACGCGAGAACAATCCACCGCTGTTCTGCGAGGCCGTCGAGACAACCTCGGCCTCGTCGCGATCGCGGAGCAGCTTGAATTCCTTGAGCAGCTTGGACTGCTTGTGATCGAGACGGCTCGGGATGACCACCTCGAGGTGAGCGTGCACGTCGCCGCGCACTCCCGACCGCAGTTTCGGCATGCCATGACCGCGAAGAACAGCAACGTGTCCGGGCTGGGTGCCTGGCTCGATGGTGATTTCCTTGGGGCCGTCGATGATGGTGTCGACGGTGACAGTCGTACCGAGCGCTGCGTCGACCATCGGAACGCGGATCGTGCAGTGCAGGTCTTCACCGTCTCGAACGAAGACGTCGTGCTGCTGCTCGACGATCTCGACGTAGAGGTCGCCGGGGTGTCCGCCGCCCGGGCCCACTTCACCCTGCGCGGTCAAACGGATGCGCATGCCACCGGCGACGCCCGCGGGAACCTTCACGGTGATGTCACGCTTGGCCCGAACTCGGCCGTCGCCGCCACACTTGTGGCAGGGATCCGGGATGGTCTCACCGGCACCGCGGCACGTCGGGCAGGGACGCGAGGTCATGACCTGACCGAGGAACGAGCGCTGGATGGACTGAACTTCGCCGGCACCGTTGCAGGTCTCACAGCGGACGGGCTTGGAGTCGCCGTTGGTTCCGGCTCCGGTGCAGCTGTCGCACAGAATGGCCGTCTCGACGGTCACGTGCTTGCTGACTCCCGTCGCACATTCTGCGAGGGTCAGCTTGGTGCGAAGCAACGAGTCGGCTCCGGGCTGAACGCGACCGCGCGGCCCACGACCTGCGCCGCCACCGCCGCCGAAGAATGCTTCGAAGACGTCGCCGAGGCCGCCGCCACCGAATCCGCCGCCGAAGCCACCACCGCCGCCACCACCGGACTCGAGCGGGTCTCCGCCGAGATCGACGATGCGACGCTTCTCCGGGTCGGTCAGGACCTCGTAGGCCGTCGAGATCTCCTTGAACTTGGCCTGCGCCGCCTCGTCAGGGTTGACGTCCGGGTGCAGTTCGCGTGCCAGCTTGCGGTAAGCGCGCTTGAGCTCCTGGTCTGTCGCGTTCTTGTCGACGCCGAGCAATCCGTAGTAATCCCGTGCCACGTTGAGTCTCTCGTCCTTCTCTTACTTCTAGGTTTTCCTCAGTCCTCGCGAGGAGGCATGCCGACGAATGTCGACGTCCGTCATCGCTCGGAGAGAACTTCGCCGATGTATCTGGCAACGGCGGCAACCGATGCAATTGTTCCCGGATAGTCCATCCGAGTGGGTCCGAGCACACCGACACCACCGAAAACGGTACCGGCCGCGCCGTAGCCAGTCGAAATCACGGAGGTTCCGCGCATCTGTTCGACCTGCGTCTCTTCACCGATCTGAACGGTGACCGTGCCGGAGTTCTGCGTCGCAGCGAGCAGTTTGAGGACCACTACCTGCTCTTCCAGTGCTTCGAGCACTGCGCGCAGCGAACCGGGGAAGCCGGCCAGACCGGAGAAATCGGCGGCATTGCGCGTGAGATTCGAGGTTCCGCCCAGAACGAGGCGATCTTCCGGATGTTCGACCAGGGTCTCGACCAGCACCGTTGCCGAGCGGATCACGGCGTCGCGAAGGTCGGCCGGCGACTCGTCGGCCAGTTCCGCCACGGCAATCGACGCGGCGGCCAGGCGCTTGCCTTCCAGTGCTCCGCCGAGAAGCGTGCGCAACCGGGAAAGGTCTTCGTCTTCGAGGACGTCTCCGAGTTCGACGATTCGCTGATCGACGCGGCCGGAATCGGTGATGAGAACGAGAAGCAGGCGCGCCGGCGTCAACGCGACCACCTCGAGGTGGCGAACCGACGACGCGGACAGCGACGGGTACTGGACAACCGCGACCTGACGGGTCAGTTGCGCGAGCAGTCGCACACCGCGGCGCAGAACGTCGTCGAGGTCGACACCCGACTCCAAGAACTCGAGGATCGCTCGACGCTCGGGCCCGGACATGGGCTTGACGTCGGCGATGCGATCGACGAATTCGCGGTATCCCTTGTCGGTGGGGACGCGGCCGGAACTGGTGTGCGGTTGGGCGATGTAGCCCTCGGCCTCGAGGAATGCCATGTCGTTGCGCACAGTGGCGCTCGACACTCCGAGGTTGTGACGCTCGACCAGTGCCTTGGATCCCACCGGGTCCTGGGTGGAGACGTAATCGGCCACGATTGCACGTAAGACCTCGAAACGCCTGTCGTCGGTACTCGACATCGTTGCCACCTCCGTTTCCTGAAAAGAACGAACACCGACATTTACACATCGGTTTCCACTGGCAGTCTAATCGCCCGAGCGCCAGAGACGGCTGTTGCCCTTACTGTGGAGTGAGATCGGCGAAAGGTCGATCGCACAACCATGGACAAGGCGGCACATGATCTTCAAAGGCGTGATGGACGGCAAACCGTATCCCGATCACGGACTGTCTCTACGCGACTGGTCGAAGTTCCCTCCACGTCAGGTTCGACTCGACGAGATCGTGACCACCACGAAGGTCCTCGAACTCGATCGCCTGCTGTCGGAGGACTCGACCTTCTACGGCGATCTGTTCCCGCACGCAGTGCAGTGGCGCGGCACTCTCTACCTCGAGGACGGTCTGCACCGAGCGGTTCGTTCGGCCCTGCGAAACCGCGTCGTGCTGCACGCGCGTGTCTTCGACTTCGACGCGATGCCCGGTGTCATCGAGGGAGTCCGCTGACGCTCAGGCGATAGTCACGAGCAACGCAGGTGTCGTTTGCCCCGGCCAGGTTCCGGTGAGCGTCTCCGGGTCCGAGACTCGATCTGCGTCGATCACTCTCGCCACAGTCAGTTCCAGGCTTCCCGCGCGGATGATCGTGTCGGTGCCGACTGTCGAGCAGGTCACGGATTCGACTGCCGGTACGGAAGCGCGGGCCGTACCGCTGCCTACTACGTGAGCCGTCACGGGGATGTGATCGGCGGTGTCCGCGAAGACCAGTTCGACTCCGGCCCCACCGGTCAGAATCGCGGTCGCCACCGCGCTCACGTAGACCGGATCACAGCATGCGTCGTACACCCACCGTTCGCCGAGTACCGAATGATCCATGGTTGCGATCAGTGCGGTCTCCGCCCCGTCCAGCGGAGCACCTCGATAAGTGAGCGGGACCTGAAGAATTCGACCGTCGGCAGAGCGCATCAGGTGCGTCTCGATTCCGACCTCACCGTCCGGGTCGTCGAAACGATAGGCGTCGACGCGTTCGAGCGTCGAACAGTCGACCGACCCGAGCCACGGCTGCTTGGGCACCCACGCTCGGAGCAGGTCGTTCTTGGACGGATTCAGCTGCGCACGATGAATGATGGCCACCACGGCCACATTACGCGGCGAAGGATGGTGGCGTGTCAGGTCAGGATCGTGCGAATCACCGCATCGGCGAGCAGGCGACCACGGTCGGTGAGAACCACGTGATCGTTCTCGATCACGGCCAACCCGTCGACTACCACCTGTTCGGCCGAAAGACGTTCGGATGCAGACAGTTCCGACAACGGAAGTCCCGTACGCAACCGTGCGGTCAGCATGACTCGCTCCATGTGTTCGTCCTCGGCGGTCAGTTCTTCGCTGCCGCCGACGGGAAGTTCGCCGAGCGCCAACTGTTCCGCGTACCGCGCCGGGTGCTTGACGTTCCACCACCGCACTCCGCCGACGTGGCTGTGCGCGCCCGGACCGGCACCCCACCAGTCACCGCCGTCCCAGTAGCCGAGGTTGTGACGACACCGGGTGTCACCGGAGTCCGCGGTTTCCGCCTTTGCCCAGTTGGAGACCTCGTACCACCGCAAGCCTGCCTCGGACAGGCGTGAATCGATTCGTTCGTACCGCGAGGCCAGCACGTCGTCGTCCGGGGCGGGCAGCTCGCCGCGCCTGACCTTGCGAGCCATGGCGGTGCCGTCCTCGACGATCAACGCGTAGGCCGAGACGTGATCGACATCGGCGGAAAGGACCGCATCGAGTGAGGCGTCCAGGTCTTGATCGCGCTCCCCCGGGGTTCCATAGATCAAATCGAGATTCACGTGCGAAAAACCAGCTGCGCGAGCCTCTTTCGCGGCAGCGACGGCGCGACCGGGGGTGTGCGTGCGGTCGAGGATCTTCAGAACGTGCTGGGCGGCCGACTGCATGCCGAGGGAAATCCGGGTGAATCCAGCGCTGCGGAGAGCACCGAAGAACTCCGGCGACGTCGATTCGGGGTTCGATTCCGTGGTCACTTCGGCGCCGGACGCCAGGCCGAAGCTGCTCCGCACCGCCGACAGCACGTCGGACAATCCGTCACCACCGAGCAGCGACGGCGTTCCACCGCCCACGAACACGGTCTCCGCCGCCGGGGCGCCCGTCATCTCGGCCGCGAGATCGAGTTCGCGCCGCAGACCTTCCAACCACGATTGCGGCGAGGCGGAAGTTCCGAGCTCTCCGGCCGTGTAGGTGTTGAAATCGCAGTACCCACACCTGGTGGCACAGAACGGGACGTGGATGTAGATCCCGAACGGCCGTTTCCCGACACCCTCGAGCGATCGCGCGGGCAAGGCGAAGGGCGTCGCCTCGCTCTGTCGAGTGGGAGTCGTGCTGGTGGCATTCACGCCTCCAGTGTCCCAGCATCCGGAACGCACACCTATTCAGCCTGCGATGCAGGTCGGCGTACGGCTTGAACTCGATATTTCCCCCGTTTTTCGTGGAAATACGCACCCGAGTCGGAATTATCGAGTTGACGTGGCACAATGGTCCGCATGACCGGACTCGGAGTGCGACTTGTGGCGCGTCGCCATGTCGACTTCAAGCGTGTGTGCAGCTCGTCGTGTCTGCACCTGTGTAGCTGTTGATCTTTCACTGATCTTCCAGCCTTTCCCGCTCATCTCCATCTGCTTCACCGAAACACTCTCTGCAGAGAAATGCCTTTTCAGGGACGCAGCTTCTCCAGCTGTTCGTTTTCGTGAGCACACCTGCCGGCCGCGAGCTTTCCGAGACCGAGGACAGCCCCCTCGATTTCCGACACGGACCGGTGCGTCCCGATCAGACACCGCCACAGTTCATCGATAGTGCGTGCCGCGTGCCGATCAACCGCCCAGATCCAGGAGTTCATCGATGACGTCGACCACCGACGCCGCCACACCCGCCGATTCGGCAGCTGCCGAAGCCCGGCCTGCACGCGCTGCGCGTCCCGCCAAGCGTCGCGCCGAAGGTCAGTGGGCCCTCGGTTACCGCGAGCCTCTCAACGCCAACGAGCAGGCCAAGAAGGACGACAACCCGCTCAACGTTCGGGCCCGCATCGAGAACATCTACTCCAAGCAGGGCTTCGACAGCATCGACAAGGGCGACCTTCGCGGCCGCTTCCGCTGGTGGGGTCTCTACACCCAGCGCGAAGAAGGCTACGACGGCACCTTCACCGGCGACGAGAACATCGACCTGCTCGAGGCCAAGTACTTCATGATGCGCGTGCGTTGCGACGCCGGCGCTCTCAACGTCGAGCAGCTGCGCACCATCGCCGGCATCTCGAAGGAATTCGGCCGGAACACCGCCGACCTGTCCGACCGCGAAAACGTCCAGTTCCACTGGATCGAGGTCGAGAACGTTCCGGAGATCTGGAAGCGCCTCGAAGCCGTCGGACTCAAGACCACCGAAGCGTGCGGTGACTGCCCCCGCGTCGTCCTCGGTTCTCCCCTGGCCGGCGAATCGCTCGACGAGGTCCTCGATCCCACCCCGGCGATCGACGAGATCGTGCGCCGCTACATCGGCGACCCCAAGTACTCCAACCTGCCGCGCAAGTTCAAGACCGCTATCTCCGGTCAGCAGGATGTTGTTCACGAGATCAACGACATCGCCTTCATCGGCGTGAACCACCCCGAGCACGGCCCGGGCCTCGACCTCTGGGTCGGCGGCGGACTGTCCACCAACCCGATGCTGGCGCAGCGCGTCGGCGCCTGGATTCCGCTCGACGAGGTCCCCGATGTCTGGGAGGGCGTCGTCTCGATCTTCCGTGACTACGGCTACCGCCGTCTGCGCGCGAAGGCCAGGCTCAAGTTCCTCGTCAAGGACTGGGGTATCGAGAAGTTCCGCGAGGTTCTCGAGACCGAGTACCTGAAGCGTCCGCTCATCGACGGCCCCGCGCCCGAGAAGCCCAAGCGCCCGATCGATCACGTCGGTATCCAGAAGACCCGCAACGGCCACAACGCAGTCGGTTTCGCTCCGATCGCCGGCCGCGTCTCGGGAGACATCCTGGCTCAGGTCGCCGACGCCGCCGAGAAGGCCGGCAGCGACCGGATCCGCTTCACTCCGTACCAGAAGCTGATCATCCTCGACGTCGCCGACGAGACGCTCGAGCCGCTCATCGCCGATCTCGACGCGCTGGGTCTTCCCGCCCGTCCGTCGCACTGGCGCAAGAACCTGATGGCCTGCTCCGGCATCGAGTTCTGCAAGCTCTCGTTCGCCGAGACCCGCAAGCGTTCGCAGGTGCTCGTGCCCGAACTCGAACAGCGTCTTGCCGACATCAACAGCCAGCTCGACGTGCCGATCACCATCAACATCAACGGTTGCCCCAACTCCTGCGCTCGCTCGCAGATCGCCGACATCGGCTTCAAGGGCCAACTCGTCGACGACGGTGAGGGGAATCAAGTCGAGGGTTTCCAGGTTCATCTGGGAGGCAGCCTCGGATTCGACAGCGCCTTCGGACGCAAGCTGCGCCAGCACAAGGTCACCAGCGTCGAGATGGGTGACTACATCGACCGCGTCGTACGTCAGTTCGTCAAGAACCGCAACGAAGGTGAACGGTTCGCCGAATGGGCAGTGCGCGCAGACGAAGGAGATTTGCGATGACAGTGGACATTTCGCGAGCAACTGCCGACGAGCTTCGGTCCATCGCCGAACGCGGTGCAGTAGAACTCGACGGAGCCGGCGCGCAGGAACTGTTGCAGTGGACCGAGGACACGTTCGGTGACTCGTACATCGTGGCGTCGAACATGCAGGACGGGGTGTTGGTTCACCTTGCCGCACAGGTGCATCCGGGCGTCGACGTACTCTTCCTCGACACCGGCTACCACTTCCCCGAAACCATCGGCACGCGTGACGCGGTCGAGCAGGTGTACGGCGTCAACGTCATCAACGCTCGTGCGCTGGCAAGCGTCGCCGAGCAGGATGTCGCCGAGGGCAAGGATCTGTTCGCCCGTGATCCCAACCGCTGCTGCGCACTACGCAAAGTCGCGCCGCTCAAGCAGACACTGTCCGGGTACAGCGCGTGGGTGACCGGCATCCGCCGCGTCGAAGCGCCCACCCGCGCCAACGCTCCCCTGATCTCCTTCGACGAAGCCTTCGGACTCGTGAAGATCAACCCGATCGCTCCCTGGTCGGACGAGGAGATGCAGAACTACATCGACACCAATTCCATCCTCGTCAATCCCCTTGTCGACGAGGGATATCCGTCCATCGGCTGCGCACCCTGCACCAGCAAGCCAGCCCCCGGCAGCGATCCGCGTAGCGGTCGTTGGGCCGGTGCCTCCAAGACAGAATGCGGGTTGCACGCATCATGACAGTTGACTTGACACCTTCACGGCCTCAGCTCGACGGCACACAGTTCGATACTCTCGACGCCCTCGAGTCCGAAGCGATCCACATCTTCCGAGAGGTGGCCGGCGAATTCGAACGCCCGGTCATTCTCTTCTCGGGCGGTAAGGACTCCACCGTGCTGCTGCACCTGGCGATCAAGGCCTTCTGGCCTGCGCCGTTGCCGTTCACCCTGCTGCATGTCGACACCGGCCACAACCTGCAGGAAGTCCTCGACTTCCGCGACCACGTGGTGGCCAAGTACAATCTGCGCCTGCACGTGGCCAGCGTCGAGGAGTACATCGCGGACGGTCGCCTCACCGAGCGCCCCGACGGTATCCGCAACCCGCTGCAGACCGTGCCGTTGCTGGACGCGATCTCCGAGAACCGCTTCGACGCCGTATTCGGTGGCGCTCGCCGCGACGAGGAGCGGGCCCGCGCCAAGGAGCGGATCTTCTCGCTGCGCAACGCTTTCGGTCAGTGGGACCCCAAGAAGCAGCGCCCGGAACTGTGGAACCTCTACAACGGTCGCCACTCCCCCGGCGAGCAGGTGCGCGTCTTCCCGCTCAGCAACTTCACCGAGCTGGACATCTGGCGTTACATCGCCCGCGACAACGTCGAACTCGCCAGCATCTACTACGCCCACCAGCGTCCGGTGCACCAGCGCGACGGCATGTGGATGACGCCCGGCGTCTGGGGTGGACCGGCTGACGGCGAAGAGCTGCAGACCCTTTCGGTGCGTTACCGCACCGTCGGCGACGGTTCGACCACCGGCGCAGTCCTCTCCGATGCCGCTGACAACGAGGCCATCCTGGCCGAGGTTGCGGCATCACGTTTGACCGAGCGCGGCGCGACCCGTGGCGACGACCGAGTTTCCGAAGCGGCCATGGAAGACCGCAAGCGAGAGGGCTACTTCTGATGAGCGATCTGCTCAGACTGGCAACTGCCGGCAGCGTCGACGACGGAAAGTCCACCCTCGTGGGCCGTCTGTTGTACGACACGAAATCCGTTCTCGCCGACCAGATCGACGCCGTGACCCGTGCGTCGGTGGACCGCGGTCTCGACACCCCTGACCTCTCGCTCCTGGTGGACGGACTGCGCGCCGAGCGTGAGCAGGGCATCACCATCGACGTGGCGTACCGCTACTTCGCGACCCCCAAGCGCACCTTCGTGCTCGCCGATACACCGGGCCACGTGCAGTACACCCGCAACACGGTCTCCGGTGCCTCGACGGCTCAGCTCGTGATCCTGCTGGTCGATGCTCGCAAGGGCGTCATCGCGCAGACTCGCAGGCACGCAGCGGTTCTCGCGTTGCTCGGTGTCCCGAAGCTCGTTCTCGCCGTGAACAAGATCGACCTCGTCGAGAACCCCGAAGAGGTCTTCACCTCGATCTCCGCCGAGTTCAACGAACTCACCAGCTCACTGGGCTGGGCAAGCGAAGACGTCGTCGAGATCCCGGTGTCGGCACTGCACGGTGACAACGTCGCCATCCGCTCCGACAAGACCCCGTACTACACCGGCCCCACGCTGATCGAGCACCTCGAGTCGATCCCGGTCGACGCCGAGCCGCATCGCGTCGGTCTGCGCTTCCCGGTGCAGTACGTGATCCGCCCCCGCACCGCAGAGTTCCTCGACTACCGCGGCTACGCCGGTCAGGTCGCTGCCGGTTCCGTCGTGCCCGGCGACGAAGTGGTGATCCTGCCCTCGGGTACGCGCACCACCGTCACACGTATCGACACGGCCGACGGCGAACTGGACGTCGCCCACGCCGGACGCAGCGTCACGCTGATCCTGGCCGACGACGTCGACGTCTCTCGCGGCGACACCATCGCATCGCCGTCCGACGCACCCGAGCCGATCGGCGAATTCGACGCCACTGTCTGCTGGCTGGCCGAGAAGTCGCTGCGCCCCGGTGCACGTCTGCTGCTCAAGCACGGCACGCGAACGACGCAGGCCATCGTGGGCAGTTTGGTGGAACGCTTCAACGAGCAGGACCTCACCACGGATCAGGGCCCGGACACTCTCGAGCTCAACGAGATCGGCAAGATCTCCATCCGGGTGGCCGAGCCGATCGTGGCTGACGACTACGCCGTCAACCGCCACACCGGCAGCTTCCTGCTGATCGATCCCGCTGGTGGAAACACTCTCGCAGCCGGCCTGGTGGGCGACGTCATTTCCGCTGTCGAATTGGGCGAGCGCGTCTAAGTCGATGGTTCCGCTCATCGCTGTTGCGCACGGTAGCCGTGATCCCCGTTCTGCTCGGGTGATCGCGGCTGCTGTGGCAGCTCTTCGTGAAGTCCGGCCAGACCTCGATGTCCGGCTGGCGTTTCTCGACCTCAATGCACCGTCCATCGATCAGGTCCTGGACGGGGTTGCACACGACGGCCACACTCACGCCGTTGTTGTTCCGATGCTGCTGGGCAATGCCTTCCACGCCCGGGTAGATCTGCCCGGACTCTTGGCCGCTGCCGCGACACGCCACCCCCAGTTGACCGTGTTCCAAGCAGACGTACTGGGTCGCGATGCTCGGCTGATCGAGGCAGTACGCGAGCGAATTCTCGAAGCGGGTGCCCGGCCGGACGATCCGTCGGTCGGTGTCGCTCTTGCGGCAGTCGGCTCGTCCGACGCGCGCGCCAATGCCGCGACCGCAGAATTCGCGTCCACTCTCCTCGGCGGAACCAACTGGTCGGGCGTTCGAATCTGTTTCGCGACATCCGCGGAACCGACAGTTGCCCAGGCGATCTCCGCACTCGAGCAGGACGGCGCCGAACGTGTTGTCGTCGCACCGTGGTTCTTGGCTCCCGGCCTACTGACCGATCGACTCAGCGCTGCCGCAGCAACTGCATGTCCGCGCGCGCGTTTCGCCGACACGATCGGTGGGCACTCTCTACTGATCGAAACGATGATCGACCGTTACCGACAAGTCGCTGATGCACTACCCGACCGTCTGGTCCGCTCCGCCTGATCCGGTTTCACAGGCCGTTATCAGATTGTTACCGTAGTGTTGGATCTGTCCAGCTCGCGAAGGTACCTCCTTCGCCTGCGAAACAGATCTTTGGGTGCAATCCCCTCAGAGCGCCGCGAGAGGGAACACCATCACTCACAATCTTCGCCTCGGCACAGCCGGCATCGCATGGGTCCTGTCGGTGCTCTACCTGCTTGTCGAAATCTTCACAGCCGGAGCATGGAAGACGCCGTACAGCTTCGCGCGCGACTCCATCAGTTCGCTGGGCGTGACGACATGCAGCGTGGATTCGTGTTCGCCGATGCACGACGTGATGAACGCGGCCTTCATGATCCTCGGTGCGCTCACCATCCTCGGTGCAGCCTTGCTGCACAAGTACATTCCGGACGGTCGTGCGAAGAAGTGGATTCTCGGTCTTGCCGTCGTCGTTGCATTGAGCACCGCGGCCACCGGCCTCTTCCCGGCGAACGACGGGACCTTCGTTCATTGGACCGCCGTACTTCCCGGCTTCGTCGCACGTCATGCCGTTCTCGTCCTCATGGCAATTCAATTCTGGAAGCACAGCAAATGGATCGCAGTGTGGTCAGGGCTGTGCGCGGCTACCGGAATCGTCGGTGCCGTACTGCTTCTCGGACGAACCCTCACTTTCGGCCTTGGTGAACGCCTGACGCTGTACCCGCTGCCTATGTGGATGGCCGTCACCGGCGTCGCAGCCCTGCTTGCGTTGATGCGCCGAACCGTGTTGAAGAACGTGGAACTGACACTGTCCGGTAACGGATTCATCACCGCTCTGTTGTCGTTGCGCCCGCGTCGATCTCGCGCGGCTGTGCCTACCGACGTTCTCGCACCGCGGAAGCTGACGAGTTTGTAGCGAACCCGGGGTGACCAGGGACACACTGGTAGGGAGGCGACGCGAGGAGACTTCCATGACCAGTGCATCTGTTCGACACGGAATCGTGGCCGGTATCGACGGCTCGGCAAGCGCGGTCAACGCCGCGAGGTGGGCAGCTTCGGCTGCAAAGAGATTCGACGAACCACTTCGCCTGACCCACGTGCTGCCAGGACAACCCGAGTCCGGTGGCGGTACCAACGTCACCGACGAAGAGATGTTCGACCACCACCTTCGCGTCGAGGGTGCAAAACTGCTCGACGAGGCCGAGGACGCCATCCGCGATGATCACACCGACGTCACCGTCGAACGTGGCCTCGTGACCGGTACTCCCGCAACCACACTCGTCGAACTCTCGAAGTCGGCTCGCATCGTTGCACTGGGTCAGGCCGGCACCAGCGAAATGCAGTCCGTGTTTCTCGGATCCGACACCATTCGGGTGGTCAACCGCGCGCACTGTCCCGTGGCCGTATTCCGCGGTACGGGTGATCACGCGATGGCCGACACCAGGCCCATCGTCGTCGGCGTCGACGGGAGCAAGCTCAGCGAACTCGCCGTCGCGCATGCCTTCGAATTTGCCGCGTTCCTCGGCGCACCTTTGGTTGCGGTCCACACGTGGAACGAGCACGCCTCGCTGGGCGGGTATTCCGAAGCCAGGCGCTTCGTCGACTGGGGACCGTACGAACAGCATGAGCATGCACTGCTGTCCGAGTGCCTCGCCGGCTGGACGGAGAAGTACCCCGATGTCGAAGTCACCCGCAGTGTCCAGCGCAGCGGACCGATGAAGGCACTGCTCGAGCACTCGGCGGAAGCGCAACTCGTAGTCGTCGGTAGCCACGGCCGCAGCCCGTTCATGGCGTCGATAGTCGGATCGACCAGTCAGAGCCTCATCCACCACGCCCAGTGCCCGGTCCTCGTCTGCCGAGAGGGCTGAACTCGTCTCGCTGTTGCCCGACCCTCACCTCTGAGCGAACGGCACTTTCGGCGCCATCAGGAGTCCGAAAGTGCCGTTCGCTCAAACAGGAGTGGGGGTACAACAGGTCGAACAGGGCGAGCGGGTCATACCTGGCCGACCACGCTCACCGTGACCGGCTCCTGCACCGGCGTCGACACCGGGGTCTCCGGCAGATCCGGCACCCGGGTAGCACGCGCGTACACCGTCTCCCCCGCCTCGAGGTGCAGCGCTGCACTGTCACCGCGCGTGACCTGAGCCGAGAAGAGCTCGCCGGTTGCCTCGTTGCGCAGGTCCACTCGAACCTCGAAGCCGAGGTACACGACGCGCTCGACTGTTGCGCGTGTGACGCCGAGCGACTCGGCCGTTCCGGATTCCTGCGCGAGAGCCATGCTCGGATCGCGGCCGAGGCGGATGTCGTGCGGACGGACCAACTGCCCGTTGAGCTTCGCGACGGATCCGAGGAAGGACATCACGAAGTCGTTGGACGGGCGGTCGTACAGGTCGGCAGGTTCACCGATCTGCTCGATCCGCCCCTTGTTCAGCACCGCGATGCGGTCGGCGACGTCGAGAGCCTCTTCCTGGTCGTGGGTGACCAGGACGGTGGTGACGTGCACCTCGTCGTGCAGGCGACGCAACCACGTGCGCAGGTCGGCACGCACCTTCGCGTCGAGCGCGCCGAAGGGCTCGTCGAGCAGGAGCACCTGTGGATCCACAGCCAGAGCGCGCGCCAACGCCATGCGCTGACGCTGACCGCCGGAGAGCTGCGCGGGGTACCGATGCTGAAAGCCGTCGAGACCGACGATCCCCAGTAGTTCGTTGACCTTCTTCTCGATCTCCGGCTTCGGGCGCTTGCGGATCTTGAGCCCGAACGCCACGTTGTCCCGCACGGTCATGTGCTTGAACGCCGCGTAGTGCTGGAACACGAAACCGATGTCACGCTTCTGCGGCGAGACGCCGGTGACGTCCTTGCCTGCGATGGTGATGGTTCCCGAATCGAGTTCTTCGAGCCCTGCGATCGAACGCAGCAACGTCGACTTTCCCGAGCCACTGGGCCCGAGCAATGCCGTCAACGAACCCGAGGGAATGTTGACCGTCACGTCGTCGAGCGCCGCGAAATCACCGTAGTTCTTGCGGGCCCCGGTCACTGTGATCATGTGGTGCTCCTCTTACGGTCCAGCAGCGTCATCAGCAACAGGACAATGATGGCGATGCCCATCAGCAGCGTTGCCGCCGAATACGCACCAAAGGTGTTGTGGTCGTCGATGTATCGCGAGTGCACCAGCAATGTCAGTGTCTGGGATACCCCCGGGAAGCCGGAAGAGACCATGATGACTGCGCCGAATTCACCGAGCGAACGCGCCACCGTCAACACGATTCCGTACGTCAGGCCCCAACGGATCGCGGGCAAGGTGATCCGCCAGAACGTCTGCCAGCCCGAGGCACCGAGCGTCGCGGCTGCTTGTTCCTGCTCGTCGCCGATCTCGTGAAGTACGGGTTCGACTTCCCGGACGACGAAGGGCAGCGTCACGAAAATCGTCGCGATCACCATGCCTGGCAACCCGAAGATGACTTTGAACCCCAACGATTCGATGCCGCCGAACCAACCGTTGGCACCCCACAGGAGAATCAACGACACACCGACGACGACGGGCGAGACCGCGAAGGGCAGGTCGACCACCGACTGCAGAACTCCGCGGCCCGGGAAACGCCCACGCACGAGTGCCAGAGCCGTGACGACACCGAACACCACGTTGATCGGAACCACGATCGCCACGATGATCAGCGAAAGATTCAGCGCGGAAATCGCTGCCGGTGTCGTGATCGATTCGAGAAACGGGCCGATTCCGTTCTCGAACGTTCGCGTCAGGATCACACCGATCGGCACGACCAGCAACACGAACAGGTAGACGAGAGCGATGGTCCGCAGACCGATCTTCGATCCTCTGGACACGTTCATCGGGAACTCTCCTCACGTCGCTGTCCCCGCGAGGCGAAGATTCGCAGGACGAACAGCGTCACGAATGCGATGGCCAGCAACGCTACCGAGACGGCAGCGGCGTTGGTCGGACGATCGATCTCGATCTGCTGCTGAATGTACTGCGACGTCATCTGTGTCACGCGTGGGATGTTGCCGCCGATCAGAACGACCGAGCCGTATTCACCGATCGCTCTGGCGAACGCGAGGCCCGCACCGGAGATGACGGCAGGCGCCAACGTCGGGAGAACAACCGAGCGAAAGATCGTCCAGTTGGAAGCTCCCAACGACGCAGCGGCTTCCTCGACTTCGCGGTCGACCTCCATCAGCACCGGCTGCACGGAACGGACGACGAACGGCAAGGTCACGAAGGCCAATGCCACGATCAGTCCGGGCTGAGTTGCATTGAGATGGATGTCGATCGGTGACTGCGGGCCGTAGAGGGACAGCAGCACGATCGATGCCACGATGGTCGGTAGCGCGAACGGCAGATCGATCATCGAGTTGACGATGCGCTTGCCCGGGAAGTCGTCCCGGACCAGCACCCACGCGATGATCGTGCCCATCACGACGTTGATCAATGCCACGATCACCGAGACCAACAACGTCACGCGCAACGACGCCAAGGCGACGGGTGCGGTGACGGCGTCCCAGAATCCGGAGATCCCCTCGTCGAACGCGGTGGCGGTCAACGCGGCGAGCGGAAGCAGAACGATGACGGAGAGCCACAGGGTGGCCACTCCGATTCCGAGCGGCCCCACACTCCCCGTGACCCGCGCGAGTTTTCGCCGACGAGCCACGGGGGTGGGGTCAATAGTGTCAGTCACGTCAGTCTTACTTGGTCGCGTTGTCGTAGATCACTGCGATCGAACCGGTGTCCTTGGTGAACAGAGCACTGTCCACGGCCTTCCAGCCGCCGAGGTCTGCAATGGTCCACAGCTTGGTCGGCTCGGGGAACTTGTCGGTGAACTTGGCAGCGACGGCGGGATCCACGGGACGGAATCCTGCTTCGGCCCAGAGCGTCTGACCCTCGGTCGTGTACAGGTAGTCCTTGAACGCGGTCGCCTTGTCGAGGACCTTGCTGTTCGAGATCACGGCAACGGGGTTCTCGATCTTGAAGGTCGTGGGCGGGGTGACGTGCTCGACCGGGTCGCCGTTGCCTTCGATGAACAGTGCCTCGTTCTCGTAACTGATCAGAACGTCACCGCTACCCTGCAGGAAGGCTTCCGAAGCCTCGCGTCCCGACTTGGGCTGGATCTTGACGTGGTCGTTGACCAAGGCGGTGACGTAGTCGAGACCCGCCTGCGGGTTCTTGCCACCGTCGCTCTTCGCGGCGTACGGCGCCAAGAGGTTCCACTTGGCCGAGCCGGAGCTGAACGGGTTCGGCGTGACGACCTCGAGGCCGGGCTGAAGCAGGTCGTCCCAGTCTTTGATGCCCTTCGGGTTGCCCGGACGCGTCACGATGGTGACTACCGATCCGAACGGAATTCCGTTGTAGGCGTCCTGGTTCCAGTTCTGATCTACCAGACCGGCATCGACCAGACGGGTGATGTCGGGCTCGACGGAGAAGTTGACGAAGTCTGCCTCGGCACCGTCCTTCACCTTGCGCGACTGGTCGCCCGAGGCGCCGTAGGAAGGATTGAAGTTGACGTTCTTGCCCTCGTCGGTCGCCTGGAAGGCTGCGGTGAGCTTGTCGAAGCCAGGCTTCGGCACGGCGTAGGCGAACAGGTTGATCGTGCCGGCGCTACCGTCGCTGGCGGCGCTGTCACCACCCACGGTGTCGCTCGAGCCACCACTGCACGCTGTGAGTACCACGGCCCCCATGGTCGCGATAGCAGTGAGAAGTGTGCGGGAACGGCGTTTCATTGCAGATACCTTCCTGAAAGGACTGACAAACGAGGGTTGGTCAAACGACAAGTCCGAGACCTCTGGGGCTGATTCCATCGGGATGTTCAGACATGGAGAGCCGACGGGCGATGAGCCCTGAATCGGGGGCGCGAGTTACGCGCAGAGAAGTTCGAGTGGGGTGCGCAGCACCACCGGAGAGGTCGAACTCAGGAAATCAACAACAGGCGACGTCAGCGACGTCGAGCATGCCGACAGCAATCAACGCCAACTGGTGGCGGATTACGGGAGCTGTTGCTTCGGACACGCGGTGGACTTTAGCAGAGCACCGGCGCCCGCTCTAATCGGGAGAACTAACGGGTGAGAAGCCACGCGACGATCACGAGGAGAATCAGGGCTATCAGGGCGAGAGTGACCCGTGAGCGGGGCATCAGCTTTCCTCTACTTCTCGAGAATTCCTACGCAACCAGCCGAAGAGCGGCAGAGCGAGAACGGCGGCCAACGCGCGATCCAGACCGATGGCCACCAGGCGGCACAGCGGAACGACGACGATCAGGACCAACGCGACCTGCGGGATGAACGGGAGCCCCGCCATCCACAGCTCGAAGCTGTCCCACCAATCCGCTATCCGATCCACGCCAACACCCTATCCTTCGGACGATACGGTCCCGACAGCGTGTGGATTGGACGTGTGCCGATTCTGGCCGGATGATGGCCGAATGAGTGCTGACGACGAAGTGGTGCAGACGATTCCTCCCGCCTCCACGGGTCACCATCGAAGCAACTTTCCCCCGATCGACGACTATGCGTTTCTTTCCGATTGCGAAACCTCGTGCCTGATTGCCCGTAACGGATCTGTCGAGTGGATGTGCGTTCCCCGCCCGGACTCCCCAAGCGTGTTCGGTGCCATCCTCGACCGCAGCGCAGGCCATTTCCGTATCGGCCCCTACGGCCAGAACGTGCCGGCCGCTCGGCGCTATCTGCCGGGTGGACTCATTCTCGAGACCACCTGGCAGACCGAGACCGGCTGGCTCGTCGTCCGCGACGCCCTGGTTCTCGGTCCCTGGCACAACGTCGACAAGCGATCGAACACGCACAAGCGCACACCGACCGACTGGGATGCCGAACACACCCTTCTCCGTACGGTCAAATGCGTCAGCGGCACCGTCGAACTCGAGATGAGCTGTGAGCCCGCGTTCGACTATCACCGTGGCACGGCGAATTGGGAGTACACCGGAAAGGTCTACGAGGAAGCAACGGCAACGTGTCGCTCCGCCAAGCCCGGCGACCATCCCACTCTGCGCTTGACCACCGATCTCCGACTGGGTCTGGAAGGTCGTGAGGCACGGGCCCGGACGCGACTGGTCGAAGGCGACAACGTGTACGTCGCGCTCTCGTGGTCGGATCTTCCCGCGCCGCAGACGTTCGACGAGGCCGCCGACAAGATGTGGCAGACGTCGAAGTCCTGGCGTGAGTGGGTGACGATCGGCAAGTTCCCCGATCACCCGTGGCGCGGATACCTACAGCGCAGTGCGCTCACACTCAAGGGGCTCACCTACGCACCGACCGGAGCCCTACTCGCGGCTTCGACGACCTCGCTACCGGAAACACCAGGCGGAGAACGCAACTGGGACTATCGCTACGCGTGGGTTCGCGATTCCACCTTCGCACTGTGGGGCCTCTACACGCTCGGGTTGGACCGTGAGGCCAACGACTTCTTCAACTTCATCTACGACGTGTCGAGTTCGGACAACGGTCAGCCGCATCCCTTGCAGGTGATGTACGGCATCGGCGGCGAGCGCACGCTCGAGGAATCCGAACTCAACCATCTGTCCGGCTACGACGGCGCCCGTCCGGTGCGTATCGGCAACGGGGCGTTCGATCAACAGCAGCACGACATCTGGGGCACCATGCTCGACTCGGTGTACCTCCACATCCGTACCCGCGAGCGCGTCCCCGAGGCGTTGTGGCCGCTGCTCAAGAAGCAGGTCGAGGAAGCGATCAAGCATTGGCGCCAGCCCGACCGCGGGATCTGGGAGGTGCGCGGTGAACCGCAGCACTTCACGTCGTCGAAGATCATGTGCTGGGTCGCTCTCGATCGCGGCGCCAAGCTGGCAGAGATGCAGGGCGAGAAGAGCTTTGCACAGCAATGGACGGCCATCGCGGACGAGATCAAGGCCGACATCCTCGCGCACGGTGTCGACTCGCGCGGAGTTCTGACACAGCGGTACGGCCACGATTCACTCGACGCGTCGCTCTTGTTGGCACCGCTGCTGCGCTTCCTGCCGGCCGACGATCCGCGCATCCGGGCGACGGTGCTGGCGATCGCCGACGAGCTCACCGAAGAGGGGTTGGTCCTGCGCTATCGCGTCGACACCACCGACGACGGATTGAGCGGAGAAGAGGGCACGTTCACCATCTGCTCCTTCTGGCTCGTCTCCGCCCTCGTCGAGATCGGCGAACTGGATCGGGCAAAGCATCTCTGCGAGCGTCTGCTCGGGTTCGCGAGCCCGCTCAAGCTGTACGCCGAAGAGATCGACGCGCACACCGGTCGCCATCTGGGTAACTTCCCGCAGGCGTTCACACACCTGGCGCTGATCAACGCCGTGGTCCACGTGATCCGCGCCGAGGAAGCTGCCGAAGCCGGAGCTTTCCAGCCCGCACACAACGCGACCTAGACCCCTGCTGTGCGCCTTTATTAACCGCCCGCGGTTAATAAA
>NZ_JBXAFD010000007.1:79840-144535 GCF_058792695.1 Rhodococcus sp. MT28
CCCCCCCCCACCCCCCCCCTCTCCCCCTCTCCCACCCCCCCTGGGTCACAAAGGCCCCACAGCAGGTCTAGCCGGCCACCGCTTCGAGCTGCGGCGTGATCGATTCGAGCGAGTACTTCAGCGACAGCGACGACGGAGTGTTCAGGCCGGCAACAGTCGGATAGTCGACGATGGCCAATCCGCCACCCTTGACTGCAGGCAGGTCGGCAAACCCCGGCAGCTTCATCATGTCGTCGAGCGACCCGCCGTTGGGCAGCAGCACCACGACGTCGGCGCTGAGAGCGTCGACCCGTTCCGGGCTGAGTATCAGCCGGCCACCGGTCACACCGGCCTCGTCGACCAGCTTGGGCGGCAACGACATTCCCAGACGCGTGAACAGTCCCGAAGCACCGTCCTTGGGATCAGCGACGATCACCAACTGCGACGTCGGGAAGACGTACTGCGACAAAAGAGCGGTCTTACCCTTCAGCCCCGGCAACCGCTGTGCGAGCGCATCGATCTGCCCGTTTGTCGCCTCGACGATCTCGTCGGCTCGCGACTCCTTGTCGAGAACCCGGCCGAGAATCTCCACCTGGTCCTGCCACGGATCGACCTGGACGTCGGACAGACCGGCAATTGTCGGAGCGATCTTGCTCAACTGGTCGAAATCGTCCTGATCGGCGACGGAGAACCCGCCGAGAATCAGATCGGGATCCAAGGCTGCAATTTCTTCAGCTTTGAGCGGGACACCGAACTGCTGGATCGCCGAGCGATCGAGTTCCTTCGCCGACGCGTCCACGCCACTCTCCCACGGGAACAGACCACGCTCGTCGCCCATCGGGCCGGCAGCCAGGTACCCCACCGGCTGGATTCCGAGTTCGAGCAGAGCGTCGAGCCACTGGGTGTCGGCCGCGACGATGCGCGTCGGCGTCCCGGTGATCGTGGTGGCGCCGAACTTGTGGTCGATCGTGGTGACCCGACCGCCCGCGGTCTCGTCGGCGTCCGAGGACGAACATCCGCTGATACCTACGACCAGCGCTCCCAAGAGAGCCACCGCCGAAAACTTCATCGCACGCACGAAAATACTCCTCCACTAGTTAGCAGAGGCTTACCTTCTCATATGGGACCCGGCTGTGTCCGACCTTGCTTTCAGGCGAAACGAGAGAGCAGACGCTCCGCATCGGCGCCGATGCGTCGAACCACGTCGCCGGCCGGATGGGTTCCGTGTACGAGTCCGACAGCTTCTCCGGCGTAGACGACTCCGCTGTGGGGATCCGACGGGTCGTACGCCTTTGCCAGCATTTCCTCATCGGCGTCGACTCCGTGCCAGGCGGCAGTGAACTCGTTGGCCACCGCGCGGCCACCCCACCGCTGCGGCCACGGTTGACTGCGCGCTCGGTCGAACACCGAGGTGTAAATCGTGTCGGCACTTCCGGCTTCGACGACGCGCTCGCGGGCATAGTCCGGCCCGACCGTCTCCGGGCTGGCGAGCAGCGCCGTTCCGATCATCACGCCTTCCCCGCCGGCCGCCAGGACTGCGGCCAAACCGCGGCCGGTCCCGATTCCGCCGGCCGCCAGTACTGGAAGTGATGTCGTTTCGAGGATCTCCTGCAGCAGCGGCAAGGTTCCGATTCGGCCCGTGTGACCGCCTGCCTCACCGCCTTGCGCGATCACGCCGTCGACACCCGCGGCCTCGACAATGCGAAGGTCTTCGAGCGTATTGATCTGTGACACAACGGGAATGCCCGCATCGTGGATTCGTCCGACATACGAGGCGGGATCACCGAACGACAAGGTGATCATGGTCGGCTCGACGGCAATCGCGGCGTCGAGCATCAACTCGTTCTCGGGCAGCGACCACGTCATCAGGCCGACGCCGAATTTTCCGCCGATCGACCGGGCCACCTCGGCTTCGCCCTCGATCCACTCCGGTGTGTTGTACCGAGCCGCGCCGAGCAGACCCAACCCGCCGGCCGCCGATACAGCTCCGGCGAGCGCGCCGCCCGCGCGCCCACCCATGGGCGCCCCGAGAACCGGGATTTCGATTCCGAACTCTCGGGACAACCAGGTGGTGACCATGCGCTCCTACTTCTTGGGCTTCTCGCCGACCGATTCCGACGTCAGGGCCGCCACGAATGCTTCCTGCGGCACCTCGACGCGACCGATGGTCTTCATGCGCTTCTTGCCTTCCTTCTGCTTCTCGAGCAGCTTGCGCTTACGGCTGATGTCGCCGCCGTAGCACTTGGCGAGAACGTCCTTGCGGATTGCGCGAATGTTCTCGCGCGAGATGATCTTCGCGCCGATCGCGGCCTGGATCGGAACCTCGAACTGCTGGCGAGGAATCAGCTCACGAAGCTTCGACGTCATGCGTCCGCCGTAAGCGCCGGCGTTGGAACGGTGCACGATCGAGGAGAACGCGTCGACGGCCTCGCCCTGCAGCAGGATGTCGACCTTCACCAGATCGGCCTGCTGCTCACCGGCCTCCTCGTAATCGAGGCTGGCATAACCCTTGGTGCGGGACTTGAGGGCGTCGAAGAAGTCGAACATGATCTCGCCCATGGGCAGTTCGTAGCGCAGTTCGACGCGAGTCTCGGAGAGGTAGTCCATGCCGCCGAGCTCACCGCGACGGGACTGGCACAGCTCCATGATGGCGCCGACGTACTCACTCGGGGCGATGACGGTGCATTTGGCGACGGGCTCGTAGACCTCGCGAACCTTGCCTTCCGGCCAGTACGACGGGTTGGTGACGATGACCTCGGCCCCGTCCTCCATCACGACGCGGTAGACGACGTTGGGCGCGGTGGAAATCAGTTCGAGGCCGAACTCACGCTCGAGGCGGTCGCGGGTGATCTCCATGTGGAGCAGGCCGAGGAAGCCGCAGCGGAAGCCGAATCCGAGGGCAACCGACGTCTCGGGTTCATACGCCAGCGCCGCGTCGTTGAGACGGAGCTTGTCGAGGGCATCGCGCAGCACGGGGTAGTCCGAGCCGTCCATCGGGTAGAGGCCCGAGTAGACCATCGGCTTGGGATCGCGGTAGCCGACCAGCGGTTCGGTCGCGCCGTTGCGGGTGGTGGTGACGGTGTCACCGACGCGCGACTGGCGGACATCCTTCACACCCGTGATGAGGTAGCCCACCTCGCCGACGCCCAGACCGATACTGGCCTTCGGCTCGGGCGAGATGATGCCGACCTCGAGCAGTTCGTGTGTGGTGCCCGTGGACATCATCGTGATCTTCTCGCGGGGACGGATCCGACCGTCGACCACACGCACGTAGGTGACCACGCCGCGGTAGGCGTCGTAGACGGAGTCGAAGATCATCGCGCGGGCGGGACCGTCAGCATCGCCGACAGGCGCAGGTACCTGCTTGATGACCTCGTCGAGCAGTTCCTTGACGCCCATGCCGGTCTTACCCGAGACGCGCAGGACATCACCGGGCTCGCAGCCCGTGATGTGCGCGATCTCTTCGGCATAGCGGTCGGGATCCGCGGCCGGGAGGTCGATCTTGTTGAGGACGGGAATGATCTTGAGATCCTTCTCCATCGCCAGGTAGAGGTTCGCCAGCGTCTGAGCTTCGATGCCCTGAGCAGCGTCGACCAGCAGAATTGCGCCCTCGCATGCTTCGAGCGCACGGGAGACCTCGTACGTGAAGTCGACGTGGCCGGGTGTGTCGATGAGGTGGAGGACGAACTCTTCGCCGTCGACGGTCCAGGGCAGACGAACGTTCTGAGCCTTGATGGTGATGCCGCGTTCACGCTCGATGTCCATACGGTCCAGGTACTGCGCACGCATCGCCCGCTCTTCGACCACACCGGTGAGCTGAAGCATGCGATCTGCCAGCGTCGACTTACCGTGGTCGATGTGCGCGATGATGCAGAAGTTCCGGATCTGCGCAGGATCCGTGAACGTCTTGTCGGCGAAGCTGCTGATGGGAGACCCCTTAGTCGGACCGGCACCGGCCCGGATCCGGGCCACTGTCAACCCTCAGGATATCCAAGTCTCGGCGCCGCCGTACCAGGGGTTCCCACGGGTGGGTGATTATGCTCGAACGCTATGGCAAGCATGTGGAAGCAGATCGGCAGAACCCTCGGCGCCCTCGCGGTGGAGAAGGGCCCTGCGTTGCTGCGCCAGCTGCAGTCGTCCACGTCCCAGTCGTCTGCCTCGAAGCCGGGTCCGACCGGCCGCCCGATCGCCGCGCGAACGTCTCCGACCGCACATCGCGCCCGCAAGGTCGAGTACTCCCCCGACCTCGACGGCAAGGCCGATCCGGGCGAAATCGTCTGGACCTGGGTTGCCTACGAGGAGGATCCGACCCAGGGCAAAGACCGCCCGGTGCTGGTTGTCGGCCGCGACGGCGACACGCTGCTCGGCCTGATGTTGTCTTCGCAGAGTAAACGCGAGGGTGAGCGCGATTGGCTCGCAATCGGTTCGGGTCCATGGGACGGCGAGGGAAGGCCCAGCTGGGTCCGGCTCGACCGGGTGCTCGACGTTCCCGAGAGCGGGATCCGGCGCGAGGGCGCCGTCATGGATCACAAGAAGTTCGACGCGGTCGCGGCAAAACTTCGGGCCGACTTCAGCTGGAGCTGAAGCCGACCCGGACGATGGAAACAGTGTCGATCAGCTGTCCATACGGTTGAACCGTCCGAAGAGTGCTCGATAGATGAGTGCACCGAGCGCACCGCCGATGAGCGGGAACACGATGAACAACCACACTTGACCTAGTGCACCGTCCTGGAACGGTGCGACAGCGAGGCTTCGAGCGGGGTTGACGGAGGTGTTGTCGATCGGGATCGAGATCAGGTGAATGACGGCCAGGGTGAAGCCGATGGACACCCCGGCGAGCGGCACGTCGGAGATCTGGTCGGTCGACGCGAGAACGACGAACACGAGCAGAGCGGTCAGGAGAATCTCGATGATCATCGCGGCACCGATGCCGTAACCGTCGGAAACCACCTTTCCGAGAAGATTCTTCTCGGCAGACGGACTGTGTGCGCCCCAACCGTTTGCACCCAAACCGTCAGCAGCACGGTTGTACGCCGGGAGACTGTTGGCCACCGTGTAGATCACGACGCCTGCGACCAAGCCGCCGATCACTTGCGCGACAACGTAAATCGCCGCATTGACGGCTGAGATTCGCCCGATCACGAATTGGCCGAGAGTCACTGCTGGGTTGACGTGGCAACCGGAAATCGGTCCGATCGCATATACGAGGAACAGCAGGGTCAGGCCGAATGCGAAGGCAACTCCGAGATTGCCGACTTTCGCACCTGCAAAGACGGCAGTTCCGACTGCGGAGAACACGAGCACAAATGTTCCCACCGCTTCGGCCGCATACTTCTTCACATCCGAGATCGGTTCGATCTCAGTCAATTCCTGTGCAGTTGGAGACATATTCCCACCTTCTTCTCATCGAACGGTAGTAATGCTCACGCGCCTAGATTTGCCGGACTTTACGCAAGCCTGGTGATCTCCACAACAACTTCGAGATCTGTGGAGCGTCCACCGGAAAAGATTCCCTTCAAAGGCGGCACATCCGAATAGTCCCTTCCTATTCCGACCGAGACATGCTGTTCATTCACAGCTATCGCATTGGTCGGGTCGTATCCCCACCACGCGCCGGTCCACGCTTCGATCCACGCGTGCGATTCGCCGACCACCGTGTCCCCGACTGCCGCATCACGTTTGGGGTGGAGATAGCCGGAAACGTATCGACACGGTATCCCCATCGTTCGAAGCAATACCAAGGTCAGATGCGCATAGTCCTGGCAGACGCCTTTCCGTGCCGACCACGCCTCGACCGCCGACGTATGCACTCCGGTCGTACCCGGCACATATGACATTTCACCGTAAACCCATTGCGACGCAGCCACTACTGCATCTTCAGGTGATTTATCTTTGCGCAATTCCTTGGCAATTGTCGCCAGCTTACGATCACGCGGAACATATCTCGTGAAACTCAGTTGTTCGTTGAATCGATCTTTAATCGCGTTTCCCGACAATTCATCCCAGTCGACGGTTTCCTCGGGCTGAACGAACGGTTCCGTCTCGACCACCGACAGTCCGGTCACTTCGAGTTCCGTATGCGGGGCGTGCAAGTCGAAGGCGGTCACCGCGGTGCCCCAGTAATCGGTGTATCGGTAGGAACGCGTTGCCGGCTGGGTTTCGACGCGCGTGAGTATCACCGTCTGCCTGGTGTCGCCGCGAGGTGTCAATCGCGCTTCGTTGTACGACGACGTCACCGGGGCGTCGTACGCATATCCCGTGGTGTGCACGACCCTCATCCGCCAGCTCACAGCTCTCCCTCCACCGTCGACTCCGCATACGCGGCGCCGGCATCCGTCCACGCGACCCACGGCGCAGCGTGGAAGTACTGCAATGCAATTGCCTCACCCAGTTCGCGGCAGGTCTCCTGCCAACCGAGCAACCGTCCCTGCAGATCCTCGAGCAACACGCCCTGCGGCAGGAACTCGAGTTCGCTGCGTGCGCGGCCCAGAAGCCGCGGCGCCTCCGCCCGGATTCCGACGCGACTGCCCGGCTGCGGGTCGAGCTCCTGCAGGCACTTCTCGGCCTGCCTGATCGAGTGGAACACCGAGCGCGGAAAGAGCCTGTCCAACAAGATGAACTCGACGACGCGATTGGCGTCGAGTGCTCCGCGATACGTACGCAGATACGTGTCATGTGCGCCCGCCGAGCGAAGAACGCTGACCCATGCCGGCGACGACGGGCGGTCACCGGCGCGCGCCAGAAGCATCCGCACGATCATGTCGACACGTTCGATCGACCTGCCCAGCAGAAGGAACCGATAGCCGTCGTCGCGACTGAGCGTGGAATCCGCCAGGCCCGCGAACATCGCTGCGCGTTCCTCCACATAGCGGAAGAACTCGTGTGGCCCCAGCCTGCGTGAGGCACGTTCACGCTCGGCCAGTCCGTTGTACGTGGTGTTCAGGCACTCCCACATCTCACTCGACGTGACCTCACGCGCCCCGCGAGCATTCTCACGTGCACTTGCCAGCGAGTCCACGATCGAACCAACCTGGTTGCGGCTGAACGCAACCAGATCGGTGAGCGAGCGCACGTCGAGCTTGCCCTCCGGCGCCTCGATGCCGAGGACACGCAGGAGCAGACGCGACGTTCGGTCCGGGTCGACGGTGGCGTCGTCGAGCAATTGATGGACGGCGACGTCGAGGATCCGAGCAGTGTCGTCGGCGCGCTCGACGTAGCGGCCGATCCAGTAGAGGGACTCTGCGTTGCGAGCAAGCATCGGTCACCACGCTCCGTTCACTGATAGTTCTTGGTAGCTGGGCACTTCCGAGGTGTTCACTGTTGCTGCTGCTGTTGTTGCTGCGAGGTGCTCAGTTCGGGACCCTGCACCGGCTCCGCGGATTCCGGGGGCTCGGACACCAGTTCCTCGCCTGACAACTCTGGGTCTTCGTCAGAGGTGCGACTCGCAAGCACCCACGTGTCCTTGCTTCCGCCGCCCTGGCTGGAGTTGACCACCAGCGAACCTTCCGGAAGTGCCACCCGGGTCAGGCCGCCGGGCAACACCCACACGTCCTCACCGTCGTTGACGGCAAAGGGCCGCAAGTCCACGTGGCGCGGCGAGAGAACATCGTCGATCTTGGTCGGCACCGTGGACAACTGCACGAGTGGCTGCGCAATCCACCCGCGCGGGTCTGCCTTGATCTTGCGGGTGATCGCGGCCAGTTCCTTGGGGCTCGCGTCGGGTCCGAAGACGATTCCGTAGCCGCCGGACCCTTCCACCGGCTTGATGACCAGTTCGGCGACGCGGTCGAGGACTTGCTCGCACTCCTCGTCCAACCAACAGCGGAACGTGTCGACGTTCTGCAAGAGCGGCTTCTCACCGAGGTAGTAGTCGATGATCTGCGGAACGTAGGTATAGACGAGTTTGTCGTCACCGACTCCGTTGCCGACGGCGCTCGAGATCACCACGTTGCCCGCCCGCGCCGCATTCAGTAGGCCTGCGACGCCGAGAATCGAATCCGGACGGAAGTGCATCGGGTCGAGATACTCGTCGTCGATGCGCCGATAGATGACGTCGACCTGGCGCTCGCCTTCCGTCGTGCGCATGTACACCATGTTGTCGCGGCAGAACAGGTCGCGACCTTCGACGAGTTCCACACCCATCTGACGAGCGAGCAACGAATGCTCGAAATAGGCGGAATTGGCGATACCCGGTGTGAGAACAACCACTGTCGGGTCCGCTTCGTTGAGTGCAGCACCCGCACGCAGCGCCCTCAGCAGGTGTGTTGCGTAATCACCGACCGCCCGCACCTTGTGGGACATGAACAGATCCGGGAACACCCGAGTCATGGTGCGACGGTTTTCCATCACATAGGAGACACCGGACGGAGATCGCAGATTGTCCTCGAGAACTCGGAACTCTCCCGCCTCGTCTCGGACCAGGTCGATACCCGCGACGTGAATTCGCACACCGTTGGGCGGCACGATGCCTGCCGCTTCACGGTGGAAGTGCTCACACGAGGTGACCAGGCGGCGCGGCAACACGTGATCGCGCAGGATTCGCTGCTCGCCGTAAATGTCCGCGAGAAACAACTCGAGCGCCTTCACCCGCTGTTTGATGCCCTTTTCCAGCCGCGACCACTCCTGGGCGGCGATGACGCGTGGCACCAGATCCAACGGGAAGGGTCGTTCCTGCCCGGACAGCGAGAACGTCACACCTTGGTCGATGAATGCGCGTCCGAGTGCGTCGGCACGCGCGGCGAGGTCGGCGCTGCTCGTCGGCGCCAGGGCTTTGTACACACCCTTGTACGGACCACGCACCGAGCCGTCGGGCTCGAACATCTCGTCGAAAGCCAACTCGTAGCGACCGATGTCTGAATATCCGTCGAACACTGCGGCAGGACGCGCTCGGGTGGTGGTCGAACCTGTTTTACTCGAACTTTTCGAAGGCGGCGGCGTCATAGGGCAACATGCTGCTACAAGTGGGGCTATTCGGCAGCGCGGCGAGCAATCGGGCGCTCGGTGTACCCTTCTCGACAGACGCAACGTGCGACGGTTTGGGTTCTTGGGCCCTCGGCTGGTAATCTTGCCAGTCGGTGCATCAGTGCGCCCACAGCTTTCTCGACCGTAACCAGCTAAAGACGACAAGGATTTTACGCGTGGCCAACATCAAGTCCCAGGTGAAGCGAATCCGTACCAACGAGGCGGCCCGACTCCGTAACCAGTCGGTGAAGTCCTCGCTGCGTACCGCGATCCGTTCATTCCGCGAGGCTGCGGCAGCCGGTGACAAGGACAAGGCCAACGAGCTCCTCGTCTCCACCAGCCGCAAGCTCGACAAGGCAGCCAGCAAGGGCGTCATTCACGCCAACCAGGCTGCCAACAAGAAGTCTGCACTCTCGCAGGCTGCCAACAAGCTCTGACGTTTCCACTGTGACGGTTCGCCGTCATACTGGTTCGTCTCGATAGCCGCCAGGTCGAAAGACCAGGCGGCTATTTTGCGTATTCAATCGGGTCAGTGCGAAGACCCGCCATCCATGTCTTTCAGCGAATATGTGGAGCGGGCTGCAACCATCTGATGATGGCGATCAACGGGCACGGGAAGCGCCCTCGAAGCTGGTTGTTCACGACTGTCTTCTGGGCGGTCGTCGCTTTCGGCGTAGGGGCCGCCCTGGGAATCCCTCGTTGGTGGGAATCATTGACGGTTGCAGTCGTCGGAGGTGCCGCAAGCTACGGATGGTGTAAGCGCAGGCAACGTAGCGAATTCCGGATCTTCTTCGGCGTGATGTGTTCACTCGTTGCGATTCTGGCGTTTCTCGCCGTTGGACGAGCGCTACTCACCACCGTGAAGGTGCCGGTGGACAGCATCGGACAAGAAACCATTGTCTGCGGCAGTGTGGTGAATCCGGTGTCGCACGACTCACTACGGGTGACCGACATCAGAACAGGTGAACCAACGACACGGCCTCAGGCCATTCCGCATACTCAGTTGGAGCAAGCCTGCGTGAAACGCCTCGACTACCGGGCGGGTGAGGCCACGGCCGCCACTGTCGTCGGACTACTTCTGGCCGGACGCGCAGTAGGCCACGTTGTACTCAGTTCTTCCGCAACGCGCACACTTTCCGCACTGCCATCTCCAGGGCGAAGGACGAGTCGACTGCGGCACCCTTCACGTCGGCATTGAGGGCGGCGACGATCTGCATCGCAGCGCCGATCGACGTGGGATCCCACCCGCCGACCTCCTTGATCGCCTTCTTGACCTTCCACGGCGGCATTCCGAGATCCGACGCCAACCGGAACGGGTCACCGCCCCGTGCAAACGGGCCGACCTTCGCGATGGTGTGGACTGCGTCGGCGAGGGCATCCGCGAGCAGAACATGGGCTGTTCCGATCTGATCTGCCCATCGGAGCGCCTCGAGCGCACCCCGGGTATCGCCGACGATGACTTTGTCGGCCACGTCGAATCCGGAAACCTCGGCCTTGCCCGAGTAATACTTGTGGACCGCATCGACGTCGATCTTGCCGCCCGTATCTGCCGCCAATTGCGAGCAGGCCGACGCGAGTTCGCGGAGGTTGGAGCCGACGCTTTCGATCATCGCGGCGATCGCATCTGGCGCAACCCTGACGTCTGCGGTCCGAAACTCACCCCGGACGAAGTCGACAAGCTGACTCTTGTTCAGTTTTCCGCAGTTGTGAACCGTCGCGCCGAGCTTCTCGAGGGCCGGCGCCAACGCTTTCGCGCGACCGCCGCCCGAGTGCACGACGATCAGAACCACACCTTCTGCCGGCTCGCGTGCAGCCTCCAGGACAAGCGCTACGGCATCTTTGCCTGCTTCTGCAGCCGATTCCAAGACGATCACACGGTCTTCGGCAAAAAGAGAAGGGCTGAGCAACTCGGCCAACTCGGGAGCATTGGTGTCGCCCGCACGCATCTTGGTCACCGGGAGATCCGAAATACCCTGGCCGCGGTCACCGCGGACAGCTCTGATGAGCTGCGATACCGTGCGGTCGATCAGGAACTCGTCGTCCCCGAGAACAAGATGCAGCGGATCGACTCCAGACGGATTACTCACCCGACGATGGTCCCACGAGGAACCGACACGATCGACACAGACCCGCCGCCCCCGCCGTACACAGCGACGGTGCCGTCGACGTCGGTCCGAACCACCGCCCCGCCCAATGAATCCAGTTCATCGAGAACCTCCGCATTCGGGTGCCCGGAACTGTTGCCGACGCCGACGCTGATCATCGTCAACCTCGGACGCACCGCTTCCAGAAATGCCGACGACGTGGTCCGAGAACCGTGATGGGGCAGCTTCAACACATCGGCCTTCACATCCGTACCCGATCGGAGGATGGCCTCCTCCCCCGCAACTTCGGCGTCGCCCGTCAACAGAATTCGACCCGCGCCCGTGTGCGCCATCACCACCAGCGACTGATCGTTCGCGGCGTCCGCGCCGTCCCCCGTATCGCGGGGAGCCGGAAGCAACGGTCCGAGAACCTCCACGTTCACCGATCCCAGCGTCAACTCCATACCTGCGAGCAACGAGACAACCGGAACGGCCTGCGAGTCGGCGGCATCCTTCATCGCTCGAAAACCTGACTCCGGCAACAACATCGACCCGACTCCGACCGCAGCGACCGAACGCCCACTCAGGACTGCTTCCAATCCACCGATGTGATCGGCATGAAAATGACTGATCATCAGCAACGCGATGTCGTTGACGTCCAACATGTTCAGGCAACGATCCATCGACGTGGGATCAGGACCGACATCGATCACGATCACCCTGCCGTCTCCAGTCGAGAGCACAAGACCGTCCCCCTGACCGACGTCGCACATCACCAGTGCCCACCCCGGAGCAATACGGCCACCCCCGAACACGTGCTGAAAGATCAGGGCCAGAACAACTCCCAGAACGAGAACGCCGAGCACCCGTCTCGAAATCCGATTCCACAGCGTCAGGGCCGTCGCCAGTAGGACTCCCACGACGACGAGGGCACCGATGAGTCCTGACGGCACTACCACCGACGCTCCGGGAAGCGCCGCCGCCCGCTCGGACACGCACAGCAGCCACCCCATCGGCGGCCGCACCAATGGCGCGACGAACACCGCGATCGGTGGACAGATCAGCGCACACAAGGCAATCACCGCGCCGAACACCGTGATGATTCCGATCACCGGCGCCACCGCCATGTTCGCGGCAATCGTGACCACGCTGAAGGTTCCCGCCATCGCGCCCACCAACGGTGCAGTCACGACAAACGCAGCACCCGAGACAGCTGTCATCTCCGAAAACCAACGGGGCCAGCCTCTTCGGCGAAGCACGTCCACCCACACCGGAGCAATGATCACCAGCGCGCCCGTCGCAGTAGTCGACAGCGCAAATCCCCAGTCGACGGCCAGCTCGGGCCTCACGACTACCAGAACGATGACGGCGGCGGCAAGCGCAGGCAGCGCCTGTTTGCGCCGACCAGTGACCAGACTGAGCAGGCCTACCAAGCCCATCACCGACGCGCGTAGAACACTCGGCGACGGCCTCGCGACGACAACAAAGGCAACGAGGGCTACCACCGCCAAAGCGGCGCCGACCCGTGGACTGAGCGCCGCGGCTCTGACCAACAGCAGAACGGCCCCGAGCAGAATGCTGATGTTGGCGCCGGACACCGCGGTGAGATGGGAAAGTCCGGCAACGGTGAAGTTGTCCTTCACCACCGGCGACAGCGCCGACGTGTCTCCGACGACGAGGCCAGGCAGCAGACCCGCCTGATCCGGCGGGAGTGCAGCCGAGCACGCAGCCGCGAAACGAATGCGCACCACACTCGCCCATCGCTGATACCAGGGCACTTCTCCCACCGCGACGGGAGGCCCTTCGGACGTGATCACGGCGAGCGTGGAATCGCTACGCCATGGCTGACTCGCCCGGCCACGAACCGTGAGGCTCTGCCCTGGAACAACTTCGAGCCACGACGAACTGGGCGCCCGGATGGTGACCAAGCCGCCTCCGGAGTACCTGCGGTTCTGGGCAGTCACCGAATTGACGGTTGCCCTGAAGAAGACCTGCCCTTGACCCACCGCGCCGGAGACCACGTGCGGATCCTCCGAGGGTTCCACTTCGACACTCACCCAAGCTCCCTCGAGAGAAGCTCGGGTCAGTGGGTGCCTCTCCGCCTCGGACGCCCGCCACCCGCCGACGGCACTACACCCGGCACCGAACAGCAATGCAACCAACATGATTCGTACCCACCCCGCTGATGTCCGGCGCACAACCACGTAAATGAGGAGTGCCGCTGGAACCGCACACGCCACCGCCAGTACCCACGCGGCGACCGGGCCGAACAGGATCCCCACCGCACTGCTCCCCCACACCGCGACCGCCGACAGAAGCAGTCGAGCGTCGAGGACCGGCGAGGCTTCCGGTTCGTTCACACCGACACCAGCACTCGCAATTTGGCCAACCTTGCCGGGCCGATCCCGTCGACTTCCCCCAATTGTTCTATGTCCGTGAATTTTCCGTTGGATGTGCGCCAGGAGATGATCGCCGCAGCCGTTACCGGCCCTACCCCGGGAAGCTCGTCCAGTTCGGCCTCGGTGGCGATATTGAGGTTCACCAGCCCAGCCCCGCCGGATTCCCCCGTAGCTGCGGGGCTGGTCCCTCCTGCAGTGGTACTCGAAGAAACACCACCGGACTGATCGGCCGCACCAACCACGATCTGATCGCCGTCGACAAGTTTCTGAGCCAGATTCAGGCCCACCGTCTCCGCACCGTCGAGCACGCCACCTGCCGCAGCAAGAGCGTCGGCGATGCGCGAGCCCGAATGAAGATTGACAAGCCCAGGCGTGCGCACGAGCCCGACGACACTGACCACCACAGCCTCGGGCGGCTGCTCTGCCACGACGCCGGTCGGTACAGGACTGGCTGATTCACCATCGCCGGCAGTCACATTCTTCGCCGTGACATTCTGGGGCGAGGGCAACGGTGGGACCGCCTGCATGCTCGGAGAATCCCACCACACGGCGAACAAGCCGATTCCCGTGGCCAGAACTGCAACGATCGCCAACACCCAGGTCGCCGACCGACTCGGGCGCCAACGTGTACCGCGCCAGTGTTCGGGCAATCGGTCGAACCGTGACGAGTCGGGCTGAGCGTCGTAGTCGTCCTCGTCGAAGTCCCGAAGCCACTCGGGGGACCTCTCGAAAGACCCTGAATCCTCGAATTCGTCGACGTCCTCGTGTCGCCGCCGGTAGTTGCCGTCCATCGCCGCGAGGCGATCACGCGCCCGCTCGCGCTCCTCGCTGATCCTCATGACTGGACGCTAACGAGAGACCTCGCCGCCAACGACGAACAATTTGTATCTGTGGAGAACTCGCGGATTGTGGAGAAACGATCAGGCGCTCGTGTCGATCTCCGGCAACGGGCACACCACAACACCGATCGCGCCGACACCGACGTGCGCTCCGATAACCGCACTGAAGTCGGTGACGACGGATTCCGCTACGTCGGGAATGCGCTCGGCCAACTGTTCTGCTATCCCGTCCGCACGCTCTCGCGCGCGCATGTGATGCACGGCTATCGCCACACGACCGAGACCGGCGCGTTCGACTGCCGAATCCACCAACCGTGCAAGAGCTTTGGTGGTGGTACGTGTCTTCTCGCCGAGCACGAGCTTGCCGTCCACCAGATGCAGGATCGGCTTCATCGCCAATGCAGTGCCCAGCAGTGCGGCCGCGGTTCCGATTCGTCCTCCCCTACGCAATTGATCAAGTTTGTCGACGACGATGTAGCAGCGCCCACGGCTCGCTACGTCGACCGCCCGGCCGTACGCCTCTTCGAGTGAAGCGCCCTTCTCGGCCAAGCGTGCAGCTTCGAGGACGGGATATCCCAAACCCATACCGGCGGACTGTGAATCGACGATGCGGACGGCGCCACCGAACTCCTGGGCCGCGACTCGTCCGGCTTCCCACGTTCCCGACAGTTGGCGTGAAATGTGAACGGCGAGAACGCCGTCACCGTCGCTCATGTCCAGGGCGCGTGCATACGCTTCGGACAACTCGGCGGGCGACGCTCCGGCCGTTGTCACTCCCGACAGGTCGCTCGGCATTGCGTCGACGCCCTCTCGCAAGTCGCAGCCGTCACGGAGCACGTGGAGCGGAACAACCTGAATGCCACATGCGTCGGCCGACTCCTGCGGGATGCAGGCGGAGGAATCCGTGACGACGACGACCGGCATTCTGCTACCCGACTTCGCTCGGCGGTGCTACCAGTTCCGGCGAAACCACTTTCTGCGCCTCGACCCCGCGAATCGCAGCGATCATCGCGCGGGCTACGCCGAGGTGACCGTCCCAACCCCAGTGAATGCCGTCAGGATTGCCGTTCTCGGAAAAGACGTTGTCACGCACTGCATCTGCAAGGTCGACTACGGGAACGTCTTTCTCCGTAGCCCACTCGGTGATCGCGGACACCGCGGCAGGTCGTCCGGCATGCACGCTGGCGTAGGCATCACTGCGGTGCACCGACGGCAGGGTCGCGATCATCGGCAGTTCGGGCCGCATGTACTCCAACGCATTTCGCGAGCTTTCCAGATACTCGACGCTCAGCTTGGGCGGAAGTGCGACCGGGCGGCCCAGAGGTGCAAGCCGCGGCTGCAGCCACTGATAACCCTCGCGCACCACGCGTCGAAGCGCGGGTGGCCGAACGTAGCGGATGGTCTCGCGGAGCGCGGTAGGCAATGGGGACGGCAGCGAGTCCATCCCGCCGACCGCGAACACGACGGCGCCGGCCCGCGGCACCGCCGCCCACACACGAGGATCCTGAGTCAGTGCCCACCACGCGTCGCGACACGTCCATCCGATACGGGCGACCAACTCGACGTCCCAGCCGAGTTCGTCGGCCACGATGTTGGGCCAGATGCGTGGATGATCTGCCGCGAGGCCGCCTTTGGGGCCGAAATACGACAGCGAATCCGCGAGTACGAGGAGGACGGGGCGCTGCCCGTCGGCACTTTCAGAGGACGTCATTTGCGACACTCGCAGAAGCATTCCATACGTCGAGTCGCCACTCGATCGACTTGACGTCACCATGTCCACTGAGTTGCACCCAACTGGTGTTTCCCAATCCGCCGAGGACGGCCCAGCGATCGATGGGTAGGTCGAGCAATGCCGCTGTCAGTGCCGCGATCAAGCCTCCGTGCGCCACCAGAACCACGGGCCGCTCGGCCCAGTCCGGGTGCGTGTCGAGCAATTCGTGAACTACGGGGAGGCTGCGATTCGCGACGTCGATTCGGCTTTCGCCGCCGGGCGGCGCCAACGTGGCATCCGCTCGCCACGCAGATCGCACACCGGGAGTGCGCTCGTCGACGTCATGATGAGTCAGGCCCTGCCATTCCCCCAGGTGTGTCTCACGCAGACGCATGTCGGTGAGGACCGGAAGTCCGGCGGCATCACCGACTGCGACGGCCGTGAAGTACGCCCGACGCAGATCCGAGGACACGATCGTCAACGGCCTGCGATCGGCGATCACCGGACCTGCACTCTTGGCCTGCGTGCGTCCCAACTCCGACAGGTCGGTGTCGAGTTGCCCCTGCATCCGAGAGTCGGCGTTGTATTCGGTCTGTCCGTGACGCAGCAGGATGAGCCGGCGGACAGGGTTCGACGCCGCACTGGGCGCCGACGAAGTCACAGCGAGGGATCCTGCGCGTCCGGCTCGGAAACCGTGTCGGTCTCGAACACCGTGTTGGCGTCGGCGGGGCCGGGACGGTTCTGTCCGAGGCCTTCGACCTCGACCGTCGGGCAGTCCTTCCACAGACGATCGAGAGCGTAGAAGTTGCGCTCCTCGTCATGCTGGACGTGGATGACGATGTCGGCGTAGTCGAGCAGTGCCCAGCGGCCCTCGCGGGTGCCTTCCCGGCGGACCGGCTTGTGTCCCGCTTCGCGGAGACGGTCTTCGATGTTCTCGACAATCGAGTTGACCTGACGCTCGTTCGTCGCAGATGCGATGACGAAGCAGTCCGTGATGACCAGCTGTTCGGACACATCGAGCACCACCACTTCGGTGGCCAGCTTCTCGTCGGCTGCCAAGGCCGCGATGCGTGCCATGTCGATGGCTTCGGTGTTTGCGCTCACTCGATGTTCTCCAGTTTCGTCTTCAGAAAGTACTTGTTGTGCTCGGCTAGCTCGATTCGGCGCCCGGGACGGCTTCCGACTTCCCCGGTGCGGGCTCCGACATCGTTGTAGCTCCGTCGCGGCGCTCCGCGTCGACAGGTCGATACAGGTTCCGCTTCGAGATGTACTGCACCACTCCGTCCGGCACCAGGTACCAGACGGGGCGGTCTTCACTTGCCCGACGCCGACATTCGGTCGACGAAATGGCAAGTGCCGGAATCTCTATCAACGTGACCGCGTCGGCGGGCATGGTGTCGAGGTGACCGGCCAGGTGCTCTGCATTGAGATCGAAACCCGGTCGCGATACCCCGACGAACTTCGCCAATGCGAACAACTCTTCCCAATCTTGCCAGGAAAGGATGCTGGCCAGCGCATCGGCACCGGTGATGAAGAAGAGTTCGGCGTCAGGGTGGTAGGCCCGGAGGTCTCGCAGCGTGTCCACGGTGTACGTCACTTTTTCACGGTCGACGTCGACCCGAGAGACGGAAAACCGCGGGTTGGAGGCGGTGGCGATGACCGTCATGAGGTACCGGTCCTCGGCAGGACTGACGCCCTTCCCCTGCTTCTGCCAGGGCCGCCCGGTGGGGACGAAGATCACTTCGTCGAGTCCGAACCGGTCGGCGACCTCACTGGCCGCAACGAGGTGGCCATGGTGAATGGGGTCGAAGGTGCCACCCATCACTCCTAGGCGTCGAGCACGTTCCACCGATAGTCCCTTCTGCACGAGTGTCGAGCTTACGGGTCAGACCGGCAGCAGACGGGACACGACGTCGGCAAGCTGCTGGGCCGAGCGGCACTCGTGCATGCTGATGACCTCGTTGTAGACCTTCGCCGCGGAGTCACCCGTTCCCCATTGCCCCTTCGGCTCGGGGTTGAGCCAGTGCGCGTGCTTGGCTACTGCCACCATCTGCGACAGCGACTGAAGGTTGGGATCGCGGTAGTTGTTGCGACCGTCGCCGAGTACCAGTAGCGACGTGCGACTGGTGATCGACTGCGCGAACTTCTCCTGGAACACTCCGAAGGCGTGTCCGTAGTCTGAGTGGCCGTCGTAGGTGATCAGTTGGGCCTCACGCACCATCCGTGACATCGCTGATCCGAGGTCTGCGTTCGAGTCGAAGAACCGCGTGACCTCGTCGGTCGTGTCGATGAACGCGAACACCCGCACGCGCGAGAACTGCTCACGCAAAGCGTTCACGAGCAGCAGAGTGAAATGGCTGAACCCCGCCACCGAGCCGGACACGTCGCACATCACCACAAGTTCGGGCCGCGCCCGCTTCGGCTTGCGCTGCACCAGATCGATCGGCACTCCGCCCGTCGACATGGACTTGCGCAACGTACGACGTAGGTCGATCGAACCCGCGCGAGATCGGCTACGACGCACGGCGAGACGACTGGCCAACAAGCGAGCCAGGGGTGCGACGTTCTTCTTCAGCGTGGTGAGTTCGGCATCGGACGCTCGCAAGAAGTCGACTTCCTCGGCGAGTTTCGGAACGCCGTACGTGGCGACCCGCTCCTTGCCCAAATTCTCGGCTGTGCGTCGACGCGTTTCCTTCTCGACCATCTTGCGGAAGTCCGCGATGCGCTGCGCTGCCGTGCGCTTGGCGACCTCGGACTGGTAGTCGGAGTTGTCCTTGCCCTCTGACCCGGAACCCTCCTGGTTGCCGAGCAGGCCCTGCAGGATCTTGTTGAGCAACGTCTCCGGGGCGACGTCACGCAGCGCCTGATAGGCGGAGAACGACGGGCCGTTGCTCGACTGGTACTGCCCGAGTTCCTCGACCATCGCGGCGGTCAGGAGTTCGGTCATCTCCATCGCCTCGTCACTGCCGTCTGTCAGCAGTTCGGCGATCAGCTCACGCAATGCCTGCAGGTCGATCGAGCCGTCTGGCTTGCGCGGCAGTGTGACGTCGACGTCGCCGACCGCACGGTCACCGATCGCCTTGGGGAACCACAGGTCGAAGACGGCGTCGAACGTCGCCCGGTGGGTCGGCCTGCGCAGGAGCGAGCATGCCAGCCCTTCACGAAGCGCTTCACGATCGAGCAGGTCGAGAACAGACATGACCTGACCGGCGTCGACTGTCTCGGACGGGCCGACCATGATTCCGCGTCGTCGCAAAGCCTCGACAAAATCGACGAGGTGACCGGGAATCCCGTGCGGCGCTGCCAGGCCGCCAGGTGAGAGCGGCGACGTCGATGCTGCGGGAGCCATGTCAGACCTCAGTTCAGCCGAAGTTCAGCGGCGGCACGCACCTGGTCCGACTGGTGCTTGAGGATCACGCCGAGCGTGGCGCGAACGGCATCGTCGTCGAGAGTGTCCATGCCCAGAGCAAGAAGGGTGCGTCCCCAGTCGATGGTCTCGGATACCGAAGGGACCTTCTTGAGCTGCATTCCGCGAAGAACACGAATGGTGTTGACCAGCTGCTCGGCAATCGCTTCAGGAAGCTCCGGCACGCGGCTTGCGAGGATGCGACGCTCGAGGTCGGCGTCCGGGAAGTCGAGATGCAGGAAGAGGCAACGACGCTTCAGAGCCTCCGAGAGTTCGCGAGTGGCATTCGAGGTCAACACCGTGAACGGCTTGCGGGTGGCGGTAATGGTTCCGAGCTCGGGGATCGTGACCGCGAAGTCGCTGAGCACTTCGAGGAGCAGACCTTCGATCTCGACGTCGGCCTTGTCCGTCTCGTCGATCAACAGCACCGTCGGGTCCTCGCGGCGAATGGCCTTGAGCAGTGGACGAGCGAGCAGGAACTCCTCCGAGAACACATCCGCCTTCGTCGAATCCCAGCTGTGGTCGACCGCGACATCACCCCTCGCTCCGCTCGCCCCGCCCGACTGAATCCGAAGAATCTGCTTCGCGTGGTTCCACTCGTACAGCGCACGAGCCTCGTCGACGCCCTCGTAGCACTGCAGACGCACCAGTTCTGCGCCCGTGGTCTGGGCGACTGCGCGGGCGAGTTCCGTCTTTCCGACACCGGCCGGGCCCTCGATGAGCAGCGGCTTGCCCAGACGATCGGCCAGGAAGACTGCCGTCGCGGTGGCCTTGTCGGACAGATAGCCAGTTTCGGCCAGCCGTTCGATCACGTCGTCGACGGTCGAGAAGAACGGCGTCGTGTCGGGAAGTGCTCGGTCCACGGTTAACTCCTTGAGAGGTGGGGCAAGTCTGGTGAACTTTTCAGGCGGGTCGGGTATGCCCGTCGCCCCAGACGATCCACTTGGTGGACGTCAGTTCCGGTAGCCCCATGGGGCCACGCGCGTGCAGTTTCTGGGTGGAGATGCCGATCTCGGCGCCGAACCCGAACTGCTCACCGTCGGTGAAGGCAGTCGACGCATTGACCATCACTGCCGCAGCGTCGACTCGAGCGGTGAACTCGCGGGCAGCCGAGAGATCGGACGTCACGATGGCTTCGGTGTGGCCGGTCCCGTACTGGTCGATGTGCTCGACGGCAGCGTCCAGGTCCTTGACGACCTTGAGGGCGACGTCGAGGGTGAGGTATTCCTTCGACCAGTCGTCCTCGGTCGCGGGAACCAGTCCCGGCAGATCACCGTGCACGACGACGTCGTGCATCTGGAGCGCTTGGAGCAGCTTCGGCACGGCAGTCTCGGCGATCGCAGCGTCGACCAGGACGGTTTCGGCTGTATTGCAGACACTGGGCCGACGGGTTTTGGAGTTGAGAAGAATCTTCTCGGCCATCAGTAGATCGGCGGCCGAGTGAACATAGACGTGGCAGTTACCGACACCGGTCTCGATGGTGGGCACGGTAGCATCACGCACGACGGCGCTGATCAAGCCGGCACCGCCGCGCGGGATGACTACATCGACGAGGCCGCGGGCCTGGATGAGGTGCGTGACCGTCGAACGATCCGCACTCGGCAGAAGTTGAACGGAGTCCTCGGGGAGCCCCTGAGCAACCAACGACGCGCGTAGCGCCTCCACCAACGCTTCGTTGGACTTGACTGCCGAGGACGAACCACGAAGCAGCGCAGCATTTCCCGACTTGAGAGTCAGCCCGAAAGCGTCGACGGTAACATTGGGGCGAGCCTCGTAGACCATGCCGACGACACCGAGCGGAACGCGCTGCTGACGTAGTTCCAAACCGTTCGGCAGAGTGGATCCACGAAGCACTTCACCGATCGGATCGGGTAGTCCGGCAACCTGACGCAAACCCGACGCGATGCCCTCGATCCGGTCAGCGGTCAGACGAAGACGGTCGAGCAGCGATTCCTCGGTGCCGCCCGCCTTCGCGGTGTCGATATCGAGAGCGTTGGCCGCGAGAATCCGATCACTTGCCGCGAGTACCGCGTCGGCTGCGGCGTTGAGCGCAGCATCCTTCTGCGCGGTGGTCAGCAGAGCCAGGACGCGCGAAGCCTTACGGGCTCGGCGTGCGGCGTCGTGCACGACGGACTTGGTGTCGGACGCGTTCGAGTCGACGGTTTCTGCGTTGGAAGTCACAGCGGTCATGAATACACATTAACCACCCACCGTGACGGCCTGCTCGGCGGAACGAGGCTGTGACCACCCGGGACCATTCCGGCGGACCGCCTGCGAACATTTCGGCGGACCGCCTGCGGACATTTCGGCGGACCGCCTGCGGACATTTCGGCGGACCGCCGGGGAACAATTCCGGCGCGCGACACTGTTGCACCCACCGACCTTCTTCTTCGAGTCAGGAGCCATCCGTGAGTGTGTTGTTCGAGCCTTTGACCCTGCGCGGCGTCACCATCCCGAACCGCGTCTGGATGGCACCGATGTGCCAGTACTCCGCTGACGTCATCGGCGACCAGGTCGGAGTGCCCAACGAGTGGCATCGCACGCATCTGGTGAGCCGTGCAATCGGCGGCACCGGCCTGATTCTCACCGAGGCGACGGCCGTCAATCCCGAAGGCCGCATATCGGCAGCTGATCTGGGGATCTGGAACGACACGCAGGCGCAAGCCTTCGCCGAGATCAACGCGCAACTCGCGTACTTCGGCGCAGTGCCCGGAATTCAGCTGGCCCACGCCGGACGCAAAGCGTCGACGCAGGTTCCGTGGCGCGGCGGCAAGAGTCTGCCCGCCGACGACCGACTCTCGTGGCAGACGGTTGCCCCGAGCGCGGTTCCGTTCGGTCACCTTGCCGATCCGGTCGAGCTCACCACGGAGGGCATCGAGAAGGTCGTCGCGGACTTCGCAGCGGCGGCTACCCGCGCATTGAAGGCCGAATTCAAGGTCGTGGAAATTCACGCGGCCCACGGATACCTGATCCATCAGTTCCTCTCCCCCGAGAGCAACAAGCGAACGGACCGCTACGGAGGCAGCTTCGAGAACCGCATCCGATTGCTCCTCGAAATCCTGAGCGCAGTCCGCGAGGTGTGGCCGGCCGAGCTACCGCTCTTCGTCCGGGTCTCGGCGACCGATTGGCTGACGGAAGAGCGTGGGCTCGAGGTCGACAGCTGGACCGCGGATCAGACCGTTGCCCTCGCCAACATCCTCTCCGACTACGGCGTCGATCTCGTCGACGTGTCCACCGGCGGTAATTCACCGGCGGCCAAGATTCCGGTGGAGCCGGGATACCAGGTTCCGTTCGCCCGTCGCCTGCAGAACGAGAGCCTGCTACCGGCCGCCGCCGTCGGCCTCATCACCGAACCCGAACAGGCCGAGAAGATCGTCGAAGACGGAAGCGCAGTGGCGGTGCTCCTCGGCCGCGAACTGTTGCGTGATCCCTACTGGGCGCGCCGGGCGGCCCGTGAACTGAACGCCGAGGTAGGACCGCATATCCCGTCGCAGTACGCCCGCGCCTTCTAGCCCGAAAATCGGCTCCCGCGCACAACTTTGATAGCGTAAGCGTCTTACTTGCCGGTAGTCCGGAGCCCTGTGGGCTCCGGACACTGCCGCGGGCCAGAGCCGTGCGACGGGGGTCGCAACGAGCCACAGGGCACGCGGACGCTCGATTTCCCGACCGGCTCATCGGCGAGTGGGCAACGAAAAGATGCGTGCATCAGGTACGTGCCCCGCTCGGTTCGATGATTGCGCTGGGGAGCGCATGTCATGACTACACCAGAGAACTCGATAAGCGCTCTCGAAGTGGCCGAATCACCCGATGTCTGCGTCACCGACAATGCGTCCGTCAAGCGCGCTGTCAAGGCAACGATGCTCGGAAATGCCATGGAGTGGTTCGATTTCGGCGTTTACGCATATCTAGCTACCACTATAGGAAAAGTGTTCTTCCCGGACGCGAGCGGCAGCGCTCAACTCCTCTCTACCTTTGCAATTTTTGCGGCAGCCTTCATCGTCCGCCCACTCGGCGGATTGTTCTTCGGTCCACTCGGTGACCGCATCGGACGCAAGAAAGTCCTGGCCACCACCATCATTCTGATGGCGGGCAGCACCTTCGCCATCGGCCTCATCCCGAGCTACGAATCCATCGGTATCGCCGCCCCGATTCTGCTGGTACTCCTACGCCTACTGCAGGGCTTTTCCACCGGCGGCGAATACGGCGGAGCCAGTACGTTCGTCGCCGAATACGCACCGGACAAGCGCCGCGGTTTCTTCGCCAGCTTCCTCGAATTCGGGACTCTGGCAGGATATGTGGCGGCAGCGGGCATCGTGACGATCATCCAGACCGTCGTCAGTGCCGAGGACCTACTCCAGTGGGGCTGGCGCATCCCCTTCCTCATTGCCGGACCTCTGGGTCTCATCGGCCTGTACCTCCGTCTGCGTTTGGAGGAAACCCCCGCATTCCAGATGATGGAGCAGGCCGAAGAGCGCTCCCTCGCAGATGAATCCACAGGCAAGAAACTACGCGAAACTCTCGTCGACAACTGGCGTCCGCTTGTTCTGTGCATCGTCCTGGTGGCCACGTACAACATCGCTCACTACGGACTGCTCAGCTACATGCCGACGTATCTGACCAACACGTTGGGTTACGACGAATCCCACGGACTCGTTCTGATGATCATCGTCATGATCGTGATGATGATGGGAATCAGCTACGTCGGAAAGTTCTCGGACCGCGTCGGGCGTAAACCCTTGCTGCTCAGCGGTTTCATCGGATTCTTCGTCCTGTCCCTGCCTGCCTACCTTCTGATCGGCGTCGGCAACTACGTGACGGTCTTCCTGGGACTCGCAATTCTCGGCGGCTTGCTCCTGCTGTTCGTCGGTGTGTTCCCGTCCGTGCTTCCCGCACTGTTTCCGACCGGAATCAGGTACGGCGGCTTGGCAATCGGATACAACCTCGCGGTCTCCATCTTCGGCGGGACCACTCCCCTGGTGCTCACCGCCCTCGAAAGTGCAACGGGCAGCAACTTGGTCGCACCGATGTACATGATGATCGCCGCCGTGATCGGCGGTATCGCAGTCCTGATGATCCCCGAGACCGCACGCAAGCCACTCGACGGCTCTCCGCCCTCCGTCGCCACCGACGAGGAAGCACGTCGGATCATCCGCAAGGTTCGTCGAAAGAGAATGAAGGCCGATAACCTCGAGGTATGAGCACGCCTCGAATCGTCGTCGTCGGCAGTATCAACATGGATCTGACCACGTCAGTGTCCAGATTCCCAGCTCCGGGAGAAACGCTGCTCGGCACTGCCTTTGCCACCGCGGCGGGAGGCAAAGGCAGCAACCAGGCCATCGCCGCCGCGAAGGCCGGTGGGGACGTGTCGTTCGTCGGCGCGGTCGGCGACGACGGTTTCGGCACCCAATTGCGCGAGACCCTGCAAGACGCCGGGGTCGACACCGCGTTGCTTCGTAGTGTCGACGGCCCGAGCGGCGTTGCCGCCATCACCGTGAGCGAGGACGCGGAGAACAACATCATCGTCGTCCCGGGCGCCAATTCCTCGGTCACCTCGTTGTCCGAAGCAGACCTCGACGCGATCGCACACGCCGACGTTCTCCTGTGCCAACTCGAAATACCCCTCGACACGGTCACCGCAGCGGCCCGGCACGCGCGTGCCAACGGAACAACTGTCATCCTCAATCCTTCGCCGGTACAAGACCTTCCGGGCGCCCTGATCGAGTCTGTCGACATCCTGATCGTCAACCAGACCGAGTCGGAGCAGTTGGCCGCGGTCACCGGTCGCGTCCGATACCTCGTCACGACGCTCGGGGCCGGCGGCGCGGATCTCCGGTCGGGCGAGGAGACAATCCACGCCGACTCCCCGGCCGTGACACCCGTGGATACAACTGGCGCAGGCGATGCTTTCACCGGCGCCTTCGCCGTGGAGTGGGTGCAGGGCCAGGACCGCGCCCTGCAGTTCGCTGCCACGGCGGGAAGTCTGGCGACGACGGTCCGCGGCGCGTCGGTGTCGTCACCCACTCGCGCCGCGATCGAAAAAGTCCTGAACCGACAGCTTGACTCTGACACCGTGTGAGGTCGTAAACCTGTAGGTATCGGGTTTGTGAGAGAGAAACGGGGCGAGCAAGGATGTTGAGCATCGGAGACTTCGCGAGAGCAGGTCGTGTGTCGGTGCGCATGCTCCGCCACTACGACGCCATCGGTCTGCTCAGACCCGCGAGGGTCGACGCATCCACCGGGTATCGCTCGTACACCGCGGGCCAGTTGGCGCTGCTCAACCGCATCGTCGCTCTCAAGGAGTTGGGCCTGACTCTGGCCCAGGTCCAGCAAGTGGTGGAGTCAGCGGTCACCGTCGACGAGATCCGCGGGATGCTCACGCTTCGCCGAGCAGAACTCGAAACCCGAATCCAGGAAGACACCGCGCGACTGGCGCACGTACAGGCGCGCCTACGGATCATCGAAAGTGAGGGACAGATGTCCGCATACGAGGTTGTGATCAAGTCAGTTCCGGCGCTGCGGGTCGCGGAGTTGACCGGTACCGCCAAGACGATGGATCCGTCGTCGATCGGCCCGGTGGTTCGCGGGTTGTACGAGCGCCTTTGTACCGGTTTGGATCGTGCCGGTATCGCCGCGATCGGACCCGCTGTCGCTTACTACGAGGATGCCGGTGACGACGAGAACGTCGTCGTCCATGCGGCGCTACCGGTAGACGCGAATCCCGATGGCGACTACGAGTTCGCTGTGGTGGACCTGCGGGCCGAAGAGCACGTGGCCTCGCTGCTGCACAAGGGTTCGATGGACAACTGCCTGCCCGCTTATCAGGCGTTGGCCCAATGGATCGACGCAGCGGGATACCTCAATGCCGGCCCCAGCCGTGAGGTGACGCTGGCGTGCCCGGAGGATGTCGACGGCTGGGTCACCGAACTGCAGGAACCTGTTGCCAAGGCCTGAAGCCCGCACGTGTCGGCAGGGTCGTGCACCATGGGGTCCATGACCACCGCCACTGCCCCAGCCATGCGCGACGAAGCCGAGCGGCTGCTCCGCGAACTCGCGGGGCCGGATGCCCGCCTACGCGAGGACCAGTGGACGGCCATCGAGGCGCTGGTGGTGCAGCGCAAACGCGCGCTCGTCGTACAGCGGACCGGCTGGGGCAAATCTGCGGTCTACTTCATCTCGGCGAAGCTGCTCCGGGCAACGGGCCACGGCCCCACCGTCATCGTCTCTCCGTTGTTGGCCCTGATGCGAAACCAGGTCAGTTCTGCCGAACGTGCCGGAGTGCGCGCCGCAACCATCAATTCGGGCAACGTCACCGAATGGGACGACATCCATGCCCGCGTCGCAGCCAATGATCTCGACGTCCTTCTGGTCAGCCCCGAGCGCCTGAACAACCCTGACTTCCGCGATCAGGTGCTCCCGGCCCTGGCAGCTGATGCCGGCCTGGTCGTAGTCGACGAGGCTCACTGCGTTTCCGACTGGGGCCACGACTTCCGTCCCGACTACCGCCGCATCAGGACCTTGATCGCCGAACTCGGCGAGGGCATTCCCGTCCTCGCAACCACGGCGACGGCCAACAACCGCGTCGTCGAGGACGTGTCCGCCCAACTCGGCGTCGGCGGTGAGGAAACCCTCGTCCTTCGCGGCGGGCTCGAACGCGAATCGCTTCACCTCTCTGTAGTCCACATTCCGGAGGCGACGGCGCGCGCTGCCTGGCTTGCCGACATGCTCGAGACGCTGCCGGGTTCGGGCATCATCTACACGCTGACGGTTTCGGCCGCGCGCGACCTCGCAAGCCTGCTCTCCGAGCGCGGCCATACCGTCGCCGCCTACACGGGCCAGACCGATCCCACTGAACGTGAATCTCTCGAGCAGGACTTGTTGGGTAATCGCGTCAAGGCTCTGGTGGCCACCTCGGCACTCGGGATGGGCTTCGACAAGCCTGATCTCGGGTTCGTCGTCCACCTCGGCGCACCGTCGTCGCCGATCTCGTACTACCAGCAGGTGGGCCGCGCCGGTCGTTCCACCGACAGGGCAGACGTGATCCTCCTGCCTGGCGCCGAGGACAAGCAGATCTGGAGTTACTTCGCCTCGGTCGCCTTCCCCCGCGAGCACCTGGTCCGCAGCGTCATCGAACACCTCGACACCGAAAAGGCCACGTCGACACCGGCACTCGAACCTCTGGTGGAGCTCAATCGCACGCGTCTCGAGATGGTCCTCAAAGTCCTCGACGTCGACGGCGCGGTCAAACGCGTCAAGGGCGGGTGGATCAGCACCGGCGAACCCTGGGTGTACGACGCCGAGCGCTACGGCCGACTCGACGACGCTCGCCAGGCCGAGCAGGCCGCAATGGTCGAGTACCAGAGCATCACGACGTGTCGAATGACCTTCCTGCGTGAACAACTCGACGATCCTGGTCTGACCTCGGAGAACTCACAGTGCGGTCGCTGTGACAACTGCACAGGCAATCGCTACGACACCACTGTCGACACCGCCGCCCTCGACGAGACTCGGGCGCGCTTGCAGCGCCCCGGATTCGACCTGGAGCCGCGCAAGATGTGGCCGACCGGCCTGAGCAAGCTGGGCGTCAAGCTGTCCGGGAAGATCACCGAGGGGCCGGAAACCGGGCGCATTCTCGGACGGATGTCGGACCTGGGCTGGGGTCAACGTCTCCGCGCGCTTTTCGACGGTCCCGACGCGGAGGTACCCGATGCGGTGGTCAGCGCGTGTATCAGCGTTCTGGCCGCCTGGAATTGGGCCGAGCGACCCACCGGTGTCATGGCCCTCGAATCCACGACGCATCCTTTGTTGGTGTCGAGCCTGGCTGCCAAGTTGGCCGAGGTCGGGCGATTGACCGACCTGGGCACCCTTCGCTTGCGACCCGACCACCCTCCGGTGTCGGCAGCGAACTCCGCCTACCGCGTGTCCGGACTGGTCGATGTTTGGGAAGTCCCGGACATGAGTATCCATCAGGGACCAATACTTCTTGTCGACGCAATCGCCGATACCGGTTGGACTTTCACGATGGCCGCGCGCGCACTTCGACAGGCTGGTGCTCACTCTGTACTTCCGTTGGCGCTCGCAAGCCCGAAATAGCGAGTTTTTGCCCGAAATAGTCGCTCCGACAACGGCAAAAGTTACATAATGTGAGCACCATCACATTCATGTCCTCACCTGGGGCGCAACGGGTTCCACACGGCCCGAAACGGACATCTGCATGACTTCGACAGCAATGATTGTTACGTTCAGATGACCGATGAAGCCTGTTGATACGAGAGCTATCCCGACCACCGCGCCGGACGCGGTGTTGTTCAGAAGCCCACAGATCGATGACGGAGTCCGGCTCTGGGAGATCGCACGTGATTCGAAGGTGCTCGACCTCAATTCGAGTTATGCATACCTGTTGTGGTGCAGGGATTTCAGCGCGACGTCCATCGTCGCGGAGGTAGACGGCCGCGTAGTCGGATTCGTTTCCGGTTATACCCGTCCCAGCGCTCAGGAAACCCTGTTCGTGTGGCAAGTGGCGGTCGACGAAGACCAGCGCGGCAAGGCAATTGCTGCCCGCATGCTGTCCGACTTGATGGATCGCACTGCCCCGCTGGGTGTTACACATCTGGAGACGACGATCAGCCCCGACAACGAGGCTTCGATCGCACTCTTCACCGCGCTCGCACGTCGACGCGAAGTACCGATAACCAGGCAGACCTTGTTCTCGCCCAACGATTTTCCCGATGGACACGAAGCCGAAGATCTTTACACGATCGGCGCCTAGCGCACTTCGCGCTCGGCATACAGCATGCCCCGGAGGAACAAAGAAGATATGAATATCAACGAAGCAAGCATTTTCGAAACCCTCGAGTCCGAGGTTCGCAGCTACTGCCGTGACTGGCCCGCAGTGTTCACCAGCGCATCCGGATCCTGGATTCGTGACGAGAACGGGCGCGACTACCTCGATTTCTTCGCCGGTGCCGGCGCCCTCAACTACGGTCACAACAACCCGGTGCTCAAATCCGCACTGGTCGACTACATCATGAGCGACGGCATCACGCACGGCCTCGACATGTCGACAGTCGCCAAACGCGAATTCCTCGAGACCTTTCAGCGCAACATCCTCGAGCCACGCGGCCTGGACTACAAGGTCCAGTTCCCCGGCCCGACCGGATCGAACACCGTCGAGGCTGCACTGAAGCTGGCCCGCAAGGTCACCGGACGTTCGGCAGTCATCAACTTCACCAACGCATTTCACGGAATGACACTTGGTGCACTCTCCGTGACCGGCAACTCGATGAAGCGCGCGGGCGCCGGTGTCCCCCTCGTGCACACGACACCGATGCCCTTCGACAACTACTTCGACGGCGTCACCGAGGACTTCCAGTGGTTCTCCCGCGTTCTCGATGATTCCGGCAGTGGAATCAACCGCCCCGCGGCAGTGATCGTCGAAACCGTGCAGGGTGAAGGTGGCGTCAATGTCGCTCGCCCCGAATGGCTTCGGGCGCTGGCAACACTGTGCTCGGATCGCGGAATCCTGTTGATCGTCGACGACGTCCAGATGGGTTGCGGCCGTACCGGCCCGTTCTTCTCCTTCGAAGAGGCCGGAATCGTTCCCGACATCGTCACGTTGTCCAAGTCGATCAGCGGCTACGGAATGCCGATGGCGCTCACGCTGTTCAAGCGTGAACTCGACGTCTGGGGACCGGGCGAGCACAACGGCACATTCCGCGGCAACAACCCGGCGTTCGTCACCTCCAAGGTGGCACTCGACCACTACTGGTCCGACGACGCCCTCACCAAGACGACGTTGAAGAAGGGCGCACGCATCAGCGAATGCTTCGCCAACCTCTCCGATCAGTTCCCCGGCGAGGTCTCGCACCGCGGGCGTGGCTTGGTTCAGGGCCTCGTCTTCGAACAGCCCGAGCGCGCCGGCAAGGTCTGCCAGTTGGCATTCGACGAGGGATTGCTCGCCGAGACCTCCGGACCCTCCGACCAGGTTGTGAAACTGCTTCCCGCACTGACGATTACCGACGACGAGCTCGAGCACGGCCTCTCCATTCTGGCCGAGGCGACACTCAAGGTCTGCAGCTAGAGGAAGGACTCTCCCATGATCGTTCGCACCACCACCGAGATCACCGACACCGACCGCGACATCACGAGTGAGGACGGAAACTGGCGCAGCAAGCGCATCGTCCTCGGCGGCGACCGCGTCGGGTTCTCGTTCCACGAGACCACCATCAAGGCGGGTTCGGTCAACGAGTTCCATTACGCCAACCACGTCGAGGCTGTCTGGCTCGTCGAGGGCACCGGCAAGCTGATCGACCTCGACAACAACAAGGAATACGATCTCGCACCGGGGTCGATGTACCTGCTCAACGGCCACGAGCGTCACCGCGTCGAGCCGGACACGCAGATGCGCATGCTGTGCGTGTTCAATCCGCCGGTCACCGGGCGTGAGGTGCACGACGAGAACGGTGTCTACCCACTGGTGGAGGTCCCCGCGTAGCGTCTAGTCATGGCGACTGACACCTCTCCACGCGTAGCGATCGGCCCCGTCCCCGATGCACTGCTCGACAGCGCGGTGCTTCGGGGCGGCGGTCTGATCAGTCCGATCGACACTGCGGACGCCCTGATCTGGGCGGGCTCACCCGAGACCTTTCCGTCGGAGTTACCGGCGTCGGTCAGGTGGGTGCAGCTTCCGTCGGCGGGAATCGAGGATTGGTTCGACTCCGGTGTGATTCCGAGGGACACAGAAATCACGTGGACCTCGGCGGCCGGTGCATTTTCGGCGTCGGTGGCCGAGCATGCACTCATGCTTCTCTTGGCCGGAGTTCGTCACTTGCCTGCACACATCGAGGCTCGAACGTGGCGTCAGTTCGAGTTCTTTCCCAAGATCGGCACCCTCCGTGGCTCGACGGTTGCGATCATCGGCGCAGGCGGTATCGGCCGCGCGCTGATTCCGATGCTGGCCGCGCAGGGGGCGGACAGCATCGCAGTCAATCGTTCCGGTAGCCCGGTCCCCGGGGCGATCTCCACGTACCCCGCATCCAGAATGGATGAAATCTATTCTCGCGCAGATCACTTCGTGATTGCTGCGCCCGCCACCCCGGCCACCCGTCACCTCGTGGGTCGTGCGCAGTTGGCGGCGATGCAACCCCATTCCTGGGTGATCAATGTCGCGCGCGGATCACTGGTCGACACCGACGCACTGGTCGAGGCCATCGAGTCGGAACAGATCGGCGGCGCCGGTCTCGACGTCACCGATCCCGAACCCCTCCCGGACGGTCACCCACTGTGGGATCTGACGAATGCGATCATCACACCCCACGATTCCAATCCGCCAGGCGTTCGCCCCGCCGCCTTCGCGGATCACGTCTCCAAGAACGTGACCCGCTTCGCGAAGGGTGAGGCGCTGGCTGCCCTCGTGGACCCAGTAGCCGGATACTGAGCACGCCGCCGAAGCTCGAATGCTCGGTCCACGGTTGCCACAAATTACTGTGGCGACTGCGTCTCCGGAAAGAAGAGCGCCCGCGCCCGGCGAGCGACCTCTTCGGCAGGTACATCCTCGACCTTCGTGCATACTGCCCACCTGTGGCCGAACGGATCGAGAAACACTCCATGCCGGTCGCCCGAAAATGTATCGGCCACAGCCGTGACCAGCGTGCCTCCCTCGGCGACTGCCCGAGCGACAAACTCGTCCGTGTCCTCGGTGTAGACGACGATTGACGAATGCACCCAGCCGTCCTGCGGTGATTTGAGACCGAAGTCCGGCATCTCCTGCGAAAGCTGCAGCATCGAATCGCCGATCCGGATCTCCGCATGCATGAGGGAGCCGTCAGGTGCGTTCATCGCATCGACTATCCCAGCTCCAAGTGCTCGTTTGTAGTAGTCGAGTGCGGCATGGCCGTCCGGCACCGCAAGGTAGGGAGTGATCGTGCGGTAACCAGCAGGGATCGGGTTCACTGTGTTCATGTGTACGAGTATTGGCGATCGCACACGTGTTCTATTGAACATTTCGGACTTCCTCCGCGCCTCCGTCTCGCACACGCGCCTATCCTGGAACGGTGCCTACCGACAACAGCCGCCTCGACGCCCTCCCCGAGCTCCTGGCCGGCCGTCGCCTGGCAGTTCTGACGGGCGCCGGCATCTCCACCGACTCCGGAATCCCGGACTACCGCGGACCTGATTCACCCCCGCGCAATCCGATGACGTTCCAACAGTTCATCGGCGATCCGGCGTTTCGGCGGCACTACTGGGCGCGCAACCACATCGGCTGGCGATACATGGACAGCTCCCGCCCCAACCAGGGCCACCGGGCCGTCGCGGCACTGGAACGAACAGGGCGAGCCGTCGGCGTGATCACCCAGAACGTCGACCTCCTGCACACCAAGGCCGGCGCGCGAAACGTCATCGACCTCCACGGCACCTACGCGCAGGTTCGATGCCTGAGCTGCCAGCGGCTGATCTCCCGCACCACTCTCGCGGAGAGGCTGGAAGAAGCCAATCCCGGATTCGCCGAAACAGTCGCTGCTGCAACAGGAGTCGAAATCGCACCCGACGCAGATGCCGTGATCGAATCCACCGCACACTTTCGCGTCGTGGATTGCGCCGTGTGCGGTGGCTTACTCAAACCGGACATCGTCTACTTCGGCGAATCCGTCCCCAAGGAACGCGTCGCCCGTGCATACAGCCTTGTCGACCAATCCGACGCACTGTTGGTAGCCGGGTCGTCGTTGACCGTGATGTCCGGCCTACGTTTCGTCCGGCATGCCGCCAAGGCCGGGAAGCCGATCGCCATCGTCAATCGAGGCACGACTCGCGGCGACGAATTCGCCGACCTCAAGCTCGAATTCGGTTGCGCTGAAGCACTTTCCGCCCTCGTTGAGCACGAAAGCTACAGCGCCACCAAGTCGTCCGCGTGAACCACAGGACGCTGCATGTCGGCCGGCAGATCGGTGGTGGAGCGCCCCAGGATCTCCTCGATCTCCGCAGCGTCGAACGCAACGACACCCCGGGCGACGGGCTTCTCCCCCGGCCCCATCAGGGACACGACGTCGCCGGCGTGGAAGTCACCGGATACACCGACGATGCCAGCGGACAGAAGGCTTCGACGCTTGGACACGACCGCGCGGACGGCGCCTTCGTCGAGGTGGAGGTCACCCGATGTGTCAGCGGCGTGACGAACCCAGAATCGGCGAGCCGACAATCGCGTCGGCCGGGGCGCAAATGCCGTTCCGACATCGGCACCACTGAGTGCCTGCGCAGCGTCCGATGCTGCCGCGAGCAGAACCGGCACGCCGGAATCAGCGGCCAGGCGTGCTGCTGAGAGCTTCGACGCCATGCCTCCGGTACCGAGGGCGCCACCCGAACCGGCAACCACACCGTCGAGATCCTCGGGACTGTTGACCTCGGGAATCAGTGTGGCATCGCCCTTTCGGGGATCCCCGTCGTACAGTCCGTCCACATCCGACAACAGGATCAACGCGTCGGCGCCGACCAGATGAGCAACCAGAGCAGCCAGCCGATCGTTGTCACCGAATCGAAGTTCGGTGGTGGCAACGGTGTCGTTCTCGTTCACGATCGCCACCGCGTGCAATGCCCGTAGACGATCGAGTGTCCGTTGGGCGTTGCGGTGCTGCGTCCGTCGAGCGATGTCGTCAGCCGTGAGTAGAACCTGCCCGACGGTACGGCCGTAACGGGCGAACGACGTACCCCAGGCGTGAGCCAGAGCCAACTGACCGACGCTGGCCGCAGCCTGCTTGGTCGCGAGATCCCGCGGTCGCTTGGTCAGTCCCAGCGGCGCCAGTCCGGCGCCGACGGCACCGGACGAGACGACGACGACATCGGAACCCGCACGCATGCGAGCCTCGATGGCATCGGCCAACAGATCGAGTCGGTGAGTATCGAGTCCCGCCACCAGACTGGTGAGCGCAGACGACCCGATCTTCACGACGATACTGTGAGCCGACGCTATCGACTCCCTGGTGGACCCGAGCACAGTCCCGTTCCCTCTCTTCGGTTTTCGTCCTGAAATCGCGTGGGTCAGGCGTCTTCGTCGAGCAAGCCGCGGCGGACACGACGCGCGTGCTTGCGCTCGTCGGCGCCGATGCGCTCCACCTGATCGAGACGCGGGTCGGTTCCACGGCCCGTGCGGGTCAGATCGATACCGGCCGGCGTCATCGGCTCCCACTCGAAGCTGACGTCACCGATGGTGACGGAAGCTCCTGGCTGAGCGCCCTTCTTGACCAATGCGTCCTCGACGCCCAATCGAGCAAGACGGTCGGCGAGGTAACCAACGGCCTCGTCGTTGTCGAAGGCGGTCTGACGAATCCACCGCTCCGGGCGGGTGCCTCGGACGACGAACCCACCGGGAATATCGGGATCCTTCTCGATGGTGAAGCTGGAATCCTTGACCTTGACCGGGCGAATGACCTGGCGCTTCGGCTCGGGCTTCGGATGAGCTTCGCGGTAGTCGCGGACCATCTTCGCCAGCGCGAATGTCAACGGTCGCAATCCTTCTCGGCTCACCGCTGAGATGGTGAAGACCGGCCATCCGCGAGCTTCGATCTCAGGCGTGACCATTTCGGCCAATTCGGCGGCCTCGGGAACGTCGGTCTTGTTGAGGATGACGACGCGCGGGCGCTTGTCGAGGTCACCGAGTCCCGAATCGCCGGAGAGCGCAGGCGTGTACGCAGCCAGCTCTGCTTCCAAGGCGTCGATGTCGGAGATCGGGTCGCGTCCCGGATCGAGGGTGGCGCAGTCGATCACGTGCGCCAATACGGCGCAGCGTTCGATGTGGCGCAGGAAGTCCAGGCCCAAACCGCGGCCTTCGCTGGCACCGGGGATCAGCCCGGGCACGTCGGCGACGGTGAAGGTGGTGTCACCGCTCGAGACGACGCCGAGGTTGGGGACCAGAGTGGTGAAGGGGTAGTCGGCGATCTTCGGCTTGGCCGCAGAGAGAACGGACACAAGCGAAGACTTACCGGCGGAGGGGAATCCGAGCAGACCGACGTCGGCTACCGACTTGAGTTCGAGAACCAGGTCACGCTCGACACCGTCCTCACCGAGGAGTGCGAAACCGGGAGCTTTGCGGGCTTTCGACGCCAGCGCTGCGTTGCCGAGTCCGCCGCGGCCGCCCTGAGCGGCGTCGAAGCGTGAACCGACTCCCACGAGGTCGGCAAGCACGTTGCCGTCGGTATCGAGAACCACAGTTCCATCCGGAACCTTGAGGATGAGGTCTTCACCGTTTGCACCCTCGCGGTTGCTGCCGGCGCCCTGCTTGCCGTTGGTCGCCTTCGCGTTGGGATGGAAGTGAAAGTCGAGGAGGGTGTGGATGTTCTCGTCGACCACGAGGATGACGTCGCCACCGCGACCTCCGTTGGCACCGTCCGGACCGCCGAGCGGTTTGAACTTCTCGCGGTGTACGGAGGCGCAACCATTGCCGCCTTTTCCAGCGCTGACGTGCAGCACAACACGGTCAATGAATCGGGACATGACTGCCGGATCCTTCCTCAGTCAATTGCGGGTCTCACGCGATGAGCTGAACTTCTGGTGAGCAGGGTTGCTCGGGGCAAAACGGGTACTGCTTAAACAAACGATAGGGGCGGACCGGGTTATTTCAACCCTGGTCCGCCCCTATCGGGAGCTTGGAACGCGTCACTCTCTTACCGAAAGCAGAACCGGCTTACCGAAGTAGAACCGATGACGCACAACTAGCGAGAAAGACTAGACCTCAGCCGCAACGACGGCCGGAACGATGTTCACGGTCTTGCGTCCACGCTTCTGGCCGAACTCGACTGCGCCGGCAGCGAGAGCGAACAGGGTGTCGTCGCCGCCACGGCCGACGTTGACGCCGGGGTGGAAGTGCGTGCCGCGCTGGCGAACCAGGATTTCGCCTGCGCTGACCGACTGGCCGCCGAAGCGCTTCACGCCGAGGCGCTGGGCGTTTGAATCGCGACCGTTACGGGAGCTGGATGCACCCTTCTTATGTGCCATGCTATTGACCCTCCTCGGGTGAAATTAGCTAGAAAGAACTGGTTACTTGATGCCCGTGACCTTGAGCACCGTGATCGGCTGCCTGTGGCCCTGACGCTTGTGGTAACCGGTCTTGTTCTTGAACTTGTGGATGCGGATCTTCGGGCCCTTGGTGTGCTCGACGATCTCACTGGTGACTGCGACCTTGGCCAGCTTGGCCGCGTCGGTGGTCAGGTCGGATCCGTCGACCACGAGAACGGGAGCAAGCGAGACAGCAGTGCCGGGCTCACCCTCGATCTTCTCGACCTTGACGAGGTCACCAACAGCGACCTTGTACTGCTTTCCGCCGGTCTTGACGATCGCGTACGTTGCCATCGGAGGGCTACCCCTTGCTTCTTCGAACTTGCTCGCGCTGCTGCCTGAGGCTTCAAATGCATCGCGACTGGTCTGGTTTATGTCACCTCGGCTCGGCACTGACGTACCGGGACATTCACGCGCACTCTAGGCACACGGAATCTCTACCGCCGGGTGGCGACCCTCCAAGGTTACGGGAAAGCAACCGTCAGGGTCAAACCGCCCCGCCGAGGGGTGGTGCTTACTACTCTGTACTGCTTCTACCAGCTGAAACTTCGGATAACGGTTGGATGTCCTCGCTCATCGCGAAGTCATCCAACCGACCGAAAGCCAGTAGTTCTTACTCTCCGTCTACCGGAGGACCTGCGGGACGTGCTGCTGCACGCCTGCGACGGGGTCTCTTGACGACGACAACTTCTTCCTCGGCCGGAACTTCGGTGGCCGGAGCCGGAACGTTTTCCGCGACCGCGTCCACCACGGGTTCCGGAGTCGGAATCACGAAGACCGTGCCCACCTCGGGAGCTGCCTCGGCAACCGGTGCCGACGCTGCCCGCGACGCCCGGCGACTACGCCGACGACCGCGCGGAGCTGCTTCGGTCGAAGCTGCGGCCGACTCGTTGTCCACTGCGGATACTTCTTCCGCAGCAGAGTCCACAACAGGAACGTCATGGTGCTCAGCAGCAGCAGGAGTATCGATCGGCCGATCTTGTTGCCGATCGGCACTTTTGGATGCATCGTCCCCCGAAGACACACCGGCGGAATCAGACTCGGTCGAGTCGGCCGCGACGGTCTCGTCGTCGTCGTGGTGATGCGAGGCCATCGCCAATGCCACCGGATGAGCCCGCTTGACCGTCGCGTCGACGGCCGGAACCTCCGGCGCCGGAGCTTCCTGCCCGTTGGACTCGGTCGAAGCCGACTTGTCTCCGCGGCCACGCTTGTTCTTGCGCGAGGTACCGGAATCACTGCGCTGCGAGCCCGAACGCGATCCTCCGTCGTCCGAGGACTTCACCTCGACGGGCTCGGAATGGACGATGATGCCGCGGCCGTGGCAGTGCTCACAGGTGGTCGAGAAGGCCTCGACCAATCCGGTGCCCAACTTCTTGCGCGTCATCTGCACGAGCCCGAGTGACGTGACCTCCGACACCTGATGGCGCGTGCGATCGCGACCCAGGCATTCGGTGAGCCGACGCAGGACCAGGTCCCGGTTCGATTCGAGAACCATGTCGATGAAGTCGACGACGATCATTCCGCCGATGTCCCGCAGGCGCATCTGGCGAACGATCTCCTCGGCCGCTTCGAGGTTGTTACGGGTGACGGTCTCTTCGAGGTTTCCGCCGGCTCCGGTGAACTTGCCGGTGTTGACGTCGACGACGGTCATGGCCTCGGTGCGGTCGATCACCAGGGTGCCGCCGGACGGCAGCCACACCTTGCGATCGAGTGCCTTGGCCAACTGCTCGTCGATACGGCGAGCCGCGAAGACGTCGATACCGTTGTTCGGCGTGTACTTCTCGAGCCGCGGAAGCAGGTCGGGCGCAACGGAGTTGATGTAGTTCTCGACCGTCGTGTGCGCCTTCTCGCCCTCGATGACCAGCTTGGAGAAGTCCTCGTTGAACAGATCACGAATGACCTTGACCAGCATGTCAGGCTCTTCGTACAGCGCCTGCGGGTTGCCGGACTTACCGGTGTCCGCAGCCGCAGCCTGCTCCTCGATGCCGGCCCACTGAGCCTGCAGACGAGTCACGTCGCGCGCCAACTCTTCTTCGCTGACGCCCTCGGACGCCGTGCGAATGATCACGCCCGCGTCGGCGGGCACGATGTCGCGCAAGATTTCCTTGAGACGCTTGCGCTCGGTGTCCGGAAGCTTGCGGCTGATACCCGTGGACGTACCACCGGGCACGTAGACGAGGAAACGACCGGCAAGCGAAATCTGTGTCGTCAGTCGAGCACCCTTGTGGCCGACCGGATCCTTGCTGACCTGAACGAGCACCTGATCGCCAGGCTTGAGAGCCTGCTCGATCTTGCGCGAGTTGCCACCGAGACCGGCAGCCTCCCAGTTGACCTCACCGGCGTAGAGAACACCGTTGCGGCCACGTCCGATGTCGATGAACGCAGCTTCCATGCTGGGGAGCACGTTCTGGACACGTCCGAGGTACACGTTGCCGACCATCGACGCGGACGCCGAGTTGGTGACGAAGTGCTCGACCAGCACTCCGTCTTCGAGGACTGCTACCTGTGTAGTCGCATGCGGCTGACCGCTGTCTGCCCGATCGCGCACGACCATGACGCGATCGACGGCCTCACGACGCGCGAGGAACTCCGACTCGGTCAGGATCGGTGGGCGACGTCGGCCGGCGTCACGACCGTCGCGGCGACGCTGACGCTTCGCTTCCAGACGTGTCGAACCACTGATGCCCTGGACCTCGTCCTTGACGCGGGTCTTGTTGCGAGGTTCGCGCTCGTGAACGACGGTGTTCGGCGGATCGTCCTCGGACGTCGCAGTCGCGTCGGTGGCGCCGTCGGTGCCGGTCTTGCGACGACGACGACGGCGGCGACGGCGGCTCGATCCGTCGGCATCGAGATCGGAATCGTCGGCATTCTCGGAATCCGCATCAGCGGTGGACTCGGACTTATCACCGGATTCTTCGCCGGCAGCGTCGTCGGTTTGCTTCTCGACTGCCGCAGGGGCAGATTCCTGCTCCGATTCGGTAGCGGTATCCGACTCTTCGTCCGACCCCTGCTCGCCACCCTGTTCACCGCGACCACGTCCACGTCCACGGCGTCCACGACGACGGCGACGCGGCTGATCGTCGTCCTCGTCCTCGGACTCGGCGCTCTCGCCCTCGGTTTGCGGTGCGGTCACAGCCGGCTCTTCGACGGCAGGAACTGCAACCGGCGCTGCCTCGGGAACGACGGTTTCGGCTTCCGCGGTTGTCTGCTTCTCTTCGACGACCGCCGGTGCAGCAGGCTCGCGGCGTGCGCGACGGCGACGCGGAGCTACCTCGGTGGCTTCGAGATCCGGCTGCAGGAACAGCGGGACCTGCGGCGCGGCGGGAGCCACCTCGGGCTGATGGGTCTGCGGCGCCTCGAAGGAAGTGAACAGATCGGACTGCTCGGCTTCCTTGCTCTGCAGCGCAGCTGCGGCGTCGAGTCCAGCGCTGATCTCGGCGACAGCCGGATCCACTGTTTCTTCTGCTGCAGGTTCTTCGACGACGACCTTTTTGCGAGTGCGACGAGCCCTGACAGGCTTCTCGGCCGGAGCCTCTGCAACAGGAGCAGCCTCCACGGGAGCTTCTGCAGCAGGCTCCTCGGCAACCGGCGCCTCGACAACCGGGTCGATGAGTGTGTCGAGCTCGGCGACGACGGGCTCGATGGCCTCGGCCGCGGAAGTCAACGAGGCATGAATCCGCTGAGCGACGTCACGGTGGAGACTCGACTGCGCGCTGCGCAATTCGGTACCGAGCGCTGCGGCTTCGGCAAGGACCTGCTTGCTGGTGACGCCGAGCAACTTCGCCAGCGCGTGTACGCGCATCTTGTCGGGAAATTCCGGGGTGGTGCTGGAATCTGATTCGGTTGGGGATTGATCGGCCACGTAAGTCTCCTCAGCCCCCGGGCGCGTCCAACCCAGAAGTCGAGTTGTCACGCGGCCACGCGGGAGCGTGCTGTGTGTACTCGCACTCAGAAGTGAGTACGAGATTGTAAGGTCTCGCTCCGCATGGTCCGCAATGCCCGTTATTCACTGCGAGCACATGAAGTGCCTGGCTGGATGGCCGTTGTCCTGTGCGCGAGCGCCTGATCATCCAGCGTGCAGAGGTCCAGGGATTTCCTGTTGACCTGGAGCAGCGATGAAAGGGCATCGAACCTAGGTGTCATCCGGTTGAACGTGCGTAAAACAAATTGCGGTTCAACTGAAAGCAGTATCCCACACCAACGCGCCTGCAACTGCAAAGGGCGCACCGATGTGGGATACGTGCCGAGAATTCGCTGTGGAGATGTGGGCCGAAGGCCCGTTCATGTGGGCCAGAGGCCCGATCGGAGATTCAGATGGACGACAGCGCGGGGAACCACAGAGCGATTTCACGCTCTGCCGACTCCACGGAGTCGCTGCCGTGAACGAGGTTCTGCTGCGCTTCGAGTCCGAAGTCGCCGCGGATCGTACCCGGAAGAGCCTTGTCGACCGGGTCGGTTCCGCCGGCCAACTGACGGAAAGCAGCGATGGCTCGGGGGCCTTCGAGCACTGCGGCCACCAGCGGACCGGAGGTGATGAACTCCAACAAGCTCGGGTAGAACGGACGCTCGGCGTGTTCTGCGTAGTGGCTACCAGCCACCTCTTCGGAAGCTACGCGGAGGTCGAGTGCTGCAATTGTCAGGCCTTTGCGCTCGATACGGCTGAGGATTTCTCCTACGTATCCACGGGCAACGGCGTCGGGCTTGATCAGTACGAGGGTGCGCTCAGTCACAGCGGACAGCCTAAATGGTCAGTCCCGCTGACCGGGAAGCAGGCCCTTGTCCATCCGGCGCTTGATGTCTCTCTGCAGGTAGACGAGGTATCCCCAGACGATCCCGAAGGTGATCGCCACACCGGCGATCGACGGGTGGACGAAGAAACCGAACAGAAGGATCACCTGCAGCGCGACGTTGAACCCCATCGCCCACGGCTTGCCCTGGATGCCCGCACCCAGAATCATCAGTACCGCCAACCCGATGATGAATCCCGCGGAGGCCGCGGTGAGGCCTCCGCCGACGACCGCGACAACCGGCAAAGCCAGCAGCACGACGATCGCCTCGAGGATCAGGGTTCCGGCCATCACTCCGCGGAAGCTTTTCCACGGGTCCTTGGTCGGCGGCCCGAACTCGCCGGCAGTGTCTCCGGGCTCGTGGTCTCCGGACTCGGGATTGGCATCTGACGGGGTACTCACGCGGGGTCCTTTCCGAACAGCGTGCGGGCGGCGCCTGCGGTCACGACGGATCCCGTCACCACCACACCCGCCCCTGATACGGCCTCACCGGGTTCGGCGACCTGCTCGGCGATTTCGATCGCGACTTCCAAGGCGTCGGCAAGCACCGGCGCAACGACGACGCGCTCGTCGCCGAACTTCGCGACGGCGATGTTCGCCAGTTCTTCGACGTCCATCGCCCGGGGTGACCCGTTGTGGGTGACGACGATCTCGTCGAAGACGGATTCGAATGCAGTCAGGATGGCGTCGACGTCCTTGTCCGCCATGACGCTGACCACTCCCACGAGCTTGCGGAAGTCGAACTCGGCGGCCAGTGCGGCCGCGAGAGCGCGGGCACCGTCTGGATTGTGGGCGGCGTCGAGAAAGACCGTCGGCGCACTCCGAACACGTTCGAGGCGACCGGGATTGACGACCGAGGCGAACCCGTTGCGGATTGCATCCTGATCCAGTTGTCGATCCGGACCGGCACCGAAGAACGCTTCTACGGCAGCGAGCGCGAGCGCGGCGTTGCGCGCCTGATGCTCACCGTGAAGGGGGAGGAAGATGTCGGTGTACACACCGCTCAAGCCTTGAAGTTCGAGCTGCTGTCCGCCCACCGCGATCTGGCGAGCAAGCACCTTGAACTCCGAGCCTTCACGAGCGACCGCGGCCTCCACCTCGACAGCACGCCGCAGCAATACCTCCATGACTTCGGGAGTCTGCTCGGCGATGATCGCGACGGTGTCCACCGGAACCAGGTCCTCGCGGCCCTTCTTGATGATCCCGGCCTTCTCCTCCGCGATCCCGGCCAGGTCGGTGCCCAGGTACTCGGCGTGATCGAGGCTGATCGGGGTGATCACCGCAACCTGTCCGTCGATCACGTTGGTGGCGTCCCAGCGTCCGCCGAGGCCGACCTCGACCACGGCGACGTCGACCGGCGCCTCCGCGAAGGCCGCATAGGCCATGGCGGTGAGCACTTCGAACTTGCTCATCGCCGGTCCCCCGGCTTCCTCCGACTGTGCGTCGATCATCTGCACGTACGGCTCGATCTCGCGGAACGTGTCCACGTAGAGCCGCGGCGAGATCGGATGACCGTCGATGCTGATCCGCTCGGTCGCGATCTGCAGATGAGGGCTGGTGGTTCGCCCGGTGCGACGATGCAGAGCCGTCATCAACGAATCGATCATGCGCGTCACCGACGTCTTACCGTTGGTTCCCGTGACGTGCACCGACGGATAGTTGTGCTGAGGCGAGCCCAGGACATCCATGAGCGCCTCGATACGAGTCAGTGACGGCTCGATCTTGGTCTCGGGCCAACGTTTGTCGAGTTCTGCTTCCACCAGCGCCAGTTCGGCGATGTCGACCGGAGTCGGAACCGAACTCTGAGCGTCGAATTGGGACGGTTCGTACGAACTCACTTGTCGGCCAACTCCTTCAGACGTCCCGTGATGCGCTCGATCTCTTCGACGGCGATCTGGCGACGTGTCTTGATCTTGTCGACGACGGCGTCGGGCGCCTTCGCCAGGAAGGCCTCGTTCGCCAGCTTGTTGTCAGCGGTGACGAGCTCCTTCTGCGCTGCCGCGAGGTCCTTTTCGAGCCGCTTCTTCTCCGCGCCGAGGTCGATGGTGCCCGAGGTGTCGATGTCGACAGTGACGGTGCCCTGGCTCAGGCGCACCTCGACGGAGATCGACGCGGTGAATCCCTCTTCGGGTTCGGTCAGCTTGGCCAGCGCCGCCACGTAGGCGAACTGGCCGTCCATGCCGGCCTCCGAGAGCCCGGACGCACGAGCCGGGACCTTCTGGGAAGGCTTGAGTCCCTGATCGTTTCGGAATCGTCGCACCTCGGTGATCAGCTTCTGCGTGTCTTCGATCCTGGTTGCGGCCTGGGCGTCGACTGCCTCACCGGACAACGTGGGCCATTCGGCGACGACGACGGACTCGCCGCCGGTGAGCACCTTCCACAGGGTTTCGGTCACGAACGGAATGACCGGGTGCAGGAGGCGGAGCAGTGCATCGAGAACGTTGCCGAGCACGGCGCGGGTGTTCGCGGCGACGGCCTCGTCGGCGGCGAACTGCACCTTGGCGAGTTCGAGGTACCAGTCACAGACCTCGTCCCACGCGAAGTGGAACAGGCCTTCGCACGCCTTGCTGAACTCGTAGCGATCGAATGCGGCGTCCGCCTCGGCCTGGACCGTGTCGAGACGGTCGAGGATCCAACGATCGGCGTCGGTCAGTTCGCTTCGAGCGGGCAACGGCGCGGGAGCAGCGCCGTTCATCAGAGCGAACTTGGTCGCGTTGAACAACTTGGTCGCGAAGTTGCGCGAGGACTGCGCCGAATCCTCACCGACGGACAGGTCGCTGCCCGGGTTGGCGCCGCGTGCAAGTGTGAATCGCAGGGCGTCGGCGCCGAAACGATCGACCCAGTCGAGTGGGTCGATACCGTTGCCGCGAGACTTCGACATCTTCTTGCCGTACTGATCGCGGACCAGTCCGTGCAGGAACACGTCCTTGAACGGCATCTGCGCGCCGGACTTACCCGGACCGGCGGTGATCGACTCGTCCTCGGACACGTAGGTGCCGAACATCATCATGCGGGCGACCCAGAAGAACAGGATGTCGTAGCCGGTGACGAGAACGCTGGTGGGATAGAACTTTTCGAGTTCGGGCGTATTGTCCGGCCAGCCCATCGTCGAGAAGGGCCACAGTCCGGAGGAGAACCAGGTATCGAGGACGTCGGGATCCTGGACCCAGCCTTCCGGCGCCGTTTCGTCAGGACCGAAGCACGCAACTTCACCCTCGGGGCCATACCAGACCGGAATGCGGTGACCCCACCAGAGCTGACGGGAAATGCACCAGTCATGCATGTTGTCGACCCAGTCGAACCAGCGTGGCTCCTGGCTCGCCGGGTGAATGACGGTGTCCCCGTTGCGAACCGCGTCACCCGCAGCCTTGGCGAGCGTCTCGACCTTGACCCACCACTGCAACGAGAGACGAGGCTCGATGGCCTCGCCACTGCGCTCGGAGTGCCCGACGCTGTGCAGGTACGGGCGCTTCTCGGCGACGACGCGTCCCTGCTCGGCGAGAGCTTCGCGAACCTTGACGCGAGCCTCGAAGCGGTCCATTCCGTCGAATTCGGTTCCGGTGTCGGCAATCTTGCCGGTCTTGTCCATGATGGTGGGCATCGGCAGGTTGTGCCGCAGGCCCATCTCGAAGTCGTTGGGATCGTGAGCCGGCGTGATCTTCACAGCGCCGGTTCCGAACTCGGGGTCGACGTAGTCGTCGGCGATGATCGGGATCTGACGCCCGGTGAACGGATGATCGAGAGTGGTGCCGATGAGGTGCTTGTAGCGCTCGTCCTCGGGATGGACCGCTACTGCGGTGTCACCGAGCATTGTCTCGACGCGAGTGGTCGCGACGATGACGTGCGGCTCGTTGTCGTCGAGCGAGCCGTAGCGCAGGGAAACCAGCTCACCCTCGACGTCCTCGAACTTCACCTCGATGTCGGAGATCGCGGTCTGCAGCACCGGCGACCAGTTCACGAGACGCTCGGCGCGGTAGATCAGGCCCTCGTCGAACATGCGTTTGAAGACTGTCTGGACTGCGCGGGAGAGGCCCTCGTCCATCGTGAAACGATCACGACTCCAGTCGACGCCGTCACCGATGCGCCGCATCTGGCCACCGATGGTTCCACCGGATTCGCGCTTCCAGTCCCAGACCTTGTCGATGAACAGCTCGCGGCCGAAATCTTCCTTGGTCTTTCCGTCGGCAGCGAGTTGCTTCTCGACGACGGACTGCGTGGCGATACCGGCGTGGTCCATGCCTGGCAGCCACAGCACCTCGTAGCCCTGCATCCGCTTGCGACGGCTGAGCACGTCCATGAGGGTGTGATCCAGGGCATGGCCCATGTGCAGGCTGCCGGTGACGTTCGGGGGCGGCAGCACGATGGAGTAGCCGGGCTTGTCGCTGGTCGCGTCGGCCTGGAAGTACCCGGCGTCTACCCAGCCTTGATACAGATCGGCCTCTACCGCGCTGGGGTCCCAGCTCTTGGGTAGGGCGTCGGCGGGGGTCTGGGGGTTCTCTGGAGCTGCACTGGTCACCACTTGATCCTAATGACTCCCCCGTCGTGAACGAATTCGCCCGTCGGCCGCCGCAGCGCACACGAACGACTGCCCCGCAGTCCGGGGTCAGCCGAACAAACGATATTCACCGATCCGCTCCGCTGACAGGATCGCTCTGAAGGACGACCGACCAACGACCTGTGGAGCAAATATGTTGAACAACTGGAGTTCTCGCCGTCCCGGCGTTCGAACCATGGCGGCGGCCGCGACGATCGGAGCGGCGGTTGCCCTCGTGCTTCCGGCGACTGCGTCTGCTGCCCCCGGCATCGAAGAAAGTGTGCAAGGAAGCATCGACAGTGGCAGCGCCACGATCAACGGAAGCGTCGGCGATATCGGGAACGACATCGCAAACGGCATCGCCAGCGGCAGCGTGGGTGACATCGTCGGCGGGATCGCCACTGGGAACCTCAACGACGTCCTCGGCGGCCTGAACGCCGGCTCGACCAGCGCGATGGACATCGTCAACGGCCTGGCCAGTGGCAACGTCAGGGACATTCTCAGTGGCCTGGCCAGCGGCAGCGGCGGCGGCGGATCATTTGCGCCCACGCAGCGCTGCGACGCCTCGACCGTCTCGGGCGGCGCAGGAATCACCAGCACCAAGCACGAACTCGGCCGCGGTGGCCCGACCTCGTTCGTGCTCGGCTACGAGACCGAAAACGTCCCGGACCTGATCGAGGTGTACTACGAAGGTCGGTTGATCCACAGCACCGGATACATCGGCGACAACATCAACGAGGGAACTGGTTCAGCTGTCGTCAACGTGCCCGCCGGTGGGGCGTCGTCCGTTCTGGTTCGCGTCACGGGCCCCGACCACACCGAGTGGTCGTACACCGTTCGTTGCCCCGGCGCCTGATTCCGGTCCGGATCCACGCGAAGACGCTCGTGCCTCGTTCGGTGTTTCATCCGAACGAGGCACGCGCGGGTTCAGCCCAGAATCTCCGGTAGCGCGACATCTTCGCCGAGAACGTGCTCGGAGAGGAACGCGGTGACCACCTCGTACCAGATCTTGGTGTGCTGCGGCTTGAGCACCCAATGATTCTCGTCGGGGAAGTAGAGGAAGCGATGGTCCGTTTTCCCGTCGTCGTCGGCGGGCAGACCTGACTCGGCAAGCAGTTCGTACCAGAGTCGCAAGCCCTCACCGATCGGAACCCGGTAGTCCTTGTCGCCATGGATGACCAGCATCGGAGTCGTGATGTCCGCGACGTACAGATGCGGCGAATTCTCGACGGCCATCTCAGGCGACATCTCGCGCTGCCAGTACCAGGCAGCGTCCGTCGTCGGGCCGAATTGATCGAGTGCCCACAGACTCGCGTGGGTGACGATGGCGTCGAAACGGTTGGTATGTCCGGCAATCCAGTTGGCCATGTAACCACCGAACGAACCACCCATCGCGCCTGTTCGCTTGGGGTCGATCTCGGGCTGGGCGACAGCAGCATCGGTGATCGCCATCAGATCGGTGAAGGGCGCCTTGCCCCACTGACCCCACCCCCGCTGGACGAAGTCCTGGCCGTATCCGGTCGAGAGCGCGGGATCTGGTAGCAGTACTGCATAGCCCTTGGCGACGAGCAGCCACGGATTCCACCGCCAGGACCAGGTGTTCCACGAACCGAGTGGGCCGCCGTGGACCCAGAGAAGCAATGGCACCGGTGCATGCGGCGCGGCGCCCGTCGGCAGCGCCAACCAGCTACGCACCGTCGAACCGTCCTCGGCACGCGCGGTGATCTCGGTCAGTGTTCCCGGCAGCTCCGGCAAAGTGTCGGGCCCACGAAGTGCGGTGATCTCACCTGATCGCAGATCGACCCGCACCACGTGCGGGGGCGCTTCGTACGAGGCTCGCAACGCGTAGATCGACTCACCGTCCGGCGCCACTCGAACGTCGGTGTACGCCGCGTCGTCGGCTGTCAGGCGCACTGGTTGGCCCCACAGGTCGATGGTGAAGATCGGACCGCGGCCGCCGTCGTCAGCGGTGACGACCAGCCCGGATCCGTCGGGTAGCCAGGCAAGTGAGGTAGGCCAGCGATCCCAGCCGTCGGCGACGCCGGTCACGGCACCGGATCCGAAGTCGTAGAGCTGCAGAGTCATTCGTGGTGCGGACTCCGGTGTGGTGAGTGTCTCCCGGATGAACGCGAGCTTGGTTCCGTCCGGCGAGAGCACCGGGTTGTAGACGTCCGCGTCGGCCTCGTCGACAAGCGTGACTCGGTCACCGGTCACCGTGTCGATCCGAACCAACGTCGATCGGCGGGCGGCACTCGCATCGCCGACAGTCCACGTGGTCACGACGAAGAGACCGTCGTCGGAAATCGTGGTCGACGTCTCCCGCAGCGCTGCGCCTGCCGTCGGTGTGATGTCCCGCAACTCGACGGATTCCTTCGAATCCGTCTCGGCCACAACCAGATGCGGATGATCGGGGCCCAGGTCGTGGTCCCAGTGGCGCACCGGATAACCGGTGTGCAGCATCGCCGTGACTTTCTTGTCCTTGCGCGCCGATCGCACCTGATCGTCCTGGTCGAGGCTGATCGCCGAAGCCATGACCGACGTCTGGGCCACGAACGTCGGCGCCGCCTTCGCCGCTGATACCGACGAGACACCACCGGGACGCGAGATCAGCAGCTGAGCTTCTCCGCCCGCCGCTGGTAGGCGCCAGAGTGCTGGTTGCGGATCACTCTCGCCCGGCACGGCTCGCGTGGCAGTGAAGAGCACGTCGCCGTCGAACGCGAAGGCAGCACCGGACTCGCTGGTCGAACCCCAGGTCAACCGACGCGCAGGACGCCGGCCTTCCGGGTCGATCTCCCACAACGAGGACACGTATTCGGCGCTCTTGTCGTCGAGAACGGCGCGCGCGCAGATCAGCAGCGAGCCGTCAGGTGACAACACCAGGCCGGACAACCTGGCCAGAGCGATGTAGTCGTCGAGTTCGTCGAACGGTGTGCCTGCGTGGAGCTCGGGAATCTGGGTCACCACTAGTTCGTATCACGCGCCCCGCGGTTGACGCATCATTGCGTAGATCGTCGGCCCGCCGCCTGGCATGACGATGTCACGGGTCACTTCGAAACCGAAGCGGTTGTAGTACGGGATGTTCGATTCCTTGCTGCTCTCGAGGTAAGCGTCGACATGTTGACGGTCACAACGCTCCAACCGAGAGTTCAGCAGCGCTTTGCCGTATCCCCCACCGCGCGCCGCGCTGCCGGTCCCGACGGTCGCGAGATACCAGTGCGGCGAATTCGGGTGTGCTCCTTCGAGAACGGAGCTGACCTCGGCCGCGTGTCGTAGGCCCCTGCCGAAGACACGCACCATTGCGGGCAGGCTCACGAGCCCGGAAATCCACGACTGCTTCCACCGCCCCGGCGGATCCCACAGAGTTGCCCCGCCGATCAGGCCGTTGTCGTCGGTGGCCACCTCGACGCCGCCCCCGGCGAGGTGGTGGTAACGAGCTTCTGCGGCAAACAGTTTCGTCAGGCGATCAGCCCTGGTGGCCTCGTCCGGCAACATCCACGCCATCAAGGGATCATCTTCGAACGCCTCGGCCAACACTGCCGACAGTGCCGGAATATCGGATCGGACAGCCGGCCGTACGTGTACACCCATGAGGCGAGAGTACCGCCGACTGTCCGAATCACTGGACTTTGAACAGCGCTGTCCTTGAACCGATCAGACGAGCAAGCCCGCAATCCGCGGCGGAATCTGTTCGAGCGCGTACGGCAAGCTCAGTACGGTGCTCCACGTCATGGCTTCGGCAGCAGCGTCTTCCAGAATGATCGCGCGGCCGTCCTTCACGACGTCGAGTTCCTGGTAGATCGGGGTCTTGTCCAGCTCCGCGCGAAGCTTGTCGCCGTAGCCGCCACCGGCGTACCAGACGAGTACGTCGACGTCCGCGAGCGAGAGTTGCTCGGTGCTGATCTCGGCGAAGTTACCCGTGATCTGATCGGTGACAGGCGGATTCACGAATCCGAGTTCGGTGAAGAACCGCACCTTCGGGTCTTCCGGTCCGTAGACCCCGAACTGCCCCGGCCCCTTCAACGCGCCGACCAGAACGGTCTTGCCGGCAAACGCCGGATTGGCCGTCTTCACGTCGGCGAACTTCTGGTCGACGCCGGCGATCAGCTCGGTGGCCTTACCCTGCTGCCCCAACGCTTCGCCGATGATGGTCGTCTGGTTCTGCCAGGGGATTCCGTAATCCGCGAACTCCTTGGGCTGCGCCACCGTCGGCGCAATGGCACTGAGTTTGTCGTATTGCGCCTGAGTGAGCCCGGAGTAGGTGCCGACAATGAGGTCGGGTGTCGTGGCAGCGACCTTCTCCATCTGAATGGTGGTGCCCGCAGTTCCGATGATCTCGGGAGTCGCCCCGTTCAGCAGCGGCTGCGCCCAGGGCCACACTCCGTAGGGGTAATCGCCGTACCAGTCGAAGGTTCCGACCAAGGTCCCACCGAGCGCCAGGATCGCATCTTGATCGTTGTATCCGACACTGACGATCCGCTGCGGATCCTTGGGCAACTCCGTAGCCCCGAACTTGTGGGTGATCGATTCCGCAGAGTCACCGCTGGGAGGTGTGTCCTCGTCGTTCGAACTGGAGCAGGCTGCGGCGAATGCCAGCAACGCTCCCGACGTGCCGATCAGAAATCCGCGCCGGGTCAGCCGACCTGCGTCCGTTCGATCCATGTTCCTACCCCTTAAAGTCTGCTGGTTCGGTAGGTAAGGCTAGCCGATGAAAGCTTCATTCCGGCTAGTTCGACCGGCCCATTCGATGGCAGTACCGCGCCGTTCGGGCCACTATGGAGACATGACGCGCCAGGGCCCCTCGAAGGACATCGACGAATCGGATCTCGAAGTCACGCACCCCAAGGACTACGCCGCCGGAGTTCCGGCCGTTCTGGTGTCGCTGCAACGAGGAATCGAGCAGATGGGAGCCTTGCGGACCGCCCGAACGCTCACCAGACTCAACCAGCGACACGGCTTCGACTGCCCGGGGTGTGCGTGGCCGGAGACTCCCGGACATCGCAAGCCCGCCGAATTCTGCGAGAACGGAGCGAAGGCTGTTGCCGAGGAAGCAACGCTTCGCACCGTCACACCCGAATTCTTCGCGGAGCACTCGATCGCCGATCTCGAAGGCAAGACCGACTACTGGCTCGGACAGCAGGGGCGACTGACGCACCCGATGGTCCTGACGCCGGGAGCAACCCATTACCGGCCGATCGACTGGGACGGCGCGTACGCACTGATCGCCGAACATCTGAACGGCCTCGCATCGCCGGACGAAGCGGTGTTCTACACCTCCGGTCGCACGTCCAACGAAGCCGCGTTTCTCTACCAGTTGATGATTCGCAGCTACGGCACCAACAACATGCCCGACTGTTCCAACATGTGTCACGAGTCGTCCGGAAGCGCACTGACCGAATCCATCGGCATCGGCAAAGGCTCGGTGACGGTTCCCGACCTCGAGAACGCCGATCTCATCCTCATCGCCGGACAGAACCCCGGCACCAACCACCCTCGAATGCTCTCGACGCTGGAGAAGGCAAAGAGCAACGGCGCCAAGATCATTGCCATCAATCCTCTACCCGAGGCGGGATTGCGCAGGTTCAAGGATCCACAGAAGGTGTCCGGCGTGATCGGGCACGGAGTCGACATCGCGGACGAGTTCCTGCAGATCCGGCTGGGCGGCGACATGGCGCTGTTCCAAGGCCTGGGGAAGCTGCTGCTCGAGCAGGAAGATCGCGCTCCCGGGACGGTCGTCGACCGCGCTTTCGTCGACCGGTACTGCGCCGGTTGGGACGAATACGAGAAGCACATCCGCGCGGTCGATCTCGACACGGTACTCGAGGCAACGGGTCTGTCGATGGCACAGCTCGAGGAAACGGCTGCCGCACTTGCCCGATCCGAGCGAACCGTCACCTGCTGGGCCATGGGGATCACTCAGCACACACACGGAGTCGCCACCATCGAAGAAGCAGTCAACCTGCTGCTCATGCGTGGAATGATGGGCAAACCCGGTGCCGGCGTTTGTCCGGTGCGAGGACACTCCAATGTCCAGGGTGACCGCACGATGGGCATCTGGGAAAAGATGCCGGAAGAGTTCCTGGCCGCGCTCGATACCGAGTTCTCGATCTCGAGTCCCCGCAAGCACGGATGGGACACCGTCGACGCGATCCGCGCCATGAACGCAGGCAAGGCAAGCTTCTTCATGGCGATGGGCGGCAACTTCATCCAGGCAAGCCCGGACACCGCAGCGACTGAAACAGCGTTGCGTCAATGCGAACTCACCGTGCAGGTGTCCACCAAGCTGAACCGCAGTCACGTGGTCCACGGGCAGACCGCGATCATCCTCCCCACCCTCGGACGCACCGACCTCGACGTCCAAGCCGGCGGAAAGCAGCTTGTCTCCGTGGAGGATTCGATGTCCATGGTGCACCTGTCGCGCGGACGCCTCACACCGGTCAGCCCCTACCTGCGTAGCGAAGTCGCCATCATCTGCCAACTCGCCCGCGAACTACTCGGCAACGATCACTCCGTCCGCTGGTCGGCCTTCGAGGGCAACTACGATCTGATCCGCGATTCCATCTCACGGGTAGTGCCAGGCTGCGAAAACTACAACTCCCGCGTTCGAGAGCCAGACGGATTCCAACTCCCCCACCCGCCGCGTGACTCGCGTGAGTTCCGCACGCACACCGGCAAAGCCAACTTCGGCGTGAACGACCTGCACTGGATACCCACTCCGAGTGGGCGCCTGATTCTGCAGACGATGCGCAGCCACGACCAGTACAACACCACGATCTACGGCCTCGACGACAGATACCGCGGCATCAAGGGCGGACGCAAAGTCATCCTCGTCAACGCCGAAGACATCACCGCGCTCGGATTCCGTGACGGCGATCTCGTCGACATCGTGTCCGAGTGGACAACACCCGACGGCACACTCGAAGAGCGTCGGGTCACGGAATTCCGCATCGTCTCCTACGACACCCCGCGCGGCAATGCTGCGGCGTACTACCCCGAGACAAATCCGCTCGTTCCCCTCGAACACGTTGCAGCCAAGTCGAACACGCCGGTGTCGAAGGCCGTCACCGTTCGACTCGAAGCATCGGGCGCCTGAGATGGGACGAGTCACCGCACGAACACCGGTCGTTCGAATCTCGGGTGATCGGGTCGTCACGCGCCCCGACACGCTGGCCGTCGAGGAACCACTCGAAATGAGAGTGGGCGGTCAGGTGCTGGCAGTGACGATGCGGACCCCCGGCAACGACGTCGATCTCGTGCACGGATTCCTTCTCAGCGAAGGTGTCATCGCCACCCGCGACGACGTGAGCGTCGTCCGCTACTGCGACGGCGTCGACGAATCCGGTGCGAACACGTACAACGTCCTCGACATCGCTCTCGCTCCCGGAGTGCCGTTGCCCGACCACACCACCGACCGCAACACCGTCGTCAGTTCCGCGTGCGGCGTGTGCGGCAAGACCTCGCTCGACGCCGTCCGAACCACGACGCGACATCCGCTGGTCGGTGACACGACTTCCGTCACCTCGACCATCCTGTCGGCCATGCCGGTCACACTGCGGGAGAGCCAACGGATCTTCGAGCGCACCGGTGGCCTGCACGCGGCCGGATTGTTCACCGCCACCGGCGAACTCCTGGCACTGCGCGAGGATGTCGGCCGTCACAACGCCGTCGACAAGGTGATCGGTTGGGCCATCACCGACGGCCGAGTGCCCCTCTACGACACGATCTTGATCGTCAGCGGGCGGGCGTCGTTCGAACTCGTCCAGAAGGCCGTCATGGCCGGCATTCCGATCCTCGGTGCTGTCTCCGCGCCGTCGTCGCTGGCAGTGGAACTAGCGCAGGAGTCCGGGCTGACTCTCGCCGGTTTCATCCGCGGCGATTCGATGAACGTCTACTCGCACCCGCACCGAGTCGAGGTCACGTCGAACTCGCACGCAACTGAGCCGACAGTCGCACAGCGGAGTTGACTTCCCCGTAGCCCTCGTATCCACCCACCCGCTGCACGACCTCGAAGAACAGGTCTCCCCCGACGGTCGGGGTGAACAGGTGGAAGAACTCGCCGTGAGCGTCCGCGTCGTAAAGAATTCCGGTGCTGCGCATCCGGTCGAGCAGTTCCGGATTCAGTCCGAAACGCGCGTCCAGATCGTCGTAGTAGTTCGGGGAAATGGGTAGCGGAGCAAATCCCCAGTCCTGCATGGACGCAGCGGCACCGAAGATGTTCTCACACGCGAAGGCGACGTGGCTGACGCCGCCGCGACGGACCGTCGGCAGCCCACTTCGACTTCCCTCCACCATGTTCAGCGAGATGCGCAGGGTATGTCCGTCACCGCCTTGAACGAGCGTGAGCGCCTGGCTTCGCATGAGGCCGACAGAATCGGTGACGTCCTGCCCCTCGTGTGGTTGCATCTCGAACACGGACCGTAGGAGCAGCATGATGCCGTCCCAGCTCTCGGCCGGAACCGCCAGTGCCACGTGGTCGATCCCGGTGAACACTGCGCCCTGTTCACGATTGCGCTCGGCGGGCAGCGGGTAGATCTCGAATGCCGATTCCCACGCTGCTGCGCTGCCGGGGCCACGAAGGTCGATCGATGTCGCATCGGTGACCTTCAGGCGTACGACGTCCGGTACCTCGGAGTTCTCGTCGCTCGACCCCGGCAACTGCACGCGCGTCGCCGGCACTTCGAGAGCCAGAGCGCGCTCTCCCCACACCTCGGGTTCGGTTGCCCGGATGCCGATCTGAGTGAGAACCGGTAGATCCGCAGGCCGCCCGGGCGCCGTCCACACCGTGCCCGAAGTCGCATCCACGGCAACGGTGAGCGGTCCGTGCCGCCACAACTGCAAATCGTGATCGTGGTGCCGTCCGACAAGATGAAAACCGACGCGAGAGAGCATCGAGTGCACCTGGTCCTGTTTAGCCGGACCCGCAGCGATTCGCAGAGACACGATCCCTTCGAGCGGGGTGCGCTCCGGGGCGGTGAACAGCGTGGGTCCACCGGCGGCAGGGTTCGCGGCAGCGACCTGTTCTTCCAGATGCAGGAGCGACCGATGAGCGTCGATTGCCGTCCGCTGGGTGTCGGCGCGGCGGAATACGTCGTTGAAGATCTCGAGCGACCACGGTCCGTCGTAACCGGTGGCGTAGACATGCTGAGCGAACGCATTGAGATCGAAGCTGCCCTGCCCCGGGAAGTTTCGGTGATGCCGGCTCCACTGGAGGATGTCCATCGCCAAGAACGGAGCGTCCGCCAACTGGAGGAAGAAGATCTTCTCGCCGGGAATCTCGCGAATTCCGGCGGGATCGTCACCGCGCGAGAGGATGTGAAAGCTGTCGAGACAGGTACCGAGCGAAGGATGGTCGACGCCCTCGACGATCTGCCACGCATGGCCGTACGTGTTGACGTGGGCACCCCACGCGAGCGCCTCATAGGCAACCTTCTTGCCGTGCTCGGACGCCAGTTCGGCGAGAGCTCCGAATTGCTCTGTCAACTGACCGTCATCGTGACTTGCGGTCGGCAGGGGCGAGGAGCACACCAGGAGCGTCTCGCACCCCAGTTGATCCATGAGCTCGAATTTGCGTTGCACTCGAACAAGATTCCGAGCAAATTGGGCCTCGTCCACCGTGTCGAAGTCACGGAACGGCTGATACAGATCGAGGGTCAAGCCCAGATCCGCAGCCCTCGTTCGTAATTCCTTCGGGGACCACGGCGAAGCAACAAAATCCGGCTCGAACACCTCGAAGCCGTCGAAGCCGGCAGCAGCGATGGCGTCGAGCTTCTCCTCGAGAGTGCCACTGAGCGATACCGTCGCGATCGACGTCCGGACCGGGGCACTCACAGCGCTGCCGCAGTCTGTTCGCAGTGTACAAGTTCCGTCATGTGCGCGAGCATCCGCTTACTGTCGGGCTCGATCCCCGTGAAGATCCGGAACGCGTCGACGGCCTGGAAGACAGTCATTCCGCCTCCGCTGAGCGTCGGGGCTCCGATCAACCTTGCCTGACGCAACAGTTCGGTTTCGAGTGGACGGTAGACGATTTCGGCCACCCACAGATCAGGGCGAAGCAGATCCGGCGAGAATGCCATTCCGGGATGAGCCGCCATTCCCATCGGCGTCGCGTGGATCAATCCGTTTGCCTTGCCGAGCACTTCGGCGAGGTCGCTCGTGTGCCGCGCCTCGACAACCTGCGCCGGAAACTGCTGCGCGAAGGTTTGTGCAAGTTCCTGCGCGCGAGGCAGGCTCGAATCGACCAACGTCAGTGTCCCGACGCCACGGGTGAGCGCGGCATAGGCAACCGCCGCACCGGCTCCGCCGGCACCGAGCTGCACGACGCGATCGAGCTGTGCTCCGGGAAGTCCGTCGTCGAAATTTCGGCCGAAGCCCGACCAATCGGTGTTGTGTCCGATCGCCTTGCCGGAGTCGAAGAGGACCGTGTTCACCGCGCCGAGCCGGCTCGCATCGGGCGAGAGCTCGTCGAGGTGCTCGATCACCAACTGCTTGCACGGGTGAGTGATGTTGAGGCCGCGGAACCCGAAACGTCGTGCATAGGTGAGAAGTTCACCGATGTCCGACGGCGCCATGCCCATCACGTCGAGATCGAGGATGCGGTAGACGTACGGCAGGCCCTGTCTGCGCCCTTCCTCCTCGTGCATGATCGGAGTCAAGGAGGCTCCGATGCCGGTGCCGATCAGACCGCAGAGGATCGAATCACTCATCAGTTCTTCCCTTCTCGGACGCAGACGAATTCGACTGCGGCGCTGTAACCGTCGATTCCCAATCCGCAGATGACAGCGTCGGCGATCCCGGAGACATACGAGTGGTGACGGAATTCTTCGCGACTGTGGATGTTGCTGATGTGCACCTCCACGACGGGGGCATCGAGTGTGACCAGAGCGTCACGCAACGCAACGGAGGTATGCGAGTACCCACCGGGATTGATGACGATGCCCGCAACGTTTCCCCTGGCCTCGTGGATCCAATCGATCAGTTGGCCCTCGTGGTTCGACTGCCTTGCCTCGACCACCGCTCCGAACTTCGCGGCCGCCGCTTCACAGCGGGAAACTACGTCGTCCAGCGTGTCTCTCCCGTAGAACTCCGGTTGGCGCTGGCCCAACAAATTCAAGTTGGGCCCGTTGAGGACCAGAATCGGTAGAGATGAAGTCATCAGGGGCACCTCGGGGTTGACGCTCGAAACTAATGTACGAACTAGTGAGTTAGTTCACTGGACGTTACTCCCCCGACGCGGACTCGACAAGCAAAGTCGACAAACTGCTGACAGATAGAGTGAGCACATGGTTTCCGAGCAGTCAGTGAACTCCGTGGTGTCGAAGCCGGAGAAACGACGCCGAAACAGCGATCTGACCAGGGTGAACATCATCGCCGTCGCCACCGAGGAGTTTGCCGACAAAGGCTTTGCCGGCGCCCGAGTGGACGAGATCGCAACCAAGACTCACACCACCAAGCGCATGATCTACTACTACTTCACCGACAAGGAAGGGCTGTACAAGTCCGTCCTCGAGCATGCGTACAGCGTCATTCGTGCGCAGGAACGTGAACTCGACCTCGAGGGGTTGAACCCCACCGCAGCGGTCCGCGCCTTGGCCGAACTCACCTTCGACCACCACGAACAACACCCGAACTTCATTCGGCTGGTAGCCAACGAGAACATGCTCCGCGGTGAGCACATCGAGAAATCCGAGCTACTCAGCGGCCTCGGCGCCCCCGCCGCCGACCTGGTCTCGCAGATCCTCCACGACGGACAGCAGTCTGGGGCATTCCGCTCCGACGTAGATGCTCTCGATATTCACATGTTGATCAGCAGTTACTGCGTCTTTCGTATCGCCAATCGTTACACCTTCAAAGCGCTCTTCGACCGCGATCTGACCGACTCGACGCATCGTGAGCATCTTCGAACAATGCTCGGCGACATGGTTGTTGCGTTCTTGACCTCGAAGGCGCCGTCCTGACCCACCCCGAAGTCCGAAAAATCCCCCTACGGTGGTGAGTGGAACTCACAGCTGCCACCGGGAGGAATGACGTGACCGAGAATTACGTAGACGGGCTTTCACTCGACGAGAAGGCGTCGTTGACGTCCGGCTCGGATTTCTGGCACAGCCAGTCCGTTGCCGGCATCGAATCGATACTCCTTACCGACGGTCCGCACGGAGTCCGGAAACAACCCGAGGGCGGCGACGCACTCGGACTCGGCCACAGCATTCCCGCGACGTGTTTCCCACCGGCGGTCGGGTTGGGCTCGTCGTGGAACCTCGACCTCATCCGCCAGGTCGGTGAGGCTCTGGGCGACGAGGCCAAAGCCGAACAGGTCTCGGTCCTCCTCGGCCCAGGCATCAACATCAAACGATCACCCTTGTGTGGCAGGAACTTCGAATACGTCTCCGAGGACCCATTCCTCTCCGGCCGCGTCGCGGCAGCCCTGATCACCGGCATCCAGTCTCGCGGCGTCGGAACCTCGCTCAAGCACTTCGCTGTCAACAACCAAGAGCACGACCGGATGAGAGTCAGTGCCGACGTCGACGAACGGACGCTGCGCGAGATCTATCTGGCCGGCTTCGAATACGCCGTCAAGACCGCGGCCCCGACGACGGTCATGTGCTCGTACAACAAGATCAACGGTGTGTACTCGAGCCAGAACCATTGGCTGCTCACCGAGGTACTCCGCGAACAGTGGGGCTTCGACGGCCTCGTCGTTTCGGACTGGGGAGCGGTCAACGACCGCGTGGCGGCACTCGCCGCGGGCCTCGACCTGGAAATGCCGCCGACCGGAACCGATACCCAGATCGTCGACGCCGTGCGCGGCGGCGACCTGGACGAATCAGTGCTCGCCACTGCCGCCGAGCGCCTGGCGACGCTGGTGGCACGCACCGCCGCCGCGCGCACCGAAGGCCACACGTACGACGTCGAGCGTCACCACGAACTGGCACGGACCGCTGCAGCGGAGTCCGCTGTCTTGCTGGCCAACGACGGAGAACTACTGCCGCTGACCCCCGGCGGGCAAACCGTCGCGGTGATCGGCGAATTCGCGTGCAGCCCGCGGTACCAGGGAGCCGGCAGTTCACAGGTGGTCCCGACCAAGCTCGACAATGCCTTGGACGCGATCCTCGACCTCGAAGGCGCCGACCGCGTCACTTTCGCACCGGGCTTCACCTTCGACGGCACTCCGGACGACGACATGGTCACCGAGGCTGTCGACGCCGCACGCCGCGCCGACGTCGCGGTGCTGTTCCTCGGACTACCGTCCGCCACGGAATCCGAAGGATTCGACCGAACCGACATCGAACTGCCGGCTGACCAGATCGCCCTGCTGGAAGCGGTCCACGGCGCGAACCCGAACACGGTCGTCGTGCTCGCCAACGGCGGTGTGGTTGCGATCGAGCCTTGGAAGGATCATGCCGCCGCAATCCTCGAGGGCTGGCTACTCGGCCAGGCGGGCGGCTCGGCGATTGCCGATCTTCTGTTCGGCATCACGAATCCGTCCGGCCGCCTGACGGAGACCATTCCGCTTCGCCTCCAAGACAATCCGTCGTATCTGCATTTCCCGGGATCACAGCAGCACGTCCGCTACGGCGAAGGCCTGTACGTGGGATACCGCTACTACGACTCCGCGCTGCGCGAAGTGGCGTACCCGTTCGGGTTCGGGCTGAGCTACACCACCTTCGACATCACCGATACCTCCGTCGAGGCCGGTGAGAACTCCGCCGAAGTGACCGTCACCGTGCGCAACAGCGGCGACCGATCGGGCAGCAGCGTCGTTCAGGTCTACGTCCACGACGCCTCGGCAAGCATCGATCGACCCGCGCAGGAATTGAAAGGCTTTGCCAAGGTCCACCTCGACCCCGACGAATCCGCGACTGTGACCATCACGCTCGACAGCAGGGCATTTGCCTATTGGTCTGTCACGGAAAAGGACTGGGCGATCGAGGCCGGCGACTACGAGATCCGCGTCGGCTTCTCGTCTCGGGACATCGCAACCACCGACACGATCACCCTGGCCGGGAACGTCGGCGTCGGCACGCTCGACGCCATGTCGACCATCGGCGAATGGCTCGCCCATCCCGTCGGCAGCGCAGTTCTCGGCGCCGCCATGGCTGCCGCAGCGGGCGACGGTGCACAGGCGGTCAGCCCCGAGATGATGGCACTCGCAGGCTCGATGCCGCTCGGAAAACTCGCCACCTTCGGCCTCGGGATCACCGAGGAACAGGTGGAGCAGTTGGTGGCGGCCGCAGCACAGCCGGCCTCCTAACTCTCTGAACTGCGGTTTCGACGAGCAGCGTGACCGCCAGTAGATTTTTATGAACTATTTGGTTAATAATCTTGTGTAGTTGCTGTGGCGTCGGTTACATTTCTTGTATCGCTCTCCGCACAGACGTTCTTGATACGAACACAATCGGCGGATGTAGAGCCTCCACGACGCTTCCACCCAGGAGATGAGCATGTCAGCTAGCACGGTTACACCGTCCGGGCCCGAGGCGGGATCCTTGGCAAGGCCGGATACGACCAAGGTCAAGCGCGCCGCAACGTCGTCGTTTCTCGGCAGCATGCTCGAGTACTACGACTTCTACATCTACGCCTCCGCCGCTGCGCTCATCTTCCCCACGGTGTTCTTCCCGGACAGCGGGCATGCGGCTCTACTTTCGCTGGCCACCTTCGGTGTCGCGTACGTCGCGCGTCCCCTCGGCGCTGTAGTCCTCGGCCATTTCGGTGACCGCGTCGGCCGCAAGAAGATCATGCTGCTCACGCTCATTCTGATGGGCGCAGCCACCTTCCTCATCGGATGTATTCCCAGCGCCGATTCGATCGGAGTTCTTGCACCGATCCTTCTCGTCCTGATGAGAATCGCCCAGGGCATCTCCGCTGCCGGTGAACAGAGCGGTGCCAGCTCACTGACGCTCGAACACGCCCCCGAAGGCCGACGCGCGTTCTTCTGCAGTTGGACCCTCAACGGCACCCAGGCCGGCTTCATCCTCGCCAGCCTCGTATTCCTGCCCATCGCCGCGCTCCCCGACGACATCCTCTACACGTGGGGCTGGCGAATCCCGTTCTGGGGCAGCCTGATCGTTCTGGTCGCGGCATACATCATGCGTCTCAAGCTCGAAGAGCCCGAAGAGTTCACCGAGCAGCAGGAATCCAAGACCGTCGCCAAATTGCCTGTTGCCGATCTTCTTCGCACCCACAGCGCAAATCTGATTCGCGTGATCTGCTGCGCTTTCATCGCCGTCGTCTCGACCATCTTCTCCGTCTTCGGTCTCGCTTTCGCCACCACCGAAGAAGTGGGGATTCCGAAGTCGACCATGCTCTGGGTTGCCATCGCAGCCAACGCCGTAGCCCTGCTCAGTCAGCCCGCCTGGGCGATGCTCTCCGACCGGATCGGTCGCAGGCCGTTGTTCATCGGTGGCGCCCTCGGTAGCGCGGTGTTCATCTACGTGTACTTCGGCGCAATCGCCAGCGGCAACGTTCCCCTGATCTTCCTCGCCGCAATCGGATTGATGTCCGTCTTCTACGCTGCCCCGAATGCCATCTGGCCGTCGTTCTACTCCGAGATGTTCAACACCAAGGTCCGCTACTCGGGCATTGCGATCGGCACCCAGGTCGGCTTCGCCCTCGCAGGCTTTGCCCCCGCCATCGGCAACGCCCTCATGGGCGGCGACAAGACACACTGGATGCCCGTTGCCATTCTGACTTCGGTGGCCTGCGTCATCTGCGCGATCTCGGCGTTCACCGCTAAGGAGACGTTCCGCACCCCCCTCAAGGAGCTCGGCAACCCGATCTAGCCGACCACCCCACAGACACCCTGCACGAACCACTGTGTTACACGAACCACTGTGTTGCGCGAACGACTGTGGCCCGGCATCTCGCGAGAGATACCGGGCCACAGTCGTTTTGAAGGTCTACGCCGTCTTGTCGCGACGCTCGCCACGTTCCGGCTTACGCGGAACGATGGTCGGAAGTACGTTGTCGTTGACGGTCTCCGCGGTGACGACCACCTTTTCGACGTCGTCACGGCTGGGAATGTCGTACATCACGGGAAGAAGAACCTCTTCCATGATGGCGCGCAGGCCACGAGCGCCGGTTCCACGCAAGATCGCCTGATCGGCAATAGCGTCGAGCGCTTCTTCGGTGAACTCGAGTTCGACGCCGTCCATGTCGAACAGGCGACGATACTGCTTGACGAGAGCGTTCTTGGGCTCCGACAGGATCTGAACGAGCGATTCCTTGTCGAGGTTGGTCACCGACGCGATCATCGGCAGTCGGCCGATGAACTCCGGAATCAGACCGAACTTGATCAAATCCTCCGGCATGACCTCGGCGAAACGATCGACCGTATCCAGTTCGGCCTTCGACCGAACCTCGGCACCGAATCCGATACCGCGCTTGCCGACACGATCGGAGACGATCCGCTCGAGACCTGCGAAAGCGCCCGCGACGATGAACAGCACGTTCGTGGTGTCGATCTGAATGAATTCCTGGTGCGGATGCTTACGGCCACCCTGCGGCGGGACGCTTGCCTGCGTACCTTCGAGGATCTTCAGCAACGCCTGCTGAACGCCTTCGCCGGAGACGTCACGCGTGATCGACGGGTTCTCGCTCTTACGGGCGATCTTGTCGACCTCGTCGATGTAGATGATTCCGGTCTCGGCGCGCTTGACGTCGTAGTCGGCAGCCTGAATCAGCTTGAGCAGAATGTTCTCGACGTCCTCACCGACGTAACCGGCCTCGGTCAACGCCGTCGCGTCAGCGATGGCGAACGGGACGTTGAGCATCTTCGCGAGAGTCTGAGCGAGATACGTCTTGCCACAGCCGGTGGGGCCGAGCATCAAGATGTTGGATTTCGCGAGCTCAACCGTCTCACCCCGCGCGTCACGGCCCTTGTCGCCGGCCTGAATGCGCTTGTAGTGGTTGTAGACGGCCACGGCCAACGTCCGCTTGGCGGAGTCCTGACCGATGACGTAGTTCTCGAGGAATTCTCGGATCTCCGCAGGCTTGGGAAGCTCGTCGAGCTTGACCTCGCTCGATTCGGCCAATTCCTCTTCGATGATCTCGTTGCAGAGGTCGATGCACTCGTCGCAGATGTACACCCCGGGTCCTGCAATGAGCTTTTTGACCTGCTTCTGACTCTTACCGCAGAAAGAGCACTTGAGCAGATCCCCGCCGTCGCCGATGCGTGCCATCTCGTGAGGTCCCTACTTTCCATCATGTACGTGCACTCGCCGCCACTCGATCGGTCGAGACGCTCCGCAGTACTTCGGTAGTTGTCAGATCAGACAAACTGATCGAACAAATCTGGTCGAACAATCGCAGAACGCCGGTCGAGAACCAGCCCGTGAAGTGACGGTACCCGCAGATCCCGAACGGGGTCGACCTGTTCTCGGCGTTTCGTCTGCGGATAAAAAAAGAAAAGAGTCGAGATTTCAGCCTGGCAAGCGCTCCACCAGGCACTTCTCGACGTGTCCGCCTCGTGTCGGGAATCGGGATACAGATCCTCGACACGAGGCGGAAATCGACTACTTCTGTGCGCTGAGCTTCCGGTAAGCCAGCACGTCGTCGATGATGCCGTACTCCTTGGCCTGCTCGGCCGTGAGGATCTTGTCGCGATCGGTGTCGACGCGGATGGTCTCCGGATCCTTACCCGTGTGCAGCGACAGCGTGCTCTCCATGAGCCGACGCATACGCTCGATCTCCGCAGCCTGGATCTCCAGATCGGAAACCTGACCCTGGATGCCGCCCGTAGCCGGCTGGTGGATCAGAATGCGCGAGTTGGGGAGCGCGAAGCGCTTGCCCGGCGTACCGCCGGCCAGAAGCACGGCAGCTGCCGAAGCAGCCTGACCGAGGCAGACGGTGGAAATGTCGGCACGGACGTACTGCATCGTGTCGTAGATCGCCATCAGCGCGGTGAAAGAACCACCGGGCGAGTTGATGTACATGGTGATGTCGCGGTCCGGATCCTGCGATTCGAGAACCAGCAACTGCGCCATGAGGTCGTTGGCGGACACGTCGTCGACCTGCGAGCCGAGGAAGATGATGCGCTCCTCGAAAAGCTTGTTGTACGGGTCGGACGTCTTGACGCCGTAGCTGGTCTGCTCCGTGAACTGGGGCAGGATGTAACGCGATTGGGGGCCCGACGGCGCCTGGCCGCCCAGCGAGTTAGCTCCGAAAAGATTGGTCATCAGTTCTCCAAAGTATGAATTGGGCAGCGAAAGGATGGGCGTACCGGCTCAGTTGCCGGTGCCGCCGGCCTGATTCGCACGGGAGACGACGTGGTCGACGAAGCCGTACTCGAGAGCTTCCTTCGCCGTGAACCAACGGTCACGATCGGAGTCCGCGGTGATCTGCTCGACCGTCTGGCCGGTGTGCTGAGCAATCAGCTCGGCCATTTCGCGCTTGGTGTGCTTGAACTGCTCAGCCATGATCGCAATGTCGCTGGCGGAACCACCGATACCGGCGGACGGCTGGTGCATCATGATGCGGGCGTGAGGCAGTGCGTAACGCTTGCCCTTGGTGCCGGCCGAGAGGAGGAACTGACCCATCGACGCCGCAAGGCCCATGCCGAAGGTGGCGATGTCGCACTCGGCGAACTGCATGGTGTCGAAGATCGCCATACCGGCGGTCACGGATCCACCGGGCGAGTTGATGTAGAGCGAGATGTCTCGCGTCGGGTCCTCGGCCGAGAGCAGCAGGATCTGTGCGCACAGCTTGTTGGCGATGTCGTCGTCGACCTGGGTACCGAGGAAAATGATGCGCTCTCGCAGCAAGCGCTCGTACACCGAGTCGCTGAGGTTCAACCCAGCGGTCGCTGAAGTCATGGCGGGACTCTGCAAAGTCTCCAGGTGATTGGAAGTCACGGTACCTGCCTTCTATGTGGATCTACTTGTGCGGTGGATCGTCTATGCGAAACACTTCTACTGACACAGACAGTAACGAAGTAGGGGGGGAACAGGGGCACAGGGAGGCCCTC
>NZ_JBXAFD010000007.1:144545-154622 GCF_058792695.1 Rhodococcus sp. MT28
GGAACGAGGGGGGGCGGCCTGGGAGTCCCGGTGCCGCCCTACTTCGCTCAAAGCGGAAAACTCAGTGCAGTCGATCGTGGTGAAAACACCCGTCCGCCTGCGTTTTTACTTGTCTTCGCTCTCGGCGGAATCAGACTCGTCCGCTTCGGTTTCGGCCTCACTGCTGCCGAACAGCTCTGCGGTGTCGACAACTGCGCCGGAGGTGTCCTTGACACCGGCCGACTCGACGACGGACGCGAGAGCCTTGCCACGACGGACGTCTGCGAAGACGGCGCCGAGCTGGTTGGCCTGCTGGATCTGCTGGATGAACTGCTCAGGAGCCATGCCGTAACGCTGCGCCTGGAACAGGATGCGCTCGGTGAGCTCGTCCTGACCGACGGTGACGTTGCCCGCATCGGCAATCGAGTCGAGCAAGAGCTGCGTCTTGACGGAGCGCTCAGCGGCTTCCTGTGCATCCTTGTCGAACTCTTCGCGGCTGCTGCCCTGCTCTTCGAGGAGCTTGTTCAGTGCCTCTTCGTCGTGATCGAGACCGTGAACGGCGTCGTGCAGTGCAGCGTCGACCTCAGCCTTGACGACAGCCTCCGGCAACGGAACCTCGACGGTCTTGAGCAGCTGCTCGAGAACCTTGTCGCGGATCTGACCGGCCTGCTCGACCTTGCGGACGCGTGCGACGCGCTCACGGAGGTCAGCCTTCAGTTCTTCCAGGGTGTCGAACTCGCTGGCGAGCTGAGCGAACTCGTCGTCCTCAGCCGGAAGCTCGCGCTCCTTGACCGTCTGCACGGTCACGGTGACAACAGCTTCCTTGCCTGCGTACTCGCCGGCGACCAGCGTCGACGTGAAGTCCTTGGACTCCCCCGCCTTGAGGCCGATGATGGCTTCGTCGAGGCCCTCGATGAGCTGGCCCGAACCGACCTCGTGCGACAGTCCGCTCGCGGTTGCCTCGGCAACGTTCTCGCCGTCGACGGTGGCCGACAAGTCGATGGAGACGAAGTCGCCGTCCTCGACTGCGCGGTCGACGCCGGTGAGGGTGCCGAAACGCTGACGCAGCGAAAGCAGCTGCTCTTCGATGGCTTCGTCGGTGATCTCGATCGGATCGACCTCGACGTTGATGGAGCTGAAGTCAGGGAGCTCGATCTCGGGGCGCACGTCGACCTCGGCGGTGAACTCGAGGAGCTCGCCGTCTTCGATCTTGGTGACCTCGATCTCGGGCTGGCCGATGGCCTTCACGCCGGCGCTGGTGACAGCCTCGGAGTAACGCGACGGCAGAGCGTCGTTGACGACCTGCTCGAGCACAGCGCCGCGACCGACACGCGCTTCGAGGAGGCGGGCCGGAGCCTTGCCGGGACGGAAGCCGGGGAGACGAATCTGCTGCGCGAGGGCCTTGTAGGCCTTGTCGAAATCAGACTTGAGTTCCGCGAAGGGCACCTCAACGTTGATACGGACTCGCGTCGGGCTGAGCTGCTCGACGGTGCTCTTCACGAAACTTCGCTCCTTCGTCTGGTCTTGCTCACAACTTGTGTTGAATCGGTACTGCTGTCTGGCGCGGCACTTCACTCCCGGACTTACTGGAGGTGAAGTGCCATGTACGTACTTGTCGGGATGACAGGATTTGAACCTGCGACCCTCCGCTCCCAAAGCGGATGCGCTACCAAGCTGCGCTACATCCCGTTTCCGATCACATGAAACACACGATACGGCCATCCGAGGCCACTAAGACAGCGGGCCACAAAGGCAGCCACCATCGGTGACCGCGCACAACCCTATCGCGCTCACTACTCTCTCACGAACCCGACCGCCATTTGTACACGGCCCGGCTGTCGACCCCGTCAGTATGTCATCCGACGGCAGCCACATACAGCAGCCACATACAGCCTTGCCTCAACTGCCATTCAGAGCCGGAATCAGAAGCCGCGCCTGTGGCCGAGACACCCCGACTCGCCGAGCAATTCGCCAATTCCCCAGGTGAACGACGGTCTCGAACTTCTCCGACCCCCCGATTATGAAATCCGGTGGGGCATTGGGTACAGTTTCGTATCGCAGACGACGAACACGGCGATCCCGAGTTGTCGTATGCACGGGGATGTAGCTCAATGGTAGAGCCTCAGTCTTCCAAACTGATCACGCGGGTTCGATTCCCGTCATCCCCTCCATCAGGAGGGAAACTCCACAAAGATCCGCACCGGCCCAGCCGGTGCGGATTTTTTGTATTCCAACTTTGTCCACTCAGACCACCCCCCTGCGGTCCGTATCCTGGAGTTGTCCGGATCGATTCTGCTCGGGAGGCCACTCGTGACCACGATTCTTCTCATACTCGTCGTTCTGGCCGTAGTCGTATTTCTGGTCATGAAAAGCCAGCAACGCGGTTCCGGCCACAGCGCAACACAACTCGACGATGCGAAAGCCGATGCCCGGCAGGCGATCGAACGCCTCGGCGGTCAGGTCTACAACCTGACCGGCAGTGACGACGCGTCGCGCCAAGCCCTCGCCGACGCGGCCGAACGGTACAACGCCGCAGGCTCGCAGATCGATCAGGCCGCAACGCCGGTCCAAGCACGTCTCGCGAAACAGACTGCACTGGAAGGGCTTTACTACATCCGCGCGGCACGGGTGGCGATGGGCATGGATCCGGGACCGGAAGTTCCTTCCATCGACGGACAGAAGGCTGCCGGTTCGGTCACCGAAGACCGTGAGGTCGAATTCGAGGGCCGCAAGGTCGCCGCATCACCCAATCCGTCGTCGCACACACCCAACTACTACCCCGGTGGCCGAGTCGCCGGACGCCCGGTCCCGGCCGGCTGGTACTCCGAACCCTGGTGGAAGCCTGCACTCGTCGCCGGCGCCTGGGGTCTGGGTTCGATGATGCTGTTTTCGACCATGTTCTCCGGCATGGCCGGGGTTCCTTACGGCGCAGAGGCTTTCGCACAGGGCGGCGATTCCGGCGCCGATACAGGCTCCGGTGACTCGGGAGATCAGGGTATGGACGCCGGTGATCCCGGCGCCGACCAAGGAAGTATCGACAACACCGATTTCACCGCAGACGGTGGAGGCAGCGACTACGGGGACTTCGGAGGCGGCGATTTCGGTGGCGGCGACTTCGGAGGCTTCGACTTCTAAGCCGACTGACACACCGGGCACCAGAACAGGTTTCGTGCCTTCATGACGGAATGCAGGATCGGTGTGCCGCACACGCGGCACGGCGATCCTGCTCTTCTGTAGACATAGGTACGCGGACGATCCTTCGCGTACGCCGGATCTCCGTTGTCGTGCTCGGCGCGAACGACGTGCATCTTCCCCCGTCTGACGCCGACTTTCATCAATTCGACTAGGTCTGCCCACATGGCGGTCCACTCGCCGTGAGAGACGAGATTCCCCGGTCGTTCAGGGTTGATTCCGTGACGAAAGAGAAGTTCGGCGCGATAGACGTTGCCGACACCCGCCAGGACCGCCTGGTCCATCAGCAGGGCGCCGATTGCCGTCTTGGACTTGGAGATTCGCAACCAGGCCTTCTCTGGATCCGCGTCGCGGCGCAGTGGGTCCGGCCCGAGTCTGGCCTCGATCGCGGCGACCTGAGGAGGTAGCAGGACTTCGCAGGCGGTGGGACCACGAAGGTCGGTGCCGAAGTCGGCACCGACCATTCGCATCCGGACCTGGCCTACCGGTTCTTCCATCGGCAGGGCGGCGTCGGTGAACTTTCCGTACAACCCGAGGTGTACGTGAACTGTCAGACCGTTGTCGTACGTGTGCCAGAGGTGCTTTCCCCAGGCATCCGAGGACGTGAGTACGTGTCCGTCCACCAGGCGCGCGTCCTCGGCGAATCTGCCTTGCGGACTGAGGACGCGGACCGGTGAACCGACGAACTTGCGGGCATGCAACCGTGCCAGCCGGTGCAGGGTATGACCTTCAGGCACGGAACAACTTTCGGATCAGGCTTGCGGCAGAGCCGGTGCGACGCCGGTCTTCTCGTACTCGGACAGGATGTCGATACGACGCTGGTGGCGCTCTTCACCCGACCATGCGGTGGCGAGGAAAGCGTCGACGATGGCAAGCGATTCCTCGAGGGAATGCATACGTCCGCCGATGCCGATCAGCTGAGCGTTGTTGTGCTCACGTGCCAGCTTCGCCGTTTCGACGCTCCAAGCGAGGGCGCACCGTGCGCCGGGAACCTTGTTCGCGGCGATCTGCTCGCCGTTGCCACTGCCACCCAGGACGATTCCCAGGCTGCCCTCGTCGGCGACGACGCGCTTTGCGGCTTCGATGCAGAAAGCCGGGTAGTCATCCACGGCGTCGTACTCGTGAGCACCACAGTCGATGGCCTCGTGGCCGTTCGCTTTCAGGTGTTCGATGATCTCGTTCTTACGTTCGAATCCGGCATGGTCGGCACCCAGGTATACGCGCATGGCGACAATTCTCTCAGGCCCGACCAGCCGGGCGCACCCGGGTCGATGTCACACTTTCAGGAACACGCATCGCCGCGCGAGCACACCTATCGTGGTGCCCATGTACCCCGTCAACGGCCAGGCCGCTGCACCCGCCGTTCGTGTGTCACCGGGCAGTGACGCCGTTCGCCACCCGTGGGAAATCCCGCTACTCGTGCTCGCGGTGCTGACGACGGTCGTCACTTATGTGGTGGCGATCGTTCTGATCGCTGCGGGTGATCTGTCGACGTGGATCCTCGTGGTGCTCGCGGCTCCGATCCTGCTGTTCCTCGCGCGAGGTCAGCTGTACGGATCGCAACAGGTCAACGGAATCAAGATGACGCCTTCACAGTTTCCGGAGGGGTATCAGCTGGTTGCCGAGGCTGCGGCACGGTTCGGCATGAAAACTCCGCCGGATGCCTACGTCGTGCTGGGGAACGGACGGATCAACGCGTTTGCGTCGGGGCACGGATTTCGCCGTTTCGTCGTCGTCTACAGCGACCTGTTCGAAGTCGGTGGGCAGGCACGCGAGCCCGATGCGCTCGCATTCATCATCGGCCACGAGGTCGGCCACATCGCTGCCGGGCATGCGTCGTACTGGCGCCAGTGGGGACAGTTCGCGTCGAACTACATTCCGGTGATCGGGTCTTCGCTGTCGCGTTCCATGGAGTACACGGCGGACAACTTCGGCTTTCACATGCGTCCGCAGGGTGCACCGGGCGCGATGGGCGTCCTCGGCGCGGGAAAGTATCTGGTGGGTCTGGTCGGGTTCGACGAACTGGCCGATCGGGCGACACTCGAATCCGGGTTCTTCCCGTGGTTCGTCAACATCTTGTCGTCGCATCCGGTGCTGACCTGGCGTGCGGCTGCGCTTCGCAACCGCACGCACTCAGGGCATCTGTTCTTCCGGCCGGGTCAGCTCTACCGAAATCCGGCGCTCACTGCCGCTCAGTCGAACTGAGGATCCTCGTTGCGGGTCCGCTTGAGCTCGAAGAAGTGGGGGTAGCCGGCCAGCGCGACTGCGCCGTCCCACACCTTGCCTGCGTCCTCGCCGCGCGGGATGCGTGAGAGCACGGGGCCGAAGAACGCCACACCGTTGACATGGATCGTCGGGGTTCCGACGTCGGGTCCGACGGCGTCCATGCCCTTGTGGTGGCTCTCGCGCAGAGCCTCGTCGTACTTGTCGGTGCCGGCGGCCTCGGCCAGTTCAGGTGGCAGGCCGACCTCGGCAAGGGACGACTTGATGACGTCGGCGAAGTCCTTGTTTCCCTCGTTGTGAATCTTCGTCCCCATCGCCGTGTACAGCGGCAGCAGGATATCGTCGCCCTTCAGCTGCGCTGCAGCGATGGCGACACGGACCGGGCCCCAGGCCTTGGTCATCATCTCCCGGTACTCGTCGGGAAGGTCACGGCCCTCGTTGAGAACCGCAAGGCTCATCACGTGGAACTTGGCCTCGATGTCGCGTACCTGCTGGGCCTCGAGAATCCAGCGTGAGGTGATCCAGCACCACGGGCAGAGCGGATCGAACCAGAAGTCAGCAGTGTCCGTGGTCTTGCTCGAGGTTGCGCTCACGAAGAAACTCCCTATCAGTTCATGTCGGTCAGGTCATATCAGTTCGGGGACATACTCCCGTTCTGCCAACAATCATGAACCCGCAATCCTTCCCGCGCTTTCCCCCGAACCACCTCCCGATCGCAGTAGTGTCGAAAAGAAACGAGTACGAAGGAGTGGTTCAGTAATGAGCACCAACCGGAGATTCGTGATCGTCGGCGGCGGGCTCGCGGGCGCAAAGATCGCAGAAGCCCTGCGTGACAGAGATTTCGACGGTGAGATCACCGTACTGAGTGAAGAAGACCACCTCCCGTACGAGCGTCCGCCGCTGTCGAAAGAGTTCTTCGCCGGCAAGAAGACGCTCCCCGAATTCACCGTCCACGACGGCGAGTGGTTCCGCGACCATCATGTCGATCTTCGCCCGGGAACGACGGCAACGGCCATCGACCCCGCTGCGCACACCGTGTCACTTCCGGACGGTTCCACGATCAGCTACGACAAGCTCGCCTTGGCCACCGGTTCGCGGTCGCGGCGCCTCGACATCCCGGGATCCGACGCCGAGGGCGTTCACTACGTGCGAACAGTCGATCAGGCCGCCGCGCTGCTGCGCACCCTGGCCGCCGACAAGAAGCTCGTCGTGGTCGGTGCCGGCTGGATCGGCCTCGAAATTGCCGCGTCGGCTCGCGGTTTCGACGTCGAGGTCACCGTGCTCGAACATGCCGGCCTTCCGCTCGAATCGACCCTCGGCCCGGAAATGGGTGAGGTCTTCGCCGCGCTGCACCGCCAGAACGGGGTGGACTTACGCACCGGCACGGACGTCACTGCAATCTCTGTCGACGGCGGTCACGCCTCGGGCGTCACTTTGAGCGATGGAACCGTGATTCCGGCCGACGCCGTGTTGATCGCTGTCGGCGCATTGCCGAACACCGAGTTGGCATCGGAGGCGGGTATCGACGTCGACAACGGGGTTCTCGTCGACGCCGGTCTGCAGAGCAGCGACCCCGACGTGGTCGCAGTGGGTGACATCGCGGCCGCACAGCATCCGATTCTGAATGCACGAATTCGGGTGGAGCACTGGGCAAACGCACTCAACCAACCCGAGACGGCCGCAGAGACCATGTTGGGACGGCCCGCCGAGTACGTCCGCATGCCGTATTTCTTCACCGATCAGTACGACCTCGGAATGGAATACGTAGGTCACGCACCGCACGGCGGCTACTCCCGTGTCGTCACTCGCGGCGACGTCGACAAGCGCGAGTTCCTGGCGTTCTGGCTCGATTCCGCGAACAAGGTGCTCGCCGGCATGAACGTGAACATCTGGGATGCCGGTGACGCCATCAAGGAATTGGTCGCGTCTTCGCGTCCCGTCGATCCGGAGCGGTTGGCCGATCCGGAGATTCCGCTGGCAGAAGTGTCCGCTTGAGTGAAGTCGTTCTCTTCGTGATGGGATGGACGTAATAGATCCGCACCATCTACGAGGAGATCTTTGTGGTCGCACCGAACCTGACACGCGAAACCGCAGCGCAACGGTCAGCAATCCTGACCGTCGAGAACTACCTGATCGAACTCGATCTCACCGACGGCAAAGACGCACCCGGCGAGGAGACGTTCTCCTCGAAGACCACCGTCACGTTCACCGCCACGGCCGGAGCAAGCAGCTTCATCGACATCGTCGCGGCCAGAGTCCATTCCGCGGTCCTCAACGGCACCGCGCTCGACGTCTCCGGCTACGACGAGTCGACGGGCATCAGCCTGCCTGATCTCGCTACCGACAACGAGTTGGTCATCGAGGCCGATTGCATCTACTCCCACACCGGCGAGGGACTGCACCGATTCGTCGACCCGACCGATGACTCCGTCTACCTCTATTCACAGTTCGAGACGGCCGACGCCAAGCGCATGTTCGCGTGCTTCGATCAGCCTGATCTCAAGGCCACGTTCGACGTCCGCGTCACCGCTCCCACGTCGTGGAAGGTCATCTCCAACTCCGCGGTCGTCGAGACCCTTGCCGCCGATCCCGGCAAGCACGTCTTCAGGACCACCCCGAAGATGAGCACGTACCTGGTGGCGCTCATCGCCGGTCCCTACGCGCAGTGGACCGACAACTACTCCGACGAGCACGGCGACATCCCGCTCGGAATCTTCTGCCGCGCTTCGCTGGCCGAGTTCATGGACGAGGAGCGACTGTTCACCGAGACCAAGCAGGGATTCGACTTCTATCACCGCAACTTCGGTGTTCCCTATGCTTTCGGCAAGTACGACCAGCTCTTCGTCCCCGAATTCAATGCCGGCGCGATGGAGAATGCCGGCGCCGTGACATTCCTCGAGGACTACGTCTTCCGTTCCAAGGTGACCCGCTACTCGTACGAACGTCGTGCCGAAACGGTCCTGCACGAAATGGCGCACATGTGGTTCGGCGACCTCGTCACGATGGCGTGGTGGGACGACCTGTGGCTCAACGAGTCGTTCGCGACCTTCGCTTCGGTCCTGTGCCAGACCGAGGCCACGGAGTACACGAACGCCTGGACGACGTTCGCCAACGTCGAGAAGTCGTGGGCGTACCGCCAGGACCAGTTGCCGTCGACGCACCCGATTGCCGCGGACATTCCGGACCTGGCCGCCGTCGAGGTGAACTTCGACGGCATCACGTACGCGAAGGGCGCCAGCGTCCTCAAGCAGTTGGTGGCATACGTCGGACTCGAGCCGTTCCTCGCCGGACTGCGTGAGTACTTCCGTGAGCACGCATTCGGAAACGCAACCTTCGACGATCTGCTGGGCTCACTCGAAAAGTCCTCGGGCCGTGACCTTTCCGACTGGGGTCGGCAGTGGCTCAAGACCACCGGTTTGAACATCCTGCGCCCCGACTTCGATGTCGACGCAGACGGAAAGTTCACCCGCTTCGCCGTCCTGCAGGACGGTGCTGCACCAGGCGCCGGCGAGCGGCGAATCCACCGGATCGCCATCGGCATCTACGACGACGTCGACGGCAAGTTGGTACGAAGCCATCGCGTCGAACTCGACCTCGATGCTGTGGAAAGCACGGATGTCCCCGAACTTGTCGGCGTCGCCCGCGGTGCACTCGTGTTGGTCAACGACGACGATCTCACCTACGGCTCCGTGCGACTCGATCCCGAATCGTTGGCGACGGCGATCGAGCGGGTCGGCGACATCACCGACTCACTCCCCCGCACCCTGGTCTGGTCGGCGGCGTGGGAAATGACCCGTCAAGCCGAACTGAAGGCACGCGACTTCGTCGCGCTGGTCGAGCGCGGCATCAGTTCGGAGACCGAAGTCGGTGTGGTGCAACGTCTCTTGCTCCAAGCCCAAACCGCCATCGGCTCCTACGCAGATCCGGCCTGGGCCGAGGCCGAAGGCGCGGCGAGCTTCGCCAATCGGTTGCTCGAGCTCGCACGTGAGGCAGAGGCCGGGTCCGACCACCAGCTGGCATTCGTCAACGCACTTACCGGCGCAGCACTCTCCCCGTGGCACACCGAGGTACTGCGCGAATTGCTCGACGCCGATCCCTCCACCGTTGGGCTCGACGGCCTGATCGTCGACACGGACCTGCGCTGGCGCATCGTCGGGGCACTCGCGGCCGCCGGTGAGATCGACGCCGAAGGAACCGCAACTCCATTCATCGACGCCGAAGCTCAGCGTGACCCGACCGCTGCGGGCGCTCGTCAAGCCGCGGCGGCCGCGGCCGGACGTCCGCAGGTCGCTGTCAAGGAAGAGGTCTGGGCGAAGGTCGTCGGCGACGACTCCGTGCCCAACATCACCGCGCGATCGATCATCGGCGGGTTCGCTCGCGAAGGCCAGGACGAATTGCTCGAGCCCTTCGTCTCCCGCTACTTCGCCGATATCGCGGCGGTGTGGGAACGACGCTCGAGCGAAGTGGCACAGACGGTCGTCATCGGGCTGTACCCGTCGTGGTCGATCTCGGACGAATCCGTAGCGGCAGCAGACCGGTTCCTCGAAGGCGACATCCCTCCCGCGTTGCGTCGCCTGGTCGTCGAAGGCCAGGCCGGCGTGGTTCGTTCACTCGCAGCACGAAAGTTCGACGCGAGCTGACATGCGAAAGGCCGGTGCCCGCGTCGATTCTCACGAATCGACG
>NZ_JBXAFD010000007.1:154632-259502 GCF_058792695.1 Rhodococcus sp. MT28
CCCCCCCCCCCCCCCCCCTCCCCCCCCCCGGCCTGTGTCTGACAAACAGTTACGGCGCTGAAATTGCGGCTGCCATAACGCGGATGGCACTGATCAGTCCGTCGATCAGGTTGCCTTCACTGAAGGATGCAACAGCTGCCGTTGCTCCGAGCTGGGTAACACGATCGGTGACCCGATCGGCGATTGCCCGACCGCTGCGAACCTCGACGGTGCGCTGGTTGGGCGAAACGGCGATCAGGACGGAACGCTCGACTTCGGGCGTGGTCGGGAACAATGCGTCGGCACCCGCTGCCGGATCAGAACCGAGATCACCGACGTACGCGTTGAACCGCACCTTGGTGGCCCGCGTCGCTTCGGTCATCGCGACGTCGAGCGCGACCAGATCCATGGTCTCGAACGGAAGATCGTCGGTGAACGGCTCGCCGATGCGATGCACACCGGATACGCGTCCACTGGACGTGACGACGCTGCCGACGGGCAGGTCCTCGGGCGCTACTGCGAGCGCGGTCGAATGATCACCACTTGCCACTTGCGGACCCTCCGATCAGATCAGCCGAACCGGCTTCGATTGCGTGTGCACTGCCGTGATGGCCACCGCGAACGGTGACCTCGTCGACAGCACTCCACAGCACGGGAGCGTGATCCCACGACTCACCCAGATGGAACGCCGGCGGAACCGGTCCCGGCGTCTTCTTCCCGAGGAAGGACGCAGCCGCGAAGAACGCGGTGATCAAGGCCGGAATCCCAACGTATATCAGTACTACCTCGAGAATGCTCACACCAGATAACGTAGCCCAGAACGCCAGGAAGGAAAGCGTCAGGGCCACAAATTCTCGGGCAATTTCGTTTCGGTGACGCTAGAACTCAATTCAGGCTGCGCCCACGCCGACACATTGCTCAGGCTGCGCCCACGCCGACACATAGCTCAGGCTGCGCCCACGCCGAGATAAGGCATCCACGCCGGATGCAATTCCTTGGTCGCCGCGAGCAGACGCCAGTGAGGTCCGGACGGCGGGACCAATTCCGCACGGAGGGTCCATCCGAGTTCGCTGAGCATCTTGTCGGCCTTGCGGTGATTGCAGGGGGCACAGCACGCGACGCAGTTCTCCCACGAATGCCCGCCACCTCTGCTGCGAGGAACGACGTGGTCGATGGTTTCGGCTTTGGCTCCGCAGTACGCACATCGGAAGTGGTCACGATGCATCAGCGCGGCACGAGTCATGGGGATGCGGGCGCGATATGGAACGCGCACGTAGGTGCGCAATCGAATGACCGAGGGAACCTGCACCGACCAGTCCGCGGAATGGACTACCGGGCCCTGTTCGTCCTCGTGGACGGTATCGGCCTTGCCGCAGGCCATCAGTACGACCGCGCGCCTGGCAGGAAGGGCGGTCAGCGGTTCGTACGTGACGTTGAGCAGTAGCACCCGACGTTTCACCCACTCGGGGACGACGCGATCGGGAGGGAACATCTCGAGGTGAGAATGCTCGTCGGAAAAGAGTGGGTCGGTAGTGTGCGCGAACCCGTCAGGAACAACTTCCAGAACAGCCCCTAACGCGTGGTCGTTCCGCGCGCTAGTGGGCTGGAGTTGTCGGTGATTGCGTGCAGCATGTCGGTTCTTCATACGACCTCCGGGAGACTGCCCCCAAGTTGACCACGGATGATCGCGTTACGCACTCCCATTTCGAACAAAATTGCCAGGACGGCCGGTGAATTTCCGGTGAATGGGTACGCACTCCGACTCGATACAACCGTCGTCGACCCGGAAACCGACCACTACGGCCGTCAGGCACAATGGAACTTGCCATGAATGACGTACAGCACGACGTGCAGCAGACCTTCTACGACGCCGTCGGCGGAGCCGAGACGTTTCACAAGCTCACCGCGCGATTTTACGAAGAGGTCGCGAAGGACGAGGTTGTGCGCCCGCTCTACCCCGAGGCCGATCTCGGCCCGGCCGAGCGGCGGATGCGGATGTTCCTCGAGCAGTACTGGGGCGGACCGCACACGTACTCGGAGGAACGTGGACACCCGCGTCTGCGGATGCGCCACAATCCATTCGTGATCGGCCCGATCGAGCGTGATGCGTGGCTGCGGTGCATGCACGTCGCCATCGCGTCCATCGACGAGAAGACTCTGAGCCCGGTGCACCGCAAGCAGTTGATCGACTACATGGAGATGGCTGCCGCGTCCATGGTGAACTCCGCTATCTGACCGTCTACCTAGCCTTCGGCCTGAACACGCGCGCGACCCGGCGGACTGCTCGTACCCCGAACGACACCGTGGGATGCAGGGGCGAACTCAAGATTGCATGCTTGCGCACGTACTCTTCGACCTCCCACTCCGACCAACTGCCCGCACGGAAGAGTGCGGCATCGCCGACACTCAGGGTTCGCTCGGCGATTCCGTCGGCCTGAACGGTGACCGACCCTTCGATGATGTGCACGATTTCGTCCGCGTGGAAGTACCAGCGGAAGCGCCCCTTCGTGCAATCCCAGACGTGTGTAGTCGTGGTCCCGTCTTTACTCGCCGACCATTGCGCCGACCGTGCAACCGGTGTGCCGAAGATTATCCAGTCGCGGTTGATGGGATCATCTTCGAGCAGTACATGATCCAAACTGACCGCTTCGATTGCCGACAAAGTCAAGGCCAAGCCCCCTTGGTTGAATTCCCGAATACTTCTCCCCCGGCAGTAACACCAAAGTTGCCACATGGTGTCACCGCGTGAATGCAAAGTACACCAAGGCTAGGTAAAGAGTCACGCTTTTGCCGTGTCCAAGTCGTGAGAGTGCCAGACGTTTGGCACTATGAACTGCTGTGAGCACCCCCGCGGATTCGTCCTCTGTAAGCCGGCCCGAAGCCCCGTGGTGGAACGAGGCGGTCTTCTATCAGATCTATCCGCGTTCTTTTGCCGATTCGGGCAGCGACGGTATCGGCGACCTCGGCGGAGTCGAGGAGAAACTCGGCTACCTCGAACTGCTCGGCATCGATGCAATCTGGTTGAGCCCGGTGATGAAGTCACCGATGGCAGACCACGGCTACGACGTCTCGGATCCTCGCGACATCGATCCCTTGTTCGGCGATCTGGCGACGATGGATTCGCTGATCACGTCAGCCCACGAACGCGGAATCAAGGTCACGATGGACCTGGTCCCGAACCACACGAGTGATCAGCACGAGTGGTTCAAGGCAGCCCTGGCGTCGGCGCCCGGTTCTGCGGAGCGATCCCGTTACATCTTCCGAGACGGCAAAGGTGAGAACGGCAACGAACCGCCGAACAACTGGCCGAGCATCTTCGGCGGCCCGGCGTGGACCCGCGTCACCGAAGCCGACGGAACACCCGGCCAGTGGTACCTGCACATCTTCGCCAAGGAACAGCCCGACCTGAACTGGGACAACCCCGAGGTCTTCGACGACCTCGCCAAGACTCTGCGGTTCTGGCTCGAGCGCGGAATCGACGGATTCCGCATCGACGTGGCCCACGGAATGGCCAAGCCCGACGGTTTGCCGGACCACGACTGGGAGCTCAACGAGCTCATGCGCAATTCCGACGACGACCCGCGGTTCAACAACCCGGCAGTTCACGAAATCCACCGCGGCATCCGCAAGGTCATGGACGAGTTCCCGGAGGCGATGACCGTCGGCGAGATCTGGGTGAAGGACAACCAGAAGTTCGGCGAATACATCCGGCCAGACGAACTGCATCTCGGATTCAACTTCCGACTTGCAGAAACCGAATTCTCCGCCGAGTCCGTCCGGGAGGCCGTGGAGAACTCTCTTGCGGCCGTCGCCGAGGTCGGGGGTGTGCCCACGTGGACGCTGTCGAATCACGACGTCGAACGTGAAGTCACGCGCTACGGCGGGGGTGAGATCGGAACCCAACGCGCACGGGCGATGATCCTCGTCGAACTGGCGCTTCCGGGCGCGAGCTTCATCTACAACGGAGCCGAACTCGGCCTGCCGAACGTCGACCTGCCCGACGAGGCACTACAGGACCCGGTCTGGGAACGATCCGGACATGCCGAGCGAGGACGCGACGGCTGCCGAGTGCCCCTTCCGTGGGAAGGAAGCGAACCCCCGTTCGGATTCACCACCGGTGCGAGCACCTGGTTGCCGATGCCACGCGAGTGGTCGACACTCACGGTGGAGGCGCAGATCGAGGACGTCGACTCGATGCTCTCGCTTTATCGCGCCGCCCTCGAACTCCGTAGCGCCAGGCCGGAGTTCTCCGGCGCCGACATCGATTGGTACGGCAGTCCCCCCGGCTGCCTCGCTTTCCGTCGACGCGGTGGTCTGATCTGTGCTCTCAACACCACGGAGGTGCCGATCGCACTGCCGAACGGGCAGCTGCTGTTGAGCAGCGCGCCACTCGTCGACGGTCAACTACCCGTCAACGCTGCGGCGTGGCTGATCTGAGAGAACACCGCACCCGCCACCTGAACTCCTATCGTGCGACCATCAGCGGTATCGAACCACCGCGGTGACGGTAGATCGAACCGAACCGTGCATCGAGCCGCACCCAGGATTTGCTCGCCCGCACCCGAACCAGTTCCGAGGCGTCGATCTGCTCGAGGTCGATGTCGGCGGTCATCGCCTCGGACCCGGCGTGCGGAACGAATCCCATTGCGGTCAAGGCAAAAACAACCCGCATCGAGATCCCGACCGTGCCGGACGGACCACTGACCTCGAGCACGTCCTGATCGAGCAACGACGCCGGCGGACCGTGACTACTTCCATGCTCCAGTGCCAAGGCGTTGCCCCGCTGCGCCAGTTCGATCAGCACCCGGGCGGGTACGTCGTCCAGGTGCTCGAAGCCGTCCATCGGCGGCAACGCCCCACGCCACGCCGAATCCATGGCGAACCCCGGATCGATCAGCTCACTTGTCGCCTGCTCCACCGCCGAGAGCAACTGATCGCCGGCAGCCGAGGTGTCGTCAGGGTTGATGGTGCCCGCCACGGTTCGCGTAGCGAGAGCGTCGAAACCCGTTGACGCCCAGACGCTCAGGTGAGCATCTCCGCGTCGACGCATCCGGATGACCGTGGACTCGTCCAAACGCAAGGCATGACCGATGAAGCCGGCCAAGTTCTTTCGCTCGGCCTCCTCGGGCACGGTCAGTACACGTTCATGCACGTTGCCAGCTCTCCAAGTACTCGCGCTCGGGCCCGCTGAGGCGACGCAAACGTTGAGTGTCGATATCGAAGGCCGCGATCTGAGTCGACGCCACGATGGACGGCGGGACACTGAGATCCGCACCGCGGGGGCGAACCTCGTACGCGATGGTGAAGTCCACCGCGCGCACCTTTTCCACCCACATGAAGACGTCGAGCGGCGAATCGTCGTGCCGCAGTTGACCGCGATAACGCACGTGGAGATCGGCAATCACGGCCCCGTCACGCAGGGTGACCGTCGGGCGCGAGTCTTCGAACAACCAAGGAATCCGCGCCTCTTCGAGCAACGTCACCATCCGTGCGTGGTTGATGTGCTGGAAGGCATCCATGTCGGACCACCGAACCACAACTTCGGCGTGGAATCCTTCGCTCAACGTCCTACCTCCGATCGGGTGCCCATGCTGCGCACCATGCTACGAACCTGACGCGCCGCCACCGAGAGCGTCGCGAGGTCAAGCGTCCCAGACTCGAAGATCTCGACGAGAGCTGCCCTCGCCCGGCTCAGACGCGAGGCGTTGGTCGACTCCCATTCGTCGATCTTCTCCTGCGGCGACTCCCCCGGCTCGCCGCCGGCCAGAACCTCCATCGTCAGCTGCCGAAGCGAACTGTAGAGGTCGTCTCGCAACGCGAGCCTCGCGAGCGAGTGCCATCGATCGCCGCGCTCGAGTCCCGAGACCGCGCTCAGCAACCAGTCGATTCCCAGATGCGCGTCCAAGGCGTAGTACAGCTCCGCAACTTCGGCGATGTCGTGATCTGCGATGTCGGCGATATCCGCGATGTCGAGCAGGCAGTAGACATCCAGCAGTCGGAACACGTCCAGCGCCAACGCTTCCGGAGCCCCGCGATCGATCACCGATTGAGCCCGCACCAGCAGATCGTCGAGTTGATGGCCCGCAAGCAGCCCCGGGACCAGAGGTGCCGTAGCCCGATACGCCGCCGAGTAACGCGCAACCTCGGCGCCGACGGCGATCGGCTGGGGCCGATTGGCCAGGAACCACCGCGACGCGCGGTCGAGCAAGCGGCACGACTCAACGATCAACTCGTTTTCGATCTCTGCACTGACGCCCGCCGAGCGGATTCGCGACCACACCTCGTCGAGCGCAAACACCTCTCGCACAGCGGCGTAGGCACGGATCGAGTCCGTACTGCTCGCTCCGGTCTCCTCGGCCAAGCGGTAGGCGTACGTGATTCCGCCGTTGTCGATCACTTCGTTCACGAGCATCGTCGCGACGATCTGCCGCCGCAACGGGTGTGCCTTGATCTCCGTTTCGAACCGATCGCGAACAGCGGTCGGGAAGTACTGCGGGATCTGCTGGGCGAAGAAATCGTTGTCCGGCAACTCGGTTGCGAGCAGATCGTCCTTGAGTGAAAGCTTGACGTGCGCCGTCAGCGTCGCCAATTCCGGCGACGTCAGACCCACTCCGGCCTCGAGTCGACGCTCGATCTCCTTGTCGGTCGGCAACGCCTCGAGCTTGCGGTCAAGGCCACGTGCCTTGGTCAGATCCGTCAACTGACGGCGGTGAACACCGAGCATCTGAGAAGCGGTCACGCGGGAGATTCCGAGCAGCGCGTTCTGAGCAATGTTGTCCGCCAACACCAGCGCCGCCACGTCGTCGGTCATCGACGCCAGCAACGGATTCCGTTCCTGCGTGGGCAGTAACTGCGAACGCACGAGCGAATCGAGAAGAATCTTGATGTTCACTTCGTGATCGGAGCAGTCGACGCCGGCCGAGTTGTCGATGGCGTCGGTGTTGATGTGACCGCCGCTGGCGCTGAACTCGATTCTTCCCAGAGCAGTGACGCCGAGGTTGCCGCCCTCCCCGATCACCTTGACCCGCAGATCTTGACCGTCGACACGCACGGCGTCGTTGCTCTTGTCGCCGACCTGCGCATTGGTCTCGGTCGACGCTTTGACGTATGTACCGATTCCGCCGTTCCACAGCAGATCCACCGGTGCCGACAGAATCGCCTGCATCAATTCCGGCGGCGAGAGCTTCGTGACCCCCTCGGCCAGACCCAGTGCGATCCGGACGCTTTCGGCGATCGGAACCGACTTGACCGTGCGGTCCCAGACGCCGCCACCTTCACTGATCAGGCTCTTGTCGTAGTCGGCCCATGACGACCGTGGCAACTCGAACAGTCGTTGACGTTCGACGAACGAGCTCGCTGCATCCGGGTTCGGATCGAGGAAGATGTGTCGATGGTCGAACGCGCCCACCAGACGGATGTGCCGACTGAGGAGCATTCCGTTGCCGAACACGTCTCCGCTCATGTCGCCGACGCCTACCGTCGTGAAATCCTGCGTCTGCGTGTCGACCCCGAGTTCGCGGAAGTGCCGCTTGACGCTTTCCCAGGCGCCGCGAGCGGTGATACCCATGCCCTTGTGGTCGTATCCCACGGAGCCACCGGAGGCAAACGCGTCGCCGAGCCAGAAGTCGTACTTGGCGGCAACCGAATTGGCGAGATCCGAGAACGTCGCCGTGCCCTTGTCCGCGGCGACCACCAGGTAGCGATCCTGATCGTCCTTGCGCACCACTCGATCCGGCGTCACAACTTCGCCGGTAGCCGCGTGCACGTTGTCGGTGATGTCGAGCAATCCGGAGATGAACGTGGTGTAGCAGGCCTTGCCGGTTTCCAGCGTCGCCATTCGATCAACGGCCGGATCACCCGTCGGCAGAGGCGGATTCTTCACGACGAAGCCGCCCTTGGCGCCGACCGGCACGATCACCGCGTTCTTGACGGCCTGAGCCTTCACCAAGCCGAGCACCTCGGTGCGGAAATCCTCGCGCCGGTCGGACCAGCGGAGCCCGCCGCGCGCGACTGCGCCGAATCGCAGGTGGACGCCTTCGACCTCGGGTGAGTACACGTAGATCTCGAAAGCCGGCCGCGGCTTGGGCAACTCGCTGATCCGTGAGGGATCGAGCTTGACCGACAGGTAGTCGCGAGAGCGGCCATCGGCGTCGACGACGTAGAAATTGGTACGCAAGGTCGCCTTCACCAAGGAGAACATTCCACGCAGAATGCGATCGGCATCCAAGCTGAGTACCTCGTCGATGGACGCACGCAACTGCTCGTCCAATTCGGCGACGCGAATGTCGTCCTGCTTCTCGGGGTCGAACATCGCCTCGAACAACTGCACCAATGCAAACGCGGTCTGCGGGTGTGTAAGCGCGATTCCTTCGATGTGGAACTGACTGTATGGAAATGTGGCCTGGCGCAGATACTTTGCGTAAGCACGCAGCACCACGGCTTGCCGCCAGGACATTCCGGCCCGCAGCACCAACTCGTTGAATCGGTCAGCTTCGGCCCGGCCGAACCAGACTGCACCGAATGCAGCCGTGAATCGCTTCTGGACCTCGGTCAGCGGGGCGGTACTGGTCTCGAGCGGCACCTGCGCATCGAGGTCGATCTCGACCGACGCCCGAAGATCCGCCGGTACCGACAATCCGAAATCGTAGATCCAGCACTGAACGCCGTCGAGTCGCTGCACGACGTGCGGCCGCTCGTCGAGAACTTCGACGCCGAGTGACTGCAGCACCGGTAGCACCTGGCTCAACGAGATACCGTCGCCGCCGACGAAGAGCGTGAAGCGCCAGGCACCGGGCGCGGAGTCCACAGCACGATAGAGCAGTACGTCGATCGCGCCTGGCGCCAACGCCTCGAGTCGGGCGATGTCGGCCAACGCGCGTGACGGTTCGAAGTCCTCCTTGTATCCATCGGGAAGCACCCGCGAATACCGCTGCACCAGTTCCGGATCCACACCCGGACTTTCACGAACAAGGTCGTTGATGCGGTCGTCCCAGCTACGACTGACTTCGGTCAACAGAGCCTGAACTCGCTCGCGGTTGGCCTCGGAGACATCCAGATGAACCGGCTCACTGTCCGGATCGCGCCGGATCGTCACGTGCAACAGCGCAAGATCGTTCTCGGTAACCCGGGCGGTGTAATCGACTGTGCCTGGTCCGAATTCGCGCCACAGCAGGTTTTGCATCGCCAGTCGCACCCGCGTCGTGTACCGGTCGCGGGGTAGGTACACCAAGCAGGACACGAAGCGTCCGAACGTGTCCTCGCGGACAAAGAGTCGCACCTGTCGACGCAGCCCGATGCTGTGCACGGCGTGGACGGTCTCGAACAAGGTCTCGGCGTCGCTCGAGAACAACTCGGTGCGTGGGAACGACTGGATGACCTCGAGCATCGCCTGACCGGAGTACGAATGCAGGTCGACACCGGCACGCGCGATGACTTCGCGAACGCGGCGCTCGATCAGAGGAATCGCGAGGACGTTCTCGTGGAGTGCGACCACGGTGAACACACCCAGGAATCTGTGCTCCCCCACGATGTTTCCCTCGTCGTCGAGGATCGAGACACCCACGAAGTACGGGTAGACAGCGCGGTGCACCGTGGCGGGAAACGATCCCTGCGTCAGGACCAGAAGCGGTCGATCCGGGAGATCTGCGACGGGAGGCAAACTCATCGGGCCTTCGGTGACCGCGTCGGAGCGCAGCACGCCGAGCCCGCTGCCGGCGACCGTGCGTGAACCGTCCTTCGTACCCTCGAATCGCCGGTATCCGAGCACGGCATAGTTTCCGTCCGCCATCCACCGCAGCAGCCGAGCGGTATCGGAGAATTCTTCGGGGGTGATCCTCCCGGAGGCAGTTTCTGCAGCACTCTCCAACTCGTCAGCAACGCGCAGTTGCAATGCCTTCATGTCCGGGGTGTCACCAACCACCTGGCGGACGTCCGCGAGCACCTTGCCGAGGTGTGCTTCGATCGCGTCGAGAGCGGAATCCTCGACTTCGGAGTCCAACTGGACGTGCATCCAGGATTCTTGGATACCGCTGTCGCCCAAGGACATCAGATTGCCCGAGTCATCGCGTTCAACCGTCAGGATCGGATGGGCGAATTGACTGATTCCCACACCTTGTCGGTTGAGCATCGCGGTAACGGACTCGACGAGCAACGACATGTCGTCGGTGACGATCTGGACGGCAGCGCCGAGACCCTCGGATCCTGACGGGCGGTACACACGCCATACGGCCGTGCCCGGGGTCCGCTGCCTCCCGAGCGCAAGATGCGCGAGCAGGACTCGATCCGATCGACCGTTGATGACGTCGTCGCTGTCACCCTCGTCGATATGCGTGAAAAAGGCCTCGCGAAGACGCGTCAACAACGTCGCTTCGTCGAGGCCTGTGCCCTGCTGCCGTACACGGTCTGTCATTCCTGGCTCACATCCTTGTGGGTTCTGATCGCCGCGACCAATCTCTGACTCGAGACTAGCCGCGGCAACCAGTACCCAGGGTGAACTGAGAAACGAAATCTACGATGTCGTCATCTGAACAAGCGATGCTTCGAGCACCGCGCGTTCGCTGTCCGCCAGCGGTCTGGACTTTTCGGACACCGTGTCGAATCCGACCATCAACGCGTCGCCGAAAGCGCATTCGACACCCGCGTTGTCACGGATGACGTGCCGAACCGTGAACGAGGAAGTCCCGACGTGAGTCGTGAAGATCTCCACATTCAAGGGACCGGACCGATCGGTGACCGGCTTGAGGAACTCGACGGTCATCTTTCGAACCACGAGGTATCCCGGCCGGCCGCCGAGCGGCGCCAGTTTCGCTTCCAGGAACTGGATGCGCGCTTCCTGCATGTACTCGACGTAACGCGTGTTGTTGACGTGACCCAACCGGTCGGAATCGCCCCACCGGACCTGGATCTGCGCCGTGTATACGTCGGACACCGGATCAGTCCCTGGTGAGCTTGCGGTGAGTCACGCGGTGCGGGCGTGCGGCGTCGGGGCCGAGTCGCTCGACCTTGTTCGCCTCGTAGCCCTCGAAGTTGCCCTCGTACCAGTACCAGGCTGCCTCGTTGTCGCCGAAGCCACCTTCCCACGCAAGGATGTGGGTACAGGTCCGGTCCAGGAACCAGCGATCGTGCGAGATCACGACGGCGCAGCCGGGGAACTCTTCGAGAGCGTTCTCCAGCGAGCCGAGGGTTTCGACGTCGAGGTCGTTGGTGGGCTCATCGAGCAGGATCAGGTTGCCGCCCTGCTTGAGCGTCATCGCCAGGTTCAGGCGGTTGCGCTCACCACCGGAGAGGACGCCGGCCGGCTTCTGCTGATCGTGACCCTTGAAACCGAACGAGCTGATGTACGCACGCGAGGGAAACTCGGTCTGGCCGACGACGATGAAATCGAGCCCGTCCGACACGGTCTCCCAGACCGTCTTCTTGGGGTCGATTCCGGAACGGTTCTGGTCGACGTAGCTCAGCTTGACCGTCTGACCGATCTTGACCTCACCGGCGTCAGGCTCCTCGAGACCGACGATGGTCTTGAACAGCGTCGTCTTACCGACGCCGTTGGGGCCGATGACGCCGACAATTCCGTTGCGCGGCAACGTGAACGAGAGATCCTTGATCAGAACGCGACCGTCGAAGCCCTTGTCGAGGTTCGAGACCTCCACGACCACGTCACCCAGGCGCGGCGGTGCCGGGATCTGGATCTCGTCGAAGTCGAGCTTGCGCGTCTTCTCTGCTTCGTTCGCCATTTCCTCGTAGCGATCGAGACGAGCCTTGTTCTTGGCCTGGCGGGCCTTGGCGCCGGAACGAACCCATGCGAGCTCGTCCTTGAGGCGCTTCTGCAGCTTCTGATCCTTCTTGCCGGCAACTTCGAGGCGTGCAGCCTTCTGCTCCAGGTAGGTGGAGTAGTTGCCCTCGTACGGGTACAGGCGTCCGCGGTCTACTTCACAGATCCACTGCGCGACGTGATCGAGGAAGTAACGATCGTGAGTCACGGCGAGGATTGCGCCGGGGTAAGCAGCGAGGTGCTGCTCGAGCCACAGGACAGATTCGGCGTCGAGGTGGTTGGTGGGCTCATCGAGGAGCAGGAGGTCGGGCTTGCTCAGCAGCAGCTTGCAGAGCGCAACGCGTCGCTTCTCACCACCGGAGAGGTGAGTGACCATCTCTTCCGGCGGGGGGCAGCGCAGGGCGTCCATAGCCTGCTCGAGCTGCGAGTCGATCTCCCACGCATCTGCGTGATCGAGCTTCTCCTGCAGCTCGCCCATCTCTTCCATGAGCTCGTCGGAGTAATCCGTAGCCATCAGCTCGGCGATCTCGTTGTACCGCTTGAGCTGGACCATCGTCTCTCCGAGACCGTCCTCGACGTTCTCGCGAACAGTCTTGGTCTCGTCGAGCTCCGGCTCCTGCATGAGGATGCCGACGGTCGCGCCCGGAGCCAGGAATGCCTCGCCGTTGCCCGGCTGGTCCAGTCCGGCCATGATCTTGAGGATGCTGGATTTACCAGCGCCGTTCGGTCCGACGACACCGATCTTCGCGCCGGGGTAAAAGCTCATCGTGACGTCATCGAGGATGACCTTGTCACCGTGCGCCTTGCGCACCTTCTTCATCGTGTAAATGAACTCAGCCATGACCGCCAGCCTATCGGTGTTTGCCCTATAACCCACATTGCGCGTTGGCCGTCACTCCGATGCGGGTTCTGCGGACAGTCCGAGGTCATCGACCAGATTCACCGACATGCTCATCGACCCCCACGAAAACCGCGATGGGGACACCTCCGGGTGTCCCCAGGACGGCTCAGATCATTGCCCTGTGGATGCCCTGCGGTTCGCCGCCGAGCTGCGAGAGCGTCGACGCATGGAAAATGGAGCCAGGTACGTGGATCGCATGTGCCAAACCGGCATGAGCATCACGCCAGAACCGCTGCATCGGCGTGTTCAACTGCAAAGCCCCACCACCGGAACGAGCAAAGATCTCGTCCACCGCACGCACCGCCCGCCACGCAGCAGCAGTCTGCGTACGGCGACCGATCGCACGAAGCTCGAACGAAACTTCCTGCCCCTTCTCCGTCATGTCCCAGAAACGATCCACCGTCTCCAAGATCGCAGCCCGAGAAGCAGCGATCTCGGCCGCAGCCTCACCGATCGCGAACAGCACGTACGGATCTTCCTTGATCGGAACACCACTGACCGTCACACGCTCACGCTGCGCCGCCATGTTGCACGCCAACGCACCCTCGGCGATACCGATCAACGACGAAGTGATCCCCAACGGGAAAATGCACGAGAACGGGAACTTGTACAACGTCTCCGTACGACCCGCTTCCTTCCACGCCGTCCCGTCGAAAACCTTTCCGGCGTCGATCGTGCGGTAGGTGGGCAGGAACGCATCCTTGACGATCAGATCCTTCGACCCCGTACCGCGCAGACCCACGACATTCCAGCTGTCCTGGTCGATGTCGTAATCCGAACGCGGCAACAACACGTGCAGAATCTTCGGCGGCATCAACGGCTTACCGGACTCGTCACCGACCATCGCACCGATCATGATCCAGTCACAATGATCGGTACCGGACGAGAACGACCAACGACCGTTGAGGATGTACCCACCCTCGACCGGCCTCGCCACACCCATCGGCGCATACGGCGACGCCATCCACGTATCAGGATCGGTTCCCCACACCTCTTCCTGAGCCTTGCGGTCGAAGAACGCAAGCTCCCACGGATGCACACCGACGATGCCGCTGACCCAGCCCGTGGCACCGTCCATCGCGCCGATAGCCATTGCCGTCTCGGCGAATTCACGCGGATGCGCCTCGAGGCCTCCGAACTCCTTCGGCTGCAACATCCGGATGACGCCGGCGTCGCGCAAACGCTTCGCGCTGCCGTCCGTCAAGCGCATCAGCTTGTCGCCCTCGACCCCGTCGGCGCGGATCTCGTCGGCGAACTGTGAGATGTTGTCCAGAACCTGACCCATGATCTTCCGCCTCCATTGATAGCCCGCCAACCTTCAATAAAGTAGAACACGTTCTAGAAAAATGCGGAAGTAGAACGGCCAGTTCGTTCAGCGCCGATCAATACGAATGCGACAAGGCCAGTGGCGTTCAGGTCGACACGTGCCCCAGTCCCGCGGTCAGAATGCGAATACACCTCATCGCAACTTCCGCAGGCGAGCCGTCGCCATACGCCGGGGAGTCCCCGTCAACCCACGCGACAACGGCCATCCGCTGGGCCGTGTTCGCTGCAATTGCAAGCAAACGCACTTCCAGTGGGTCTGCGCCGGGTCCCATCAAATCACGCAGTACGAGCACCAATGCAGTCTCGGTGTCGTTGACCAAGCTCACCACGCGTTCCGAAGCGCCGGATCGCCGGATCGCCAGGAACAATCCTTTCAAGTCGGCGAATCAACGCAATCGCATCGGGTGTTGCAGCAGGTGAATTCAGTGCGACGCGGGCGGCGGATGCCAGCACCTGAACAACAGGCGTACCCGGCGAACTGGACGCGATATACCCGAGCCATTCGTCGATCCCGTCGGCGAGTATCGGCCTCACCGCATCTTCCTTCGTCCGAAGTATCGATAGAACGTGCGAAGTCCGATTCCAGCTGCGCGTGCAATGCCCTCGGCAGTCACCGGATTCTCGCCGCGAAGGACAAAAAGCTCTGCAGCACAACGTGATATCTCCAACTTTGCCTGCTCCTTCCGCCGTTGGGTGAGCGACGGGGAGTTAGACACTGAACCATGCTCATGCCAGTATCGCACGGTGCGCCACCGTGCTTCGGAGTCGAACAGGAAGAACCCTGGCATCGGCTGCGGAAGCCATGAACCGTCCACTTCGCCTTCGATCAGTTCCGCCACCGACTGGACATCGAGACGCCAGGCCAGCCTCGTCTCACCCCCATCGCCATTTGCCGCGATTCGAGGCGGCAGCGCAGGACCAAGTCTACGGATCATCGACGTTCACGAACGCATACGCCTGGGCCCCGCCGACGGCAACGCTCGCAGTTCACGCATGGTGCGTTGAACATCGAAATGTGTCGCAGTTTGGCCAACCGCCCCCCAAATCGATGACGCTACAAGGCGGACAGGTACCGCACTTCGGTAGTCGAGTTTGAGCATCGCGGACGGACCGGAAACAGCAACGGCAGCAATCGCGTTTCCTTGCGGCCCAACCGGTGCAGCAACGCAATTGAGGCCGGGACTCAACAGCCCCGCGCCGTACGCTACGCCGGTATCACGTATTCGACTGAGTTCCTGCCTTAGAGTCATCGGCGCTTCAGCGCCCACAGGGGAGCCTCCGAACGCAAGGAGCGCACGTCCAAGAGCCGACCTGTCGGCCGAAGAACGTTCGCCGACACGAGTAGGAACTACACCGGACAGCATTCCGCCGATCTTGTCGAGGTAAACGACATCCGGCGCGTCCAGCACTCCGAACTGCACTACCAGTCCGGTCACTCGATGCAACTCGCGGAGGAAGGGCAAAGCGACCGAATACAATCGATCCTGTTGTATTGCAAGGCTTCCCAGCTCCATCAATCTGATTCCAAGGCAGTAATCAGTGCCATCCCGCCGGAGCCACTTCTTGGCGACGAGCTGCTCGAGCATGCGATGCACCGACGAACGAGGCAAGCCGGTAATTCGCGAAACTTGACTGAGAGTGAGCTGTCCGGACACTTCGAAAGCATCCATGACCGACGCCAGTCGATCCAGGAACCCCGCCGGGGTCGTAGCGTCTGCACGAGCGGAAGCTTGCATGCGAATTCCTTGAAGTCATTCCCACAATTTATGGTGCATGTGGGGCACGTGGAGCCGAAAAGCGCTACCGGGCTTACTGGTTACGGCCCGCTGCAACAGCACCGCGACACCAGGCCGTCCGTCACCGTCGGATGTTCGAACGATCTCAGTGTGACAAATTGTGCCATGTTGACATCGGGTGTGAAGAGAAAAACCTCAGGAGCATTCACAGAAGGATCACGGTGGACGTTAACGCCGCAACATGAACAGAGAAGGGCGAAATACGTTGCCCCGGAGGCATATTCCACTAGACCAGAAAGTCGCACGGAAGATTTCCGTCAAATCCGTTGGGCCATTCGCCACGCTTGTGCCGCAAGCCTGTCCGCCTGGGCGCCGAACGATTCCGCCGACCGCTCGATTTCGCCCATCGCGCCACGTAGCGTGCGGCTGTACACACCCTCGACAATGCATGCGATCTTCCACCAGTTGAACGCAATGTAGAAGTCGATATTGAAGTCCGCATCTTGTTGGGCCGCAGAGATATAGACGTCCAACAGCTCATCGCGCGACGGGAACCCTTCGATTCGAGTCGGAGCATTCTCCAATGCGCAAACATCGTCATCGGGTTCGGCCCAATAGACCAACAGTTGACCCAGGTCTGCCAAGGGGTCACCCACCGTGGCCAGTTCCCAATCCAGTATTCCGGCGATCACGCCGTCGGCGCCGACAATGCAGTTGTCAAGGCGAAAGTCACCGTGCACGACGCTGCTACTGCACTGAGGGGGAATATTTCGAGACAACTTGGCATGTGTGCGTTCGAGGTCGAGGCTATCTCGCACACGATCACCCTTCCAGTTCCGCAACCACCGATTCAACTGACGATCGATGTAGTCCGTCCGATCGGCCAGAGCATTCCATCCGATCTCACGAGGGTCGACCGAGTGCAGGGCGGCAAGATTGCGAACCAGTTCCGCGGCCAATCCGGCTCGCGTTTCGTACGGGATTTTCGCGCGTACTACCTCCGGATCACGCAGGACTGCGCCGTCGATGAAGTCCATGACAAAGAACGGAGCACCAGTCACAGATTCGTCAATGCACTTGCCTACAACGATCGGTGACGGAACCGGCACGTTCTGCAGTCGCTCGAGAATGTCAGCTTCGCGAATTACATCATGGGCGGATGCATGCCTGATTCCGAGCGGGGGTCGACGTAGCACCCATCGAGAACCTGCCTCGTCGCTCACCGAGTAAGTCAGGTTCGAGCGTCCACCGGCGATCCGTTCGAATTCGAGCAATCCTTGCGTGGCATCGGGCAGATACTCACGGAACCACGCCGCCACCAGGGGCTCACACAAACCGTTGTCGCCCTGCGGTGCCAGGTTCACGACCTCACACCCTCACGCGCGGGACCACTTCCGACAGATGCTGATTTCAGCGGCGCATCGATGCCGTCGAGAAACACCGAAACGACGGCATCGGCGAGCTCTGAAAGACCGAACTCCTCTGTGGGGCTGAACCATCGGAGCGACAACCACACAGCGTCGCGAATCAGTCCGTAGAGAATCTCCGCCGGCAGGTCCGATCGAAACTCGCCTGCGCTCATTCCGGATTCGATAACAGCGATCCAGGCGTCCTTGGTGCTACGGGCGGCCTCACGGATGTCGTGATAGGAGTCAAGTTTCCGGAGATAGGTGCTGTTGTTCTGATAGATCTCGGAGGCGTGTGGGTGCGCCTGACTGACCTGAAACGAAGCTCGAACCAGCGAACCGAGGCGAGTACGTGGGTCACCGGCAGATTCCAGGATCGACCCGTATGCGCTCGTGAGCGCCTGAAGATATTGTGTGACAATCGTATTCGCGATTGCATCCTTCGACGGGAAGTAGTGATAAAGGCTTCCGGACAGAATTCCCACCGCATCAGCGATATCGCGAACTTTGGTGCCCGCGATCCCCTTGGTGGCGAACAGTTCTGCAGCCTGTTCGAGTATCAAGTCGTGACGATCCGACCATTCCATTCAAGTCCTCCTGACGAGTCTTCACGTGTCACCTCTGACGAGGTTGCAATTTTGACTCTATACCGCGAATCAAACGTTTGCTACAGTCGCTCCGTACCGCGTAGCAAACGTTTGATACGAGACTTTGAGCGCTCGTGAAATACCAGGAGAGGACGGACGCGTGTCGGACAAGACAATGTCGGAAGCAGATGTCGTAAGTCGACTGAGATCGGGAATGACAATCGGAATCGGCGGGTGGGGTTCGCGCCGGAAGCCGATGTCACTCATCCGAGAGATCCTCAAGTCAGAACTGACCGATCTGACCGTTGTGTCGTACGGCGGAGCTGATGTGGGGTTGTTGTGCGCAGCCGAAAAGGTTCGAAAGGTTGTGTTCGGTTTCGTCTCGCTGGACTCGATACCCCTGGACCCTCACTTCAGAGCAGCCCGACAGGCTGGTCGTATCGAGGTCAGCGAATACGACGAGGGCATGCTCCAATGGGGCCTGTACGCGGCCGGGATCCGTATGCCCTACCTGCCGACTCGCGCGGGACTCGGTTCCGACGTCCTCCGGGTGAATCCGGAACTGCAGACGATCGTCGATCCTTATGCGGGCGAATCATTGGTTGCGATGCCGGCGCTCCCCCTCGATGCCGCGCTGGTACATATGAACCGCGCGGACATGCATGGCAACGCCCAATACCTCGGGCCGGACCTGTACTTCGACGACCTGTTCTGCCTAGCTGCCGAATCGGTCTATGTCTCTTGCGAACAAGTGGTTCCCACTGCGGAGTTGACCGCGGATGCACATCCGTCGACGATTCGAATTCCCCGGTTGCTTGTATCGGGAGTCGTTCACGCTCCAGGTGGTGCGCATTTCACATCCTGCGTACCCGACTACGATCGTGACGAGGCTTTCCAACTCGAATATGCCACTGCAGCAAAAGATCCAGAAGCTTGGCAACGCTTCGTCGACCGATATCTGTCCGGCTCCGAGGCCGACTACCAGAGACTCGTCGCTGCGGAATTCGAAGGAGTGCCGGCATGAGTGACGCCACTCGGGCAGAGGTCTGCGCGATCGCGTGCGCCGAGGCGTACCGAGGCAACGGTGAAGTGATCGCGAGCGCATTCGGCGTGATACCTGCAATCGGTGTGCGATTGGCGCGTCACACTTTCGAACCCGATCTCGTGTTGTCCGACGGAGAAGCGTCAGCCGTGCGCGGCACGTGGGCCGTCGACCGAACTCCGGCAGGCGAGGTCGAATCGTGGTTGCCCTTCAACCAGATCTTCAATCTCGTCTGGAATGGCAAACGGCACATCATGATGATTCCCACGCAGCTCGATTCCTATGGGAACTGCAACATCTCCGCGATAGGTGATCATTCGCGGCCGACAGTGCAACTCTTGGGAGTCCGCGGAGCGCCGAGCAATACCGTGCATCACCCGACAAGTTACTGGGTGCCGAAACACAGTGCACGCGTTCTCACTTCACAGGTCGACATGGTTTCCGGTGTCGGAAACGACAATGCACGCAAGGCCGGACCGTCGGCCAGCCGATACCACGAGTTACGACGAGTTGTCACAAATCTCGCAGTTCTGGACTTCGAGCCGGATAGCGGACAGTTGCGTCTGGTGTCGACTCACCCCGGCGTAACCGTCGACGAAGTAGTAGCCGCAACCGGGTTCGAACTCCACCTGCCCAAAGCCGTACCCACTACTCGAACCCCCACAAGCGAGGAACTCGACCTGATTCGCAACGTCATCGATCCACGGAACCTACGTGACAAGGAAGTACCGGCATGACCGTGCTGAACTCAGGTACCGGGCCACTGCACACCCGTATCTGCGAACTCTTCGGTGTGAAGTATCCGATTGTGCAGACCGGCATGGGGTACGTCTCGGACGCCCGACTTACGGCGGCCACAACCAAAGCCGGCGGTTTGGGAATCATCGCCGGGGCGATGCTGACCTACGACGAACTCGTCAGCGCCATCGATTACGTCAAAGACCGCACCGACCAACCATTCGGCGTGAACTTGCGAGCCAACCAGGACGACATCGATCGCAGAATCAAACTTCTCATTCGATCGGGGGTCAAGATCGCCTCCTTTGCGCTCGCACCGAACCAGGCGCTGATCGGCCGACTCAAAGATGCAGGCCTTGTTGTCGTGCCGTCGATCGGAGCTCGCAGACATGCCGAGAAAGTTGCAGCGTGGGGAGTTGACGCAGTTGTCGTTCAAGGCGGCGAGGGCGGCGGACACACAGGCGCAGTCCCCACGAGTTTGCTTCTGCCACAGGTAGTCGACGCCGTCGACATCCCCGTTATCGCGGCAGGCGGATATTTCGACGGCCGAGGTCTCGTCTCAGCACTCGCCTACGGTGCAGACGGAATCGCGATGGGGACTCGCTTCATGCTCACCAGCGATTCACCGGTGTCTCAGGCAGTCAAAGATGTCTATCTCTCGAAGTCGGTCAACGACACCGTGGTCACACTCGAGATCGACGGGGTTCCTCAGCGTGTGCTGCGCGCAGGAACGATCGATCAACTCGAATCAAGCCACGGACCGACGCGCATGTTACGTGCTGCCCGCAATGCTGTTGCTTTCCAACGTCTCTCGGGAACACCCTGGTCGAAGTTGATACGTGAAGGCCTGGAAATGCGGAAGAGCCACGAACTCGGCTGGCGGCAAGTTGTGATGGCCGCCAACGCACCGATGCTGTACCGATCCGCACTCCTCGACGGCCGCACGGATATCGGAGTCATGGCGACCGGGCAGGTCGTCGGACTGATCGACGACATCCCCAGTAGCGCAGAACTCGTCGAACGCATCATGCAGGACGCGGAGGCCGTCCTTGCTCGACTCACACCCGCACCCGAATTGGACAGTCGAGTCTTGTCAACTGAAAACGTGAAAGGAACAACGAACTGAAATGAATCAGCTGAAAGATCGAGTAATCATAGTAACCGGCGCCGGTCGTGGTTTGGGCCGGGAGCACGCCCTGCTACTTGCGGCCGAAGGCGCAAAAGTGGTTGTCGACGACACCGGCGCCGGACCGGACGGGCACGGAAACGACATCAGTATTGCGGCATCGGTCGTCGACGAAATCGTCGCGGCCGGAGGAATCGCAGTTGCCAGTGTCGCGGACGTCACGACGATCGACGGCGCGAGCGAACTCCTGGACCTGGCCCTCGAGGCATTCGGCTCGGTCGACGGCCTGGTCAACAATGCCGGCATCCTGCGTGATCGAATGTTTCTGAACATGCCCGAGGCCGATTGGGACGACGTGATCTCGGGACAACTACGCGCTACATTCGCGCCCTGCACTGTATTCGGCAACTACTGGCGCGAGCGTTCGAAGTCGGGCGAAACCGTCGCGGCGTCGATCGTGAACGTATCGAGCACCTCCGGGCTGCTCGGTGCCGTCGGTCAGAGCAACTACGGCGCCGCGAAGGCCGGGATCGCAGCGTTGACAACGATCCTCGCACAGGAGGTCGCCCGATACGGTGTGCGAGTCAACGCAATTACGCCTGTGGCCAGGACACGGATGACCGAGAACGTTCCCGGTATCAAGGAACTTGTTGCAGCACCTGACGATCCGAGTGCATTCGACACCTATCATCCAGGCAACGTCTCGCCAGTTGTGGCCTATCTGCTCACCGAGAAGTGCCCCGCCACTGGTCAGGTGTTTTACGCCAAAGGCGGCGAAGTCCGCCAGTTTCTCGGGTGGCAGTACGGAAAGACCATCGCCAGAGACTCGCGATGGACGGTGGAACAGTTGACAGAGGCGATGAGTGAAATTGTCTGAGACGACTGCGCCGATCCCTGGTCCGGGACACGGCCTTGCTGAAGGCAAATCCGTTCTGGTGACAGCAGCAGCGGGAACTGGAATCGGATTCGCAGCGGCACAACGCTTTGCTGCCGAAGGTGCCCGACTGGCGATCAGTGACCGGCATGAGCGCAGATTGATCGCGGCCGCCGACCGCATCGAGTCCGAGTTCGGCACCCGCCCACTCACTGTTCCTTGCGATGTCACGGACAATCAGCAGATCGACGCAATGGTCGATCGGGTGGTTGCCGAGTATGGATCCATCGACGTCCTCATCAACAACGCAGGCCTCGGCGGGACGGCGAGCATTCAAAGTATGACCGACGAGCAGTGGTGTTCGGTACTCGATGTGACCCTGACGAGCACTTTCCGCACCACACGATCAGTGTTGAGAGTCATGATTCCACGAGGGTCGGGGGTGATCGTCAACAACGCGTCGGTCATCGGCTGGCGTGCGCAGGAAGGGCAGTCGCACTACGCCGCAGCGAAAGCCGGCGTCATGGCGCTCACACGATGCTCTGCACTCGACGTGGCACCGCACGGAATCCGGGTCAACGCGGTTGCACCGAGCATCGCGATGCATCCTCACCTTGCCAAGGTGACCAGCGACGAACTGCTCGAACAGCTCAGCAAGAGTGAGGCTTTCGGTCGTGCGGCACAGCCGTGGGAGGTCGCCAACGTCATGGTCTTTCTTGCAAGCGACTACTCGTCGTACATGACGGGCGAAGTCGTTTCGGTAAGTAGCCAACATGCATAGCCACCCATGGGGTCTGAAGGAGAAGCTGTGGTCGACAAAGAGTCACTAGGTATCACGGGCACCCCGTTCCGTATGGACATCGAGCGCGGCAAGATTCGTGAGTTCGCCGTTGCCACGTATTCGAGCAATCGGAACTATGTCGAAGACGAGTTCCCGGTAGTGCCCCCGACGTTTCTCACCACGACCCTCCTCTGGCAGACAGAGGGCTCGGATCCGTGGCGGAAGGTAGAACTCGACGGCAAACGCGGACTCCATGCCGAACAGAAGTACGAGTTCTTCGGTCCACCTCCCCGCGCAGGTACTCGTCTGAACTGCACTTCGCGGATCGTCGACATCTACACGAAGCAGGGACGGAAGGGCGGCGAGATGACTTTTGCCGTGATGACAACGGATTTCGAAGACGAACAGGGAAATCTCATTGCTCGGGCAACTATGACCGGAGTGGAAACTGCTCGACCGACTGTGGAGGAATCTTGATCAACACAGTGTCAGTCCCGACCCCGTGGGTTGTCGGTCCGGTATCCCGCACCGATTTCGTCAGGTACCAAGGTGCGTCGGGAGACATGAATCCGATTCATCACGACCAGGTTTTCGCCGAGGCGGCGGGGTACCCGAGTCCGTTTTCGGTCGGGATGTTCCAAGCTGGGCTCCTGGCCACCTTCGCCACCGATTGGCTGGGTGCAGAGAACATCCGAGCGATACGAGTTCGGTTCCTCGAACAGGTTTGGCCCGAAGACACTCTGACATGCTCAGCGCTTGTCGAACGAACCTATGCGGACGACGAAGGTGACAAGATCGACGTCGAACTCGCCTGCACGCGGCAGACCGGCGGATTGGCGGTCAAGGCGTGGGCAACCTTCGTGCGGACGCCCCTAGTACCTTCGGAGCGGCCGTGAAGGCGCACGTATGTACCCAGCTGGGGTTGCCGAATCAACTGCAGTTCACAGAAATTGACGATCCCACGCCGACACCGAACCAAGTTCTCGTCTCGGTCAAGGCGGCGGGTGTCAATTTTCCCGACGGGTTGATCGTCGCCGGAACGTATCAAACTAAACCCCCACTCCCCTTCATTCCCGGGTCGGAAGTCGCGGGTGTAGTGCACAGTGTCGGCTCGGACGTCCAAGGGGTCACCCCGGGGATGCGAGTCATGGCCTTCTGCGGCATGGGCGGATACGCGGAGCTCGTGGCGGTCACCAGTGACAAGGTCTTTGTCATCCCTGATTCCATGAGTTTCTCCGACGCTGCCGGATTCGTGGTTACCTACGGAACGTCGTACCACGCACTCGTCGACCGAGCTGCGATCCAACCAGGAGAGACATTGCTCGTCCTGGGTGCCTCCGGGGGCGTCGGGCTCACCGCAATCGAGATCGGCAAAGCATTGGGTGCACGCGTGGTGGCGGCGGCGTCCTCCGAAGCGAAACTCGAGGTCTGTAAGCAACATGGAGCAGACGAGTTGATCAACTACACAACGGGCAACCTTCGCGAACGAGTCGCACAGGTCGCACCGTCCGGTGTAGACGTTGTGTACGACCCGGTCGGTGGAGATCACGCCGCTACAGCGGTGCGCGCATTATCCACCGCAGGAAGATATTTGACGGTTGGCTACGCTTCGGGGCAGATTCCGAAGATCGGCATGAATCGCCTCCTCGTCGTTGGCGGGGCGCTACATGGAGTTCTCTGGGGCGCATGGGCGAAGCGTAATCCGGAGTGCAACGCGGACAACATGCGAGCGCTCTTCGACATGTACGACGGTGGCGCTCTGTCTCCTCATGTGAACAGCATCCACCAGCTGATCAATGCTCCTACCGCACTCGAGGAAGTCATGAGTCGACGAGCGCTGGGCAAAGTCATCCTCTCAACCAACCCCGAATGACAATTCACGACAAAAGGTGCCGTCAATGGACTTAGCTCCGAGCCCCGCTGCGCGCGAAATCATCGCGCGTCTAGAAGCATTCATGGACGAACACGTCTACCCAGCTGAGTCGGTTTACTCCGAACAACTCGAGGCCGCAGGACCTCGCAGTCACGTCTTGCCACCCGTAGTCGAGTCGCTGAAGTTGGAAGCGAGACGCCAGGGCATGTGGAATCTGTTCATGCCGGCGCTCTCAGGACTGTCTCACCTCGACTACGCCCACATCGCCGAGGTGACGGGACGCTCGCCCTACATTGCCCCCGAAGCCCTCAACTGCGCGGCGCCCGATACCGGAAACATGGAGATCCTGCACCTGGTGGGAACCCGCGAGCAGAAGGAGCGATGGCTTCAACCACTGCTCGACGGCACAATGCGTTCGGGCTTCTCCATGACTGAACCCGATGTTGCGTCCTCCGATGCCCGAAACATCATGACGTCGATTGTTCGGGACGGCGACGAATACATCGTGAACGGTCGAAAATGGTGGACGACCGGTGCAGCAGACCCACGGTGCGAAATTCTGGTAGTCATGGGGAAGACGAATGCCGAGGCAGAGCCCCACAAGCAGCAATCGATGATCTTGGTGCCCGTCGCCACCGCTGGAGTCGAAATCGTACGCAGTTTACCGATATTCGGATACCACGACCAACACGGCCACTGTGAAATTCGGTTCGATAACGTTCGAGTACCGGCAACAAATATGCTTGCGTCCGAAGGAGACGGGTTCGCCATCGCACAGGCGCGCCTGGGTCCGGGCAGAATTCACCACGCCATGCGCTGTATCGGCATGGCGGAGCGCGGATTGGACTTGATGGTTCGACGTGCCCAGTCTCGTAACGCTTTTGGCGGGCCGATCTCGGATCAGGGAGTTGTCCGGACCTGGATCGCCGAATCGCGAATGGAAATCGAGCAGGCCCGCCTTCTGGTGCTGAAGACAGCATGGCTCATCGACCAGGTCGGAGCCAAGGGCGCTCAGATCGAGATCGCGGCAGTCAAAGTCATCGGTCCTCGTGTGGCGCGCAACGTCCTGAATCGATCGATCCAGTGCCACGGGGGTGGCGGTGTCACCGACGACTTCCCGATCGCGAGAATGTGGGCGAGTGCCCGGATCCTCGGTATCGCCGACGGACCAGACGAAGTGCATATCAGGAGCGTCGCACGCCACGAGTTGCGCAAGCACCGCTGACGGCGATCGGTGTTCGAGGCCCGCGAAAGCCGTTGTATTGCTGAATCATCAGCCTTCGTCCACTCGAGCGCATGGTTGACCTCGGTCAACCCCTTCGGGCTGCGGCCCGTGAAGAGAAAACCTCAACCAATTGAATAGGAGAGGCAAATGCCTCGCGCGTCAAAATCAAGGGAAGTGTCCTTCGATCACGAAGTGGACTTCCTCGTTGTCGGCAGCGGTGCCGGTGGGTTGACCGCGGCGTTGGCAGCCGCCGCCAATGGTCTGAACACCCTCGTCATCGAAAAAGCAGACGTTTATGGCGGCACCACCGCGCTGTCGGGCGGCAACATCTGGGTGCCCAACAATCCAACTCTCATCCGTGAAGGGCTCTCGGACAGCCGTGACGACGTCCGGGCGTACATGCGAGCTGTCGTTGGTGATGGAGTTCCCGAGGACAACATCGACGCGTTCGTCGACGAAGGTCCACGCGTGTTCGAGTTCCTCGAGAAGACCAGCCCGCTCATGCGATTCCAATGGTGTACGGGCTATTCGGACTATCACCCGGAGAAGCCGGGCGGTCGCCCACGTGGACGTACCATCGAACCGCTTCCTTTCGACCTGAAAATGCTCGGCACCGACGAGTCCGGTCTGCGCCCCGGCGCACTTCCGACTCCCGCCGGTCTGTACATCACATCCAAAGAGTTCGTGAAACTGAACATGGTCATGCGTACCTGGGCAGGGCGACGTGCCGCGCTGGCAACCGGGTGGCGTGCAGCGAAGAGTGTTCTGACCAGAAGGCACATGGAGACACTCGGGCAGGCCCTGGTCGGCCGTCTGCGCCTGGCGATCAAACAAGCCGGCGTTCCGCTTTGGCTGAACACTGCGATGGAATCGCTGATCACCGACGACGATGATTGCGTGGTGGGTGTGGTGGCCGAGCGCAACGGCCGCACTGTCAGAATCCGAGCTTCCAAAGGCGTACTGCTCGCCTGCGGCGGTTTCGAACAGAGCGACGAGATGCGTCGGCAGTATCTCCCGGAAAACGCCAGCGCCAACTACAGCCTCGGTTCGGTCGACAACACTGGAGACGGCATCCGCGCGGGACAACAAATCGGTGCCGCAGTTGACCTGATGGATGACGCGTGGTGGATGCCCTCGTTCAAGAGACCTGACGGGATCATGCACGGATTGGTCTCCGAACGGTCGGTTCCCCGATCGATCATCGTGAACCAGAACGGAGTTCGGTTCACCAATGAATCCGCTCCCTACGTGACATTCGTCCACAACCAGATTGCCGGGGGTCACGACCCAGCGTGGTTCATCTTCGACGCGAAGGCCAAAAGTCGCTATCAGATCGGAGCGATCATGCCGGGGCAGAAGTTCCCGAAATCCTGGTTCGACAACGAACTCCTCTACACCGGCGACACGCTCGACGAGTTGGCCGGCCGCCTCGGACTTCCGAAGAAACAATTAGCTCTCACTGTGCATCGATACAACAGGTTTGCGCACAACGGTGTAGACGAAGACTTCGAGCGTGGAAAGAGTGCGTACGACAACTACTACGGGGACCCGACATTGCCAGTCCCCTCGATGGACATGATCGACGAAGGTCCGTACTACGCGATTCGACTACGAACCGGCGATCTGGGAACGAAAGGCGGGCTCGTCTACAACAAACATGCACAGGTCATGCACAGTTCCGGTGAACCGATTGCAGGTCTCTACGCGACGGGCAACACCTCGTCCGCGGTCATGGGCAACGACTACGCCGGGGCAGGCGCGACCATCGGGCCGGCGATGGTTTTCGGATACATCGCGGCGCGCCACGCAGCTGACCGCCGACAGGACCCGCGATAGATCGGAGTCGTTCCCGTTCCCGTCGGCACGACGTACAACCACGCGGAGGTGGCCTGGACGAACATCCATGCCACCTCTGGTCGGTGCTCGGTGACTCGCCAACGCGATGGATGCACTGTCACACAGTCTGCAATTCCGCAGGCAGTTCGACCGCGTCGCTACCCGAAGCCGCAAGCAGCTGCGCGTACCGCCCGCCTTGCTTCACCAGTTCGTCGTGGGTGCCCTTTTCCACAACCACGCCCTGGTCGAGGACCGCGATGAGATCCGCATCTCGAACCGTGGAGAGTCGGTGCGCCACAACAAGAGTGGTGCGTCCGACCATCAGCTCGTCGAGCGCGTCCTGCAACGCACGTTCAGTGCGATTGTCCAAGGCGCTCGTCGCCTCGTCGAGGACGAGGATCGGCGGATTCCGCAGGACTGTGCGCGCGATCGCTATGCGCTGTTTCTCACCGCCGGAGAATCGGTAGCCGCGCTCGCCGACCATGGTGTCGTACCCGTCGTCGAGACCGGAAATGAACTCGTGGATCTGCGCGATGCGCGCTGCCTGCTCGATCTCGGCGTCCGTGGCGTCGGGTTTCGCGAACCGAAGGTTCTCACGAATCGTCGTGTGGAAGAGATACGTCTCCTGCGACACCACACCTACCAGGTCGGAGACCGTCGCCAGATCGAGGTCCCGCAGATCGACGTCGTCGATTCTCACCGATCCCGCAGTCGGGTCGTACAGACGTGCGGCCAAGTATCCGAGAGTGGTCTTGCCCGAACCCGTGGAGCCGACAAGCGCCAAGGTTCCGCCGGCCGGGACCGTGAGGTCGATGTTGTCGAGGGTCTTGCTGTCGGTTCCTGGATACGAGAAGTCGACGTGGTCGAACCGAAGTTCGCCGGACATCTTGGTGCGGTCGAAGCTCTTCGACTCTTCCGGATCCGCGATGTCGATCGGCAGATCCAGGTACTCGAACACGCGACTGAACAGTGCCATCGAGCTCTGCACCTCGACGCCCGTGTTGAGCAGCATCATGGTGGGGCGGAACAATTGTGTTTGCAGCGTGGTGAATGCGACGAGGGTGCCGACGGTGATGGTGTTGCCGTGATCGAGAGTGAAACCGGCAAACCAGTAGACCAGTGCAGGCATGGCTGCGAAGGTGATCGACATGGTCGCCATGCGCCACTTGCCGGCCATCATGGCTCGGAGTTCGACGTCTGCGACTTCCGCTGAACGCTCGGTGAATCGATCCGTCAGAGCCGACTTCGCGCCGGTCGTCTTGCCGAGGAGAATGCCACTGACGGAGAGAGATTCCTCCACCTGGACCGACAGATCACTGAGTAGCTTCTGCCGCTTACCAGAGATCTTGCGGCGCTCGTCACCGATCTTGCGTGCGATACGGATGAACACCGGCAAGATCGCCAGCGAGAAGATGGCAAGCCGCCAATCCAGAAGGAACAGAGCAACAATGGTGGCTGCCACGGTCGTTGCATTCTGCGCGATGGATGTTGCCGTGTTGGTGACCACCGACTGCATACCGCCGATGTCGTTGGCAATACGCGACTGAACTTCTCCGGTTCGGGTTCGAGCGAAGAATCCGAGCGACTGATTCTGCAGATGCGAGTAGACCCGCACGCGCAGTTGGTGCATCAGTTTCTGGCCGATGCTGTTGGACATCCAGGTCTGTGCCACGCCGAGACAGCTCGTGATCACGGCAATGGCGATCATGCCGATGGCCAGAACGCTCACGAGTCCGAGGTTCTTGTCCGGGATCGCCTTGTCGAGCATTTCGCGTAGGAGCAGCGGGCTGCCCAGCGCCACGATCGCGCTGAGTGTGATGACCGCGGTGACGATGGCGATCTGAGTTCGATACGGCGCGAACAGTCCGAGTACGCGTTTTGCCGGTACGGATTCCGCCGGAGTGATCTCGACAGCGGATCGTTCGATGTTTCGCATGTGATCTGGTTTCACGTTCTACCTCCTGGAGGCTTTCTCACCCTAGTTTCATATTGATGAGGTTACCTCACTATGAGGCTGACACCAACAACGCTAGACTGACGCCATGCATTCCCGAGAGCGCGAACTCACCGACGTCGTGATGTCCGTGGCACGGCTCATCCGCCGACGTCAGGTGGCAGCGCTGGAACCATTCGGTCTCTCGCCGTCGCAAAGCCGAGCGCTGCGAGTACTGACCCGAGTGGGCGAGCCGGTTCGACTCGGGTTTCTTGCCGAGCGATTGCGCATCGTTCCGCGGTCGGCGACCGACGTCGTGGATTCCCTCGAAGAGGCCGGATGGGTGCGCCGCACTCCCGATCCGAACGATCGGCGAGCCGTGTTACTCGAGCTCACCGACGCCGGCGCTACCCTCGCTGCCGACGTCGCAAAAGCTCAACGACGCGAATCTTCGGATGTGTTCGACGACCTCGACGAATCGGAGCGAGCAACTCTCACCGAACTTCTCGAGCGAGTGGACGCGGGGCACGACTCGCGGCCCCGCGACTGCCCGAAACCTTCGGTCTGAGTCCTCACGCAGCGACGGTGTCGACTGCGTCCTCGACATTCTCCGCCGACGTCGGCTTACTCTGACGCTCGATCTTCGAGATGCAACGAGCAAGGTCCGCGCCTACCGCAGTCGCCCGTAGCTCGAGATCGGAACGAGGCACACCCTCTTTGGTCGTGTACTCGTTGGTGCGCAACTCCCCCGCCACCATGACCGGATCACCCTTCATGATGGATGCGCCGACGCCGGTGACCAACCGCCGCCAGCAACTCACCGTGAGATAGAGGGTCGCTCCGTCCGTCCACTCTCCGGTCACCGCGTCTTTGCGACGCGTGTTGCTCGCCATCCGAAAGCTCAGCACCTCTTCGCCATTGGTGGTCTGCCGCTTCACCGGATTGGTGATGACGGTTCCGACAACCGTTGCATGCGTTTCGTACATGTCCGATCCCCCTTCGAACTCCAGAACCCGCCAACTGCCGCGGGGCCGATCACTGCGTCGGCAGTTTCGATTGTGGAACGGCAAACGCCTGGCTCGGGATTTCGATTTCCACCTGTGCATCGGCGGGACAGCTGTGGAGAAACAACACTGCCCGAGCCAAACGGCCCGGGCAGTGTCGGAGCTAAGTGCTAGTGGAGGATTCGTCGGATTTCTTCTCGCTGGGTGTCTCGTCCGCAGAGTCCTCGCTTGCAGTCTCCGCGTCAGCAGCCTCACGCGGTTTCCACCCCTCGCGGTCCCGCCTGGCCAATTCGGCGAACATGGCGTTGTGAGCAGCGAGGTCGGCGTCGTGGTCACGCTCGGCCGCACGGTCCGTTCGGCGCGCGGTCCTTCCGTCACTGCGCGACCACTGAACCAGCAGCGCGAGCATGACCACCATGAGTGGGATCTCGCCGGTCGCCCACGCGATGCTGCCGCCCAGCTGCTGATCGCCGATCAGATCGTTGTTCCAGCCGAGGCCGAGCGAACGGAAGTACGCGCCGCCCATGACGGCGGTAGTGCTCATCAACGCCACGCCGAAGAAGGCGTGGAACGGAAGTGAGCCGAAGACCATTGCCAGCTTGGTCACCGGCTGCAATTGGCGCGGTGACGGGTCGATTCCGATCGCCACCCAATAGAAGAGATAGCCACTGAGGATGAAGTGCAGATTCATCAGCAGGTGAGCACTGTGCGAGTCGACCGTCGCACCGTAGATTCCGCCGAGATACAGCGCGTAGAAACCGCCGACGAAGAGAACTGCCGCCACGATCGGGTGGGTGATGAATCGCGAGAACGGGCTGTGCAGAGCGGTCAGAATCCACTCGCGAATGCCGGGCACGCCGTCCTTGCCTGCCGGATCCAGGGCCCGCAGAGCCAAAGTGATCGGCGCACCCAGAACCAGCAGGACTGGGCCCAACATCGACAGCGCCATGTGCGCACCCATGTGAACGCTGAATACTGCCGGCGCGTACTTGCCGACGCCCGAAGACGTGGCGATCAGGAGCACCGCACAACCGCTCATCCAGGCGATGGTTCGGCCGACAGGCCAGGAATCCCCACGCTTGGCCAGCTTGCGCAGACCGATTCCGTACAGAATCGCCGCGGCGATCGCGGCGGTGCCGAACATGAGGTCGAATCGCCAGTCCGTCACGAAGGCCATGAACGACGGCGGGTCCGGAAGGTTGTAACCGAGTTCGACCTCGGGGATCGAGGGAATCGACAGCGGCGGGGGCGGCGGGGTACGACCGAGGCCGATCGCGAGACCGATGGTTGCCGCCATCACGATGCCTTCAGCGCCGGCAAATCGAATCAGGGCAGAGCGACTCTTCGGATTCTCCGCCAGCGCCGGTAGCGCCCGACTCCGCTGAGCCCAACCGAAGAACCCGAGGATGATCAGTGCAACTGTTTTCGCGACGATCAATCGTCCATACGTCGTGGTGAATACGTCGTCGAGTGGCAGACGGACAATCGCGTTGATGACGCCGCTGAATCCCATGACGACGAAGCAGATGGATGCGACCGTCGAAAAGCGTCGGGCTGCTACGTCGGTGTAATCGCCGCCACGGCGCGCGTGTGCCAGTAGCGCGAACAACCCGCCGGCCCAGAGCGAAGCAGCCACGAGGTGCAGGATCAGGCTGTTGGTGGCGATGTCATGCGACCCGCCGGAAGACGAGTGACCGGTGAGAGCGAGCGGCATCAGTCCGAGGAGACCGATCAGCAGCAGGAGCGGAGTCCACCACCAGCGCAGTGTCAGTCGGGCCAGGATCGCCAGAACAACCGCGATGATCGCCGTCCAACGCCAAGCGCCGGCGATCTCGACCTGATCGAGTCCCGACCACAGGTTCGCCGGTTTGATCGCTTCGGCAAACGGCTGACCCGACGTGTCGGAGAGCGTCAGAGGCACCATCGTGAACGAACAGATCGCCCACACAATCGCGGCGTGCGATGCAGTTCGGACTGCCCGATAGCCGTCGACGTCGAGGACGCCCGACTTCTGCGGCGGCACGAAGAACGCGGCCAGCAGCAGTGACCCGATCGCGATGACCGCGGCGATCTCCCCCAGTGCACGCATCGCGGGGAGGCCGTATGTGGTGATCGGACCTGGATCCGGGATGCCCAGAAGAGTCAGTGCCTGCGACGCGGAGAATCCCACCACGATGGCTGCGGTGAGCCCTGCGATGAGTCCACTGACCACGAATATCGCGGTCGAAGAAGCGGGTGCACCGCTGTGCTGTGTGGACTCCGGTGGGGAATCTGTCGGCGCGAGGTCGGGTGTAGCCATACCTCAAGGGTAGGACCTTCGCGAACCGACTACGACAACGCGTCGGAGTTGGGCGGCGCGCGTCACATCCCGAACCCTCGAGTATGATGTTCCACGCGCCTCCGTAGCTCAGGGGATAGAGCAAGAGCCTTCTAATCTCTTGGTCGCAGGTTCGAATCCTGCCGGGGGCACCACAAGATTTGATTCACGGATAGTCACACTGCGTGGACGAGCGGCCACTGGGCAGAACAGTCCGATTCGGATCGAAACCTAGCCCACAAATTGCGTGCCGTCCGCAGTAATCTGCCTCGCATGAAGAAGGCACTTCCGAAGACACTGAAGTCACTCGCCCGGACCGTTGGAATCCTGGCACTCGCGATCGTCGTTGTATCCGTCGTCGAGCGGTTCACCGGCGCACACCAACCGACTACCGGTCCCGCCTCGTTGACCGGGCCCGACCAATCGTTGTAGCCCTTCCCTGCGACAAGGTCGTCTCACGAAGTTCTACGACGACGAGTCGGTAGGCAAGAGTCCACCAATGGCGGCTGAGTCGCATGCAACACGCTGCGCGGAGCGGCCGCGACTGTCACAGAATCTCTGCGCTCCGGATCCCAAGGCGTCACAGCGGCCGGGGCAGTCAAACCTTGCGGGCAGCCGCGGGTGTAGCGCCATTGACACAAGCTGCGTCAGAATGGTTGCGCGAGAACTCGATTCGAAGGTCCGATTTCGCGAAGTGTCCAGAGAGCTGCGAAAAGTACCGGCTGAGGGACCTCGCGGCCACTCGGTGCGGTTGCTCGGATGTGGCGACTGCACGCCGATCGAACCGGTCGCATCCACCGTCAGCAACTACGCAACGACCGTCACCATTTGACTCCGGGCATCGAAAGCGCTTGAAAAGTAAGCCAGTTCATCGTGCCGAGGCGCGCGAGGACGACGTGAACCTGTGGGGTCTCGCGATCTTCGAAGAAGCCTCCGACGTGGCATTTTCCGAGATCCACACACATCCCAGGCAGTGCCTCATCCGTGCGCACAAGAGCGTCGCCAAAAGTCGCTGCGGCGCGCGATCAGCTGGACTGACGTAACCGTACCGAAGGCTTTCTACGAAAAGCTGGGCGATTCTTTGTCTCGAAATGCCATGTCGGCCCCCGAAGCATTATCGACAGTTAACTCAGGCCGGAATTCAATCTGCTAAGAAAAACGAATCTAATGTGACCCCTATCTCTGGATCATTTCAGAACAGGGGTTTCGATGACCCGCGACTGAATTCACCCCCTAATTCACCCTCCTCCTATACACAGAAAAATGATTTGCATTTATGTCGAGCGGGTGCGCACAGATAATTCGCTCCACACCTTGTCGTTCCGACAGCAAATAAGGGGCAGTGAACTGCATAAAGGCTCATTCGGTACAGCAGCGCCGACTCGGCTCGGCCGCTCACCGATTGTCGACAAGGGCAAAGGCAGGCATGCAAACGATGGTCGAGATCGAATTGTGATGAACCAGCCAGTTAACTTGAAAGAAATCAACGGAAGATAGATATACCCAGGTAAGCGCAGTTTTTCTTGCATGGACGCACGTCCATGGTGTTTCCAGCTATGCGATTTGCTCGTGTTAGATTCCTGATTGCGCATCGCCCGGTTTGCGCCTTCTGCGTTGTTTGCGCGGAATTTGCATCTTCTCGCGAACGGCCCCGCGCACATTTCTTTACGTTGTGCCAGAGAAAGGAATTTCATGAAAACCGTCACGGCAGCGAAGCACGTAGCACGAAGACTCCCCCTCGGAGTCATCGCACTGTTGCTTTTGCTATCCGGGATGGTGCTCATGCTCGAACTGCAATGAATCGCGCAGGAAAGATCCTCGGCCGCAGCCTTTAGTACCTCGTAGGTCGTCGCGTTAGGTAATACCGGCGGTCGATTTTTCTTGGAATTTCCTGGCCTACCCAGAGCCGGCCGTCGGTCTGCGCTGGCGCCAACCAGGTCCGACTACCAACTGTTCGGCTCCGCAATAGGTCGCCTGAGAATCACCAACGCTCGCAACCAGGCTCCAGAGCGGCTCAAAGGTCCCGTTTCCCTATTCGACGGCCCCGGAAACGGGGCCTAAATCATGTGTTCTGAACGAAAGGTGTTCGTCATGCGTAACCGTGTCTTCCCACGCCGTGCCGGGGAGGGGGTGGTGTCTCGGTGGGCAGCTTTGGGGATGATCGTTGCGGTCCTGGCGCTGGTCGTATCGTCGTTCTCTTTCGTCCAGGTTGCCTCGGCCGATGACGTCGGGACCTCGACCACCATAGTTCCGACCACAATAGTTCCGACCACACCGAAGCCGCCCGCGACTACGACGGAGGCGCCACTGAAGACGACGGCACCGCCTACTTCCACGTCGGAGTCACCCACTTCTGCGAAACCGCCGATCACGACGGCGTCCTCGTCGACGACTCCTGTGGCGGCGCAGCGACTGGCCGCACGCGGAGTCAATCCCGGCATCGATGTGAAAATCACCGACGTCCAGGTCGAAGGAAAGAACGACCAGCAGATCACGGTCGGGGACTCCGTCACGGTGAAGGGCATTTGGGACGCGTCAAGCGCGAGTCCGCAGCCGGGCGACCAGTTCACCATTGAATTCCCTGGCGAGCTGAAGCTTCAGTCCAACCCGACGATCGCGCTGGAGGGCGACGATGGGACGGTTTGGGGCACATGCGATCTGGCTGCTTCCACCAATCTCATGACCTGCGTGCTCTCCGACGCTGTGGCGGATCGGCCGGACGAGGTGAAGGGCGATTTCTTCGTCTACACGAAGGCAGTCGAGTACACCACGTCAGAGACTGTGGATTTCACGATCAACAACAAGGTCACGCAGGTCGACCTGCCCGGCACGGGCGGCATCACCGACGGCCGCGTAATCGGCGAGTCGACGAAGTCCGGCAAACTCCAGGACAACAAGCAGTCAGTGCGGTGGACCATCGACATCCCCGGCGCAGATCTGGCCAAGTTGGACACAGGCAACACCGGTTCGGTGACCCTGAGCGACGAGCTCTCCGACAACATGAAGGTGTGTGCGGGCAGCCTGCTCAACGCGAAGCTGTGGTCCGGTCGCCCGGGCGATCTCAAAGAGACCCCTGGCGGCGTCACCGTCACCCAACCCGACGCGGGTGATCAGGTCACGATCAACATCAACAACGGCGGGCCCTTCGAGGGCAGCAAGCTCTACCGCATCGAGTACACCTCATGCACGACCAGCGGCGTTGTGGATCTCAAGGGGACTCAGTACACCAACTCCGTGACGATCGGTGACAACACGGTGGCTTCGGATGGCGTGGGACAGGACTACGCGCCGCAGACCGAGCCCTGGAAGGGCGGCTACCTCGACGGCGGTAAGCGCAATATGGAAGCCGTCTGGACGATTGTGGTTCCGGGCACCGACATTGCCGCCAACAACCACAAGATCGACATCACCGACACCTTTGGCGGCCCCCATGCGGTCTGTGCCTCGGGCGTGCAGGTAGTCATCGAGAAGTCTGACTACCTCCCAGGGCGGGAGAACGAACCCAACTACCGCACTCCTGCCGCAGGATTCACCATTGCTCCCATCGGCGCAGTAGCCGGCGCGAGTACCTTCACCGCGGCGATCACTGTGGATAACCCGGACACATTCAACGAAGAACAGTATTACTACTTCACGTACCGGACCTGCCTGACCACCACCGAGGTGCCGGACTCCGAGGACCATCTCACCAACTCGGCGGTCGTCAACAAGACGTCGATCACGGGAAAGACTGAGGGACCTGGGTTCACGAGCGGCAAGAACGGCGCGATCAACACCACGTCGCAGACGATCGGCGGTGTGGAGCAGCCGGCAGGCACCACCCTCAATTGGACCGTGGAAATCTCCGGACACGATCTCGAGGGCCTTACGGAACCGGCGGTCATCAACGACAGGTTCTCACCGAACATGACGGTGTGTGAAATCGGCGGCGATCTCAAGAGCAACCTCAATCTCAAGGTCGCCGCGCAAGACTTCTTCGACGGCAACAAGAAACGCGATATAACCGACGCCACCTCGGTGGCGCGCGCCGACGGCGGTTTCGATCTCACCCTCCCTCGGGACGCGGACGGTTACAGCCGTCAGACGAAGTACCTCGTCAGCTACACCCTGTGCACCGGCAGCGGCGGACTGGACCAGCGCGACACGGAATACTCCAACACCCTCACCTATGCCGGCGAGCAGACGCTGTCGAAGAGCGTCAAGCAGGAATGGGGCGGCGGCGGCACCGGCCAAGGTGTGTCGCGGGGCTCGTTCTCGCTTCTGAAGGAGATCGCTCCCTTCTCCGAGAAATTCCCGGAAGACACCGAGTTCACTGTGAAAGTCGAGGAGTTCGCCCCCGGGCAAGATCCAGCGACCGACGCCCCGGTGAGCTCCTACGAGATCAAGGTAAAGGCTGACGGGACACCCGTCAGTGGGATCAACCCCCGCGGAACCGGCTGGCAGATCCGCCTGTCCGAGATCAACCTCCCGACCGTTGACGGTGTGTACTTCGAGAGAGGGACGTTCCGCCCGTCGGAGGGTGTGACGCTCAACGGGGACCGCACCGAGGCGCTGGTGACCATCACGCCGAAGAGCAATGTCGGTGTCACACTGCTCAACAAAGCGAGCCTGGGATCGGCGAGGATCACCAAATCCGTCATCGGTGACGGAGCGCGCACGGGGCTCGAGGCTTTCGTCGTCAACGCAGAGATCGCCTTCGGTGACGACGCCGCCGGCAACGAGCTGCGTCAATTCACCCTGAAGGACGGTCAGCACTACGACCTGGGCAAATTGCCCATCGGAGCGAAAGTCACCTTCACCGAGGTCCAACCGACGAACACCGACCTCGTGACGTGGTCGCTGCCGGTGATCAGCCCGAAGACGCTCACCATCGGCACCGACGCGTCGGCGAACACGGTCTCCGTCACCAACGAGGCCACGATCACGCAAGGCACCTTCGAAGTGAGCAAAAAGCTCACGGGCCCGAAGGCGTCCGACAAGGCCGTACCGGCGAGCTTCGACGTGATTGCCACCTGGCTCGATACGGACGACAACCCGCAGAGCAAGACGCTGTCTCTTCCGTCCGACGGCACCCCGGTTCCGTTCGGCGAGAACCTGCCGGGCGGCACCGAAGTCACACTGACAGAGCTGGTTCCGGCAAACGGTGACGGTCTCGCCTATGGCGTGCCCGCATACTCCGGGAATGTCAGGATCAGTCCGGACAACGCAGCCGTGGTGACCATCGGCAAGGATCTGCGCAAGATCGAGGTGTCGAACTTCGTCGACGTCAACGACGGCACTCTGCGCATCGCAAAGCAGGTCGGCGGTGAGGCCGCCGAGGCCGTCGGCGACGACGTGGAGTTCACGGTCGAGGCGCGTTGGCGCGACGGTGTGGAGTACCGCACCCAGGTGCTGAGCGTCAAGCAGGGACAGACCACACCGCTCGGCGTCGACTTCCCTGTCGGCACCGAGGTGACCTTCACTGAGACCGGCCGTCCCGATGTCGACGGAGTCGAGTGGGGCACGATCTCCTGGGGCACCAGCCCGGAAGGCGAATCGTGGCTGCATTCGAACCTCGACGGCACCGCGACGGGCATAGTCTCCGACGACCCGACCGACGGTCGACTGATCACGCTGTCGAACGAGGCGCTGTGGAAATTCGGATCGGTCGAATTCACGAAGTTCATCCTCGACGCTGACGGCAACCCCGTCCGCGCACCCGAGGCCGACCTGCCTGACAGCGCGACGTTCGAGGTCCGTATCGACGGGATCGATCCGGCACTCCCCGCTGGAACTGATTTCCCGGCAGTGGGCCAGACCATCACCCTCGATGCCGCAAACGACTGGAGCTGGACGTCCGACGAGGTTGTGCCGCGGAACACCGTGATCACCTTCTCCGAGGTCGACCCCAAGCCACTGGCCGGTATCGACTGGGCGCGGCCGTACTACTACGTCTCCGCGGATGCCGGTGACGCCGATTACCGCGACACCGTCAAGGCGGTGGCGGGTGAGAAGGCTGTGGTGGAGATCCACAACCGCCCGATCCCGACCACCGAGGTGGATATCGACAAGATCGTGACCGGCCCCAAGGGCAGCCAGGTAGCCAAAGACGGATCCACGATCTTCCAGGTCACGGCTACGTGGACGGACATCGACAATGAGGCGCGGTCTTGTGTTCTCGATGTCAAGCCGGGCGCTTCGGTCACTCCGACCGCCCAGTGCGACGCAGCCGTCATCGACGGCCGGGTCCAGTTCCCGCTGAACACCGACATCACTTTCACAGAAACCGGTGCTCACACCGACGTCACCAACGTCAAGTGGGGTGAAGTGATCTGGGGCGTCAAGGAAGGCAAGGCGGATGTCTCGAAGATCGACGGCGAACCGACCGCAACTTCCGTCAAGCTCACCGGCGAAGCAAACAAGTCGGTGGTCCTGGGACTCGAGAACAAAACCAGCAGCAATGGGCTGATCATCATCCCGATCCCGATCCCGCTGCCGCCGTGGGAAATCCCGACATGGCCGGGCTCTGAAGTACCCGGAGGATCAGGCACTGACGTGTCGACTCCCGGCAACAACGCTCCCGGCAATAACGGTGGTGGACACAACGGTGCTCCGGGCACACCTGCTCCGGGAAATCCTGCTCAGGCCAAACCGGACCAGTCATCGTCCCTGCCGGTAACCGGCGCGAACGTCATCTGGCTCGCCGGTCTAGCGCTGGCACTGATCGGCGGTGGCGCATGGCTCACCCTGCGTAACCGCAAGCGTGCACCCGGCCAGGAGTAACTCCCAACCAGAAATACCGAAACAGGGCGGGTGCGACATACACCTGGTCGCACCCGCCCTGTTTCACCGTGACGACGTATCTATCTCGCGGCCGCCGCCGCGGCCCACCCCTCGAAGGAGAAACACCATGTCATTCCTCCCGTTCCCGATCGTCATCGAAGGCATCGAGACCACTGGTTCTGCCGCGATCGACGGCCTCGGTCGCCTGTCCGTACTCCTTTACGATCTCCTCGGCGGTACCGGAAGCGCCACGATCAACGCGGGCAGCTAGTTCGATACGGCACCAATTCGACCCATCAGCTAGCTCGGTAGATCTGTGAAGAGGAGACCCCGGTCCGTGAGCGATACCGAAGTTCCAGGGCGTCGTCGGCCGGGCGCAGGCCAGGTAATCGGCGAACTGCTCCTCACGGCCGGGGTCGTCATCCTGCTGTTCGTCATCTATGAGGCGTTCTGGACCAATATCGTCTCAGGGCGGCTGCAGGACGAGCTCAACAACAGTCTGGAGGAATCCTGGGCCGAAGTCCCCGAAGCCTCAGGAGCGATCGATGGTCAGCCGGTGTCCCCGCTGATCCCTGTGCTCGGCGAGGGATTCGCGCGCGTGCATTTCCCCACACTCGGCGCCGCGTACGCAATCGTCGAGGGCACACGCAACGAGGACCTGCGGGCCGGCCCCGGCCACTACCCGGACTCGCAGATGCCCGGCGAAGCCGGAAACTTCGCGCTCGCCGGGCACCGCAATGGTTCCGGCGCAGTCTTCCAACACCTGGATCGACTCGATGCATGCGATGCCGTCGTCGTGGAGACCGAGTTCCAATGGATGACGTACCGGTTGCTCCCACTCGACCAGGCCTCGCCCGAACGTCGCGCTGCGGCGAAAGCCTGCTTGAATCCCGAGCAAGCCGATCGTGTTTCCGAAGGCGACTACGTCCATCTCCTCGGGCGGCACATCACCGTGCCCGGGGATGTTGCGGTCGTCAACCCGCTGCCCGGAAACCCTTGGGCCGAGCCCGACGCCACGCTGGAAAGTATGTTGACACTGACCACGTGCCATCCGCTCTACTCGAACAGCGAACGCTTGATCGTCCACGCGGTTCTCGTCGAAACAATCTCGAAGACTTCGGGCACCATTCCCGCGGCATTCCAGGAGCAATGAATGTACGGATACCTCTGGGGAGCGCTCCCCGGCCCCCGACCAGTGAAGGCCCTGCTGGCGATCGTTCTCGTGGTCGCGGTGGTGCTGCTACTCATGGAATTCGTATTTCCTTGGGTGTCAGAGCATATGCCCTACTCCGACGTCACCGTATAGAGCGCCCGCGCAGGTCGGCCGACACCGGCACGAGGCCCGGCTGGCGCCCGAAGGCGCTGTCCTACAGCGGACTCGACGGACCTACGATGATTCTGGCGTGTCGATGCAAACCAGTTTCCGCGTGTGTCGGAACGGGTCGCCTAGTTGACACTCGAGGCTCTCCGGAATGTTCGTTCGACGCCTGAGCGAGCACTGAGACCTGACTCCGCCGCTACAGAACCTTCGTGAAGATCTGCGCCGGCGCTGCCGTCTCGAGCTTGTCCAGCGCCTCAACCAACCTGACGAAGTGCTCGGTATGAGTGTGGGCGTCGAGGTGCTCCTGCGATTCCCATTCCTCCGCCAACACGAGCTCGCAGGGATTGTCGGTGCGCTGCAGTAACTCGTAATTGATGCAGCCGACCTCTTTTCGGGTCTCGGTGACAAGTTCGTCGTACAACCGAAGCACTTCCGCGAGATCGCCCTGCTCCACCGTTGTTGGCACCAACACCCTGATCACAAAGACTCTCCGATTCGACTGTCCTGCAATAGCCCGTCGGCTCGAAGTCTGCCGTAGACCTCCGACAGATCGACATTTCCGTTGTGACTCGAAGTTTGCGGACAGGCGCAATATCTACGAAACACCCCCGATACCGGAGGTTCGTAGGGTTTGCCGAAGTCGGGCTCGCAATCAGCAGCGCAGCCCTGGGCCCGGGCGAGGGGTAAGCACATGAGTGGAAATGCAGTTCGCTTGCAAGCGATCAAGGACGTCGAGGCCTACACACCTCCGGTGGTCAGTTTCACGACCGACGAGACACCCGGAGAGGTGTTCGGAGCCAACGTCTTCAACAAGGTGGTCATGCAGAAGCGACTGCCCAAGCTTGTCTACAAATCGGTGATGGCGACGATCGAGCAAGGCAAACCGCTCGATCCCATGGTCGCCGACGCGGTCGCATCCGCGATGAAGGACTGGGCGTTGGAGAAAGGCGCAACCCACTACGCCCACGTCTTCTATCCACTGACCGGGTTGACGGCCGAGAAGCACGACAGCTTCCTCGAGCCGGTCGGCGACGGCAGTGCACTGGCGGAGTTCGCCGGCAAGACCTTGATCCAAGGTGAACCCGACGCTTCGAGTTTCCCGAACGGCGGGCTGCGCAACACATTCGAGGCTCGCGGATACACCGGCTGGGATGTCACGAGCCCGGCCTACGTTCTCGAAAACCCCAACGGCAACACACTGTGTATCCCGACCGTGTTCGTTTCGATGACCGGCGAAGCGCTCGACCACAAGACTCCCCTGCTGCGTTCACAACAGGCAATGGGTTTCCACGCCGAAAGAATCCTGAAGTTGTTCGGCCACGACGACCCCGAGCACATCGTATCGTTCTGCGGTCCCGAGCAGGAGTACTTCCTGATCGATCGACACTTCTTCCTCGCCCGCCCCGACCTCCTCAACGCCGGCCGAACACTCTTCGGCGCAAAGCCGCCCAAGGGCCAGGAGTTCGACGACCACTACTTCGGGGCGATCCCGGAACGTGTGCTCGGATTCATGATGGACACCGAGCGGGAACTGTTCAAACTCGGTATCCCCGCCAAGACACGGCACAACGAGGTTGCGCCCGGCCAGTTCGAAATCGCCCCGATGTTCGAGCGAGGCAACATCGCCGCCGACCACCAGCAGTTGCTGATGACCACCTTCAAAACCATCGCCAAGAAGCACGGCATGGAATGTCTGTTCCACGAGAAGCCGTTCGACGGTGTCAACGGCTCCGGCAAGCACGTCAACTTCTCGCTGGGCAACTCCGAACTCGGCAGTTTGCTTGTCCCCGGCGACAATCCGCATGACAACGCCCAGTTCCTCGTATTCTGCGCCGCCGTCATCCGGGCCGTCCACAAATACGCCGGCCTCCTGCGCGCGTCGGTCGCATCGGCAACCAACGATCACCGCCTCGGCGCCAACGAGGCTCCCCCGGCCATCATTTCGATCTTCCTCGGCGATCAACTGGCCGACGTCTTCGAGCAGATCGCCAAGGGCGCGGCGACATCGTCGAAGGACAAGGGCACCATGATGATCGGAGCCGACACCCTTCCCGTCCTGCCGACCGATCCGGGCGACCGCAACCGCACGAGCCCATTTGCCTTCACCGGCAACCGTTTCGAGTTCCGCGCGCCAGGATCGCTGCAAACAGTCAACGGCCCGATGGTCACCATCAACACGATCATGGCCGAGGCCTTGGACTACATGGCCACCGAACTGGAGGCCGCGGTCGCCGACGGCGCGGATTTCGACACCGCCGTCCAGAATCTGCTCACCGAGATCATCACCAACCACGGTGCGGTTGTCTTCAACGGCGACGGTTACTCGGAGAACTGGCAGATCGAGGCCGAGTCTCGCGGTCTGCCGAACCTTCGCACGACGCTGGACGCCCTTCCTGAACTGATCACCGAGTCCTCGATGGAACTCTTCGAGAAGTACAAGGTCTTCAACCACCGAGAGATGCACAGTCGCTACGAGGTCGGCCTCGAACAGTACGCACTGAGCATCGGCGTCGAGGCACGCCTGGCCGCTGAAATCGGTACGACACTTATCCTTCCGGCCGCAGTGCGCCACCAGACGGAAGTCGCGCAAAACTTCGTCGCGCTGAAGTCCGCCGGCCTCGAACCGGATTCTGCTCCGCTCGAAGAAGTGTCGGCGCCCGTTGCGGTTCTGCGCACAGCGCTCGCGTCCCTGCGCGCAGCGATCGACACCAATGCCGGCGAGTCGCCATTCGATCAGGCCAAGCACGCACAGGACGCACTCCTGCCCGCCATGGCAGAGGTACGTGCAGCGGCCGACTTCCTCGAAACCATCGTCGCCGACGATCACTGGCCACTCCCGACGTATCAGGAAATGCTCTTCATTCTCTGAGCATCACCCGAATATCACTACCCACAGAACTATGGCCTGCAACTCGATCGAGTTGCAGGCCATAGTTGTCGAATCTTGCTCGGCTAGCGGTCTTCCGGCATCGTGACTTCGAGTACGCGAGCCTCACCGGTGGTCGCGGGGTCAGGACGATCGCGCGAATCCGACGACGCCATCTGGAGTCCGTTCAAATCGGTCCGCATGTAGATGACGTTGTAACGGTCCCACGTGGTGGCGACGAATTCGAGGAACTGTCCGCTCGCCCACGGGTGCATGAATCCGCCGTACAACGCGGGCAACGTGATTCCACTCAACAGGGTCTGCGTACCACTCCACGGGCCTTGCGGTTGGTCGGCCTGACGGATCACCAGGTTGCCCTCGGCACTGGTGTACATGGCAACGTACTTGTTCAGGTAGTCGTTCCACTGCACTGCGAGTTCACTGACCGGTGCCTTGATGACCTGAACGGCATCGGTATCTCGCGGACTCCAACCGGAGCCGTCCCAGTATTCGTAGGCGCCGAGATTTCTGATGTCGGCGCCGGCCACTCGCGCCAGGATCGCCTTACCGAAACGACCTGAGGGAGTTCCGTATTCGTAAATGTAGCCGTCCCGACCGTCGAGGAAGGCGCTCTGCTGGAAGTTGGAATTGATCGGCGATACTGCCGGAATCCCCGGAATGCCAAGTCCTTCGGTATTGGCGCGAACTGTCGCCGGATCGAGTTCCCAGTTCTCACCGTTGTCCGTGGAGAAGGCCAGAGCCGAGTAGTTGGTGGTCCAGGCTCCAGGTTCGTCCCACGACCGAACGGACATGAATCTGATGTACTGCACACCACCGTAAGAGATTCCAGCGGTCGGGATGGTGGTGAACTCACCCGGAATGCCGAATCCCGGAATGATCTCCTTGGAATGATTGGGGCCGTCCAAAGGAGAACTGTCGATCTTCATCCCGTCGGCAATGGCGGTGTCGTTGCTGCGGAACAATACGTTGCTGCGCCAGTCGTCACCCGGGGTGTCGCAGTCGCCCACCGTGTCGCCGAATGCCATCAGCACGTCGTGATCCGGCCCCGAAAGACCGTTGTCCCACATGATTCCGAGGTCGGTACCCGACACGTTGAACCGCTCGATGGTGTTGTTGGGACTGCCTGGGCCAGTGACCATTTCGATCGCCTTGGTCCGGCCGGTCAGCACCGGCAGAGCACCGTTGGGGGCGCCGGTGATCCAAGGCAGCGCGTTGGCGAGGGAGCCGGTACCGGCGGATCCACTGCCGAGCGATCCGGTCAGCGAGCCGAGCGAACCCGTCATCGATCCGGCGGAACCACTTCCTCCCGAACCGCACGGTCCACCGATCGCCGACGCAGACGGTGCTGCGGCAATCGTCGCGGCAATCGTGACGACGCCTATCGACAACATCGCCGACATGGAGTGTTTATTACGCACGTGCAGCCCCTCTGATCATTTCGACTCGTTCGGACCACAGGCACAGTGATCCCCGACCGCAGAAGCAAACCATTTGGAATGTGTTAAGAGAGTGAAAGCTGAGCAAATTGTTATAAATCGCCCGTTCAACTGACACAAGTGACAGCTGTGTCCGATTTCACCTTCACAGGACAGTTGTCCGATACAGCAATAAAGGCGCCTAGTATGTAACGGAAATGTAAAAGAGTTCTCACAACGAGGTAGGTGAGCGGTGTCCGTACGTGACCGCGTAGCGCAGATTTACGATCAGGTTTTGGTTCGCAATGCAGGAGAGCCCGAGTTCCATCAGGCCGCCGCAGAGGTCTTCGAGTCTCTTCACGTAGTGCTCGAACGCCACCCCCGCTACGCCGACGCCGGACTCATCGAGCGGCTCTGCGAGCCGGAACGCCAGATCATCTTCCGCGTGCCGTGGACCGACGACCAGGGCAACGTTCACGTCAACCGTGGCTTCCGCGTGCAGTACAACAGTGCACTCGGCCCCTACAAGGGCGGCCTGCGCTTCCACCCCAGCGTCAACCTGGGCATCGTGAAGTTCCTCGGCTTCGAGCAGATCTTCAAGAACTCACTCACCGGCCTGCCCATCGGCGGCGGCAAGGGTGGCTCGGACTTCGATCCCAAGGGCCGCTCCGACGCAGAGGTCATGCGCTTCTGTCAGTCCTTCATGACCGAACTGCAGCGTCACATCGGTGAATACACCGACGTTCCGGCCGGCGACATCGGCGTCGGCGGTCGCGAGATCGGCTACCTGTTCGGTCAGTACAAGCGGCTGACCAACACGTACGAGTCGGGCGTCCTCACCGGCAAGGGCATCACCTGGGGCGGATCGCAGGTTCGCACCGAGGCCACCGGCTACGGCGTCGCGTACTTCGTCGCCGAAATGCTCAAGGCGAAGGGTGAAGGCCTCGAAGGCAAGAACGTCGTGATCTCCGGATCCGGCAATGTCGCCATCTACGCAATCCAGAAGATCCACCAGCTCGGCGGCGTCGCGATCGCCTGCTCGGATTCCTCGGGATACATCGTGGACAAGAAGGGCATCGATCTCGACCTCCTCAAGGAGATCAAGGAAGTTCGCCGCGGCCGCATCAGCGAGTACGCCGACGCAGTTCCGCATGCCGAGTTCATCGCCGACGGTTCCATCTGGGACGTGCCGTGCGACGTCGCACTCCCCTGCGCGACTCAGAACGAGCTCGACGAAGATGCCGCAAAGACCTTGATCGCCAACGGCGTTCAGGCCGTTGCCGAAGGCGCGAACATGCCCACCACCCCCGGTGGCATCCAGCTCTTCCGTGACGCGAACGTAGCCTTCGCACCCGGCAAGGCGGCCAACGCCGGTGGCGTTGCAACCTCCGCTCTCGAAATGCAGCAGAATGCTTCGCGTGATTCCTGGAGCTTCGAGTACACCGACGAGCGTCTCGCCGGAATCATGCGCGGCATCCACAAGCGCACCATCAACACCGCTGCCGAGTACGGAAAGCCCGGCGACTACGTGCACGGCGCGAACATTGCCGGCTTCGTGAAGGTGGCCGACGCCATGATTTCACTGGGCGTCATCTAGAGATTTCCGCACCACAGACAGCAGTACAAAAAGGGTGATTTCATCCTGAACCGGTTCCCGTACATCGGACTGGTCGAATCAATACCTAGGCCTCGAGGGCCCTGGGTCCGCGAGGACCCAGGGCCCTCGAGCTTGCTCCGAGCAAATCGCCCGCGACGAGCACCGTAGGCGCGGCAATGATCCCAGACCGAACTCGTGGTGTCCTCCGAAACCGTTTTCCGCTCTGACGTCGAAAAACACCGTAAGTGGACGATTGTTTAGGTCCGCAGCGCGTGGGGCATATGGACTTATCTTCACATTTGTCCATTTCACAGTTGGACGATCGTTCATGTGGTAGAAATCACAACGCCTGGCGCAATTCGATCCGCAAATTTCAGCGGCGAGTATGCCCCCGAACAAGGCCTCAGCGTGTACCCCGCTTCGTAACGCGCCGAGCCTCCGGGTGCCTGTGCCAGGCGACGCACCTGTCTAGAGGAGGCCACCCATGTCCCCAGCGCTGCTGAACAACCCGGGACCGCTCATGTTGGGAGGCAAGCCCGCCTCCACAGCGGTCAACGACGTCATCCCACTGGCAAGCGATCTCGTAGATCACCTGTCCCGTGCCAACCCGACGTTGACTTCCCTCCAAACGGAGGCAGTACGTCGGGAACTGATTGCGGTGATCGTGCAGGGGCTCCAAGTGGGGATCCAGCTATTGGATCACCGCAAACTTCCCACCGACCAAGAGTTGGACGGCATTCACACGATGACCGTCCAACAAGCATTGAAAGGCGTGCCACTCAGCGCGATCCTCAACTTGACCAACGAGGGCATCAGCACTTTTCGCACCCTCATCCTCAGCCGGGCCGACGCCGAGGACTCCGCCAATCTCGGGGATCTCAACGAGTTCTTGTTCGCACTTGCGCAGCGGCTTCACTCGTTCATCTCGATCAGCTATCTTTCGGCTCTTCCTGCCGGTTCCCAACTCGGGGAATACTCCGCCGGCGCTCTCGTGAAAGCCATGCTGGACGGCGACGATCCCACCCAGCTTGCGTTGCAGATGGGCGTTGAACTCGCACCCCGCTATCTCGTCCTGCGGCTCCTGGTGAACCTGCCGCCCATCCGCCCGGGAGCACGCAACGGCAACCACCAGCGCATACAGGCCTACCGTGACCTCTCCGTCGCTCAATCGAAAATCGCGGCCCACTTCGGGTCGGCGCTGCTCGAAGCTCCTGCACCGCAACGTGGTCTGGTCCTGATCGAGGGCACACCCGACTGGGGAACAGTGTGCGAGGTCATCCAACGCGCACGCGCGACGGTCGGGGTGGAGATCACAGCAATCGCCGAGAACGCCGCGGTACGAGATATCGCCGCCGCCCAAGCAACCACTCACGAATTGGCGCAACTCGTGCGGCGCCTGAGACTGCCGGCGCGGTCCTACCGAATGGAAGACCTCGCGCTCGAGTATCAACTCACTCGGGGTGGCGCAGGCCGCGACAGCTTGATCAATCTTCTCAAGCCACTCGACGGCAATCCGGAACTGCTGCAGACATTGTCCATACATCTCGCCAACGGCCAGCATCGTCAGCGCACCGCGTCGGCGCTCGGCCTGCACACCAACACCGTCGACAATCGAATCAAGCGCATCGCAACCCTGACCGGATTGGATCCGGCCCTGCCCTCTGAACTGCTCAAACTGCGCGCTGCCATGATCTCGCTGACCTTCGCAAGCACTGATGTGGACAATCGTCCAGCGAAAATGTGAACACTCACATCCTCGCTATTAGCTGTCCACGTGTGGCGCCTGGACCCCACTTTTCCGCTCCGAACCGGGCTATAAAAGTGTGGTGCGAATCACCGCGCAAACCAGTAACAATTAAGGGGAAACACATGATCAACGGCCAGGATAACGCTCTCCTCGGTGCCTTCTTCGACACCATCCTGCAGCTCTTCAACGCGGGCAGCACCGGCACGGGCTCGACGGATGGCGGCGGCGTCTCCTAGGACGAATCTCGGGCCCTGTGCGAGAGAATCTCTCGCACAGGGCCCGCTCCAAGCCGCCTGACACTGTGATGGCGGTGACCACGGTGACCACCACGTCGCCACCGCTGAAACCAGGAGCAAGCACATGATCGCCGCACCAACCACAGGCGCTTTGGCCGTCGTTTTGAACACCGTCCTACAGATGTTCAACGCCGGCAGCAGTTTCCTCTACACCGACAACTCTCCGATTGGCGGCGGCGGCGAAACTCCCACGACGCCTGCTCCCTGATCGACTTACCCGCTCGCATCACACAGTCGCGGCACAGACAGGAACCACCGTGATAAACCAGCACACCCTGGGCAGCCTGGTCATCGACTTCGGCTCACTCTCCCGAGCACTCGGCTTCGGCAACGGCTCCATCGTGTCGCTCGGCAGCACCGGAAGTGGCTGAAACAGCCCGCCTGACCACGTCGACGATCCCGTCGCCGCTCACCTTCTCACCACATCTCGAAACAGAAAGCAGGTCCCCCTGTGCCTACAATTCCGCTCACCGGCGACCCCATCGTCATCAACATCATCGTCCAGCTACTGAGCGCGGGCAGCAGCAATGCACTCGCACTGGGCGGAGTCGGTAGCAGCGGTCTCGGTAGCACCGGGCTCGGCAGCTTCGACTCGGCGAGCCTCGGCAGCGCTGCTTAGGACCTCACTTGTGATCGGCGTTCGATCCGCGTCTTCGGCCGCCGAGGCAGTCCACGAAACCCGCGTTGCCCTCCGTCATCTGTGACGGAGGGCAACGTGGTCGTTCAGGCGAGACGGCTCGCGGTTGCGCGATCAGGCCGTCCGCCGCGGTGAATCAACGCCAGTCTTCAGGTGGATCGCTGTCGTCGTGCTCGATGGTCACGGACTCCGAACGATCGTCAGCTGCAGCATTTTTCGCTGCTTCACGCATCTCGATTCCGTCGGACACCCAGTCGCCGATCTCGCGCGTCACGTCTCGAACGGCCCCGGCGATGATCATCGCGATCGAGCCCACGTGGTTGGCTGCACTTTCGGTCAGTTCCTGGACCGTGTCCTTGCGGCGTTCGAATTTCCCGACCATCAGTGTGTGCCTCTCAGGCTGCAGTTCGCTGGCGCTCGACGATAACACCGGGAGGGGTCGTCGACTTGACCAAACCGGGCGGAAGAGCGAGCTTGAAGATCTTGCCCCATACCGAACCGATCTGCTTGAAGAACCCACCAGTGTTGTACGGCAAACCGTACTTCCCACACAATTCTTTCACCTGGGGAGCGAGTTCCGGATAACGATGCGCAGGCAGGTCCGGGAACAGGTGGTGCTCGATCTGGTGCGAGAGGTTGCCGGACATGATGTGGAAGAGCGGGCTTCCCTCGATGTTGGCGCTGCCGAGCATCTGACGCACGTACCACTGCCCGCGAGTCTCGTCGGCCGTCTCGTCCTCGGTGAAACTCTGGACACCGGTGGGGAAATGGCCACAGAAGATGATCGAGTACGTCCACACGTTCCGGACCAGGTTGGCGGTGACATTCCCCGCGAGAGTGGTCACGAACAGCGGCCCCGTGAGAACCGGGAAGATGACGTAGTCCTTGAGGACCTGCTTGCCCGCCTTGTTCCACCAGCCCTTCAGGAGCGGCTTGACGTCGTGCCACTTGCGTTTGCCCTGGATGACGTTCTCGATCTCGAGATCGTGCATCATCACGCCCCACTCGAAGAGCACCATCAAGGCGAAGGCCCAGACCGGATTACCGAGGTAATAGGGGTTCCACTTCTGCGCGTCGTCGATACGCAGGATGCCGTATCCGATGTCACGGTCTTTGCCGAGAATATTGGTGTACGTGTGATGCATGTAGTTGTGCGAGTGACGCCACTGGTCGGCCGGGCACACCGTATCCCATTCGAAGACTTCGGAATTGAGCCCTGGTTCACGCATCCAGTCGTACTGACCGTGCATGACGTTGTGGCCGATCTCCATGTTGTCGAGGATCTTGGACACGCTCAATGCACCGACTGCCGCGAGCCACACCGGAGGCAGGAAGCCGAGATACATCAAGCCGCGACCTGCGACCTCGAACCCGCGCTGAGCCTTGATGATCTTGTAGATGTACTCCCGATCCTCCGCCCCGAGCGAGGCGACGGTGCGATCGCGCAATGCGTCCAACTCGCGGCCGATCTCCTCGACCTGCTCGTACGTCAGGACGACGGGAGCGTCGTCCTTCGCATCGGAACCGTTGCCGAGGAACGGGAGGGTGGGAAGTGAAAGTCCAAACATGTCGGTCTCCAGACAGTCGTGTGGAAAATGGGACTTCAGATGTCGACGGTGACGTCGCCGACGGGAGCACTGACGCACAGCTGGATCTTCTTGTCCGGCTCGTCGTCTGTCTCACCGGTGCGCACGTTTCGGGTACGGCCCGCCTTCTTGACGGAGGTGCAGGAGAAGCAGATTCCCATCCGGCATCCGTACTCGGGATTGAGGCCCGCAGCTTCTGCTTGTTCGAGAAGTGTTTCGCCGGAGTTCTCGGCCGCCACCCCACTTTTGGTGAATGACACCTCGCCGCCGGCCTCCCCCGGCTCGGCCACCGCCGGCGCGAACTCCTCGGTGTTGAGCAAGTGCTCGACGTCGACCTCACGGAACACCTCACGCACTCCCCGCATCAGTCCGGGAGGTCCGCAGAGATAAGCCTGAGCGTCGATCGTGTCCGGATCGGCGATCCAAGGAGCCACCGCGTCGAGGTGCCCGCGATCGAAGAAACCTTCGAGGTCACCTCCACCGCTTTCGGTGTACACGAGTACCAGTTTCACGTTCGGGTTCTGCTCGGCGATGGTCTTCAGCGCGCGCGTGTACGCCACGTCGGCATCGGTGTTCGCGTAATGCACGAACACGATCTCGCCCGAGTGCTGCTCCTCCACCAGCGTCCGAAGCATCGACATGACCGGGGTGATTCCACTGCCGCCACTGATCAACAACACCCGACGCGGGCGGTCGACGGGAAGGGAGAACACCCCGTCTGCCTGCGAGAGGCTGACAACGAGCCCGGGCGCTGCGTTGGCGTACAGATACTGCGACACCAAGCCACCCGGATGCGCTTTGACGGTGAGCTCGATCAGCCCGCTGCGCGTAGACGCGCCCCCGGCCGGCGAGTAGCAGCGAGTGTGACGAACACCGTCGATCACCACGCCCAACTGCACGAACTGGCCCGCCTGAAAACCGCGCCACTGGCGCGTCGGGCGCAGCGTGAGAGTGACGGAGTCAGCCGTCGGATGGTCGACAGCGACAACCTGCGCGCGAATGTCACGAACGGTCGCCATCGGGTTGACCAACTCGAGGTATCGGTCGATCTGATGTGGAGCAGCCATGGCTTCGATCAGTCCCACAAAGGACAGTCCGCGCCGAGGTGTGGACTTCGGTGTCGTGTTCTCAGGAGCAGATGCGATTGTCATGACCCTCCTCGTACTTCGATTGCCGGGTATCTCGATTGCTGGGCTAGCTTCCCCCGACTGCGTGAATTCAGTGTACAAATGTTCACCGAAGATAGTGTGACAGGTGCACACAAGTACATGTCAACAAGAATGTGATCCGAGTTACACGAGTTGCCGAAAGGAGCCGGAATGCCTGTACCTACACTCGACGTCGTGACGAAGGCCGGACCGGTGAACCCAGAGCGCAGGGAACCCGACAACAGGGAGCCGGAAAGTCGTGCCGCAAAGAAGGAACGCACACGCCAAGCACTCCTGGACACTGCCATGGACCTCTCGGCCGATCGCGGCTTCGCCGGAATCAGCTTGCGAGAGGTAGCCAGGGAAGCCGGGATCGTTCCGACGGCGTTCTACCGCCACTTCGCTTCACTGGAGGACGTCGGTGTCGTCCTCGTCGAAGAGAGCATGCGCATGTTGCGCCAGATGCTGCGCGACGCAAGGCGTAATCCCAGCACCAAGGACGCCGCTACGTCACTGGGCATCCTTGTGCGACAAGTGCATACACACGAGCGACAGTTTCGGTTCCTCTGCCGCGAACGCTACAGCGGCGTCAGTGAGGTACGACGTGCGATAGCCACTGAAATGCGGTTGTTCGTCAGCGAACTGACCATCGACCTCTCCAGAATTGCCGGACTGGAAAGCTGGTCGTCGGACGATCTGGAAATGGCTGCCGACCTGATCGTCTCGACGATGTTCAGCGCTGTCGTCGAACTGCTGGACGCCGGGACGGCCGGGTATCGCGACGAAGCCGCCGTCATCACACGAGCCGAGAAGCAACTGCGAGTCATCATGCTCGGAATGGCCACCTGGAATCCACCTCGAAACTGACCTCGGGTTCACCTTTTCGACGTACGGTGAGAGTCATGTCTTCCACGAGTACATACGAAATCCCCGTTGGCGACCTCACCTTCGACGTACTGATCTCGGGCCCGGACGACGGCATTCCGCTGGTAGCGCTGCACGGCTTCCCGGAGAGCGCCGCATCCTGGGGCAAGGTCACACCACTGCTCACCGCAGCGGGCTACCGCGTGATCGCACCGAATCAGCGCGGTTACTCCGCCGGCGCACGCCCCGAAGGGGTGGATGCCTACAAGATCGAGCACCTGGTAGCCGACGTCGTCGGATTGCTCGACGCACTCGGCCTGTCCGACGCGCATCTGGTCGGCCACGACTGGGGTTCGGCGGTCGCCTGGCAGGTCGCCGGTCGCCATCCGAACCGGATCCGCAGTCTGACCGCGATCTCGGTCCCCCACCCCACCGCCTTCGGCTGGGCACTCCGCGAGGACGAGGACCAAAAACAACGCTCGTCGTACATCGGACTTCTCCGACAGGAGGGCAAAGCCGAGGAAGTGTTGTCGGAGGACAACTTTCGCCGGCTGCGCGCCATGTTCGACGGCCAGATCGATCCTGAATTCGCCGACGAGCACATTCGTGTCCTGAGCGGGGAGGGCGCGCTGACCGGCGCCTTGAACTGGTACCGCGCGATGACCCGCGACTTCGGCGACATCGATCGCACCACCGTGCCGACCACGTATGTCTGGAGCACCGGCGACACAGCGCTCGGCCGCGCAGGCGCAGAACGCTGTGGTGAATTCGTGGACGCCCCCTACGAGTTCGTCGTGCTCGACGGCGGAAGTCACTGGATTCCGGAAGAGCGAGCCGAAGAGTTGGCCGAGGCGATCCTCGCACGTGCAGGATCCTGATCGCCGCGACGAATTCGGCTCTATGTATGTTGTCATACATAGAGCCGAATTGATTCCATCACCAGGAGTTCTGCGATGACCGAGACCGTTGCACCACCCCATCCTTTCGACGCTGCTGTCGGATTGACGCCACTCACCGCCGGCTTGTCGACCGGCGAGACCAATCCGGCGTACAACAACATGGTCGGGCCATTCGGCGGCGTCACCGCTGCCACGTTGCTCGAATCCGTACTGAAGCACCCCGAACGCCTCGGCGATCCGCTGTCGTTGACCGTCAACTTTGCCGGTCCGATCACCGAGGGCGCCTTCGAGATCTCCGCCCGGCCGGTGCGCACCAACCGCTCGACGCAGCACTGGTCCATCGAACTGTCTCAAGACGGAACCGTCGCCACTACCGCGACGGCAGTGTTCGGTACCAGGCGTGAAACCTGGTCGTCTACCGAGATCACGATGCCGGAAGTTCCGTCGGCCGAAGACGTTACGCTGCTGCCGTTCCCCGAGTTCATCGCCTGGGCACAGAACTACGAGATGCGCTTTGTCGAGGGTGCGATCCCCGACCTGGAGTCGGGCGAGCATCCCGACTCGACCACGACACTCTGGGTGCGCGATCAACCGGCACGCGCTCTCGACTTCACGTCGCTGACCGCACTGTGCGATGTCTTCTTCCCACGAGTCTTCTTGCGCCGAGGCAAGATGGCTCCGGCTGGAACGGTCTCGATGACCATCTACTTCCACGCCGACGCTCAGACGCTGACCGAACAGGCAGACAATTCCGTCCTGGGAACGGCGCGGACCCAACGGTTCGGAAACGGATACTTCGATCAGTCGGCCGAAATTTGGGGCAGTGACGGCGCATTGCTCGCTACGACACACCAGTTGGTCTACTTCAAGGATTGACGGGAAGCGCACTGTCCCCTTCCGGCGCTTTCACCATCGACAATGCGGCAAGACCGACGCCGAGAACCACCAGCAGTCCGATGATGCCGGCACGGTCTGCACCGAAGAGCCAAGCAAACAGGCCGAACAGTGTCGGCGCCAAAAACGACACTGCTCGGCCTGTGGTCGCATACAGGCCGAACATCTGACCTTCACGCCCAGGCGGGGTGATGCGCGCCAAGAAGGTTCGTGCCGAAGACTGAGCGGGCCCGACGAAGAGGCAGAGCGCGAGACCGAAGATCCAGAACATCACCGGCCCTGACACCGCGATCAATATTGCGCCGACCACGATCATCGACGCCAGCGAGACGGTGATGACCTGTTTCGGTCCGATCCGATCGTCGAAACGTCCGGCCACCAATGCACCGATTGCGGAAATCACGTTGGCCGCAACACCGAACAACAGCACGTCGGCCGCACTGATCCCGTAGACGTTGACAGCCAGCACGGCTCCGAAGGTGAACACGCCCGCGAGACCGTCACGAAAGAGCGCGCTCGCGATCAGGTACCAGATCGTGCGCCTGTCGACGTTCCAGAGTTCGCGCAGATCGCGCCACAACACCCGATAGGAGTCGAGGAACCCGGCCTTGGACGCTCCCGGATCGACCGCGGGGCTGGGCAACTCGGGAACCTTGAAGAACACCGGAATCGCGAAGACCGCGAACCACACTGCAGCCAGCAGTGCCACCATCCGGATGTTCATGCCGCCGTCGGTGGTCAATCCCAGGAATCCCCGAGTGTCACCGTCGCCGACGATGAACCCGAAGTAGCACAGCAACAGCAGCACGATTCCGCCGAAATATCCCATGGCCCAGCCGAAGCCGGAGACTCTACCCAGATTCTCCGGTGTCGACACCTGCCGCATCATGGCGTTGTAGGGAACGCCGGCCAGTTCGAAGATCACCGAACCGATTGCGAGCAGAACCAATCCGAGCCACAGATAGCGGTAGTTGTCTTCGACGAAGTAGAGGCCCGCCATCGAGAGCACGGTGATGCCGGTCAGTATCGCGAGCGAGAGTTTACGTTTACCCGACGCATCGAAACGTTGTCCGGTGATCGGAGCGAGAATCGCGATGAAGAAGCCGGCGATTCCGAGTGCCCAGCTGAGCCACGTAGTTGCCGAAATCGTGCCGGGAAGGTCGTCACCGACCGCGTCGGTGAGATATACCGAGAAGACGAACGTGAGGATCACTGCGTTGAATGCGGCCGATCCCCAATCCCACAGCCCCCATGCGAACACTTGACTCTTCGTGGCCGCACCGCCGATGCCTGCGGGTGGCTCTGCCTGCGTGCTCGTGGACTCGGCGCTCATACGGCGAAGCCTAACTGCGCGCGGGCGACTCGGCGCCTCTCTCCGAAGTCGACATACAAGACGCTCTATGCACCCGAGTTAGTACGCACTTAGTTGCATACGCACCTGAGTGCATAGATACTTTTTCCATGGCACTCGAACATGCGTTGCTCGTCTCCCTTTCCGAACAGGATGCGTCGGGATACGACCTCACACGCCGGTTCGACAAGTCGATCGGCTTCTTCCACAGCGCGACGCACCAGCAGATCTACCGAGTCCTCAAGCGAATGGACGAGGCAGGCTGGGTGGAGGTGGAGGCCATCGCGCAGGACGGCCGACCGGACAAGAAGATGTACCGCGTCAGCGATGCCGGCCGCGCCGAACTGACCCGATGGATCGCAGAGCCGTCCGAACCGAACCACCTGCGCAACGAGTTGGCCATCAAGATCAGGGCCGCTGCGCACGCCGATCTCCCCGCTCTACGACGCGAAGTCGCTCGCCACCGCGACGGCCACGCCGCCCGCCTCGACGTCTACCGACTCATCGAAAAGCGTGACTTCCCCAATCCAGCGGCGCTTTCCGGCTCTTCACTGCACCAGTACCTCGTACTTCGCGGCGGCATCCGCGTCGAGGAAGGATTCACCGACTGGTGCCAGGAAGTTCTGGACGCATTGCCCACTGGCGAGTACGCCATCGAAGACACCGGCGAGTACGCCACCGAAGACACTGGCGAGCCCGCCACCGAAGACACTGGCGAGTACGCCACGGAAGGACATCTTCAGTCATGACGGATACACAGTTCCCCCGCCTGCTCGAACCGCTCGACCTCGGATTCACGACGCTGAAGAACCGCGTCGTCATGGGATCGATCCACACCGGCCTCGAAGATCGCGCGAAGGACACCGACCGCTTGGCCGAGTACTTCGCCGAACGTGCCCGTGGCGGAGTCGGCTTGATCATCACCGGCGGCTACGCGCCCAACCGCACCGGTTGGCTCTTGCCCTTCGGCGCCAAGCTGACCAACCGCATCGAAGCGCGCCGTCACCGCCGGATCACCAAGGCGGTTCACGACGCGGGTGGAAAGATCGCCATGCAGATCCTGCACGCCGGCCGCTACAGCTACCAGCCGTTCAGTGTCTCCGCGTCGTCGATCAAGGCGCCCATCAATCCGTTCCGTCCGCGCAAGCTGACCGGCCGTGGGGTGCGTTGGCAGATCCGGAACTACGTTCGCTGCGCGCGTCTGGCCAAGTCCGCGGGTTACGACGGCGTCGAAATCATGGGCGGTGAGGGCTACTTCATCAACCAGTTCCTCTGCGAGCGCACGAACAAGCGCACCGACCAGTGGGGCGGCAGTTCCGAGAACCGTCGACGCATGGCAGTCGAAATCGTGCGACGCACACGCAAGGCCGTCGGCCCGAACTTCATCATCGTGTTCCGGTTGTCGATGGCAGACCTGGTCGAGGGCGGTCAGACCTGGGATGAAATCGTCTCATTGGCAAAGGAAGTCGAAGCTGCCGGCGCCACGATCATCAACACCGACATCGGATGGCACGAGTCACGGGTGCCCACCATCGTCACCTCGGTTCCCCGAGCAGCCTTCGTGGACATCACGAGCAAGCTCGAGAAGCACGTCGGCATTCCGGTAGCCGCCTCGAATCGGATCAACATGCCCGAGACTGCCGAAGAGATCCTCAACCGCGGTGACGCGCAGTTGATTTCGATGGCCAGGCCGATGCTCGCCGATCCCGACTGGGTGAACAAGGCAGAACGCGGAGCGTCCGACGAGATCAACACGTGCATTGCCTGCAACCAAGCCTGCCTCGACCACGCCTTCGTTCACAAGCAGGTCTCCTGCCTGCTCAATCCGCGCGCGGGCCGTGAGACCACGCTGATCCTCTCCCCCACTCGGCGGACCAAGAATCTCGCCGTCGTCGGCGCCGGTCCTGCCGGACTTTCCGCAGCACTCAATCTTGCTCAGCGTGGTCATTCGGTCACGTTGTTCGAGGCCTCGGACAAGATCGGCGGGCAATTCGGGATCGCACAGCTCATTCCGGGTAAGGAAGAGTTCGCCGAGACCATTCGCTACTACACCCGCATGCTGGACGTGGCCGGAGTGACGGTCAAGCTCGAAACCCGCGTCGCACCGGCAGATCTCATCGGCTCCTTCGACGAAGTCGTGGTTGCCACCGGCGTGACGCCGCGGGTTCCCAAGATCCCCGGCATCGAGAACCCGAAGGTGCTGACCTACGCCGAGGTCGTCCGAGAGGGCAAGCCCGTCGGCAAGTCCGTCGCCGTCATCGGTGCCGGCGGCATCGGCGTCGACGTGAGCGAATTCCTCACGCACCCCACTTCCCCCACTCTTCATCTCAAGGAGTGGAAGCAGGAATGGGGCGTCACCGAGCCCGAAATGGCCCCGGGCGCTCTCACCACTCCGGTACCAGGGCTCTCCGAGCGGGAGGTCTATCTCCTCCAACGCAAGCCAGGACGCATCGGCGCCGGCCTCGCGAAGACCACCGGCTGGGTCCACCGGGCGGCCCTCAAGAACAAGGGCGTCCACGAGCTCTCGGGCGTCAACTACGAGCGCATCGACGACGCCGGCCTGCATATCACCTTCGGTGAGAAGCACGAGAAGCCCCGACTTCTCGAGGTCGACACCATCGTCATCTGCGCCGGGCAGGAGTCGGTTCGCGATCTCGTGGACGAACTGACCGTCGCGGGTGTGGTGACCCACATCATCGGCGGCGCGGATGTCGCTGGCGAACTCGACGCCAAGCGTGCCATCGAACAGGGCACACGACTGGCCGCGAAGATCTGACCGGCTACGCTGACTGATCGTGAGCCTGCCGACACCCACAACCACAGCCCGCGCCGTAGTGACCGGCGCCTCCTCCGGCATCGGAGAGGCACTGGCCGCTGATCTGGCATCACGCGGACACTCCCTGATCCTCGTTGCCCGTCGTGGCGAGGTCATGGAGGCCCTCGCCGAGAAGCTTCGCGCCGCGCACGGCGTCGAGGTGGAGGTCCGTGCATCGGACCTCTCCGACAGCGCGGCGCGTGCCGTTCTGGTCGAGGAACTCGGTGGCCGCGACATCAGCATCCTGTGCAACAACGCCGGTATCGCCACCTTCGGGCCGATCGCCGAGCTGGACCCGGCCTACGAGCGCGACCAGGTCGAGCTCAACGCCGTTGCAGTGCACGATCTCACGCTGGCCGTGCTGCCCGGCATGCTCGCGCGCAAGTCCGGAGCCATCCTGATGGTCGGGTCCGCGGCCGGCAACATGCCGATCCCCAACAACGCGACGTACGCAGCCACCAAGGCGTTCGTGAACACCTTCGCGGAATCGTTGCGAGGTGAACTCAAGGGCACCGGAGTGAACGTCACCCTGCTCGCGCCAGGCCCCGTTCGCACCGAAACCCCGGACCCGGCCGAAGCATCGATCGTCGACAAGCTCGTCCCGGACTTCTTCTGGATCTCGAGCGAGTACACCGCCAAGGTCTCGCTCGACGGCCTGGCCGAGAACAAGATGCGCGTCGTACCGGGCATCTTGAGCAAGGCGATGTCCGTCGCGGGCGGTTACAGCCCGCGTGCCGTCGTTGCGCCCATCGTGGGCACGTTCTACAAGAAGCTCGGCGGCTGATTCACTCAAACTTCTCAGAGCAGGCCATAGCAGACCATATAGTCGGTTAATGGCGATGCGAAGAACACTGGCAGTCGGGGCAATCCTTCTTTTGACCGGAGGGTTGCCCTTACTGCTGCCCACGGCAGCGAATGCATGTTCGTGCGCATCATCGGCTACCCCGGAAGAAGCCGTGAGCGTCTCCAGCACCGTTTTCCTCGGGACTCCGACGGAGAAAACTTCGGACGGATTCGAGGACACCTACCTGTTCGACGTCAGCCGGGTCTACAAAGGCGATCTGGCATCGGTGACGTCGGTGGGGACACTCGCGAACGGGAACGGTTGTGGCACAAGCTACGTGCTCGGCACCGAGCAGCTGATGTTCGTTTCTGCGCCGTACGACGTCGACGCCGAGCACGAGGGGCACAGCTGCGGGCCGGCTACCGAAACCGGGTTCGACATCCAAGCGGCGGTCGAGTCCGTGTACGGCGCCGGTTACGCCCCGAGCCCCGGCGGAACTCCGTCCGTTGGTGTGTCCGCCGACCGATCGACGATCATCGGCGGAGGCGCCGCGGTGGCATTGCTCGCGGTGCTCGGTTGGTTCGGATGGAGGCGGCGACGGGCACAGTGAGTCCACGGGCACAGTGCCGAGGCCGTCAGAGCCGCGTCAACCTCGTTCGGCGGCGCGTCAAGTAAGCGTCAAGATCCGCCCCACCGGTGATCTTCGGGAGTAGATCTGAAAGTAGCCCGCAACACGGCGGGTCACCTTCAGGAGATCGACGTGACGCTACTCGAAATCTTCCCCTCCCTACGCGGCGCAATGACACCGCGTATGGATCCTGCGTTGTGGCCCATCAGTACTCGCCACGACCACAGCGGGCGTGTCTGCATCGGCGACGTCTCCCTCGAAGAGATCGCGGACCAGTACGGCACACCGACGTACGTCGTCGACGAGGCGGACGTGCGGCACCGCTGCCGCACGTATCGAGAGATCTTCCCCGACTCGGAGATCGTGTACGCCGGCAAGGCACTGATGATTCGAGCGATGGCTACCTGGGTCTCCGACGAGGGACTCGGGGTGGATGTCTGTTCCGCCGGTGAACTCGCCGTCGCGCTTGCCGCGGGCGTGGACCCCCACCGAATCATCCTGCACGGCAATGCCAAATCGGTTTCCGAACTGAGGGCGGCGGTCAACGCGGGTGTCGGCCGGATCGTCCTCGACTCCCCCAGCGAAGCGGTACGGCTCGCGTCGGTGTGCACCCACCGACAGAAGGTGTTGGTCAGAGTCACACCCGGCATCGACATACACGGACACAAGGCAGTGTCCACGGGCATCGTGGACCAAAAGTTCGGCCTACCAGCGTTTTCCGAAGAACTGGAACATACGGTATCCGTCGTCGCCAACGCGACGCACCTGCAACTCATCGGCCTGCATTGCCATCTCGGCTCCCAGATCACCGATCCCGAACTCTTCCGCCCCGCGATCGAGACGATGATCGCACAGATGGACGACATACGACGCACGCATCGAATCATCCTCACCGAACTCGATCTCGGCGGTGGCCATGGGATCGCATACATGCCGGGAGACGCCCAATTGGATCTGACCCGCCTCGCTCACGTCATCGACGAAACTCTCGACGACGCGTGCACCCGAAACCGCTTCCCTCGCCCCGAAATCGTGCTCGAGCCTGGCCGAGCGATCGCCGCGCGGGCCGGAGTCACGCTCTATCGCGTACAGAACATCAAGACGATCAGCGGGGGACGAACCTTCGTCTCCGTCGACGGCGGGATGAGCGACAACCCTCGGGTGTCGTTGTACGACAGCCACTACGACGTCGAACTGGTGAACCGACATTCGCGCGCACCGCTCCAGGAAGTCACCGTCGCCGGGCGACACTGCGAATCGGGCGACGAAATTGCCGTCGGAGCAAGGCTTCCCGCCGACCTACATGAAGGTGACCTGTTGGCAGTGCCGTGTACGGGCGCATACCACCACAGCATGGCCTCCACCTACAACAGCGTCGGCCGGCCGCCGGTCGTCGCCGTGCTGGGCGGGATTGCGCGGCCGTTGATCAGGCGCGAATCGATCAACGACCTGCTGGCCCGCGAGGTCGGCATCTGACCTCGCGGGCGCCTGAGCCTCAGCGCCTGCGGCGACTACCGGTGCCGAAGATGTTTCGCGAAATCTCGCGTCCCGCAGCCGAAGCCGCCGAGCGCAGGAAACTCTTGACAGCCGAGTTGCCCAAGATCTGCTCGGCGATGTTGGGGCCCTCCGGCTCGGCCGGCGGCGGTGGCGGCAGATCGGGCAGCGACGGAAGATCCAGGGACTGATCCGCTGTCGGAGCACCGGCCACCTTGGCCGTCAGCTTCTCGTACGCCGACTCGCGGTCGATGGTCTGGCCGTACTTCTGATTCAGGGGACTCGACGACGCGGCCGCCTTGATCGCGTCGTTGCCGATGGTGTCCATCAGCGACCTCGGAGGACGAATCTTGGTCCAGGCCACCGGCGTCGGCGCACCCTTTTCCGAGAGTACGGTCACGATGGCTTCACCGATGCCGAGTGAAGTCAGTGCCTTTTCCAGGTCGTAGTGCTCGGTCTTCGGGTACGTGCGGACGGTCTTGTTGAGGGCTTTCTGATCGTCGGGCGTGAAGGCACGCAGGGCGTGCTGAACCCGCGCACCCAACTGTGACAGCACCGAATTCGGAATGTCGGTCGGAAGTTGCGTGCAGAAGAACACACCGACGCCCTTGGAACGAATGAGCTTGACCGTCTGTTCCACCTGCTGAAGGAAGGCCTTCGACGCGTCCGCGAACAGAAGGTGCGCCTCGTCGAAGATGAACACGAGCTTCGGCTTGTCCAGATCTCCCTCTTCGGGCAGCGTCTGGAACAGGTCCGCGAGCACCCACATCAGGAAGGTGGAGAACATTGCCGGGCGCGCCGCCTGGGCACCGAGTTCGAACAGCGTGATCACACCGGCACCGCCGACGACACGCAGCAGATCCTCGGTTTCGAGTTCCGGTTCACCGAAGAAGGTGTCACCACCATCTGCTTCGAGGTTGACCAACGCGCGCAGAATCACTCCCGCCGTCGCCGAGGAAACTCCGCCGATACCCTTCAGATCGGCCTTGCCCTCAGCGCTCGTCAGGTGCGCGATGACCGAACGCAGATCCTTGAGGTCCAGCAGGGCGAGGCCCTGAGTGTCGGCCCAGTGGAAGATCAGCCCGAGTGTCGATTCCTGGGTCTCGTTGAGGCCCAACACTTTACTGAGCAGGATCGGCCCGAAACTGGTGATGGTCGCGCGCACCGGGATACCGATTCCGTCCGTTCCCAACGACAAGAACTCGACTGGCATCCCAGCGGGAGTCCACGAATCGTCGCCCGTCTCGACTGCGCGAGACTTCATCTTCTCGCTCGGATCCCCCGCCTTCGACAGACCCGAGAGATCGCCCTTGACGTCGGCCATCACAACCGGCACACCCGCGGCGGACAGCTGCTCGGCGATGCCCTGCAACGTCTTGGTCTTGCCGGTACCCGTCGCACCGGCGATCAGACCGTGACGGTTGATCGTCGCCAACGGAATCCGCACCCGTGCGGTGGGATCTGCCACACCGTCGATCACCACCGAGCCGAGCTCGAGTGCCCGCCCCTCGGATGAATAGCCCGCCGCGATTTCAGCGGCAGCACCCGAGGGCGCCTGAGCAGCGGGGGTGGCTCCGGCCGATGCTTCGGCCTCGGCGGCAGCCGCTTCCTTCTCTGCTTCCTCAGCTGCTGCAGCGGCTTCAGCTGCAATCCGAGCGGCTTCGGCAGCGGCAGCCTTGGCCGCTTTCGCCTTCTCCGCCGGCGTCGGCGGCGCTGCTCCGTCCTTCGGATCCACGGTCATCGAAAAGCCCTCCTCGTTGCAATGCGGCGAAGTTCTTGTCATCACCCGAACGCCGTCTCACACACGTCGAGTTTCCACCGCAGACCTTATCCCGCGCCCGCGCGCACTACTGTGTTCCTGGTGCAGGACAAATTGGTATGGATCGATTGCGAAATGACCGGGCTGCGACTCGAGTCGGACAAACTCATCGAGATTGCGGCTCTGGTGACCGACAGCGACTTGAACATCTTGGGCGAAGGTGTGGACATCGTCATCCACGCCGACGACGACGCGTTGGCTGCAATGCCCGACGTCGTGAAGAAGATGCACGCAAAGTCGGGACTGACCGAAGAGGTTCGTAAGTCGACGGTCACCCTCGCCGAGGCGGAGAAAGAGGTGCTCGCGTACATCCGCAAGCACGTTCCCGTCGCCGGTACGGCTCCCCTGGCAGGCAATTCAATCGCCACCGACCGCGGATTCATCTCACGGGACATGACGGCGCTGGACACATACCTGCACTACCGGATGATCGACGTCAGCTCCATCAAAGAACTCTCCCGCCGCTGGTACCCGCGAATCTACTTCGGCCAGCCCGAAAAAGGTCTCGCCCACCGGGCACTCGCCGACATCAAGGAATCCATCCGCGAACTCAAGTACTACCGCGGCACTGCATTCGTCGCGGCGCCCGGACCGTCGAGCGCGGAGATTGCAGCCGTCGTAGAGGGCTTGGGTCCCGCCTGACCTGCCGATTGGCTTCCTGACCGACTTTCGCGCTAGTATCTCTTTCGTCAAAGCAGCCGGGTCAAACCGGTGGCCGAGGCAATGGTGGGCGTAGTTCAGTTGGTAGAGCACCAGGTTGTGATCCTGGCTGTCGCGGGTTCGAGTCCCGTCGCTCACCCAAGCGGAACCCCCGAAGATGTCGAAAGACATTTTCGGGGGTTCTTTTGGTTTGTGCGCCAGCCGCAATCTCCCCTTCCACAGCCGGGTGAACGTATCGCTCCCCTTCTCTGGCGGGGGCAGCGATACGTTCACCCGAAGTGGGTGGGGTGGCGACCGCGACAAATCGCGCGCTCCCGAGCAACCCGTGCCCGAGCCGAGCGAACGTACCTCTGGTCGCCTCAGAAAGACCGAAAGCCACTTTCGCTCGCATCGGGGTAGCTGGAATTCGCCGCAAATGGCCCAGCCGTCGATCACTCGGGCGACGGTTGCGGCTCCCAGACACCTACGACGGTCCCCTCGCGAACATGTCGCTCGTACGCCGAAACCTTGTCGTGGATGACGTTCAGGTTTTCCTGCATCGCAGCGATCCTGGATCGAATCAACTCCTCATGCGACTGTAAAAGTGAAAGCCGTTCCTTCTCGTTTCCCGGCCCTGACCTGACGAGTGCGGCGAATTCGCGGATCGTTGCGATCGGCATACCCGAGTCTCGGAATCGATTGCACAGCTTCAACCAAGAGACATCGCTTTCGGAGTACACCCGACGCCCACCTGCCGAGCGCGCCACCTCGTGAACGAGCAATTCCTCACGTTCGAAGTATCGAAGGGAATCGATACTGATTCCGGTCTGGACAGCGACGTCACCGATTGACAGTTCGCGCATTACCTGGCGACCTTTCCTTGACCTGGAGTGCACTCCAGATTTTACGGTCGCAGTCATGAATTCCATCCAGCGCAAAATCAGCACCGGATACTCCCGAGTCTCCACTGCCGACGACGTACTTGCCGGACAAGATTTAACAGGCACTACGGCTTTGGTCACCGGCGGGTACTCCGGACTCGGATATGAGATTTCGCAGTCACTTTCTTCGGTCGGCGCGCGAGTTGTAGTTCTTGCCCGCCGACCAGAACAGGCACGGAGGGCGGTGGCCGACCTTCCGGGTATCGAAGTGCGAGCGTGCGACCTGTCGGACCCGAGCAGTGTCAGATCGTGTGCGCGAGAAATTCTCGAATCCCGGATCACTCCGGACATCATCATCTGCAATGCGGGGGTCATGGCCTGCCCGGAACGCCGTGTCGGCTCCGGATGGGAATCACAATTCGCGATCAATCACCTCGGGCACTTTGTACTGGTGAACCTGCTTGTGCCAGCCATGCCCGCAAACGGCTCTCGCGTCGTCGCTGTCTCGTCGGCGGGACATTTTCTGTCGGGAGTGCGTTGGAATGACATACATTTCCGCAACGGTTACGACCGCTGGCTTGCGTACGGTCAAGCCAAGACTGCAAATGCTCTATTCGCTGTACAGCTGGCGAACTCCGGTGCTTCACGCGGTATCAGTGCGTTCTCCGTCCATCCCGGGAGCATCCTCACTCCCCTTCAACGTCACTTCTCGGCATCGGAGAAACACGATCTCGGATGGACGACGTCGAATGGCGACGCCGTGCCGGGGTTCAAGACTCCCTCCCAGGGCGCCGCTACAACGGTGTGGGCAGCGACGGCACCGATACTCGCCGATCACTCCGGCGCGTATCTCCAGGACTGCAACATCGCGGACGTCGCGCAGACTGATGACATGAGCGTCGGCGGCGTGAAGCCTTGGGCTACCGATCCCGCCGACGCACGCAGATTGTGGGCACTGTCCGCTGAGATGACCGGAGTGGACGCGTTCGGTCGACGCTGACACCGAGCGAACGTACCTCCCGTCGCCTCAGACAGACCGAGAGGCACTTTCGCTCACAAAAGGTGTACAGATGCAGAATGCCCCCAACCGGACGGTCGGGGGCATTCTGCCGTTCAAGGCTTCAGGGACGCACTCAGACGTCCGCGTTGCCGGTCTTCCAGACGCTCCAGGGGATGTTCCAGTCACCGAGGCCGTCGGTGCCGGAGAGAGTGCCGCCGACGGTGTTCTTGACGACGACGATGTCCCCACGCTTGGTGTTGTCGTAGACCCACTTGGCGTTGGACGGGCTCAGGTTGAGGCAGCCGTGACTGGTGTTGGAGTAGCCCTGCTGCCCGACCGACCACGGCGCCGAGTGGAAGAAGATGCCGCTGTAGGACATTCGGGTCGCCCAGTCGACGGGGGTCTTGTAACCCTGCGCCGAGGTGACCGGGACGCCGTACGTGGACGAGTCCATGATCATGTTCGCGAAGCGGTCACCGATGATGTAGACGCCGTTGTCGGTGGGAGTGCTGTCCTTGCCCATGGAGGTGGGCATGGTCATGACGGTCTCACCGTTGACCTGGAAAGTGACCTGCTTGGTGTTGTCGTCCGCCGTGGCGATGACGGCATCACCGATGGTGAAGGAACTCTTGGCGTCTTCCTGCCCGAAGACTCCCTTGCCGAGATTGCGCCCGTACACGTCGACGCTCACGTCGACCTTGGTGCCCGGTGCCCAGTAGTTCTCCGGACGCCAACGGACCTCACGATTGTTGACCCAGTAGAACGCACCTTCGACGGCCGGAGTCGTGGTGACGGTGATCGCGGCTTCGGCAGCCTTGCGATCGGGGATGTTCTCGTCGAACTGCACCGCGATGGGCTGACCGATGCCGACCACGTCACCCTCGTTGGGCAAGACGTACGGCTTGGTGACGTTGCCGGGTGCGCTGGTGGTGAAGGACGTGACCGTCGTACTTGCGCCACCCAATCCGAATGCGCGGGCCTCGATTTTGTACTTGCGGTTGTAGCCGAGTGGCTCGGTGGTGGTCCACGACGCACCGTCGGCAGCAATCGCGCCGGCAACTGCCTTGCCGTCCTGATTGACCATCGTCACGTCGGACAGAGCGCCGTCAGCGACGTTGATCTTGACCGGGTCGCCCGGCGAGAAGCCGACAGCACCGTCGGCAGCGGTCGAGGTGAGCTTCGGCTTGATGAGTTCGGTGAGCGGATTGGAATCGATCGGCGCCGACCCTTCGGTACTGACGTCCTTGCCGCCCGACGTGCACGCGGTCATCAGAACGAGAGCACCGAGAGACGCCGCGATCATCGCCGCGCCCTTCGACGCTCGACCGTTCCCCCCGCGCACGGACAGACCCCACCTTTGACGACTCATCGTTCGACTCCGCTTCACAATTTCTCCGACTAACTTCCGCGTCACATGCGAATCCCACTTACCGGAAGGCAAGTGGGACTTGCGGTATGACTGCGCTGCACCAATGATGCCAGGCGCGCTCGTTACCAACGGTCATGAAAGGCCACGCCGTCAGTAACGTTCAAGTATCAATCGCTCCGAACCGTCCGTTTTGTTACCGCTTTCAGCGGATTTCCTCCGATCGGACTACAGCGGTGACGCCTCCACCTGGCGATTTGCTCCCGAACCGGCGATTCGGCTAATGTTCTGTCTCGCAAGAGCGAGCGCCTATAGCTCAGTTGGTAGAGCAAGTGACTCTTAATCACTGGGTCCGGGGTTCGAGTCCCTGTGGGCGCACTTGCAAAGGTCCCCACCTTCTTCGGAAGGTGGGGATTTTTCTTTGTGTCGTGGTGAACAGGTTGTGGTGAATAGACTTCACAGTTATCGGAACCACGGCCTGGAGGATTGATGACCGAGCGCGAAACCACACCGGGCAGCGAGCTGGCATTTGCCGGGGTTGCGGGTCAGGCCGCTCTGATCCGGTCCGGAGAAATATCGGCCCGCGAGCTCACCGAGAACACACTTCGCCGTATCGAACGCCTCGATTCGACGCTCAATGCTTTTGTGCGAGTTCTCGCAGACGAAGCGCTCGACGAAGCGACACGTCTCGATCAGCGCCAGGCCGACGGCCACAGCCTGGGCCCACTGCACGGAGTCCCGATCGCGATCAAGGACGAGAACGACGTCGCCGGAACGCCCACGACGTACGGCGGTGCGGCAGCAACTCGCATCGCCTCCGCTGACTCGGAGGTCGTTCGCCGTTTGCGCGAGGCCGGCGCAGTGATTGTCGGCAAGACGACGATGCCCGAGTTCGGCATCTGGCCCTTCACCGAGACCGCCGCAAACGGCTACACCAGAAACCCTTGGGACACTGGCATATCCACCGGCGGATCGAGCGGAGGATCTGCGTCGGCCGTCGCTTCGGGCATGGTCGCAGCGGCAATCGGCGGCGACGGCGGCGGTTCCATCCGACTGCCTTCGGCGTTCTGCGGGTTGTTCGGACTCAAACCGCAGCGCGGTCGGGTGAGCACCGCGCCGAACCGAAACCTCTGGCGCGGACTCGGCACACTAGGGCCTCTCACTCGTTCCGTCGAGGACAGCGCGCTCGTGTACGACGTGATCACCGGTACCACCGGGACCGACGACTACACAGCCGAAACGCTCCGCACCAGCTTTGCCGAGTCAGCCGCGTCGGCGCCCGCGCCACTTCGCATTGCAGTGTCCACCCGGAGTCCGGTCCGGGGCGTCCGCCCGTCCCCGGAGGTCGTTGCCGCGGTGCATTCGATCGCAGAGATGTTGAGCGCGTTGGGACATCACGTCGAAGAACACGATCCCGAGTACCCGGACGCAACTGCAGCATTTCTCCCGCAGGTACTCGGCGGCGTCCGCGACGAAGCACTGCGCGTCGATCATCCAGCGTTACTCGAGAAGCGCACACGAGCACTCGCGTCGATCGGCCGGATAGCCGCTCCCGCGCGCGTCGGGAAATTCGCTTACCGCAAAGGTGAGCGAATCGCAGCGACGGTCAACCAGGTCTTCGACACCTTCGACCTGGTCCTGATGCCGACCACGCCCGCGCTGCCACGCCCGATCGGACAACTCGAAGGAACCGGCCTTCTGTCAGCAGTCCGCAAGGCGTTGCCGATCGCCGCCTACTGTTCGATCTGGAATGTCTGCGGCAACCCGGCGGCCGCTGTGCCCGCCGGGTTCTCCGAACGCGGACTCCCCCTGAGCGTCCAACTGGTCGGGCGCAGCGGTGGTGAACCGACCATTCTCGCCGTCGCACAGCAGTTGGAAAGCACCGTCCGCTGGCCGGATTCGCACCCTCCACACTCGTGACTTCCGGAAGCGATGTAACCATCGTCACCACGATGAACACGCGTTTTGCAAACTCCTGAGCCTGTCGGCTAATGTTCTGTCTCGCAAGAGCGAGCGCCTATAGCTCAGTTGGTAGAGCAAGTGACTCTTAATCACTGGGTCCGGGGTTCGAGTCCCTGTGGGCGCACTTGCAAGAAGGCCCCCACCTCACCAGGTGGGGGCCTTCTTCATGTTCTGTCTTCGACAACTCGGGTCAGCGAATGATCTTCCGGACCACGAGTAGTCCCACCACTGAACCGACTGCGATCAGCGCGTACTTCACTGCCGGCTCGTTGAGCTTGGCGAGCACCGTCTTCTTGGTGTTCTCGACCAGCCGCTTCGGGGTGGTGCGGACCGTCAGTTCGTCGAGTGTGCTCGCGAGCTGGTTACGCGCCTTCTCGATCTCGCGTTCGATGCTCTCGGTGTCCCTGGGCACGTGTCCTCCAACTTGTCTGTGTTCTGCTGCTCTGTGTGCGGGTCTGCTGTGCGGACGCAGCGCGCCGACACTTCGCTCTACCGTAGAGGAGCAGAATGCCCTCGCGCCCACCTGCCGCGCAATTTCTCGACTAACCTCGATTCCCGTGACCGAGAACAGTAGATTGTCCGCCGGCGACGTCGCGCCGGATTTCACGCTCCCAGACGCCGATGGCAACGAGGTTTCCCTTCACGATTACCGCGGCCGCAAGGTCATCGTGTACTTCTACCCGGCGGCCAGCACCCCGGGGTGCACCAAGCAGGCCTGCGACTTCCGTGACAGCCTCGCCGAGCTGAACGGCGCCGGCCTCGAAGTCATCGGAATCTCGCCGGACAAGCCCGCAAAACTCGCGAAGTTCCGCGATACCGAAGAGTTGACCTTCCCGCTGCTCTCCGATCCCGAGAAGGCGACGCTCGAAGCCTGGGGCGCGTTCGGTGAGAAGAAGATGTACGGCAAGACCGTCCAGGGCGTCATCCGCTCGACGTTCCTCGTCGACGAGGAAGGCAAGATCGAGGTGGCCCAGTACAACGTCCGGGCCACCGGCCACGTCGCCAAGCTACGACGCGATCTGTCGGTCTAACTCCCGTACCGGCTCAAGAACAGAGCCTCCGCGAAAGCGAGATTCTCGATCTCCGACGGGTCGACGCTTTCGTCGGGCGCATGAATGCGGCATTGCGGTTCCTCGACGCCGATCAACGCGATCTCCGCGTCGGGGAACTGCTCGGCCAGTGCACTGCACAGCGGTATCGATCCCCCTTGGCCGGCAAATCCGACTTCGCGGCCGTAGGCATCGGTGAGCGCGGACTTCAGCTGCGCGAAACCTGCACCCTCCGTCGAGGACGAGAACGGCGATCCCGTCGATTCCGGAACGACCTCGATGTGGACGCCCCACGGCGCCGCCGCGCGGAGGTGGTCCGTCAACAACTTCTGTGCCTGCGCCGGATCCGTGCCAGGCGGGACACGAAGATTCAGGCGCGCCGACGCGCGGGGCGTGATCGCCGCCGCCGAACCCACGACCGGCGGGCAGTCGATACCCAGGATGGTCAGCGCCGGACGAGCCCACACCTGCTCGGCGACCGAACCGGAACCAGTCAGCTGCACCCCTTCGAGCACCCCGGCGTCGGAGCGGAACTGATCGCCGTCATAACTGACACCCGCCCATTCCTGGTCGTTGGTCAAGCCTTCGACAGTGGTGTTTCCGGCGCTGTCGTGCAGCGTCGAGAGTATGTGCACCAGCGCGGTGATCGCATCGGGCGCCGGTCCACCGAAGACACCGGAGTGAATCTCACCCTCGAGCGTCGACACGTGGACCACAACGTTCGCGATCCCGCGCAATGACGTCGTGATCGTCGGCTCCCCGACTTCGGTGTTGCCGGTATCGGCGATCAGGATCATGTCGGCTGCAAAAAGTTCGGGCCGCTCTCGCACCAGATCCTCGAGACCGCCAGTGCCCATCTCCTCGGATCCTTCGGCGACGAGCGTCAGGTGGACGCTCGGATCCACACCGGCTGCGGCGAGCGCTCGCAGAGCTGTCAGATGCATGACGACGTTGCCCTTGCAGTCGGAAGCGCCCCGTCCGTACCACCGTCCGTCGCGCTCGGTGAGCGTGAAAGGCGGGGAGCCCCAGAGCTCTTCGCTTCCGGGCGGCTGAACGTCGTAGTGGCAGTACAGCAGAACGGTCGGAGCACCGCCCGGGCCTGGTCGACGCCCGACAACCGCGGCCGAACCGTCGGAGGTCTCGATCGCCTCGATATCGGCGAAACCCTGAGCCCGGAATGCCTCCAGGACCCAATGCGCAGCGGCCGCGCATTCTTCCGGCGGGTACTGCCGTGCATCGGCGACGGACTTCATCGCCACAAGTGCACTCAGATCCTCACGGGCACGCGGCATGAGTTCACCTACCGCGGTTCGCAGTTCTTCCGTCATCGTCTCCCTCTCCTCGGCATCGAATCTCGGTGTGCCCGAAGAATCTCAGTCTGCCCGAATCGGACGTAGGCAGGCGCCAGGATCGCCGTTGCGCCACACCGCGCAGCAACCTCTTCGGCTACTGGACAGTTGGTCACCTAGTATCGAGGTGTGGCAACAGCATCGGGACTCGTGTGCGCGCACCTGCGCGGTGCGTTTCGACCGATCACGACCGCCGAAGTAGGTGGCCGATGACACCGGATAATGCACAAGTCCCAAATTCGACAGAAAACACCGATAGCCTGGAAGACGTGCAGCCCACGACTCGTCACCGCGCGCGGCGACGAGTCGACCCAGCACTGGAGAATCCCCAGAGCCTCGAAGAACCGCAGGAACTGCTGCCGCGCAAGCGTCCGACGCAAGAGCGCAGCCAGCGTAAATTCGACGCACTCCTGGCTGCGTCACGGGAACTCCTCACCGATGTCGGTTTCGAATCGTTCACCTGTGAAGAAGTCGCGGCACGTGCTGACGTCCCGATTGGGACGCTTTACCAGTTCTTCGCGAACAAGTACGTCATCGTGTGCGAATTGAACCGCCAGGACCTCGTCGGGGTCCAGCACGAGCTTGCTCAGTTCGGCGGCGAAGTACCCTCGCTCGACTGGTTGCGGTTCCTGAACAGTTTCGTCGATCACATGGCCGGGCTGTGGACGTCTGATCCGTCGCGCCGCGAGGTCTGGCTGGCGATGCAGTCAACGCCGTCCACGCGGGCAACCGGAGTCATTCACGAAAAGCAGTTCGCCGAGACCGTAGCGAAAATGCTCGGCCCGTTGACGCCTCGTACGCGGCGAGATCGTCGCCTGATGATGGCGGAAGTTCTTGTCCACGTGGTGTATTCGATGCTCAATTTCTCGGTTCAGGACGGTCAGTCGCATGCCGACGCCGTCGCCGAACTGAAAAGGTTGATGATCGCGTATCTCCTCGTCGCCGAGAAGGAATCCCGCACGAAGGACTAGTCGGACGACAAAGAGCCGGTCTCCCCTTGGGAGACCGGCTCTTTCGTGTCCGGCAGTGCTACTCCGGGTCGGATTCGATGACCGCGAAAGCGCCCGCCATGTCCCCGTCGTGCGTGAGCGAAATATGAATCTTCACTCCGGTCAGGTGTTTGGCCACGTCACCGCGAAGCCGGATGCCGGGGCGCCCCCAGGCGTCCGAGACGACCTCGATCTGATTGTGGATCATTTCCCCCAGCACCGGTGGGCCGGCGAAGAGAGCAGTGGACCATGCCTTGATCACTGCTTCCTTCGCAGCCCACCGGGCGGCGAAATGTCGTGCCGGTTCGGAGCTCCGGGTAGCGGCGTCTCGACGCTCGCCCGGTGTGAAGTTGTCGAGCATTGCCGTTCCCGGCCTGTTCAATTGCTCGGCGAACTCCGACACCGTCACGAGGTCGAAACCGATACCCAGAACTCCCATACCGTGACTACTACTTGCAGCCGGGCAGATTCGAGCGGTACACCTGGTCTGCGCCGAGTCGTGCGTCCTCGCTCAGCAGCATGTCCGCTTCGAGCTGACGCGACGCCTTGGCCGGCGTTCCGTCGGCACCGAGGCGACGATCCGCCGGGCGCTCGTAGAGGCTGTCGCCACCGCACATCGCCTTCGCGAGGCGACGCTGACCGTCGATCGTCCGCTGCTGGGCCGCAGCAACATAGGCGTCACGCTTGTCGGCCGGAACCGACTCGACGAATGCCTGCGGGTGCACGACTGCGATCAGGCCGGAGACGTGACCGAAGCCGAGGCTGGTCAGCAGGCCGGCACGCAGCGGAAGCTGATCACCGAACTTGAGCGGCTGACGTGCCCACACGAGGTGCTCGAACTCGGCCATCTTGTCGTCGACGCAGTCGAGACTGCGGTTCGGCGGGACGATGCCCTGGCTCAGTACCTGGCAGAGCCCGATCAGCTGGAAGGCTGCGGCACCACCCTTGGCGTGACCGGTCAGGCTCTTCTGCGAGACCACGAACATCGGCGCGCCTTCACTGCGTCCCAATGCCCCGGCGAGGCGCTCGTGCAGCTCTGCCTCGTTGGGATCGTTGGCGGCAGTGGAGGTGTCGTGCTTGGAGATCACGGCGATGTCGTCGGCGCTCACGCCGAGTGCGTTGAGCGAGAGTGCGAGCTGCGAATCCGCTCCCCCACGTCCGGCGCCCAGTGCTCCGAGTCCCGGTGCCGGGATCGAGGTGTGGACACCGTCGGCGAACGATCCGGCCCAGGCGACCACACCGAGGACGGGAAGACCCATCTCGAGTGCCAGGTCACCGCGAGCGAGGAGAATCGTTCCGCCACCGGCCGACTCGACGAATCCGCCGCGGCGACGATCGTTGGCCCGCGAGAAGCGGCGATCCTCGATGCCCTTGGCATGCATGTCCTCGGTCTTGGCAGTGGCCGACATGTCGCCGAAGCCGATGATGCCTTCCGTGCTCAGATCGTCGAACCCGCCGGCAACAACCAACTGCGCCTTGCCGAGTCGGATCTTGTCGACGCCTTCTTCGACGGATACCGCTGCCGTGGCGCAGGCGGCGACGGGGTGAACCATCGCACCGTAACCGCCGACGTACGACTGAACGACGTGCGCTGCAATGACGTTCGGCAGCGCTTCCTGCAGGATGTCGTTCGGACGGTTCTCGCCGAGCAGCGTGTCGATGTACAGGCTCCTCATGGAGGTCATGCCGCCCATGCCGGTGCCCTGCGTGTTGGCGACCAGGCTCGGGTGTACCCAGCGGAGCAGTTCGCTCGGAGTGAAGCCGCCGGTGAGGAAGGCGTCCACCGTTGCGACGATGTTCCAGAGGCCGACGCGGTCGACCGAATCTGCCATGTCGGCGGGGATGCCCCACTTGGTGACGTCGAAGTTGGTCGGAATCTGGCCGCCGACACTGCGAGTCAGCTTCATCTTGCGCGGGACGCGGATCTCGGTGCCTGCGCGGCGGGTGACCGTCCAGTCTCCGGACTCGGCGGAAACCGTCGCCGTCGTGTTCTCCGGATCGGATTCGACGAAGGCCTGAGCCTCTGCCTCACTGCCGACCACGAAGCTCAGATCCTTGTCCAGGAACACGGAGGTGAGCAGCGGAGCGGTGTTGTCGATCATCGCGCCCTCGTCGACGTAGCGACGGATGCCGCAACGCTCGACGACTGCGTCGTGGTACTTGTCGGCGATTTCCGCCTCGGGTACCAGGTCACCGGATTCGACGTCGTACCAGCCCGGCTTGGGGTCGTTCTCCCAGACGATGAGTCCGGTGTTCCACGCCAATTCGAGAACGCCTGCGGCAGAGAGCTGCTCGTCGACCTCCATCTCGAAGCGGGTACGCGAGGAACCGTAGGGTCCGAGCTCTCCGGCACCCACGATGACCACGAGGTCCGCGGGGGTGACGTCCAGTTCGGGCCAGCTCGGAGCCTTGACCGAGTCGTCGATGCGAGCCGGCGCGGGCAGCGCCAGGATGCTGGACTCGTCCACTGCTTCGTCGACAGCTTCGGCGATCTCGGCAACCTCGGCAGCTTCCTTGGCCAAAGCACCCAGATCCAGGTTGGCCTCGGACAGTCCGCCGGTCAGGTCGACCTCGAGCGGGGCCTCGGCAGCAGCGCGCCGCGACTCGCGGGTTGCCGTCTTCAGCAGTTGGGTCGCCATCTCCTGGGTGGACCAGGTGCGGACGCCCGCAGCTTCGACTGCGTCGACGATCGGATCGTTGTGACCCATGAGTCCGGTTCCGCGAACCCAACCGATGACCGCATGTGCCAACGTGACCCGCTCGGCCCAGTTGCGCTCGGCCTTCCAGCGGTTGACCACGGCGATCAGCGAAGCCTTGGCCTCACCGTATGCACCGTCGCCGCCGAACGTTCCGCGGTTCGGCGAACCGGGCAGCACTACGTGCAGGTGCGTGTCGACATCGCTGTCGTAACCGATCTTCGACAGACCGCCGATGAGGCGCTCCACCGACCAGAGCAGCACGCGCATTTCCATTTCGGCGCGAGCGCCGGCGTCGGAGAGTTCGCCGCCGACACGGGGAGCTGCGAACGGGAAGAGCATCGTCGGCGTCATGGCCGGCTTGATGAGCTTCTTTGCGCCGCCTGCGTTCTCGGTGGCCTCGTTGCCGATCCAGTCGATCAGTGCGTCGACGTCGGTGTACGACGCCATGTTCGCGGGAACCACCCAGAGGGCTGCACCGGCGCGAGCATTCTCGCGGTACAGGTCGCGGTAGAAGCCGAGACGCTGACCGTCGAGTCGCGAGGTGGTCACGAATACCGTTGCGCCACCGGCAAGGAGCTTGCCCGTGACCGCTGCCGCGATGGAACCCTTGCTGGCGCCCGTCACTACTGCGACCTCGCCTGCCCACTCGGGTGCGTCGGATTCTGCCGCAGCAGCCGCATCAGCGATGCGGGTGTAGACCTCGGCGAGTGGGGTGCGGCCTTCGTCGGTTGCACGGGTGGCCCACCACTTCGCCTGTGCGGCGACGGTGGAGCCGGCACCGATGAAGTTCTCGACCGACAACGCGGTGTCACCGAGCCAAATGCGAGCGAGATCCTCACGCGCACTTGCCCAGCGGTCGTCGAGCAGCACGGCCTTCTGCGCGTCGAATGCCGGAGCAACCAGACGCGGCCAGTCGGAGCCGAGTTCAGCCGAGACCAGGTCGACCAGTTCGGTGTCCTCGACCGTCGCGACTGCCGTTTCTTCGTTCAGTCCGAGCTGCTCGAGTACCAGGCGTGCGGCCGAGGCCAGAACGCCGTTGCGACCGGTGATGTTCTCGGTGAACTCACCCAGAGCAGCTGCGTCGACAGTTCCGCCGCTTCCGCCGCCGGTAGCGGGCAACGAGACACTGACTCCACGAGCAGACCCGACCGAGGCAACTGCGCTGTCGATGACTGCGTCCACTGCTGCCGCGTCGGCCAGTGCGCCGGAGCTCAGGCCACCGAGGTCGCCGCCGCGGATGCTGGCGCCGTCACGGGTACCGAGAGCCACTGCTGCGGTGACGTGGTGTGCCCAGCCGTCGCCCAGTTCCCAGACCTTCTTGACGCGGTCGGCGATGTAGCCGGGACGCTTGCCCGAGGGGCCGAAGACCTTACGCAGGTGATCGTTGATCGAATCGGAGAGCACCGGTCCGAACGGCTTGTACGTACGGGCGAGCTTGTCGACGGTTGCCCCCAGGGAGCCCATGTCGGCGTCTGCGGCCCCGTCGATGGCACCGAGGGAGAGCTCGGAGCCGAGGTCGACCAGAAGCTGGTTGCGACGCGAGGAAACGCCGTCGCACAGTGCCTCGATCGTGTCCGCGGGGCCGACCTGATCGGGACGGAGCTTGGTCCACAGGCTGATCAGGACCTTCGTGGCGTCGGGCGCCTTGAAGGTGAGGTCGTCCGGACGCGGTCCACCCGAAGGTGCAGCCGGCGCGGCAGCGGCAACCGGAGCAGCGGCCGCGGCGGCCGGAGCAGCCTGCGCGGCAGGCGCTTCGATCTCGTCGTCGTCATCGACAGCGGGGTCGACGTCGGTGCCGTAGACGATCGCGGCTTCGCGCTCGACGTTGAGAACCTCGACCGGGTAGCCGAAGCGGCCCGGCAGCTTGAGGGTCTGCGACGCGAGGTTTGCAACGGTCGGGGCAGCGCCGAGACCGATCTCGACGAAGCGTTCGACCCCGAGTCCACCTTCGGACTCGTCACCGAAGAGCAGGTCCTGCGTCTCGATCCAACGGACCGGGCTGGCGAACTGCCAAGCCAGCAGCTCGATCAGGATGATGCGGGACAACTCGTGAGTGCGCGTTGCGTAGCTGTCGAAGTCTGCGAGGACTTCCTGCAGCGGCTCGGACGGCACCAGGTCGGCGATTTCCTGAACGAAGTCACGACGCAGCGAGAACGGCTTCGGAACCAGGTTCGGGATGTAGCGGCCGATCAGGATGTCCGGATCGATGTCGTGCGGGAGCAAGTCCTGCAGGCACACGCGGAAGTCCGCCACGCCACCGCGAAGGACGGTGGAGTGGAACGGCACGTCGATGCCGGGAACCTGGATGTATGCCCGCTTGCCACCGAATTCTGCTCGGCGACGATCGATTTCGACCTCGAGTGCGTCGAGACCGGCTACCGAACCGGCAATGGCGTACTGGCTGCCGCGCAGGTTCAGGTTGACGATTTCGAGGAACTCACCGGAGGTCTCGGCGACACCGGCGACGAAGCCCTGCACGTCGTCGTCGGAAACACCGATCTGCGACGGGCGAATAGCGGCCATGCGGTAGTCGGAGCGTCCGGCTTCGTCACGGGGAACGAGCTGGTGCATGGCGGAGCCACGCTGGAAGACGACCTCGAGAAGTGCTTCGAGCGGGAAAACCTCGGCGACAGCAGCGAGTGCGTTGTACTCACCGACCGAGTGACCGGCCAGAAGGGAATCCTCGATGAAGGTTCCGGATTCGCGCAGCTCGGCAACCTGGGCAACACCGAGAACGGCCATGGCCACCTGGGTGAACTGAGTCAGGTGCAGGACGCCGTCGGGATGCCTGTGCTCGACACCACGGGCCTTGACGGTCACCGGGTTGTCGCGCACGACAGCGAGAATCGAGAATCCGAGTGCCTTACGAGTGTGCTTGTCCGCGCGCTCCCAGACGTCGCGGGCGGCCTTGGAGCGTGCGCGAGCGTCGAGGCCCATGCCCGGGCGCTGAATGCCCTGGCCGGGGAAGGCGTAGACGGTCTTCGCTGCGGCAGTGCGGCCGGTGGCGACCATGACCAGTTCGCCGTCGATGCGGCAGCCGACCTCGACGATTTCTGCGCCCTGGTCGATGCCGACACGGTCGACGCGGACGTCGATCTCGGCGCCGGGGCGAACCATCCCGAGGAAGCGGGCGGTCCAGGCGGTCAGGCGGCGCGGCGGGACGCGGGTCTCGGCCGGGTCGACTGCGGTGACTACCTGCTGCGCTGCGGCGGAGAGCCACATGCCGTGCACGATCGGGGTTCCGAGGCCGGCCAGCAGAGCGGCGTTGTCGGAGGTGTGAATCGGGTTGTGGTCACCGGAAACCTGAGCGAACGCGCCCATGCTGACCGGAGCGAGGATCTTCGCGTCACGGCGACGACGACGCGAGGTGTCGACAGCCGCATCGCTGATCGATCCACCGGCGCGAGCCGGGTCGGCGAGTTCGCCTGCACCGGTGCGTCCGCGGATCGCGAAACGCTCGGTCATGGTGACGACTGCGGGGGCGTCGAGGCCCTCGCCGAGCATGGCACCGACCTCGACCTTGACCTCGACGACACGACCGAGGTCGGTGTCGAGAACCGAGGCGACCTCGGCATTGACCACGAGAATGCTTGTCTCGGAGGGAAGTTCACCGACGAAGTCGACGGTGTGGTCGAGGTGGACCAGGTCGAGCATGCCTTCGATAACGGAAAGACTGTCGAGCTTGGCTGCGCCGAGGACTGCGAACACTGCAGGCCAGCATGCTCCGACGACGACGTCCGGAACAGCCTTGCCGCTGACACTGAGCGTGGTGGGCAGACCCGAACCGGTGACACCGGCGTGATCGGCGATGCGATCGGGAACCCACGCGACGTTGAGGCGAGCCTTGCCGTTCTTGACTGTCGGAAGTTCCTGTCCGGCAGCAACTGCCAGGAGCGCGGACATCGCACCTTCGGCATCGGCTTCGGTGACAACCGGAGCGCCGCCGTCGACGACGGACTCGGGGATCGTGATCGTGATGTCGACGGACTTGCCTGCCACCAACGGAACCGAAAGCAGCACGTGCGAGGAATCGACGACGGTCAGACTGGAACCGGTGGTGCCGTGAACTGCCTTGTCGGCAGACTCTGCACTCCACTCGTCGAGGTCGCCGAGACGACGGACGGGGTTCTGGGTCAGGCGGCCGGCCCACTGGAGGTCAGGAGCCGAGAGAACGGCGTCGAGAAGTCCGGGTGCGGAATCCTGGTGGCGACGGCTCGCGAGTGCAACCGGAGTGGTTCCGGCAGCAACCAATTCGTCGTAGGTCGCCTTCTCGAAGCGATCGAGCAGGTCACCGACCGGCTCGTCGACACGGGTGATGCCGGCGACGGCAACGGTGCCGGGGATGACGCAAACCTGATCGGCGGTGTAGCGGGGGTCGTGTGCCTGCCACAGGGAGTCGCTGCGCCACCAACGACGCACGTCACCGTCGACGACGGGAACGAAGTTGACCGGCTTGCCCGGCGTCTTGCACAACGAGATGAAGAACGAGACGTCTGCGGGATGCAGAACGGTGGTCGAGTAGTCCGGGTACGACGCCTGCAGTGCGCAGATCGCAGCCTCGGGGCGCTCGAGGGTCTCGGCGTCAGCGAACAGCGTGGGGATCGGGCCGCGGTCGACCGGGTGCAGACGCGCCTCGGTGCGCTGGAGCATCTCGCCGAAGCGAGCACGCCAGGTGATGTCGAGCCACGGGCTCGACGTCGCCTCGACGATGGCGTCCTGAAGATCGGCGCCGCAGTCGAATTCCTTCGCCGCGTCGATGCCGACGGTCAGCTCGAGGTAGCGGCGCAGCCACTGTGCGTACGTCATGGTCTCGACGTCGCCGAAGTACGGCTTGGCGGTGACGTCGAGGGCGGCGATGATCTCGTCGCGGCGCTCGGCCACTGCCTCGGAATCGCCGGCAACCTCGTCGAGGAGGCGCCCGGTACGCGAAGCCGCGTTGTCGATCTCGTGGATGTCGGCACCGAGCTGGCTACGGCCGGAGGCCATTCCGCCTTCAGCGGTACCTGCACCGACCCAGTCCGGCGTACCGGGTGTGTCGACGAGGAGCTGCTTGACCTCGGGAGAGGTGGTGGCCTCGAGAGTCGCCATGGCTGCGGTGCCGACCAGGATGCCGTCGACGGGCATGGCCGGGAAACCGGCTGCGGCAGACCAGCGACCGGTCAGGTAATCGGCTGCGCGCTCGGGTGTTCCGATGCCGCCACCGACGCAGATGACCAGGTTCGGGCGTGTACGCAGCTCGGCGTACGTGTCGAGGAGCAGGTCGTCGAGGTCTTCCCACGAGTGGTGTCCGCCGGCGCGGCCGCCTTCGATGTGGACGATGACCGGGAAGTTCGGAACCTCGTTGGCGATGCGGATCACGGAGCGGATCTGCGCCACGGTGCCGGGCTTGAATGCAATGTTGGTGATGCCGATCTCGGACAACTCGTCGATGAGAGCAACAGCCTCTTCGAGTTCCGGGATACCGGCGGTGACGATGACGCCGTCGATGGGAGCACCGGCGGTACGGGCACGCTGGACGAGGCGCTTGCCACCGAGTTGCAGCTTCCACAGGTACGGGTCGAGGAACAGGGAGTTGAACTGGACCGCGCGGCCCGGCTCGAGCAGCATCTTCAGCTCTGCGACACGGTCTTCGAAGATTTCTTCGGTGACCTGCCCGCCACCGGCAAGCTCGGCCCAGTGACCGGCATTGGCTGCCGCGGCAACGATCTTGGCGTCGACCGTCGTCGGCGTCATACCTGCGAGCAGGATGGGTGAACGACCGGTCAGCTTCGTGAACGCGGTCTCGACGCCGATACGGCCGCCGGGAAGCGCAACGGGCTTCGGCGCGAACTCGGACCACGAACGTGAGACCTCAGGTGCTGCACCGGGTGTGAGCAGATTGCGGTGTCCGCCGCGGGTGGCTGCGGCAATGATGCCGATGCCCTGTCCACGCAGCGAAGAGGACGTCATACGGGTCAGCTGATCGCTGGGTCCGAGATCGAGAATCCACTTGGCGCCGGCGGAGATTGCGCCGTCGACAGCCTCGACCCAGTCGACCGGATCGACGAGGACACCCTGCGCAAGTTCGCGCGCACGGTCCGCGTCGAGACCGCAACGGGTCGCCCAGCTGCCGACGAGTTCGACGGCCTCGGTCAATGCGGGGTGATGGAAGCCGATTTCGGTGTCGAGCGGATCGAAGGACGGCGCGAAGACGGAACCGCCACGCTTCTTACCCTCACGCTCGCGGGCTTCCTCGGCTTCGATCTGTTCACAACGCTCTTGCACGCGTGCCAGCTGAGCGGGCGGCCCGGCGAGAACGACGCGGCGACGGCCGTTGCGGATGGCGAGGACAGCCGCGCGCTCAGGCGCCACACCCTCGGCAAGCTCGGCGACGACGGCGGCGAGACGCTCGGGATCGACGCCCGAGACCGCAACCATCGGCTTCGCGGAGGCGCCGGCGATGACGCCGCGGCGACGGCCGACCAAGCTGGCAGCAGCACCGACGAGCTGTGCGACGGCGAGGAGTTCACCGTCGTCGTTGCCCTGCGCGGCTACGGCAGCCGTGGCCAGAAGGCCCTGCGAGTGGCCGATGACGGCAGCCGGCGGGTTACCGGCTACATCCAGACCCTGAGCGGAGAGTGCACGCAACGCCGCAAGCTGCGTGAGGAAGACGCCGGGGAGTGACACCGGAGCTGCGGTGAGCGCGGCAGCGGAAGGCCCGGCCGACTTCTCACCTTCTTCTTCGTCGACGATCTCGGCTTCGAGCATCCACGCGATCGGATCGAATCCGACCGGGCGAACCACGAGGAGATCCTGCGCGACGGGCACGAGGCGTGCTGCTGCGTCGTTGACCAGATCGGTCAGAACGGGCTCCAGGCCGTTGTCACGGCTGAGCTCCTCGAGCGAGGTGAGCCAGGGAGCGCCCTGTCCACCGAAAGCGATTGCGTAGGAAACGCCGTTGTTCAGCGAATCGACGAGGGCACCTTTGCTGGTCGTGCGGGACTGTCCCCCATCGACGCCGAAACGGCGTCCACCCTTCGAGTCGCGTCCGTTTCCTGTAGGTGTCGTGTCATCGATCGTCACGCGTACGTCCTCTCCTGGTCACCTCTGCGGCGAGGTGGGATTTGCGGTGTGCTGCCCGGCTGAAGTGCTCGCGAATTCGTCGAGAGAATCGACGGAGTCAGGGCGTTCGTGCAAGACAAGGTTTACACAGAATCATGAGGATTTCCTCACGTTTGTCGGCACCCTGGAAATCTGGACTTTCGGGGCCGTGATCTTCCTCACGAGACTTCGAGAAAGTGACTCGCGAGTAGGTCGCGAACGCCCTGCCTGGGACTGTTACCGGGATTTTCAGAAACCTGAGGAACCCCTCATATTTATTGTTACCAATTCGTGACCTCCTTGACGGACGGTCGATCCCGTGCGTTCCGGGCCACAATCTGTCGGACCCCCTCGCTACGTTCAGCGCGTCCACACCGGACAACTTCTCGGGGGGAGAAATCATGAAAGACACAGACGTAGTCAGAGCGGCCGAATTCATCGGCGCCGAGCTTCCGCGCGAGGCGTGGCCGCATTGGAATCAGGGATGGCCGCGCGAGTCCGAAGCCGCCCTTCTCGATGCGATCTTCTCGTCGCGCGCCGCCTATGGAACACCGAAGACCGGAGTCCGCGCCGTCGTCGACCGTTGGCGCACACACCGCTCGGTAGCCGCCGACGATCGCCTCGACAGCTTGCCCGCTCTCGCCGCCTTCACCGACCGTGGCGACGAGCTCGCAACAATTCTCGGCAATCGCCAGCGCGTGCCGGGCAACTACTTCACCAAAGCCGAAGGCGCGGCTCGTGCGGCCAAAGCGCTCGCCGACGCCGGTTGCCGGAGCGGTGCCGACGTCGAGGACACCGAAGGCCTCCGTTCGGCAGTCGTCTCCGTTCCAGGCCTCGGCCCCAGGACCTTCGAGACACTGATGTTCCTGTCCGGGAGGTTGACGGTAACTTCGATCGACCTGCTTGCACGGTTCGCCACCGAAGCAAGCAGTAGCGAGAAATTGTTGTCGAGCACCGACGCAGCCGAGTTGCTCGTTGCGGTTGCCGAACATCTCGATGTCGATGTTCGGACACTCACCCACGCTGCGTGGCGGCATCAACGCACGGCCGAGCAACCTCGCCGATCGAAGAAATCCACCATGCCGCCCGCAGCGGATCCACTCGCCGAAACGGCCTGAGAGCGGGCGGGCGCATCCCGACCAGGGTGGTGTGCCCGCGAGCGATTCCACTCGCGTATCCTTTGAATTCCGCGCGCGAGTGGCGGAATTGGCAGACGCGCTGGATTTAGGTTCCAGTGTCTCAGGACGTGGGGGTTCAAGTCCCCCCTCGCGCACAACGAAGAGCCCCGCCGGATCTGATCCGGCGGGGCTTTTTCGGTTCTCGTGAGCAAGGTCAGCGCTTTCGATCCTTGACCGGTGGAGTCATGTACGTCGTCCGACTCGGTGTCAGCCCCAGACGGACCGAGCTCTCCAACCATGTGATCGCCGCTGCCGTCGGGTCCACAACCGGAACATGAATCCCTTTGCCATGCAGCCTGTCTCGGACTGCGGCGGTCACACCGAGCATGCCGGTGCAACCGAGAACGACGGAGTCGGCGTCACCGTTCTCCACTGCCGTAGACGCCTGTGCGGCCAGTCGATCGATCAGTTCCTCCCGATCGGTGAGGCCCAGCACCGGCATGTCCACGACTCGAATACTGCCCAGCCGACTATCGAGTCCATACCGCCGAGTGAGCGATCGGAGCATCGGCACGACATTCGGCAGGATGGTCACGACACCGACGCGATCGCCCAGACTCATCGCTGTCAGAAATGACGGCTCGAAGCCGCCGACCACCGGAGCGTCGATGACCTCTCGGGCGGCATGCACTCCGGGATCGGCGAAACACGTGATGAACACACCGTCGACGCCGTCGGCTGCCGCCTCTTCGACCCTCTGCACGATCCCGGGGCCGGCAAGTGCCTCGTCGTACTCGGACTCGATGCTCGCCGTGCCAGAGAGCAGTGACACGACGTCGACCGTCGTGCCGGGCGCCGCCCAGTGCTCCACCTCGTCTGTCACCGCCGGAGTCAGTGTGGTGTCGATGACCGGGCGAATCACTCTGATGTGCATGAAACACTCCCCTGCTTTCGGATACGCGCCGAGGTTATCGATGCAGCTCAGCCGGGAGAATGTGTTCAGTGCCCTGGCGTTGCGGGTGAGGATGGGCATAGCGCACAGGTGCTGCGGGACGGCTTCTACGACACGCCGTGGCACGGCCTCTACGGCACGCCGTGGCACGGCTTCTACGACACCGTGTCGGAGATCGCAGGGCGAGGCACTATAGCTCTCAGGTACCGTCTTAGTGTGTCCAAGAACGCTACTAAACGCCGACCTGCGCTGATTCTGCTGGTCATCGTGTCAGCTGCCGGCTGCCTAGCGCTCGGCTGGTGGCAGTGGGAGCGCTTCGAAGCCGTCGGAGGCTCGGGACAGAATCTCGGGTACGCGTTCCAGTGGCCGCTGTTCGCGGCGTTTGTCGTGTACGCGTATCGCAAGTTCGTTCAGCTCGAAGACGTGGACCCCGAAGAGGCCGAAGCCGAGGAAGCCGCCGCGGAGCCGCGTGAGATCCCCGCCGACCTCTTGCCGCAACGCCCCCGGGCCGAGTTCGACGATGTGAACCTCGACGTCGACGACCCTGAAGCCCGCCAAATGCTGGAATACAACGACTACCTTGCGCAGCTCGCCGCTCGCGAGTCCGATAGGAGCACGACGTGAGTACCGGTTCGGAAGCGAGCATCGCTACCCCCGCGGTCAACGCAGAAAAGCAGAAGAAGGTTGCGTCGGCGCTGGTCCGATACCGCGTTCTCGCCTGGATCACCGGCCTCTGGCTGCTGTTCCTGACCGGTGAGATGGTCTACAAGTACTTGATTCTCGACAATTCGGCGGACGCACCCTCGTGGTTGTTCTACATCGGCCAGATCCACGGCCTGTTCTACATGCTCTACCTCGTGTTCACGATCGACTTGGCGATCAAGGCCCGGTGGAAGCCCGGTACGACGGTTGCCACCGCGCTTGCCGGCACGATCCCGTTCCTGTCGTTCGTGTTCGAGCACAAGCGGACTGCCCAGGTGAAGCAGGCTTATCAGCTCTGAGAGTTCCGAAAAGTAGAGCCCTGAACGCAGACGCGTTCAGGGCTCTACTTTTCGGATTCGGTTCAGCCGGCCAGCGCCGCCAGAGCCGGAACGAGCTGCACGAGCGCGCGCCCTCGATGTGACGCCGCATCCTTCTCGGCCGGGGTGAGTTCTGCGGCAGAGCGGGTGTCGCCGTCCGGACGGAAGATGGGGTCGTATCCGAAGCCCCCGTCGCCGGCTGGTTCTCGGCCGATCACCCCGCGCCATTCGCCGCGCACGACGGTCTCGTCGCCGCCGGGGATCACCAGTGCACAGGCGGAGACGAATGCCGCGCCTCGACGCTCGTCCGGCACGTCTCCCAGCTGAGCCAGGACCAGAGCCGTGTTGGCGCCGTCGTTTCCGTGAGTACCCGACCACCGCGCGGACAGCACACCCGGCATACCGTTGAGTGCGTCGATCTCGACACCGGAATCGTCTGCGATGCAGGGCATTCCGGTTGCAGCTGCTCCGTCACGCGCTTTGGCGAGCGCATTGTCCTCGAACGTCGCTCCGGTCTCGGGGGCTTCGGGGAACGGCGGGACCTCGTCGAGCCCGACCAGTTCGATTCCGTTCACTCCAGCGGCGTCGAGCACCCGGTGAAGTTCCTTCAGTTTCTTGGCATTTCGGCTGGCAACCAGTACTCGTACGCTCACAGCTCAGGCACCGAACTTCTTCTTGGGTTCCGGATTCTTCGGTTCGGGTAGCACCCCGGGATACGGCTCGGCCAACGCTTGACGCTGGATCTCGAAAAGTTGCTCACAACCAGCCAGAGCGGAGTCGAGCAGCTTGTCCAGCGTCGAGCGTGGGAAGGTGGCGCCCTCACCGGTTCCCTGAATTTCCACCAGCGTGCCGGTATCGGTGGCCACGACATTCATGTCGACCTCAGCACGCGAATCCTCTTCGTACGGAAGGTCGAGACGCACTCGTCCGTCCACGACGCCGACGCTGACGGCCGCTATGCCACACGAGATGGGCTGTGGGTCGGAGAGCAGGTCGGCTGCGCGCAGGTACGTCACGGCGTCGACCAGGGCCACGTATGCCCCCGTCACTGCCGCGGTGCGGGTACCGCCGTCGGCCTGGAGGACATCACAGTCGAGGGCGATGGTGTTCTCACCGATTGCCGCGAGATCGATGCACGCTCGAAGTGATCGGCCGATGAGTCGACTGATCTCCTGCGTGCGGCCGCCGACCTTGCCCTTGACCGATTCGCGGCCACTGCGTGTGTGCGTGGCGGCGGGAAGCATCGCGTATTCGGCTGTCAGCCAACCCAAGCCGGAGCCCCTGCGCCAGCGGGGTACACCCTCTTCGACGCTGGCCGTGCACATGACGCGAGTGTTCCCGAACTCGACCAGAACGGATCCGGCCGGGTGACTGGTGAACCCGCGGGTGATCTTGACCGTGCGGAGCTCGTCGTCCGCCCTACCGTCTTCTCGTGTAGTCACCTTCGTGAGCCTAGCGGTCGCCCGGTGAGCGCTGCACCGAATGTGAGGGGAATCAGATGTCGTAGACACTTCCGGCGGAGACGGCATGGACCGGTCCGGAGAATTCGGATTTCGCTTCGGCGATCACGTCTTCACGCGATGTCCACGGCGGAATGTGGGTGAGGAGAAGTTCCTTGACGCCGGCGAGCGCAGCCACACGGCCGGCTTCCTTGCCGGAGAGATGGACTCCCTCAGGTCGATCGGGGCTGTCGGTCCACGACGCTTCGGAGAGCAACACGTCTGCACCACGCGCGAGTTCGACGACGTTGTCGCACATTCCGGTGTCGCCTGTATAGACGAGGACGCGGCCGTCGGCGCCGGTGATCCGGAAACCGTAAGCCTCGGGTGGATGATTCATACGGCGGGCGACGACGCTCAGTTCACCGAACGTCACCGGCTCGTTCTCGGCCCAGAGCCGGACGTCGATGGTGTCGGAGATGTCGTCCATCTCGCCGGCGCACTCGGCGGAGGACACTCCGATGCGGCACGCGGTGTCGGTGGGGCCGTAAACCAGAGCCCTACCGACCGGCGGGTTGGGGTGATAGCGACGCCAGACGAGCAGGCCGGGCATGTCGAGACAGTGGTCCGCATGAAGGTGCGAAAGCAGGATCGTCACCTCGCCCGGATCGGCGTATCGCTGCAACGCCCCAAGAACTCCCGGGCCGAAGTCGATCACGAGCGGCGGAGTTCCCGGTGCCGTGAGCAGGTATCCCGAAGCCGGTGAATCCGGACCCGTGACGCTGCCGGAACACCCCAGGACGGTCATGCGCATACCGGTCATGCTGCCACGTCTACCCGTCTGGGAAAAAGCTCTTGGTGGTTTTGGCGCGTCGAAGTCACACCGCAGTGAGGGTGTGACCCACGTCCGTTCAGAAACTCGGTGGTCGAACGGCCGGCGCCGACCCGGCGCGCTTGGCCCTCTCCCCCGACGTCAACGCCCAGGCGGCAACCACGCCGCCGATCGCTCCGAACAGATGCCCTTGCCAGGAAACCCGTGGATCGCTCGGCAGAACGCCCCACAGCACTCCGCCGTACACGACGAAGACGGCAACGCCGATCACGATCTGTGTGAAGCTCCGCGTGAAGAACCCGCGCACCAGCAGGTAGGTGACCCAACCGAAGATCAGCACGGACGCACCGACGTGATTCGAGTTCGAGCCGGCGAACAACCAGGTCCCGACGCCGCCGATCACCCAGATGATGCCGGTCGCCGCGAGTCCCCGCGCAATTCCCGACACCAGCACGAGGTATCCGAGGATCAGCACCGGAATGGTGTTGGCGATCAGATGACCCCAGTCGTCGTGCAGCACCGGGGCGAACAGGATTCCCCACAGGCCGTCGAGCGTGCGCGGGGTGACGCCGGCGTTCTGGACGTTCTGACCGGAGATGACATCCACGATCTCGATCACGTAGAGCAGGATCGCGAAGCCGCCCACCAACACGGCCGACTGCTTCCACACCGAGGGCGGACCGGATTTCGGTGCCGGCGTCCGGGTGCCGAAGTCCGGACTGTTGAAATCCATCGTCATCGTGTGCGTCCTCCACCGTCGATCCGGTTTTCTGATCCGGTCACTCGCGACCAGGCTCAATTCGAGATTACCGCCGATTCCAGGAGTGCTGCCTAGAGAAATGCGGACGGGAAGAGTTCGCGGTAACTCGGGATTCCGGCTACCGACGTGGCGTCGAGAATCGCTGTGACGATCGCACGTTCGACCACCTGGGCCGAAGCCGCGCACACCGCGTCGAGTATCGGCAGATCGTTCGGGAAAGCGTCCGGAACCGTGATCTCCGAATTCGGAGTGTGATCACCGGTGGCGAGCGCAAAGATCGTGTCGCCGTCGAGCGGCGAATGTGCGGGCCGAATTGCTCGGGCCAGGCCGTCATGACCTGCGACGGCGACGCGTCGGCACCCGGCTTTCGTCAAGGCGGCGTCAGTGGCGACCACACCGATCGTGGTGTTGAGGACGGTTCCCTTGGCTGCAACGGCGTTGGCCGACGCGAGTTCGGACGCGTCGGGGAGCCTGAGGCCGAACGACTCCGCGCCGTCCGAGCCGACGCCCCACGGCAGGCCTGTTCTGGGGTCGAAGACCGAACCCACCGGATTCGCCACGATCAAGGCGGAGACCGTCGTCCCCTCGGCGGGGCCGTCGGCGATCACGACGCTGGCCGTTCCCACCCCACCCTTGAGCGCTCCGGCTCTGGCACCTACCCCCGCGCCGACCGTGCCCGTGGCGAATTCGCGCGAAGCAGTGTCGGCAGCGAGGAATCCGAAATCGCCGGTCGGACGAACGGTCCAGTCCCCCACCGGCAGATCGAAGATCACGGCGCCGGGCACGATCGGTACCACCTGGCCGGGAGCGCCCATCGCGATCCCGTGATCGTGTTCCTCGAGCCAGCGCATCACTCCGTCGGCCGCGGCAAGTCCGTAGGCACTACCGCCGGTCAACAGCACGGCATTGACCTGCTGGACCGAATGGCTCGGATCGAGCAGATCGGTCTCGCGGGTACCCGGACCGCCGCCCCGGACGTCGACTCCGGCGACCACACCGGCCGACGCGAGCACGACCGTGCAGCCGGTGGCTGCGCCGCTTCCGAGAGTGGCTCCCTCGTCGAGCTTGTGGTGATGACCGACGGCGAGGCCGGCGACATCTGTCAGTGAATCGGTGGGCCCGGTCCGCGTTGTGGTCATGGCATGAGCGCCTGGACGAGGGAGTCCTGCATCCACGTCAACCAGTGATAGACGTCGAGATGCGGGGCTCGCGGGTCGTCGGGTTCGAGGCTCTCCGGTGTGTCGGCGTCGATGCCGAGATTGGTTCCGAGCGCGAGACGGACGTCGTTGAGCGAGGACAGCCAGGCGTCGGCCTGTTCCTGCGTGAGAACGACCTTGCCGCCGGCCTCCGGAAGCGAAGCCAACAACATGCGAGCGGACTCACGCTTGGCGTCGATGATCTCGGGTTCGTGCAAACTGCGCAGCGCGCCGTTGACATTGGCGCCGGCGTCGTCGAGATCGTCACTGTCCGGAGCGACTTTGTCCGGATCGGTGCGCTGGAAGTCGGGAAGCAAACGCGCCAACACCGGATTGTCGGGTGTCTCCGAATTTCCGGTACGAAGACCCGTCAGCGCGGCGAGCTCGTCTTGCGGCGCCGAAGACGCGCGCTCGTCGAGAAGCCCGGTCACCGACTCCACGAGCGAGCGCAGAACCGCCGCCTCGTGGCCGTCCATCTCGGACTTGAACTTCACTCCGCCGAGTGAACTCTTCCTACTCCACGTCCGCACGCGTCGGACTCCCGTCTACGAGTTGGGCGAACAAATCGGTCGAAAAAGTGCTTTTCTCATGTGTCGTCGCGTTGCATCGTGGCCCAGAGACCGGCAGCGTGGAGGCGACGAACATCGGCCTCCATCTTGTCGCGCGAACCGCTCGAGACCACGGCCTTGCCCTCCGAATGGACCTGCATCATCAGGTCGGTGGCCTTGGCTTTGCTGTAGCCGAACAACTTCTGGAACACGTAAGTCACGTAATGCATGAGATTGACCGGGTCGTCCCAGACGATGGTCACCCAGGGCCGATCTGCGGCTTCGATGGTCGAAACAGCCTCCGACTGCTCGGGCGTGGCTTGAGGAGAGGAAGCCGTAGCGCCTCTCATCGTTACGTTCGCCGAGTAAGTGCCGGACACGGTCGCGCCGCCGAAAACCATGTATCCAGGGTACGGCGCGACGAGAGGCGACAACACCCACCCACGTCGTCTCGCGCATAGAGTTGTGTGCGTGCCTACGCAAATTTCCAACATCCGCGACGCCGGTGCCAGCACCGCACTGCTCACCGATCAGTACGAACTGACCATGCTCTCGGCGGCTCTCGCCGACGGATCTGCCTTCCGCAACTGCAGTTTCGAGGTATTTGCACGGCGGCTGCCAGACGGCCGTCGCTACGGCGTCGTCGCCGGTACCGAGCGCCTTCTCGACGCACTCGAGCAGTTCCGGTTCGGTGAACCTGAACTGGCGATCGTTGCAAAATTTCTCGACGACACGACCGTCGAGTGGCTGCGCAACTATCGATTCTCCGGTGACATCGACGGCTACCGCGAGGGAGATTTCTACTTCCCCGGATCACCGATCCTCTCGGTCCGCGGAACGTTCGCCGAGTGCGTCATCCTCGAAACCTTGATTCTCTCGATCCTCAACCACGACAGCGCGATCGCTTCGGCCGCAGCCCGCATGGTGAGCGCAGCGGGCGGTCGACGGATGATCGAGATGGGCTCGCGTCGTACACACGAACAGGCCGCCGTCGCCGCTTCACGTGCCGCGTATCTCGCCGGCTTCGACGCCACCTCCAACCTCGAAGCCGCGCGGCGTCACGACGTACCCAGTGCAGGTACCAGCGCGCACGCCTTCACTCTCCTGCACACCACCGAAGACGGTCCGGACGAGGCAGCGGCATTCCGCGGTCAGGTCGCGGCACTCGGCGTATCCACCACGTTGCTCGTCGATACCTACGACATCACCGAGGGTGTGAAAACGGCTGTCGCCGTTGCCGGTCCCGAGCTGGGCGGGGTTCGCATCGACTCCGGCGATCTCGGCGTTCTTGCTCGTCAGGTACGCCAACAACTCGACGATCTCGGTGCTACCAAAACACGCATCGTCGTCTCCGGCGACCTGGACGAGTACGCGATCGCGGCTCTGCGCGCCGAACCCGTCGACTCGTACGGCGTCGGCACTTCCCTGGTCACCGGATCAGGCGCCCCCACCGCCGGCATGGTCTACAAACTTGTCGAGGTCGACGGAATCGCGGTCGAGAAGAGAAGCACCAACAAGGCATCTCGCGGCGGCGCAAAGAAGGCACTGCGCGTAGTGCGTCCGACCGGAACGATCGTCGAAGAAGTCATCTACCCCGCCGGATCACCGTCACCTGTCTCCGATGCGGACGGCGCGACCGAACTGCTGATCCCGCTGGTTCGCGAAGGCAAGGTCGTCGACAGCGCGCCGACGCTCGAAGAGAGCAGAGCAGTTCTGAAGGCAGGGCTCGTGAGCCTGCCGTGGGAAGGCCTCAAGCTCTCGCGCGGAGACTCGGCTGTGCCCGTTCGATTCACCGGAGGTGAGCACCAGTGAGTGCAAAAGCACTGATAATTGTCGACGTTCAGAACGATTTCTGTGAAGGTGGAGCTCTTGCAGTCGACGGCGGTGCTGCGGTTGCGGGAGCCGTCAACGATTTCGTCAACTCCCACGAGTACGACGCCGTAGTCGCGACTCGCGATTTCCACATCGACCCTGGGGCGCACTTCTCCGAGAATCCCGACTTCATCGACAGCTGGCCGGTTCACTGCGTCGTCGGGACAGCCGGCGCCGAGTTCCATCCGGCGTTCGACGCTTCCGTCGCCGGGTCGGCGATCTTCTCCAAGGGCGCCTACAGCGCGGCCTACTCCGGTTTCGAAGGAGCAGCCGAGGACGGCACGACGCTCGAGGACTGGCTCCGCGCCCACGAGATCACCGACGTCGACGTGATCGGAATTGCCACGGATCACTGTGTCAAGGCCACGGCCGTCGATGCCGCGCGCGCGGGGTTCGCCACGACTGTCCTTCTCCCCTTCACCGCTGGTGTGTCGACCGCCACGATCGAGTCGGCATTGGTGCAGATGCGGGAGGCGGGAGTGCAGCTGATCGGGCGAGACGAGGCCTCGTCGCAAGAAGACTCGAATGCCGGGGAACCACCCCGGGAATCATCCGTGGACGTTTCTGACGTAGGGATCCATTAACCTTCGTGGGTGGCCGATCAACTCCCGAACGTTCCCGAACTGCTCCAGACAGCGGTGCGGTCGCTCGGCGGTGCCGAACGAACCAGTCAGCTGACGATGGCGTCCGCAGTGGCGCACTCGATCGATACCGGCGAGCATCTGGCCGTCCAGGCCGGCACCGGTACCGGTAAGTCGCTCGCCTACCTCGTTCCGAGCCTGCGCCACGCGGTCGAATCGGGACGCACCGTGGTCGTGTCCACCGCCACCATCGCGCTGCAGCGTCAGCTCGTCGACCGAGATCTGCCTCGACTCGCCGATGCCCTGAAGAAGCCACTCGGCCGACGCGCAGAGTTCGCAATCCTCAAGGGCCGCAACAACTATCTGTGCATGAACAAGATCCATACCGGCGCGTCCGAGCAGCCACCCGAGGACGAGTTGTTCGATCCGTTCACGGTCTCGCGTCTCGGCCGGGAGGTCGTCCGCCTCACCGAATGGTCCTCCGACACCGAAACCGGTGATCGGGACGAATTGGTGCCGGGCGTATCCGATCAGGCGTGGCGGCAGGTCAGTGTCACCTCCCGCGAATGCATCGGTAAGAACCAGTGCCCGGTCGGTGAGGACTGCTTCGCCGAGCGCGCCCGAGTCGAGGCGTCGAAGGCCGACGTAGTGGTCACCAACCACGCACTGCTCGCGATCGACGCCATCACCGGCATCCAGATCCTGCCTGACCACGACGTCGTGGTGATCGACGAGGCCCACGAGTTGGTCGACCGCGTCACCGGCGTCGCCACGGCCGATCTCACTGCCGCCTCGATCAGTGCCGCGGCCCGGCGTTGCGGCAAGATCGCCGAAGAACAGGATGCCGACCGACTCGAAGCTGCCGGCGAGGGGTGGGCAGGGCTCCTCGAGGAATTGCGGCCAGGTCGCTGGGAAGGCCTCCCGGACGGGGCGGCGCCCGCACTGGCTGCGATACGCGACGCGGCCTGGTCGCTGCGCACCGCTATCGGTCCGGCCAAACCGGGTATGGCTGCTGCAGATCCCGAAGCCGCTGCGGCCCGCAACGCCGCACTCTCGTCCGTCGACGACGTCCACGACAGTGCAGTGCGTATTCTCACCGCTTTCGACGAACCCGACCCGGCCAAGCGCAAGGACGTCGTCTGGCTGTCCTCGGACGAGTTCCGCGGATCGGTGCGGCGCTCCGTCCGGATGGCTCCGCTCTCGGTCGGCGGATTGCTGCGCTCGCGACTGTTCGCCGAATCCACCGTCGTTCTCACTTCCGCGACACTGACCGTCGGCGGATCGTTCGACGGTCTCGCCGTCAACTGGGGTCTTCCTGCGGAATCGTCCGCGCGCCCCGACTCGGGTACCGCCATCGGCACCGAAGCACCTTCTGACGCTTCGGCTTTCCGCTGGAACTCACTCGACGTCGGGTCGCCCTTCGACCATGCAAAGGCCGGCATCATCTACATTGCCCGCCACCTCCCTACGCCCGGCCGCGACGGCCTCTCCCCGGTCTATCTCGACGAGATCGCCGAACTCGTCGAGGCTGCGGGCGGACGCGCCCTCGGCCTGTTCTCTTCGATGCGCGCCGCCAAAGCCGCCTCGGAGGCGATGCGTGAACGCCTCGACACCCCCATCCTGTGCCAGGGCGACGACGCCACCGGCACCCTCGTCAAGGCCTTCGCCAAGGACGAACCCACGTCACTGTTCGGCACGTTGTCCCTGTGGCAAGGCGTCGATGTTCCGGGTCCGTCACTGAGCCTCGTCATCTTGGACCGGATTCCGTTCCCGCGCCCGGACGACCCACTGTTGATGGCTCGCCAGCAGGCTATCGAATCCCATGGCGGTAACGGCTTTCTCAGCGTCTCGGCCAATCACGCGGCGCTGCTCCTGGCACAGGGCGTCGGCCGTCTGCTTCGTAGCACCGACGACAAGGGCGTGGTGGCCGTGCTCGATCCGCGTCTGGCCACGGCGAGATACGCGGGTTACCTTCGCGCATCGCTGCCGCCGTTCTGGGAGACGACCAACCCCGAAGTCGTCCGCAAGGCGCTCACCCGCATCCGCGACTCACGTCCCTGAGCCGGTTCTCACGCGGGCACAATTCTGCCCCGGTACCGACCGAACGGACCGGGGCAGAATGCAATACGTCAGACGCTCGGAGTGGTCACCAACCCGAGTTCGGACGCATCGACCAACAACCGGTGATGCGGCAGCACCCGCACGGTGTATCCCACGGAGCCGGAGACCGGAAGCGCAACCTCGGCTTCGAAGATCTCGGTTCCGTCCTCGGCGCCGAAGTGCGTCATCGGGAACGTCACCACGTCGGTGAGTTCCTCGCCTGGGCTGACGCGTCCCAGGACTGCCTGAACCTCCACATCCGAGACCGACAAGCCGCCGAGGCGGACCTTGGCCTTCAAAGAGATGGTCGCACCGATCTCCGGAGTGTCCGGCAAGCCGGAACCGTCCACCTGCTCGACGACGACCGACGGCCACTGCGATTCGATGCGACGACGGAACTCGGCCACCTCACGCGCGCCGGCAAAATCATCCGCCACTACCGCTCGAGCTGATTCCGCCGAAGGGGCGTAGTAGTCGACGGCGTAGTCACGAACCATGCGTGATGCCAACACCTTCGGGCCCAGATTCTCGAGGGTGTGGCGAACCCTCTCGACCCAGCGCGTCGGCAGATCGGCTGCATCACGGTCGTAGAACGTCGGCAGTACCGCGTGCTCGAGAAGTTCGTAGAGGGCGCTGGCTTCCAGATCGTCACGCCGCACGTCGTCGAGAACACCGTCGGCCGTCGGAATGGCCCACCCGTTCTCGCCGTCGTACATCTCGTCCCACCATCCGTCGCGAATGGAGAGGTTGAGGCCGCCGTTGAGCGCGGATTTCATGCCGGAAGTACCGCACGCCTCGAGGGGGCGAAGCGGGTTGTTGAGCCACACGTCGCAGCCCCAGTACAAGTAGCGGGCCATCGACATGTCGTAATCAGGCAGGAAGACGATGCGGTGACGCACATCCGCTTCGTCGGCGAACCGCACGACCTGCTGGATGAGTGCCTTACCGCCGTCGTCGGCGGGGTGCGACTTGCCGGCCACCACCAACTGCACCGGACGTTTCTCGTCGAGCAACATCGCACGCAGACGCTCGGGATCACGCAGCATCAGCGTCAACCGCTTGTACGTCGGAACGCGCCTGGCGAATCCGACTGTCAAGACGTTGGGATCGAATACTCCAGTGGTCCAGCCGAGTTCGGCCTCGGTCGCGCCGCGTTCGAGCCAGGACGCTCGGACGCGACGACGAACTTCGTCGACCAACTTGCCGCGCAACGCATTACGTGTTTCCCACAGTTCGGTTGCCGACAACTCGTGCAGGCGCTCCCACCCGCGTGCTTCTTCGAGTTGCTCCTGACCGACGATCCGCCTGGCCACGTCCATCCACTCCGGCGCCGCCCACGTCGGCGCGTGAACACCGTTGGTGACCGAACCGATCGGCACCTCGTCGGCGTCGAAGCCCGGCCAGAGACCGTTGAACATGTCGCGGCTGACGATGCCGTGCAACTTCGAGACGCCGTTGGCTCGCTGGCCCAGGCGAAGACCCATGTGCGCCATGTTGAAGATCGAAGGATCGGCTTCACGCCCCATCCCGACGATGCGGTCGACGGTCAGGCCGGGAAGCAAACTCGATTCGTTCTCGCCGTTCGCTCCGCCGAAGTAGTGACGGACCAGATCCGCCGGGAAGCGGTCGATTCCGGCGGGAACCGGAGTGTGCGTCGTGAAGACCGTTCCGGCACGGACCGCGGCCAGAGCCGAATCGAAGTCCAGACCGCTGGTGGTGACAAGTTCCCGAATCCGTTCGATGCCGAGGAATCCGGCATGCCCCTCGTTCATGTGGAACACCTCGGGATCGGGCAATCCGTACGCCGCGGTGTAGGCGCGCACCGCGCGGACGCCGCCGATACCCGCGAGGATCTCCTGCTTGATGCGGTGATCCTGGTCCCCGCCGTAGAGACGGTCCGTGACGCCGCGCAGATCCGCGTCGTTCTCGGCGATGTCGGAATCGAGCAGCAGCAACGGCACTCGTCCGACCTGAGCGATCCACACTCGCGCACGCAGCACCCGGCCACCGGGCATGGCGACGTGAATGACGACCGGCGATCCGTCTTCGGAAGCCGGGCCTGCGTCCGTCAGCAAACGAAGAGGCAACCCTTGAGGGTCGTGCGGCGGGTAGTGCTCGGCCTGCCAACCGTCGGCGGTCAGCGACTGGCGGAAGTAGCCGGATCGGTAGAGCAGTCCGACGCCGATGAGCGGCAGCCCGAGGTCGGACGCGGCCTTGAGGTGATCGCCCGCCAGGATGCCCAATCCACCGGAGTAGTTGGGCAGAACTTCGCTGACTCCGAACTCCATGGAGAAGTACGCAATTCCGCCGGCTAACGATGTGCCCTTGGCCTGCTGGGACTGATACCAACGCGGGGTGCTCAGATAAGCATCGAGATCGGCTGCTGCAGTGTCGAGGTCACCGAGAAATGCCTCGTCACTGCTGAGTTCGTCGAGACGGGTGGGGTCGACTTCCCCGAGCATGCGGACCGGATCGAACTGGACTGCTTGCCAGAGTTCGGGGTCGAGTCGCGAGAACAGATCCTGTGTCTCGGGATGCCACGACCACCGAAGGTTGGTGGACAGGGGGCCGAGCGCGGCGAGGCGCTCCGGAAGGTGGGCTCGGACAGTGAACCGACGCAAGGCTTTCACCCCGCGAACCCTAGTCGAGTTCCTTGCACTCTGTCCGGTGGAACCGAACGCCCGAGCCGACCTGACCACCGACAGACCCGCATTCGTCGTTATCAGCACTCCAGCGCCGCACCCACTACGGTTGAACCCGGCGAAAGAAAGTTTTACCGCGATCCATCACCAGAAATGGAGCTTCCCGTGTCAGGACGCCTCGGTATCGACGACGTGGTACCCGAGATCTCGGGTAACTATCCGGCAAAGGCCGTGGTCGGTGAAGTCTTCCCAGTGCACGCAACCGTGTGGCGAGAAGGCCACGACGCCATTTCCGCCACTTTGGTCGTGCGTGGTCCGCGCGGTACCAAGCCGCTGCGCATTCCGATGGACCCCGGCACCGAACCGGACACCGTCGACGCGGTGTTCACACCGTCCGCCGAAGGTATGTGGTCGTTCCGGATCGAGGCGTGGAGCGATCCCATCGCCACCTGGAAGCACGCCGTGGAAGCGAAACTCGCCGTCGGGCAAGGGGCGGCCGAGTTGGCCAACGACCTGGAAATCGGTGCGCGCCTGTTCGAACAGGCCGCGCACGAGGTACCGCGGGGCAACAGGTCCAGGCTCGAGGCCGTCACGGCGTCGCTGCGCAGCGATCAGGCGCTGACTGCTCGCGTCGCGCCGGCCTTCGCCTCCGACGTCGCCGAACTGCTCCGCGCCACTCCGCTCCGTGAACTGGTCACCAAGGGCGAGTCCCACCCCGTCGTCGTCGATCGCAACCGTGCACTGTTCGGATCGTGGTACGAGTTCTTCCCCCGCTCGACGGGCGGTTGGGACGAGAACGGGGTGCCGCAACACGGTACTTTCCGAACCTCGGCCGAAGACCTACCCCGCATCGCCGCAATGGGTTTCGACGTCGTCTACCTTCCGCCGATCCATCCCATCGGCGAGATCAACCGCAAGGGACGCAACAACACTCTCACTCCCGAACCCGGTGACGTCGGCTCGCCGTGGGCCATCGGCTCGGTCGACGGCGGGCACGACGCGGTTCACCCGCAACTCGGCACGCTCAAGGACTTCAAGGCCTTCGTCGCTGCGGCCCGCAAGCTCGATCTCGAAGTGGCATTGGATCTCGCGCTGCAGTGCGCCCCGGATCATCCATGGGCCAAGATGCATCCGGAGTGGTTCAACGTCCTTCCCGACGGCACCATCGCCTACGCCGAGAACCCGCCCAAGAAGTATCAGGACATCTACCCGATCAACTTCGACACCGATCCTCACGGTCTGGACAAGGAAATCCTGCGCGTGGTCCGCCACTGGATCAACGCCGGAGTCAAGATCTTTCGTGTCGACAACCCGCACACCAAGCCGCCCAACTTCTGGGAGACACTCATCTCGGAGGTCAAGAAAACCGACCCCGACGTCTTGTTCCTCGCCGAGGCTTTCACTCGTCCGGCGCGCATGTACGGCCTTGCCCGGCGCGGGTTCACGCAGTCGTACACGTACTTCACCTGGCGAGTTGCGAAGTGGGAGCTCACCGAATTCGGTAACGAGCTGGCGGCGAAGGCCGACGAAGCCCGACCGAACCTCTTCGTGAACACGCCGGACATCCTGCACGAGTCCCTCCAGCACGGTGGGCCCGGAATGTTTGCACTGCGAGCAGCTCTCGCCGCCACCCTGGCGCCGACGTGGGGCGTCTACTCCGGTTACGAACTCTACGAACACCAAGCCGTTCGCCCCGGCAGCGAGGAATACCTCGACTCCGAGAAATACCAACTTCGGCCGCGCCATTTCGCCGAAGCAGCAGCGCGAGGCGAGTCTCTCGAGCCGTGGATCACCGCGCTCAACCGCATCCGGCGTGCACATCCGGCCCTGCAACAGTTGCGGAACCTGCACTTTCACCACATCGACAACGACGCGTTGATCGCCTACTCGAAGTTCGACGCCTCGACCGGTGACGCCGTCCTGACGGTGATCAACCTCAACCCGTTCGCTGCAGAAGAGGGCACCGTCTGGTTGGACATGCCGGCGCTCGGACGCGAATGGCACGACCACATGACCGTGCTCGACGAGGTAACCGGTGAGCAGTTCAATTGGGGCCAAGCCAATTTCGTCCGCCTCGAGCCCTGGCGTTCGGTGGCGCACATCCTCGCGCTCCCACCGGTTCCGTATCCGGCCCGGATCTCTCTGGCCTACCAAGCACGCAATGCGCACCGCGCAGGTGGAGGCAAGTGATGTCAACCGAGAAGTTCCCTTCGGGTATCGCACCGGACAATCACGATCTGGAGCTGTTGGCGCGCGGTGAACATCACGATCCGCACAGTGTCCTCGGCGCCCATCCCCACGCCGACGGCACCGTTCTGCGAGCGTTGCGTCCCAACGCCGAGTCCGTCAGCGCCGTCATCGGCGGCAAAGACTTTCCTCTCGAACATGTTTCGAACGGAATCTTCGTGGCTCTGGTCCCCTACCCCGACCTGATCGACTATCGCTATTCCGTGACGTACCCGGGTGGACACACGGTTCTCGCAGCCGACCCTTACCGATTCCTGCCGACTCTCGGTGAACTCGACCTTCACCTGTTCGGCGAAGGTCGGCACGAACGACTGTGGGACATCCTCGGCGCACATCCGCGTTCTTACGAGACACCGGACGGACCCGTCGACGGCACCTCGTTCGCCGTCTGGGCTCCGGCCGCCCGCGGCGTGACCGTCGTCGGCGACTTCGACGGGTGGAGTGGGCAATTCGCCCCCATGCGAGTCCTCGGATCCACTGGGGTCTGGGAACTCTTCCTGCCCGACATCGCAGTCGGTTCGCTGTACAAGTTCCGGGTCCACGGCCACGACGGCTCCGTTCGCGACAAGGCCGATCCCATGGCATTCGGTACCGAGGTCCCGCCGGCGACTGCATCGCGAGTGACCACCAGTTCGCATGAGTGGAACGACGCGGCCTGGCTCGAAACCCGCGCCAGTGTCGATCCTTCGCAGTCCCCGATGAGCGTGTACGAGGTGCACCTCGGATCGTGGCGTCCGGGACTCGACTACCGCCAGATGGCCGAGCAACTCGCCGTCTACGTCACCGAAACCGGATTCACCCACGTCGAACTGCTGCCCGTCTCCGAGCATCCGTTCGGTGGATCGTGGGGATACCAGGTCACCTCGTACTACGCACCGACCTCCCGCTTCGGCACCCCGGACGACTTCCGCTGGTTCGTCGACCACCTGCACGCCGCAGGGATAGGTGTCATCGTCGATTGGGTGCCTGCACACTTCCCCAAAGACGAGTGGGCCCTGGCTCGTTTCGACGGAACTCCCCTGTACGAGCACGCCGATCCGCGTCGCGGCGAGCAGTTGGACTGGGGCACATACGTATTCGACTTCGGTCGCCGCGAGGTGCGGAACTTCCTCGTCGCCAATGCACTCTTCTGGCTCGAGGAGTTCCACATCGACGGACTTCGCGTCGACGCTGTCGCATCGATGCTGTACCTGGATTACTCACGCCCGGAAGGTGGATGGACTCCCAACATTCACGGCGGCCGCGAGAATCTCGAAGCCGTTGCGTTCCTGCAGGAGATGAACGCCACCGTCCACAAGAACCATCGAGGAGTCGTCACCGTCGCCGAGGAGTCGACGGCGTGGCCCGGAGTCACTCGGGCGACCAATGTCGGCGGCCTCGGATTCAACATGAAGTGGAACATGGGGTGGATGCACGACACCCTCGGGTTCCTCGGTCACGACCCGGTACACCGGACCTACCACCATCACGAGATCACGTTCTCACTGATGTACGCGTGGAGTGAGAACTACCTGCTACCGATCAGCCATGACGAAGTGGTGCACGGCAAAGGAACTCTGTGGACCCGGATGCCCGGGAACGACTTCGCCAAGGCGTCCGGCCTGCGCTCACTGCTTGCATACATGTGGGCGCATCCAGGCAAGCAACTGCTGTTCATGGGACAGGAATTCGGTCAGAGTGCGGAATGGTCGGAAGAACGCGGCCTCGACTGGTGGCAACTCGACGATCAGTACACCGGCACTCTCCATCGCGGCGTCCAGCGACTGGTCGGCGATCTCAACTCCGCGTACCGACGTCATCCGGCCATGTGGACCCTCGACACCTCGCCCGGTGGATACTCCTGGATCGACGCCAACGACACCGAGAACAACGTCCTCAGTTTTCTGCGTTACGGTACTGACGGTTCGATTGTCGCCTGCCTGTTCAACTTCTCGGGCAGTGAGCACTCGAGCTACCGCGTCGGGCTACCAGAGCCCGGCCGATGGGTGGAAATTCTCAACACCGATGCCGAGGTGTACGGCGGCTCCGGAGTCGGGAACCTCGGAGCGGTCACAGCAACGTCGCATTCGTGGCACGGTCGGCCAGCCTCCGCACAGGTGGCGCTGCCAGCTGCTGGAGCGATTTGGATAAGTCTGGAGCGTTGATGGTCGGCCGGCGAGTAGTCATTGTCACGTCGTCACTGTTGGCAGTGGCAGCACTGCTCGCCGGTTGTGCCCAGGGAACGAGTGGCCACGCCGTCTCGATTTATCACGATCCCTTCCGCGTCGCCGGACTCGACGCAACGGCAGGACCAAGTGGGTTGCGTCCGGGAGCCCCCAACGCCGACCGAGCAATCACCGGCACCGACGGCGGGGACATCGACGCGCTGGCAGCCAACGCCATCACAGACATCGAAACCTACTGGGCCGCCGAGTACCCGGCTCTGTTCGACAAGCCCTTCGAACCGGTCGACGAGCTGATCTCGTGGGACCCCACCGAATCGAACGGCCCGGACTTCTGTGAGGAGACCACCGAAGAACTCATCAACGCCGGGTACTGCAGCATCGATCACACCATCGGTTGGGATCGTGAATTGCTGCTGCCCGAGGTGCGGGAGAAGTTCGGTGACGTGGCCGTCGCGTTCATCTTTGCGCACGAGTACGGCCATGCCGTTCAACGCAAGGCCGGGATCGTCGGCGGTAAACGAGACGCAGCCCTGGTGCGCGAACAGCAAGCCGACTGTTTCGGTGGCGCCTTCTTGCGGCACGTCGCCGAGGACAAGGCCGCGCACTTCACGATGAACACCTCCGACGGACTCAACAAGGTGTTGGCGTCGGCGGTCGCCATCCGCGACGAAGACCCTAATGATCCTGAGAGCCACCATGGTTCGGCGTTCGAGCGCGTCACCGCCACTCAGATCGGCTTCACCGACGGCGCCGGTGCGTGCGCGAAGATGGACGCCGACGAAATCGAGTCACGACGTGCAGACCTCCCGCAGCAGTTCGCCGAGGGCAACGATTCCGGAGAACTGCCCGTCACCGAGGCAACTCTCGACGAGTTCGTGAAGACCTTCCAAGCGATCTTCGATCTACCTCAGCCACCGAAGGTCGTGTTCACCGGCGCAGACACCGGGTGCAGCGATGCCGTTGCGACCGAACCCGTCTCGTACTGCCCGTCGACGAACACCATCGGAATCAGCGTCGACGACCTTGCCGAGCGCGGCACGCCGGGTCGCGTCGGGCGACGCGAGTTGATCCAGACCAACATCACCGGTGACTACAATGCCTATGTCCTGCTCGCGTCGCGGTACACCCTCGCGATGCAGAAGGAGAACGGCCAATCGCTCGACACTCCGCAGACTGCCCTGCGCGCCGCCTGCCTGTCCGGCGTCATCACCGCAGCACTCAGTCCCACCAACGCCGCGGCGTCCGGAGCACAGGTCACGCTCTCCCCCGGCGACCTCGACGAAGCCGTATCGGGGCTGCTGACCGACGGCCTGGCTGCCAGTGACGTCAACGGTGAGACGGTCCCGAGCGGGTTCGCACGTGTCGACGCGTTCCGGACCGGCGTTCTCGGTGGCCGGGAAGTGTGCGACAGCCGCTACACGGAGTAGCGACTGCCGGTCCATACGTCAGTAGAGAGCGGAAGCCAACTTACGACGGGCCGCGATGACGATCGGTTCTGCCGGGTCGAACAGTTCGAACAGTTCGAGCAGGCGCGTCCGAGCGGCAGCCTTGTCGTCGCCGGCAGTTCGCGAGACCACCGAGATCAAGCGGGCGAACGACGCCTCGGGTTGCTGGGCGAACATTTCCAGGTCGGCCGCAGCGAACTGCAGTTCGAGATCGGACGGATCAGCATCCGCGGCCGCAATCGACTCGGGATCGACACCCTGAACCCGAGCCATGAACTTCACCTGGCGGACAGCGCTCTTGGCCTCCGCATTGTTGGGTTCGGCGTCGAGAATTTCCTGGTACGCAGCGATGGCGGCGTCGAGATCGCCCTCGTCCAGCGCGGTTTCAGCGGCCACGAAGCGAGGATCCTCGACCTCCTCCACCGGTTCGTCCGCGTCGGAGACCGGCCCACTCAACTTGCCCTCGACAGCTTGGAGGACTGCGTCGAACCACTGGCTGAGCTGCGCCTCTGGCTGAGCGCCCTGAAAATCGGCCAACGGCTGACCAGCCGCGACAGCAACAACCGTCGGCACCGACTGGACGCCGAATGCCTGCGCGATACGAGGGCTCACGTCGACGTCGACGTTGGCAAGAATCCACTTGCCACCGGCTCGCGCTGCAAATGATTCGAGAACTTCGGTGAACACGACCGAGGGCTCGTATGCGCGGCCACCGATGTTGACGATCACCGGCACCTGGCTCGACTTCAGCAGGACTTCGCTTTCGAAGTTCTCCTCGGTCACCTCGATCACTGCCCCGGAGACAGCAGAAACGGCCCCGTCGCCGCTGGTGTTACGCGGCGGTGGTGGGGCCGTGGCCCGCTCTTTGAAGGCGGACAAGTCGACTGCGCCGCTCATGGCGGCAGCAACTGCGGACGAACGCGCGGGGGGCCTGGAACCTGGTCGAGTCACGGCTCCCAGTTTGTCACGAGTTGCGAGAAGCTACGTAGAGGGATGCAGCAGTCAGACGAGCGCCGCGTTGCCCTTGGACGCATCGAACTCCGTGGACAGCTCACCGAGCTTGCCGTTTCGCACTGCCCAGCGTTCGAAGATGACGGTGCCGAAGGGCGGAACGCTCGAGATCAGCGCAAGGATCGTGGTCTTGACGTCCCACTTGAGCGACCACGCGGTCAGGAGTGCAACAACGATGAACACCAGGAAGCCGGCGGTTCCGTGGACCATTCCGGGGATGCGAATCGCTTCTTCGTGTCCGAGGACCCACTTGAAGAACATGGCAACCAGCAAGGCCGCCCAGGTCACAGCTTCCCACCACGCCACCAGACGGAAGCGTTTCGCGGGAGTGGATACGTCAAAGATGTTCGCCATGAGGCCATTGTGCCCGAACAACTACGACGCCCCGTAGTTGTGTGAGCAAAACCACGGGGCGTCGCAGAGCGAGAGCGCTCGTTCAGGTGTATTTAGACACTCAGGCCTTGGGGACGCGGACGATGAGTGCGTCGCCTTGTCCGCCGCCGCCGCAGAGTGCGGCTGCGCCGATGCCGC
>NZ_JBXAFD010000008.1:0-251816 GCF_058792695.1 Rhodococcus sp. MT28
TGTTCACCATCGTCGTGCTCTTCTCGATGCAGGGCGAACAGATCACCTCCCAGCCTTGGGATGTCGTCCGGATCGCGCTGCCCTTGCTCGCGTACTTCGCGCTCATGTGGGGCGGAGGCTACATCCTCGGCGCCGCAATCGGATTGGGCTATGAACGCACCACGACCCTGGCGTTCACCGCCGCGGGCAACAACTTCGAACTCGCGATCGCGGTAGCCATCGCCACCTACGGCGCCACCTCGGGGCAAGCTCTTGCCGGTGTCGTCGGCCCGCTGATCGAGGTACCGGTGCTCGTCGGGCTGGTCTATGTCTCCCTTGCTCTACGCAAACGCTTTGCAGTCGAAGAGGTTTCATCCAGTCGAGAAAGAGCGAGGTCATGAGCAAACCATCGGTGTTGTTCGTCTGCGTCCACAATGCCGGTCGATCTCAGATGGCCGCGGGATTCCTGAGCCATCTCGCAGGCGACGCCATCGAGGTCCGTTCCGCCGGATCCGCACCCGCCGAGACCGTCAATTCGGCAGCGGTCGAGGCGATGGCAGAGCGCGGTATCGACATCTCAGCGCAGTCTCCGAAGATCCTCACTGTCGACGCCGTCCAGGATTCGGATGTCGTCATCACCATGGGCTGCGGCGACACGTGCCCGATCTTCCCCGGCAAGAGTTACCGAGACTGGGTTCTCGACGACCCGGCCGGACAGGGCCTTGAAGCAGTTCGCCCGATCCGTGACGAAATCGAGCGGCGCGTTCAAGCCTTGATCGCTGAACTCACCACTGCCGCGAAGTCTTCCTGACCGATCGGGGACTCGACAGGATCATTCGTCGGTGGGCTCGATGTGTTCGGCACCGAGGACGGAGAGTCGGTATTCCTGTGCGTCCTGCTCGGTTTCGAAATCTTTCTCTTCGAGGAGATTCCGGTCGGCGTCGAGGTATCGGTAAGTCGTCATTCCTCCACCGTGTCACTGATGAACGATTCGTGCTCGGATACCGGTTCGATTTCGTCGACGGCTATTTGAATCAGCCTTCCGTAGCGCCGGATCAGATCCTCCGACGACAGTGAATCCTCACCGAGGAGTTCGAGCGTCCGCATGCCGGTGGCCAGTCCGAGCAGCAGTGAGACGACGATCTGGCTGCGTACCAAACCGGGCTCCGTGTCGCCGATGCGGCGCGCGATCCCGTGAACGTATCGTTGCTTGATCTCGGCCCGAGCGGCGGCCGGATCTGGCGCCTCGTGAACGTGTACTGCGAGCATTGCCCACGGATCGGTTTCATCGGATTCTCTACGAGCGACAAGTTTCTCGACCAGTTGACAGCCGATGTCTCCGGTGGCGTCGGCATTCGGATCCTCGTCCATCGGAGGTGCGGACGGGATCGCAGCCGAGTACAGCCGAGCTTTGCTGCCGTAGATCTTCATGACCAGAGCAGGGGAGTAGCCGGCTGCGACCGCGATGTCCTTGATGGTCGTCGATGCGTAACCTCGTTCCGCGAACAAGGCTTTCGCTGCTGTGAGGATGCTGGCTTCGCCGCTGCTCATGTCGCTCGCCTCGATACCCGATCGCCATGCGTTCGGTTGCTCATACTGGCGTTCATACTGTCGTCAACGGCTCGGCATCGACGGGTACGTCGAAGTCGACGACGGTGGACTGCGCGATGACCGCTATCTGACGAGCCAATGTGCCGTGTCCGCTCTCGGTCAGCGCGGTCAGGATGTACCGGCCGGATGTGGGAAGTGCGATTCCGTAGTGCCCGGTTCCGTCGGTGACCGTGGATGCGACGAATTCGCCGGTCGGTTTCGTGAGCGTGACGACGGTTCCCGAGGTTGTTCGGCCGCCGACTCCGACCTTGCCGGAGATGGTGAGGCGGTCACCGAGTTCGACGGTGTGCGTCGATTGCGCGCTGTCGAAGCTGATTACCTGTGATCTCGGGGACCAACCGTCGGCGCTCGTGACCACCAGGTACCGGCCGGGCCGGGGTAGGGCGAGGGAAAAGTTGCCCTCGTTGTCGGCGCGACTCCAGTCGATCGGTCGACCCTCCATGTCCATCACGGTGACAACGGCCTGCCGGATCGGTCGGCTGTCGGCCCGGACCACACGACCGGCAACCACAATTTCCGTTTCGGACACGGCGGCGTCGGGAAGCTCGAACCCTTCCGGGGTCACCGGGCGAAGTGCCGCTTCCGGTTTTGCGCCGCGGCGAGGAATGAACGCAGCGGCAGCGGCAGCAGCCACGGCGGCGAGGGCGGCCAGCCAGAAGATGTTCTTGAAGGCGTCGATCGACGGAAGGCCCTCGCCCGGCCCGGACGGGATGACCATCGAAGTGAGCATGGCGGCAACCACCGCGCTGGACGTGGACGTACCGACTGAGCGGAGCAGCGAATTGAGGCCGTTTGCCGACGCGGTTTCGGTAATCGGAACCGATCGCATGATCAGCATCGGCATCGCGGAGTAGGCGATTGCAGTTCCGATGCTGACCACCGCCGCGCTGATGATGATCAGTGCTATCGAACCGGTCAGGAACACTCGCGCGATGTAGGCGAGCGCGAGCACCGTGCCGCCGACGATCAGGGTGATCTTGGCTCCGAATCGCTTCGTGATGTTCGCGGAGACGGGCGCGAAGAAGACCATCGCGAGGCCTGCCGGAATCATGCACAGTCCGGCCGCCATCACGCCCAGTTCGAAGCCGTAGCCGGAGATCTTCGGCATCTGAAGTTGTTGGGTGGTGGAGAGGTTGTTCGCGTACATCGAGAAGCCGACGAGGATCGAGGCGACGTTGGTCAGCAGAACAGGCCGCTTGGCCGACGTTCGTAGATCGACCATCGGCTGGGTGACGCGAAGTTCGTAAGGGAACCACAATGCGAGAGTCACGATTCCGATGACGAACATCAGCAATGTCAGTTCGCTCGTCCACCCCCAACGGGCGCCCTTGGAGATGGCGAGGAGGATCGCCGTGAGTGCTGTCGAGAGCATGACCGCGCCCAGGAAGTCGAATTTGCCGCGGGTACGAACACTCGATTCCGGGACGACGACGGCTACCGCGATGATCAGCAGGACGCCCACGATCGCCGAGAGCCAGAAGATGGCGGGCCAGCCCAGATGCTCGAAGATCAACCCGGACAGGGGGAGCCCGAGTGCGCTGCCGATTCCGAGAGTGGCACTCATCAACGCTGTTGCCGACGCCACCTTCTCCTTGGGCAGTTCGTCGCGCATGATGCTGATTCCGACGGGGATCATCGAGATCGCGAAGCCCTGGAGACCACGTCCGATGAGCAGGGCGACAAAATTGCCGCCGATCGCCGCGACCAGTGATCCGACCACGATCATCGTCATCGAGATCAGCATCATGCGTCGTTTTCCGAACATGTCTGCCAGGCGGGAGACGATCGGAGTGGCGACGGCACTCGTGAGGAGCGTGACGGTGACGAGCCAGGAGGCGTCGTCAGCGCTGACGCCGAGGATCTTCGGGAAATCGGGCAACAACGGAATGACCATCGTTTGTTGCAGCGCGACCACGGTGCCGGAAAGACAGAGAATTGCGGTAATGAGCCGACTTGAACGGCGAGTGGTCGGAGACGAGTGCAATGCCAAGAGACGGTCCTTCACGCGGCGATGGTGAACGGGAATTCACCCATGAGTGAACCACTGTTCACCCGTCGCTGTCACCTTCGGTGAATATGCGATTTCTCACGACGGCAACTCGCCCCAGGGTTTCCGAGTCGGCATGGCGGGAACAACGTCAGTGGTTGGTCTGCGCCTGCGCGAGCGGGCAGCGAGGAGGAGTGATGCATGCCGAAGTGGGTGACCGTCTCCACGTCCAGGGGCGCGTGGTGGGGCAGGCGGAGGTAACTGCCGAGGTTCTCGAGGTGCACGGCGAGGACGGCGGTCCTCCCTATCTGGTCAGGTACGACAACGGCCACGAGGCGTTGGTGTTTCCCGGTAGCGACGGCTGGATAGATCACCCCGGAAAAGGCTCCTGAGCTGCACGATTCTTTCCATGCATGGTCGTTGCATCGAATGCGGCTAAAGTGTGCGCAATGGAGGGCAGACGCCAGTACCACTCCCGCGTACGTGAAGCTTCCGCGCAGCGAACGCGTGAACTCATTCGTGATGCGGCGACGGCCTTGTTTATTCGAGACGGGTATGTCAAAGCCACCGTCAAGCAGATTGCCGCCTCGGCCGGCGTCGCCGATCGGACGGTGTTCACAGCCTTCCCTGGCGGGAAACTCGAGATCTTCGAAGCGGCCCTCGCTGCGGCGCTCGATGCCGAAGAGGTTCCACTCGGCGCGCCGAACCTGGCCTCGGACCCCGATGACGTTCGCCGGATCGTCTCCCAGATCGTGGCACAGGGCATCGGACTGCTCGAACGTGCCGGCGCTCTGATGATGGTCGCGGTCGAATCCTCGGGTGCGGATGCCGACATGCGTCGACTATCCGAGGAGTCGTCGGATCAGTCGGCCGTCAATGCGATGTCGATAGCCGAGGGTCTCTCCGAGCATGGCTTGTTGAGGCCTGAGATTTCGCTCGAGAAAGCCGCGGGCATACTTGCCGCTTTCGTCTCGCCTCAGCTTCATCAGCAATTGCGTCGGGTCAGTGGATGGGACGTCGATGCGTACCGAGGATGGCTCGAGTTCAACATTCGCCAGAATCTAATGTACTAATTGGTCTGTTTTCGTTAGCATGGCGAGGGTTTTTTATTCTCGGGAGGAATCGCCAGCGTGCCCTATGCCTTGTTCGGCCTCATCACGATGTTGCTGTGGATTTTCTGCATCGTCGACGCCATCACGAGAGATGACGCCTACATCCAGTACCTACCCAAGGTCGTCTGGATTCTGATCATCATCTTCCTTCCTACTTTGGGATCGGTTCTGTGGCTGGTGGTCGGGCGCGGACAGAACGCGCCCCGCGGTTACGTCGGCCCAACCGGTTACGGCGAATACGAGCGCCCGGGACGTGCCGTTGCGCAGGATCCGGCGGCGGACGAAGCCTTCTTGCGTCAGTGCCGCGAGCGGGCGGAAGAGCAGCGTCGAATTGCCAAGCAGCAGCGCCGCGACGGCGACGCTGATCGGATGTGAGTTATCGGTAGGCCGTGAGTCGGTCCAACACGAGCCGAAGCGGCGGCCACGACGATCGGCCGCGACGCGTCACCGCATAGGCAGTGAGGATGACGGGCGGATCGACGAGTGGTTCGACGCGCACGCCTTCGCGAGTCTTGCGTTCGAGCGGCATCAGCCCCACGCCGTAACCACTGAGGATCAAGAGTTCGACCAAGTCGAGACTGTCGATCTGGTGAGTGATCCGAGGGGTGAACCCGGCCAGCGACGCGAGGGTTCGCACAGCGCGCTCGTCTGCCGTGTTGCGTGAGTTCACTATCCATGACGTGTCGGCGAAGGCGCGGAGATCGATTCCGGATTCTGTGGACTTGTCGGGAGCTTTGGCGTCGTCGGGAACACACAGTCCCCAGGGCGTCGACCAGAGCGGAATTGCTTCGAGTAGTGGGCTCGGCGACGCGGGGGCAAGGTTGTAGTCGTACGTCAGTGCGAGGTCTAGATCGTCGCGTTCGAGGAGTGCAAAAGCCTCGACGGGTTCGTATTCGTAGATCATCACGTCCACCTGCGGGTGACTGCGTTGCAGGCTTCGAGCGACGGGGAGCATCGCGGTTCTGATCGCAGTTGCGAATCCGCCGACTCGCAGGGTCCCCACCGGTTCCGCGTCCGGATCGAGGTCCAGGCGAGCTGCATCGACGGCTGCCAGGATGGTGACGGCATGATCGGCCAGTCGTTGACCGGCCGGCGTCAGCCGCACCCGGCGACCGTCGGGCTCGATCAGTGCGGTACCGGTCTCCGCGGTCAAGGCCGCGAGTTGTTGGGACACTGTCGACGTCGTGAGGTTGTGCGCTTCGGCGACCGCACGCATCGAACCCAAGCGGGAGAGTTCGAGGAGGAGATGGAGTCGACGGGTTTCCATCCTTCGATCATTCACTAATCGTGAACATAATGTAGGTCAAAATCGCGTGGACACGAACGGTTGGCCTCCCGTTCAATTCAGCTATGGATACGAAAGCGCGGGCCGGAGTGGGCCTGGCTGTTTTGGCGATGTTGTGCGTGCAGCTCGGGCTCGCCGTGTCGGTGGGCCTGATCGATCAGCTCGGCGCAGACGGAGCGGCGTGGCTACGACTCGCCTGGGCAGGCATCATTCTTCTGATCATCGTCAGGCCCCGCCCTTCGGCGTTCACTCGCAAGGCGTTTCTGGCTTGCGTGGTTCTGGGTGTGGTCACCGCAGGCATGACGCTCCTGTTCATGGCAGCGGTGGAGCGCCTTCCGCTGGGAACAGCAAGCGCATTGGAATTCTTGGGTCCGCTGACGGTTGCTTTGCTCCGGGGGCGTGGCCGCGTTCTGTGGCCGGTTCTGGCAGGCGTGGGCGTCGTGCTTCTCACCGAACCGTGGGCCGGGACAGTCGATCTGGTCGGTGTGGCGTACGCACTCGGTGCGGCGCTCTGCTGGGCGATGTACATTTTGCTCACCCAGCGCGTCGGCGACGAGGTTGCCGGTATCAACGGGCTGGCGGTGTCGATGGCGGTAGCCGGGTTGGCCGCGACAATTGCCGTAGGCCACTCGGCTATCGGGCGGCTGACTCCGCATCTGATTCTCGTGGGCCTCGGACTCGCGATCTTGCTGCCCGTCGTGCCGTTCGTTCTGGAGATGGTCTCGTTGCGAAGGCTGTCCACGGCGGCGTTCGGCACGCTGATGAGTCTCGAGCCTGCTTTCGCGCAGCTTATCGGTCTGGTTGTGCTGCAACAGGTTCCGAGTGTTCTGGCCGTGGCAGGTATCGCGTGCGTCGTCGTCGCAGGGATCGGCGCGGCCCGCGGTGGTGCTCGAGGTGGCGCCCGGAAGCCGACTGAGCCACCCTCCGATTCCGAGCGAACGTACCTTTCGGCGCCTTCATGAGACCGAGAGTGCCGTTCGCTCAGGTCGCGTTCGCTCAGTGCGAGTGCGCCGCGGCGATTGCTCCGTCGAACACGTCGGCGACCTCGCCGAGGGAATCGAGAATCGGCTGACCGGATCGTTCGACGCGAGCCCGCACCAGCGAGCCCTCGAGCGCGGACACTGCCAGGACGGCAAGCCGTTCCGCTCGCGCACGTCCGACCCCGGACGCGATCAGTGTGTCGCGCAGTAGCGAAGTCCACTGTCGATACACCGCCTGTCCGGCGGCTGTCACGCTCTCCGAATCGGGGGCAAGTTCCAACAACACCGTCGTGATCGGCGAGCCTTCGTGGAAATCCGAATCGCTCACCCATCCGGCGAGCAACCGCGCGTACTCGCGCAGCAGCGACCCAGCGTCCGATTGGCTGTCGGCGAGTTCGGTCAGGGTGTCGGTGACCAACTGCCCGCCGACGCGGACGACCTCTTCGCCGATCTGCTCTTTGCCGCCGGGAAAGTAGTGGTACAGCGAACCTTTCGGCGCCCCGCTCGACTTGAGGATCTCGTTGAGGCCCGTTGCCGCATACCCCTGGCGGCGAAACAGATCGGCCGCAGCTCGTACGAGTGCTTCGCGGTGTTTCGGGGGAGTCGCCACGAGTTGGAGCTTAAACACCCCAGCGATCCACCACAATCTATGTAGACTGGTCTACATGGGAAATTCTGAAATGCTCGAACAGTTGCGGGCGGTCAACGCCTCGGCGGCCTTCAACCGGTGGGCCGGATTCGAAGTCACGGAGGCCGAACCGGGTCGCGTTTGTCTGCGGCTCGAATGGCGTGAGGATCTGGGCCAGTACTCGGGACACCTGCACGCTGCGCTCGTGGCGGGACTCGTCGACACCGCGTGCGGATTTGCTGCTTTCACCCAGGTAGGTGTCGTGGCGGCGTCCAACTGCGCGGTCAATTTCGTGAGTCCGGGCGTCGGAACCGCATTTGTCGCTACGGCGCGCTCGGTCAAGGCCGGGCGCAAGCAGGTGTTCGTCACTGCCGAGGTACATGCCGAACGCGAAGGCGAATCGGTGCTCGTCGCGTTCGGCACCACCCTGTTGGTTCCACTCGCCCCTCAGACACAGGGAACCGCAAGCAACGTCAGGGAATGAGGATGAACTTCCCGGCGGGATGGGAGCTCTGCAACTCGGTGTGAGCGAGCGCGACGTCCGTTAGTGGGAAAGTCTTGGCGATCTTGACGGTGAGATGTCCGGAACCGGCTTGTTCGACCAGTTCGGATCGAGCCTTCAAACGCGCTTCCGCACTTGCCGGATTGCCTCCGCCGACGGACGCGAAGCCGTCGGTCTGGGCGCGTCCGAACGCGACGATGGTGACGATACGGCTCTTGTCGGAGACCAAAGCCAGCGAAGTATCGACGGCTTCATCTGTTCCGGCGGTGTCGAAGGCGGCGTCGACGCCGTTCGGCGCGAGTTCACGGACACGCGCTTCGAGGCCGTGGCCGTAGAGCACAGGCGTCGCGCCGAGCGAGCGCACGTAATCCTGATTCGAGGCTCCCGCGGTGCCGATCACCGTAGCTCCGCGACCAACTGCCAGCTGAACAGCGATCGCGCCGACGCCGCCAGACGCGCCGTGGATGAGAACGGTGTCGCCGGAGCGGACCCGAACGGTGTCGAGGGCGTCGACTGCAGTTCCGCCGACCAGAAGGAGGCCGGCTGCCTGTTCCCAGCTGATGCCTGCGGGCTTCGCGGTCACCGAGGAGACCTGCACGACTACTTGTTCGGAGTAGAGGCCGTTGCCGGGGCTGACGATCACTTCGTCGCCGACTGTCACATTTGTGACGCCGTCGCCGACGGCCGAGACGACGCCCGCTGCCTCGCCGCCGAGGCGGATGGGAAGTTTCTCGGGGTCGGTGCCGAAAGCGCCGCTGTAGAGCTTGAAGTCGAAGGGATTGACGCCGATCGCCTTCACGTCGACCAGGACTTCACCTGATTTCGGTGCCGGTAAATCGACGTCCACCAGCTTCAGGACCTCGGGCGTGCCGTACGTCTGCGCTACAACAGTTTTGGTCATGTCTCGCGCAACCGTCCTCGGGGAAGCGATATTCCCCGAGGACGGGAAAAACTCGAGAAGATTCGATCAGCGGATCAGGGTGCCCAGATCGAGCGGCATCGCGATGCCGGTGATGTGATGGGCCTCGTCGGAACCGAGGAACGCGACGGCGGCGGCGATGTCCTCCGGCTGGCTGACCGGGTCGGGCAAGGTCTGCATGAAGATCGGACCGAGTGTGTGGGCGTTGGCGTCGATGAGCGGCCGCATGTCCGTCATCTGCATTCCGGTTTCCACGCCGTGTGGGTGGATGGTGTTGACCCGAATGTTGTACTGCCCCAACTCCGAGGCCATCGTCTTGGCCAGACCGGTGATGCCGTGTTTGCTCGCGACGTAATGGCCGAGGAAGGGGAGGCCGCGCAGGCCGGCGACGGAGCTGGTGAAGATGATCGAGCCACCGGTGCCTTGCTTGATCAGGTGCGGGATCGCTGCCTTGGCGGTGTGGAAGACGCCGGTCAGGTTGACGTCGAGCGTTTCCTGCCACTGCTCGGGCGTGATTTCCCAGGACATGTTGGCAGAACAGATTCCGGCGTTCGCGACGACGACGTCAAGTCGCCCCAATTCGTCGATGCCGGCCGCGAGCGCCGCGGACAGCGCAGAGAAGTCGCGAACGTCGGTCTTGGTAGCGACAATTCGACGGTCCAGGGCCTTGACCAGTTCGACTGTCTCGGCCAGGTCGTCGTCGGTGGCGCCGGCATACGAGGTGGATTCGAATTGAACACACGCGTCGACGGCGATGATGTCTGCGCCCTCTTCTGCCAGCCGGACAGCTTCGGCGCGCCCCTGACCACGGGCGGCTCCGGTGATGAAGGCAACTTTTCCGGTGAATCGACTGGCGGCCATGCTCAAACCTCCGACTAGTGGTGACGATCTGCTCTTCGGAAGTTAGCGCGACGAAGTTCTTTTCGGGGGTGAATGCCCAGTCAGCGGAAACCGCTCAGCGCACCCTGGTCAACAGGGCACATGGCCCGGCAGCGAAGATGTCCCGCGCATCCGAAGACAAGACGGGTTGTCCGCTCAGTGCGTCGACCCATTCGCCATCTGGCAGGTCCACTCGCGTATCTCTCCAACCGTGCGACGAGAGTCTGAGCGAATGTCGCGTCGCCAGAGCGACGACCATGGGCGGATCACCTGCCGGGCCGCGCGAGAAGCCGACCAGATGACCGGATCCGGAACCTGAAGCGAAGACCGGCCGGTACTCACCGTGATCGAACCACGAGGGGTTCTCCCGCCGCAGTGTCAGTGCCGTGCGAACGAGGTGCAACTTTGCGGTTCCTGTTGCGTCGATCGGCGCGGCGCCGGAATCGAGCAGTGATCGCCTCGTTCCGTAGTCGACAAGCCGCCGGTTGTCCGGATCGACCAACGAGTCCTCCCACAGCTCAGTGCCCTGGTAGACGTCGGGAACGCCGGGCCCGAGAAGTTGGAGCAGCTTTTGGCCCAGAGAGTCCGACCAGCCGTGACGCGCGATCCTGCCGACGAATTCGCTGACCGAATCACCGACTGGGCCGTCGATCACCTCGTCGATCCAGCGGTGCACTGCCGACTCGAAGTCGACGTCCGGATCGTTCCAGGAAGTTCTGGCGCCGGACTCGCGGACGGCTTTCTCCGCATAGGCGTGCAAACGCTCGCGCAGCTCTGGAACCGAGGCTGCCGAGCGGCCGTCCGCCGGCCACACACCGATGATGTTCTGCCACAAGAACAATCCGGTAAGCGGATCAGGGCTGGGGCACACGTCTTCCCACTCGCGAATCAGCCGGGCCCACAGCGTCGGCACCTGAGACACAACACCGATCCGTGCCCGCACGTCCTCGCCGCGTTTGGTGTCGTGAGTGGACAGACTCGTCATCGCGCGCGGCCACCGCTTCGCTCGGTCCGCGTTGTGGAGATGGAATTCGGCGACGGAGACGGCAAGCGATGCCGGGTTGCCGCCGACTTCCTGACGTGAGACCAGGCGCGCCGTCCGATAGAAGAGTCGATCTTCGACGGACTTGGCCATGACAGCGCCACACACCTGCTGGAAGCGAACTGAGGCTTCACCGCTGTTCACCAGGGATTGCGCCAACACGTTGAACGATGGTTCATGTCCGGGAGCCAATTCGTGCATGTCGCCGACGATCCGAGCGGCCAAACCGGCGAGGGGACTGTAGTCGGATCGGTACACCGGCATCCGAGCGATCGCGACGACAACTGCGTCGTTCAGTTCGGTCTCACTGCAACGACTTCCGGTTTCGCGTCGGATTGCACGTACGAGCCTGCGAACCTCCGGTGCCAGGTCACCGCGCCCGGTGTCGCGTTTGAACTGACGTTCGGTGTGATGCAACCACGTACTGTCCCCGTCGTCGCCGGTCAGATCTGCCGAGAGTTCGGTCAATTCGAGTTCGGCGGCGGGATCGACGAAAATGCCGCCCAGCTGATTGAGGGCGTCGTATCCGGTGGTGCCGTCGATCGGGAGCATCGGATCGAGTGGTTCCGTATGGCCGAGGATCTTTTCGATCACGAGCCACTGATCTGGTCCGATCAGTTCTCGCAGGCGCCCGAGATATTCCGCCGGATTCGCGAGTCCGTCCGGATGATCGATGCGAACGCCGTCGATCAGTCCTTCGTCGACCCACGACTTCACTTGCCGATGGCAGAGTTCGAAGACTTGGGGGTCCTCCTGGCGCAGCGCAGCGAGTTCGTTGACGGCAAAGAACCGTCGGTAGTTGACGATCCCGGCGTTCCACGGTACGAGTCGGTACGACTGCCTGGAGTGCACCTCCTGTGGAGATCCGAATTCAGTACCGGCAGCGATGGGGAAGCGGTGCTCGTAGAACGCGAGAAGTGTTTCCTCGCCATCTTTCTCGACAGTCAGTGCGTCGAGATCGTCCGGGCTACCCAGTACCGGGAGTGAGAGTTTGCCGTCGGCGCCGTTGGCTCCGTTGTCCTCGGCCCAATCGATGTCGAAGAAATGCGCGTACTCCGACGACTGCCCGTGCGTGAGAACGTCCCACCACCAAGCATTTTCGCGAGGTTTGGCGACACCGACGTGGTTGGGGACCAGATCGACGATCAGGCCCATCCCACGTGATCGAACGGCGCGCGAGAGCTCCACCAGGGCCTCGCGGCCACCAAGTCCTTCGGACACGGTTGTCGGATCGGTGACGTCGTAGCCGTGCGTCGATCCGGACGTCGCAGTGAGGATGGGGGAGAGATAGAGATGTGAGACCCCCAATGCCTCGAAGTAGTCCACCTGTGCGGCCGCATCACGAAGAGTGAATGCATCCGGTCGCAACTGCAGTCTGTAGGTGCTGGTTATCGGGGCCATGTGCACGTCTCCCTCAAGCGGTTCTGCGAAGTACCGTCAATGCTCGCGCTTTTACATCCAATGTTGTTCCGGCTTTGATCACGGTATCGCTCTCACCGGTGGGGACCGAGGTGTCCAGTACGACGGTCCACTCCGACGCGTAGTCCGCGTTGGGGGTGGAGAATTCGAGATCTTCGTAGTGGGCGTTGAAGCAGAGAAGGAACGAATCTCCCGTGACGCGCTCGCCGCGGTAGTTCGGTTCCGGGATCGCGTCACCGTTGAGAAAGACAGCCAACGACTTGCCGAAACCGCTGTCCCAGTCGGCCGGAGTCATCTCTTCGCCAGACGGCGTGAGCCAGGCGATGTCGCGACTCTGGTCGCCGCTTCGAATAGGTCGCCCCTCGAAGAATCGACGACGCCGGAAGACCGGGTTCTTGGCGCGCAAGGCAATTGCGCGCTTGGTGAACTCGACGAGGTCGGCGTTGGTTTCCGCGAGAGTCCAATCCATCCATGACAGTTCCGAATCCTGGCAGTAAACGTTGTTGTTACCCTGCTGAGTTCGGCCCATCTCGTCGCCGTGAGCAAGCATCGGGGTGCCCTGGCTGAGCATCAGCGTAGCCAGTATGTTTCGGCTCTGACGTCCACGCAGTTCGAGGATTTCCGGGTCGTCGGTGGGGCCTTCGACTCCGCAGTTCCACGATCGGTTGTGCGATTCGCCGTCGTTGTTGTTCTCACCGTTGGCTTCGTTGTGCTTCTCGTTGTACGAGACGAGGTCGTGCAGGGTGAAACCGTCGTGGGCGATGACGAAGTTGATGCTCGCGCCAGGGCGACGTCCGGTGGCCTCGTAGAGATCAGAGGATCCGGTGAGACGGGAGGCGAACTCCCCCAGCGTTGCCGGCTCACCACGCCAGTAGTCGCGGACGGTGTCGCGGTATTTGCCGTTCCATTCGGTCCACAGGCCGGGGAAGTTGCCGACCTGGTAACCGCCTTCGCCGACGTCCCACGGTTCGGCGATCAGCTTCACCTGACTGACGATCGGATCCTGTTGCACGAGATCGAAGAAGGCCGAAAGGCGGTCCACGTCGTGCAGTTCACGGGCGAGTGTCGAGGCGAGGTCGAAGCGGAAACCGTCGACGTGCATCTCCGTGACCCAGTACCGCAGAGAGTCCATGATCAATTGCAGCGTATGCGGATGACGGGCGTTGAGGCTGTTGCCCGTTCCGGTGTAGTCCATGTAGTGCTCTTCGTCGCCGTCGACCAGGCGGTAGTAGGCGGCATTGTCGATTCCGCGGAAGCTGATGGTCGGCCCCATGTGATTGCCCTCGGCGGTGTGGTTGTAGACCACGTCGAGGATCACTTCGATACCCGCCTGGTGGAAGCTGCGCACCATGGCTTTGAATTCCGCTACGGCCGCATCGGGTTTCGTGGCCGAGGAGTAGTCGGTGTGTGGAGCGAGAAAGCCGAAGGTGTTGTAACCCCAGTAGTTTCGCAGACCTTGGTCGAGAAGCACCTGATCGTGCATGAACTGGTGGACCGGCATCAGTTCGATCGCCGTGACACCCAGATCGGTGAGGTGCTCGATGATCACCGGATGAGCGAGCCCCGCGTACGTGCCGCGCAATTCCTCCGGAACTCCGGGATGCGTCGCGGTCATACCCTTGACGTGCGCTTCGTAGATGACCGTCTCGTGATACGGACGCTTCGGCGAGTGGTCGGACGCCCAATCGAAGAACGGGTTGATGACGACGGTCGACATCGTATGGCCGAGCGAATCATGTTGGGGGAAAGGGATGGTGGCGGGTTCGTCGACGAGTGGTTCCGGCTCGAAGGGTTCGGGCTCGAGGATCTCGTCCGATTCCTGATCGCCCGTGGGCGAGTCGTCTTCGAGGCCCACCTCGTCCGATTCGGCTTCCGAACTCGTTTCGTCGATAGCCTCTTGCGGCTCCACGGCGGGAGATTCGTCGTCTCCTGAAGGTTCGGGGTCCGCCGCCGATTCGACGTCGTACGAGAACAGCGAACGGTCTCCGTCGAAGTCTCCGTCGAACGCTTTTCCGTACGGGTCCAGCAGGAGCTTGCTCGGATCGCATCGCAGACCTGCAGCCGGATCGTACGGCCCGTGTACGCGGTAGGCGTATCGCTGGCCGGGGGATACCGACGGAAGGTACGCATGCCAGACGTAACCGTCGACCTCGTCCATCCGAATGCGGGTTTCGGTTCCGTCCTTGGCGATCAGGCACAGCTCGACGGCCTCGGCGACCTCGGAGAAGAGCGAGAAATTGGTCCCAGCGCCGTCGTAGGTGGCACCGAGTGGGTACGCACTGCCAGGCCATACCGGGATGGGAGTGGCTGAGGTCTCGCTCGGCGGTTGATCCATGAATCAGACCCTATCGGGTGCAGCCGATCGAATCTCGTCGACTGTCTACGGTGCCGATCACCGTTTCGCCTGGCTGCGGGCGGTTGCAAGCATTCCGGCTGTGATCTGTTCCACCTCTGCCTCCGAACACAGGTACGGAGGCATCGCGTATACGAGGTTGCGGAACGGCCGGAGCCAGACGCCGGCGTCGACGGCTGCATCGGTCGCGCTCTGCATGTCGACCGGCTGTTCGAGTTCGATCACTCCGATTCCGCCTTTGACGCGGACGTCGACGACCCCGGGAATTGTGACGGCTTCGGCGAGGCCTCGAGCGAGGCCACGTTCGAGGGTTGCGACGTCACGCCGCCAGTCCATCGCAAGCAGAAGTTCGGTCGACGCCACCGCGACGGCGCACGCGAGTGGATTGCCCATGAAGGTGGGGCCGTGCATCAGCCCGCCGCCCTCACCGGCAGTGATGGTCTCCGCGATCTCCGTGGTGCACAGCGTTGCCGCCAGACTCATGTACCCGCCGGTCAGTGCCTTGCCGACGCACATGACGTCGGGACTGACGCCGGCGTGATCGGCGGCGAACAGTTCTCCAGTGCGTCCGAATCCGGTCGCGATCTCGTCGAAGACCAGGAGGACTTGGTACTTGTCGCAGAGGTTACGCAGGTCGATCAGGTACGCGGGATCGTGGAAACGCATTCCGCCGGCGCCTTGGACCACCGGTTCCACGATCACCGCTGCGAGGTCCTCGTGATGCTCGGCCAAGAGCGATTCCAACTCCTGCACGTATTCGGGGAGATAGCCCGCCGGGGGAGCCTGCGCGAAGACCTGAGGGCGCAGGACGTCGGTCCAGAGAGAATGCATGCCGCCGTCGGGATCGCAGACGCTCATGGGGGTGAAGGTGTCACCGTGGTATCCGCCGCGCCAGGTCATCAAACGATTCTTCGACGGCTTTCCGAGGCTCCGCCAGTACTGCAGGCACATCTTCACTGCGACTTCGACGGCCACCGAACCGGAGTCGGAGAGGAACACCTTGTCGAGGTGAGGTGGTGTGATGTCGACGAGCAGTCGCCCGAGGCGAGCGGCGGGTTCGTGCGTCAGTCCGCCGAACATGACATGGCTCATCTTGCCGAGCTGCCGTGCGGCGGCGGTGTCGAGCACGGGATTGCGGTAGCCGTGAATGGCGGCCCACCACGAGCTCATCCCGTCGACCAATCGGCGGCCGTCGGAGAGCGTCAGTATAGCCCCCTGCGCAGAGTCGACGATCAGCGGACGAGTCGACGCGGGAAACGATCCGTACGGATGCCAGAGGACATCGGCATCGATGGCGGAGACGTCATGGGGATCAAGTCCGGTTGTGAGCACGGATGCACCCTAACCATTGAGTTGAACGGTGTTCAAGTATGGTCGGAAAAGTGAACACCTCGCTGAATTGGCTGACGGCCGTCGAAGCGGACCGCAGGGCCGCTGGACTGCGTCGCGAACTCCGTCCTCGCACGGTCGACTCCCCGTTGATCGACCTGGCGTCGAACGATTACCTCGGACTCGTGCGGCACCCCGATGTGATCGAGGGTGCCACGGCGGCTCTGCGCCGTTGGGGCGCGGGCGCCACGGGTTCGCGTCTGGTCACCGGCACCACCACCGAACACGAACTGCTCGAAGTCGAACTGTCCGAGTTCGTCGGGGCGGACTCCGGACTGGTCTTCTCTTCCGGCTATACAGCCAACCTCGGCGCGGTGACGGCGCTCTCGGGTCCCGGATCGTTGATCGTCTCCGATGCGGGATCGCATGCCTCACTCGTGGATGCCTGCCGCCTGTCACGTGCCCGGGTCGCGGTAGCTCCGCATTCGGACGTGAGCTTTCTCGCCGACACGTTGCGCAGCAGAGTGGAAGAGCGAGCGCTGGTCGTCACGGATTCGGTCTTCAGCGCCGACGGAGACCTCGCGCCGCTGCGGGAGATGCATCAGGTGTGCCGCGAGTTCGGGGCGATCCTGCTGGTCGACGAGGCGCATGGCATCGGTGTGCGCGGTGCCGGTGGACGTGGACTCGTCCACGAGTCGGGCCTGGCCGGTGAACCCGACGTCGTCGTGACGGCAACACTGTCCAAGTCGCTCGCCAGCCAGGGCGGAGTTGTGCTCGGTGACAACAAGATCCGCGCGCATCTCATCGACGCGGCAAGAACGTTCATCTTCGACACCGGTCTCGCACCGGCCGCCGTAGGCGCGGCCAGGGCTGCACTCGCCGTACTCCAGCGTGAGCCGACGCGAGCGCTCGACGTCCTGGCCCGGGCATCCGAGTTGGCGGACGTCACCGGTGCTCCGTCGCCTGAATCTGCTGTCGTCTCAGTCGTTCTCGGTGATCCGCAGCGGGCGTTCGATGCCGCGTCGGCGTGCCGGGATCAGGGGTTGCATGTCGGTTGCTTCCGCCCGCCGTCGGTTCCGGAAGGAACGTCACGGCTGCGTCTGACCGCACGAGCGACGCTGTCCGCATCCGAGATGGAGCAGATCGCTCTCGTACTGCGCGAAGTATTGGCCGGAGCCCGAGCATGAGCATTTTCCTGGTGACCGGAACGTCGACCGACGTCGGAAAAACAGTGGTGACGGCAGCACTGGCATCGCTCGCCCTGCAGTCGGGAAAGTCGGTTGCGGTGCTCAAACCGGCCCAGACCGGCGTCGACGTGGACGGTGCGGGTGATCTGGCCGAGATCGAGCGTCTGACCGGCGGCGGCGTGACGCTGGTCGAGTTGGCGCGGTATCCCGAACCTTTGGCGCCGGATACTGCTGCCCGTCGAAGTGGTCTGCCGTTGTTGGCGCTCGACGAAGTAGTCCGAGTTGCTCGCGACCTGGACACCACCCACGACCTGACCCTGATCGAAGGCGCCGGCGGCTTGCTGGTCCGCTTGGGCGTCGACGGGTTCACCGCTCGCGATCTTGCCGCGGCTCTGGCAGTGCCAGTGGTGCTGGTGGTTGCGTCCGGCCTGGGCACGCTCAATCACACCGCACTGACCGTGGAAGCCCTACGCGCATCCGGCGTGGACTGCGCCGGGTTGGTGATCGGTTCGTGGCCGCAGGAACCGGACCTCGCCGAGAGATGCAATCGCGAGGATCTGGTTTCGGTCAGCGGTGTTCCCCTTCTCGGGGTAATGCCTGCCGGAAGTGGAGGCGCGAGTGTCCGAGAGTTTGCTCGCACCGCTTCGATCACGCTCGGTGAACTTCATTTGACCAACTGACGACGTAACATCCGATTTGTCCGCATCGATAGCCAAGGCACAGTGGGGCGCCTTGGGTTTCGACGTCCCTCGCGCACGATTCCGGTCGGTATATTTCGACGGGTGTCTTGCGGCGACCCTGCATCCGGGGCGCCTTGGTCACCGACAGTGGTTGTCGAATTGTGAGTAGGTCAGTCGAATGTAGGTGGTGAGCACGGTCGAAAAGTCGTTGTCGTCATCGGCCGTACGTCGCGCACTGCTTATCGGCGTAGTCGTCTTCGTCTCGTGCCTGGTCGGAATTCTGAGCCGTCTGCCGGGCACGCTTGCAGTCTTCTGGCCGGCGAACGCGCTGCTACTCGGGATCCTCTTTCGGTCGCCGCGTTCCGCCACACTGCTCACCTGGATCTGCGTCGTAGTCGGTTATGTCGGAGCCGACCTGATCACCGGTGGGGCATGGGAGTCCACGGTGTGGCTCAACGCGGCCAACATCGTCGGGGTTGCGAGCGGCTTCTACGCCTTTCGCTGGGTCGACAGTGAGGACCGTCGACTGACCAGTATTCAGTCCGTCGGCTATCTCGTGTCGGTGACTGTCGCCGCCGCGTCGATGGCGGCGCTCGTGGGCGGAATCGCGAACCGCGTGCTGTTCGGCGGGCAGTGGTGGGACGGCTGGTTGCTCTGGTTCTCGAGTGAGTTCGTCAACTACATGACCATCGTCCCCTTGGTGCTGACATTCCCTTCGCTTCGACGAGTGGATCGAGAACCGAAAGCTGTTGCCACGCTTGTGCGTCGATCAGTCGTTCCGACGGCGCTGCTGGCCGTCTGCATCATCTTGGAGTGGGTGATAGGCGGTGCCGGAGCGATCGCGTTTGCCATGCCGGCGCTGGTGACTGCAGCCTTGCTCACCAATGTATTTGTCACGTCGGTGCTCACAGCTGTGTCAACTGCCTGGACGTTGGTACTGACGGCCGACGGCCATCTCGGATTGTCCAGCGAGGGCGTCTCGCCGGTCAGCGCGTCGGTCCAGATCGGATTGTCGCTGCTGGCGGTAGCGCCGATCGCGGTGGCCTGTGTGATCCTCGAGCGTCGCCGCGCGCTCGAGGCACTCACCCAGGCCGTCACCCACGACGATCTCACCGGTGCGTTGCGCCGGGACGAATTCTTGCGGCGAGGCGGCAGCGTGACGGGTGCGACCGATCCGCGTCGCCACTCTGGACGTCCGGTCAGCGTCCTGATGATGGATCTGGATCACTTCAAGATGGTGAACGACAACCTCGGTCATCGTGCCGGCGATACAGCGTTGGTGAGTTTTGCCGATCAGGTGCGGCGGCACCTCGATGACAAGCATCTCTTCGCCCGATTGGGCGGCGAGGAGTTCGTCGTACTGATGGCCGGTGTCGATCTCGAGGGTGCGACCGAAACAGCCGAGATGATTCGACGCGCGCAAGCGGAGAATTCGTCGGCAGTATTGGGTGAATTCGGGCCGACGGTCAGCATCGGTGTCGCGTGTTCACCCCACGGCGACGCAGACCTGACGCAATTGGTCGATTGCGCTGACGAGGCGTTGTATCGAGCGAAGAAGTTGGACCGCAATCGAACCGTGGCGCTCACGGTCGGTAGCTGAAGAAATACGTGCGGACCCGCAGTTTGTTGCGGGTCCGCACGTGGTGGTGGAGTCGACCGATTCAGAACAGATTGATCAGGGCAGGAACACTGAACAGCGCTACGTAGTAACCCATGAACAGAACTCCGCCGTGAATCTTGAACAGGCGCCCGAGAAGGCCACCGACCAGGCCGACCGTCACGGTGATCAGAAGCCCGAGGACGCCGCCCTCCCAGATGCTGATGACGACGACGAGTCCCGTGAACACCGCGATCACAGCTTCGTGACTGATGTGCTTGACCACCGCTGACGCAGCGCGGTACGCGTAGTTCATGGCAAACGGGTATGCGATGACCGTTGCCGTGACCACTGCGAGCAGGCCGTAGAGCAGGAACTCCCACTGCGTCAGGTACGTGGAGAGATTGTTGATCACTCCGGTTTCCTGATTGGTCTCGAACACCGGTGGAGCGTTGAACAGAGGGGCTGCGGGGCCTGCCGCGAGCGGGCTGAGCGGAAGGCCGAAAGCGACGAGTGGGATGAGGGTTTCCGCGATGTAGGTGGATTCCGTCGTACCGTTCTTCGCCGAGACCATTGTGGTCAGTCGGTGATAGCCGTTCTTGATCCGCGCACCTACCAGCTCACCCATCAGAACAGTCATGGCGACCGGGCTGAAGACGAAGGTTGCGCTCGACACCGTGGAAGCGGCGGCGGTGTAACCGATCTGCTTGCGATCGAGGACCTTCAGGGGATTGGGGAAGTATCCCTTCCATCCTTTGATGTCCGGGGCCAATGCAACGGTTTTGGGTTCACTGCGTTCCATGTCCTTACGGCTCGACGGGCCCAAGGTCAATGCGAGGTCCGCGATCAGCGGCCCGACTGCGATCGCAAGGAAGTAGCTGATGTTCAGCGACACATCGTAATTCGACGTCAACGCGCGAGCGCCGAGGATCAAGATGACGAAGGGAACGAGGGCGACAACCCCGGCCCAGCGGCCTGGTGAGGCGTAGGCGATGCCGATGGCGGCGACCAGGAACAGCCACGGTGCTATCGACTGAACGGTGTCCGCGAACGGCGCGAGGATGGTCGCGAACAAAACGGCAACCGGCACAGCGACGAACGCCGAGATCACTGCTCCCGAGATCGCCTTGCGGAGTGCGATGTGCGGGATGCCGAGTGAGCGCATCATCTGCGCTTCCGGCAAGAGTGGAATCGCCATCGTGTCGCCGGGAATGCCCAGCAGCATCGTCGGCACCGCGTGCGTCATGTGTTTGGCGATCGCACCCGAGAGGAAGAACGTGAAGACCGCCGCCGGGGGAGCGCCGAGCAGAATCACGAGCAGAGTCAGTGGTGCGATCGTGGCGGTCTCGTCCGTGCCGGAGATCAATCCGATGAACGTGAATGCGACCGCGCCGATGATGCCGAAGAGAACGGCAATCAGAATTTCGTTGGTCAGAACCGAACTCATGCGCGCCCACCGTCCTTCGGTGTGTTCGAGACCCGTGCGTGCTCGGCCTCGGCAGCGGCGAAGTGGTCGTACAGACCCAGCTCGCGAAGTTCCTGTCGGCTCTGCTCCGGAATGTCGGCGAGAGTGCCCAGACCCTGGCGCTGTTCACTCATCGTCGTGATGACACCGTCGATCGACTCCGCGTCGGCGGCGGCCAAGGCGACTATCCGCTTCGGCTTGATGAAGATTCCGCAGACCACCCCGGCGAGCAGGCAGGCCGCGATGCCGACCAGAAGGCTGTACGCCTGGGCCAACGACGGTTCGCTGACGACCCGTTCGAACAGTGCCTGGGCCGCGAGAAGGGCCGAGGCGCCGACGACACTGCCGACTGCAACGGAGATCGCGAGGTGTCGACCGTTGACGGTGTCACCCCAGACTTCGAGGTATGTCTGCTGCTCGGTCGGCTCGGTTGTGGTGGTCGGCGTCGTTGCCGGCTGCGGTGGTGACATCAGTCTTCTCCAGTGTCATGCATGGCGGGGTCGTACAGGGAGGGGCTTGCGAGATGAGGGGCTTGCGTTGCGGGTGTCAGGTGCGTGCTGCGCGGAGGGCGGTGACAACTCGGGACGGGCTCGAGTGGCCGATCTGTTCGGCCATCCAGCTGCTTGTATCGGTGAGCGAATCCAGGTCGATGCCGGTGTCGATCCCGAGGCCGTGGAGCATCCACACCAGATCCTCGGTGGCGAGATTTCCGGTCGCGCCCTTGGCATACGGGCACCGTCCGAGACCACCTGCGGAACTGTCGAATTCGGATACCCCAGCGGTCAACGACGCATAGACGTTCGACAGCGCCTGGCCGTAGGTGTCGTGAAAGTGCATGGCGATCTGCGATGTGGGGATGCCACGTTCTCGGAGGGCGCCGAGCAAAGCGAGCACATGGCCAGGTGTGCCGACGCCGATGGTGTCGCCGAGTGAGAGTGACGTGACACCGCTGTCGATCAGGGTCTTTGCGATGTCGGCGACACGCTCGACGGGCACGGAGCCTTCCCAGGGGTCGCCGAAGCACATGGAGATGTAGCCGCGGACGGGAAGTCCCAGGGCTCGGGCGGCCGTAGTGACCTCGGCAGCCGCGGCGATCGCGCCGTCCACCGTGGAATTGAGGTTGCGTTTCGCGAATTCCTTTGTGGCGCTGACGAATACTGCAACCTCGCTCGCTCCGGCGGCGACGGCCCGCTCGAGACCCTTGCGGTTCGGGACAAGAACGACCGTACGTACCGAGTCCGGCAGGTGCAGCCGACCCATCAATTCTTCCGCGTCCGCAAGTTGCGGGATCCATCGAGGTGAGACGAAACTCGTCAATTCGACAGTGCGGGAGCCGGCCGCGACCAGGCGTTCGATGAACTGGGCTTTCGTCTCGGTCGGGATCACCGCTGTTTCCGCTTGAAGTCCGTCGCGTGGCCCGACTTCGTAGATCCGGACCGAGGTCGGCAGTCCCGGTGCCGGCACTCGATGAGGCGCCGGCTTCCACACCGGTGATCCTGCAACTGTTTCGGTCATTGTCGTCAGTTTCCGCCGCGGATCTCGGCGAGAACCTTCTCGGCATGCTCGACGCGAATGCTCTTGTCCGCGATCAGGCGTGCAACCACGGCGTCGATCTCGCTCTTCTGCGCTCCGGCGGTGGCAGCGATGTTGCGGGCGTGCAGCCCCATGTGTCCGCGCTGGACACCCTCACTGGCCAGAACGCGGACAGCAGCCAGGTTCTGCGCCAGGCCGACTGCCAGAATGATGCCGGCGAGTTCTTCGGCGCTCTCGACGCCGAGCATCTTGATTGCGGCCTGCGCTACCGGGTGCACCTTGGTGGCGCCGCCGACGAGGCCGACCGGCATGGGTAGCTCGAGGGTGCCGACGATGTTGCCGTCGGCATTCTTCTCGAAATGCGAGAGTGAGGAGTAGATTCCGTCGGCGTTGACTGCATGGGAATGGCACCCGGCTTCGACTGCGCGCGTGTCGTTTCCGGTTGCCAACACCACGGCGCTGATGCCGTTCATGATGCCCTTGTTGTGTGTCGCGGCGCGGTAGGGATCCAGCTCTGCCAAGCGTGCGGCATGGATCAGGTTGTCCACAACCTCTGCGCCGCCGATCAATTCGGCGTCGAACACGGCACGAACGCGCGTCAGCCGCAGATCTGCCTTGTTGGTGAGAATGCGAAGAACGACGTGCCCGCCGCCGATCTCGGCTACTCGATCCGCGATTGCCTCTGCCATCGTGTTGACTGCGTTGGCGCCCATCGCATCTCGTACGTCGACATGAAGGTGGAGGACGACGTAGGCGGCCTTGTCCGAAGAAACGATGCGTACCGAAACGTCCTTCACGCCACCGCCGACGCTGACCAGTTTCGGGTCCTGTTCGTTGGCGAGTGCAATGATTTCTTCACGTGCCTCGAGGAGTCGGATACGGGCGGCTGCCGGATCCACGACGTCGACGAGTTGTATCTGGGCCTGCATGATCGGCGGGGTACTCGAGACGTGAAAGCCGCCGAGTCCGCGTGCGATGCGAGCAGCGTTGCTTGCGGCTGCGACCACCGACGGCTCCTCGGTGGCGAGCGGGATCAGGTAGTCCGTGCCGTTGATCGTGAAGTTGGTGGCCACGCCGACCGGGATGCCGATGACGCCGAGGACGTTCTCGACCATGCGATCGGCCTGGTCGATGGTGAGGCCGTCGGCGGCGTCGTAGACCGCGATGTCTGCCTCGGTCAGGTCGGTCTGGCGGACGATCTCGGCGCGTCGTGCGGCGACGTCGTAGGACCGGAAATCGGCGATGCGGCTGTTGATGGACCGGTTGTTCATAGACACGTGGGGTCGTCCTCCTGAAGTGGTTCTGTGCTCCGCTTCACAGTAGGGAGGTCGATGCTTGCCAGGCCACGTGCTCACGACACATCGATCGGTCGAAATTGTAGTGTCATGCACCATCGGCGCTGTCGGTGATGCCGCTTCCGGCCTCTTCGGTTCCCACGTCCCGAAGTTCGTCGAGCCTCGTCGCCATGGACACCCGGAAAAAGTTCTCGTCTTCCCGCCACGATTGACCGAGGAGCGTACGGATGCGGTCGAGACGCTGAACGACGGTGTTGGGGTGATAGTTGAGTGCGCGGGCAGCCTTGGTCGGGCTCCCGTCGTTGCGTACCAGGGCACGAAGGGTCGCGGTGAGATCGGTGTCCTTGTCGCGGTCGTACGCGAGTACCGGGCCGATTACTTCGTCGATGAACTGATGAAGTGATTCCGGATTTTCGCCGAACAGAACGGTGTACGGCAGATATGACGCCGTCGTGACCGCGCCGTCGGTCTTGCCCAATGCCGTGAGTAGGCGGGCCGTGCGCAGCGCCGAGGTGAAGCGCGCCGGGAGCTCTTCGGGGCGTTCCGCCGTCGCCGGCGCAATGACTACTGCGTGCGGTCCTACCGAACCGGTGATCTGACGGTGAATGACCGTCGCCGCGGCTGCCGGGTTTCCCGAGCGCGAGACCACCGCGATCAATCCGGCATGCTGCGCCGCCAACCCCGCTACCGGCAGAGACTGCCCGATTGCGCGGAGCGCGGCGGTGCGGAGTTCCGGAGCGACCGACACCACGAGGACGGTGTCCAGTTCGCCGAGGGAGATGCCGAGGTTTCGGGTCCGACGTTCGAGATCGCGCCTGCGCTCGGGCGCAGTGCTCAGCAAGTCGGCGACCAGTTCGTCACGTGCACGCCGGTCCGCTGCTGCCGCCGCCGAGTGTTGCAACACGAGGATGGCAGTGACCTGAGCTGCCCGTTCCACGGTCCGGAGTTCGACGGGGCCGATCGGCGCGTCCGAACGATTCAGCAAGATGGCCCCGAGGAACGATTCTCCGGCGGTGACGGCGCTGACGAGTTGGATCACGGTCTCGCTGTTATCGGCGACAAACGTGCATCGGCCGCTTCGGCGACTCTGGTCGATGGCCTCGGACACGGCGGGAGGAAGAGACATCGGCACCGTCGTGATCTGCTCGCCAGAGGATTTCACGAGAGGGCGTAGCTCACTGTCGACGACGACGGTGCTGCGCTCGAGAGAGCTGCTGAGAGTTCGTGCAACCTGGGCGTATCCGCCGCCGCGGAGAACGGCGTGGATCAGATCCTGGTGGACGACGTTCGATTTGTCCCGCGCGGACACGTGCTCGCGCAGCTCGTCGAGTGCTCTCCCGGTCTCGGCAGCGGATTCCTCGGCGCGGTCGAGTGCCCGCGCGGTTTGCAGGACCACCGAGGCGTGATCAGCCAGCGCCGAGAGCAGGGCGATCTGATCTGCGGTAAAACGCCGTTCCCGACGGTCGGCGGCAAACAGGACTCCGAGGATCTGGCCGTCGGAGAGCATCGGCACGCCGAGAATCGCCACCAGACCCTCGGCGACGATCGCGGCATCGACCACTTCGTCATGGCGCGACTGCGTGTAGTCGCTGTAGTTCTGAACCCATTGGGCTGCTCGAGATTCGGCAATCGCGCTGACCAGTCCCGCGCCGGCAGGAACTTGCAGATGCTGGAGTTCCGGCGAGACCGCGCCGGCCGTCTTTCGAACATTCAGGTCACGAGTGATCACGTCGAACTCGGACAGGTACGTGACGTCGGTGCCCATGATGTCGTGTGCGCGGTTGACCAGCCTCTGCAGCAGTGTGTCCACGTCGCGAACCTGCGCGAGCTCACGCGCACTCGAATACAGAACCGCCAATTCGTTCTCGCGACGGCGAAGTCGCCGAAATTCCGACCGACTGGCCCGGATGCGGGCCGCGGTCTCCGCGACCTCCGTTGCGCCAAAGCCGAATTCGGCAAGTACCTGTTCGACATGTTCGTCGCCGACTGCATCGGACGTCACGTCGAACAGCGCGGCAATCACGTTGGGCGCTGAGTCGGAGTCTGAATCAGGGGCGGTCACACCGAACAAACTACAGACCGGTGGATCCACCGAATTCGTCGAGCGGTGTGGATATGTGATTGTTGTTTGTTTCCAATGCATTCCGAGTCGTGCTCGTGTCTCCCGTTTCCCGTCTCAGTCTGTTCACGTCCTTCTCGAGCGCGCTGACTTCTGTCTCGAGGGCACTGATTTTGCGGTTCAACGCTTGGATGCTCGCCATGCAGACGCCGTTCGCGTCGACGGCGGAGATCCGGCGGGCGTTGGATCCCAAGCCGAAAATCGCCGCAAAGTCTTGCGCCATCGGACCCAGGTGACGGACCGACTTGTGGTCGAATCCGTAACTCCACGTACTTATTCGGAGTGCCGTCAACCGGTCGAGCACGTCCTGCGCGCTCGTCGGAACATCTACGCCGGTATGCACGCCACGTCGATGCGCGGCCCGTGCGAACACCCACTGCGCGGGGTGTCGCATCGCGGCGTTCACCCGAATACCGACCCGAGTGCCCAAAAATTCAGTGCGCTCGCCCTCGTCAGGCGGTGAGTTCACGTCGTGCGGTTTTGACGGTCTTGTCGCTCAGCAGAATTCCCGCTCCTGCGCCGAGCAGTCCGAGGCCGATTCCGACAGCGGCGCTGCCGAGGCCCAAAGCAATTCCCAACATGATTCCTCCAAAAATTGTGCGGTGAATTGAGGGGCCAGGTGTCCGACGAAAGTGCTGCCGACCTGCTCCGCGCTCATCTTTCACATTGCTCCGCCGTGCGGGCGATGACAACCCGTCTGGACCGAATTTCTCGTGGAAAACACAGGCGTGCAACACTGGGTGAAGAACTGCTGAGTCATCGGCGTCTTGTCGGCGCCGTACGGGCGGCAGTAATTGAGTAGCCATCGACCGATCTCTAACGCAGGTTTATCTGCGCGCGGCAACGATGACCAGGCAAAAGGGTGGCATGTGAACGAATCGAGCAGTGGCTTGTTTTCCGACCTCAGCGCGTCGGAGCCCGTTGTCGACGCAAAAAGCGCCGAGCAACTGGCTGCCGAGCGTGAAACTGCGGCAGCAGAACGCTCCAACACCGACACCGCTGAACAGCGGCAGTCGCAGCTGTTCAGCGGTTAAGCGCGTCAGGACTCCTTGATCACCGACAGAACATTGCCGGCGGGATCGGTGAACCAGGCGATGTCGGGGCCGTTGCCACGCATGATGCCTCGCGCATCCTGGGGGAATCCGTCGTATTTGAGAAACTCCACGCCACGTGCGGTCAGTTGGTCGACGGTTGTGTCGATGTCGTCGACGACGAAGTTGAGAATCGTGTAGGTCGCCGCTTCGTGATTCGGCTTCGGATAAACGAGGATCTCGGTTCCGCCGGCAAGATGTAGGCGAATCAGTCCCATGTCTCCGTCGGTTACCTTCAACCCGAGTGTTTCGCCGTAGAACTTCTTTGCAGAGTCGATGTCTGTCACCGAAAATCCGCTGAATGCTTTCGTGTCTGTAAGCATGACTATCTCCGTTCCCAGCGGTTGCCGGACTAGGTGGTTTGGGAATCCGTCATTCCGGATTCCATCTCGGCCCTGGCTTCCTCGCTGAACTCGATGATCTGAACGTAGTTTCCGTCGGGGTCGATCGCAGTGGCGAACAAACTGCCCCCGCGGTCTTCGAGTGGAGCGTGCCATTTTCCGCCGAGCGCATCGATGCGCTGTGCGATCGACCGGGCGTCGTCGGTTTCGACGTTGAGGAACATGCGACCCGGCTGGGGGTTGGTCTCGCCGACGTCGTCGCGTCTGTCGAGCATCACGTAGAAACCGTTGAAGTCGAGCACGTCGTAGCCGGGTTCGCCGGGAGTCCGGTCGACCTTCGGGGCGAACGCCTCGGCGTACCAGTCGCGCAAGCGTTCGGGGTCGGTGCTCGAGAGCAAAATGCTGCTGATGCTGGATCCGGACATGGGTCCTCCTGCTGTCGGTCGTTACTGTCGTCGGCAATCGAGGCTCTGGCCACATCACCTCCCAGATACAGACTTCCCGCAGCGGCGAAACTCATCGCGGCTCAGGTGTGTTCCGACACCAAGATCGCTGTCGTCCCTGGTTCGAGCGCCCGAAAGATGTGCTCCTCGTCGCCGGGATAAGCAAGATAGTCGCCCGGTCCGAGTTCGATCGGATTTGCAGTGGGCCCGACCTCCGCCCGTCCGGTGCCGATCACGACGTGTTCGGTGGTGCCGCGTGCATGCGGAGTGGAAATACGCGGCTCGCCCGGTTCGGCGACTATCCGATACAGATCGCGTCGTGCGTTCGGTGGGCTCGGCGCCAAGAGCGTCGCGATGTACGACGCGTTTGCCGACGCAATCGCGGGACCTTCTCCGGCTCGAATCAACTGAACGGTCTGTGCCTGAGAGTCGACGAGTTGTGAGAACGGCACACCCAATGCGTTTCCGAGTGCCCACAGAGTTTCGAGGCTCGGATTTCCGAGTCCGGATTCGAGTTGGGAGAGTGTGGACTTGGCGATATCGGCGCGCCGGGCGACCTCCGAAAGGCTCAAGCCCGCTCGGGTGCGCTCGCGTTTGAGTGCGACGGCGACCAGTTTCTGAGGAGTCTCCGCTGTATCCGTTTCATTACTGGGCATCGTTCGATTCTCCGATCGATCGTTCTACTTGACGAACGGTGTCACTTCGTTCAACATAGAATACATGCGTTCTTTATGGCGAACAGTTGATCGAGACACGGTTCGGGTGAGCGTGCTGATCTGTCTCTCCGTGGCCATCGTCGGTGTGTCCTACGGTGTGACGGCAGGATCGGCTGGATTCTCGTTGTGGCAGCTTTTGGCGTTGGCTGTACTCGTTCTGGGAGCGTCTTCGGAGTTCTTGTTCATCGGAATCATCGCGGCCGGAGGCGGCGCCGTCGCTGCAGTTGTAGCCGGCTTGCTGATCAACTCCCGAAACTTCGCCTACGGATTGGCAGCGGGATCTTTTCTCGGCGAGGCTCGCCACACGGATTCAGGCTGGCGCAGGGGCTCGGGCTGGCGCAAGTTGGTCGGCGCGCACCTGGTCAACGACGAAAGCGTCGCGGTTGCCATGGCGCAGGAATCGGTGGAGCGCAAGCGTGCGGCTTTTTGGTTCTGTGGGATCGGGATCGCGGTGTCGTGGCCGATCGGAGCGCTGCTGGGCGGGCTGCTCGGCAGTGTCGTCCAAGATCCGGCCGCGTTGGGATTGGATGCCGCATTTCCGGTTGTCATTCTGGCCCTTGTCCTGCCCGCGTTGAGGGAAAAGGTGACATTGCTTGCCGCTGTGATCGGTGCAGCGGTTGCAGTGGCCACGTCGCCGTTCCTGCCGTCGGGTACCGCTCCGCTCGTAGCGCTGCTGAGTATCGCGGTGACGATACCGTTCCGGGAGAAGGTTCGATGAATGCTGCATCGGTCTGGATCGGCATTGTCGTGTTCGCTTGCGGCTCTTACGCTTTGCGGGTCAGTGGTGTTCTGCTCCGAGCTCGGGTGACGCTCTCCGGCTTCGCCGAGAAGACCCTCGATCGTGCTGTCGTGGTGCTGTTGCTTGCAGTGGTTGCGACCTCGACGATCTTCGCCGGACATGACGTTGCGGGTCCGGCGCGGATGCTCGGCGTGGTGGCCGGAGGCATCTGCGCCTGGTTCAAGGCGCCGTTGGTAATGGTGGTGATTGTCGCGGCCGGCACTACTGCAGTACTCCGACTGTCAGGAGTGTCGTAGAGCCGATTCGGTGCGCGTTGAATGTGTGGTCGAATTCAGGCGAGTGCGGATGCCGTCGATGAACAGGTCCAGGCCGAACTGGAAGCGCACTGTCGGATCGCCATCGAGGAGGTCCTCGTCGGAACCGCCGCCGATCACCTCGGGGGAGTCGGGGGAAATGGGTGCTCGGGTAAGTGCCCCCATTTCTTCCATCTGCGCTCGGGACTGCTCGTCGACGGTGTGGCCGAGCACGTAGTACAGCAGGGCGTACGCCGCGAGTTGGGCATGCTCGCGTGATAGCCCGGATTCTTGCCCGGCTTGTACGAAATGCTCGCGCACCTTGCTGCTTGTCATCCGCGAGGCGAAGGTGGCGCTGACCAACTCGGCGCCGTCGCGGTGCGCCAGTAGGGCAGACCGAAGTCTGTGTGCCAGTTCGGAATACGCTTCTTGCCACGTGTCTGCGTCGACGGGGGCGTCGAGGTCTTCGAGGATCTTGTCGACGACCGCGCCGAGCAAGGTCTGCTTGTTCGGGAAGTGCCAGTACAGGGCGCCGGGTTGGACGCCTAGTGAGGTTGCGAGCCTGCGCATCGTGAGGTCGGCAAGTCCGAACTCGTCGAGTATCGCCATGGCGCCGTCCAGCACGTCGCCGCGTCGCAACTGCACTTGTCGTTCCCCTCGTTTCGCCTCGCTGTTGACCGCTCGCGATCGGATGTCGATCGGACCCGCCTTTGACAGTATTCCACCACGTCTCTAACGTGAACACCGTTCAACTTGTACGGTGTTCAATTTTGCTGGTTTCGAAGGAGACGTCTGTGACCCCGCCCCCGATTAGCACGGCCCCTGCGACGGTCGACATCCTCGACCAGGCGCGCGAGCAAGTTCTCGAAAGAGGAGTTGGCCTGACCGAAAGCCAGGTGCTCGACATACTCCGACTCGACGACGACAGGCTCGAAGACCTGCTGGCTCTCGCCCACGATGTGCGTATGAAGTGGTGTGGACCGGAGGTCGAGGTCGAGGGCATCATCAGCCTGAAGACGGGCGGCTGCCCTGAGGACTGCCATTTCTGCTCGCAGTCCGGACTCTTCCAGTCGCCGGTTCGCGCGGCGTGGTTGGACATCCCGAGCTTGGTGGAAGCTGCCAAGCAGACTGCGAAGTCGGGCGCTACCGAGTTCTGCATCGTGGCCGCCGTCCGCGGACCCGACGCCCGGTTGCTCGCTCAGGTTGCCGCAGGCATCGAGGCGATCCGCAACGAGGTCGACATCCAGATCGCCTGCTCGCTCGGCATGCTCACCCAGGAGCAGGTCGACCAACTGGCCGCCATGGGTGTGCACCGGTACAACCACAACTTGGAAACTTCGAAGTCGCATTTTCCGAACGTCGTGACCACGCACTCGTGGGAAGAGCGGTGGAACACGCTTCGGATGGTTCGCGAAGCAGGCATGGAAGTGTGCTGCGGCGGAATCCTCGGCATGGGCGAATCCCTGGAGCAGCGCGCAGAATTCGCGGCCAACCTGGCTGAACTGGAGCCGGACGAGGTCCCGCTCAACTTCCTCAACCCGCGTCCGGGTACCCCGTTCGGTGATCTGGACGTGTTGCCCGCCAGCGAGGCGCTCAAGTCCGTGGCGGCATTCCGTCTCGCGCTGCCTCGCACGATCCTGCGCTTCGCGGGTGGACGCGAGATCACTCTCGGCGACCTGGGTGCCAAGCAGGGCATCCTCGGCGGAATCAACGCCGTGATCGTCGGCAACTATCTGACGACCCTCGGACGTCCCGCCGAGAAGGATCTGGATTTGTTGGTGGATCTGCAGATGCCGATCAAAGCACTGAACGACACTCTGTGAGCACTCCGGTGACCGAGGAGCGGTACAACCCGTTCACCGGGCGTCGGATCGTCGACGGCGTCGACGATCCGACGCCGACTGCGGCGTCGATGGGGCTCGAGCCTCCTCGCTTCTGCGAGCAGTGCGGGCGCCGCATGATCGTTCAGGTCAGCCCTGACGGATGGTGGGCGAAATGCTCCCGACACGGTGTCGTCGACTCGATCGACGTCGCCCGCAGGTAGCGTCACTCTGTGTGATCTCTCTTCGGCAGATTCGTCTGCGCACCGCGATCGTGATCGCCGCAACCATTGCGGGCGTGAGCGTGCTCGTCGGTGTGCTGTGGGCGTTCTTGGCTCCGGCCGAGCACCTGTTGGTGGTGTCCGAGGGGCGCGGCGTCGCGTTGACGGGTGAGAGCCTTCATCAGTTCGACGCGAGCGCCGTGTTCATCTGGCTGGCACTGATCGTCGGTGTGCTGTCGGCGGTGGCGGCCTGGTTGGCACGCCTGAGTCGAGGTCCTTATGCCCTGGGCGGGTTGATAGTCGGTTCAGTGGCAGGTACCGGACTGATGGCACTCGTGGGTTCGGGCGTGACAAAACTGCGTTTCCCCACGGCCGACAATCCGGCGGTCGGGGAGATCATTGCGCGGGCCCCGAACGTCGGAACTTTGCTCGTGCTTCTGTTTCAGCCGCTCGCGGCGTGCGTCGTGACATTGGTTCTTGCAGTGCTCAATCCGTACGACGACCTCGGGGTGGGGGACCACCCGGAATCCGGGGATCCGGAATCTGGGGATCCGGCCACCGACACCGAACAGGCCGAAGTCGAAAGCCAGCCGAAACTTCCGTAACTGTTGCGTCGCTACGCCGCAGAGGTCGACGAGCGCTTGGTTTCGGCTTTCATTCGCACGTCACCCAACAGTCGCCCGGAAATCAGCGCGCCCAACCGGCGGGTTGCGAAGCGAGTGCTGATCGAGGACACCCAGTTCGGCAGTCCCGATACGACGGTCGGCGGCGCGTAGCGTCGATCCAGTGCTCGGAAAGCGGTGTCCACCACCTGAGTTGCCGTCTGCATTCGCCCGACCGCCGCGTCTTCGGAGCCGACTACGTCGAAGAACTCGGTGCGCGTCGGACCGGGGCACACCGCCAATACAGTCAATCCGCTGCCGCGAGCTTCGGCCCAGAGTGCTTCGGTGAAGTTGAGTACAAACGCCTTGGACGCGCCGTAGACGGCCATGCCCGGTGTCGGCTGGAACGACGCTGTGCTGGCGACGTTGACCAGTGCTCCGCGGCCGGTGAGAAGGTCGGGCAGGAATGTGTGTGTCAGCTCGACCAGCGTGGCGATGTTGAGCTGAATCTCGGACGTGACGCGCTCGAGATCTTCGTCCACGAATGCCCCGTGTGTTCCGAATCCGGCGTTGTTGATCAGCGAGTCGACGGTGATGCCACGGTTTGTCAGCTCCTGGTGCAGCGATGCACCGACGCCGGGTGCGGCCAGGTCGGCGGGCAGGACTGTCACGATGATGCCGTGGGCGCCACGGAGTTCGGTGGCGAGTGCCTCGAGGCGGTCGGCCCGCCTGGCGACCAGAACCAGGTTTGCGCCGCGAGCGGCAAAGCGATGAGCGAATTCCACTCCGAGCCCAGCGCTGGCTCCGGTGATGAGGACGGTGGTTCCGGCTACGTCGATGGCCATGGTGGCTCCTTCGGTTCGGGTGATCCCAAATGTAGGCACTGACACCATAGTTGTCAATGACAACATTTTGATATGGTGCCACCATGCCCGCCCACGAACAGCCGTATCATCACGGCAGCCTGCGACAGGAACTCCTGGCGTCGGCCGAAGCAACACTCGAACGAGATGGCGTCGACAAGTTGTCGCTGAGGCAACTCGCGCGTGAGGCGGGCGTGAGCCACGCGGCTCCGGGCAAGCACTTTCGTGATCGCCAGGCTTTGCTCGATGCCTTGGCCGAAAGTGGATTCCATCGGATGACCGGTGAGCTCGAGCGGGCAGTCGCGGATGCTCCACCGACCGCGAGGGCCCGGTTCTCCTCGCTCGCCAATGCCTACGTGGATTTTGCGCTGGAGCATCCGGGCCTGCTCTCTCTGATGTACAGCAACAAGCATGCGCCGGGCGCCGCCGAAACTGTCGTCAACGCGGGGCACGCGACGATGGACCTGTCCGTCCGGCTCGTGTCGGAAGCTCAGGCCGCCGGTGACATTGCCGCCGGTGATCCGGAAAGCATTGCGCTGGTTGCCTTTGCGACGTTCCACGGCGTCGCGACGCTTGCTGCGGGCGGAATGTTGGGCGACGTGCCGGTGGGCGAGGTGGTGAACGCGGCCTCGACGGTCTTCTGGGCGGGCCTTTCCAGGGCTGTCTGAGGTGGGGCGCGCAATTCCCCAGAGTTCTCACAGAACCAGCACAAGGGAAGCACAAGATTGCGGACTTACATAGGAGTCAAGAAGTTTGATTCCGAGTGGAGGTTCGGCAATGAGTGTTTCAGAGATCGCCCCCAACAGGGGAGTTGTACTTGTCACGGACATCGGATTCGAGCACGGTGCGCGCACGGCCGCCGAGTTTCTCGACGCTGGTTGGAGCGTGGCAGTCACGGCGCGGACGGTCACCGAATTGGTTCGCGTCATGGCGGGAAAACCTACCCATCGCTTCTTTGCGATTGTCGCCGATCCGACGGATCGTTGGCAGGCCGATCGGATTCTCGATCGGGTGACGACTCGGTTCGGTGTAATCAACCGGGTCATCGATCCGGCCGGCGCCGTGACCTCGGTGTGGTTGCAACGCGGAAGTCTCGAAGCTGTTGCCTGACAGTGCGATCGGTGTCAGCTTGGCGGCCGTAGTGCGGCGAATTCGTCGGTGACCCGCAAGGTGGAGTCGGTGAAACGGTACAGGGCGGGTGGACGTCCACCCGACTTGCCGGACGGTGCGGTGTTGCCGGTGGGAGTCAGAACGCCTCGACGCCCCAGCACGCGTTGCAAGTTGGTGGCATCGACCTGGTAACCGAGGGCAGCGCAGTAGATTTCGCGCAGTGTCGACATCGCGAACTCTTCCGGGGCTAGCCCGAATGCGATGTTGGTGTACGAGAGTTTCGCGGCGAGTCGATTGCGCGCGTGCCGTACGACGGTTCCGTGGTCGAACGACATCTCCGGCAACTTCGAAACGGGGTGCCAGGCCGTGTCCGGTGGCAGTTGTGGGTCGGCGCTGAGGGGAACGAGTCCGAGGAAGGTCGACGCGATGCGGCGCGGACCCGGCACGCGCTGTGGATCACTGAAGACGGAGAGCTGTTCGAGGTGGGCGACCTTTCGTAGGTCGACCTTCTCGGCGAGGAGTCGTCGAGCGGAGGTCGTCAGGTCCTCGTCGTCGCGCAAAGTGCCCCCGGGCAGGGACCACGTGCCCTTCTGTGGGTTGAGAGCACGCTGCCACAGCAGCACGGCCAACTCTTCACGCCCTTGCGGGCAGTGATCGCCGTCACCTGCGGCGATGCTTGCGGGGAAGGTGCGAACTTGGAACACCGCTGCAAGCACTTCGTGGGTGGTGTTACTATTGGGCACGTTTTCGATCCTAAGTCGAAAACCTCGAATACGGAAATCCGGGCCAGCCCGTCCGGATTTGAACTGGGTGACGAGCCCGGGTTCACGGTGAAGGAGAACGCCATGACGACCACGACGTTATGGGAGGGATCGGCCTCGCAGATTCACGACGGCCCCGGCGGATACAACGGAGTCGAAGCGACCCCCGAGTGGGCCGCTGAGATCAAACGTCTGGCTCGCGAACGCGGCGCGACGATTCTTGCGCACAACTACCAGCTGCCTGCGATTCAGGACGTCGCCGATCATGTCGGTGACTCCCTGGCGCTGTCACGAATCGCTGCCGAGGCGCCCGAGGACACGATTGTCTTCTGCGGTGTGCACTTCATGGCCGAGACCGCGAAGATCCTGTCGCCGTCCAAGACCGTGCTGATCCCGGACGAGCGAGCCGGCTGCTCTCTGGCCGACTCGATCAATGCCGAGCAGCTTCGTGAGTGGAAGGCCGACAACCCGAACGCGCTGGTGGTGTCGTACGTGAACACAACCGCAGAGGTGAAGGGTCTCACCGACATCTGCTGCACCTCGTCCAATGCCGTCGACGTGGTCAACTCGATCGATCCCGACCGCGAGGTTCTGTTCCTGCCGGACCAGTTCCTGGGAGCTCACGTCAAGCGCGTGACGGGCCGTACCAACATGCAGATCTGGGCTGGTGAGTGCCACGTGCACGCCGGCATCAACGGTGACGAGCTGACGGCCAAGTCCAAGTCGCACCCGGACGCCGAGCTGTTCGTGCACCCTGAATGTGGTTGCGCTACTTCGGCTCTGTACCTAGCCGGTGAAGGCGCGGTCCCCGCGGACAAGGTCAAGATTCTCTCCACCGGCGGAATGCTCGACGCTGCCCGCGTCACCAAGAGCAAGCAGGTTCTGGTCGCGACCGAGATCGGGATGCTGCACCAGTTGCGCAAGGCAGCGCCCGACGTCGATTTCCAGGCCGTCAACGACCGCGCGTCGTGCCCGTACATGAAGATGATCACGCCTGCCGCGTTGCTTCGCTGCCTTCTCGAGGGCAAGGACGAGGTCCACGTCGATCTCGAGATGGCCAAGCGTGCACAGAAGTCGGTGCAGCGCATGATCGAGATCGGTAATCCGGGCGGCGGCGAGTGACCAGCCCTGCCGGGCGTTTCGCCTGGGAGGCTCATGCCGACCTGGTCGTCGTGGGAGGCGGTGTCGCGGGCCTCACCGCTGCGCGCACCGCTTCTCTGCGGGGATTGAAAGTACTCACGGTCAGCAAGGGCGGTCCGACGGACACCGCGACTCAGTACGCGCAGGGCGGCATCGCGGTCGTCGACGATCTGAATACGGATTCCGTCGAGTCGCACGTTTCGGATACGTGTGAGGCCGGCGTCGGTTTGTGCGACGAGGAAGCCGTCTATTCCATCGTCGAAGCTGGTCACGACGCTGTTGCTGCGCTGGCCGCGTTGGGAGCGGTCTTCGATCGCGGGCGAGACGGCGAGGTGTCGCGCACCCGCGAGGGTGGGCACAGCACGCGTCGGATCATCCATGCCGGCGGCGACGCCACTGGCGCGGAAGTACAGCGGGCTCTCAATGCTGCCGGGCTCCCCGTTCTGTTCGGTGCAGCGGCAGTCCAGGTGGTGACCAACCGGCGTGGGGTGTGCGGACTCATCGTCTCCTCGCCGGAAGGCCTCGGAGTGATCCATGCGCCCGCGGTGCTGCTCGCTACCGGCGGACTCGGTCAGCTGTATGCCTGCAGCACAAATCCGCCCGGAGCGACTGCCGACGGAATCGCGTTGGCACTCGAAGCCGGTGCGGCGATTGCGGACCTGGAGTTCGTTCAGTTCCATCCGACGGTGCTCTTCACTCCGGGCGGGGTAGGCCGCCGACCCCTGATCAGTGAGGCGGTCCGCGGCGAGGGCGCGATTCTTGTCGACACCAACGGTGATTCGGTCACCGCAGGTGTTCATCCGCTGGGTGATCTCGCCCCGCGTGACGTGGTCTCGAGGGCAATCGCAGCACGCCTACGCGATCTCGGCACTGATCACGTCTATCTCGACGCTCGCAAGCTCGACGGTTTCGATTCGAGATTCCCGACCATCACGGCGTCCTGCCTCGAAGCGGGCATCGATCCACGCACCCAATTAATTCCGGTCGCTCCGGCCGCGCACTATTCGTGCGGCGGAGTCGCCACCGACGTCCATGGACGAACGGGAGTGCCTGGTCTCTACGCAGCAGGCGAAGTGGCTCGCACGGGATTGCACGGCGCGAATCGTCTTGCGTCCAACAGCCTTCTCGAGGGTTTGGTAGTCGGGGAGCGTGCAGGAATCGCAGCTGCCGAGCGTCGCGAGGTTCATGCCGAAGTGGTCAACGTGGTGCGCAAGCCGATGCCGATCCTGCCGCGAGAGACCGTGCAGTCCGTCATGACGGCACACGCGTCGGTGGTTCGCGACGGAGGCGGTCTCCAGATTGCGCGAGCCGCGCTTGCCGACGCCGAACAGACAGTGGCGGTGGCTGCTCCGGACCTCGAAGACGCGGCGCTCACGTTGACCGCGACTGCATTGGTCGACGTGGCCGTGGCGCGAACCGAGAGCCGTGGCTGCCATACCCGCACCGACTATCCTGAAACAGATCCGAATCAGCGTCGCAGCACTCGGATCAAGATGGGTGCCGATGGAGCGCTCGAAATACCCGACATGTTGTTGACAGGAGTTCATTGATGACCGAGCAGAAGATCCTGCCCGCGCCGCTCGACCGTGACGAGCTGCTCACATTGGTCAGGCTCGCTCTGGACGAGGATCTGCGCTATGGCCCCGACATCACTTCTACCGCAACGGTTCCCGCCGATGCGGTCGCGAAGGCGTCGGTCGTCTCACGCTCCTCGGGTACTGTCGCCGGCATCGACGTCGGACTGCTTGTTCTCGACGAGGTGATCGGCGCGGGTAACTACGAGGTCGTTGATCGGGTGGCCGACGGAACTCGGGTTGCGCCAGGTCAATCGGTGCTCACCGTTGTCGCACCCACCCGCGGACTTCTCACGGCAGAGCGCACGATGCTCAACCTCGTCTGCCATCTCTCGGGAATCGCCACGGCGACATCACAGTGGGTCGACGCCATCGCCGGCACTCATGCCAAAGTGCGGGACAGCCGAAAGACACTGCCCGGACTGCGTTCTCTGCAGAAATATGCAGTCCACGTGGGCGGAGGCGTCAACCACCGTATGGGATTGGGTGACGCGGCGTTGATCAAGGACAACCATGTTGCTGCTGCCGGTTCGGTGGTCGCAGCACTTCGTGCGGTCCGTGAGCTCGCCCCGGACATCGAGTGCGAAGTTGAGGTCGACAACCTCACTCAGCTCGATCAGGTGCTGGCGGAGAACGTGGAACTTGTTCTGCTGGACAACTTCCCGCTGTGGCAGACGCAGATCGCGGTCCAGCGCCGAGACGCTGTTGCTCCAGAAACCAAACTCGAGTCATCCGGTGGTCTCACCATCGACGTTGCCGCAGAGTACGCCCGAACCGGCGTCGACTACCTCGCTGTCGGTGCCCTGACACACTCGGTGACGGTCCTCGACCTCGGGCTCGACATGTAGATGCCGCTATTGCTCGGCGTCCAGCAGTTGTGGGACGGCCGAGCGAAGCGCGTTTGTAACGGTTGCGACCGCCGGGTGAGCGTCGGAGCCCGCTCGGTGTGCAATCTTGGTCCTTCGTCGAATGGGCATCGGCGTCAGGCGCACACCTAGCGGCGGATGGATTGCTCCGAGTTCAGGAACCAGCGAAACACCCTGTCCCGCAGCGACGAGGGCGAGAACGGTGGCGAACTCGTCGATGTGGTGTCGCACTTTCGGGGTGAATCCAGCTGCCTGGCATGCGCGAATAGTCATTGCATGACAAGCAGTTCCGGGAATTGCGGTAATCCAGGGACGTTCTACGCAGTCGGTCAGCGATGCGACAGCGTCGTGGGGATCTGACTCGATGTCACTCGAAGCGAGGTACACGGCTTCGCTGCACAGCGGCAATGTCGTCAGGCCCGGTTCGGTGGGGCGAGGGACGAAGTCGTAGTCGTGAATCAATGCCAAGTCCAGAGTCCCAGCTCGTAGGTCGTCGGCGACGTCCGCCGGGTCGATCTCCGAAACCATCGGTTCCAACCCGGGATGCTCGCGAGACAGGGCGATCAATGCCGCCGGGAGGATCGCCCGTGCCGCGGTCGGGAACGTTCCGATGCGCAGCGGCCCCGCCAGTCCACGACGTGCGTCGACCAATTCACCTGACGCCTGCTCCAGGCGTTGCAGGATGGCTTCGGCATGACGTGCGAGGTTCTCACCGGCGGGTGTCAGTCGGACGCGACGGCCTGTTCGTTCCAGCAGCGGCACGCCGGCTTCACGTTCGAGGACGGCTAACTGCTGCGACACCGCGGAGGGACTGAACGACAGCGCCTCGGCAACGGCAACGATGGTTCCGCGCAGCGCTAGTTCGCGCAAGAGCTTCAGTCGACGAACATCGAGCATCAGCTCAGCTTACGCTCGACGATGGAAATGCGAACTAGACCTACAAGGTTTGTTCGGTGAGGCTGAGTTCTATGACTACGACTCGAGTTGACCTGGCCGGAATCCATGTTCCACTGATCACGCCCTTCGAGAGCGACGGTCGTATTGCAACCGATGCACTCGAACAGCTTGCGCACCAGGTCCTCTCCGAGGGTGCGGTCGGACTCGTTGCGCTGGGGACTACAGCGGAAGCCGCAACACTCACCGAGCAGGAGAGAGTGACCGTTCTGGATATCTGTGCGAATGTGTGCCGTGCGAGAGGCGCGACGTTGATCGTCGGCGCGGGCAGTAACGACACGGCGGCCAGTGCGCAGGCGCTCGGGAGGCTGGCTCGGTGGCCTGAGGTCTCGGCGGCGTTGGTGCCGGTTCCCTCCTTCACGAGGCCGTCGAAAGCCGGTGTGGTGGCGCATTTCGCGCATCTGCAGTCGTCGAGCCCAGTGCCGCTGATCGTCTATCACGTGCCGTACCGGACTGCGTGCGATCTGGACAGCGGCACTTTGCAGGAGGTGGGTACTTTGCCCGGGGTTGTTGGTGTGAAGTATGCCGCGGGCGGTATCGACGCAGCTGCCGTCGAACTCTTCGCGGATCTTCCGGGCGACTTCGCCGTACTGGCGGGGGATGATCTATTTCTCGCGCCTCTTCTGGCCTTGGGTGCGGCCGGTGGCATCTTGGCGTCCGCTCATGTGTCGACCGCTGAGTTCGTCCGCTTGGTAAAAGCTTGGGACAGTGGCGATGTGGACGGCGCCCGTGACCTCGGGCGGAGTTTGTCGAAGCTGTCCGGAGCTCTGTTTTCCGAACCGAACCCGACTGTGATCAAGGGCGTATTGCATGCGTTGGGACAGATTCCGACTCCCCATGTGCGACTGCCGTTGCTACCTGCGGGTGACGAATCGGTAGCGCGGGCGCTCGAGGTCTACCACTCTTGACTCGAACGCATGTTCGAGTATTGTGTGGGCAGGGGATCGGGGGATTCAATGAGTGTCTTGTTGTCGGATGTGGTGTCTGGTTCTGCGGTGGGGTTACGCGGACGTCTGTGGCGGTTGTCTGCTGCCGAGTTGCGCGCTGCTGCTGTCGAGGCGAGTGCGGAGATTCTGCGCCTCGAGGCGGTTCGTATGGAGGTGGTCGACGAACTTTCGTTGCGCCCGGATGATCAGGTGATTGCCAGCCGCGGAGTGGGTGCGTGGTTGGCGGCGAACACGATGCTGCAGGTTCGGGACGGGAAGAAGATCGCCGCGTTGGGTGCAGCTTTGCGGCCGTTTCCGGCGGTGGCGGCAGGCTTCGATTGTGGGGATTGCTCGTTCGATCATGCCGTGTTGATCGTGGCGTTCTGTGAATCACCACCGAAAGGCATGCCGGAGGAGGCGCTACCGAAGTGCATCGATTTGTTGTTGGCTGCCGCGTCGGGGGTGGAAGCGACGACCACGAAAGTGCGGAACGTGATCGCGACCTTGGAGCGGTTGTTCGAATCGGATGAGATCCCGCCCGCCGAGGATGTCGATCTCAATGAGTTGCGGATCGCGTCGACATTGAACGGCCGGGTGGTGGTGCGCGGTGATTTCGATGCCCTGACCGGGGAAATGCTGCTGTCGGCGTTGTCGAATCTGACGATGCCCACCCCGGCACCCGATGGAACCCCGGATGCTCGGTCGACGGCGAAGCGCACGGCGGACGGGTTCACCGAACTGATCCGCCGTTACCTGGACTGCGCGAAGACCGGTACCGATGGTGGCCAACGCCCGCACGTGAACGTGCACATCAACGCGCGTGATCTCGCTGAGCACCGTGACTGCGCCGCAACACCCTCCACTGCTGATGGTGAAGAGTCTCCGTCTGATCTTGATGTCGGGCACATGCCCTGGCTGGGACCGCTGTCGGTGTCGCAGAGCAGGCTTCTCGGCTGCGACTGTTTCCTCTCCGCCGTCCTGCTCGACGATCACGGCGCGCCGCTCGATGCGAAACCAGGGAAGAGGTTGGTCACCGCCGAACAACGGACTGCGTTGATTGCCCGAGACAGGGGCTGTGCGTTCCCGGGTTGCACATGTGTACCGGCCTGGACGGATGCGCACCATATCCGGCACTGGGCGAACGGTGGCCCGACGGTGATGAACAATCTGGTCCTGCTGTGCCGTTCACATCATCGGTTGATGCACCGAAAATCCGGGTTCGTCGGCAAATGGGAAATTCGGATAGGAGTCGACAATGAACCCTGGTTCATCCCGCTGCCCTCGATCGACCCCGGGCAGCACCCACGGCCGGCGAACACCACATTCAAAACCTGACTGAGTGGTGACACCCGTTCAGGCGCACAACTTCACGCCGATAGGCTTCAACTCGGAGATACACCCGGGTTGGGGCCTGGAGGCCGTGTTGTTGTGAACGGCTGCAGATATGGGGGAGGTCATATGGTTGTCGACGTTGTGCAAGCGGTCGAGACCGATGGGCCGGAGATTCTGGCGCTGCGGCACGCGGCAGAAGACTGGTTGGCAGAACGCGGAATCATCCAGTGGCGCCCGCGTGAAGTGTCTGTCGAGCAGGTCGGGGAGCAGATTTCGAGAGGGGAGTTCTTTGTTGCGCGAGACCGGGAACAGTCGAGGATTGTCGGTGCCCTGCGGTTGATCTGGTCAGACCCCGTGGTCTGGCCCAATTCGAACGATCCTGCCGGCTACGTGCACGGATTGGTTATCGATCGAGAATTCTCGGGCACCTCGTTGGGCGAACGCTTACTCGTCTGGGCCCATCGACGGTCCGCGGACGAGAACGCGCAGTACCTGCGGCTCGATTGTGTAGAAACCAACGTGCGATTGCGTCGCTACTACTTGGACGCCGGTTTTACCGAGGTCGGGCGTCGTGACTTCGGAGACGATGCCGACACCGGTTGGTTCAGCGTCGTGCTGTTCGAGCGCTCCCTGACCTGATTCATTCACAGCAACTTTCCAGCCGGCTCCCAGTGCCGCCAGGGTTGGAGACGCGATCGTTGGCAGGACAGTAACTCGTGAAGGGACTTCCTGATGACCGCCGTTCTGCATCCGGCCCCGCCTCAGCGCCCGGCACCAACTGCCCATCGAGCGGAGTTCTCGCCGTCGTGGTTCCGCACGCGCAGTACAGGATTGGCGCTGACGATCCTGTTGGCAGCAACGGCAGTCCTGTATTTGTGGAATCTGACCGCGAGTGGCTACGCCAACACCTTCTACGCTGCAGCGGCGCAGGCCGGCTCCCAGAATTGGAAAGCGTGGTTCTTCGGTTCCCTCGATACCTCGAATTTCATCACTGTCGACAAACCGCCCGCTTCATTGTGGGTCATGGGTGTGTCCGGACGAATCTTCGGATTCTCGAGTGCCAGTCTTCTAGTTCCGCAGGCATTGATGGGCGTCGGATCAGTAGCGCTCGTATACGCGGCCGTCAAACGAGTGGCGTCGCCCGCTGCGGGTTTGGTGGCGGGAGCTGTTTTGGCAGCTACGCCCGCTGCCGCCCTGATGTTCAAGTTCGACAATCCTGATGCACTGTTGGTTCTGCTCATGACTCTTGCGGGCTACTTCGTGATTCGGGCTATGGGCACGGCGATCGGTCGTCGAGCCGCGATGTGGGTGGCGCTCGCAGGAGTAGCGCTGGGGTTTGCCTTTCTCACCAAGATGCTGCAAGGGCTGATGGTGTTGCCTGCATTCGGTGCCGCGTATTTGATCGCCGGACAGGTGCGCTTGCGGACTCGCCTGGTCCACCTGGTGATCGGTGCTGCGTCCGTTGTCATATCGGCTGGGTGGTGGGTGTTGGCAGTGTGGCTGTGGCCCGCTGATTCTCGCCCGTACATCGGCGGATCGACCAACAACAGCGTCATGGACTTGGTACTGGGATACAACGGATTGGGTCGACTTTTCGGGAGCACCGGTGGCGGTGGCGGAATGGCCGGTGGCAGTGCAGGTTCGAGCTTCGGGGGAAGTGCCGGACTCGAACGGCTGTTCGGCAGCGAGATGGGTATCCAGATTTCCTGGCTGATACCTGCGGCACTGATCGCAGTGGTGTTCGGACTGCTCGCTCGGGGACGCGCACCGCGCACAGATCTTGTCCGTGCGTCGTTGATCCTTTGGGGTGGCTGGTTTCTCGTTATCGGCCTGATCTTCAGCTACATGTCCGGCACGATCCACCCCTATTACACAGTTGCGCTGGCGCCCGCCGTCGCGGGGATGATCGGGACCGGTGGATACGCTCTGTGGTTGGTCCGTGCCCGTTGGATCGGACGTTGCGGCTTGGCTGCGACGATGCTGGCCGCAGGAATCTGGAGTTGGGTGTTGTTGCACCGCAATGCCGACTGGCTGCCGATGCTGAAGTGGATTCTGTTGGCGGGCACTGTCGTCGGCGCGATCCTGGTTCTCGTGGGAGCCAAGGATCGATTCCGCAAGCTCGCTGTCGCTGGATTGATTCTTGGATCGTTGGCAGGGATAACCGGTTCTGCGTCTTACGCGATTGCCACTGCCGCAACAGCGCACGGCGGATCCATCCCGACGGCCGGACCAACCGGCGCCGTGTCCGACTCCGGAATGGGCGGGGGAGGAGGTATGGGTGGGGGCCCAGAGCTGCAAAACGGTGACGCTCCGCCGAATTCTTCTGACGCGACTGTAAATCCGGCGTCGAACGGGCAAGAACTGAGTAGCGGCAGCGAAAGTACTTCCGAGTTGACGGCAATGCTGGTCAATGCGGGCACCACGTGGTCGGCCGCGACCAACGGCTCGCAAAGCGCAGCAACCTACGAGTTGGCCAGCAATACCGCGGTGATGGCGATCGGCGGTTGGAGTTCCGATCCCGCACCGACATTGGATCAATTCATCCAGTACGTGGCAGACGGAAAAATTCACTACTACATTGCCGGTGGCCAGGGCGGAAGCCAGCGAGAGGGCCAAAGCGGGGACAGCACGTCGAGTGCCATCCAGGAATGGGTCGAAGCCAATTTCGCATCGACGACCGTGGGAAATTCCACGGTTTACGACCTCACTGGGTATGTCGGATAGTGACGTAGTTGTTGCCGTAGGCAATGATCGAGAAATGTCTGGGCGCACCGCACGCGAGTCGAACCGTCGCCGCGAGCAATGGACCTGGCGTGACGGGTTGGTGATCGTCTCGATCGTCGCCTTGGGAACTGTTGTCGCGGCGGTGACGAACGAGGACACGGGCGCGTCGATTCCCGGATGCGAGTCTGTGGAATCGCCGGGTCCGCCGGTGCGTTTCAACTACGGTTTTGCCGGTGAGCCCGGTTATGACGACCCGGACTATCCATGGTTCTCGGGACCGAAGGCCACCGCCATGAGCGACGCACTACTCGAATCGCTGCCTTCCGATGTCGACGTTGTATTTGCGAGTCCATCGAAATCGCTCGAGTTTGCGCCGATCCAGAATTACCGGGGTGCCTCGTTTCCTGACGGGGTCGACCCGATCGAGTTCAGCGGTTCTACGTCGGCGAAGGGAACCTTGACTCGCGTCGGGCGGACTGCGGATATCTCGGTTCAGGTGCGTGCATGGGATCAGCCGGTGCCGCCGTGCTTGGAGGGTCTGGTGGATCGGCGGGAGCATCTCGAAAACGGAACAGTGCTCGACATCGCCGATTTCGAGGACAGAGCCGATTTCGAAGACACAGACGGTTCGGAAGTCGGGGGCGAGCGCGGAGTCGTCGCGTATCTCGGTGATGGATCCCGGGTTGTTGCCAGCGTCGACACGTCGACTGGAACTTCGTCGGATGCTTCCCCGCTCTTGACGATGGACGAACTGATCGCGTTAGCGACCGCGCCGGGGCTTGCGGTGACTGCGCCGGTTCCAGACTCGACGCCGCCGCCGATGGCATCCTGCTACACCGATTCTGTGAATGCCGGTCCACCTGCGTCGCGCATGGATATCGACCGACTGAATCAGTTGCTCGATGCACGTTGGAAGGATCTCGGCGCGGCAGGCGTCACTTTGGAGCGCCCGCTCGGTTCGTTGGTTCCAGATGATTACGGACAGGGAGGAGTGTGCGAGCGGATCGTCGCCTCGACAGCGGACGGCAGCAGCGATGTCGAAATATCAGTTGGTACCGCTGTGCCGGAACCGGGTGAGACACTGACGTTGCCAGGCTCCACCACCGTGACTCGCCTGGTCGATCCCGATGGCTCGGGCGATGACACGGTCCGGGTTGTTCACCCCTCCGGCGAAACAGTAGTGGTGACCCAGTTCGTGACATCGGCTGGCTCCACATCGGCGTCGCCTTTGACAATCGAACAGCTCGAGTTCATCGCAACCACTCCAGGGCTGGTGATTTCGGCTCGGTGACGGTGGTGCTGGCACAATAGTGGCGAATTGTTCGTACCCAGAGACGTCGGAGGCTCAACGAATGGGCGATGCCAGCCCTGCTCGCGGTGACGATTTCTCCACCTGGTTCATCGACCAGTTCTCCGTGTACTGGCAGTCCGGCGGTGGGGCCCGCATCGAAGGACGTATTGCGGGCTATCTGTTGATCAGCGAGTCGCCAGGGGTCAGCGCCGAAGAGTTGGCGCAGGCACTCGGAGCAAGTCGCGGATCGGTGTCCACCTACATTCGTCGGTTGATCGACCGGGGGTTCGTCAAGCTCACGCGCAAGCCTCGGGATCGGACTCACTACTACGTCATGGATTCCGACGTGTGGGGCGGATTCCTCGAAACAGAGCACGTATATCTCGAGAATCAACGCAAGCTTGCGACCGAGGCCCTGCAGTACGCAAACCCCAACGGTCCCGCGTACATTCGTGTGCTCAACATGCGCGATTACATGGGGTGGATCATCGACAATCGCATGCTGAGCAGTGAGTGGATGCGATTCAAAGCTGAACGCGACGGCAAGAAACCCGCGTCCGAATAGGACGCGGGTTTCTCGATCGCACGATGCTGATCTACATCACTTGTTCAGCTTCGCGATTGCCTCGTCGATCATCGGCACGTAGCGCTCGAGCGACCAGGGCACGGTCAGAGGGTTGATCATCGAGGAACCGGTGACGAAGGGCTGTTCGGTCGGAGCGATGACAGTTCCCCGAGCCACAGCGGGGATTGCCTGGTAAGCGGGCTGCGCTTCGATCTCGGCCCGGTTGGCCGGGTCCGAGTAGAAGGTGAAGAGCAGGTCGGACTTGTCGAGGAGGTTTGCGTTCTCGAGGCCGATGACGGCGGAGTCTGTTCCTTCAGATTCCGTCAAGGTGTAGACGACGGGATCCACCTGCAGGCCAAGTGCGCGGACCATGGCCACACGCTGCTCTTCGGCGAAAAAGACGCCGAGGGTTCCTGGGCCCGTGTTGTAGATGAAAGAGAAGCTGACGTCGGCGTAGTTCGGATGTGCTGCAGTCGATTCCGCGAACTGCGACTTGATCTTGTCGATTTCGGCTGTCGCCTTCTCGGATTCGCCCATGGCTTTGCCGATGACGCTGATCTGGTCTTCCCACGTGATGGTCCAGGGGCTCTCGGCGTAGGCGACGGTCGGCGCGAACGCGTTGAGTGAGTCGAACTGCTGCTGAGTGATGCCGGACCACGGGGCGAGGATCAGGTCGGGTTCGAGAGCGATGATCGCCTCGATGTTGAGATCGGTTCCGCCGGTGAACTGCTCTGGCAGTTCGCCACCTTGCTTCGTGACCGCTTCGTGCACCCACGGCAGATACCCGGTGTCGTCGCTGCCCCATGCGTACTTTTCGACGCCGACCGGGATCGTGCCGAGCGCGATTACGGTCTCCGCCGACCCCATGCCGAGAGTCACGATTCGCTCGGGCTTTTCGGTGATGACGGCGTTTCCGAGCGCACTTTCGATGGTGACGGTTTCGAAGTCGCTGCTGCTCGATTCGGTTGCGGTGTCGTTGTTACTGCATCCGCCGATTACCAGGGCAGCAATGACCAATCCACTCAGCGCCACAGTTCGGCGAAGTGAGCGCACACGGGCGTATCGCATGGGGAACCTTCCGTTGTCGATGCGCCGAGGAGTGAGACTCCGACGGATCGCAGCCGACGGCCGGTTCCAGGCGCATCAGGAAGCATAGGCTAGCCTTCGCCAAAGTTTCAAATCTGCTGAAAGTTCACGAGCCCGACAAACGGCGACATGCCAGGGGCCTCGTCGACGTTTGCCGGTCAAGCTCAGCAGGTAGGCACGTCGACGGTAATCTTCGGGTCGTCGACCAGCGGCTGGACCGGTACGCGAGCTTCGCCCTCGGCTGTGGGCTCGGTCAGATCGAACTTCAGCTCAACCGTCTGGCCTCGCGGAATGACGGCCCTGGTCATGTAGGCCGGGTGACCCTGTTCAGTTCCGTTGACGGCAAACGAAATCTGTCCACCCAGGGAGACGGCATCGAGTTTGGCGCCGGCTGTCGCAAGCAGAGTGACTGCAGCCACATTGGTGCCATTGGGCAGTCGTCCGGGGTTGTCGACGATCCCGCTGACATATTCGGTCAGGTCGGCGTCGGGCGCGTTGTTGGTCAGTCGAACGGTGACCGTTGTCTTTCGGGTGTCGCCGGTGCACGTCTGGGCTGTGTAGTCGATTTCTCGTGTGAGGTAGTAGTCGAGCTTGTTGCCGGCTTGGTTGTTGATCACCACACCGGCATACGGAGCCGCATCATCGGGAATGGTGTGCCCGAGGACGGTGTCGGCAAGAACCGATTGTTCGTCGGGGTGAGAGCTCCACACTGCGATTCTGCCCTCGCTGACACCTCTGCCCAGAGCCTCCAGTAATGCGCTCGGCGACTTGATGTTCCCGGTCATCTTCGCCACGACACGGGCCGCGATTGTCTGCAGATACTGCTTTCGTGCCTTGTTGTCGGAGGGAAAGCGTGCGTACGCGGTCGACTCGGTCAACTCAACGACGTTGTCGGCGGTGACCGACTCTCCGTCCGGCATCTCTACTGGTCCCACCGCCGCGAGGAGGTAACTCAGTGCTATCGGATCGGTCGCTATCGCGCCGTCGACCAGCTCACCCCCGGACTCCTGTGACCACAGGGACTGCCAGATCTGCGCTGCGTAGGGAAAGTGCGAGCTGAGGTTGCTGTTGCGAAAATCGGTGGTCGGTCGACTGTTTCCGTACAGCTGGTTGAAGTCAGGACCAAGGTCTATCGGTTGATTGTCCAGTGTTAGTTCGGAGTTGGGGGAGAGTGTGTCCACCCGAGCGGCGCCGTTGTCGACTCGGACGATGCCGTATCCACCCAACAGGCCGCCGGTTCCTCGCGCTTCCGCATTGGTCTGGAAACCGATGAAGTAGTTGCGCGGTCCGTCGGTGCCGAGCATCGCCGGTGCGATGCGCGCCGCGGTGGCGGTGTTCGTCAGGAGGGTAGCCAGTTCGCTTGTCTGCGACTGTAATTCTGCTCTGGCATCGTTAACTCGGCCCAGGTACTTCGATTCGGGAACTTCCTGTGCCTGCGACGACAGCAATTCCGCGGCGATAGCTGTTTCGGCCAGTTTCGGTTCCGCTTCGCGTAACGGTGTGAGTGCCAAGCGCCCACCGGGCTGCACCAATTCCGTTGGTGCGAGTGAAGTTCCGGTAGTCACGGCAGGGCCGAGAACGTCACGCGTAAGCCCCTGAACGACCTCGGTCATCTGGCGCGTCGACTCGAACGGCGACCCGATGACGGGAATTGCGGCGGTGATGTTCCAGGGGAGTGAATGGGTGTTGTCGTATGCGGCCGATGCTTCGCGATCGGCTTCCGCCGCGGCAGACTCTGCGACTCCCGTATCTCCGGCCAGGAGAGCGCTCTTCGCCGACTGTGCGTGGTCGCGAGCCGCCTCCAGGTTGTCTTTCGCTTCGTATGCCGTGTACCCGAGCCATGCCACGAAACCGCCCACTACCAGCGTCGTTGCGGTGATCGCGACTGCCGTTCTACGGCTTCGGAGAAAAGCGGCCGCCCCCTTGGTTTCGCGCTCCGGGCCCCTCGGTGGGATGGTGTTGGAGCCGCTCGGTTCAGCCCCGGAATCGTCGTCGGACTTTGGTCCCACCGTGTCGTTGTTCATCCGCTGAAGCTCCTGACGTTTGAGTGCGTGAAAGCTGCGTCGACATGTCTAGCAGTGTTGGCCCAGTGGTGAAAACTTAGACGAGACAGTAGGGTTCGGTTCGGCCGTTCGTGGTGTTCGCTCCCATGGATTCACGTGATCAGCCACCGAACGTTCGTGAAAAACAAGGCTGGTGAAATGTGAGGTGACGGGTTGAGTGCTTTTCCGTTGTCTCGGGCTCAGCTCGCGCTGTGGTTCGCGCAGCAATTGAGTCCGTCAACTCCGTTCGTGGTGGCTCAGTACGTGGAACTACGCGGACCGGTTGACGTCGACGCGCTGATCGAGGCAACGAACACGGCATGTCATGAATTGGAGTCGCCGTTCGTTCGCCTCGTCGCTACCGATGCCGAGCCGGCACAGGTCGTCGATCATTCGATCGTCGACGATCTCGCATACCTCGACTTACGCAGCGACCGCGACCCGGTTCAGCGCGCGAACGAGTGGATGACAGCGGAATACTCACGGCCACTTGACGTGATGTCTGACCGCCTGATCTCGGCAACCTTGCTTCACCTGGCAGATGAGCACTACTACTGGTACTCGCACGCCCATCACCTCGTGCTCGACGGACATGCGGCGATGACACTCACCGCTCGGGTGGCCGAGCGCTATTCGCATCTGGTTCATGGCAAGACGCTGACTCCTTTCGGTGGTCTCGGGGTACGTGCACTGCATGACCTCGACGTCGACTACCGATCCTCGTCGCGGTATCGATCGGACGAGCAGTACTGGACGGAGATGTCCGAAGGCCTGCCCCGCCCGGTTCGCCTCGCCGACGGCGCCGGGCTGACATCCATGCCGCAGCGCATGATGGTTCGGACACTGAATCCAACTCTTGCAAAACAACTTTCGGATGTCGCGACCGAGTGGACTACGTCCGAGGTGGCGGTCCTCGTCGGTGCATTCGCGTCCTATCTGGGTCGCATGACTGATTCCGATGACGTAGTCCTCAGCTTGCCGGTGTCCGGCCGCACCACGGCGACGTCGAGACGTTCAGGTGGGATGCTGTCCAACATCGTGCCTGTTCGTGCGCAACTCGAACGGGATCTGTCGCCACGAGAACTGGTGCGTCAGATCTCGGTTCAGATGACCGGTGCACTACGCCACCAGCGATTCCGCTACGAGGACATGGGCTTCCAGGAGTGGCAGGGCGGATCCCGTGAGGCGGCGGGCCCGGCCGTGAACGTCATGATGTTTCACGAAGCGATTCGGCTCGGTGACGTCGTCGGCGAATTTCACGTCCTCACATCCGGACCCACCGAAGACCTGTTCTTCAGCATCTATCCGTCGATCGCGGGGGAGAACGTTCGCCTGTCCTTCGAAGCCAATCCGCACCTCTACAGCGAACGTGACCTGGCGATGCATCATCGTCAGTTCGTTCGGCTACTCGAAGGGTTCCTCGACTCGGCTACCCGTGCGCTCGGTGACCTCCGCATCCTCTCGACGGACGAAGTGAAGGATCTGGTCCCCGCGCTGGGTCCGCGGACCGACGGATTCGCGACGCTCGATTCGGTCATCAGAGGCGGCGCAGGGCAGGGGAGTGCTGTCGCGATCCGCGAGCAAGGTGTGGACGTCACTTACGACCAGCTCGGCGCTCGCGCGGATGCACTCTGCGCCTTGCTCGTGGAGAACGGAGTCGGACGAGGCGACGTCGTCGGGATCCTCACCGAGCGCTCGACCGATTCCGTAGTTGCATTCCACGCGGTAGTGCGGGCTGGTGCTGTCCTTCTTTTCGTGGATCCTCAAACACCCTCCGAGCGTGTCGCTTTCATTCTCGACGACGCCGACGTGTCCGTTGTGGTCGGTGGCGAACTCGTGGACGTGCCGGCTTGGGTGTGCGTCGTTGATCCCAGTGGCGACGAGACCGTCGAAGGGCCGGTGGATCGACGCGTGGGGGCGGGTCCATCTATCGCCGATCTGTCTCTCGACGACACCGCCTACGTGGTCTACACCTCTGGTTCTACCGGGCGACCGAAGGGTGTCGCGGTCACGCACCGAGGCATTGTGCCGTTGCTGCGTTCTCACGCACGGCGTCTGAACATCGATAGTTCCTCCCGCGTCGCGCTCCTTGCAAACACATCGTTCGACGTGGCGATCCTCGAGATTCTGCTTGCACACGGCTGCGGCGCGACCGCAGTGATCGTTCCTCCCGGATTGATCGGCGGAGTGGACCTCGAAGACTATTTGCGGCTCGAAGGTGTCACGCACCTGAACTCGACGCCATCGGTTCCGTTGACGATGGATCCTCGGGCTTTGCCGGAACTTCGAGTCCTGAACGTCGGCGGCGAGCGACCGCCGGGAGCGCTAGTGGATGCGTGGTCGAGTCACGTCGACATCGTGAATTCGTACGGGCCCAGTGAAGCAACCGTCGCGGCATTCATGAGCGAGCCGCTCGAGCCTGGTGGTGATACTCCGATCGGGCGCCCGATCGACGGCGTTTCCGCTGTGGTGTTGGATTCGTCGTTGCTGCCCCCTCCGGTCGGCGCCGCGGGGGAGCTGTACGTGATGGGACACGGACTGGCGCGAGGGTACCTTTCTCCGACGCTCACCGCGGAGCGTTTTGTCGCTGCGCCCTTCGGTGCTGCCGGCGCTGGTGAGCGTATGTACCGCACCGGGGACATGGTGCGATGGAACGCTGCCGGTCAACTCGAGTTCTTGGGCCGCTCTGACCAACAAGTGAAGATCCGTGGAGTACGCGTCGAACTGGGCGAGATCGAGGCTGTGCTCCTGTCGACTCCCGGCGTTGCGCAAGCAGCGGTGGTCGAGCGATCAGGGTCGCTTGCGGCGTATGTGACCGTGGCCGAAGGTGCAGCTCATCCGTTGAGCCAGACGATGGTGCTCGATCATCTGGCTTCCCGACTTCCTCGTTCCATGTTGCCGAGTTCGGTGACTATTTTGGCAGCATTGCCCGTCACGAGCCATGGAAAGACTGACCGTTCAGCGCTCCCCGAACCGGCGTCGTCCGCGCCGGCCGAGCAGCGCGCGGCGGTCAACCACCCGATCGGGTACGACGAGGAATTGATTGCCTCGGTGATGGCCGAGGTCCTCGGCGTCGGAGTTCTCGGACCGCACTCCGACTTGTTCGCCTGGGGCGGTAGTTCACTCGACGCCGTGTATGTTGCCGCGCGAGTGAGTTCCGCCCTCGGAAGACGGGTTGGCGTGAGGGACGTGTTCGGTGCCCCGACGCCGGCGCGCCTGGCCCGGGTGATCCGTGCGGGGCGGGCGGAGTGGGTGGAGGAACCCCAGCGCATTTCGGACGACCTCGTCGTGGAAATCGCACCGGCGCAACAACGCCTGTGGTTACTCAACCGTCTGGATCCCCAGTCGTCGGCGTACAACATTGCGTTCGAGGTCGCGTTCAGTGGTGCTCTGGATATCGAGGCGATGAGGGCGGCGGTAGGTGACCTGACCGATCGCCATCTCGTCTTGCGTACTGTTTTCTCGTTCGACCAGAATCACGACGCGTGGCCGATCCAGGTTGCGACCGCGACTCCGGTGACTCTGATCGAGGTTGCGTCCGAGGATTACGAGGCTGCGTCAGCGGATTTGGTTGCGGCGGGTTTCGACCTGGCGACCGATACGCCTCTTCGCTTGATCCTCGCCTCCGGCAGCGATGCCGACCACCGCATGACCGTGGTTGCCCATCACATCGCCCTGGACGGCCTTTCGTTCGCGACGATCGTCTCGGACCTCATCGCGGCGTACGACGCTCGCGCCGACGGACGGTCGCCGATCTGGCCTTCGCCCGCTCTCGACTACCGCGACTATTCCGCTTGGCACAGAACCATTCTCGGTGATCCCGCGGATCCACAGAGCTTGGCAGGACGCCAGCTGGAATTCTGGTCCGACACACTCGCCGGTGTTGATCCGACTCTGGCGCTTCCCGTGGACAGATCCCGCCGGCCGGACCAACCGTCGTCGGCTCGGGACGTGACGTTCGAGTTGCCCTCACCTATCCATGCGGCGCTGAACGAGATCGCTCGCGCGCACGACTGCACAACCTTCATGGTGTTGCACGCCTGCCTTGCGATCGCACTGAGCAAGATCACCGGTGCGTCCGATGTGGTCATCGGGACCCCGACCTCCGGACGAACGCATCCTTCGTTCGACGGTGTCGTCGGTATGTTCGTCGGGACCGTCGCGCTGCGAACGCTCCTTCGCGGTGGAGACACGTTCGGTGAGTTCTTGACTCGGGTGCGCGAGGTTGATGTGGCGGCCCTGTCCAATGCCGACGTTCCGTTCGACTGGGTGGTCGACCGTGCGGTCGGTGGGGGCGTAGGAGAGAAGAATTCTTTCCTCCGAGTTGTTCTCGCTGTTGATCCGGTAGCGCCCGACTCCGAGATCGCGATGGGAACTTTGACGGCGCACGGCACTCCTCTACCCCCCGTGCACCCTCGCTTCGACCTCGAAGTGACGGTGCGCGAGGATCGTACGATTGACGGCGACGCGAGCGGTGTTCGCGGCACTTTCCGATATGCCGCCGATCTGTTCGATGCAGGCACCGTGCAGAGCTGGGTCGAGCGGCTTCGTCGAGTATGTGACTCGATTACCGAGAACTCGTCAATCATGCTGCGTGACATCGATGTTCTCAGTGTTGCGGAACGCGAAGAATTGTCGGCTCGGGTGCCGGCGCCGTCGATTGTCGCGCAGTCGCTGCCTGACCTCTTCGGGGCCGTCGCAGCCCGGCATCCGAATGCAATCGCGGTGTCGAGTGGCGATACTCGCGTCACCTATGAAGAGGTGCGAGTTCGTTCGGAGGGCCTTGCCGCTGTCTTGATCGATCGAGGAATTCGAGTCGGTGATCGCGTGGCGGTCGCCCTGCCTCGATCGGTCGACCTCGTCGTAGCCATCATCGCTGTCGTTCGCGCGGGCGCGACGTACGTACCGATCGACTTGCAGTATCCCGACGCTCGTATCCACTACGTACTTGCCGATGCAGGCCCGAAAGCGATTCTGTCGACGGACGAATCTGCTGGGCGGTTCGTTGGGTACGAGCAACTTGTCATCTTCGTGGACGAGACGACTGACGCTACGGCCGACTGGCCCGTTGCACAGTCGGAGTCCGCCGCCTACGTGATCTACACTTCCGGATCGACCGGAGCTCCCAAAGGCGTAGTGGTGTCTCAGGACAACGTGTTGGCGCTGCTCGCCTCGACCCGAGAGATCTTCGACTTCAACGCCGAAGATGTATGGACGATGTTTCATTCGTACGCATTCGACTTCTCGGTCTGGGAGATGTGGGGCTCGTTGACCACTGGCGGATCCCTCGTGATCGTGGACGGTGATGTCGCGCGCTCACCCGAAAGATTCGCGGATCTGATTGTGCGGGAACGAGTGACCGTTCTCAATCAGACCCCGGCCGCCTTCTATGCGTTGGCGGAAGTCACGCAGGAAATGCTGCTTCCGCTCCGGACGATTGTTTTCGGCGGTGATCGCCTCGACGCCGGCCGCGTGGAGGCTTGGTTCGATCGGCACCCGGACGTGCGGGGCGTCAACATGTTCGGAATCACCGAAACCACAGTCCATGTCACCAGTTTCGATCTTGTCCCCGGTGACGAGACTGTCTCACCGATCGGGTCCCCACTACCAGGGTTGCGCAGCTACGTACTGGACGCGTCGTTGAAGCCCGTCCCTCCGGGATCTGTCGGCGAACTGTATGTTGCGGGTCCGCAGGTGGCCGAAGGCTACTTGGGTCGACCCGCGATGACGTCTTCGCGATTCGTGCCTGAACCAGGATTCGATGGATCACGGATGTACCGCAGCGGCGATCTGGTCCGTTGGCGAGCCGGCCGACTCGAATATGTTCGCCGCGCCGACGGTCAGATGGCACTGCGCGGTTACCGCATCGAACCGGGCGAGGTCGAATCCGCGCTGTTGGCTCACACGTCGGTGGAGCAGGCCGCGGTAGTGGTGAGAGAACTCGACAGCGGGCCGACTTTGGTCGGTTACATCACCCCGGGGAGCGGACACGACCTCGACGGCGTCTTGCGGACTGCTCGTTCGTTGCTGCCCGCGCACATGGTTCCGTCGGCTTTGATGGCGCTCGCGTCATTACCGGTCACGATCAACGGCAAAATCGACCGAGCATCGTTGCCGACCCCGGTGTCTCTCACGCAGCCGACTCGGCAGTCGCGAGACTTCTTCGAGCAGACAGTCGCAGCTATTCTGAGCGATTTGATGGAAGTTCCGCATGTCGATCCGGTCCGGAACCTCTTCGATCAAGGCGCCAATTCCTTGATCGCCACTCGTCTTTCGTCGCGTCTGAACTCCGCCCTGGGCTGCAACCTCGACGTCCGCGATGTGTTCGAGCACCCATCAGTCGATCAGCTCGCAGACATCGCTGCTGCGCGGATAGGTGTAGGGCGAACCGGCGCGGAGCACGCGTCTGACGTGTCCTTGGGGCCTCGTTCGGACAACACGGAAGTGCACCTGTCAGCTTCCCAGCATCGAATGTGGATTCTGAATCAGTTGGATACAGACTCCGCCGGATACAACATCCCGATCGTGCTGCGCTTGGCAGGCGAGCTGGACGTGGTTGCGGCCGAACTGGCAATTCGTGACGTGATCAATCGCCATCGCACCCTGCGGACCGTGTACCCGGTTGTCGGCGGCGGCCCGGTTCAGACGGTGCTCGACGCCGAGGATGCGCTTCCGGCCTTTCAGCTCGAGGCACTCGACGGCGGCGACGCCGAGAATTGTGTAGCAGAACTGGTGGGTTCGGGCTTCGATGTCACCGTTGATCCGCCCGTACGTGCGGCACTTCTCCAGGTTTCACCTGTCGAGCACATCCTGGCTGTCGTCGTCCATCACATTGCCGCCGACGCTCGATCACTCGAATTGTTGGTCCGCGACTTCACTGCGGCGTACATCGCCCGCTCGGCGCAGCACGCTCCGCAGTGGTCGCCGCTCGCGCTCGAATACTCCGATTACAGTGCATGGCAAAGGGAATCGGGGATTCCCGAGACGGTACGAAGCTACTGGATGCAGGCTCTCGAAGGACTTCCCGAGCAGGTGACGCTTCCCCTCGATCGTCCACGTTCGACGTTCGCCCGTGCGTCGAGCTGTCGGGTGGAGATCTCAGGTTCGGTACGAACGGGCCTTCAGACACTCGCACGATCGAACAACGCGACCATGTTCATGGTTGTACACGCCGCTCTCGCGGCGCTGTTGGCGAGGTACAACGGTAGCGATGACGTAGCTGTCGGCACTGTTGTGTCCGGACGCGTCACACCTGAACTCGACGAGCTGGTCGGCATGTTTGCCGGCACGATTGTTCTTCGAACCGAAGTCGATCCGTCGAACTCGTTCGGCCGGTTGGTCGAGCAGGTTCGTCAGCGTGACGTAGCGGCGTTCGCGCACGCAGAGATGCCCTTCGAATCGCTGGTCGATCTGATCGACCCACCGCGATCGCGTTCGCGACATCCGTTGTTCCAGGTGGCGCTCTCGTTCCGAACTGCTGAGACCGCCGCGTGGTCGATACCAGGGCTGGACATCACACAGATTGCTCCTGAAGTCAGGCACGCAAATTTCGATCTGCAGGTCAACGTCACGGACGAGGGGGTCGGGGGCGAACTCGGTCTCGAATTCGTCTACAACGCTGATCTATTCGATGATCTGACGGTATCGAGCTTTGCGGGCCGGTTCGAGCGCTTCCTGAATCAAGTGTCTGTCGACCCGAATGTCGCCGTAGGGCAAATCGACCTGTTGGACAGTGCGGAACGAGCTCTTCTCGTCCCCGTACATGGCGCGGTCGACCGGCCTGATCGATCTCGACTTTCCGGTACGACACTTGCCTCCATGCTGCGCTTCGGCGTCGAATCCGCCCCGGACGCTGTGGCGGTCGAGGGTGAGGGCAACACACTGACTTACCGGGAACTCGACGCCCAGTCGGATGTCGCAGCCGACGAGTTGCGCTCCCGGGGAGTTGGAGTCGACCAGGTCGCTGCTTGGACTGCAGATCGGTCGATTGCGTCGATCGTGCAACTGTGGGCAATCGCGAAGGTCGGTGCAGCTCCGGCATTGACGGACCCGGAACAGCCGCAGGCGCGAGTACGCGATGTCCTCGAAACACTGGGCACCGGAGCGATCGGCGGCCGCAACGCTGGTGGTGAAGACGCTGGTGGTGAGAAAGTCACCGACTCGGTGCGCGAATATTCCGAGAACCTGGCGGCCTACGTAGTTTTCACGTCAGGAACGACCGGAACCCCCAAGGCTGTGGTCGTGACCAACGGCGGGCTCGGTGTGATCGCCGAAGACCTGCCCGGTCGATTCTCGGCTGGGCCAGGTTCTCGCGTATTCCATCGCGGAGCGCCAGGATTCGACATGACGTTGCTCGAGGTGCTCATCGCGAGTGCGTCCGGGGCCACGCTCGTTCTGGCGAAGAACGAAGAACTGTTCGGCTCGGGACTCGCATCAGCACTGAGGCGCGAGCGAATTACTCATCTGTGCGCCACACCTACTGTCGTCGCCTCGATCGGCGATCCTTCGCTGCCGGACCTTTCCACGGTGATGTTCGGGGGCGAGCGACTCGGCGGCGCGTTGGCGAAGCGCTGGCAAGCCGGACGCCGAGTCATCAACGGATACGGACCTGCCGAGTCGACGATGTATTCGCTTGCTACCGAACCACTGTCGATCGAACAACTGTCGGGTGACACTCACGACGGATCGATCGGGTATCCACTGGCCGGGGTCGACGCCGTCGTGCTCGATGATCGACTCGAACCGGTGCCGCCGGGAGTCGCCGGCGAACTGTATCTCTCAGGTCGAATGCTCGCTCGCGGTTACGCCAGCCAACCGGCCCGAACTGCGGAACGATTCGTGGCAACCGGTTCAGGCGCCCGGATGTACCGGACGGGCGACCTGGTGATGTGGAAGCCGGAAAGCCCCAAATCCGAGGGAAATACGTATCGCCTGCATTATCTCGGGCGAACCGACGTGCAGGTGAAGGTCAACGGTGTCCGGATCGAACCGGGTGAGATCGAGGCAGTCATTCAGTCTGTCGCGAACGTCGACTTCTGTGTCGTCGGGGTTCGGTCGGCCGAAGGTGGAAGTCCTCTGTTGGTCGCCTACGTGAGAAGTTCAGGTGCCGAAAGAGTTGACACTGGTCAACTTCGCGCTGCCGCCGCAGAAGTCCTTCCGACGTACATGGTTCCGCATGCCATCGTCGACATCGAGGGCGAGCTTCCGATGCGGAACGGCAAGGTCGACTTCGCCCGTCTCCCGTCGCCGACACTGGATGCTTCCCGTGCAGAGGGGCCGGCCACCGCCACCGAACGTGTTGTAGCCGGAGCTTTTGGTTCCGTCCTCGGTGGGAATGAGGACGACCGCGACGCAGACTTCTTCTCGCTCGGGGGCAACTCGCTGTCGGCCGCGGAGGTTACCTCGCTCTTGAGTAGTACTCTGGGGCTGGTTGTTCCGCTCAGGACCGTATTCGAGCATCCAACAGTTGCGGCATTGGCAGCCCGGCTCGATTCGCTCGAGCAGAACGACTCGGTGACCGATCTTGTCCGACTGGAACCGCGCCGCGACCCCACGCCCGCACCCCTGTCACGAAACCAGCGTGCGATGTGGGTACTGAATCAGCGAAACACGGCGAGCGGCGCGTACAACCTGCCGATCTGCATCGAGATCGACGGTGAACTCGACGCGGCCGCGCTGCGTCAGGCAGCAACGGATCTTGTCGGTCGTCATGATGTCCTCAGAACCCGGTATCCGGGCACTCCACCGGTTCAGGTCGTGGATCCTCCGACCTCCGTGACAATGGAAACGCGGCTGGTCGCCGACATCGAGGTCGAGGTGCTGCTGCGAGAGTTCGGCTCGCGTGGTTTCGATGTAGCGGCAGACCTGCCGGTGCGCTGGATGCTGCTCCAGGTGTCACCGGTCAGGCACGTTCTGGCAGTGAGCTTTCATCACATCGCAGTCGACGGGGTGTCGATGCGAACGGTGGTCGGCGACCTGCTGACCGCGTACGGCAAGCGACGAGCTGGACTGGATTCGCAATGGTCTCCGTTGCCGATCCAGTACGGGGATTTTGCCGCGTGGGAGGCAGCACGTGACGTTTCCCCTGTCGTCGAGCAGTTCTGGCGCCGAACGCTGGACGGTGTGACATCTGTGTCTCCGCTGACGGTGGATCACTCCGATGGCGGGCCGGATACCTTAGCGCAGCGAGTGAACTTCGTGATACCAGCCGTCATCACCTCGGCACTGCAGGCGCGAGCCGACCGATTGAAGGTCTCGCTGTTCGCGGTGGTTCATGCGGCGTTGTCGGTGGTGCTTGCCAAGCTGAGTGGAAATCCCGATGTCGTGATCGCGACAGCTGTCGACGGACGGCGGGCGCCTCAGCTCGACGGCGTGGTCGGCATGTTCGTGGATACGGTGCCTCTTCGCCTTCGGATCGACGGGGACGTGCCGATCGATCTTCTGTTGGGTGCAGCTTTCGATGCTGATGTGGCAGCGTTCGAAAACAGCTCTGTTCCTGCCGAGTTGGTTGGTGAGCTGCTCGGTGGACGAACTCCCCAGATTGCGCTGGGTCTGCAGAACTTCGCGATCCCTGCCGTGGAGGTTTCCGGCCTCACGATCGAGGCTCGCGAAATCGAGACCGCGACAACGAAGTTCCCCATGCATGTCTCGCTCGCACCCGCTGACGACGGTTCATTGACCGGAGCGCTCATCTATGCCGCGAGCGCATTCGATCCTTCGAGCGCCGACGCGGTTACCCGACAGCTGTCGAGAGTGCTCACCTCGATTGCCGAGGATGTACCAGAACTCGTTTCGGATCTCGTGGTGGGCGCGGCGCCCAGTTGGACTGCTGCCGAGGTCGATTCGTCCCGCACACTGACCGAGATCTTCGCCGCCACCGCGGCGCGATTCCCGAACAACATTGCTCTCGACGACGGACACCGCACGGTGACGTATGCCGAACTCGACTCTGCCTCGGATGCCCAAGCCTGGGAACTGGTGGCTCGGGGAGCAGGACCGGGTGCCGTGTACGAGATTCCGGCGGTGCGGACTATCGCGTACCTGGTCCGAATGTTGGCGATCTCGAAAACGGGAGCGGCATTCGTGCCGATCGACCCCGACCTGCCACCGGCACGTCTGAAGCAGCTGCGCACAGTCCTCTCCGATCGCAGCCCTGTTCCCGGTCGGCAGTATCCGGATTCAGTCGCGTACGTTGTTCACACGTCCGGGTCGACCGGTGAACCGAAAGGCGTTGCAGTCACCCACCGAGGACTGGGCCTGCTGACCGACGATGCTGTCCGCAAGTACGGCGTGACCTCGGACTCGGTTGTGCTGCACGGTTACAAACCGACGTTCGATGCAGCAATCCTCGAGATGATGTTGGCGATCGGCGCCGGGGCTACCTTGGCGGTCGCTCCTCGGGAGGCTTTCGGCGGAAGGGCACTCGAAGAATTCGTCGCAGAACGCGGCGTCACTCACATGTTGTCCACTCCAGCCGTACTCGACACGATGGCTCCAGAGCGGTTCGATTCGCTCGAGGTGGTGGCAGTCGGTGGCGATGTGCTCTCACCTTCCACCGCGCGTGCGTGGAGTCGCCGCGCGCGAATGCTCAATGCGTACGGACCGACGGAATGCACGGTGGTCACCACTGTCGCCGAGGTGGATCATCGGGTCACCATCGGAGTCCCGCTCGCCGGAATCGGTGCAGAGGTGCTCGATACGCGACTGCGTCCGGTGCCGTGGGCCGGGATCGGTGAGTTGTACGTCAGCGGGCCCGGGCTTGCGATGGGCTATGCCGGAGATCCTGCCGGCACCGCCACGTCGTTCATCGCAGCACCCGGTGGGCACCGCCGTTATCGGACCGGTGATCTGGTTCATCGCCGCACGGATGACACGCTCGGATTCGTCGGACGCTCCGACCGTCAGATGAGCGTGCGAGGAATCCGCGTCGAGCCCGCCGAAATCGAATCAGCTCTGCGTCGGTGCACGGGCGTCGAGGCTGCGGCGGTTGTCCTCGTCGACGACATTGCGGTTGCATGTGCGGTCGGCGATGGTGTGGAGGCGGATCAGCTGACAATCGAGTTGGCCGCGATGTTGCCTGCGTATCTGATGCCCGGCCGCGTGGTCGTATTGGAGTCGATCCCGCTCACGACGAACGGAAAACTGGACGCAGATGCGTTGCGGCGCCATGTGTTCGAGAGCCAGGCGCCCGATGCAGCAGTGACGGTTTCGGAGGAACTCGTCACCGCTGTCATGTCGGAACACGTGTCCGGAAGTTTCGGCGCTCTGCACAACCTGTTCGAATCAGGTGGTGATTCGTTGGCCGCGGCAGCGGTGGCAGGTCGACTCGCCTCGATCTTCGCGCGAGATGTGCCTGTTCGCGCCGTCTTCGACAATCCGTCGCCGCGAGCGATGTCTCAGTGGCTGTCGGCGAGCGCGTCCGATGGCAAACGCCGCGAACTGACTCGACGTGATCCCGGCAAGCCGGCCCCGTTGGCGCCCTCGCAACAACGACTCTGGCTGATCAATCAGCTTCAGCCGGAATCGACTGCGTACAACCTGACGTTTGCAGCGGTCCTGGCAGACGACATCGATCGTTCGGTCTTGAGCAGCGCCCTCGGCGACGTCGTCGATCACCATGCCGCATTGCGAACTGTCTGTGTTCCGGGCGAATTCGGTCCGCAACAACTTGAAATGGACTCTGTTGCATTCGATCTCACTGCGGTATACGTCGGCGATATCCGTGCGAGCGCTTCGGCATTCGCGACTGTGCCGTTCGATCTCGAACGAGATGTTCCGTTCCGTGTGCGTGTGTTCACCGAAAAGGCAGGAGTCGACTCTGCAGGACTGACGGTCCTGGTCATCGTTGTTCACCACATCGCGATCGACGGAGCGTCGATGGGCCCGATCCTGACCGATTTCGTGGCAGCCTTCGAGGCCAGGTCGGCAGGTCTTCCCTGGGATCGCTCGTCGGGGGAGATCAGCTACGGCGACTACAGTTTCTGGGCGAGAGAGAGCTTGGGTGACCCCGAGGATTCTCTCAGCATGGCTCACCGGCAACTCGACTATTGGTCGGACGCACTTTGTGGCGTCGAGGATGTGTTGGCTCTACCCGTCGACAACCCCCGGAGTCCCGTGTCTTCACGATCCGAGGAGATGGTGACGGAAGTCCTCGACGGCGCCACCTACGACGCGTTGTCGGCGTTGGCTCGTTCGCATGGCGTCACGGTATTCATGGTCGTCCACAGCGTGATTGCCGTGCTGCTCGCTCGCGAGTGCGTCACGGACGACGTCGTGGTGGGAGCAGCTGTGAGTCTGCGGAACGATCCGGCGCTGCTGAGCGTCGCCGGAATGATGGTGGGTACTGTCGCATTGCGCACGAGGATCAACTCCACCGATCGCTTCGCTGCTGTTCTGGACGAGGTTCGCCGTGCCGATCTGGAAGCAATGGCGAACGCGGACATCTCGTTCGACGACGTCGTTGCGAAGGTCGATCCGCCGCGCAGGATGAACGAGCATCCGCTGTTCACGGTCATGCTGGCGTATCGGCGAGCGCTGGAGTTGCCGCAGATCGACGGCATTACCGTCTTCGACATCGACAACGCAGGGGCGTCGACCGGTTACGACTTGACGTGGGACCTGGTCGACACCGGTGACAGTCTGACTATTCGATTGCTGTATGCGACGGACAAGTTCCGCGAGTCGACCGCGGAACTGTTCATGCAGCGGGTGAGACGTATCGCCGAATCAGTGACCGTGGAACCCGAGATTGTGATCGGGGAGATCGAACTGCTGTCCGGACTCGAACGCTCGGCGCTGACTGCTGCGAATCCTCGCCACGTCGAACCTCTGACGATTGCCGACATTTTCGAACGCGCTCTGCGTCAGGCGCCCGACGGCGTAGCGCTGGAAGAGAACGGCAGACGTTGGACTTACCGCGACCTGCACGAGGAGTCGTCGCACTGGACACGCGAGTTGGTGGTCCGAGGAATCGGACCCGACGACGTGGTGGCCGTTGCGCTCGGGCGCGGGCATCTGTGGATCGTTGCGTTGTGGGCAGTAGCGCGTGCAGGCGCAGCGTGGCTGTCGCTCGATCCGGCGCTGCCGACAGCGCGCCGGCAGACGATGGTCGAGGAATGCGGTTCGGTTGTCGGTTTGACAGCGGGAGGTGCATCCGAGAGTTTGCCCGAGTGCGTCGAGTGGGTGGCGATGGACGAATCCCGCACTGCTGGTGGCGCTGCCGAGGTATCGGCAACGCCGGCTCACCCCGACAACCTCGCCTACGTCATCTACACGTCGGGTTCCACGGGAAGACCCAAGGGCGTGGAGGTTTCACACCGCGGAATCATGAACGTCTGCACCGCACACGCCGAGATCGCCGAGATCGAGCGTGGCCCCCGAGTCCTGCAATTGGCGTCGTCGACCTTCGACGCGTCGGTGATCGAGATCCTTCTCGCGGCTGCAGGGTGTGGAACGCTGATTCTGACTCCCGACTTCGTCTACGGGGGAGAAGAACTCACGAATCTGCTGATAGCCGCCGACGTAACACATCTGATCGTGACGCCGACGGTCCTGGCGACAGTCGATCCGGATGCAGTGCAATCGTTGATCGTCGAATCGATGGGGGAGCCGCTCTCTGCGCGCCTTGCGTCGGCGTGGTCACCCCGACATCGCATCGTCAACGGATACGGACCGACCGAATCAACGATCGCGGCATCGATTTCCGCACGGATCACTGACGCGGACGTCACTGTCGGCACTCCAGTCCCTGGTACGACAGCATTTGTTCTCGATCAGAGGCTCCGACCGGTTCCGGATGGCGTTGCGGGAGAACTGTTCCTCGCCGGTGAGAATGTGGCACGGGGGTACGTCGCTTCCCCGGCTCTGACGTCCGAGCGCTTTGTTGCCAATCCTCATGCGGTGGGGACTCGGATGTATCGCACGGGTGACCTCGTGCGTCGTAGGCGTCACGACCGAGCGCTCGAGTACCTGGGTCGCAACGACGCGCAGGTGAAGGTGCGGGGTGTCCGCGTTGAACCGGCGGAGGTCGACGCGGCTCTGTCAAGCCATGGAGCAGTGGCCTTCTCGGTAACCGTTGTCTGTGACGACGGGCACGGATCCGCTGAGCTCCGTTCGTATGTGACGTTGGCGGAAAACGGTTCGGCGACGGAATCGGAGCTTCGCGGGTTCGTCTCCGGCCTGCTGCCGAAGCACCTGCTGCCTTCGTCGGTGACGATAGTGGGCGAGGTACCGTTGCTCGCTTCGGGGAAGATAGACGCAGCGGCACTTCCTGCTCCTTCACCGCAGCCAGGGTCGAGTGTGGATCGACCCATCTCGGATACCGAACGTCACGTGGCACAGGCATTCGAGGGCGTGACCGGCGCGAAATCGGTCGGCCGCTACGACGACTTCTTCGAGCTCGGCGGGACATCGATGGGTGCAGTTCGAGTGGCTACGCGCTTGCGTGAGAGCCTGAACAGGGAATTCCCGGTTCAATGGATTTTCACCGACCGAACTGTGGCGGAGCTTGCCTCTCGGATGGATCTCGTTCATGCCGATGTCTTCGAGGGTGATTCGCTTCGTTCGGATCCGCTGGACACGGTCGTCATGCTCGGCGGCGACCCCGATGACCAACGGCCGCCGTTGTTCTGTGTGCATCCGGTCAGCGGAATTGCCTGGTGCTACGCCGGACTCGTCGGTCAGCTGCGGGGTCGACGGGTGTACGGCATCCAGGCAACGGGAGCAGGTGAATTGCCAGGCACGGTGGCGGAGTTGGCGTCGGGGTACGTCGATGCCGTACGGACGGTGCAGCCGTCGGGTGAATACCATCTACTCGGTTGGTCTGCCGGCGGAACGATCGCGCTCGAGATGGCGAGCCAACTCGAGGAGGCCGGCGATCTGGTCGGTTCGGTTGTCATGCTCGACGCGCTGTTACCGGAGATGATGCCATCGGTACAAGCGGCTCCGAAACCTTCCGAACTATTCGCGCAGATCGGGCTATCCGAGGTTGAAACTGAAACTGCAGCACTGACTTTCACAGACGTTGCGACAGAGATCCGAAGGCAGACCGGTATGGATTTCCTTTCCGATACGGTACTCGAATCCGTAGTGGGTCGGGTGGAAAAACTGTCGCGAATCGTTCGGGACCACACGCCGCGGCACTATTTCGGGTCAGTGGAACTGTTTGTGGCGCAGCATGATCTGCCTGAACATCGTCACCTGGTCGAAAGGTGGTCCGAACTGGTGGGGCCGTTGCGGGCGTACCTGGTCGACTGCTCCCACTCGGAAATGTCGAGCACTGAGGTGTTGGCGGAGGTCGCCCAAGTTCTCGTCGGCTATCTCGAAGGTATCGATTCGGATTCGAAGGATCGCAATCATACTGGGGTGCAGTAGATCTAACGGGCCGGGACTTTGGTCCGGAATTGTCACTCCCGTGGTCCCCTTGCTTCAGTTCCGCAAGTGGAATCGGTAGCATTTCCCTTGTGGCAGTAAGCCATTCAGAAACTATCTCCGGAGGATCGTATGTTGGGTTCCCTTTTTTCCATCAGCTCTGAAATCGGTGTTCCGTCCGTCGACGCGCTCTTCGAGGCTGCTCGGACCATCATCGGCGCGCTCTTCGGCCTGAGCTGACACGTCGCAGCGACCTTCCCCCGCGGTGAAGAAAGTCCCTGTTCTCCGACAAGGAGGACAGGGACTTTCGTGCAGCCTGCAGGTGCGTTTGCGTGGCGGTGAGTGAGCGACCTACCGGCCGTTCTGTTGATACGCGATCGCTGTCAGCAATCCGACTTCGTCGTTCACGTCTGCGGTGCTGCTGAGCCCGATCTTGTGGGTCGACTGCCCGGGAGCTTTGGCCGGGACAAGAAGTTCGGATTCGGGGGCCTCGACAAAACGTAGTCCGAGGTCGACTCGGGCCTTGGTGGCCGCTGCGATGGCGGCGAATTGGCGAGCGCGAACGAAGGGTGTGTAGGTTCCGCGGCCTTCGACCCGAACATCGGCTCCGAGTTCTTCGATCAGACGTCGGGCTGCATCGAAGATCGGCCGCAGTGCTGCCTTCGGGCCGCTGTACTGCTGGTCGATGTATTGCTCGACGGTCGGCTCCACCCATCCGGACTGTTCGGCAGTCTCGAATGCAATTGCCCACTGCGAATTCTGCGGTACACCGTGCTCTGCTTTCAGCCACTTGCGCACTTCGTTCTGATCGAGCGGGTCGACCCCGGACGTCCGTACGGCCTCAACCCATTCTTCGAGGGTGCGCCCGGTACGGTCGCGCATGGACGAGGTGACTGCGGCCATCATGTCGGAGGGTTCCATGTGTCTGTTCTACCGGTTGTCACTGGTCTTCCGGTTGTCGCTGGTCTTCCGGTTGTCGCTGCTCTCTCGGTTCTCACTGTGCACGGGGAGCTCGCTCAGTCGATGCCGAGCATCGTCTTGAACGCGCGCACGCCGGTCACTTCGACGGGATACGGCGGTGCGACAAAATCTTCGCGGCTGAGGGTGAAGAGACGACGCACGGTCATGCGACCGTCGGCAGCCAACTCCTCTACTGTGCCGTCTGCGCGGTACCCGACTTTGGTGGACACCGTGATCGAGGCGGGGTTGTCCGTGAATGCCGACGACACGACGCTTCGTGCACCCAAAGAGTCGAATGCGAATGCGCAGATTGCCTGTCGGGCGAGAGTGCCGACACCCCGGCCTTGGAACCCGCGTCCGATCCACGAGCCGGTTTCACCGGTACGACTTTTGGGAAAGTCCGTCGCGGCGAACGCCTGGCAGCCGACGATTTCTCCGTCGACGACAATGGCTGTTTCGAATTTCCAGTCGGTCATGGTCATCGCTCCGCGGACCGACCAGTGGTATTGGATGAATCTTCGCGACACTTCGTCGGGAGTGCCCACCGTCCAGGGGACGAGAAACGGCATCTGTTCGGCAGGGTGAATGCCGGCTCGGACCAGCGCAGTGAGTTCGGGGAAATGATCGTCGCGCACAGGGAGCAAGGTGACGGGCCCACACGTGATCGTGACTCCGTACGGAGGCCAGATCTCTCGCAGTGGGTCAACCATCGTCTTCAGACCTTCGTTTCGTGTGCGAATCGGGTCACAGTCTGGCATGCCAGGCCCGTCCGAGTGAGCGACTTCTGGTCATCGGGATTCTTTTGCCCTCGCGGTACGGAGTCGTGACATTAGTGTGTGGACGGTGACTACAGACAAACCGGTACGTCTTCGTGAAGGTAGATCGCCTGACAGGCTTTCGCGTGGTGTGGTGGCCGGATACGCAGCGGGAAGTGTCGGTACGGGTGGATTCGGTGTTCTGCCAGGTCTGGTACTGGCGTACTACCTGACCGACACGCTCGGCGTTGCCGCGGCGCTCGCGTCGCTTGTGGTCATTGTCCCGAAAATCGCCGACGTCCTGATCGATCCGCTGATCGGGTCGATCAGCGACCGAAGCTCTCATCGAACCGGTACGCGAGTGCCACTCATGCTCGCAGGCGCTCTGGGACTGCCGTTGCTCTTCATTCTCACGTTTTCGGCCCCGGTGTCGGCCGGCCCCGGAGTCGGGGCGATGTGGGTGCTCGTCTTCTTCCTGCTCGCGGCGAGTGCCTACAGCCTCTTTCAGGTTCCATATATCGCGTTGCCGACCGAGTTGACCGGCGATTACCACGAGCGCACTCGGTTGGTATCGGTTCGAATTGCGGTGTTGGCCCTGACAATTCTGGTCATCGGCGCCGGCGGACCCGAGCTCCGCGATGCTGCCGGGGGCGGAGCACGCGGTTATCTGGTCATGGCGATCGGGGTGTCGGCGCTTATGTGCGGGGCAATGATCTGGGCAGTTCGCGGAGCCGCGCGCCACACGGTGACTCACGCGGACGCGCCGGTCGGCTCGTTGCTCTCGCAGTACCGGGACGGGTTCGACGCGATACGACGTACCCGCGCTTTCCGATTGCTGGTCAGCGTCTTCGTGCTCCAAGCTCTTGCCACCGCCGTGATGTTGGCGGGTGCGCAATATCTGGCGACCTATGTGATGGGCAACGAAGGTGCGCTCACCGGTCTGTTCGTTGCACTCGTCGGACCAGCTCTCGTCGTCATGCCGTTGTGGTACCGGTTCTCGCATCGGTACGGAAAGCTTCGCGGTTACGTGGTGTCTTCGGTTCTGTTCGTCGTCGCCACGGCGTTGTTGACGCTTGCGGCTGTCGACGCGGGTTCGTGGATCTACGGTGCCGTCGCGCTTGCCGGCGTCGGCTACGCCGGCATGCAGGTGTTCCCGCTGGCGATGCTTCCGGACGTCATCGAGGACGACGCGCGAATCGGTGGGCGCCAACGCGGTGGTTCGCTCAGTGGTATCTGGACCGCCGCGGAAACCGCAGGCCTTGCCCTGGGACCCGCGGTGTTCTTGGGTGTACTCGCGGTGACCGGCTTCGTCTCGAAAACTGCGGGCGAGACTGTCGTGCAACCGGAATCGGCGCTGACCGGAATTGCCCTCGGCTTCTCGGTCGTGCCGGCGATCCTGGTTGCGATCAGCCTGGTCGTATTGCGGAATTACCGCACCGAACAAGAATCCACTCACGAGAACGAAAGGTGAACGATGAGTTCCACTCGGGCCGAGGAACTTCAGGGCAAGATCGTCGAGAGCGCAAACCTCGAGAAGAGGGCGGCCGACATCTTGAGTCGGTTGCGTTCGCTTCGCGAGCAGGACGCTCCGACGCACGGAGGCCGGGTTCTGTCGTACGTGTACGACAGCGGCCTCGCAGCGCTCGACGAGTTGGCAGCGGACGCAGCTCGATTGGTTCAGCCGGTCAACGGTCTCGACCCGACGGTGTTCCCGTCCACCGCGGTGATGGAGCGTGAGTTGGTTGCGTTCGCACGCGAGTTCCTCCATGGAGCTTCAGACCCAGCCGCAGATACAGACGCCGGAGGCGTAGTCGTCGGCAATGTCACCAGCGGCGGAACGGAGAGTTGTGTGTTGGCCGTCAAGGCAGCTCGCGACTTCCGTGGGCTCCCGCCGGGTGAGGGTTCGCTGGTTCTTCCGACCACCGCGCATGCCGCTTTCCACAAGGCAGCTCACCTGCTCGGACTGGAACTGATCCTGGTACCAGTAGATCCCACGTCGGGGCGCGTCGGCGCACAAGATATTGCGACGGCAGTTCGGAAAGACACGGTCTTGATCGTCGTCTCCGCGCCCAGCTACCCGTTCGCGGCGCTCGACCCGATCGCCGATGTCGCGGAAGTTGCTCGTGCACATTCGATTCCACTGCATGTCGACGCCTGCATCGGTGGGCTTGCGTTGCCGTGGTGGGGTGATCTGCCACCCTGGGATTTCCGGGTGCCCGGGGTCACCAGCATGTCCGTCGACTTCCACAAGTACGGATACTCGCCCAAAGGCGTTTCGGTCCTGCTGCACCGAGGGCGAGATCTGCATCGCAAGCAGTATTTCGGACTCACGGACTGGCCGGGGTACCCGGTGGTCAATCCCACGCTTCTCGGTTCCAAATCCGTTGCTGCTCTTGCCGGTGCTTGGGCGATTTCGCAAGTCCTCGGGCAATCCGGGTACGCCGAATTGGTGTCCCGGGCGCAGCGGGCCACTCGTGCACTGATCGGCACGGTCGAGGCAATCGAGGGTCTTCGCGTCGTGGGCTCGCCGGTGGGACCACTGTTCGCGGTCGCTACCGACGATTCCGTGCCGCTCGAACGGCGAGTGGATCCGCATCGCTGGGTGAGCGCTGTCGGTGCTCGCGGCTTCGTCCTTCAAGGGCAGCCGGCGTCGACGCAACCTGACGGGACGACGTTGCCTCGAACAACCCACCTCACCGTCACCCCGGTGACGGAATCTGTGCTCGGCGAGTTGACCAGCGCACTCGTCCTCGGTGCCGACGACGTTCGCGGCTCGGCGGCAGCCGAGGCGCCGCCGGCCCTGGCAGAGTTGGCCGGAGCATTCGAACGTGGCGATGTCACCGTCGCCGATGTTCTTGCGTTGCCCAGTGACGCCGTCGCGGCAGCGTTGACGTCGGCGGGGCTGGATCCTCGGGGCTCTTCCGATTCTCCCTTGGACATGGCGGCCGTCCTCGCGGCAGTGGAATCGCTGCCACGTGAGGTCACGAAGAGACTGCTGGTGGAATTCCTCGCCGGAATGGTGGAGCCCTGAACTCGGCGATGAATACCGAAACCGCGATGAACACTGTCCAAAACTCGGACAAATGGCGCGAAAGATTCGCGAATCGGGCGTAAGTTTTCTGTCATCGGCTAACCATCTTTGTCGGAGGGTTGATCAGTGACTGGTGCCGCGGCCAAGATTTTGACGGTGTTCGAGGAAGTGATCGGGGTTCCGCTTCCGGTTCGCGTGCGATGTTGGGACGGTTCGGAGGCAGGGCCACCGGACGCCGCTGCGCAGGTTCACTTCCGGAATCGGCGTGCCCTACGGCGGGTCCTTTACTCTCCCAACGAATTAGGGCTGGCGAGGGCGTACGTTTCCGGCGATCTGGACGTAGACGGCGATATCTTCGCGCTCCTCGACGTTCCGGAACTGGTCACGCGGCTCGGTGAGAATCGTTTGTCGACGTTGCCGCTGCGCTCGATTGTTCGCGCCGCCGGTACTTTCGCCGGCTTGGGAGCGGTGGGTCCACCACCGTCACCCCCGGCGATCGAGATGCGTAGTAAGCGAGGCAAGCGGCACAGTAGATCACGCGATTCGGCGACTGTCTCCCATCACTACGACGTCGGGAATCGCTTCTACGAACTGTTCCTCGGGCCGAGCATGGTCTATTCGTGCGGATACTGGCCGGAAGGTGTCGAATCCCTCGAAGCTGCTCAGTACGCGAAGCTGGACTTGATTTGCCGCAAGCTCGATCTGAAGCCGGGAATGCGACTGCTCGACGTCGGCTGCGGATGGGGATCGATGGCATTACACGCCGCCCAGAACTACGGCGTTGACGTCGTCGGAGTCTCGCTGAGCAACGAGCAGGTCGAATACGCCAAGGGGCGAGTTGCTGACGCGGGTTTGACCGATCGCATCGAGATTCGGGTGCAGGACTACCGCGACGTCGACGACGGCCCTTACGACGCGATTTCGAGCATCGGCATGTCCGAGCACGTGGGCCTGGTCAATTTGCCGGTGTACACGGCAAAACTCTACGACCTGCTCGTGCCGCGGGGTCGTCTGCTCAATCATGCCATCGCCGCGGTGAAGTCGTTGTCGGACAACGTCGATGACGGTCCCAGCTTCATCGACAGGTACATCTTCCCGGACGGTGAGATCCTTCCGTTGAGTAAAACCATTGATGCGCTGGAACTTTCGGGTTTCGAGACGCGTGACAGCGAAGCGTTGCGCGAGCATTACGCACTGACACTGCGCGCATGGGTGCAGAACCTTCGCGAGAACTGGGACGCATCGGTCTTACAGGTCGGTGCTCCCCGGGTGCGTACCTGGTTGCTGTATCTCGCTGCCAGTGCCCTGGGTTTCGAGGAGCCGCACAGGCTTACGATTCATCAGGTTCTGGCCGTGAAACCAGGGGATCGGGGGGCCAGCGGCATGGCCCGCTCGCGTGACAGTTGGTATCGATCGATTGAAGTCCCGCAGATCGAAACCGGTCCGCGCGTCGACTGAGGCCTATACGTTGGATTTCCATGAGCACCCGGAAGGTTGTCCTCGCGGCACTGAAGGTTTCGGCCGTTGCGGTATCGGCGCTGTTGCCGACCTCGCTGCTGTTCACACCGATGTCGAACGCCGAACCCGTGAACGATTTCTACGACGCGATTCCGGGCGACGTCGGTGATCCGGGTTCGGTGATTCGGACGGAACCGCTGGCTCTGGCCGGTGCCGTCGGCGGAGTGCCTGGTGTGGGGACCCGGATCCTGTATTCGAGTACCGACACCCACGGATCCAAGGTTGCTGTGTCGGGCTCGTACCTGGAGCCGGCTGCCCCGTGGTCAGGAGCGGGCCCCCGCCCGACGGTGGTGATCGGTCCGGGTACGCAGGGCCAAGGTGATCAGTGCGCGCCGTCGAGGATGTTTCCCACTGCCGGTCAGCTCCGCCTGGCGGAACCCGGGAATCCGTCGAACTACGGTGCCGGTGTGGACAGTGTCGGTGTCAACTACGAGTCAGCTTTTGCTTTCGCTTTCCTCGCCCAGGGCGTTCGTGTATTCGTCACCGACTACATCGGACTCGGAACACCCGGCGTCCATACCTACGTCAATCGCGCCGAGGAAGCCCATGCGATGTTGGACGGTGCACGCGCTGCCCGAGCCCTCGCGCAGGCAGGAGAGGACGATCCGATAGCGCTGTGGGGCCACTCGCAGGGCGGCGGCGCCACTGCCGCTGCAACCGAACTGGCACCCGAATACGCGCCTGAGGTGAATCTGGTCGGGAGTTACGCGAGCGCGCCCCCGGCAGACCTGGCAAGCGTTCTGCGTCATATCGACGGTACCGGCCTGATGGCCGCGATCGGTTACACGATCAACGGCGTCCTCGACCGCTATCCCGCCGCCCGAGAGCCGATCGAATCTCGACTCAACGACTACGGCCGGTCCGTGCTCGCCGACGTCGCCGGGCAATGCCTCATCGATTCCCGAACCAAGTACGGGAAGCAGTCGACGGCGTCGTGGACCACAGACGGACGACCACTCGCCGACGTGGTGGAATCGGTACCGGAGATCCAACAGGTGATCGAGGAACAACGCATCGGGTGGCGAACCCCGGCCTCGCCGATTCTGGTCAACGGAGCGCTCAACGACGATTTCATCCCGTACGAGCAAACCCGGCGCCTGGTTCAGGACTGGTGCGCGCGCGGGGCCGAGGCGACGTTGTTCACCGACACTTTGCCTGCGGTGAATCCGGGGAGCGGCAACAACCACCTCGCGCCGGCCGTAGCGGATTTCGGCGTCGGATTGCAGTACGTGCTGGACAGATTCAACGGCAAGCCGATAGTCGGTGCGTGCAACGCCTGAGTCGCCGTGTCACGTAACCACCGTCTCACTTCTAACAGTGGTTGACTGAGCCCGTGAACGATCGACCGCACGACCTTCCGATCAACCCGGTTCCACGGAGCGCCCTGGGTGCCGGGCCGGCGCTGAGAGTGTCGACGGGTCTGCTGCTCGGTGTGGCCGCCGGTGTCGTCACGGCGTTGGTCGGCTATCCCCGATTCGCGTTTCTGATCGGCTGGGATGTGGCGGCGATGGTGTTCACGGTGTGGACGTGGATTCTGGTCTGGCCCTTCGACGCGACGCTCACCGCAAGCCACGCAACGCGCGAAGAGCCGGCCCGAAACGTCGCGCACCTGCTGATTCTCGGTGCCGCCGTCGCGAGCCTGGTCGGTATCGCGTTCTTGCTCCTGGCGGCACCCGACGGACATCACTACCAAGTAGTGGCGGCATCGGTTGCAGTCGGCAGCGTCGTGATCTCGTGGCTGGCGGTCCACACGCTCTTCGCCCTCGGATATGCACGGCTGTACTACTCCGGCCCCGACGGCGGAATCGATTTCAATCAGGAAGAACCGCCGAGGTACAGCGATTTCGCCTACGTGGCGTACACGGTCGGGATGAGCTTCGCGATTTCCGACACCAACTTGAAGTCGTCGGACATGCGCGCGATGGCACTCGGCCACGCATTGCTGTCGTACCTGTTCGGTTCGGTGATCGTGGCGTCCGTCGTCAACTTGATTGCGGGCCTGTGATCTCTCGAGCCGTGTGACCGATCAAGCCGCTGCACGCCCGATGCTCGAGAGGAAGCCGGCGGCTCCGAAGAACAGACCGGCGAACACTCGATTGGTGGTTCGCTGCTGTTTGGGGGAGCGCATCAAGGTGAGCACCCGGGCGGCCAGGCCGGTGTATCCGGTCATCACGATCACGTCGACTGCGCACATCGTGGCGGCGATGATCAGATACTGCGGCAGCAGCGGCGCCGACGGGTCCAGGAACTGCGGGAGCACTGCGAGCATGAAAACGACGGCCTTCGGATTGCTCGCGTTCACGAGAAATCCGCGAAGCATCATCATCGGACCGGAGCTGCTCGCGGCTGCCTCGTCGGTCTCCACCTCGGTGGGCGCCGATCGCCACTGCCTGATCCCCAGGTAGACGAGGTATGCGACACCGAACCACTTGATCAAGGAAAAGGCCACGGTCGAACTGGCGAGAATTGCACCGACCCCCGCCGCGACAATTCCGATCTGCAGCAACAATCCCAACTGCAGCCCGAAGATGTTCCAGTATCCGCGTCGCAAGCCGTAGGCAAGTCCCGACGACATCGACGCAATGGCGCCGGCCCCCGGCGACAGGCTGATCACCCAACTTGCTCCGAAGAACGCCAACCAGACGTGCCAACTCATGTCGAAAGTCCTTTGATCGGGAAATACTCCCGACAACGAGCACGCACGGGATCAGAAAAGTGTAGACGGACAGTCCTGCTCACTGCTCGCGACAGTGCAATGATCGGGAGATGACGTCGTATCCCGTACTGGACCTGACACCCGACGAATTGCTGACCACAACGCGGACCGTTCGAAAGCGTCTGGATCTGACCCGTCCCGTGCCGTTGGACCTGGTGAAGGAATGCCTCCAGATCGCCCTGCAAGCGCCCTCCGGTTCGAATCGCCAGGGCTGGCAGTGGATGGTGGTGACCGATCCGGCACTGCGTGCAGCAGTCGGGCAGATCTACAAGGAAGTCACCGACGAGTACCTTGCCTCTCACGGTTCGGCGGCAAAACTCTTCGCCGATGATCCCGATCGCGCGCCGATTCAACAACGCGTGGGCACCAGCGTCGCGTGGCTCGGTGAGCACATGGGTGAGGTGCCGGTCCTTCTCATTCCGTGTATCAAGGCGGGCAAGACGCTGCCGGAGGGGAACCAAGCCGGCCTGTGGGGTTCGCTACTCCCGGCTGCGTGGAGTTACGCGCTGGCCGCGCGGGCACGTGGGCTCGGTACGGCGTGGACGACATTGCATTTGCAGCGTGAAGCGGAAGTTGCCGAGCTGCTGGGCATTCCGGCCGGATTCCATCAGGCTGCGCTCATCCCGACGGCGTACTTCACCGGCGAGACGTTCAAACCCGCCGCCCGTGAACCGGTCGACAACGTGCTGCACGTGGACCGATGGTGAGCCTGATCTACTCGGCGATCTGCTCGATCGACGGGTATGTGGCCGATGAGCAGGGGAACTTCGACTGGGCGGTTCCCGACGCGCAGGTCCACGCGTTCGTCAACGAGCTAGAGAGGGGAGTCGGCACGTACCTGCTCGGGCGCCGGATGTACGAGACGATGATTCCCTGGGAAACAATGGCGTCCGAGGATCTCGAGCGTTCTTCGGTGGCAGGAGGACCTTCGGCTCCGGGCGAGTTTGCCGGTATCGAGGCGGCGACCGCCGAGTTCGCTCAGATCTGGCGTGGAATCGACAAGATCGTGTACTCCACGACGCTGAACGAGGTGTCGACCGCACGTACCAGGATTGTCCCGAGCTTCGATGAAGACTTCATCCGTTTGCTCGAGAGTGAAGCGGTACAAGATATCTCGATCGGTGGACCGACGGTTGCGGTTAGTGCTTTCGCGGCGGGTTTGGTCGATGAAGTCAGACTGTTCCTGTGTCCGGTCAATATCGGTGGCGGATTGCGAGCTCTCCCGGAAAGCCGGCTTGATCTGCAACTGCTCGAGGAGAAAACCTTCGACGGCGGCGTCATCTATCTGCGATACGCCGTTCGCTAAGCAATCACCATCACTGCCGTGACGACGCCGAGTAGAGCGATGTAGGCGGCGGCATGGACTCGGTCCGGTATGGCACCGACGATTCGTCGGCTCAGCGCGATCGCCGGTAGGGAACCGGCGAGTAGTGCACAGACGGCCAGAAGGTCGACAGCGCCGACTCTGCCCGCCGACAGATCCGAGGCTGAACTGTGCCCTGATGAGACCGCATACACCGCAGTCGCGACGACGGCGACAGGCAAGCTCAACGGGTTGGCGCTCGCGGCGGCGTCGGCCATCGGAACTCCGCGGCGTCGCATCATCGGAACCGTCATGACGCTCCCGCCGACTCCGAGGAAACTTGCGACGGCACCGATGCCTATCCCGACAGCGCGGACGCCGTGACGGTCAAGATGTTCGCGAGGTTCAGATGGTGTCAGAAACCCTTGTCGCAGAAGACTGTCCAGGATTGTCACCAGCAGGTAGAGCACAAACAGAATCCGGACGACGCCGTCGTCTACGTGGCCCGCCGCAACCGCTCCGAGCCCGGCTCCGAGTGCGACGGGGCCGATCAGAGGTCTGATGTACTCCGTCCGAAGCCGTCCTGACTTCCTGAATGCGACTGTGGCACCGAGTGAATTGACCACCATCACGGCCGCCGAGGATGCTACGGCGACATGCATCGGATCGATGACGTCCGGCCTCAGCGTCGATGCAGCGTAAACGACTGGGACAGTAACGAACCCGCCACCGAATCCGAAAAGAACGGTGGTGACTCCGGTCAAGGCGCCGAAAGCGAGCAGGATGAGGGAGTAGTGAAGCACTTGATGAACGGTAGCGATTTCTCCGTTGGCGCACATTCGAAGGTTCGCCACGTTCCATTGTGAATCGGACACAGACTCGGTAGGTTCCTCCGGTGCGCAACATCTCGATCAACGACGTCGATCACTCGCCCCGCGGTGTTCTCGCAATCGGAACCGACTACCCACCCGGTCACGTGCTGGCCGCCCACGAACATCGACGAGCCCAGTTTCTCTTCGCTGTGAACGGTGCGATGAACGTCGAAACCGATGACGGTGAGTGGACGGTTCTGCCGTCCAATGCGGTCATGATTCCCGCCGGTGTCGCTCATGCCGTGACAATGGACGGCGTCAGCACGCGAAGCCTCTACATCGAACCGTCCGCAGCGCCGTGGTTCCCGGTCAGGTGCCGAGTCGTCGCAGTATCGTCGCTCCTGCGTGAGTTACTTGTCGCTGCAGTCGACATGGATGTCGAGCTGAATGTGGAGGACGACTTCCCCGCACACGGACGCAGCGCCGCGGTATTTCAGCTGATCCTGCACGAACTTCGCGATCTTGCGCCCCTACCTGTGGAACTCCCGCTGCCTCGGCACCCGGGATTGCGGGCGTTGTGCGCGCAGTATCTCGCAGCCCCGTCGATCCATGACTCGCCCACGCGGTGGGCTGACCGACTCCACGTCAGTGAACGGACACTGCACCGCTTGCTGATCTCGGAAACGGGGATGAGCGCGTCGTCGTGGATGCAGCGTGCCTGCATTCTTCACGCGCTTCCGAAACTTTCTGCCGGGGCCAGTGTGACGGCCGTTGCGTCTGAACTCGGATACTCGACGCCGGCTGCCTTCGCGGCGATGTGCACCCGAGTCTCGGGTGCACCGCCCAGTAGCTATCGGGCGCGCGTCACGACACAGACACCGGGATGATGTCGGCGACGACGTCGTGGATGAGACCGTCACGGACTTCGAAGGTTTCACGAATCTCCACGGTCATGAGGCGAGTGCCGCCGATTCCCGCGTCCAGCAGGTAGGTGGTCGAGACGATGTCCCCGGCCTCTGACATCTCGAGGTCTCGGACGCCCTGGATAACGCGGTATTGGATGCCGTGTTCGAGGTCGGCGGACATCTGTGGTCCGGAGAACCCCGTCTTGAGTCCGGCTTCGACGCGGGTCGCATCCGGGGCGAAATGAACATCGGAGACGTCATGGGAGACGAGGGCGTCGATGTAGGCGCGTGCTTGCGCCTCGCGGGGTGAATCGGCCGGGTTCGGGGCTGCCGTCGCAGCGCCTCCGGCAACCAGGATCAGGACAGCGGTGGCAGCGGCAGTTCCGGCGATATTTCGCAGTGTTCGCATGGGACATCCTAACGACGAGGAGTGGAGGAATTTCGGAAAACGGCCCTCATCGAGTAGCCGTACAGCTGCGGGGAGGATCGACGAGCGAGCAGAAAGCCGGGGCCATGACGGGCACGTAGTCGGCCCCGACGCCGTTCTCGTGAATGATCCGGCGGTAGGCGTCGACGCCGTCGGTCGGGATTCGCGCCGCAGTGGGATCGCCGAGAACATCGACCGTGTAGAGGCCGAATCGAGGTCGGTACGAACCCCATTCGTAGTTGTCGGTGATGGACCAGTAGTTGTAGCCGATCACGTCGGCACCGTCTTCTCGGGCGCGTTCCATCCAATAGATGTGATCGCGTAGGTGATTCGAGCGTGTGTAACCGTCGGCGCGCGGCGCTCCGTTGTCGGTGGGCATGCCGTTCTCGACGATGTAGAGGGGGAGTTCCGGATACTTGCCCGAGTACCGCATCAATGCGTCGTAGAGGCCTTCGGGCTGCGGCGTGACGTTGTAGAACTCGTCGAGTGCGGCGTACGCGGCAGTCGGATTGTTCAGGGCCACACCGTAGTAGTAGTCGATGCCGAGAAAGTCGAGCTTGTCGCGCACTCGATCCGTGAATACCGAATCGATCGCCTCGGACACGCCGGGAATGAAGGAGAAATTACTGCTTACGCGGGCACCGGGATCGAGAACATGGATGCGGTCGTAGATCGCCCGGTGGACTCGGACCAATGAGTCGAACATCGACGGCGCCTGGGTGAGTGCGATTCCGCCGTAGGTCAATTCGCGCTGAACGTACACAGTCGGCTCGTTGATCGTGATCCAGAGCGCCCCGATTCCGGAGTACCGCTCGACTACCTTCTCTGCGTTGACCAGCCAATCGGCTTCCGTCTTCGGATTTGTCCAGCCGCCTTGATCGACAACCCATCCCGGATACACCCAGTGGTCGAGTGTGATCATCGGAGTCATGCCCCGCGCGCGGATGTGAGCTACCACGTCGTCGTAGTAGGCGAATTCGGTCTCGTTCCAGCTCCCGGCGGCGGGCTGAACTCGCGCCCACTCGACGCCGAATCGGAAAACCTTCGATCCCAGATCGGCCGCCCGGTCGATGTCCTCGGCGTAGCGATGACGGAAGTCGACCGAGTCACCGATCTTGTCGTGGGTTCGTCCGGAATCGGAGTATCGAGACCAGTTGCTGTCCGGCGACGAACCTTCCGATTGGAACCCGGAGGTGGCAACGCCCCAGAGGAAGTCATCCGGTACCTCAGCCGAGGCGTGCGCGGGAATGGCCAGCACCCCGAACAGGCACGTCAGTGCCATCAGCGCAGGCGCGATAGACCGTGACAGGGCTCCCATGCCTGGGAGACTAAGTCATACAAGTGTCCAGTCGCAGGCGTTTCGTCCGATCCGCCCGCGGCTGGACCGTGTCACTCAGTGACCCAGCCGCTCAGAAATTCCGCTCAGAAAACCATGGTCATCGATCCCGGGTTCCACGTCCCGGAGCGCTGAACGGTCGTTTCGTCGACCTGGGCAGGTACTGCACTCGGATCGATCGGTGTGTACTTCTCGATCGAACCCCAGTCGCGAGCCCAGTCGTTGTCGAGATACGACGGAATGGTCTGCGCGGTCAGGAGCAGATCGATCCACCCCAACGGTCCACCACCGTAGTGGTCCTGCCAGGCACTGGTCACGAGCGCACCGGAATGGTCGGGAAGGATCCGATACTCGGGGACCTCCGCGATACCGACCCGATGATCGAAGGGGCGTTGGCATGGGAATGCCAGTCCGACAGCCCAATCCAGCATGACGGGCGCCTGTGAACCGACGACGTCGTTGAGCTTCTGGGTCTTCGGAACCCGCGGCGGGGTGACGGCCACCCATTGGTCGGGCTTGCTGTCGTAGTCGCTGACGACCAGTCGAATGCTGTTGGCTTCGACGGGAATCTGATCCAACGGCACACGCAGGTTCCGCCATGACGGCGCCGGGCCGATGTCGAGGGGCGCGATCTTTCCGAGTGTTTCGACAGCGTCTGTTTCGGCATCGTCGACGCCACGCGCTGTGCCGTACTCGACCTCGACGTTCTGGCCGTAGGTGACGATTCCGTCCTTGTCGACGGACCGAACACGACCAGCCGCGGCAATCGAGATGATGTCGCCACGCGTGGCGTTCTCGCCCACGTCGGGGAGTTGGTACCAGTCACTGGTCAGAGTGCCGGGGGAGGGCTGACCGTAACTACCCATGACGGGTGTTGTCGCCGGGTCGAGACCGAACGGCAACGCGACCGAACTGCCGTTGACTCCGGTCTGTCCGGCGCCACCGCCGGTTCCGGCCGAGTTGCCGGCGGTGTCCTCGGAGGTGTCGACGGTGTTCGCGCCGCCGGTAGCCGTGGCTTCCTTGTCTGCTCGAAGGTCGGAGGCGACGCCATTCGGATCGAATCCCGTAGCCCCACCGGCGGACAGTCCTGTGGCGACGCTGCCCGAGAGGGGCGTCAGCATCGAGGCGTTCGGATCGGTCTCGAGCAGAACGTCGTTGGCGAGACCGCAATGTTGGCCGAGAACGGCGTCGACGTTTGCACGGCCCACCGAATAGGCCGGGTACTGGGTGACCGCGCCCTTGGCCATGGACAGCACCTCGAAGAGGACCATGGCACCTGCGGCAACCGTCAGTGGCGAGATGGCAAGCAGTCGAGCGTGCTTCGCGGACGGTTCCTTCCCCGCGGTGTACGGCTCACGGAAGAAGTACCACGCGGCGACGCCGAGCATCAGCACCGTCAGCCCGAGGAGGACGGTGCTCGCGCCGAGTCCGCTGATGGACACAGGCTTGTCCCACCACGGAACGCTGTAGCTGGACACGTAGTAGTAGCTGTTGCTGCCGGTGAATGCCACCGCGAGGAGGAACAGGACGGCCGCCGCGAAGAGGGCCCGATTGCGCGGCGAGCGCAGGAGTTTTGTTCCCACGGCGACGGCCGTCATCATCGCCAGAACGGCGGTGAGTCCGGCAAAGATTCCGAAGTGGTGCGTCCACTTGGTCGGCGAGAACATCAGCAGTGGCAGTGCGCCGATCGTCAGCCCCACGACGCGGCGTGACGGGCCGGCGGCCAAACCGGGAATACGGCCCCCCTTGCGCAGCATCATCGCGGTGCAGACGCCAAGGCACAGAACCATGACGAACACACCGAATCTGCGAGTCAGGGAACCGTCGACGGAGATGTTGAAGAGGTACTGATAGCGGAGGTACTCGTCGAACCAGGGCTGATTCGGTGAGATCGAGTGGACGCGTTGCATCTCGATGACGGCGGCCAGACTTTGATCGCCGAACGCGGGGATGAGAATCGAGAGTCCGGCAGCTAGCAGTGGCCCGACAGCCGCGACGTAACCGGTGGTGCGCGCACGTTCGATGATGATGCGCATGATCGGGCGTATTCCGGCGATGAGTGCGGCAAAGCAGATGAGGCCGGAAGGGCCGGCAGTCAAGGTGAATCCGGCGATCAGGATCGCGACTGCGACCGGCAGAAGTCGTCTCGTCGCGACGGCGCGTTCGATCGAGCACCAGGTCAGCAGCACGCCGAGGGCAACGATCGGTTCGGGGCGCAGTCCGTTGTTGAACGGAAGCCAGAAAGCGAGGAAGACAAGCGCGCCGGTCCAGAGGGCGAGTCGATTTCCGCGAATGGCGGCGCCCAGCCGAGGCGCAACCTCCCGGCTGATGACGAGCCAGGTGATGATGCCTGCCAACAGAGCAGGCAGACGGACCCAGGGGCTTGCGGTGCTGACGTGGGCCAGGAGTCCGAGGATGTTGTAATACGGCGTTCCGAACGGGGTTTCGGGGACCGCGAACCACCGGAAGTAGTTGGACATGTAGCCCGATTGCTCGGAGGCTCTTGCCATCGTGAACTGGTAGCCGTCGTCGGTGGTGGTAGCGCCGATGAAGTGCCACAGCACCAGCGTTCCGACGACGACGCCGTCGAGGACGGTGAACTTCCACCATCGGGCGGGCAGAAATTTGCGTGTGCCCCGGCCGTCGCGGTTGTCGAGGCGGTGCAGCGCGAAGAGGGACACGACAGCCGTGAGTGCCCCGAGAATCATGGCGAGAGTCTTGATCACCGACGGGCTCGACGTGAAGCGAGAGTCCGCCTCGATCGAGACGTTCAAACCGGCTGCCGCCGAATCGAGGTCGCTGAAGACGCCGACTACCTGTGGCCGGCTGTCGCCCTCGATGACGCGCGGTTCGGAACCGGTGGCACTGAAGGTGGTTCGGGTCGGCTCGGCGGCGAGCGTGAGTGCGCATCCACTCGGCAGATCAGCGACGGGTGTCGAGAGCAACACTCGATCGCGTAGGACAACGTCGACCCGAGCGGGAGCGTCGGAGGATTCGGGGGAGACGGTGGCAACAAATCCGTAGCGGCGCGCATCGGCGGCACCCGGGGGAGCAGTCGAGACGAGCGTTCCGCCGGTGGCGGCCAACTCACTGATCGACGCGCACGGAATCGATGCCTCCATGCGCAACGGTGTGTACGAGACCAATGGCGCCTCGACGCTTGTCGTCGACCCGGCCTGCGGCCAGTTGACGACGGCGGTGTCCTGCTCGATCGGCAGGAACGGCACTGATCCGCACAAAACTATGCCGAGGATCGATGCGACAATCGCAACGATCCGTGCTCGGTTCGGTCCGCTGGATCGCTGAGGGGTCGGCAAGGCCGGAGGTGCGGTCGTGGCCACGTCACTGTCTGTCACGACTTTGGACCCTAGCTGTGCGTGACGTGTTTGTTATAAAAGCGCGAGTAATGGGATGGTCGTGTTCCCGGTGTCATTCCTCGGGGTGGGGTTGTCGGCGATCGAGGCGGGGGGTGCTGTGCGCGAATTTCACGAGTCCATTCCCCTGAGCCCACTACTGCGGCGGTCGGCGGTCGCATTGTGCGTCGTCCTCGGAATTGTCCTGGTAATTGTCTGCGGGTTCGCGGCAATCGTGGATCGCGACTCGGCGGGCTACGTCGGCGCCGTGTTGTCCGCGGTCCTGTCCTTCGGGTTGGCCGCGTACATGTGGAAGGTGCGCGTGATCATCACCACAGACGTCGAACGAGTGTCGATCGCGCTGTCTCCGGGGCTGCGTCAGGTATTTCGGTGGGACGAAGTTGTGTCTGCCACTGCAGTACATATCGGGATGGGCTCCGGAATCGGTTATCGAATGACCGGCCCAGGTTTGCGGGTAATTCTCGCATCTCCCGGCGACGGGGTCCGCTTTCGTCTGCATGACGGCCGTGAAATCTCGGTGGCAACACCTCGAAGGGACGAGCTGATCGAACTCGCCCGGCGGCGGGCGCCGGACCTGCAGTGAGCGTTGCAGGTGGACCGGTGAAAAACGGGGTGCGCCTATCCTGGATAATTGACATCAGTTCTGTGTTTCAGGCGCGCTGTTCAGGGCCTGTGATGCCGGACCGGTTTGCTGCCGCTTGCACAGGCACCCCGTTTGCGTACGAGAGGAACTCTCATGCTTGCCCGCACCGACCTGCGTGGTCGTACCCCATCCACGGCCGAACTTCGCGCCGCGCTTCCCCGAGGTGGAGTGGATGTGGACGCGGTACTGCATCAGGTTCGCCCGATGGTCGAAGCCGTCCGTGATCGCGGGGCAGAAGCCGCCCTCGAATTCGGCGAGAAGTTCGACGGCGTTCGTCCGGCTTCGGTTCGTGTACCCGCGGCCGAGCTCGAGCGCGCACTTCGTGAACTCGACCCCGCAGTCAAGGAAGCCCTCGAGGTTGCGATCGAGCGCACCCGCAAGGTGCACGCCGATCAGCGTCGCAAGGACACCGTCACCGAGGTCGTTCCGGGTGGCACGGTCACCGAGCGTTGGGTTCCGGTCGAGCGCGTCGGGCTGTACGTGCCCGGCGGCAATGCCGTGTACCCGTCCAGCGTTGTCATGAACGTCGTGCCGGCTCAGACGGCCGGCGTCGGATCACTTGTTGTCGCCTCGCCGCCCCAAGCCGACTTCGGCGGATTGCCGCACCCGACCATCCTTGCCGCAGCAGCCATGCTCGGCGTCGACGAGGTGTGGGCCGTCGGCGGCGGGCAGGGCGTCGCCCTCCTTACCTACGGCGGAACCGACACCGATGGAACCGAGCTTGTCCCGGTCGACCTCATCACCGGTCCCGGCAACATCTATGTCACTGCCGCCAAGCGTCTGTGCCGCGGACTGGTCGGCATCGACGCGGAAGCCGGTCCCACCGAGATCGCGATCCTCGCCGACCACACCGCTGACCCGGTCCACGTTGCCGCCGACCTCATCAGTCAGGCCGAGCACGACGTGATGGCCGCCAGCGTTCTTGTCACGACCAGCGTCGACTTGGCCGACGCGGTCGACAAGGCTCTGGCTGCGCAGCTCGAGATCACCAAGCATCGCGAGCGCGTCACCACGGCACTGACCGGTAGCCAGTCGGGCACGGTGCTCGTTTCTGATGTTTCCGCTGGTCTGCGCGTCGTCAATGCGTATGCGGCAGAGCACCTCGAGATCCAGACCGAGGATGCAACCGGGGTGGCAGCTCAGGTCACCAGCGCTGGTGCCGTGTTCGTCGGCCCGTGGGCGCCGGTCAGTCTCGGCGACTACTGCGCCGGCTCCAACCACGTTCTGCCGACGGCCGGGTGTGCACGCCACTCCTCCGGTCTGAGTGTGCAGACGTTCCTTCGTGGAATCCACGTGATCGACTACTCCGAGTCTGCACTGAAAGACGTTGCCGGACATGTCATCACGCTGGCCAATGCGGAGGATCTGCCGGCTCACGGCGAGGCTGTGCGTCTGCGATTCGAGGCTCTGCGATGAGTAGTGCTCCTGGAGAGTCGATTTCGGTCGACGCCCTGCCGATTCGCGAGAACCTGCGTGGAAAGTCGGCGTACGGCGCACCGCAGTTGACGGTTCCGGTTCAGCTCAACACGAACGAGAACCCGCATCCGCCGACCCAGGCGCTCATCGACGATGTGGCCGAATCCGTGCGCGAAGCCGCGAAGGAACTGCACCGCTACCCCGACCGTGACGCTGTGGCGTTGCGGACGGATCTGGCGGCGTACCTGGCGAAGCAGACAGGTGTACCGGTCACCGTCGACAATCTGTGGGCGGCAAACGGATCGAACGAGATTCTGCAGCAACTTCTTCAGGCGTTCGCAGGTCCGGGACGTAGCGCGATGGGTTTTGTGCCTTCGTACTCGATGCACCCGATCATCGCCGACGGTACCGATACCGAGTGGGTCGAGGTCTTCCGTCGGGACGACTTCGCACTCGACGTGGATGCTGCCGTCACCGTGATTGCGGAACGCCGACCCGACGTCGTGTTCGTGACCAGCCCCAACAACCCGACCGGACACAGCGTCGGCATTGCGGAACTGCGACGCATCCTCGACGTGGCGCCGGGCATCGTGATCGTCGACGAGGCGTACGCGGAGTTCTCCGCTGCCCCCAGCGCGATGACGCTGATCGACGAGTTCCCGGCCAAGCTGGTTGTGACCCGCACCATGAGCAAGGCTTTCGCGTTTGCCGGTGGCCGACTCGGCTACCTCGCCGCCGCTCCCGCGTTCATCGACGCACTGTTGTTGGTGCGCTTGCCGTATCACCTCTCGGTGGTCACGCAAGCGGCGGCACGTGCCGCCCTGCGTCACGCCGACGAGACCCTCGGCAGTGTGCACGCCTTGTCCGCCGAGCGCGATCGAGTGTCGAAGGCGCTGGCGGACACCGGTTTCCGAGTGATTCCCAGTGACGCGAACTTCATCTTGTTCGGTCAGTTCACCGACAGTGCACAGGCGTGGAAGGAATACCTCGACCGCGGGGTTCTCATCCGCGACATCGGCATCCCCGGATATCTGCGGGCCACCGTGGGACTCGAAGCCGAGAACGACGCGTTCATCAAGGCCAGTGACGAAATCGCAGGCACCCAGCTGGTCGACACGAATTCAGGAGAGACGGCATGAGCGATCGCATCGCGCGGATCGAACGAACAACTCGGGAATCAAGCATCGTCGTCGAACTGAATCTGGACGGGACCGGCATCGTCGACATCTCCACCGGCGTTCCGTTCTTCGACCACATGCTCAACGCGTTGGGTACTCACGCCAGCTTCGATCTCGACGTCAAGGCGAAGGGCGACGTCGAGATCGACGCTCACCACACCGTCGAGGACACCGCGATCGTTTTCGGCCAGGCACTCGGCCAGGCTCTCGGCGACAAGAAGGGCATCCGTCGTTTCGGTGACGCCTTCATCCCGATGGACGAAACGCTGGCGCACGCGTCGGTCGACGTCTCCGGTCGCCCGTACTGCGTGCACACCGGTGAGCCCGACTACATGGTGCATTCCGTCATCGGCGGGTACCCGGGCGTTCCGTATCACGCGGTGATCAACCGCCACGTGTTCGAGTCGATCGCATTGAATGCACGTATCGCACTGCACGTTCGGGTTCTGTACGGCCGCGATCAGCACCACATCACCGAGGCGGAGTACAAGGCCGTTGCGCGAGCTCTGCGTGAGGCGGTCGAGCCGGATCCGCGCGTGAGCGGCGTGCCGTCGACGAAGGGCACACTGTGAGCGTCCTCTTCACCTACTTGCTGTTCATCGGCGCGGGTATTGCCGTGGGCGGCGCCTACTCGATGTTCAAGGTCAACAAGCTTGCGTCGGGAATCCTTCTGGCGTTGGCGGTTCTGGCGGCGGTAGCGGGCGCACTGCGTCTGTGACGCGAAAAGTGACTGTGTCTGAGACGCGAAAAGTGACTGTATCTGAGACGCAAGATCCTGCTCCATCGCCGGGGTTGCTTCGCACACCGGGCATGATCGGTGTCCTGATCATGGCGGCAGCAGCTTTCGGTGGCTGGTCGTTGCTGTTGCCGGTGGTGCCGTTGCTGGTTGCGCAGTCCGGCGGATCGGATGCGCTTGCCGGATCGGTGACCGGTGTCTTCATGGCGGCCACGGTCTTGACGCAACTGCTCGTGCCTCGGTTGTTGCGGACGCAGGGCTACCGGCGCGTGCTGGCGGTCGGGTGTCTGCTCCTCGGCCCACCGTCGTTGGTGCTGTTGATCTCGGCCGACGCCGGCCCTGTCCTGGCGGTTTCCGCGGTGCGTGGCATCGGTTTCGGCATGCTGACGGTGGCCGGCAGTGCACTGGTGGCGGAGTTGGCGCCCAAACGAATTCTGGGCCGTGCCACCGGTGCTCAGGGAATCGCGATCGCAGCGTCACAAATGGCGGGGCTTCCGCTGGGGCTTGCGATCATGGAACGGTGGTCGGCGACACCGGTGTTCGTCCTCGGTGCGCTGATCCCGGCGCTCGCGCTGGTGGCCATTGCCGGGTTGCCGAAGATCTTCGCCCAGCCGACCGGGGAATCCGTTCGACTGAGTGTGTTCGCCGTCTTGGTTCCGGTGCTCGCTCTGGCGTGTGTGTCCGCCTCGTTCGGCGGATTGTCGTCTCTACTGCCGATCGCAATCTCGGAGCGTGCGGCCGTTGCTGGAGTGGTGTTGGCGACCGCCAGTGGGTCGATGTTGGTCGGCCGGTACTCGGCGGGCCTGATCGCCGATCGTCTCGGCAGTGGTCGGACACTCGCGCCGGCATTGGCGTCGTCGACCATCGGATTGGTGCTGTTCGCGATCAACGTCGACGGCGGGTCGACGCCGGTCTTGTTCTGCGCGGCGGTCCTTTTCGGGCTGGGGTTCGGGGCGGTGCAGAACGAGTCCTTGGTCATGGCGTTTCAGGCTGCCGGCCCGAGGCAACTCGGATCCGCCAGCGCGATCTGGAACATCGGCTACGACGCCGGCACCGGAATCGGTGCACTGGCGTTGGGATTCGTGGCCACGACTGCCGGCTACGCATGGGTGTTCGCGGTCTCCGCGGTAGTTGTCGCGCTCCTCCCGGCACTGGCCGCGGGCGGCAAAGTGATCGGCAGCAGGGTTGCCCGATAGAGTTGGGGCATGAGCGCTTCCACGATTGCTGTACTCGATTACGGCTCCGGCAACCTGCATTCGGCCACTCGCGCACTGGCGCGCACCGGGGCGCAGGTGGAGGTGACCAACGACATGAAGGTTGCACTGGCGGCCGACGGTCTCGTGGTGCCCGGCGTCGGCGCGTTCGCGGCCTGCATGGAAGGTCTGCGTGCAGTGCAGGGTGACCGAATCATCGGCAGACGCCTGGCCGGTGGCCGACCGGTGCTGGGCATCTGCGTCGGCATGCAGATTCTGTTCGACCGGGGAGTCGAATTCGGTGTCGAGGCGGAGGGCTGTGGCGAATGGCCCGGCACCGTCGAGAGGCTGCAAGCAGAGGTTTTGCCGCACATGGGCTGGAACACCGTGGAGGCGCCGGAGTCCAGCACCCTGTTCAAGGGCATAGACGCCGATACCCGCTTCTACTTCGTCCACTCCTACGGTGTGCAGAGTTGGGAGCTCGCGCCGTCCGAGCACATTGCACCCCCGAAGCTGACATGGGCCGATCACGGCGGAAAGTTTCTCGCTGCCGTCGAGAACGGTGCGTTGTCGGCAACGCAGTTCCACCCCGAGAAATCCGGTGACGCAGGCGCCGAGTTGCTGAGCAACTGGGTGCAGAGTTTGTGACCGGGGGATCCGGACCGAACCGCGGTGACGATTTCTCCCTCGCCCGTCTGGCGTTGTTCTCGCTCGGCGCCGCTGTGGCTGCGCTGGCGGTCGCAACCGTCGTCATCGTTGTTCTCAAACCATCGCCGGGCGTCGGCCTCGTGCTCGGTCTCGTGGGGGTCGTCGCTGCGATTGCGGCAATGGGCGTCGTATCCAAGCGGATGACCCGAAAAGCGTTCGGTGACCCGGAAGACGGTTCGAGGTCCTGACCTACTAGGGTTACCGCACGTGAGCCTGGTCCTTTTGCCTGCTGTAGATGTCGTCAACGGTGAAGCTGTTCGCCTCGTGCAAGGAGAGGCGGGAAGTGAGACCGGTTACGGGTCGCCCCGCGACGCTGCTCTTGCGTGGCAGAACGACGGTGCCGAATGGGTGCATCTTGTCGACCTCGACGCTGCTTTCGGGCGTGGGTCCAACAGTGAACTGTTGGCCGGCGTCATCGGCGACCTGACGGTCAAGGTGGAACTGTCCGGTGGAATCCGCGACGACGCTTCCCTGGAAGCCGCACTGGCCACCGGCTGTGCTCGCGTGAATCTCGGTACTGCCGCTATCGAGGATCCCGAGTGGTGTGCGCGTGCATTGGCCAAGTACGGCGACAAGATCGCTGTCGGCCTCGATGTTCGTCTCGTCGACGGTCAGTACCGCACCCGTGGTCGCGGCTGGGTCACCGACGGCGGCGATCTGTGGGAGACCCTCGCGCGTCTGGACCGTGACGGCTGCACTCGTTACGTCGTCACCGACGTCTCCAAGGACGGCACACTCACCGGTCCCAATCTCGAACTTCTCAGCCAGGTCTGCGCGGTCACCGACGCGCACGTCGTCGCCTCCGGTGGTGTGTCGACCATCGAGGATCTACTCGCCATTTCCAGCCTGGTTGATCAGGGTGTCGAGGGCGCGATCGTGGGCAAGGCATTGTATGCCGGTCGCTTCACTCTCCCCGAAGCACTGGCAGCAGTTTCCGGATAGATTTTCCAGATGACTCCGACGCGTGACCTCGACGAACTTCTCGCGATTGCGGGTCGGCTTCTCGACGGCGTCCACGATCAGTTCGTCTCCGGTGTCGGCGCCCCGAGTGCGGTCCGCAAGGGCTGGGGTGATTTTGCCACCGAGGTCGATCTTGCGCTCGAGAAGCGGTTGACCGCGGAGTTGTTCGAGCAGACCGGCATCGAGGTGCACGGCGAGGAATTCGGCGGTCCCGACGTCGGTTCCGGGCTCGTCTGGGTTCTCGACCCCGTTGACGGTACTTTCAACTACTCGGCCGGATTGCCCACTGCCGGAACGTTGTTGGCGCTTCTCGACGACGGTGTCCCGGTGCTCGGATTGACCTGGCTTCCATTGATCGGTCACACGTACGCGACTCGCGCCGGCGGTCCGTTGTTGGTCAATGGAATCGCCGTACCGCCGCTGGAGCCAACCGATCTGGCGTCGTCGATCGTCGGCTTGGGTGCGCTCAACGTCAACAGTCGAGGGCGGATCCCCGGCAGTTTCCGTCTCGACCTCCTCGCCGAGATCAGCAAGGTGTCCTCGCGGATCCGGATACACGGTTCAACCGGAGTCGATCTGGCCTTCACCGCGGCCGGCATCCTGGGCGGTGCGATCGTCTACGGCCGCAACGCGTGGGACAACGCGGCCGGGGTCGCGCTCGTTCGCGGTGCGGGCGGGGTGGTCACCGACCTGGCCGGCCGCCCGTGGACCGTAGAATCGGAGTCGGTGCTCGCTGCCGCTCCGGGCATCCACGGTGAGATTCTCGATATCCTCAACGCGCTCGGTGATCCGCGCGCTTCGTCCTCAGGAGGACCACAGTCATGACCCTCGCAGTTCGTGTGATTCCGTGCCTCGACGTCGACGCCGGGCGAGTGGTCAAGGGTGTCAATTTCGAGAATCTTCGCGACGCCGGAGATCCGGTGGAACTCGCGGCAGCGTACGACGCTCAGGGCGCCGACGAACTGACCTTCCTGGACGTGACCGCCTCCACGTCGGATCGCGGCACGATGCTCGACGTCGTAAGTCGCACTGCCGAGCAGGTTTTCATTCCTCTGACCGTCGGCGGTGGAGTGCGCACGGTCGCGGATGTCGATCGTCTGCTGCGTGCCGGTGCCGACAAGGTCAGCGTGAACACCGCGGCGATTGCGCGCCCGGAACTGCTGAAGGAACTGAGTGAGCGTTTCGGCTCGCAGTGCATCGTCCTCTCGGTCGATGCCCGCACCGTTCCCCAGGGGCAGCCGGACACACCGTCGGGGTGGGAGGTCACGACGCACGGGGGCAAGCGCGGCACCGGGATCGACGCTGTCGAGTGGGCCGAGCGTGGTGCAGAGTTGGGAGTGGGGGAGATCCTGCTCAACTCGATGGATGCCGACGGCACCAAAGCGGGCTTCGACCTTCTGATGATCCGCGCTGTCCGGGCGGCAGTCCAAGTACCGGTGATCGCCAGTGGCGGTGCCGGCCTGGTCAAGCACTTTGCCCCGGCTGTCGAAGCGGGCGCAGACGCAGTTCTCGCAGCAAGTGTCTTCCACTTCGGCGATCTGAGCATCCCGGAGGTCAAGGATGCGATGCGTGCCGAGGGAATCGTCGTTCGCTAGGCGTTCTCGGCGCGGATTCCGTCGAACATGAGGCGGCTGATGGCTTGGTTCAACGCCGTGCAGTCGACGGACGAACCGGCTCGCAATCCTTGAATCGCACTTGCCAGCATCATGCCGTTGACGGCGTGGGCAGTGTTGTCGACATCGAGGTCGGCGCGTAGATAGCCGCATTCGACTCCGTGGTGCAGGTACGCCGCGGTCAACGATGCCGACTGGTCGAGTAGATCGAGCATCCGGCCCGTCAGATCGGCGTCGACGCCCGTCGTCTCGAACAGCAGAACCCGCGGGATGCGGGGGTCGTCGAAGAAGATGCGGGGGAGCGCCTCGGCGATCCGTCCCACCTGGGCGCGGTACTCGTCCAGTGTGCTGGCGGCGTCGGGAGCATTCTCGGTGGCCAGTGCGCTGATGATCTTTGCGACGAGGTCGTCGATGACGTGATCGATGATGTCGCGCTTGTTCTCGAAGTACCGGTAGAAGGTCCCGTGGCCGATTCCGAGAGTTGTTGCGATGTCGGCAATTCCGGTTGCGTGATAGCCGCGCTGGGCGAAGCACTCGAATGATGCGTCGATGATCTCGCGGCGCAATTCCGCCTTTTTTCGTTCCGCTCTGGTCATGGCCTTCGTCACATCAGGAATGATACCGTTCTCAATAACGGAATGACGTGTCAGTTTCTGATGTGCAGTTTTTCTGATGTGCAGTTCACGAGAGGGATTCTCCGATGGCAGTGCAGTACGACGCAGTAGTAGTGGGGGCGGGCTTCGGCGGAATGGGTGCGGCCATTCAACTCAAGCGGCTGGGCCTGAACAACCTGGCGATCCTCGAGCGCGAGGACGATCTGGGTGGAACCTGGCACGTCAACCGCTATCCCGGTCTGGCTGTCGACATCGCGTCGGTCACCTACTCGTATTCGTTCGAGCCCAATCCGAACTGGTCCAGGCTTTTCGCACCGGGCGCGGAACTGAAGAAGTACGCCGACCACGTCGCGGACAAGTACGATCTGCGGAAGCACATGACGTTCGGTGCCGTGGTCAACGGAGCCCGCTGGGACGAGGATTCCTCGCACTGGGTCGTATCCGTCGAAGGCGCGCCGGACATCACTGCCAAGTACCTCCTGACTGCGACGGGTTTCCTCTCGCAACCGCATCGGCCCGACATCTCCGGTATCGACGACTTCGCCGGCAAGATCATCCACACCACGGCCTGGGACGATTCCTACGATCTGTCCGGCACCAAGACCGCAATCATCGGAACCGGCGCCACCGCTGTGCAGTTGATCCCCGAGGTGGCGCGTCAGGCCGCAGAGTTGACCGTCTACCAGCGCACGCCGATCTGGGTGGTTCCCAAGATCGACGTCCCCATTCCGAATGCAGTGCAGAAGCTGTTCTCGCGTATTCCGCTCACCCAGCGAATCGCGCGCGCTGTCAGTTCGTCGATCCTAGAAATGATCATGGTCAGCGCGGTCCTGCACTACAAGCAGGTCAAACTGTTGAACAAGGGTGCGGCGGCCGCATCACGTGCGTTTCTGCGGTCCCAGGTCAGCGACGCCAGCCTTCGCAAACAACTCACACCGGACTACGACTTCGGGTGCAAGCGTCCCACATTTTCCAACAGCTACTTCCGTACGTTCACCAAGGACAACGTGCATCTCGAAACGACGCCGATCGACCACATCGCTGCCGACGGAATCGTCACCGCCGACGGTCGCAAGACCGAGATCGACACCTTGGTGCTGGCAACGGGATTCAACCTCTGGGATGTGAATTTTCCAGCCATCGAGGTTATCGGTCGAGAGGGACGAAACCTCGGTAAGTGGTGGCGCGACAACCGTTTCCAGGCCTACGAAGGGGTCGCGGTTCCGTATTTCCCCAATTTCCTCACGCTCGCCAGTCCGTACTCGTACAGCGGGTTGTCCTACTTCACGACGATCGAATCCCAGATGCAGCACATGGATCGACTGTTCGGCGAGGTGAAACGGCGCGGCGCGGAAACATTCGAGGTCACCGAAACTGCCAACGCCGAGTTCCTCGACCGGATGACCGAGAACCTGGCGGACTCCGTCTTCTACGGCGGTAGTTGCCAGACTGCACGAAGCTATTACTTCAATCAGCACGGCGAGGCTGCGATTCTGCGGCCCACGTCTACACGGAATGCGTTCGTCGAAGCGAAACGCTTTCCGCTCGAGGACTATTCGATTATCTAGGCGGGCTTGTCCCGCGTTCGGCTATCTTGCCGAGCTGACTCCGGTCGGAACCGATATCACGGGATAACGGTTCTGCCGGTTCAGTCGGGAAGTGACCGAGATGTGCATCAGTCGGCTCACCGCGGAGGCAGCGCCTTTTCGCGGAGATCCGATCACGATGGTAAATGCGTCGTATTTGTCCGCGGTTGCGAGAATGACACCGGCCGGGTCTCCATAGGTGCAGTCGTACGTCCAGGTGTCGGCGTGCGAGGCAAGTGCCGAGGTTGTCTGCTCGCGTTGCGACACCATCTGGTCGTGCAGACGCGTTTCGAATTCTGGTGAGTCGGTTTCGACAGGTAGGTCCTCGGACGTGATGCAGTGAACGACGTGGAGGGCTGAATCCTCCTTGGCGGCAAGCGTCAGTGCGTAGCTGAGTACATTCTTGCTGGTAGCACCTGGGCCGATGCCGAGAACGACGTGGCGGGTTCGGACGCGATCGGTACTCGGGTTCGCGAGATGGCAGATGTACTCCGGGTGCGGACCGTCATGACGTTGATGGTTCATGTCGGATCTTCTTCCAGAGCGAGAAGCGAAGGAACTTCCATTCTAGGGCGGCCGTGCAGGGGAATTCCACGGAAGTCACAGGTGGAAGGTATAAACGTCATATGAGTCTTGATCCCGCAATCGCGGCGAAGCTGAAGCGAAACGACGCCGGACTGTTCAGCGCGGTTGCGCAGGAGAAGTCGACCGGTGATGTGCTGATGGTCGCGTGGATGGACGACGAAGCGCTCGCGCGAACACTGGAAACCCGTAAGGGGACGTACTATTCGCGCTCGCGGCAGCAGTACTGGGTCAAGGGAGAGACCTCCGGGCACACCCAGTACGTGCACGAGGTGCGACTCGACTGTGACGGCGATTCCGTCTTGCTGATCGTCGATCAGGAGGGCGCCGCGTGCCACACCGGCACTCACACGTGTTTCGACACCGACGTCCTGCTCGCTGCTGAGCAGTGACGCGAGATGGCCACTGACAAGACTCCACAACCGCTCGATTACTCGTTCACCGCTCCCATCGAGAAAGACGGTGCGTTCGCAACGTTCTTGACCGTGCCCGGCTCGGCGGAACTTCTGGGAACCAGACGCGCTGTGAAGGTGCTCGGAACCCTCGATGGTGAGCATCCCTTCGAGGCGACGCTGATGCCCTCCGGCGACGGACCGCACTGGCTTCCGCTGCGCGTGGCGCTGTGCAAGGCGATCGGCAAGAGCGCCGCTGGAGAAGAGGTAGCGGTACATCTACAGCAGCGCCTGAGCTGAAGTTTTCCCGAACCAAGGAGCGCCGTCGTGCAATTCTGTTCGACTTCGCACACGCCGCGGACGTGGAGCCGGATCGGTGGGCCGAGTACGGTCCAGGTGCCGTCGGCGTCGGGTGGGACATGGGACTGCTCGGGCTGGCTCGACACGTGGAACTGGGGATCGCGACGCCACTCGAGACACCCGAGTGGTCGGCGAGCGACGAGGCCAAGGCATTCATCGCGGGAAGCAGTGAACTGTGGGCCGAAGCTGCGATCGCATCGGGCGACGACCCGGATGCGGCTGCAGCCGCCGCTGCTCGCACGACCGCTGCATACACCGGGTAGATCACCTCTACGAGGACTAACATCGGATTAGTCTGGTTGTTGCGGGACTTCCGCGCCACGAGCGGAGACGACGATGGTGTATCGGCTCATCGAAGTAGTAACGGTGTTCGTTCACTTCGGGTTTGTCCTCTATGTGGTGCTGGGAGGGTTCGTGGCGTGGAAGTGGCGTCGTACCATCGGTTTCCACCTACTTGCAGTCGTCTGGGGAGCCGGTTCGATAGCGGTCGGATATGACTGCCCGCTGACCAATCTCGAGAACTGGGCCCGCCGGATGGCCGGGATCGCGGAGTTGCCGTCCACCGGATTCATCTCGCACTACATCACCGGCGTGTTCTATCCGGCGAGTATCGAAGGCCTTGTACAGGCGCTCGCGGCGACAGTGGTTGTCGGATCCTGGGTCGGATACGTGCTGCTCGGACGGCATGCGAAGGGTGAGGTCAAAGCCTCTTCAGCGACCTGATTCCGTACAAACGATCCCAGCCGTTTCCGAATGGCAACGACTGGGAGGTGCTACCAGGATTTACGCGCGAGTCAGGGCTACCACCGGGATTGTGCGGTTCCCAGCGGTCTTCTCCGCGTATTCGGCAAATCCCGGGTATCGACTGGCCTGCTCGTCGTAGATGCGGTCACGCTTCTCGCCGGTTACTTCGCTGACGGAGACCGGGTATGTTTCGGTGCCGATCTCGACCTCTGCCTGGTCGGTGGCAACGAGGTTGTAGTACCAGTCGGGATTGGTCGGGGCACCGGCCTTGGATGCAAAAACGTAGATGGTCTTCGGATCCTGCTCGTCTGCCAGATACATCATGGGACTCACGAAATCGCGTCCGGATTTGCGTCCTGTGTGGTGGACCAACACCATGGGCGCACCTTCGAAGGGGCCACCTACCTCGCCCTCGTTCTCCCGAAATTCCGCAATGATTCCTGCGTTCCAATCGTCGGTACTCATCGTTGTCTCCCGGTCTGCGAGTGGCGAAGGGCTCTGCCGCCAAGCTTTGCACAACTGGTGAATCGACGAGAGGTCATCTTCGGCGTCCAGCATGATCTACTATCTACGTATGAACGCAGATAGTGGTGTTTGTCGCCGCAAGCTTCCCGATGATCAAGTCGACCTCGTCGTCGAGGTGTTCCGCATGCTGGCCGACGCAACCCGTGTGCAGGTCTTGTGGGCATTGGTCGACCGCGAGTGCTCGGTGAACGAACTGGCGGAACGCGTCGGCAAGCCGGCGCCCTCGGTGTCGCAGCACCTGGCGAAATTGCGCATGGCAAGGTTGGTACGAACCCGCCGCGATGGTACGACGGTGTTCTATCGCCTGGAGAACGACCATGTGCGCCAACTGGTTACGGACGCGGTCTTCAATGCGGAGCATGCCGGACCCGGATTGCCGGGGCATCACCGTAGTGAAGGTGAGCTTCGGGAGATACACCCGGAGCGCTCGGCGAACGTCGATCGGACCGATCAAGAAGAAGGTGCGTCGTGACGTACGAACCCAAGACGTCCCACGGCCACGGCCACCCCCATGGCCACGGGCCGAAGGGATTTCGATCGGCAGTCCGCGAAGTGTTCTCGCCGCACAGTCACGACGCTGCCGACAGTGTCGACGACGCATTGGAATCGAGCGCAATCGGCATCCGGGCGGTCAAGATCAGTCTTGTCGCGCTCGGAGTCACCGCAGTTGCTCAGGTTGCGATCGTGGCGATCTCGGGTTCGGTGGCGCTGCTGGCGGACACCATTCACAACTTCTCCGACGCGCTCACGGCAGTCCCACTCTGGATTGCCTTCGCGCTCGGTCGGCGCGCTGCGACCAGGCGCTATACCTATGGTTTCGGGCGTGCGGAGGATTTGGCCGGACTGTTCGTGCTCGCCATGATCGCACTGTCGGCAGTGATCGCCGGTGTCGAGGCGGTGAGGCGATTGATCAACCCGGTCGAGATCGAGCACCTCGGTTGGGTAGCGGCGGCAGGTTTGATCGGTTTCATCGGAAACGAATTGGTGGCGTTGTATCGGATCAGGGTCGGCAGGCAAATCGGTTCAGCGGCCCTGGTGGCCGATGGATTGCATGCTCGGACCGACGGATTCACCTCGCTCGCAGTCCTTCTGGGGGCGGGGGGAGTTGCGCTGGGTTTCCCGTTGGCAGATCCGATCATCGGCCTTGTCATCACCGTTGCCATCGTGGCGGTGCTCAGGACTGCAGCGCGAGACGTCTTCCGGAGGTTGATGGACGGCGTCGAACCTGAGTTGGTGGACGACGCAGAGCATGCATTGATGCACGAACCTGGAGTCCTCAGTGTTCGTGATCTCAAGATGCGGTGGATCGGACACCGACTGCATGCCGATGCAGAACTCGACATCGATCCCCGGGCAACACTTGCCGAAGCTCATGCGATTGCACACAGCGCCGAGCATTCGCTCACTCACGCGGTGCCCAAACTCGCTACTGCCTTGGTGCATGCGTACCCGGCGCATGACGCGGCCAACTCCGAAGTCTGATACCGGCCGCCTTCCCGGTGATCTGTGCTTGATGTCAAGCGCAGGCGGCTTCCCAGGCGAAACCGTCTGGGTCTGTGAAGGTTTCAGACGCGCCGGCAACGGTCAGACGGTGTGATCCGGTGCCTTCCGGAGCAACCCCGGCATCCTTTGCCAAAGCGCGGCGACCATACAGTGCGAGTGTCACATTGTTTGCTGCACTGGTGAATTCGACGTACTTGCGACCGAAGCTCTTGGACACCTCGAGTCCGCGGTCGAGGTAGAACTGCTTGCTGGCCTTGACGTCTTCGGCGCCGAGCAGCAGCACGAGGCTGTCGATCGTGCGGGTGGCCGGCCCGTCGTTCTTCTTCGACGACGTGGCGATCTTCCAGATCGAACCGTCTGGAGCCTGGACGACTCCGCCGTATCCCCAGAGGGATTTCTTGACAGGCTTCAAGGCGGTGGCACCGGCTGCGAGTGCTGCGCCGACGAAGGCGTCGACGATGTTCGGTTGGGAGACGACGAGCGAAAGGGTGTACCCACGAAACCCTGTTGTCGGTTCGTTCGATTCGCGTAGCTGGATTCGATCTCCGACGCCGAGAGCGTTGTAGAAGGCTTCGGCTGCCGCGAGGTCGGGAACGTCGAGTATCACGGATTTCGCGGTGGTCATCTGGGCGCTCCCTGCTGATGTGTGGATTGGCGACGTGTGGTCGGAAGTGGACTTCTGTGGTGTGTTCATGTGTTTCAACGTAATTGCGGGTCCCGTGGCTGTGCTTCTCGATTTCTGATCGGTTTGCTGAGACTGCTTGCAAGGTGCAGCACTCACGCAGGCCTTAGGTGGGCGATTTGTCGTGAATATCCTGTTCAGCCGATGTTTTCTCGATAGGCTGGTGAGCGCTGATCGGACGTACCTCACGCCACCATGGAACGGGGAAACCAGTGATCGCACTGCGAGGAAAGTCGTTAGCCGCAGCAGTAGTGGTGTCCATGACGATGGCGTTGGCCGCGTGTACCTCCGGTGAATCGGCGCCCGAGGTGGGCGGCAATTACGGCTCTGGCGGAACCGCCGTCGACTATCGGGAGCCGGTGAAACTGAGTAGCCGAGATGGTGTTCTCGAGGTGCGCTTGTCCGCTCATCAGGGAGTGATTCCGCTCGATACCGCTTCGGCGCCCGTGTCGAATTTTCTGCTCTTCGGGTACGAGGTCATCCGCGGTACGGCGTCGGACGGATCGACCTCGGCGAGTGACGTCTATCCGGCGCCGACTCTCCGCGTCAATCCCGGAGAGCGATTGATCATTCATTACGACAACGATTTGCAGGATCTCACGATCCAGGACTTCTACGATCCGGCATTCACACCGGCGGGCGGGGACGTGCCGATCTATCCGCCGGCGCTGACGTCGGCTCCGCTGAATCTGCACACGCACGGAGTGCACGTGAGTCCGGACGGCAATGCGGACAACGTGTTGCTCAACATTCCAGCCGGCCAGGGAAACGTGTACGACTACGCGATTCCGGGGACGATGCCGAACGGTCTGTACTGGTATCACAGTCACCGGCACACCCTCACCGCCCAGCAGACGTACATGGGCCTGGCCGGGCTACTGGAAATCGGCCGGCCGGACGGCAATCTGCCTGTCGTGACGGCAAACGACGTTCCGATTCGCGATATGGCACTGCAGTACAACTTCGTATTCGACCGAAAAGGAAAGGGCCGACAGCTCAACGACGCGAACTGGCCCCAATTCGTCAGTACGTTGACGCCACCCGCCGGTACGGAACTAGCCGACGGCACGTACCGTCCGAGCCTTGCTCCGGTGAATTTCTCGGACACCACCGAGGGCGCGCAGTATTTCACCAACTGGTACACCGGACCGTTGTCCCCGGCCAATCATCGTGGACAGAATCAATTCGTTCCAGGCAATCTGCAGAGCTTCGTGGGTGAAGCGACGACTGTACCGGCCGATCCTTCACTGCCGGACAACCAACGCGATGTGCAGTACACCGTGAACGGTCAGTTCCAGCCGTCGCTGAAACTGAAGCCGGGGCAGACCGAGATCTGGGTGCTTGCCAACATCAGCGACTTTGCCTACATGCCGGTCACGTTGACGGAAACCGCAACCGGCGCCCATCCGAAGTTCGCCATCGTAGGGCAGGACGGAAACCCGTTCGACGAGGTCAGGCCACCCGTGGACGGGGACGGAACCAGGCTGGTGATTCCGCCGGCCTCGCGATACGCAATCGCAGTGACGATGCCGGAGTCCGGCGATCTGGTGCTGGAGATGCCTCCGCTCGAAGGTGCGAAGCCGGTGAGCAATCCAGGCATTCTCTACACCAACAACGGTACCGACAATCCGCCCGCCGAACTCGGAACCGTCACCGTCGACCCGTCGGTGATCAGTTACGCGGACGGATTCTTCACGTTCCCGACTCAGCAGTTGATCCGTGCGACGCCAGACGAGGGTGAAGGAAAGACGACTCCCTTCGAGTTCGGACAGAAGCTCGATACCTACACCTCGTTCGTGGATACCGCAGCGATGACGCCCGACGTGACCCGCAACCTCACAGTGTCCGGTGGGTTCGGAAACGAGAAGTCCAGCAACAGTGATCCGAAGGCCTTCACCTACGAATTCGCCGACAACACGTTCCCCAACATTCCGCTGATTCAACCGCGACTGAATTCCGTTGAGGAATGGAAGATCACGAACCTCAACAACGACGAACACCCGATGCATATTCACGTCAACGACTTCCAGGTAACGGAAGTTGTGGATCCCGTCGCAGGTACCACGACAGGGGTTCAGCCATGGGGAATCGACAACGTTAACGTGCCCGCTCCGGTGACGGACGAGAATGAGAATGCTCTCGAGCCTGCGTCAGTGACGTTGCGAACGAAGTTCACCGAGTACACCGGAACCTTTGTGATTCACTGCCACCGACTCAATCACGAGGACAACGGTTTGATGGCGACTGTCAACGTGATTCCCGAGGTATCGACATATGCCGTCGCGATACCTGGTTCGGCCGGCGTGCCCGCCAAGGTGCAGATATTCGATGCCAACGGCGACAAACTGATCACTGCTGTGACGCCCTTCCCGTCGTTCGAAGGCACCCCGAGTGTTGCGATGGCGGACGTGAACGGAGACATGGTGCTTGATCTGGTCGCTGGAACAGGTGCAGGCTCGGCTCCGGAAGTGGTGGCGTACAACGCAGTCGGCGGCGTGCCGTTCACCGACGAGTTGGCAAGATTTGCCCCCTTCGATGTGGGTTTTCGTGGCGGAGTGAACATCGGCGGAGTTGATATCGACGGAAACGCACTGGCGGACAACATCATCGTTGCCTCGGGCCCAGGGATGGAGTCGCAGGTCAAGATTTACTCCACCGACCTTCCGGCGGACAAGAGGTCCGCACCCGCAGAATTCGGTTCGTTCTCGCCGTACCCGGGATCGAGTAGCGGAGTCACGTTCGCAACCGGAATGGTTGACAGTCACTCCGGTCGAGCGAGCATCGTGACCGCACCGGGTGCGGGCGAGGAGCCGTTGATCAAGACGTTCCGCTACGACCTGTACGAACCGACGGCGGCTGCGCAGGGCGGCTCCGATGAACACGCAGGTCATACGGCTGGTCCTGTAATGACGTCGCAGTTTTTGGCATTCGATCAGGGCTACCGCGACGGGGTGTCTCTGTCGACGGGTTGGGTGGCCGGCGCCGAGGGCGGAGCAAAGTCGATAGTGGCAGGCATGCTCGGAGGAGAAGGATCAATCCGCGTCTTTTCGAGTGGATCCAGGCTCGACGGTGCACCCGAGATGTACCTCGAGAGTCCAGATCACCATTCGACGGACGTGGCGTTTCGGGAGGTTGCAGCTTTCGACCCGTTCACCGGTCCAGGTTCGGGTGTCGGAGTGGCCACGACGAGCACGACTACCGGCGCGGATCTCCTCGTCAGCGGCAGCAACGGAACGGGTGCCGAAGTTCGGAAATTCACTCTCGGTCGTGCCGATCCGTCTGCGACCACATTGACACCGACGCTTGTGGGAACGCTGCCGCCCTATCCCGTCGGCGGGGGAGTTCTGCCGCTCGGCGGCCGATGATCCGGTTTTGAGAGTTACTGAAAGTAGTTTCATATCAACGGGTCTCGAGCCTTCCTGTTCTCGAAGTTGTCCGTTTTGTCTCTGGTTATCGAAAGTGTGTTCGATTAAACTTTCGGTATGGACAGTCGGGAAGCGTGGCAGCTGGATGGCGAGGACCTCAAGAGTGAGGTTCTGGATCTGGTGCGCGTCCGGCACGAGTTGCAGTCGCGGATGGTGTTGCTGATCGTGGAGATGTTTTCCCGGGAGACTGTGGTCGGGAAGGGTTTTCGGGCGATCGCGCAGTGGTTGCATGGTTCGACGAATTTGGAGATCGGTGAGTGCAGCCTGTTGGTCAGTCTGGCGCGGTTGTTGATGCTCGAACCTGTTGTCGCGGATGCATTCCATCGCGGCGATGTGGATGCGTTGAAAGCCCGTCAGGTGGCGTCGTTTTGTCAGCATCCACCCAAGAACATGACGCCGGCGGACGTGGACAAGGCCCGCGGAATCTTGCTCGGGTTGGCATCGAAGAACATCGCCGATTGTGATGCGGTGCGGGCGGCGATCCGGCGGATCGAGAAGCAGTACGGAAAACGCGAAGACGGCGTCCCGGTCGGCGAGGATTCCGAACGTAACGAGTTCTACGCCTCGAAAGGGTTGTACGGACGGGTGACCGTGAAGGGCGATCTGGATGCGGTGAACGGGGCCCGTCTGATCACGTTGTTGTCGAGCCTGTCTGCGCCGACGCCGGAGAAAGACGGCGTGAAGGACACCCGTACGCCGGCGCTACGACGGGCGGACGGGTTTTGCGAATTGTTGCGGCGGTACGAGCGGGCGGGGCTGGGTCCGATCGAGGGCGGAGTGAAACCGCACATCACAGTCACCGCCAGTGCAAAAGACATGACCGACCTCAAAGCATTGAAGGATCTACTGCCGTCGACGGAGGAACTCGGGTTTGCGTGGGCGGATTGGGTGGGTCCGATCAGTATCGATACTGCGCGGATGTTGGCCTGCGATTGCACGGTCACGCGGATTTTGTTGGATGAGAATGGTGTTCCGCTCGACTGCGGTAAGGAAGCGAGAACGGCGACGGTGCCGCAGCGGCGGGCGTTGACGGTTCGTGATGGTGGGTGTGCGTTTCCGGGGTGCGGGACTCCGTCGGGGTGGTGCGATGCTCATCATATTGTTCACTGGGGTGATGGTGGCCCAACGGATCTCGATAATCTGGTCTTGTTGTGTGGTCATCATCATCGGACGCTGCATCACACGGAGTGGCGGGTGGAGATCGGTCCGGATCGACATCGGTGTTCTATCCACCGATGTCGATCGATCCGTTCCAGCAGCCGATCGGCGGGAACAGCCCACCAACGGCCGCGTGAACGGACATAACTGAAAATGCCAGCGTATGCACCGGGGAAGAATCATGCCCCGTTACATGCGCTGGCTTTTCGTGTTCCGGAGAGTTCAGGGCAGCGACCAGAACTGAGTAGTCACCAGATAGAAGACGACCACCCAGAACAAGGTCACCGCAGCGACGATTGCCACCCCTTGTGCGTTGGTTTTTGCGACAGGAATCCCCGGAGGTGGACGCAGCCAACGGCGCAGGAGTCGATTCACGTAGTACGGCATCGTGAAGAAACTCATGATGAAGCTCGACAGCAGATTGCCGATCAACAATCCGAGCCAGAGTGGCAGCTTCAGCGGTGACAGCGCCAAAGTAAGCAAGACGACAGTCGGGTAGAGACCGACCCAGACCGCGATCGAGGTTTTTGTCTCCGAAGGTGGAGGGGCCTCGTTTCCGTTCTCGTCGAAGGCAAACCAACTGCCGAACGAATTGTCCACGGTTCGCAGTTCGAAGTCGTGAAACTTGCGGCCCTCGGCGAGGAGTTGTTGTCGCTCAGGGGAAGTCAGCCACGTATCGAGGTGGGCAGCATTGTCGAAGCGATACAGCAGGGTCCATTCATCCTGCACACCGTCGACGGGGCGAAACAGTTCGGTGCCGCGGAATCCGTCGAAAGCACTCTCCACCTCCCGAAGGCGATCCTGCCAGGCAAGGAACTCGTCGATGCTGTCGTCACCGACTCGGTGCGTCACTACGACGGTCAGCAGTGGGTCCGGAGGCCTGATCCCGCCGCTCACTACCTGCTGCGTGGCCGGGCCGTCGAAGAACTGACGTCCGCTGTCGAGGTAGTCCTGCCTCGTCGCGCTGTTGATCCACGCTTGAACATGAGCGATGGAGTCGAATCGGTACACGATCACCCAATCAGGTTGGGTGGGCGTCGGAGCCGCGATTTCTGCCCCGAGGAAGCCTGCATAATCTGCGGCCGCCCGGTTGAGATCTTTCTGCCATACCTCGAATTCTTTCTCCAGTCCGGCACGCACTCGCTGGCCGATGATGACCGTCGCGGCGCTGTCCGCCGACGTGTGCGCGGTCATCGGTTCAGGCCTGTGTAGATGCGTTCCGGGGTGAGCGGTAGCGACCGGAATCGTGACCCGGTTGCATCCTGCAGTGCGTTCGCCAATGCAGGGGCAACCGGATTGATGCAGCACTCCGCCATGCCCTTGGAGCGGAGAGGACCGACGGAGTCTGATGACTCGACGAGGATCACCTCCGTGCGTGGGATATCTGCATATGTCGGGATCCGGTAGTTACGTAGATTCGGGTTCATCATCGCGCCGTTTGCGTCTACGTGGAAGTTCTCGGTGAGTGCGAAGCCGATGCCCTGGGCGACGCCACCTTCGATCTGTCCCCGCACCTGCGCCGGATTGATGATCACCCCAGCGTCGGTGGCTTGGACGCTGTAGAGAATGCGGATCTCGCCGGTGATGCGATGGACGGCAATCCGGAAGCCATGAGTGTTGGACACCACGCTGCGCGGAGATCCGTATGCCTTCCGCGCCTCGGTGAATCGGATCCCGCGCGGGCGCGCGGCCTCGAGTATCTCTTGCAGTGTTAATCGAGTACTACCGCAGACGATCTTGTCGTCGTCCATCGAGCACTGGTCAATCGACACGCCGGTGTGGTGCGCGGCGAAGGCAAGTAGGCGATCGCGGAGCGCATTCGACGCGCGAAGTACCGCGTTCCCAGCGACAAACAGGCCGGCGCTGGCGAAAGCGCCTGTGTCGAAACCGGTTCGGTCGGTGTCCGACTGAATGATTCGTACACGCGACGGAGTTGTGCCCAGCTGATTTGCGGCGATCTGCACGTGGGCCGTAGAAGTTCCCTCACCGAATTCGACTGTGCCGATGGCAAGTTCGTATACACAGTCTTCGCCGAGGGTGAGCCAAGCCTCGGAAATGTGCTCGGTGGGTGGCGCGGTCTCATGTAGTGAACTGGCGGTACCGGTGCCGATCAGCCAATCGTCTCCGAGCGAGGGAACCTGTTGCCGCTTCAACGCGGTGTCGATCAGATCGATGCATTGCCCCAGTCCGTCTTCGGTGAAGATCACGTCGTCTGGGCCGTCTTCGAGTGCGATCAGCGAATCGCCCGGTCGGACGATATTGCGTCGACGCAGTTCGAGCGGATCCATGTTCAGCGCGACGGCCAATTCGGTCATGGCCGATTCCACGGCAAAGGCCGGTTGCGTCATCCCGTACCCACGCAGAGCGCCGCTCGGGACGTTATTGGTGTACACGGAATACGCATCGAACTTCTTGTTGGCGCAGCGGTAGAGCGATACTGCCGCGCCGCCGGCAAAGAGTGTCTCTCCACCGTGGTTTCCGTACGCACCGGTGTTCGATACGTTGCGATACTGAAAGGCTGTGAGGGTTCCGTCCGACTTGGCACCGAGCTTGATCGTGAGCTTCATCGGATGACGCGGCGACGCGGTGGTGAACTCTTCTTCTCGGGTGAACTCGAGGCAGACGGGACGACCGGTGTCGAGGGTGGCGAGCGCCACCAGATCCTCGCTGATCACTTCCTGTTTTCCTCCGAACCCGCCGCCCACGCGTTTGCAGAACACGCGTAGCTGATCCGGGCGGAGGTCGAAGAGATGGGCGAGTTTGACCTTGGCGATGGAGGGGGACTGCGAACTTGTGCGAACGTGAAGGCGTCCGTCTTCCATCCAGGAGATCGAACCGTGCGTCTCGAGGTGCGCGTGCTGAACCCGCGGCGAGAAGTAGGTGCCTTCGTGGATGACGTCGGCCTCGGCGAACCCTGCCTCGACGTCGCCCACATGACCGTGAAGTTCGAGCAGGATGTTGTGCTCGGGATCTCGAACAAAGGGATCGTCGGATCCGTGCAGGGCTGGAGCGCCGTCGGCCATGGCCTCTTCCGGATCGAACACGGAAGGCAGGATCTCGTAATCGACCTTCACCTTCCGACGGCCTTCTTCCGCAGCGACGACGGAGTCGGCGAGGACGGCCACTACACGCTGACCCACGAACCGCACGACGTTGTCGAGAATGTAGGTGTCGTCCGGATCGACAAGGTGGTCGGTATGTATTGCCGTGGTGAAGAGCTTGCGCGGCACGTCTTTCCAGGTGTAGACGCGATGGACACCGGGGACGGCGAGCGCCTCGGTGGTGTCGATGGAGGTGATGCGGGCATGTGCGTGAGGCGAGTGCAGCACTTTCAGGTGCAGCATGCCGTCGATCGCGGTGTCCATAGTGTATTCGGCTCGGCCGGTCACCACGTCGGTGGCCGCCGGCGCCCCGACGCTGGTTCCGACGGCCTGTCCCGGGAGGGCAACTTCGACAGCACCGACACCGTTGACCGCGTCTTCGATGGATCGGTAACCGGTGCAGCGGCACAGGTTTCCCTTGAGCGCTCGCGGCAAGTCTTCTTTCTGCGCGTCGGTGAGCGCCGCCGAGGTCATGATCATCCCGGCGGTGCAGAACCCACACTGAAAGCCGGGTGCATCCCGGAACTGCTGCTGAATCGGATGGAGATCTTCGGGCGTGCCGAGTCCCTCGATCGTGGTTACCGCGCGACCGTCGGCGCGAAAGGCGGGCGTGATGCAGCTGTGTATCGGTGTTCCGTCGAGCCACACTGTGCACGCCCCGCAGTCCCCGCCGTCGCACCCCTTCTTCACCCCGTGGTGTCCGAGGTGCCGAAGAAACGTCCGGAGACACTGTCCCGGGAACGGCTCCTCGTGGAACTGCCGGTCGTTCACCGTGTAGCTCATGACTGGCTCCCCGTGAGTTCGTTTCGGAGCTCGTCGGCGTAGTGGCGGGCGAGGTGGAGGCGGTGGTCTGGGGTTCCGTTGGGATCGTCGAACCAAATGTCGGCCGAAATGGAGTCGACGGCTCGTCGCAGAGAGTGCTCGTCCGGCATGGTGTCGAACGTCAGCCGGATCGGATGGGTGGTGCCGGCGGTGATGGTGAGGTGAAAGTCGTCGGCGCCAGGAGTCTGCGTCGCGATCATGAAGATCGTCGAACGGCCGAGGTGCGTGAGACTGAAGCGGCGGTGGGCGTGCCGTTTGGTGAGTGCGTGCACCGGGAACTCGATGCTCCGAAGGACTTCGCCCGGCTCCAGGACATTCTGGTGGTCACCGGTCACGAAGTCGCACGCGTCGACGGTCCTCACTGTTCCGTCGGTAGCCCATAGTGTGAACGAAGCCTCGAGTGCAACTGCCAGGGTGATCATCGGTCCGGCCGGAAGCGACATACAGATGTTGCCGCCTACGGTGGCCGAATTCCACACCTTGAAAGACGAGAGGAAGTACTCGCAGCTGACGCGAATAAGTGGACTCGCACGCCAATTGTCCGGCGGGACAAACGCATACAGTTCGGCAACGGTGCACGTAGCTCCGACACCGAAATGAGTCGGGCCGACCTCCAGTGGTGTCCAACCGAGCGCGGTGAGGTCGACCAGTCGACGCGTGTCGGGTTGTTCTGCTGAGAACAGCCACGTTCCTCCCGCGAGCCAGGCGTCGCCGGGACGCCACACGTCCCCTGGGCGATCCGGTGGTCGGCGTATCACGTCGGTAATGGTGGTGATGTCCATGCGCCTGCTCCCCTCGGGGGATGTGTCTTCTCGGAGTGGGACATTACCGAGGTGACGAGACGCATTCACACTTTTAGTACATATCGGGCACGCGAAACATGAGCGATACGTACGTGACATCGACTGGTGGGGCGGTGCATGCGCTTGCCGATTCTGGGTACGACTGCTTGAGAGGCGCGATCAGCCTCTTGCTTTCGCGCTGTTGATTCGGACGCGGCTACGCACTCGGCGGCCGCGGAGATCATGCGGGGCGGGGCGCTGTGAAACCCTTCGAGGTAAGTCGGACCGACCCTTCTGATGAGACGCTCTTTCCGCTCTCGGCCGCCCAACGGGCAACCTGGTTCGCTCAGCAATTCGATCCCGAAGTCCCGATTCTGATAGCGCACTACGTGGAGCTGCGCGGCGAACTCGACGTCGAACTGCTGGATCGCGAAACGCGAGCGGTGGCATACGAGTTTCAATCTCCTTTGCTCAAAGTGATCGAGATCGACGGTCAACCGATGCAGTACGTGGACGAGACATCTGAGATCACCGTCCGTCTTGTCGACCTCCGTGGGTCCCCCGATCCGATCGAGGATGCCCTCGGGTGGATGCGCCGAGATTGCCGGACGCAGCTCGACCTGGCAGTCGACGGAATCGTCGCGACCGCTGTGCTGCGTGTCGGGGACGCGCACTATCTGTGGTACAGCCGCATCCATCATGTTGCGCTCGACGGTTTCGGTGCCATGACCATGATGAACCGCATTGCGCATCGGTACTCGGCCTCGGCGGCGAGAAAGGACTCGCAGCCGAGTCGTGCCGCGACGCTGCGCACGCTGTACGACATCGACGAGCGGTACAGAATGTCGGATCGATTCGCCGCCGACCGGGAGTACTGGGCTGAGCGCAATACCACCATGGCCGGATCCAGCCTGGCGGAGGCTTCTGGGCCCGCGCAAACCGAGAGCCGACTCGAAAGCACACTGATGTCGGACCGAAGTTGTGCCCTTCTCTACGAATCCGAGAACCACGCTGCACCGGTCATCGCTGCGCTCGCGTTGTACCTCGCGCGGATGACGGCGAAAGAGACTGTCCAGATTCATGTTCCGATGTCCGGACGGACTACGGCGGTGCTGCGGGACTCGGGCGGCATGATGGTGAACGTCACGCCACTGCTCATCCGTGTCGCAGCGGTCGACACCGTCGGTGAACTGTTCGCCCAGGTCCAACACGAGCTCATGGGTGCATTGCGGCACCAGCGCTGCAGCCTCGACGACATCCGTCGGGACGCAGGCGTGACGAGCGGTCTGGAAGGCGAAGACTCATATGCCGGGCCCATGGTCAACGTCATGCTGTTTCGCCAGGAGGTGCAGTTGGGCGAGGTGGTTGGGGAGTATCACATCGTCACCTCCGGGCCGGTGGAAGACCTTCTGGTCAACGTGTATCCGAGCGGCGACAGGCTGCGTGTCGACTTCCGGGCAAACCCGATCCGATACGAGGAGGCGGGTTTACGCGAGCACCACCGGAACTTTGTTGGCTTGCTGGAAGAGTTGATCGCGTCTGATTCCGGTGCCGAACTCGCAGACATTCACGGCCCGACGGCCCGAGAGGGCGAGCGACGACAACGCGAAGTCCGGCACCTCGAGTATTGGAGACATGAGCTCGCCGGGGCGCCCGAACTTTTGCAACTTCCCTTCGATCGACCCAGGCCTGCAACGCAATCGCTGGACAGTGCACAGGTTGAGGTCCTGATCGCCGCCGACACCCACGCGCGGATCACGGCGATGGCGAGTGATCTCGGGACGGACACTCGTGCGGTCTTACATGCGAGCTTTGCTCTCCTGGTGAGCCGGTTGTCCGGTGCTTCGGATGTTGTGATCGGTACGCCCGCGGGATCCGACGCGAACATCGTCGCCATCCGGAGTCGCGTCGATCTGGTGACGACTTTCACGGCGCTCCTGTACAGCGTCGTCGAGGTCCACAGTAATGCGCGGGCGCACAGCGAGATACGGCTCGAGCAGTTGGTTCAGCCATTGCACGTGGAGGATGTACCCGCCTATGCGCCGGTTGTACAGGTGACATTCGAGTCCGTCGCCGGCGCTGACGAGCACCCTCGCGACATCGGCCGCTTCGATCTCGGAGTGTCTGCGGTCGAGACTTTCGACGAGGTGGGTACGCCGTCCGGAATCTCGGTGAGGCTCGCGTTTGCCACCGACCTGTTCGACGCCGAGACGGTACGCGGCCTCGGTTTGCGGTTCGCGTGCGTCCTGGAATCCGTCACAGCGGATCCGGCAATCATGGTCGGCGACATCGATATCTTGTCCGACGACGAGCGATCCGCGATACGGCCTGTCCGCGGTGACCCGCGCGCTTCGCATCGCACCCTGGCCGATTTGTTCGACGGTGCGGCGCGCACACACCCCGACGGCGTGGCCCTGTCGTATCTCGATGCCGAGTTGACGTATCGAGAACTCGACGAGCGTTCGTCGAAGTTGGCCAGAGAATTGATCGACCGCGGCATCGGTCCGGAAAACAGTGTGGCGCTGGGTTTGACGCGTTCGATCGAATCGGTTGTCGCGATGTTGGCCGTGAGCAAAGCCGGCGCGGCATTCGTGCCGGTGGATCCGACCTATCCGGATGAACGTGTTCGCTTCATGCTGACCGATTCCGGCGCCGTACTGGGACTCACGGTCGTCGCGGAACTTCATCGCTTGCCGGATTCGGTTCCCTGGTCAGCGATCGACGACGCTGAGTTCCGTGGCCGACTTGCACGGTTGTCCGTGCGTTCCATCTCCGATGTCGATCGGGTGCGCCCGATCCGGCCCGACAATCTCGCATACGTGATCTACACGTCCGGGTCCACCGGACTCCCCAAGGGGGTGACGGTCTCGCATCGTGGACTGGAAGCGCTTGCTGCCGAACAGCGTTCGCGGTTCGGTGCGACCCAGGATGCGCGAACGTTGCACTTCTCGACCCCGAGTTTCGACGCCTCGATTTTCGAGTATCTTCTGGCTTTCGGTGCCGGAGCGACCATGGTGATTGCGCCGAGCACGATCTACGGCGGTGACGAGTTGTCTCACTTCCTCGAATCCCAGCGTGTCACGCATGGTTTTGTCACTACTGCGGCGCTCGGAACAGTTTCGCCCGAGGGCCTTTCGGACTTCGGCGAAGTGGTGGTCGGTGGTGAGGCCTGTCCGCCGGATCTCGTGCAGCGGTGGGCTCCCGGCCGACGGCTGTGCAATGCGTACGGGCCGACCGAGACCACCGTCATGTCGAACATCGGCGAGCCGATGGTGTCGTCGGAGGACATCACAGTGGGCGGTCCGCTCCGCGGCTTCGAGGAGATCGTGCTCGATCAGCGATTGCACCCCGTCCCCGACGGTGTTGTGGGCGAGCTGTACATCTCGGGAGACGCGCTCGCACGTGGATATCACCGGAAGTATGCGTTGACCGCAGAACGATTCGTGGCAGACCCCTTCGGCCTCCCCGGGCAGCGGATGTATCGAACGGGGGATTTGGTGCGGTGGCGCCGTGGCCGTGGACTCGAGTACGTCGGTCGTAGTGACTTCCAGGTGAAAGTTCGCGGATTTCGTATCGAACTCGGGGAAATCGACAGCGTCGTGCGGTCGTGTCCGCAGGTCGAGAATGCAGTCACCGTGGCGCGTGCGGCTCCCTCCGGGACAGCGACGATCACCACGTACGTCGTGCCTGCCGGCGGAAGTGCGCTCTCGACGGCCGAGCTGACGCGGTACGTCGCGAGCCGTGTTCCGTCGTACATGGTTCCTGCGGCATTTGTTCTACTCGACGAGTTGCCGGTAACTCCGGCGGGAAAGGTCGATCGCGCTGCCTTACCTGCACCTCGGCTCGATGCTCGGTCGGACGACTTTCGACCGCCCGAGGGCGCTGAGGAACTAGTGCTCGCCGAGATTTTTGCCGATGTTCTAGGCTTCGAGACGGTGGGTGCGGGTGACGACTTCTTCGATCTGGGCGGGAACTCACTGATTGCCACGAAGCTGATCGCTCGCGTAAATGCCGCTGAAGAAATCGATTTCGGGGTGCGGACTTTGTTCGAAGCACCGACTATCGAATCATTGGCCCGTCACGTGCGGGATGCGAAGTCATCCCGCGTTGATCGCACGCGTTCGAAGCGTCCAATCCTGCAGGCACATTCGTACAGGGACAAGATTCCGGTGTCTGTGGCACAACGACGCCTGTGGTTCGTCAATCAGTTCGACACGTCGTCCCCGGCCTACAACATTCCGATGGTGGTCCGACTGTCAGGTGCCTTGGATGTCGCTGCGATGCAGCGCGCGGTGGGAGATGTTGTCGATCGGCATGAATCGCTCCGTACCGTCTACCCGGCGTCGGTCGACGGCCCCCATCAGGTAGTAGTGCCTTCGGAACGCGTGACGTCGAAGATCGCGTGGGAAGTATCCGTGGACGAGGAAGCCTTGGACAGGCGCATCGCCGATCTCGCTCGCGAGGGGTTCGACGTGAGCGCGAACGTGCCCCTGCGCGGCTCCCTTTTTCGGGTCACGCCGGACGATCATGTCCTTGCGCTGGTGGTTCACCATATTTCGGCGGACGGAGCATCCCTCGAGCCGCTGGCCCGCGACCTGACCCGCGCCTACGCGGCGCGGGCTGCGAAACGGGCACCGGACTGGTCGCCTTTGCCTGTGCAGTACGCCGACTACAGCCAATGGCAGATCGAACTGCTCGGCAGTGACGACGATCCGGACACGCTCGAGGCGAAGCAGTTGGACTACTGGACGTCCACCCTGGCCGGTCTACCTGACGTGATCGACCTTCCGCTGGATCGACCGAGACCGGCGGAACGATCCATGCGCGGTGAATCGGTCCGATTCTCGGTGCCCGCAGACGTGCACAGTGAACTCCTCGAACTCGCTCGGAATCACAACACGACACCGTTCATGGTGATGCACGCAGTGCTGGCGGTTCTGTTGGCACGGCTGAGCGCCTCGCCGGACATAGCGATCGGGACTCCGGTAGGAGGGCGCGCCGAGCAAGTCCTCGACGATCTGGTCGGGATGTTCGTCAACACGGTCGTCCTGCGAATCACCGTTGACACCGCCGCGACTTTCGAGGAGATCCTTTCACGAACTCGCGAAGTCGATCTGGCAGCGTTCGGACAAGCCGAGGTGCCGTTCGAGCGAGTCGTCGATGCAGTTGCGCCGGAGCGTTCGTCATCTCGCTCACCGCTCTTCCAGGTTCTGTTGGAATTCCAGAACACCGCAGATCCCCACCTCGAACTACCCGGACTGGGTGTCGATGTTGTTCCAGTCGACGTCGGTGTCGCCAAATTCGACTTGCAACTGTCGCTCTCCGAGCAGCGTGGCAAAGACGGCGTCCCCATGGGTTTCGATGCCGCCTTCACCTATGCCTCCGATATCTTCGAGCGCACCACAGTCGCCGAGTTCGGCGAGCGTTTCGTCCGCCTCCTCCGGTCGGTCGTGTCGAATCCAACAGTGCCAGTAGGGGATACGGAAATTTTGGGCGCGCCCGAGCGTGGGTTGGTGGTGGGTGGTTGGGATGGTGTGGGGGTTGTGGTGGGGGGTTTGACGTTGGTGGATGTGTTGGATGGGCGGTTTGCTGGTGTGGGTGGTGGGGGGTTGGTGTGTGGTGGGGTGGTGTTGTCGTGGGGTGAGTTCGATGTTCGGGTGAATCGTTTTGCGCGGTTGTTGATTTCGTTGGGGGTGGGTCCGGAGTCGCGGGTGTGTGTGGCGTTGTCGCGGTCGGTGGAGTTGTTGGTGGCGGTGTTTGCGGTGGTGCGGGCTGGTGGGGTGTTTGTTCCGGTGGATGTGGGTGCGCCGGTGGAGCGGGTGGGGTTTGTGGTGGGTGTGGTGGATCCGGTGGTGGTGTTGTCGCGGGTTGGTGATGTTGGGTGTTTGCCGGTGGGGGTGGGGTTTGTTGATGTGGGTTGTGTTGATGTTTCGGGGTTTTCGGGTGGTCCGGTGGGGGTGGGGGATCGGTTGGGGGTGTTGTTGCCTGAGCATGCGGTGTATGTGATGTTCACGTCGGGGTCGACGGGTCGTCCGAAGGGGGTGGTGGTGTCGCATGCGGGGGTGGTGAATCGGTTGTTGTGGATGCAGGGGGAGTTTCCGTTGGGTGTGGGGGATGTGGTGTTGCAGAAGACGCCGGTGTCGTTCGATGTGTCGGTGTGGGAGTTGTTTTGGCCGTTGATGGTGGGTGCGCGGTTGGTGGTGGCGGATCCGGGTGGGCATCGTGATCCGGTGTATTTGGTGGGTGTGACCGAGCGGTGGGGGGTGTCGGTGGTGCATTTTGTGCCGTCGATGTTGGAGGTGTTCGTGGGGGAGTTGAGCGTGGGGGAGTTGGGGGTGGGGTGTTCGGGTTTGCGTCGGGTGTTTGTGTCGGGTGAGGGGTTGTCGTCGGTGTTGGCGGGGCGGTTTGCGGGGGTGTGTGGTGCGGAGTTGGTGAATTTGTACGGGCCGACGGAGGCGTCGGTGGATGTGACGTTTCATGTGGTGGAGGGTGTTGTGGGGGTGGGTGTTCCGATTGGTCGGCCGGTGTGGAATACGCGTGTGTTGGTGTTGGATTCGCGGTTGCGGCCGGTTCCGGTGGGTGTGGTGGGGGAGTTGTATGTGGGTGGGGTGCAGGTGGCTCGGGGGTATGAGGGTCGTGTGGATTTGACGGTGGGTCGGTTTGTGGCGGATCCGGTGTCGGGGGTGGTGGGTGCTCGGGTGTATCGGACGGGTGATGTGGTGCGGTGGGGGTGTGGTGGGGTGTTGGAGTTTGTGGGGCGCACGGATTTTCAGGTGAAGGTGCGGGGGCAGCGGGTGGAGTTGGGTGAGGTGGAGGCGGTGTTGGCTGCTCAGGTGGGGGTGGCTGGTGCGGTGGTGGTGTTGCGGTCGGGTGTGGGTGGGGATTTTTTGGTGGGGTTTGTGGTGGGTGAGGTGGGGGTGGTGGTCGATGAGGTGGTGGTGTTGGAGGGGGTGCGGAGGTCTCTTCCGGGGTTCATGGTGCCGTCGGTGGTGGTGGTGGTGGTGTTGGGGGAGTTTCCGGTGACGGTGCATGGGAAGTTGGACCGTAAAGCCCTCCCGGACGTCAACTTCGAACCTCAAGCGCTGCAGTATGTTGCGCCACGAACGCCGGTCGAGGAGACGGTTGCCGCAATCTTCGATGATCTGCTGGGAACGTCGACGGTGGGCGTGAACGACGACTTTTTTGCCCTGGGTGGGAACTCTCTCAGTGCGGCCAGGTTGGTTGCGCGAGTGAATTCTGTTCTCGGCGAACGGATCAACATTCGTGACGTTTTCGATGCTTCTACCGTTGCAGCGCTGGCCGAATTGGCGCAGTGTCGCGGAGGAGAGGGGGCCAAGCCGGCGTTGACGCCGCGGGTTATGACGACAGATATCCCACTTTCACCGGCGCAGGAGCGAATGTGGTTTGCGAATCAGTTCGCCCCCGAGTCCGCCGCCTACAACGTCGCGTGCGCGTTGAGGCTCGAAGGTGCAGTGAACGTGAGTGCGCTTCAGGCTGCATTTGTCGACGTCGTCGAGCGGCACGAGTCCTTGCGCACCGTTTTTCCTCTCATCGATGACGGCCCGCGTCAAGTGATCATGTCCACCTCACAGGTGGTATCGGATCTTGCACCGATACTTGTGCAGGGAGAGGAAGAGCTGCGCGAGCGTAGCCGGCAGATCGCTTCGGATGGTTTCGACGTCACGCAGCAGGTCCCGATGCGCGCCACCTTGTTGCGGCGAGATGACCAGGTCCACTCGCATGTCCTGGTGATCGTGATTCACCACATCGCCGCCGACGGATTCTCGACGGTACCGCTGGCCCGAGATCTCATGAGCGCATACTCCTCCCGAGTGAACGGTGAGGCACCGCAGTGGGCGCCGCTCGGGATCCAGTATGCCGACTACGCGTTGTGGCAACGTGGTTGGTTGGGCTCGGAATCGGACTCTCGGTCTCTGATCTCGAAACAGCTCGGCTATTGGGCCGAGAATCTTGCGGGCGCACCGGAGGTTCTCGACATTCCGACCGATCGACCGCGCGGTGATGTGCGTTCGCTTCGACGCGGACGGATCAGGTTCGTGTTCGGTCCGAAGGTGCATGCCGGTGTGGTTGCCCTGTCGCGCAAACACAACGCCACGGTCTTCATGGTTGTGCACGCAGCCTTGGCAGTGCTGCTGGCGAGGCTCAGTGATGAGGACGACGTAGCCGTCGGAACTCCCATCGCCGGGCGTGGGGAGCGCGAACTCGACGACCTGGTGGGCATGTTCGTCAACACGTTGGTCTTGCGCACTGCAGTGGACCGCGGCGCGACTTTCGGAGACTTCCTCGACCAGGTCCGAAACGTAGATCTGAGCGCCTTCATTCACGCGGACGTGCCGTTCGAAAGAGTCGTCGAGATCGTGAATCCTTCACGTTCGACGGCGTACTCGCCCCTGTTTCAAGTCATGTTGGAGTTCCAAGACATCGAACGGCCTGCACTCGAACTCCCCGACCTGCAGGTGACCGACGTGGGCGTCGAGATCGACACCATCAACTTCGACCTTCAGTTGACGGTGACGCAGAACGCCGGCGCAGCCGGCGAATCGGACGGTCTTCGCGCCGAATTCGGATATGCCACAGATATTTTCGACGAGGAAACGGTAGCGGGCTTCGCCGACCGCCTGCAACGGATTCTCGAGCGCGTTATCACGGATCCGCAATCACGGATCGGAGATATCGAGATCCTCGACGCCTATGAGTCAGCCGAACTGGTACCCGTGCGAGGTGAGATTTCCGCCGCTGTTCAGACCCTTCCGGATTTGCTGACTGCAGCAACAGATATGGCGACTGCCCAGGATCCCGGCGCCGTCGCGCTGGTGTTCGAGGAACGTGAAGTGACCTATCTCGAACTCGACGCGCAGTCGAACCGATTGGCCCGCATGCTGATCGAATCCGGAGTGGGTCCCGAATCGGTGGTGGCGTTGTGTCTCCCACGCTCCATCGAGTCCGTTCTGGCGGTGTGGTCCATTGCCAAGACAGGTGCGGCATTCCTTCCCGTGGACCCGGGACATCCTGCTGCTCGTATCGAGCACATGCTGGGCGACTCCGGTGCAGGGTGGGGGATAACGTCTCGCGCTCACAACGCGGCATTGTCCGGCCTCGTGCCGTGGCTGGTCCTCGAAGATGCCGGTTTCGAGGAACGGCTGCGGGCGTACTCGCCATCGAAAGTCACCGACGCGGATCGGAAGGCACCGATTCGCATCGACAATCCGGTCTATCTGATCTACACGTCGGGGTCGACAGGAATACCCAAGGGCGTGACGGTCACACATCGCGGGTTGAGCGACTTCGCGCTCCAGGAGCGTGAGACCTTCGCCGCCACGACCCGATCCAGAACTCTGCACTTCGCTTCGCCGAGTTTCGACGCGTCGGTTCTCGAGCTCGTGATGGCCGTTGGTGCTGGAGCCACGATGGTGATCGTGCCACCGACCGTCTACGGCGGGTCGGAACTGGCGGCGTTACTGGAGCGCGAGCGCGTCACCCATTGTTTTGTGACTCCGGCGGCCTTAACGTCCGTCGACCCAGACGGTCTCACCACTGTCGGTTGTGTCGTGACAGGTGGGGAAGCGTGTCCGCCGGAATTGGTGGCCCGCTGGGCGCCGGGCAGAAAGATGTTCAACGCCTACGGTCCTACCGAGGCAACTGTCGTGTCGAGCATCAGTGCGGCACTGGCTCCGAACGACCCGGTCACTATCGGCACACCTACTCGCGGATTCAGCGAGGTAGTGCTGGACTCGCGTCTGCGAGCGGTACCGGTAGGTGTCGCGGGGGAGTTGTATCTTGCCGGGCCGGCTCTCGCTCGCGGCTATCACCGGCGATACCCGTTGACCGCCACGCAGTTTGTCGCAGATCCCTTCGGTGCGCCGGGAACGCGGATCTATCGCACGGGCGATCGCGTGCGGTGGACGCCCGACCGACGGCTGGAGTATCTCGGGCGCACCGATGCCCAAGTCAAAGTCCGTGGGTTCCGCATCGAACTCGGGGAAGTCGAGGTGGCACTGCAGACGCACCCGCGCGTGGCCCAGGCGGTGACGGCCGTCTGGAACGGCGACGGCAGGGATCGGTTGATCGGCTACGTGGTTCCCGATCGCGGAGCGAGTGTCGATCCGCGAGACGTCCTCGCCCATGCAGGCAAGCGCCTGCCGTCGTACATGGTGCCGGCGGCGGTGGTGGTGCTCGACGCACTTCCGCTGACGGTTCACGGAAAACTCGACCGCGCAGCGCTTCCCACACCCGATTTCTCGTCCGCCGCCACACCCGACCGGCCACCGCGAACGGAAACCGAGAATCTTCTTGCCGCTCTGTTCGCGCAGGTTCTCGGTCTCGACGCGGTAGGAGTGCATGATTCGTTCTTCGAGCTCGGTGGCGACAGCATCATGTCCATCCAACTGGTGGCCCGCGCTCGCAATGCGGGTGTGATCATCTCACCCCGAGATGTTTTCGACCACAAATCCGTCGCCGCGCTTGCCGAGTCGGCGCACCTTGAGCAGGACAGGCCTGATGTACTCGCGGAGCTACCGGGATCCGCTGTCGGAACTGTTCCACTGAGCCCGGTGGCGCAGTGGATGCTCGACCGCAGCAGTGGCGGGCTGCGTGGCGGCGGAGTGAAACGGTTCTCCCAGGCGCTCTTGCTGACAGCTCCCGCTGATCTCACCCAGGACCTCCTTGTCCGTGGTCTCCAGGTGTTGCTGGACCGCCACGGAATGCTTCGAGCTCGCTTGGTTGAGAGTGACCGGGTCATGGAAGTCTTACCACCCGGCTCGATCTCGGCCGAAGGACTGATCCACCGCGTAGCTGTCGATTCGGTGGACGACGAAGGTTTCAGGGCCTTGGCGTCGGGAGAACTCGAGGCCGTGGCCGACAGCTTGGATCCCGCCACGGCTGACATGGTGCGCGTGATCTGGTTCGACCTGGCCGACAAACCTGACGTGTCGACCAGGCGGGGCCGACTACTTGTGGTGATTCATCACCTGGTTGTCGACGGCGTCTCGTGGCGCATTCTGGTCACCGACCTGGCGTCGGTGACAGCACAACTCCAGGCCGGTGTCACTCCCGAACTGCCACAGATCGGGACGTCGTTCCGGCGATGGGCGCATGGGCTTGTCGAGCACGTGGGCGACCGGAGCGTCGAACTGGACATGTGGAGAACGATCCTGGACGGCGATGACCCGTTGATCGGTTCGCGCCCACTCGATCCCACGATCGACGTCGACGACACGGTCGACACCGTTACAGTGGACATCTCGCCTTCGGCGACCAGGAACCTTCTCACCACGGTTCCTGCGGCATTCCACGCCGGCGTGAACGACGGACTCCTCACCGCTGTTGCGTTGGCCTCGATCGGGTGGCGACGGCGCCGCGGTATGGATACCGCTGCCGCCCTGATCACTCTTGAAGGACACGGCCGCGAGGAAGGGGTGGTTCCTGGCGCAGACCTCGCTCGCACCGTTGGTTGGTTCACCACGCTCTACCCGGTGCGCGTGGACCTCGGCGCAATCGACGTCGACGACGCACTGGCCGGTGGCGCCGACGCCGGGCGGGCCGTCAAAGCTGTCAAAGAGTACTTGCGTGCGATCCCCGATCATGGAATCGGATTCGGGATGTTGCGGTACCTGTCTGGCGAGAGCGACCCACTCGGCCGATTCCGTTCTCCTCAGATAAGTTTCAACTATCTGGGCCGGATCAGCTCCTCTGACGGAACACAGGACTGGCTGCCGGTGGAGGGCAATCGAAGGCTCGGCGGAACCCAGAACCCGTCCATGCCTGTGGCGTCCGTGATCGACATCAACGCGGCGGTTGAGGACCATGTCGACGGGCCCTGCCTGACAGCATCTTTCACCTTTCCCCGCGGAGTACTCGACAGGTCTGACGTCGCGGAGTTCGCGGAACTGTGGCGTCGTGCGCTCGACGGACTCACCGTGCACGCGTCGCGACCTGATGCGGGCGGTCTGACGCCGTCGGACATTCCCCTGGTCTCGGTGGACCAACAACAGATCGAACGCTGGGAGAACGACTTCCCCGGATTGCACGATGTCTGGTCGGTGTCGCCCCTTCAGGCCGGGCTGATGTTCCATGCCTCACTGGCGGCCACGTCGACGGACGTCTACACAGCGCAGATGTTCGTCGAGCTCGAAGGAGCGGTTGATTCCGAGCGTTTGCGCGGCGCTGCTGCCGGACTATTGGCAAACCACCCGAATCTGTGTGCAGCGTTCGTCTACGACGTGAACGGCCTACCGGTGCAGTTGATTGTCGACGATGCCGTGATTCCCTGGACCGAGGTCGACCTGAGTGATCGCGGATCGGCAACCGACGCAGATCTGGAGCGCCGCCTCGCCGAGGATCGCAGTGCACCCTTCGACCTCGCTTCGCCGCCACTTCTTCGGCTGACGTTGCTGCGAACCTCGCCGACGAGGTGTGTGTTGGTGGTGACGAACCATCACATCGTTCTCGACGGTTGGTCGATGCCGTTGCTGGTTCGCGAACTGTTGATGCGATACGCGGCCGACGGTCTCTCGGTCGAGGGGGCCCCGGCCGATCTTCCCGAGACTCCCTCCTACCGCACCTATCTGGAATGGTTGATGCACCGCGATATGGAGACCTCGCTCGCGGCGTGGGAGGACGCCTTGGAAGGCGTCGACGAGCCGACGTTGTTGGCGCCTTCGACGCCGATCGCGGAGCAGCTGGTGCCCGAAGAGGTTGCCGTCGATCTACCCGATTCGGTGCGCGACGGACTCGGTGCGCTGGTCCAACGGAGCGGGATCACGATGAACACGGTGATCCAGGCGGCGTGGGGTGTCCTACTGTCTCGGATGCTTTCCCGTGACGACGTAGTCTTCGGCGTCACGGTTTCGGGCCGCTCACCCGAGTTGTCTGGTGTGGAAAACATGATGGGGCTGCTGATCAACACGTTGCCTGTCCGAGTGCAACTGGATCCGGACGAGACGTGTACGCAGCTGCTCGCTCGACTGCAAAGCGAGCAGATAGCTCTGCTCGATCATCACTATGTCGGACTCGGCGCGATTCAATCTGTCGTAGGGACAGGCAATTTGTTCGACACACTGTCGGTCTTCGAGTCGTATCCGATCGATACCTCGGGGATGGGCGGGAACACCGACATTGCCGGTATGCGCGTCACCGCTGTGAATGCCCGCGACGCCACGCATTACCCGCTCACCGTGCTGTCGGTCGCGGAACCGACGCTGCAGGTCAGCCTGCGGTACCAGCCGGCGGCATTCGACCGCGCCGCGGTCGACACCATTGCACAGCGAATGTCGCGGATTCTTGCCGCCTTCGCAGCGAACGCGGATACACCGGTCGGTGAGGTCGACGTGTTTGTCGCCGGTGAGCGTGGGTTGGTGGTGGGTGGTTGGGATGGTGTGGGGGTTGTGGTGGGGGGTTTGACGTTGGTGGATGTGTTGGATGGGCGGTTTGCTGGTGTGGGTGGTGGGGGGTTGGTGTGTGGTGGGGTGGTGTTGTCGTGGGGTGAGTTCGATGTTCGGGTGAATCGTTTTGCGCGGTTGTTGATTTCGTTGGGGGTGGGTCCGGAGTCGCGGGTGTGTGTGGCGTTGTCGCGGTCGGTGGAGTTGTTGGTGGCGGTGTTTGCGGTGGTGCGGGCTGGTGGGGTGTTTGTTCCGGTGGATGTGGGTGCGCCGGTGGAGCGGGTGGGGTTTGTGGTGGGTGTGGTGGATCCGGTGGTGGTGTTGTCGCGGGTTGGTGATGGTGGGTGTTTGCCGGTGGGGGTGGGGTTTGTTGATGTGGGTTGTGTTGATGTTTCGGGGTTTTCGGGTGGTCCGGTGGGGGTGGGGGATCGGTTGGGGGTGTTGTTGCCTGAGCATGCGGTGTATGTGATGTTCACGTCGGGGTCGACGGGTCGTCCGAAGGGGGTGGTGGTGTCGCATGCGGGGGTGGTGAATCGGTTGTTGTGGATGCAGGGGGAGTTTCCGTTGGGTGTGGGGGATGTGGTGTTGCAGAAGACGCCGGTGTCGTTCGATGTGTCGGTGTGGGAGTTGTTTTGGCCGTTGATGGTGGGTGCGCGGTTGGTGGTGGCGGATCCGGGTGGGCATCGTGATCCGGTGTATTTGGTGGGTGTGATCGAGCGGTGGGGGGTGTCGGTGGTGCATTTTGTGCCGTCGATGTTGGAGGTGTTCGTGGGGGAGTTGAGCGTGGGGGAGTTGGGGGTGGGGTGTTCGGGTTTGCGTCGGGTGTTTGTGTCGGGTGAGGGGTTGTCGTCGGTGTTGGCGGGGCGGTTTGCGGGGGTGTGTGGTGCGGAGTTGGTGAATTTGTACGGGCCGACGGAGGCGTCGGTGGATGTGACGTTTCATGTGGTGGAGGGTGTTGTGGGGGTGGGTGTTCCGATTGGTCGGCCGGTGTGGAATACGCGTGTGTTGGTGTTGGATTCGCGGTTGCGGCCGGTTCCGGTGGGTGTGGTGGGGGAGTTGTATGTGGGTGGGGTGCAGGTGGCTCGGGGGTATGAGGGTCGTGTGGATTTGACGGTGGGTCGGTTTGTGGCGGATCCGGTGTCGGGGGTGGTGGGTGCTCGGGTGTATCGGACGGGTGATGTGGTGCGGTGGGGGTGTGGTGGGGTGTTGGAGTTTGTGGGGCGCACGGATTTTCAGGTGAAGGTGCGGGGGCAGCGGGTGGAGTTGGGTGAGGTGGAGGCGGTGTTGGCTGCTCAGGTGGGGGTGGCTGGTGCGGTGGTGGTGTTGCGGTCGGGTGTGGGTGGGGATTTTTTGGTGGGGTTTGTGGTGGGTGAGGTGGGGGTGGTGGTCGATGAGGTGGTGGTGTTGGAGGGGGTGCGGAGGTCTCTTCCGGGGTTCATGGTGCCGTCGGTGGTGGTGGTGTTGGGGGAGTTTCCGGTGACGGTGCATGGGAAGTTGGACCGTAAAGCCCTCCCGGACACCGATTTTGCGAGCGCTGCATATCGGATTCCTGCCACTCCTGCCGAAATCGGAATCGCCCGTGCTGTTGCCGACGTTCTCGGTCTCGACCAGGTGGGTGCCGACGACAGTTTCTTCGAACTCGGCGGGGATTCCCTCAGCGCCACTCGAGTCATCGCCCGCATCAACGCCGCATTGCACACCAATATGGGGGTCAATGCACTGTTCGACGCCCCCGTGGTCGCGGACCTGGCGGCCTCGATAGATCCAATCGACTCCGCGCCGGGCGAGCCTGGACCCGAGGAAGCTACTCGTGTGCCCCTCACGAGTAGGGCACGGCCAGAACGTATTCCGCTGTCGTTCGCGCAATCGCGGATGTGGTTCGTCAACCAGTTCGACACGTCGTCTCCGCTCTACAACATCCCCGTCGCACTACAACTGGACGGGTTCCTGGATTCGGGTGCGCTCCAAGCCGCGCTGGGTGATGTGGTGGAACGGCACGAATCTCTTCGAACGATCTTTCCTGCGTCCGCAGACGGGCCCTACCAGGTGATCGCCGAACCCGCGGTCGCTGCTCCTCGAATCCACCCCGTGCCGATTCCCGGCGAGTGGCTTTTCACGGACTTGCACGCGTTCTTCGACATCGGATTCGATGTGTCCGAAGGGTTCCCGCTGCACGTGAGGTTACTCCGAACCGGACCGGAGCAGCATGTACTCGCGATCGTTGTTCACCACATCGCCGCAGACGGCTTCTCGATGGCACCACTGGCACGCGACCTGATGAGTGCATATACCGCGCGCACGCAAGGTCGGAGCCCGGACTGGGCGCCGCTGCCGGTTCAGTACGCCGACTACACCCTCTGGCAGCGTGAGATCGTCGACGCAGACGTTGGTCCGGAAACTTCGCCCTCGGCCGAATTCGATTATTGGACAGCGAAGCTGTCGGGTATTCCGGACGTCTTGCCGCTCCCTCTCGATAGACCACGAACCTCGAAACGGTCTGCCGAGGGCGCGGTGGTTTCGATGGACTTCTCGCCCGAGATCCATCGAGCTTTGAACGAACTCGCACACCAGAACGGTTCGTCTCTGTTCATGGTGATGCATGCGGCTCTGGCGGTATTGCTGGCACGGCTCACTACAGCGGACGACGTAGTGATCGGGACTCCGGTCGCAGGTCGCGGTGCATCGGTGTTCGACGATGTGGTCGGGATGTTCGTCAACACGCTCGTCCTTCGCACACCTGTCTCATCCGGAGCAACCTTTGCCGAGGTGTTGGCCGCGGTGCGGTCAACGGATCTCGGTGCTCTGGACCATGCAGACATCCCCTTCGAGAGGTTGGTGGATTACCTCTCGCCCGACCGTTCCACCGAGCATTCACCTCTGTTTCAGGTACTCCTCGAATTCCAGACCGATACGGGACTGCGCTTCGACTTGCCGGAACTGACGGTTCGCTCGCTCGACGTCGATCTCGCGGTTGCGAAATTCGATCTGCAACTGAGTGTGATGGAGCACGTCGACGAGCACGGTGAGCCCGCTGGTATCAGCGCCGGTTTCCGTTATGCAACAGATATTTTCGATCGAATGTCGGTGGCGCGCATCGCGGCGCGCTTCGAAAGAGTGATCGGCGCCGTGACCGAGAACCAGTCGGTGGTCGTCGGTGATATCGACATGATTCTGGCCGGCGAACTCAGCGGGTTGCTGGTTGCGCCCACGCCCTCTGGCGCCGGAACAGACGAGGATTCGTTGTCGGATCTCTTCGATCGCACGGCGCGGACGTCCGGTGCTGCCGTGGCGGTGCGCTGCGGCGGATTGTCGGTTACGTACCGCGAACTCGACGAGCGAGCAAACCGCCTTGCTCGACTGTTGGTGGCGCAGGGGGTGGGGCCGGAAACCTTGGTGGCAGTCGCGATGGCCCGCTCGATCGACCTGATGGTGGCATTGCTGGCGGTGGTGAAGGCGGGTGGCGGATACGTACCGGTGGACTCGACTTCTCCGGTAAACCGGGTGGACTTCGTGCTGCGTGACGCCCGGCCGAAGTGTGTGTTGACCACCCGGGCCGACGGCGACTACATACGAGACAGTGACGCAATCGCAGACAGCGAGATTCCAGTGATTGCGGTAGACGACCCGGTGATTCTCGATGCACTGCACAGGTTTTCTCCGCTTGCGGTGACCGACCGAGATCGGCTGCTACCGCTCCGACCCGAATCGGTGGCCTACGTGATCTACACCTCGGGGTCCACCGGGCGCCCGAAGGGGGTGCAGGTTTCTCACCGCAGCGTAGTGACGTTGCTGGCAAACACCAGAGCGCTCTTCGGCTTCGGCAGCGGCGATGTGTGGACGATATTCCATTCGGAGGCATTCGACTTCTCGGTCTGGGAAATGTGGGGCGCACTCGCACACGGTGGCCGACTGGTACTGGTCGACTACTTCACGGCCCGTTCACCAGAGGCATTCCTCGAATTGCTACGGCACGAACGTGTCACGGTGCTCAATCAAACTCCCACCGCCTTCTATCAATTGGCGGAAGCCGACCGGCTTACCGGGGGTGCGGCCCTGTCATTGCGCTACGTGATCTTCGGCGGAGAAGCGCTCGACTTCGGACAGTTGACGCGCTGGTACGCCCGTCGCGGGACTTCGTCACCAGATCTGGTCAACATGTACGGCATCACGGAGACCACTGTGCACGTCAGCCATTTACCGCTCGATCGTGTGCTGGTGCGTCAACGATCGGCCTCGGTGATTGGTCGGGCGTTACCCGGATTGCGTGTGTATGTGTTGGATCAGCGGTTGCACCCGGTGCCGCCCGGTGTGGTGGGTGAACTGTATGTCTCCGGTGATCAGGTTTCACGCGGATACCTCGGCCGGTTCGGTCTGACGTCCGCGCGGTTCATTCCCGACCTCGCGGTCAGTGGTGCGCGTATGTATCGATCCGGTGACCTGGGGCGCTGGAACGACAGCGGGCAGCTGGAGTACCTCGGACGAAACGATCTGCAGGTGCAGGTGAAGGGGTACCGAATCGAACTCGGCGAGGTGGAGGCTGCACTGCTCTCCGGAGTGGGCGTGTCTCAGTCGGCGGTGGTAGCCCGCAGAGACCGGTTGGTGGGCTACGTGGTGCCGGAGTCCGGTGCCACTATCTCTCCGGCGGCGTTGCTCGAGTATGTCTCACAGAGGTTGGCGCCCCACATGGTCCCCGCTGTCGTGACGGTTCTCGAGGGTTTGCCGCTGACGGTGAACGGAAAGCTCGACCGGAATGCATTGCCTGAACCTGACTTCGGGCGACAGGCAACCGTAAGTCGTGGCCCCGCGTCCGCGACGGAAAACATCCTTGCGAGTCTGTTCGCCGAAGTTCTGGGACTCGAGGAGGTGGGGGTCGACGATTCGTTCTTCACTCTAGGCGGTGACTCGATCATGTCCATCCAGTTGGTGACGCGCGCCAGGTCTGCCGGAGTTCTGATCACACCGCGCGAGGTGTTCGAACGCAAAACTGTTGCGGCGCTGTCCGAGACGGCCGGAACGGCTGGCAACCGTGTCGTCGTCGACGAATTGGCTGGCGGCGGCGTCGGTGAGATCGAATTGACGCCGATCGTCGAATGGATGCTTGACCGTGGTGGAGATTTTCGCCGGTACTCCCAATCTGTTCTGCTCTCGGTTCCTGCCACGCTCGACGAGGTCACGCTGACACTGGCCATGCAGGCTGTGCTGGACCACCACGACATCCTCCGCGCAGGCATCCGGGCGACGCATCATCCTGAATCCGCTCGGCGGATGGACGTTGCGCCTGTAGGTACGGTGCGGGCGGAGACCGTCGTACGCCACGGGAGCCTCGGGGGTTCTGCCGCGGAGACGGTCTCGACAGAACTCGACGCAGCTCTGGGGCGGCTCGACCCGGAGGCAGGTGTGATGGTGCAGGCAGTCCTGCTCGACACCGACGGACAGATTCAAAAGGACCGGCAGAGCCGGAAACGGTTGCTACTGGTAGCGCACCATCTGGTGACGGACGGTGTTTCCTGGCGAATCCTGATCCCCGATCTTGCACTTGCCTGTGCGCAGGTGCAGACAGGCGTCGACCCGTCACTTGCTCCGGTCGGAACCTCGATGCGTCGATGGGCACATGGCCTCGTCGACGCCGCGCGCGAGCCGGATCGGGTCGCTGAAATCGACTATTGGCGAGAGGTGCTCGAGGGCCCGGATCCGACTCTGGGTGTGCGCGCCCTGACGAAGAGGGACACCGCCTCGGCCACCATTGACATCGAAGTACGAGTTCCCACGGGATTGACCGAGGCCGTGTCGACGACAGTTCCGCAGGCGATTCACGGGAGCGTCGAGGACGGATTGTTGACGGCTTTGGCACTTGCGATGGTCCGCTGGCGCATGGACCGCGGCATCGACAATCCGGAGACATTGATCAGTCTAGAGGGGCACGGACGCGAGGAACAGGTGGTTCCCGGGGCAGATCTTGCTCGCACGGTGGGATGGTTCACGACGATCTTCCCGGTGCGGATCGATCTGAGCGGAGTGGATCCGGGTGACGCCTTCGCCGGCGGCCCGGCTGCCGGCGTCGCTGCCAAGACTGTCAAGGAACAACTCCGGGCGGTGCCGGACCGCGGCATCGGCTTCGGGTTGCTGCGCTATCTGAACCGCGAAACGGCACACACTCTTTCGCAACTTCCGGTGCCTCAGATCAGCTTCAACTACCTCGGACGCGTCGGTGGATCCGACGCCGACGCTTCAGCGGGATGGGTACCGATCCGTGACGAGGACCTGCGGACGGTTGCGGCCGTCGATCTCCCACTCGCCAGCGTCCTCGAGGTCAACGTGATGACGGTCGACAGCGATACCGAGGACGGTCCGCAGCTCGTTGCCGGCTGGACGTTCCCACCGGACATTCTGGGTGCGGACGACGTTCGGCAACTGGGGCAGTGGTGGCTCGACGCACTGGCCGGACTCGCAGAGTTCGCGGCGGGCGGCGGCGGATTCACACCCTCGGACTTCGATCTGGTCGATCTTCGACAGGAGGCGATCGACGACCTCGAAAGTCGGTGTCCCGACCTGAGCGATGTCTGGCCACTCTCTCCACTGCAAGCGGGGTTGTTGTTCCACGCCGAATTGGCCGAACGATCGGTCGACGCATACCTCGTACAAGTGGCTCTCGATCTAGCCGGCGCAGTCGATTCGGAGCGCCTGCGCCGCGCCGCCGACGCGCTGCTCGGCCGGCATGAGAACCTGCGTACCGCCTTCCTTCACAGCGCCGACGGCCGTGCCGTCCAGGTGGTCCGAAGCAACGTGGCAGCGCCGTGGCAGGAAATCGACCTCACGGGTGCACCAGATCAGGAAATTGATCGAGCGCTGGCCGAGGACCGAGCGCGCCCGTTCGACATGGCACGGGCGCCGTTGATCCGATTCACCCTGATCGCTCTCGCCCCCGAAAAGTTCACGCTCGTGCTCACCAATCATCACATCCTTCTGGACGGCTGGTCCATGCCCCTGCTGATCCGGGAATTGGCGACGCTCTATGCCGCCGACGGTCAAGTGGCGGCCTTGCCTCACGCGCGCGCGTATCGCGACTATCTGACCTGGATGAGCCGCCGCGATCAGCAAGCTTCCCGAGCTGTGTGGGCGAGGACGCTGAGCGGAGTCGAAGGACCGACGCTGTTGGCTCCAGCGGTTCGATCGCGTCGACTCTCCACCATGGCGGCCGAGTGGGTGTTCGATCTGGACGAGGAATTCACAACCTCACTTCGCGGAATGGCGCGTGAACTCGGGCTGACGATCAACACGATTGTTCAGGCATCGTGGGGGATCGTCCTTGCTGCACTGACCGGGAGAGACGATGTGGTGTTCGGAGCGACGGTGTCGGGTCGACCTCCCGAGCTGACCGGGATCGAAACCATGGTCGGGCTGTTCATCAACACAATTCCGGTCCGAATCACGCTGCGCCCGAGTGAAAGTATCGGCACACTCCTCGCGCGGATCCAGGCCGAGCAAGCAGAGCTGTCGGATCACCACTGTCTCGGGCTTTCCGAGATCCACGTAGGCGCGGGGCCGGAGATCGGATTCGACACGTTGACTGTCTTCGAATCGTATCCCGTTGACCGTCAGGGGCTTTCGTCCGATGCCGATATTGCGGGGGTCCGGATCACCGATGTCGAAGCCAAGGACGCTGCCCACTACCCGCTCAGCCTCGTAGCATCGGTCGACACCAGGCTCCGCCTGAAATTCGAGTACATACCCGAGGTTTTCGGTGCCGTCGACATCGAAGAGATCGCCGGACGACTGCGGCGCGTACTCGAAGCGTGTACCCAGCCGAATCGTCCCTTGGCTGTGGTGTCGGTGCTCGCAGCCTCCGAACATACTGAATTGGTGCCAGTCCGTGGCACGGCCGGCGGGTCGTCGCGCGTCTTCCCGGAGATCTTCGACGAGGCAGCCCAGCGTGATCCGAACGCACCGGCCGTGGAATCGGCGGACGGCAGCATGACCTACGGTGAGCTGGACATCCTTTCCAATCGCATTGCTCGCATGCTCGTCTCGCACGGCCTGGGAACCGAGGACTATGTAGCGGTCGGTGTCCCACGTTCTCTCGCGTCCGTGGTGTCGATACTTGCCGTCGCCAAGACAGGCGCTGCGTTCGTACCGATCGATCCCGACTATCCGGACGAGCGGATCAATCACATGCTGATCGATTCGAAGGTCAGCTTCGGATTGACCACCACCGCGGGCCGAGATCGATTGCCCGATATCGCGGAGTGGCTGATTATCGACGATCCGCATTTCACGAAGAAGTGCGAGGGATTCTCGGGGAGCCCGTTGACCGACAACGACCGACTCCGTCCGATCGGGTTGGATTCAGCTGCCTACGTGGTCTACACCTCGGGGTCGACCGGCGTGCCCAAGGGCGTCGTGGTCACGCAGCGAGGGCTCGACAACTTCGCCCGAGACCAGCTCGAACGCTACGGCGCAACTCCACAATCACGCACGCTGCACTTCTCCACTCCGAGTTTCGACGGGTCGCTCTTCGAATATCTGCAGGCTTTCGGAGCCGGGGCGACGATGGTTATCGCTCCACCCGGGATCTACGGGGGCGAGGACCTGGCGCAACTTCTGGCAGAGCACGCCGTCACGCACGCGTTCGTCACCACAGCGGCATTGGCATCGGTGGACCCGGCTGGGCTGGAACAACTTTCGGAAGTCGTATTCGGGGGCGAGGCGTGCCCGCCCGACCTCGTCGCTCGCTGGGCACCTGGCCGCCGCTTGTACAACGCGTACGGACCGACCGAAGCAACGATCATGTCCAACGTCAGCCCGCCGATGACCGCCGGAGAACCAATCACCATCGGTGGACCCGTCAGGGGCGTCAGCGAACTGGTGCTCGACACTCGACTTCAAGCGGTTCCCGTCGGGGTCCCCGGCGAGCTGTACCTGGCCGGACCAGGCGTGGCACGGGGATATCACCGAAGGGCGGGGTTGACGGCAGAACGCTTTGTTGCCAACCCGGCTGACCCAGGAACGCGGATGTACCGCACCGGCGACATCGTGCGATGGACGGCGAACATGTGTGTCGAGTACGTCGGGCGAAGCGACTTCCAGGTCAAGGTTCGAGGCTTCCGTGTCGAACTCGGTGAGATCGACAGTGTGCTGATGTCGGAGCCCAACGTCGGTTTTGCCGTTACGGTTGCCGATTCCGGCCCCACCGGAGACACCCGACTCGTGTCGTACGTCGTGCCCACGGCGGGTCGACTGGACACCAGGATCCTGATTCGCGCCGTGGCCCGGCGCTTGCCTTCGCACATGGTGCCTGCCGTTCTCACGGTGCTGGAGAACATTCCGTTGACCGCTGTCGGAAAAGTCGACCGTTCGGCGTTGCCAAGACCCGAAATCGAGACGACCACAGGGGATTTCCGTCCCCCGGTCGGCCCGGTCGAACAGGCAGTGTCGGACGTGTTCGGCGAGGTGCTCGGCCTCGAACGAGTCGGTACCGACATCAGTTTCTTCGAGCTCGGTGGAAATTCTCTGAGCGCCACTTCGGTCGCGGCGAGGCTACGGTCGGTGCTCGGAGCTACCGTAGGCGTGCGGGATCTGTTCGAGACGCCGACGGTGGCCGAGTTGGCTACGGTGATCGGCCAGTCGGTTGCCGAAGGGTCGGAGCGACTGGGACCGCGCCCCCGACCCGACAACATCCCCTTGTCGTTTGCTCAGCAGCGGATGTGGTTCGTCAATCAACTCGACACCAGTTCTCCTGCATACAACATTCCGCTCGTGGTGCGGTTGAGCGGTGAACTCGACAAACCGGCCTTGAGATCAGCGATGTCCGATGTCATCGCCCGCCACGAATCGCTGCGAACGATGTTCCCGGTCCACGGTGACGGACCGGTCCAGCACATCCTGCCCACCGAGAGCGCCGAGCTGCCGCAACTGACCGAGACATCGGGGACCGACGAACATCATCTCCGTGACGAGCTTGCCCGGATGGTCTCGGCCGGTTTCGACGTCGCCGCACGAATTCCCCTGCGGGCAGCGTTGTTCACCATCGATGAGCGCGAACACGTGCTTGCCGTAGTGGTGCACCACATCTCGGCTGACGGCTTCTCGATGTCTCCGTTGACCCGAGACGTGATGATTGCATACGAGGCCCACGCGTACGGCGGGGATCCCCAGTGGACGCCGCTTCCAGTCCAGTACGCCGACTTTGCGCTCTGGCAACGGGAGATTCTGGGCTCAGTCGACGACCCCGGGTCGGTGATCAGTGAGCAGTTGGCTTACTGGCGACGTGCACTGTCAGGTGCTCCCGACCTCTTGGAACTTCCGCTCGATCGAGACCGGCCGACGCAACAGAGTTTTCACGGCTCGCGGATTCACTTCTCGATCAGCAATGATCTTCACCGCCGTATTCTGAACGTGTCGCGGCAGCACGAGTCCACTGCATTCATGACTGTGCATGCAGCGCTCGCGCTCTTGCTGGCACGTTTGGGCAGCACCGACGACATCGTGATCGGCACGCCGATCGCCGGCCGGGGAGATCGTGCCCTCGATGATCTGGTCGGCATGTTCGTCGGCACGCTCGCACTGCGCACACAGGTGGATCCGGCTCGATCGTTCCGCGAGTTGGTTGAGCATTGCCGCGAAGTCGACCTCGCCGCGTTCGCTCATTCCGACGTGCCCTTCGAGCGGGTAGTGGACGCGGTCGGGCCGAAACGGTCGAGCGCTTATGCACCGATTTCCTCGGTGTCGCTGGAATTCCAGAACAACAAACGACCGATTCTGAAGCTACCGGGACTGGAAGTCCGCGGGATCGACCCTGCACTCGAGGTAGTGAAGGTAGACCTGGAATTCCTTCTGGCCGAGGAGTACGACGATCGCGGTGAACCGGGAGGGATGAGCGGAGCCGTCGACTTTGCCACTGATCTCTTCGACCCCGGTACGGTCGGCGGTTTTGCCGACATGTTCGTTCGTGTGCTCGAGGCCGTGACCCGGAATCCGCAGGTACCGATCGGTGACATCGACCTACTCGGCGATCTCGAACGTCGCGAGTTGACGCCGGCGCATGGGCTCCCCGAAGTACCTCCGAAATTGTGGCCTGAGTTGTTGGCGGACGCCGTGGCGATCGATCCTGACTCGGTGGCCCTGTCGCTCGAGAACCGGCAGCTCAGTTATCGCGACCTGGACGAGTGGTCGAATCGTGTTGCCCGGGAGTTGTGCGGTCGCGGTGTGGGCCCGGAGACCTTCGTGGCACTGGGAATGCCTCGCTCGATCGAATCGGTGGTGGCGATCTGGTCGGTGACCAAAGCCGGAGCGGCTTTTGTGCCTGTCGATCCGGCCTATCCGCGCGAGCGCGTCGAATACATGCTCGCCGATTGCCGAGCCTCGCTCGGTTTGACTGTTCAGACCAGCCGAACTCACCTACCCGACGTTGTTCCCTGGCTGGAACTCGACGACCCACACTTCGCCCGGCGGGTAGCCGCGCTGTCGCCGGAACCGATCACCGATGACGATCGAACCGGTGAACTGAACCTCGATCATCCGGCCTACCTGATCTACACCTCGGGATCTACCGGGAAACCCAAGGGAGTGAACATTACTCATCGAGGTTTGGCGAGCTTCACGGCCGAAACTCGTGAGAGGTTCGAGGTCACTCACGACTCTCATGTCTCTCAGTTGGCATCGCCGAGTTTCGACGCTTCCATCTTCGAGTTGACGATGGCATTCAGCGCCTCGGCGCAAGTCGTGATCGTTCCGCCTGCTGTGTACGGTGGCGCCGAATTGGCCGATGTTTTCCGGCGCGAGCAGGTCACTCATGCCACCATTACACCGACCGCGCTGGCGGCGTTGGGTGACAACGGTTTCGAGGCGCTCCGTGTTCTCGATCTGGTGGGCGAGGCCTGCCCGCCGGAGGTCGTCGCGCAATGGGCGCCGGGTCGGAGGCTGCACAACGGCTACGGCCCGACTGAAACCACCGTGCAGGCGAGTGTCAGCGATTCGATGAAACCCGGTGCGGGAGTGAACATCGGCTCGCCGGCAGTGGGTTTCGGCTTCCTGGTGCTGGACGAGCGTTTGCAGCCCGTCCCGGTGGGCGTGCCGGGGGAGTTGTACATCATCGGCCCAGGTATGGCACGTGGGTACCATAATCGGGCGTCGCTCACGTCGGAACGATTTGTCGCTTGCTTGTACGGATCGCCGGGGCGCCGGATGTACCGCACCGGAGATGTCGTGCGTTGGCGTGAATCCGGCGGTGACAGTGCCAAAATCGTTGGCTCCGGCGATGGAGCGCATCACACGCTCGAATACATCGGGCGCAGCGACTTCCAGGTCAAGGTCCGTGGTTTTCGGATCGAACTCGGGGAAATCGATGCAGTTCTCTCACGCCATCCGTCGGTGGACTTCGCCGCGACTGTCGGCCACACGGGACCGTCGGGTGAAACGGTCCTGGTGTCGTACGTGCGTGCGTCAGCTGCCGACGCCACCGGCACCGACGAGATACGGGCGTACGCAGCCGACCGACTACCCTCGCACATGGTTCCGTCGGCAGTGGTGCTTCTCGATCGGATTCCGATGACACCGGTGGGCAAGCTCGACCGAAAGGCCTTACCGGAACCCGAATTCGGTTCGGCTGCAGCCGAGTTCCGCGAGCCGGTCACCGACACTGAGCGCGCCGTGGTCGACTCGTTCGTCGAGGTTCTGGGTGTCGACCGGGTGAGCACTACCGACAGCTTCTTCGACCTGGGCGGGTCCTCCCTGGTGGCCACCCGAATCGTCAGCGCACTGCACTCTCGTTTCCGACGGAGAATCCCGCTTCAGTGGATGTTCCTCGACCCGACACCCGCTGGAATCGCTCGACGCCTCGACATGCCGACAGCCGACGCCGGTATGGAAGAGCTTCTCGCCGTGGTTGTTCCACTGCGGACGAAAGGGACTGGGCGACCGCTGTTCTGTGTGCACCCCGGTATCGGCCTGTCCTGGGGGTATGCCGGCTTGGTGCGGTATCTGCCCGAGGACAGACCCGTGTACGGACTTCAGCTCCCCGCTCTCAGCGACGACGGTGACTATCAGTCGATCGAACAGTTAGCCCATCGCTACGTCGAAGAGGTGGAGGCCGTTTCGCCGGACGGGCCGTACGACTTACTCGGGTGGTCCCTTGGCGGAGTCATCGCGCACGCCATGGCCGTCGAACTGCAATCGTCCGGCCGCGACGTCGCCACACTGGCGATGATGGACAGCTACCCCGACAACGGCAATGCCCCTGCGTCAGCCGAACTCGACGTCCGAGATCTACTGCGAGGACTCGGCCTCGAGATCGAGACCGACCGAGATCTGACCTTCGACGAGGCGGCGGCCGTGTTGGCCCGGAGGCTCGGGCCCGAGACGGGAGTCGACGGTCGGGACCTCGAACGGATTGCCCGAGGGTACGAGACTTCGCAGAGAATCACGCACCAGTTCGTTCCCCAGGTCTACGAAGGAGATCTGCTGATCTTCCTGGCATCCGGAGAAGACGACACGATTCCGCGCGACAGGTCGCCGCAGGAATGGAGCCCACTCGTGACGGGCCGGATCGTGGAGGTGCCCGTGCGCTGCGAACACAACGAGATGATCGAACCTCCGGCCATGGCGGTCATCGGACCGGTGCTCGCCCGGGTGCTCTCGATGTTTTCCGGATACTCCGAACGGGCATGACAACTTCAAGCCACCAAGCCGCACGCCCGCGAAGCGAGCGCCACCGAGCTGTTGCCGGGCACCGCAATCGAGCACGAGGAGCGGCAATGAGAAGAATCGGACGTACTCGGGCAATGCTTGTCGTCGCCCTCGTCGCGTGGACGGGACTGTTCGGCGAAGCAGCGTTGGCCTCGGCTGACCCGGCCCCGACATCCCCTTCAGGCGGTTCAGCTCTCGATCACGTCGAGGAGATCAACGCCCGTCAGCTGACTATGTACGTCTACTCGGCTGCGATGGACAAGGTGATTCCGCTCGAGGTGATTCGGCCGGCAGACACAAGTGCGCCCCGGCCGACCCTCTATCTACTCAATGGGGCCGGCGGAGGCGAGGACACGGCGACGTGGCAGACACGGACAGACGTCGTCGACTTCTTCGGCGACAAGAACGTCAACGTCGTCAACCCGATCGGCGGTGCCTACAGCTACTACACCGACTGGGAGAAGCCCGATCCTGTTCTCGGACTGAACAAGTGGACCACATTTCTCACCCAGGAGTTGCCACCGATCGTCGATGCCACGCTCGGGACTACGGGTACGAATGCCGTTGCCGGATTGTCGATGGCAGGTACCTCGGTTCTGAGCCTGGCCGAGGCGGCGCCATCCGTTTACCGTGCCGTCGGTGCTTTCAGCGGGTGTGCCGAGACGAGTACTCAACCCGGTCAGGACTACGTGAGATTCGTGGTCGGATTCCGCGGCGGCAACGTGGACAACATGTGGGGTCCTCCCGGCGGTCCGGGCTGGGTAGCCAACGATCCTGTGGTCAATGCCGAGAGATTGCGGGGGGTCGACCTCTACATCAGCAATGGATCGGGCCTGCCCGGCCCACACGAGAATCTGGGCGGACCGATGGTCAACGGCGACCTCGGCGTTCTGGCGAACCAGGTGATCGTGGGTGGAGTCATCGAGGCCGGGACGAACCAGTGCACCCAGCGTTTGGCCGAGCGGCTCGACTCCTTGGGCATCCCGGCCACCTATGATTTCCGGGCAACTGGCACTCACTCTTGGGGTTACTGGCAGGACGATCTTCACAACTCGTGGTCGATGATTGCCGCGTCGATCGGTGCGCGTTAGCCGGCGAACCCTGGGGTCGGTGGCTGAGTTGTTTCTCACTCCGGGACACTCTTGCCGAACCTAGCCGACCGAACTGCAGGTCAGCGGCGTTATAGTCGCCTCATGAGTTCAGAAACACTCGCTCCCCTCGACACCGACGTACTTGCGCGCAGGTTTGCGTGCCTGGGTGATCCGACGCGGCTGCGAGTGCTTCGACTTGCTGCCGGCGGTCCGATCGACGTCGAGACGATTGCACACGCCGCATCACTCGAGCCGTCGGCGTTGAGTGCTCACCTCGAGGCCTTGATCGAGGTCGGTTTTGTCGAGGCTTCGGTGCGTGAAGGCACTTCGGTTGTCAGTGTTGCCGGAACGGCATACTCCGATCTGATGGCAGCGGCCGCCGTCGTGGCTGCTCGTGGTCCGGTCGAAGACACACTGGGAGTTCTTCCCGATGACGTGGTGGTGCGCCGCATGGAATCCGGCGACTGGGATGCCGTCCGCTCGATCTACCGCGAAGGAATCGACACCGGAACCGCGACGTTCACCACCTCGGTGCCATCCGCCGAGAAGCTCGACGCGCAATGGTTACCCGATCATCGATGGGTGGCCGAGATCGACGGCCGCGTCGAAGGCTGGGCGAGCCTCAGCCCGGTGTCCTCGCGTGATTGCTACCGCGGGGTCGCCGAGAACTCCATCTACATCGGTAGCGGCGCTCGCGGGCGCGGCGTGGGCAAGCTGCTGCTTCGCCGACAGGTGCAAGCCGCCGACGCCAGTGAGATCTGGACAGTGCAGTCGTCGATTTTCCCGGAGAACCGGGCAAGCGTCGCCTTGCATCAGGCCGTCGGATTCCGAGTCGTCGGCACTCGGTCGCGTATCGCTCAACTGGGTGGGCGGTGGCGTGACACGTTGTTCCTCGAACGTCGCAGCGAGGACGCTGACATCTGAGAAGAGACGCTCAGCCCTTGGCAGCGCTGACTCCGGCGCGTCGCCCGTAGAAGCTGCCGTCACCGAGGGACGTTCCGGAGGCGTATCCACCGGCGCAGACGCCGGCGGTGCAGCGTCCAGCGGCAAACAAACCCGGGATCGGTTCGCCGGAGACGTGGATGACCTCCGAGTTGATCGACGTGCGCAGACCGCCGAGCGTGAATCCGGCGGTGAAATTGCGAAGATCGAGCGCAGCGACGGGTGAGCCGATCGGCTTGACCCACTCCTTCTTCTTTCCCAGTACCGGGTCCTCACCACGGGCGGCGTGGCGGTTGTAGACCTCGACGGTCGACTGGAGGGTGCCTTCCGGCAGACCCATGTCGGATTCGAGTTCCTCGACGGTCTCGGCCACCCACTTGGGCTGGAATCTGAAGAACGGTGTGGAACTGTCGGCGGCGCAGCCCTCTTCGTAGGAAGCTTCGTCGATGATCAGGTAGGCCTGATTCTCGTTGCGCAGCAGCGTCTCCTGGCCGATTCTTCCCGGGTACGTGTCCTCGTTGACGTAGCGCTGGCCGCGTCCGTTGACGAGAATGCCGCGGATCATCAACTGGGGGTCGCCGAAGAATGCGACCTCGGTGGCGTCCATGTGCGCGAGGTCGGCCCCGAGAGCCTGCGCCATCTGGATGGACTTTCCGTCGTGCTCTTCGATAGCCGCACCGGGGCGCCCGATCAGCCGTGGGGCGTACGACTGGATCATCGCTTCGTTGTAGGCGAAGCTTCCCGTCGCCAGAACGACACCCGTGCGTGCTCGAACTGCCACTTCCTTGCCGTACTGCTTGGCGATGATGCCGACCACTCGATCTCCGTCGACGACCAGGCGCTGGACTCGCATGTCGTATTCTGCTCGTACGCCGAGGCTTTCGGCCGTCTCGATCAGTGGCTTCATCAACATGAAACCACCGCCCTTCTCCCCGGTGCGCTTGCCGCTCATCTGTGGAACGTGCCCGCGAGGGGCCGGTGTCGCGATCGTGTTGAACGGTGCCGAGTTCTCGCCGCCGGAATACATGAGTCCGTCGTCGAAGGGTGTTTCCCAGCCGGGTTGGCCGTAGAAACTCTTCTTGAACGGCACACCGTTGTCGACGAGCCAGTTGTAGTGCTCGACGCTGCCTTCGCAGTAGTCGGTGATCTTCTCCTCGTCGGCGCCGGGACCGAGTGCGGCCATCATGAACGATTTCATGTTGGCGGGGGAGTCCTCGAACCCGAGTGCCTGCTGCAACGGGGTCCCGCCGCCCAGATAGATGAATCCGCCTGCCAGCGCCGCAGCGCCGCCCCAGCCGCTCGTGCGCTCGAGCACCAACACGTCGGCGCCCGCTCGCGCGGCCTCGATCGAAGCACTCACTCCGGCAATGCCGTAGCCGGCGACGACGACGTCAGCCTCGAAGTGCCACTGCTCGATGTTTTCGGAGGACTGCGGACGGATTGAGCTGGCCTCGGCCATGGATTCGGATCCTTCGTTCTTCTGGTTGGTTGGTGGGGGAATCGGTGGGTGTGATCGATGCCCTGATGGCAGTATCTCGACCGAAAGTCAGTCGGTGTCCGTTTTCGCGGAATCGGCCGCGGCCTTCTCCTTGGCGCGCGCGGCCTTACGTCTGTCGGCCTTCACGGCGATCAGCGCATTGTTGAGCCCGGTGGCCAGCGGCCAGCCGACGTAGTGGCACAGGAAGATTGCGGCCTCTTCGAACTGCTGCTCGGTCAACTCCTCGTTGTGGAGAGCAGCGTTGATCTGGATCTTCGCCACATCGTTCTGCCCCTGGGCGGTGATGGCACCGATCAGGAGTAGTCGTCGATCACGTACCGACAGTCCCGGTCGCGTCCAGATGTCGGCAAAGAGGTGGTCGGCGGTGACCGCGAAGAAGTCGCCGGGAACGTCGGCGGGAAGCTCCCAGCCGTACACCTCGTTCATCTTCGCGACGCCACGAGCACGGGCCTCGGAGATGCGGCTTTCGTCGGTTCCACCGGCATCGGTCATGTGAGTGGTGTCGCTCATGCGTGCTCCCGAGTAGTAGATGCCGTTGAAGGTTCGGCCGGCCTGTCTTCGCTGTCATTCCCGACGCCCAGACCGGCACCGAGTCCGGCGAGCGCAAGGTGCGCGAGCGGCAGGTCGAGATTCAGCCGATCACCGAGGTCGATGGCCAAGGCCAAGTCCTTCTCCCCGAGATTGCGAACATGCCGCAGTATCGAGAACCACGGGTCGTCCTCCGAGACCGGTGCGGTGGTGTCGCGGAGCATGATCGCGCCCGCGCCACCAGTGATCGCATCGGTGTGCCTGACGACCTTTCCGAGCGTGCGGAGATCGAGTCCTGCTGCTTCGGCGAGTCGCGCGGCCTCGGTCGTGGCGGTGAACGAGACGAAGTGAAGAAGGTTGCGTGCGAGCTTCATTCGCGTTCCAGCGCCGACGTCACCGGCGTGAACCACCAGCTCGGCCCAGGATCCGAAGGGCTCGCGGACGGCTTCGAACGCCTCGTCGGAGCCGCCGATCATCACTGCCAGCCTGCCCTGCGCTGCGCCGCCGGCACCGCCACTGATCGGCGCGTCGACCAGCAGAACACCACGCTGTTGACAGATGTCAGCGAGTTCCACCGCCGTGGTGTCCGAGACAGTGGAGTGAATCGCGACGACAGTGCCTGGCTGTGCGGTCGACAGAATCCCGTGCGGCCCGCACACAACCTCGCGTACCTGCGCGTCGTCGAGCACCGTGACGGAGATGATGCTCGCCTGCGCTGCAACGTCGGCGGGCTTCGATGCTGCGCTCGCGCCCGCAGTGGTGAACGGTTCGAGCGCTTCTGCGCGGGCATCACACACCACCAGTCCGCCCGGCCAGTCCAGGAGGCGCTGCGCCATCGGCGCGCCCATGTTGCCTAGGCCGATGTATCCCAGTCTGGTTTTCGAAGCGCTGGCTTTCGGCGCCGATTGCGTCATGACCGGTACACCTGGCCTCCGTCGACGTTGAAGATCTGCCCGGTCACCCAGCCTGCGTCGTCGGAGAGAAGGAACAGGCACATGCCGACGAGATCCTCCGGCGTTCCCATGCGCTGCAACGGGATTCGCTTCACCATGTCCTTGACGATGTTGCCGGGGGTGACGGTTCGAGTCGCCTCCGTGTCGATGGGACCGGGAGCGATGGCGTTGATCCGGATGTTCGACCAGCCGAGTTCGGTCGCGAGTTGTTGTGTCAGGCTGTTGACGCCGGCCTTCGCGAGTCCGTAGTAATTCGAGTACAGCCAGGCTGCTGTGGAGGATTGGTTGACGATCGAACCGCCCTTCGCTCGCATGTGAGGTACGACCGCCCGGCACACGTGCAATGCGCCGTCCATGTTGACGCTCATGAACTTTCGGTAGTAGTCCCAGTCCACCGTCAACAGGGAATCGATCTTCATTCCGCCGTAGATGGCAGCGTTGTTCACCAGGTGCTCGATGCTGCCGAACTGCTCGATCGTGAAGTCGGCGAGTGCCGCAGTCGACTCCCCGTCGGCGACGTCGACGTCCTTGAACACGGCATTTCCGCCGTCCGCGTTGATCTGCTTGGCGACTGCTTCACCGAGTTCGCGATTGAGGTCCGCCACGACCACGTTGGCCCCCTCCGCGGCCAGAGCGCGGGCATACGCCTCTCCGATACCCTGCGCTGCTCCGGTGACTATCGCGGTGCGACCGTCGAAACGTCCCATGTCGACCTACTTTCGTGGTGATCATTCTGTGGTGAGGGTGTGGGGTGAGGGTGTGGAATGTCAGGAAGGTGAAGCGACGAGCTTGGTTTCGAGGTATTCCTCGAAACCCGCGAGGCCCATTTCGCGGCCGATCCCGGATTGTTTGTAGCCGCCGAACGGTGCGTCGGCCGAATACCAGACGCCGCCGTTGACGCTCAGCGTTCCGGTTCTGACACCGGCAACGACGTGCGCGACGCGATCGGGATCGGTGCCCCACACCGACCCGGACAGGCCGTATGGGGAATCGTTGGCAATCCGGATAGCGTCGTCGTCGTTGTCGTACGGAAGGATCACGAGGACGGGCCCGAAAATCTCCTCCTGCGCTACGCGAGACGAGTTGTCCAGCCCGGCAATGAGAGTGGGTTCGACGAAGAAACCCCTCTCGCGATCGTCGGGACGGCCCCCACCCGTCACGATCGTGCCGCCCTCTTCGACCGCGAGGGCGAGGTAGCTCTCCACCCTGGCGCGCTGGAGCGCCGAGATGACCGGGCCACACACCGTTCCGCGCGCGCTGGGGTCGCCGGCTCGGATACCCGCCATCGCGGCAGATGCCGCGGCCAGAGCATCGTCGTACCGAGCGCGCGGCACCAGAAGTCTGGTACTGAGCGCGCATCCCTGACCGGCATGAACGCAGACGGAGAACGCGGCAACCGAGCATGCACCTTTGATGTCCGCATCGTCGAGGACGATGAATGCGGACTTACCCCCGAGTTCGAGGAAGACCTTCTTGAGAGTTTGCGCGGCCGTGGCCATCACTGTGCGTCCGGTGGCGGTGGAACCGGTGAAGGACACGAGATCGACGCGCGGATCGCTGCACAGCTGCGCGCCTAGGGAGTGATCCGTCGACGTCACGACGTTGACTACGCCGGCCGGGATCTCGGTTTCTTCTGCAATCACCTTGGCGACCAGCGCGGCGCACCAGGGCGTGTCCGGCGCGGGTTTGAGAACGATGGTGTTGCCGGCTGCGAGGGCGGGACCGAGCTTGGCGAAATTGATCTGGTGCGGAAAGTTCCACGGTGTGATTGCGCCGACGACGCCGACGGCTTCCTTGAGCAGTCGGCGATGGGTCGGAATCCCCATGGGAGACGCGTGCCCGAGATCTTGTTCCCACGAATAGGTTTCGATCAGATCGGCCCAGTAGCGAAGATCTTCGATCGGGCCTTCGAGTTGCGGACCGCTCGTCAGCATGACCGGTGCGCCGACCTCGGCGACGGTGATCTCACGCAACTCCTCGATGTGGGACTGGAGTGCATCGCACAGTTGGCGCAGGCAGCGAGCGCGAAACCCTTGATCGCGTGCCCATTCGGTGTCGTCGAACGCACGGCGCGCAGCGGCGATGGCCGCGTCCATGTCCGCGGCGGTGCCTTCGGCCGCACGGCCGATCAGTTCCTCGGTCGCCGGGTTGAAAACTTCGAAGGTCCCGCCGGATCCGGGAACCAGTTTTCCGTCGACGAGAAGTGCAGAACTGTCTGCGGGTCGAAGCGTCATAGCGCAAACCCTCTCTTTCTGGACATGTGTCTGGACTCTAGTTCACACTTGTGGTTGAGGCAATGGTTTTTGGGGCATAAGAGATTTCGAGAGCCCAGCGGTCTCGAGAGGGTCTCGGATCTGCTTCGACGAAAAGCGCCTCGTGTCCGGTGCGGCGCCGCTACGGTTCACCGCACATTCACAACCACGTCTTCACATCCACAGGAGAGAGGTCGAAATGAACAGAGTTGACGGAAAAGTGGTGTTGGTGACCGGCGCTGCTCGAGGTCAGGGGCGCAGTCACGCCGTCCGTCTCGCGCGGGAGGGCGCGCACATCATCGCCTTCGATCTGTGCGCAGACATCGCCAGCAACGAATACCCGCTCGCCAGTCCAGCCGATCTGGAGGAAACCGCTCGCCTGGTGAAAGAGGCCGGGCAGCAGGTGGTGACGGCGCGTGTCGACGTCCGTGATCGCGCCGGACTTGAAACAGCACTTGCCGAGGCGGTAGGGCAGTTGGGCGGATTGCATGTCGTCGTGGCGAACGCCGGTATCTGTCCGCTGGGCAAACACGTGTCGACCGCCGGTTTCGTCGACGCCTTCGATGTGAACTTTCTCGGTGTCGTCAATACAGTGCACGCGTCGATGGAATACCTCGGCGAAGGGGGTTCGATCATCGCGATCGGCTCTGTTGCCGGTTTGGTGCCGCAGACCGGATTCAACGGGCAACAGGCGCTCCAGGGTCCGGGTGGCGACGGATACGGGTTGGCCAAGAAGCTGATTCAGGCCTACACCAGTTCGTTGGCGCTGACCCTCGGGCCGAGTTCCATTCGCGTCAACGCGATTCATCCGACCAATGTGAACACCGACATGTTGCAGAGCATGCCGATGTACCGGACGTTCCGTCCCGACCTCGAGAATCCGACCGCCGAGGATGCGGCTGTGACGTTCCCGTTCATGCAGGCGATGCCGATCCCGTGGGTCGAACCCGCGGACATCTCGCATGCAGTCGTGTACCTGTCCTCGGACGAGTCGCGATTCGTCACCGGCCAGCAACTGCGCGTGGACGCTGGTGCCGGGATGAAGATCGGTCTGTAGTAGAACTTTTCGCGTCGCTGCTGCCTGTTCGTGGTGAATTTTCCAAGTTTCCCCATTTCGTTGCCCTGGACAGGACGCTGTAGTAACGTCCAGACACGTGTCCAGCAAACGGGGCGATTCAAGTGGCGGGGGATCGATTGTCTACGAATCCACTCGCAGGCGCCTCACGGGCAAACAGGCGGAAACTGTGGCCAGGCTTGCCGAAGCAACAGTGAAAGTTCTACGCAAACAAGAGTTTTCCGGGCTGACTGTCCGTTCGGTTGCGGCCGAAGCGGGCGTGGGAACTGCGACCGCTTACACGTATTTCGCGTCCAAGGAGCATCTCGTCGCAGAGGTTTTCTGGCGAAGACTTCAGAACTCGTCGGCGCCTGATGGCTCAGGGTTGGATCGCACCGCGCACGTGCTGTCTGTACTTCGAAATATCGCGCTGCTTCTCGCGGACGAACCGGAGGTATCGGCCGCCGTGACCAATGCACTGCTCGGATCCGACCCTGAAGTGGAACATCTTCGCGGCCGGATCGGGCTCGAGATCCATCAACGACTCGCCTCGGCGTTGGATCCGAATGGCGAACCCGAAGTGTTGGAAGCGCTCGAAATGCTTTATGCCGGGGCGCTTCTGCGGGCAGGGATCGGCTACGGAACCTACGCGCAAATCGCTGGACGCCTCGAGGCCTCAGCTCTACTGATCCTGGAGAAATCATGACAGAAGCTTTGATCGATCCGGTGGTCTTCAATCCGTACGACTACCACTTTCACGACGATCCGTATCCGACGTACAAGCGTCTGCGCGAAGAATCACCGTTGTATCACAATCCGGACGTGGGATTTTGGGCATTGTCGCGATATGCGGACGTGGTCGACGGATTCAAGGACAACAAGCGTCTCTCGAGCGCAAACGGAGTATCACTCGACCCCGCAGCCTACGGTCCACACGCGCATTATGTGATGTCGTTTCTCGCTATGGACGATCCCCGCCATATGCGGTTGCGCCAGTTGGTTTCTCGCGGATTCACACCGCGGCGTGTTGCGGAGCTCGACGGCCGGATACTCGAACTGACGAAGCAACATCTGATACCCGCGCTGGGCGCGGGGGAGTTCGACTGGATTACGGAGGTGGCGGGAAAGCTGCCGATGGACGTCATCTCCGAACTCATGGGTGTCCCCGAACCCGACCGAGCCGAACTGCGGCGCAAGGCGGATCTGGTGGTGCATCGAGAGGCGGGTGTTCTCGACGTGCCGCAACCTGCGGTGGAGGCTTCGATCAGTTTGATGGGCTACTACAAGGAGATGATCGCGCAGCGTCGCCGATCGCGGACGGACGATCTGACCTCGGCCTTGCTCGACGCCGAGATCGACGGAGACAAGCTTTCGGACCAGGAGATCCTCGGATTCATGTTTCTGATGGTCGTGGCCGGAAACGAGACCACGACCAAGCTTCTCGGAAACGCTCTGTACTGGGGTTCGCACCACCGGGAGCAGATCGCACCGGTCCTCGACGATCCCGAACGAGCCTCGGAATGGGTGGAAGAGACTCTTCGCTACGACACGTCGAGTCAGATCGTGGCTCGGACTTCGGTTGTCGACCTCGAATACCACGGGCGCACGATTCCGGCGGGGGAGAAGGTCCTGCTCCTGATCGGATCGGCCAACCGAGACGCCGACGTCTTCGACGATGCCGACAGCTTCCAGATCGGCCGGAGTTCGTCGGGCAAACTCGCGAGTTTCGGTGGTGGCGTGCACTTCTGCCTCGGTGCCCACCTTGCCAAGCTCGAAGCCAAGATCGCCCTGGCGGAGTTCGGGCGTCGGGTCAGCGACTACGAAGTCGTCGAGTCCGGAATCGAGCGTGTTCATTCGACAAATGTCCGGGGCTTTGCGGCCCTGCCGGTGAAAGTGCAGGTGCGCTGATGCCTCGTTTCGAACCCAATCCCGTTCGCCGGCCGGCACTGATCAGTGGTGCGTCGTCGGGAATCGGCACAGCCACCGCGTATGCCCTGGCCGAACTCGGGCATCCGGTTGCACTCGGTGCGCGTCGAGTCGCCGAATGCGAAGCCATCGCCGAGAAGATCCGCAGCAACGGTGGTGAAGCGTTCGCCCACTTCCTCGACGTCACGGACGGTGATTCGGTCGACGGGTTCGTCTCGGCCGCAGAGGCAGTCCACGGCCCCGCGGAAATCGTCGTCTCCGGTGCCGGAGACCTCGAATTCGGGGCTGCGGACGAGATGAATCCTGAGGCGTTTCTACGGCAGATCCAAGTTCACCTCGTCGGTGCGCAGCGATTGGCGCATCGTGTTCTCCCCGGTATGAGGCAACGACAGCGCGGTGACTTCGTACTGATCGGCTCGGATTGTGCCGAGCGCCAGCGTCCACTCATGGGTGCGTACGACGCAGCGAAGGCCGGGCTCGAGGCAATGGGGCGTCAGATGCGAATGGAGCTCGAGGGAACAGGCATTCGCGCGTCGATCGTGCGACCCGGGCCGACACTGACCGGCATGGGGATGGACACGACGCCGGAGATCATCGGACCGGTCGGGGAATCGTGGAGCAAGTGGGGGTTCGCCCGCCATGGTTACTTTCTGCGCGCCTCGGACATCGCCAATGCCATCGTCGCCGTTGTGTCGGCGCCGCGAGGAGCACACATCGTGCTCGTCGAAGTTCAGCCCGAGGCGCCACTGGACAAACTTCCCACTGCGAACTCACAGGAGACGACATGACGCACGGAGTGCAAGAGACGTCGCGAACACTGCCAGAGCCGCCGCGGGTGTCCGGCGGGGATCTCCCGCACGGGCATCTCGAGGAACTGCGAACCGACCCGATAGCGCTCATGCGCCGGGTGCGTGAGGAATGTGGTGACGTCGGCGCCTTTCAACTTGCCGACCGCACAGTGATCTTGCTGTCCGGAGCCGAGGCAAACGAGTTCTTCTTCCGCTCCACCGACGAGGATCTCGACCAACAAGCGGCTTACCCCTTCATGAAGCCGATATTCGGTGAAGGCGTCGTCTTCGACGCCAGCCCGGAGCGGCGTAAAGAGATGCTGCACAACTCGGCTCTGCGCGGCGAACAGATGCGCGGGCACGCCGCCACGATCGGCCGCGAAGTCGAGGCGATGGTCGCGCAGTGGGGAGACGAAGGCGAGATCGATCTGCTCGACTTCTTCGCCGAGCTGACCATCTATACCTCGTCGGCGTGCCTGATCGGCAAGAAGTTCCGCGACGAACTGGATGATAGCTTCGCCAAGCTGTATCACGAGCTCGAACAGGGAACGGATGCATTGGCTTTCGTGGATCCGTACGCGCCGATCGAGAGTTTCCGCCGCCGCGACGAGGCCCGGTTGGCGTTGGTCGCTCTGGTACAGGACATCATGAACGGGCGCATCGCGAATCCTCCGCAGGGCAAGGATGACCGCGACATGTTGGACGTGTTGGTCTCGGTCAAGGACGAGAACGGCGACCTCCGGTTCAGTGCCGACGAGATCACCGGCATCTTCATCTCGATGATGTTCGCCGGCCACCACACGACTTCCGGCACGGCAGCGTGGTCGTTGATCGAGATGTTGCGGCATCCCGACACCATGACGGACGTCGTCGACGAACTCGACAATCTGTACTCCGACGGCGCCGACATCAGTTTTCATGCCCTGCGCCAGATTCCGGTTCTCGAGGCTGTGGTCAAGGAAACCCTTCGACTGCATCCGCCGTTGATCATCCTGTTGCGGGTGGCACGTGGAGATTTCGAAGTGGGCGGCTTCGAGATCCGAGAGGGCCATCTTGTCGCCGCGACACCCGCGATCTCCAATCGAATCGCCGAGGACTTTCCCCGGCCGGACACCTTCGATCCCGGGAGGTACATCGACCCGAATCAAGAGGACATCGTCAACCGCTGGACGTGGATTCCGTTCGGAGCCGGCCGGCATCGCTGCGTCGGCGCTGCGTTCGCCCAGATGCAGCTCAAAGCGATCTTCTCGATCCTGCTGCGGGACTTCGAGTTCGAGATGGCGCAGCCGTCGGAATCCTACCGAAACGACCACAGCAAGATGGTCGTCCAGTTGCAGCAGCCGTGCGCGGTGAGGTACCGGCGCCGAACACGTCCCGGGCGTGAGGGGTGATCATGCACGTCGAAGTCGACCTCGACCTGTGCCAAGGCCATGCGGCGTGTGAGCTGGAGGCACCGGAGATCTTTGTCGTCCCGAAGCGGGGAAAGGTCAGTCTTCTGGACTCGGACCCACCCGAGTCGCTCCGCGGTGAAGCCGAGATGGCGGTCAGGTACTGCCCGACCGGCGCCCTGAGAATTGTCGATTGATTGCAGCGAATTCATGTGCTCGAGGGAGGAAGTTCAGATGACGGGTTTCGACCGCGCAGAGCTCGACGAGATGGTCCAACGCTGGATCGAGGCGAACAAAAAGGCCGAAGCCGCCGGCGATTGGAAACCGTTGGCGGACATGTATACCGAGGACGCCACGTACGGGTGGAACTACGGCCCCAAGCAGGATTTCATGGCGGTGGGGCGCGAGGAGATTCGCGAAGTCGCGCTCGGTCTCGAGATGAAGGGCCTCGAAGGCTGGGAGTATCCGTATCAAGACTTTGTGATCGACGACCGTAGCGGAAACGTGATCGGCTTGTGGAAGCAGATTTCCGATGCCAAGCGTGAGGACGGTAGCAACTACTCCGTCTACGGTATCGGTGGTAGTTGGTTCCGCTACGGCGGGGATTTCCAATGGTCGTGGCAGCGTGACTTCTTCGACTTCGGGAACGTGTCGGCACTGTTCATGGAGATGATCGGCAACAACGCTCTCTCGAAGGGGATGCAGGGCCGGATCCAGCGATCGATCTCGGGCGACCCGCTACCGGGCTGGTATCCGGTGGGCACCGCGCCGGTTTCGCTGTGGTGAGTCCGATGTCGGTGCGCGATTCCTTCGAGGCACTCTCGCAGCGCGACCTTGCCGTGCTGGTGCCCGAGTTGCTCCTGTGCGGGCAGCTGATCGATCGCTCGGGCATGGCGCATCTGATCGTCGAATTCGGACGCGAGGGTATGGCACAGGTGGCCGTCGAGGAGTGGGAGTCGGCCAGCCCCTGGTACACCCGCCGCATGCAGAGGGCTCTCGGATACGAGGGCGACGACGTCGTGACGATCTTCAAAGGATTACAACTCGACATCGGCGCTCCTCCACAGTTCATGGACTTCCGATACCGGGTCGACGATCCGCTGCACGGTGAATTCTGGCTCGACCATTGCGGAGCACTCATGGACGTCGAGCCGTTGGGCGATGAGTTCGTGACCTCGATGTGTCACGACATCGAGGATCCGACTTTCGATGCAACGGCCATCGCGACCAACCCGCGCGCCCAGATCCGGCCGATTCACCGACCACCGCGCAGGCCCGCCGACCGACATCCGCACTGCGCCTGGACCGTTTCCATCGACCCGTCGCACACGCCTCCCGTGATGACCGCGCACACCGAGCAGATCGGATGCACCGCCGCGGTGACGGTCGAGCTGAGCCCGATCGATCACGGTGGGGACGGTAGGGCGGACTACTCGGGTCCGTTGTTGTCCGACCTGAGGTTTTCCGACTTCTCGCGATCAGCCTTGGTTCGTATCGCAGAGGAGATCTGCGTGCAGCATCATCTGTTGGCGTTGGGCTTTCTGGCAGCGGTTCGCCGCCGTGCCGACGAAGACAAGGCTCGCGAGATCACGCGAAAGCAATTGACCGGAATCGCGGGAGTTGCGGCACAGCGTATTCGAGATGCGCTCGGGCTTCCTTCGACGCTGGAATCGTTGGCATTGGTCCTGTCCGTGCATCCCTTGCTGAATCCGAAGCAGTATGTGGAGAGCGAGATTCGACAGGACGGCGGTGCTCTGGAGCTGCGGATCTCGCGAGAAGCTCTTGTCGACCGAGACGGCGGTTGGCCGACCTTGCTCGGCAGCGAGCACCTCGATCCTCTCCAAGCTTTGGTCCGCGGCGTGAATCCGCACTTCACCGTGAGAGCGGTGGCCGAAGATGCCGCGGGGCTTCTTCTGGCCGTCGACATCACCGAAGCTCCCGCTCCGGAATGCGTCGAAGTCGCCATCACGAAGGTCAGTACCGGCGCGGCATTCGTATTCGAAGATCGCGGAATCCCCTTGCCTCTCTTCGTCGTCTGACCGGCCGAACCCGAAGGACTCAACCTATGGCGTACACGTTTGCAGACCTGTTCGAGCATTCCGTCGATGTGATGCCCGATCGCCTCGCGCTGATCGTTTCCGGCGAGGAGGTGACATACCGTGAGCTCGACGAGCGGGCCAACCGATTGGCGCATTACTTCCAGTCCGTCGGGTTGGGTGTCGGTTCGCACATCGGTATTCAGCTGCACAACTCGATCGAGGCGATGGTTGCTGTCCTCGCGGCCTTCAAGATCCGCGGCGTTCCCATCACGGTGAACTACCGCTACACGAGCGACGAATTGGTTTATCTGTACGAGAACGCGGATCTCACGGCGTTGGTTTTCCATCGTGGTTTCGCTGAGCGGGTCGCCGAGGCCTTGGTGGCCACGCCGCGGGTCAAGTACGTGATCGAGGCGGCGGACGAACTCGCTCTCGGGAACGAACCGTCGATTCCGGGGGCAGTGGCGTACGAGGATGCGCTCGGCAACCAATCCCCGCTTCGCACAGGTGAACATGCATTTCCCGAGCGTTCCGGCGATGACGTCTACGTTCTCTACACCGGCGGAACAACCGGACGACCGAAAGGCGTCGTCTGGCGGCAGGAAGACATCTGGCGCGTATTGGCCGGCGGTTGCGACTTCTATTCGGGTGAGCCGATCGCCGACGAGTACCAGCAGTCGCGAGGTGGCGCCGCGGCAGCCGAACCGATGCGGTGGTGCATGCTTCCACCGCTGATCCACACGTCGGCACTGATGCCGACGTTCAACGCTCTGTTCTCCGGAAACACCGTCATCTTCGAACCGAAGTTCGATGCGGCACAGGTCTGGAAAGTCGTCGCCGAGTATCGGCCGCAGGTCATGGTCATCACCGGCGACGCCATGGGCCGTCCACTGGTCGAAGCCCATCACGAATTGCAACCGGATGGGTCGAGCCTGGCTGTGCTCGCCTCTGGCGCTGCGCTCTTCTCCGGATCGGTCAAAGATGCGTTCTTCGACGTCTTTCCGAATCTGATGATCTCCGATTCGGTTGGATCGTCCGAAACAGGCTTCGGCGGAATCGGATTCGCAACCAAAGGGCTCGAGCAGCGTGGCGGACCCAAAGTGGGTGCCAACAGATTCACGGTCGTCGTCGACGATGACAACCGAGTGTTGGAGCCGGGCTCGGGCGCCGAAGGATGGCTGGCGAAACTCGGAAACGTTCCACTCGGCTACTACAAGGACCCGGTGAAGTCGGCCGAGATATTCCGCGAGGTGAACGGCGCACGGGCAGTGGTGACCGGAGACCGGGCGCGGATCGAGGACGACGGCTCGGTCACCCTCCTCGGACGGGGAAACATGGTGGTCAACACCGGCGGCGAGAAGGTCTTCGTGGAAGAAGTCGAAGCAGTGGTGAAGGCCCATCCCGACATCTACGACGCGACAGTGATCGGTGTTCCGGACGAGCGGTGGGGCAATCGGGTGGCGGCAGTGCTTCGCATCCGCGACGGTGTGGAACCGGATTTCGAATCTATCGAGAAGCACGCCCGCAGTCACCTCGCCGGCTACAAGATTCCGCGTTCCTTCTGGATCGCCGACGAGGTCGTTCGAGCGCCGAGCGGCAAGCCGGACTACCGCTGGGCCAAGGAGTTCTCACAGAACAGCGACCCGGTCCACCGGATCGACTAGCGCTCACACGCAACACCCGGCACCCGGCACCCATCCGTAAAGGAGCATCTGCAATGCCTGAGATCGACCTTCCCGACGGGTTCGACGTGACCGACCCACATCTGTACGGCGAGCGCGTCCCGCTTGCCGAGTTCGCCGAACTACGACGATGCGCTCCGGTCTGGTGGAACGCCCAGGAACCGGGTACCGGCGGATTTCACGACGGTGGTTGTTGGGTTGTCTCCCGCCACGCAGACGTCCGCGACGTCTCGTTGCGCAGCGAGGAGTTCTCGAGCAACGTCAACGGCTGCATTCCGCGGCATGAAGACAACATCTCGGCGGAGGAGTTGGAGGCGACGAAACACGTCCTCATCAACAAGGACGCCCCTGAGCACACACAGCTGCGCAAGTTGGTGGCACGCTTGTTCACTCCGCGGTCGGTGGAAGCGATGCGGGCCGGGTTGGAAGCGCGGGCAGAAGACATAGCGTCGGCTGCCGTGGCGGAAGGTAGCGGTGATTTTGTCAGCCAGGTCGCCAGCGAGTTACCCATGCAGGCGATCTCGGAGCTGATCGGTGTACCGCAGGACGGGCGCCGTCAGCTGTACGAATGGTCGAATCAGATGACGGGATACGACGACGAGTCACTCGCCGGCGAGTCTCGGATGGCGTCGGCGCAGATATTGGGATACGCCTATCAACTGGCTGAGGCGAGACGGGAGGAACCGCTCGACGACATCATCTCACGCTTGGTGCATGCCGACATCGACGGGCAGAAACTCACCTCGGAACAGTTCGGTTTCTTCGTCATCATGTTGGCTGTCGCGGGCAACGAAACGACGCGAAACGCAACGACACTCGGCATGATGGCATTTCTCGAGCATCCGGATCAGTGGGAACTGTACAAGCGCGAGCGTCCGCGCACCGCCGCGGACGAGATCATCCGCTGGGCTTCGCCACTGACGTCGATGCAACGAACAGCAGTGGTGGACACACAGATTGCCGGCACTGCGATTGCGAAGGGGCAGCGCGTCGTACTGCTCTACGGCTCGGCGAACTTCGACGAAACCGTCTTCGGGAAACCCGACGTCTTCGACATCACCCGAGACCCGAACCCGCACCTCGCGTTCGGAGGAACCGGGCCGCACTACTGCGTCGGCGCTAACCTGGCCAGAATGGAGGTCGATCTGATCTTCGGCAAGATCGCCGATCACATGCCCGACATCAGCAAGCTCGGCGATCCGAGCAGGCTCTCGTCCGGTTGGCTCAACGGGATCAAGGAATTCAAGGTCGACTACGGCAACTCCACGTCATGTCCTTCGGGGCATTGACGTGTACAGCGGAAGAGTTGCACTTGCGGGCCCGATGCGCGAACTCGGCCAGTTCTACCGGATGGGCGCCGATGTCGCAGTGGGCTTGTTCCGCACCCGCTTTCAGATGCAGGAGTTTCTCGAGCAGAGTTGGATGATCGCCCGGGTGTCAATCGTGCCGACCGTATTGGTGGCCGTGCCGTTCACGGTCCTGGTGAGTTTCACGCTCAACATCCTCCTCCGTGAGATCGGTGCCGCCGACCTCAGCGGCGCCGGGGCCGCGCTCGGCGCCGTGACTCAGGTCGGTCCGGTGGTGACGGTGCTGATCGTGGCAGGTGCGGGCGCGACTGCCATCGCCGCCGATCTGGGATCGAGAACGATTCGTGAAGAGATCGACGCCATGGAGGTGCTCGGGATCGATCCGATCACTCGGCTGGTGATTCCTCGGGTGGTCGCGTCGACCGTGGTGGCTTTGCTGCTCAACGGACTCGTCTGCGTCATCGGCATCGCCGGCGGTTACGCCTTCTCGGTGTTTCTCCAGGGAGTGAACCCTGGCGCCTTCGTCGAGGGAATCACGTTGCTGACCGGCCTGCCCGAGGTGGCGTTGTCGATGGTCAAAGCTGCACTTTTCGGGATGCTGGCGGGATTGGTGGCCTGCTATCGCGGACTGTCGGTACGGGGTGGGCCGAAAGGCGTGGGGGAGGCCGTCAACGAAACGGTGGTGTACGCATTCATGGCGTTGTTCGTCGTCAACACCATCGTCACCGCGGTCGGCATCCGATTGACGGCGGGGTGATCGAGGTGACGCTGTCGGATTCGCTGGCACAAATCGGCAAGTTCGGACGCACGCGGGCGCGGGTGGCTCGAACGTCACGCTCGATCGACGACGTCGGGCGACAAGCTGTCTTCTTCGCGCGCGCCATCGCTCACATCCCGTGGGCAATTCACAAACACCCGAAAGAAGTGTTGAGGCTGGTAGCCGAGATCAGCATGGGCACCGGAGCTTTGGCAGTGATCGGCGGCACGGTTGCGGTCGTAGGATTTTTGACTCTCGCCTCGGGCGGCACCATTGCGATCCAAGGTTTCAGCTCACTGGGAAATATCGGTGTCGAAGCGCTCACCGGATTCTTCTCCGCCTTCATCAATGTTCGTATCGCTGCGCCGGTCATCGCGGGAATCGGCCTGTCGGCCACGATCGGCGCAGGTTCGACCGCGCAGATCGGTGCCATGCGCATCAGTGAGGAAATCGACGCCCTCGAATCGATGGCGATCAGTTCGGTCCCGTACGTCGTCAGCACCCGCGTCACCGCAGGGATGATCGCGATCTTGCCGCTGTACTCACTGGCGCTCGTGGGATCATTTCTGGCCGGACGATTCACCACGGTCGTGCTGTTCGGTCAGTCCTCCGGTCTTTACGACCACTACTTCACGACGTTCCTCGATCCGGTCGACGTCGCATGGTCCTTCGTTCAAGTGCTCGTGATGGCACTACTGGTGATGCTGATCCACACGTACTACGGATACAACGCGTCCGGGGGACCGTCGGGCGTGGGAACTGCAGTGGGCCGCGGGGTTCGGCTCTCGCTGATCTGCGTCGTGGCGGTGACCCTGCTCGTCTCACTCGCGCTCTACGGCGGTTCCGGCAACTTCAATCTGTCCGGTTAGGGGGACTGCGTGCACAGATACGGCTACAAGTTGGCTGCTCTGGGCTTGGCTGCGGCGATCGTCGGGGTCATCGCTTTGTCGGTCGCGTCTTTCAACCAGGTGTTTGTCGCTCGCGTCCCGATCACGGTGATCGCGGAGCGCGCGGGGCTCGTGATGGATCCGGGCGCGCGGGTGAAGATGGCCGGGGTGACCGTGGGCTCGGTGGAGTCCATCACGCCGACTGACGACGCTACCGCACAACTGTCGTTGTCGATCGATCCCGAAGCGCTCGAATCGATTCCGTCAAACGTGGATGTAGCGATCACGTCGAACACGGCCTTCGGCGCGAAGTTCGTCAGCCTGTCCTCGCCGGAGCAGCCGAGCAGCGTGCGACTTGCCGCCGGGGCGACGATCGACGCATCCCGGGTGACTGTCGAGCTGAACACGGTGTTCGAGAAACTCACCACCGTGCTCCGGACGGTGGACCCGGGCAAGCTCGATTCGACATTGGGTGCCCTCTCGACTGCTCTGCAAGGACGCGGCGAACGGCTCGGGGTCGCACTCGAGCAAGCAGATTCCTCCTTGCTCGAATTCAACACTGCACGTGAGGCTCTCGATCATGTGTTGACGGATTTACCAGCCGTCACACAGACCTACCGCGACGCTGTTCTCGACTTGATGGACACCCTCGACTCGCTCACGACGACGGGAACCACTGTTCTCGACGAGCAGCAGAATCTTGATCTCCTCTTGCTCAACGTGATCGGGGTCGCCCGCACCGGAGAAGATGTACTGGGAGCCAACGCCGACGGTATCGACACCGTTCTGTCGTTACTGCGGCCGACCACCGCACTGCTCGAGGAATACTCCCCGGTGGTTCCCTGCATGTTCCACGGACTGCAGGAGAGCAAGAAGATCGGCGACGGCGCCTACAACGGACAACCAGGAATCAAGATGTCGATCGGTCTGATCGCCGGAACCGAACCGTACCGATATCCCGACGACCTCCCGAAGGTCGCGGCAACCGGTGGCCCGCAGTGTATGGGCCTTCCACTGCGCGACCCGAACATCAATGCGCCGTACCTGGTGACCGATACCGGGGTGAATCCGTTTGCGCCCGAGCGTCAGCCGAATGGTGGGCAACCGATGAACACGGTTCCGGATCTGATGAGCTACCTGTTCGGGACGGAGATCCGATGAAAGTTCGTGGGTACACCGTCAAGTTCGGAATTTTTGTTCTGGTGATGATCCTCGTCAACGCCGGGCTGATCCTCGTGTTCGGCCAGATGCGAGGTGGCGACGCGAGGTCGTACTCGGCGGAGTTCGTCAACGCCTCCGGGCTCAGAGCCGGCGACAAGGTGCGCATCGCCGGTGTGCCGGTCGGTTCTGTCGGCTCCGTCGAATTCGGTGGGAATCACCGTGCCCACGTGAGTTTCAGTGTGGATACGGGTGACACCGTGACCGTATCGACCAGAGCCGCTGTTCGATATCAGGATCTGGTGGGTAATCGATACCTCGAATTGCTCGACGATCCGGGGATCGCGGAACCGCAACCGGAGGGCGAGAGCATCCCCGTCGATCGCACCGCACCGGCACTCGACCTCGATGCGCTACTCGGTGGTTTCAAGCCGCTGTTTCAAGCCCTGGACCCGGAGCAGGTCAACGCGTTGTCGATGTCCTTGCTCGAGGTGTTTCAAGGCCAGTCCGGAACTGTGGCATCGGTGCTGGCGCACACCGGATCGATTACGAACACTCTCGCAGACCGCGACCAACTGATCGGTCGAGTGATCGGCAACCTCGACGGTGTGCTCAGCGAATTGCGCAGCCGCGGTGGTCAGTTCAGTGACACTCTCGATCACCTACAACAGCTGGTCAGCGGGCTCGCGGCGGACCGGGAGATGATCGGGACTGCCGTCGAGAGTGTGAACACCGCATCAGGCACCTTCGCCGATCTCCTCGCCGGAGTTCGCCCGGACATCGCGGGAAACCTGTCGAAGCTGGACGCAAGCCTGAATCCGCTGATCGAGCAACAGAGTGAGCTCGATCGGATTCTCGCGTCCATGCCCTCGAACTACAAGCAGCTGATCCGAGTCGGCTCGTACGGGTCGTTCTTCAACTTCTATCTGTGCGGAATCGCACTGAAGGTCGACGGTGCCGACGGTACGCCGCTCACTGTCGACCTGGTGGATCAGACGACCGGAAGGTGCGCACCACGATGAGAGAGATGGCACAGAGCCAGGCCGTACGCGTGGGGGTCGTGGGATTGGTCGTCACGGCCGCCGTCGTATTGGCATCGCTCCAGTATCAGAATCTGCAGTTCCTGAAATCGGGTGTCGGGTACAGCGCGGTGTTCGCCGACGCCAGCGGTCTCGCGCCGGGAGACGAAGTCAACGCCGCCGGAGTGAAGATCGGAACGGTGGATCGGATCGAGGTCGAGCACGGACTCGCGCGCGTGGATTTCACACTGGAAGGCTCGATCGGTTTGGGAGAAAGCACATCGGCGGCCGTCACCACGATGTCGTTGCTCGGCAAGCGAGCGGTATCGCTCGATCTGGACGGTCCGGGAAGGATCGCGGTCGGCGGCGAGATCCCGGTCGAGCGAACAAGATCGGCGTACTCGCTGCCCGACGTGCTCGGTGACCTCACCACGACGGTCGAGGACATCGATCTCGACCAACTCTCCGAATCGCTCGACGCAGTGGGGCAGGTGATGTCCGACAGTGCGCCGAACCTGAGGCCGGCGCTGGACGGTGTCGCACGGATCTCCGACAGCGTCAATAGACGCGACGACATGTTGCGCACCTTGCTGTCCGATGCAAACGACGTCGCCGGGACGCTGGCCGAGCGTGGACCACAGGTCAACGCGCTACTCGTCGACGGCAACGCCTTGTTGGGAGAACTGGATCGGCGACAGGCGGCGCTGGGGGAAGTGATCACGAACATCTCGGCGTTGTCAACCCAGCTGAGCGGACTCGTCCACGACAACGAGGCGCAATTGCAGCCGGTCCTCGGCAAACTCGACACGGTTGTCGGAATTCTGCAGAACAACAAGGACAACCTTTCTCAGGGAATCGACGGTCTCGGTACGTACGTGGGCACGCTCGGTGACACCGTGGCCAGCGGCCCCTTCTACTACGCCTACGTTCAGAACCTGGTGCCGGCGCAATACACCCAACCGTTGATCAACGCGATGTTCGGGCTACCACCTGCGCCGCTACCGATTCCGGAGGTTCGATGATGGGTGCCTTACGAATTCGCAAACCGGTGAACTGGCGTCGAATCGCCGTCGTTGGTGGAAGCGTCATCGGTGCGGCGATCGTCGTCGTGTCGGGATACCTTGCGGTGCAACATCTGCGCTACTACAACGTGACGGCCTACTTCACCTCGACGACCGGTCTGTATGTCGGTGACGACGTTCGTGTCGTGGGAGTCGACGTCGGCCGCGTCACCGCGATCGCCCCACAGGGAGATCGAATGCGCGTCGAACTGAAATTGGCGCGCGAGGTTCCCGTCGCCGAGGACGCGAAAGCGGTGATCGTTGCCCAGTCGCTGGTCTCGGCCCGCTTCGTGCAGTTGACGCCGGCGGTGACGGACGGCGCCGACGCACTGAATGACGGTGCGGAGATCCCACTCGACAGAACGGCCGTCCCGGTCGAGTGGGACCAGATCAAGGAACAGCTGGGCCGGGCTGCCGATGCTTTGGGTCCCGTCGGGGACGATCGCGGTCCCGCCGCCAACTTCCTCGACGGTGCCGGATCCGCACTGGCCGGCAACGGGGAAGCGCTGGGGCGCTCGGTGACCGAACTCTCGGAGGCTATGAGCACACTCGACGAAGGCGGAGCCGATCTGTTCGGCACCATCCGCGGCCTGCAGACCTTCACGACCGCACTCGCCGCAAGCGACGAACAGATCGTTCAGTTCCAAGGACGACTGGCAAATGTCTCGAGTGTGCTCGCCGAGAGCCGGACGCAATTGGCTCCGGCTCTCGCCGATCTGGACGCCGCCGTCGTCGACGTACAGCGGTTCGTCGAACAGAACCGAACCGGCTTGACGGAGCAGATCGCGAAGTTGGCCGACGTGTCCCAGGTACTGGTCGACAAGCGCGCAGGTCTCGAGAAGGTACTGCATCTGGCTCCGACAGCGTTGTCGAACTACTACAACGTCTACCGGCCGGCCCAAGGAGCGATGGTGGGTGTGCCCGCATTCCAGAACGTCGGCAACCCGATCGACTTGATCTGCGGCGGAATCGCCGGCCTGGCCAACGACACCTCGAAGAAGGGCGCGGATTTGTGCATCGAATACCTCGGCCCGTTGCTCAACACGATCAAGGCGAACTACCCGGACCTAAGCATCAATCCGACCCGGGCGCTCGGGGCTCTTCCGGACCAACTGGTGTACAGCGAGCCTGATCTGGAACCGACTGGCGCCTTGAGCTTTCCGATCATGCCCCCGGCGCCTGACCTGGCCGGACTGCTCATGCCGTCGACGGAACCCCGATGACTACCCGGAGGTGGGCGACAGTCTGTGTGGGGGCGAGCATCGTGCTGGTTCTGGCGGGTTGCCAATGGAGCGGGCTGAATTCGGTTTCGCTGCCAGGCGCGGCTGGGCGCGGTGAGGGGAGTTTCGCAGTCGTGATCGAGATGCCCGACGTCACGTCGATCAGTCCGAACTCTCCGGTCATGGTCAACGACGTGACAGTCGGGAGTATCAGTGCGATCGAGACCGACAACTGGCACGCACGGGTGACGGTTGCGCTCGACGGCTCGGTGTCGCTGCCCGCCAACGCGACTGCCAAGATCGGCCAAACCAGTCTGCTCGGGTCCAAACACGTTGCGCTTGCGCCGCCTACCGATGTTGCGCCGGAAGGGCGGTTGTCGGAGGGATCGGTGATCCCCCTCGCGTCGGCCGGCGTCTATCCCACCACCGAGGAAGCGTTGACGGCACTGTCATTGGTCCTCAACGGCGGCGGGCTCGCTCAGCTTCACAGCATCACCACGGAGCTGAACACGGCGCTCGGCGGACGGACCGACGCGGCTCGCGACCTGCTGAGTCAGATGGATACCGTGACCGAAACACTCGACCGCCAACGTGATGCGATGGTCACGACCATGGAGAATCTCGACGTCTTCGCCGGTGAAATCACGGCCCAGAGAGATGTTCTCGGTCAGGCCTTGGAGATGCTCGATCCGGCCTTGGCGGAACTCAGCGCCCAACGCGTCGACCTGACCACCGCCCTCGATGCGGTCGGCAGGTTCGGGGACGTCGGGACCGATCTGGTCGACCGGACCCGCGACGATCTGAAAGCCAATTTGAGCTCCTTGGAATCGACGCTGCAGAAGGTGGTCGAAACGGGGCCGGACCTGATCAACAATTTGGGCAACCTGAGTACCTTTCCCTTCCCTCAGACGACCATCGACGACGGAATGCGCGGCGATTACACCAATCTGTGGGCGCTGATCGACCTCACGAGTAATCGTCTCCAGTCGGGGCTCGGCTTCGGCACTCCGTTCGGGGCGCCGCAAACCCCCGTGGAGAACGGAGTACTGGTCGATCCCTTGACCGCCCCACTCGGCACAGGGCAGCCCGGCCCACTTGGCACAGCGCAGCCCGCCCAGGGAGGTGGACGATGATTCTCACGAAGGTGGTGCGAAGGCAATTGACGATCTTCGCGATCCTGGCGGTGATAGGCATGAGCGCAGCGGCTATCTCGTACCTGAGAGTTCCGACCATGCTCGGCATCGGGCGCTATTCGGTGACAGTCGAACTGCCCGACGCCGGCGGCCTGTATCGGAACGCGAACGTGACCTATCGCGGCGACACCATCGGTCAGGTCAGGTCGGTGCGTCTGTCTCCGGGAGTGGTACGCGCCGAATTATCTTTGGAGAGTGCGGTTCCCGTTCCCTCCAGCGGTCTCTCAGTAGCGGTGCGAAGCGTGTCGGCAATCGGCGAGCAATACGTCGACATGCAACCGAGCACCGCGGACGGACCCTTTCTGACCGACGGAGACGTGATCGGCCCCGACGCTGTCACGATCCCGACCGAGATCGGACCGGTCCTCGATCAGGCGCAGGCGATGCTCGCATCCGTACCGCAGGACAAGTTGCGATCGGTGATCGACGAGTCCGCGGCAGCTTTCGGAGGCAGGGGAGAGGATCTGGCTCGTCTGCTGGATTCGACCACTTCGTTCGTCGATCAGATGTCCGCTGCCACAACGCCGGCTACGACGCTCGTACAGCAGTTGGATCCGCTCCTGCAGACCCAGGTGGTGACGGGCGATCAGATTCGCCAGTGGGCGTCCAGCGTCGCTCAACTCAGTGGACAGTTGGAGGTCGCCGACGGGTCCGTGCGCAATATCCTCGAGACCGGACCGGGCTTCGCGACTGAAGCCGACCTGCTGTTTCAAGGCCTCAAACCCACTTTGCCTGTGCTGCTTGCCAATTTCACCAGCACCGCTCAGGTGGCTTTGACGTACAACGCCGGGTTGGAGCAGGTGCTCGTCATCTTGCCGCCACTGGTCGCGGCACAGGAAACCGTCGTACAACGCGGGCAGGTGGACGGCGCCGCGAACGTCAACTTCCATCTCCAAGCGCAGGACCCTGCGGCGTGCTCGACCGGTTACCTTCCTGCCGATCAGCGACGGGACCCGACCCAGACGAGTGTGCCGGACACCCCGGCTGATCTGTACTGCAAAGTGCCACAGAACTCGGTCTTCGCCGTTCGTGGATCTCGGAACATTCCCTGTATGGAGGTACCGGGCAAACGAGCACCGAGACCGGAGATCTGCCGGAGCCCCGAAGCCTACGTGCCGTCGGGGACCAATGCGCCCGGCGAGTTGTACACCGGGCCTGACGGAGTCGACTATCAACACACGGAGTTGGCTCCGGCTGACTCCGGTCCGGGGGAGGGTGAGCCGTGGCAACAGTTGCTGACGCCGACGAATCGCTGAGAGGTGAGGTGCTGGATCCGGTCGGAGGGAAGCGCGGTGTACTCACTGCCCTGGTCTGGATTGCACTCGCGGCTCTGAGCGTCGTTGTGGTCTTCGGTGCTCTGGCAGTACGATCCGACCGGGCGCGCGAGACCCAGCGTCAAGAGTACGTCGACGGTGCGGTCGCAGGAGCCCTCGCTCTGATCGACGTTCACTCCGCCACAGTCGACGAGGACCTCGAGACACTGCAGTCGCTGAGTACGGGAACCTTTGCCGACGAACTGAAGTCCGGCGAATCTGCGTTCGTCGCGTCCATCCGTGATTTTGCCGTCGATTCCGACGGGAGTGTCGACACCGCAGCCTTGGCATCGGAATCCGGTAACTCGGGGGTGGTGCTGATCGCGGCATCTGCTCAGGTCGGCAATTCAGCGGGAGAGTCTTCGGCGCGCACCTACCGTCTGCGCGTCGGTGTCGAGGACGTCGACGGGCGGGTACTGATGTCGAGTGTGGAGTTCGTGCCGTGAAGCGCATGGTCATAGCGCTTGCAGCGTTGGTCTTGATGGGAGTCGGCGGCACTGCGATCTGGAGTCACCACCGTTCGGGGGACGCTGAAACCGCACGTGCCGAGGTGATCGGTGTGGCGCCCACGCTCGTCGAGAAGCTCCTGAGCTACAACAGCGATACCGTCGACGACGATCTCGCACGAGCGGCCGAAGGCGCCGGCGGATCGTTTCAGGACAGTTTCACCGAATTCGGATCGAAAACAGTTGCCCCACAGTCGAAGGAGCAGGGAATCAGCACGAAAGCCCGAGTCGTCGATGTCGGTGTGCTCTCCGTTGCCGCGGACCGCGCGGAAGTGCTCGTGTTCGTCGATCAGATCACGACGAGTACCGCGCGGCCGGCACCAGCGTCGACGTCGAGCCGAGTCGAGGTGACACTCGATCGAGTCGACGGCACATGGCTGGTGAGTGCCATGACCCCCATCTAGTGAAGGTTGTCGCGGCCCGCCATGATCAGCCTGGCAGTGACTTCGAGCCGGTCTGCGATCTGCGAATAGGACTCGTAACCCATGCCGGCTCGAACAAGCGCTCCGGACCAGGAGATTTCGAGTGCTTCGAGTACGTCGGGATCGTATGACGGCCCCAGCGCCTCGATGAGCCGCTCGCGGATGTTCTTGCCGATACGTCCCCGAAGGTGTTCGACGTCGGGATCATTGCCCATCATCGCCGTGGTCACGGCCGCCGCCAGCTCCGGTTCGTCGGAAACGAGGAGTGCGACGCTTCGAAGGACCGAGCAGACCTGCGCTTCTCGTTCCGCCTCGGGGGAGGGCTCGTGCGGTACCGCGTCGAGTCGGCGCCAGAACAGTTCTGCCACAAGGTGACTCTTGGACGAAAAATAGGTGTATGCCGTGGCTGCGGCGACACCGGCTTCCGCTGCCACCATTCGTACAGTCAGATCGGCAAACCCTTTGTCGCGCAGGACCGTGATCGCTGCCGCGGTCAATCGATCGACGGTTTCGGCTTGCTGCTGTGTGAGCCGTCGACGAGTGGACTCGAACTTGGTCTTACCAGACATGTGTCCAGACACTACGGGATCAGACCCGTGCGAGCAAAGTGTGCGCTATCGCTGCTCGTTCTCGCTCCCGCTCGGCGTTCTGTCTCGCTCCCGCTCGGCGTCATGTCTCGCTCCCGCTCGGTGGGACAGAATTTCGAACCCCCGCGATCGCTAAGTCCATGTGTTAGAACGATTTCTAGAACATGTTCGGAAACTGTGCCCAGAATCAGAGAGGCTGACGATGACGAAGTGGGACGAGACGTGCGACGTACTCGCTGTGGGGTCAGGCGGTGGACTCACCGGCGCGTACACGGCAGCCCGCGAAGGCCTCGACGTCATTGTGATCGAAGCGACCGACAGGTATGGCGGAACAACGGCGTACTCGGGCGGCGGCGGGATGTGGTTCCCGTGCAACGCCGTTCTTCGTCGGGGCGGGGACGACGACACCATCGAGGATGCGCTGGAGTACTACCGATCAGTGGTGGGTGATCGTACGCCCGCCGACGTTCAGGAAGCCTACGTTCGAGGTGGCGCCGGGTTGATCGACTACCTCGAAGAGGACTCGAACTTCGAGTTCCAGATACTGCCGTGGCCCGACTACTTCGGTGAAGAGCCCAAGGCTCGAGCGAGCGGACGGCACATTGTTCCCAAGCCGATGAACGCGAACAAGCTTGGTGCGCTTCGTGATTCGCTTCGTTCGCCGCTGGCGACGGAACGTCTGGGGGAGGAGTTGCCGAAGTACCTCGTCGGCGGCCAGTCGTTGATCGGTCGATTCCTGTTGGCTCTTGCGGAACTCCCGAACGCCACCATGCACCTGAAGACCACTCTCGAAGAATTGGTCGTCGAGGACGGATCGGTCGTCGGCGCGGTCGTCGACCGAGATGGTCGGCGTCGAACCATTCAGGCACGCAGAGGAGTGATCCTCGCCGCCGGTGGATTCGAGCAGAACGAGACCTTGCGGGCCGAATTCGGTGTCCCCGGATCCGCTCTCGACACGATGGGCTGCCCCGGCAACCTCGGGAAGGCACACCAGGCGGCCATCGCCGCGGGCGCCGACACCGACCTCATGGGAGAGGCCTGGTGGTCGCCGGGACTGACCCATCCGGATGGCCGCTCCGCGTTTGCGCTGTGGTTCACCGGCGGAATCTTCGTGGACGACGACGGTCGCCGATTCGTCAACGAATCAGCGCCGTACGACCGCTTGGGTCGCGCCGTCATCGAACACATGCGGGCAGGGAAAGTAACCACGCCGTACTGGATGATCTACGACAATGGCGAAGGCGCAGTGCCGCCGGTGAAGGCGCCCAACGTACCCATGGCACAGACGGAGCAGTATGTGGATGCGGGGTTGTGGAAGAGTGCACAGACACTCGAAGACCTCGCTGCCCAGATCGATGTTCCCGCAGCGGAACTGGTGGAGACCGTGAAGCGATTCAACGCGTTTGCGGCGACTGGCGTCGACACGGACTTCGGTCGAGGAGACACTGCGTACGACCGCGCCTTCTCCGAGGGGGCTTCGCCGCTCGTACCGATCGATCAAGGGCCGTTTCACGCTGCCGCTTTCAGCATCTCCGACCTCGGGACCAAAGGTGGTCTACGGACCGACGCGACCGGGAGGGTGCTCAAAGCCGACGGTACGGCGATTGCCGGGTTGTACGCGGCGGGGAACACGATGGCAGCGGCCAGCGGGACTACGTACCCCGGCGGTGGAAACCCGATCGGAGCGAGCATGCTGTTCAGTCACTTGGCTGCTCTCGACCTCGCGAAGCTGCCGTCTTGATCATCAGTCGCTCGTCTCGGGGATGTGGTCAGGCCTTGCCGAGTCCGGCGGCGATTCCCTTGTCCAGTTGGGTGAGCATTGCTGTACCCAACGACGAAAGCTGGGCGACCTGGCGATCGTCGAGGCCCTCGAAGAGGAGACCTTGAACTGAGGCGACGTGCGGCGGTGCGGCCGCGACCACCTTTGCCATTCCCTCGTCGGTGAGCACTGCGTTGGAGCCGCGGCTGCCACGAATGACTTCCCGTTTCACCCAGCCGGCCTTCTCCATCTTCGTGATCACGTGCGAGAGGCGGGACAGGGACGCGTTCGCGCGCTGGGCCAGTACCGACAACTGGAGCTTGTGGTCGGGGGCGTCCGAGAGTGCCGCGAGTACGAAGTATTCGAAGTGTGTGAGTGCCGAATCGCGTTGTAGTTGAGTGTCGAGTGCGGCAGGCAACCGTGTCACGAGAGCGATCAGTGTCAGCCATGCTTCTTGCTGCTCGGCTGTGAGCCACTTCGTCTGAGACTGCGCGTCGGGCTGCGCGGTCGGTTCACTCATCGGTGACTTCTCCTTCGGGTCGAGCATTCTTCGTGCACGGAGCGTGCTTGTGTACAGCGTCTCAGACGCATGTCCAGAAGAATCCTGCGGGGAATAGTTGCGGGACGCAAGTGTTGAGTTCTATATTAAGTTGAACCTTCAACTTACGACGAATGTCTATCCCGAGGAGTCCGTATGTCCACCACAACCATGCCTGCGCTGTATCTCAGCCACGGTGCTCCGCCGCTGGTGGACAGCGCGTTGTGGGTCGACCAGTTGGGGGCGTGGGCCGGCGATCTTCCGCGGCCGACGGCAATCCTCGTCGTATCGGCGCACTGGGAATCAGCACCGCTGACGATCGGATCGACGACCACGGGCACCCCGCTCATCTACGACTTCGGTGGTTTTCCCGAGAGGTTCTACCGCGCGAAGTACAACTCTCCCGGCGCTCCGGAACTCGCCGCCCAGGTTGCCGCGTTGATGCCGGACAACGAACGCGTGGTTCAGCAGCCGAATCGAGGCCTGGATCACGGTGCCTACGTGCCGCTCACGGTGATGTACCCGGACGCAGACATCCCGGTACTGCAAATTTCGCTGCCAACCCTCGATCCCGAGCGTTTGCTCCATCTCGGACAGCGCCTACGGCCACTCCGTGAGCAAGGTGTACTGATCGTGGGATCCGGATTCACCACGCACGGGCTACCGTTCCTGCGCGATCCGTCACCGGAGGCGCAGGCCCCGGGATGGTCGGCGGAATTCGACGCGTGGGCAGGGGAGAGGTTCGCTGCCGGTGACGTCGATTCCTTGATCGACTTCCGCGCTCAAGCTCCCGGGATGCCGTACGCGCATCCGACCATCGAGCACTTCGCCCCGTTGTTCGTCACGCTCGGTGCGTCATCCGATCCGGAACAGGTGCCCACCCAGGTGATCGACGGATTCTGGATGGGGCTTGCGAAGCGCTCGATTCAGGTCGCCTAGAGATTTCAAATCGCGCAGAGAATCAGGTCGCCCAGGTGGGTCAGCTTCGATTGCGAAGGAACTCGAGCGCCTGGTCGCCGTGGGTGTTGGCGCGTAGTTCACTCGAGATGACTTTGAGGACGGTGCGGTCGGTGTCGATCACGAAGGTCGAGCGTTTGACCGGAGCCAACTTGCCCAGGAGTCCGCGCTTGACGCCGAACTGTTCGGCTACCTTGCCGTCGGTGTCGGCGAGTAGGGGGTAGTCGAAGGATTGTGCGGTGGCAAAGGTGGACTGAGCTTCGACCGTATCGGTGCTGATGCCCGCTCGCGAAGCGCCCACCGCGGCGAATTCGCTGCCGAGGTCACGGAAGTGGCACGCCTCGGCGGTGCACACCGGCGTCGAGGCTGCCGGGTAGAAGAAGAGGACCAGGGGTCCGTTCTCGAGCAGGCTCGTCAGCGAGCGCGGAGTCCCGTCCTGGTCGGGCAGTGAGAAATCGGGAGCGAGTTGGCCTGGTTTCATTCGGCCGAGGTTACCCGCGCACGACGGCCACATGGGGGAGCCTGGGATGATGGAGCCATGCACGGCGAGCCCACCTCCATGTCCGCACGGTCATCCGAAACCGCGATCGTCGGTGACGCGTCCGATTCCACCACGACCCGGGAGCAGTTCCGAGCTCTCGCAGCTGAGCACCGGGTCGTTCCGGTCACTCGGAAAGTGTTGGCGGACTCCGAAACTCCGCTCTCGGCGTACGAGAAGTTGGCCGGCAATCGTCCCGGCACCTTCTTGCTCGAGTCGGCCGAGAACGGTCGTTCGTGGTCGCGGTGGTCGTTCATCGGCGTCGGGAGTCCGGCTGCACTGACCGTCGTGGACGGAGAGGCGGCCTGGTACGGCAACGTTCCGGCCGGCGCTCCGGCCGGCGGCGACCCGATCGACGCGCTCGGTGCCACCCTCGAGCTGCTTCGTTCGGAGCGGCTGCCCGACCTGCCCCCGCTGACCGGCGGAATGGTCGGATTCCTCGGCTACGACGCGGTGCGGCGCCTCGAGAGATTGGGTGACTCCGCGGTCGACGACCTGCAGATCCCCGAAATGGTCATGCTGCTTGCCGCCGACATCGCCGCAGTCGATCACCACGAAGGGGCGATCACCCTCATCGCCAATGCCGTCAACTGGGACGGCACGGACGAGCGCGTCGACACGGCGTACGACGACGCAGTCGCAAGGTTGGACGCGATGACTCGTGCTCTCGCGGCGCCGGCGAAATCGACGGTGTCGACATTTTCGAAAGCGACTCCGAACTACCGTCGTCAGCGCACCACCGAGAGCTTCGGTGTCGATGTCGAAAAGTTGATCGGCGACATCGAAGTGGGCGAGGCATTCCAGGTAGTTCTCTCGCAGCGATTCGAGATCGATTGCACTGCAGCGCCGATCGACGTGTACCGGATGCTGCGAGCGTCGAACCCCAGCCCGTACATGTATCTGCTCAACGTGCCGAACGGTGATGGAGAGACGGCGTTTTCGATCGTCGGTTCGAGCCCGGAAGCACTGGTAACCGTCGCCGAGGGCGTCGCGACAACACACCCGATCGCTGGAACCAGATGGCGCGGTGCCACAGAGGAGGACGACATCCTGCTCGAGAAGGACCTCCTCGCCGACGAGAAGGAAAACTCCGAGCACCTCATGCTCGTCGATCTGGGGCGAAACGATCTGGGTCGTGTCTGTCGCCCGGGCACGGTGAAGGTGCACGACTACCGGCACATCGAGCGGTACAGCCACGTGATGCATCTCGTATCGACGGTCACCGGACATCTGGCCGAGGGAAAGCACGCTCTCGACGCCGTCACCGCATGCTTCCCCGCTGGAACCCTCTCGGGGGCGCCCAAGGTCCGTGCGATGCAGCTGATCGAAGAACTGGAACCGACCAGGCGCGGTATCTACGGCGGCATCGTCGGCTACCTCGACTTCGCCGGCGACGCCGACACCGCGATCGCGATCCGAACGGCATTGATCAAGGACGGGATCGGATACGTCCAGGCGGGCGCCGGCGTCGTCGCCGACTCGGATCCGGTCTACGAGGACACCGAGGCCCGCAACAAGGCGATGGCAGTGCTGAGCGCGATTGCGTCGGCGCACACCCTGCGCACCATCGGAGGTGACGATCAGTGAGTGAGAACGAGTCGAGTGCAGCGGAGCCTACAAGCGCGTCTCGTGGCACCGCCGTGCCGAGAACGCTTCTGCTGGCGTTGTCGGCAGCAGCTCTGTGGGGCAGCTCACGAATGACGTGGGTTCATCTGACCTCGAGCGACGGCAAGACGCTGGAGAGGACGACGGATCTCGACGGCAGCACCTGGGCGGCGGCGATGACTCCGCTCGCGCTCGCGCTTCTGGCGGCGATCGCGGCGTCGTTTGCGGTGCGAGGTTGGGCACTTCGGGTAGTCGGACTGTTGGTTGCCCTCGTCGCCATCGCGGTAGCGGTTCCGGCAGTGCAGTTGTTGGTGTCCGGAGCCTCTGCGGACCGAGCGGTGGAGTTGGCCGAGTTGTCCGGTCACCCGGAAGATCTCTCGACGACTGTTTCGGTACTGCCTGCCTTGCTTGCGTTGCTCGGAGCGGTGGCGGCGCTCGGCGCGGCAGTGCTTCTGATGCGCAAACCTCCAGTGCGAGGCGGGTTGTCGTCGAAATACGACAACCCTGCCGCGCGCCGCGAGGCCGCGGCCAAGCTCGGTCAGGGAGACAAACCTGCATCGGACGAGCCTGTGACACAACGGATGTTGTGGGATGCGCTCGACGCCGGAGAGGACCCGACAGCGACTGACGGGGACGACGGAGTTGGGGGAGACAACGGCGCGAAACCGGGGTCGTCCCACTGAGTAAGACTGAACCCTCACCTGCGTGGGTACCCCGACGGAGTAGCAAAATTTCGTCCCACTAGGCTGAGACCACCCTGATGACGTATCTCACATCGGGCTCTTGCCCAGAAAGGATTCGGGCCACGATGACCGTACTCGACTCGATTCTCGACGGGGTGCGCGCTGATGTCGCCGCCCGCGAAGCCGTACTCGACTTCGCTGCAGTCAAGGCTGCTGCGGCCGCTGCACCGCCTGCACTCGATGCTGCAGCAGCACTTCTGGAATCGAGCATCGGCGTCATCGCCGAGGTCAAGCGAGCGAGCCCGTCAAAGGGTGCGTTGGCCGACATTGCCGATCCCGCTGAGCTTGCCGCGGCGTACCAAGCCGGTGGCGCACGCATCATCAGTGTTCTCACCGAAGAGCGCCGTTTTCACGGCTCGTTGGCCGACCTGGACGCAGTCCGTAAAGCGGTCACCATTCCGGTGCTCCGCAAGGACTTCATCGTGGGGCCGTACCAGATTCACGAGGCTCGCGCTCACGGCGCCGACGTCATCTTGCTGATCGTCGCGGCACTCGAGCAGCAGGCGCTCGCCTCGTTGATCGATCGCACCGAATCTCTGGGAATGACTGCCCTCGTCGAGGTGCACACGGAGGAAGAAGCCAACCGCGCGCTCGAAGCCGGCGCCAAGGTGATCGGTGTGAACGCCCGCAATCTCAAGACTCTCGAGGTGGACAAGAACACCTTCGGTCGCATCGCTCCCGGTCTTCCGACCGAGACGATCAAGATTGCCGAGTCCGGTGTTCGCGGAACTGCCGATCTGTTGGCGTACGCCGGGGCGGGCGCCGACGCAGTGCTCGTCGGTGAAGGCCTCGTGACCAGCGGCGACCCTCGCAAGGCCGTCGCAGATCTGGTCAATGCAGGTGCGCACCCGTCCTGCCCCAAACCATCTCGATAAATCGCTTCACCCGCCCGGCGTGCTTTGATGCACCCGGGCGGTGACCAGCGACACCGTTGGGGCAGACTGGTGGGGTGACTTCACGTACTCAGGAACCAGGCTCCGGTGCAATATTCAAGGGCGGCAATCTGCCGCCGGCCAGCGCGGGACTCACCGAGCGCTCCCACGATCCCGACGCCGGAGGCCATTTCGGCGTCTACGGCGGACGGCATGTGCCGGAAGCCCTCATGGCGGTTATCGACGAAGTCACTGCGGAGTACGAAAAGGCTCGAGCGGACGACACGTTCTTGAACGAACTCGACCGCTTGCAGCGCGATTACACCGGGCGCCCGTCGCCGATTTTCGAGGCAACGCGAATGAGCGAGTTCGCCGGCGGTGCGCGCATCCTTCTCAAGCGTGAAGATCTGAACCACACCGGTTCTCACAAGATCAACAACGTTCTCGGTCAGGTTCTGCTGGCAAAGCGTATGGGCAAGACCCGCATCATCGCCGAGACCGGAGCGGGCCAGCACGGTGTGGCATCGGCCACCGCCTGTGCACTGCTCGGTCTCGAGTGCGTCATCTACATGGGTGCTGTCGACACCGAACGTCAAGCACTGAACGTCGCGCGCATGCGACTTCTCGGCGCGGAGGTCGTCTCGGTCGAGACCGGTTCGCGCACGCTCAAGGACGCGATCAACGAAGCCTTGCGCGACTGGGTTTCCCACGCGGACAACACCTATTACTGCTTCGGTACCGCGGCAGGCCCGCACCCGTTCCCCACCATCGTTCGGGACTTCCAGCGAGTGGTCGGCCTCGAAACACGCGTCCAGGTTCAGGCACTGACCGGCCGCCTGCCCGATGCAGTCACAGCCTGCGTCGGAGGCGGCTCCAACGCAATCGGAATCTTCCACCCGTTCATCGACGATCTGTCGGTACGGCTGGTTGGCTACGAAGCAGCCGGCGACGGTGTCGAAACCGGAAGGCATGCAGCAACGTTCGCCGGCGGTACACCTGGCGCATTCCAGGGTGCCTACTCCTACCTGCTCCAGGACGAAGACGGTCAGACCATCGAATCGCACTCGATCTCTGCTGGTCTGGACTACCCGGGCGTCGGACCCGAGCACGCTTACCTGAGCGATATCGGGCGTGCGACCTACGAACCCGTCACCGACAGTGAAGCCATGGATGCGCTGCTGCTGCTCTCGCGCCGCGAGGGCATCATCCCGGCCATCGAATCGGCCCACGCCGTCGCCGGCGCACTCCGACTGGGCAAAGAACTCGGTGAGGGCGCGATCATCGTCGTCAATCTCTCCGGTCGCGGTGACAAGGACATGGACACCGCCGCAAGCTGGTTCGGTCTTTTCGACGGCGCCTCAGGTCAGGCAGCCGCTCCGGATGATGCAGCAGACGAGAACGACAACACGGAAGGCTCGGACAAGTGAGCGAACGACCATCACGCCTCGCACCCACCTTTGCCGCGTGCAAGGCTGACAAGCGTGCCGCCCTCGTCGGTTACCTGCCTGCCGGTTATCCGACCGTTCCCGAATCGATCGACGTGTTCAAGGCGATGGTCGACGGCGGCTGCGACATCATCGAAGTCGGTGTCGCGTATTCCGATCCGGTCATGGACGGTCCGACCATCCAGCGTGCAGCCGAAACCGCACTCACCAACGGCGTTCGCCTTCGCGACATCTTCACCGTGATCGAGCAGATCAGTTCGGTCGGCGGCAAGGCCGTCGTGATGACCTACTGGAACCCGGTACTGCAGTACGGCGTCGACAAGTTCGCACGAGACCTCGCTTCCGCCGGCGGGCTCGGACTGATCACCCCCAACCTCATTCCGGAAGAAGCCGGCGCCTGGATGGAAGCATCCGAGGAGCACCACCTCGACCGGATCTTCCTTGTCGCTCCGTCCTCGACGGAAGAACGACTCGCGATGACACTCGATGCGAGTAGTGGATTCATCTACGCGGCCTCGACGATGGGTGTCACCGGCGCTCGCGACGCCGTGTCTTCGATGGCTCCGGAACTGACCGCACGAATCCGCGCGCATTCCGACATTCCCGTCGGCGTCGGATTGGGAGTTCGCTCCGGCGCACAGGCTGCCGAAATCGCGGCATACGCCGATGCCGTCATCGTCGGCTCGGCTCTGGTCTCCGCGGTCGAGAACGGCCTGGGAGCGGTTCGCTCGCTCACCGAAGAACTCGCCGAGGGCGTCCGCTCGGCTACCGTGGCGTCGTGACCTCAACTGTGGACCTGCTGGCCTATATCCCCAGCCCGCCCCAAGGCGTCTGGTACGTCGGACCGGTGGCGCTTCGCGCCTACGCGCTCTTCATCATCCTCGGCATCATCGTCGCGATCGTGTGGGGAGATCGTCGTTGGGTCGCCCGCGGCGGCGAGAAGGGGACCGTTCTCGACATCGCGATCTGGGCCGTTCCCTTCGGTCTGATCGGTGGCAGGCTCTACCACGTTTTGACCGACTGGCCCGCCTATTTCGGCGAGAACGGTCAGCCACTCGACGCACTCAAGGTGTGGCAGGGAGGCCTCGGAATCTGGGGAGCAGTGTTCCTCGGCGGCATCGGTGCGTGGATCGGCTGCCGTCGACGCGGCATTCCGGTGTCCGCGCTCGGTGATGCGATTGCGCCCGGAATCTTGCTCGCGCAGGCCATCGGTCGTATCGGCAACTACTTCAACCAGGAGTTGTACGGTCGCGAGACCACCGTCCCGTGGGGCCTCGAGATCTTCGAGCGTGTGAACTCTTCCGGCCAGCTCGATCAACTGGCAGGTGTCTCCAACGGAGAAGTCATTCGGGTCGTTCACCCGACGTTCCTCTACGAAGCTGTGTGGAACGTCCTGATCGTGATCCTGCTGGTCCTCGTCGACCGCCGATTCAAGATCGGCCACGGACGTCTGTTTGCTCTGTACGTCGCGGGCTATTGCCTGGGCCGGTTCGTCGTCGAACTGATGCGCGACGATTTCGCCTATGAGATCGCCGGCATTCGCGTCAACACATTCACTTCGGGGATCGTGTTCTTCGCCGCACTGGCCTACTTCTTCCTGGCGAAGAAGGGTCGTGAGGATCCGGCTGATTTGAAGTCGAAGGACTACGTCGCTGCGGTAGCTGCCGGCGAAGCAGGAGTCGCGGCGCCAGTTACCGAAACTGATTCGGCGAAGGCCGATGCTGAAGATTCTGAATCCGATGCTGCTGAATCCGCTTCCAGTGAGGCAAGCGCCTCCACGGCAGCGTCGGATGAGTCGTCGGACGCGGTGAAGCTGTCGAAGAAAGACAAGCCGTGACAGGTCCCTATTCGCAGGGGGGATTCCCCGAGGGTCAGGGACCGGTCTACGGCGCGCCCAATCCGTACGGATATCAGCAGCCATTGCCGCCTCCATCGATGTACGGGTTCGGAGATCCCTACGCCCCGTACGGTCGGCACCCGGTAACCGGGGAACCGTATTCCGACAAGTCGAAGGCCACCGCTGGACTGTTGCAGATCTTGCTGGGCTTCTTCGGAATCTGTGGAGTCGGGCGCCTCTATATCGGAAGTGTCGGCATCGGATTGTGCCAACTGCTCGGCATGTTCTTCGCGCTGTTCATGTCGGCGTTCCTCATCGGAATTCCATTTGCGATCGGAATCTGGATCTGGGCGTTCGTCGACGGCATCGTGATACTTTCGGGCAATGCGCGGGACGGTGCTCGCCGGCCATTGCGAGGATGAGTCGCGAGCGCGAACCGAGGAAACATGTGTGGGGGACTGGCCTCGAGAAGGTCGAACCTTCTCGAAGTCCGATAACAAAAGCTATTACGTACCGTCGTCGAATCGAAGGAAAGTACGTTGCCTAACTTGAACAAGAATCCGGAACCTTCCGAGTCGGGGGACTCGTCTGGATCACAGCCGCCGGTTCCACCGCAGTTCGGGTCGCCGTTCGACTACGACGCGACGGCGGATGCGTCGTTGACGGAAACCTCGGCACCCACCGAAAAGACGCCGTCGACGGAGACCACCGGCACCGGTCCAGGCTGGGACACGTATTCGGGAGTCGGAAACGGTCCGGGGTGGGGAAACCACCCCATCTACCCGCCGCCGACCGGAACCGAATCGACCACAGCGTTTCCCGCTGCCGATTCTGATTCCACCCCGAATCAGCCGACAGCGCCGTACACGTCGCAGGAAAGCTACGCCGCTCAGAACTATCCGGCGACCGACTATCCGGCGCCGGACTACTCGAGGCCGACCCAAACCCCGACGGACGGTCCCGTCTACGGTGCACCGGCAGATCAGACTCCGAATCCCTACGCGGCTCCGCCGCAGGGCTACCCCCAGCCGGGATACTCACAGCCGGGTTACGGTCAGCCTCAGGGGTACCCACAAGCTCAGGGTTATCCTCAGCCTGGCTACGGCCTGGTCGACCCGTCCGCACCATACGGACGTGACCCGATGACCGGTGAACCGTACTCGGACAAGTCGAAGACGACTGCCGGATTGCTGGGCATTCTGCTCGGCGGATTCGGTGCAGGACGTTTTTATCTCAACCAGCCCGGCATGGCTGTCGCACAGATCGCGGTCACTTGGTTGACGTGTGGAATCGGTGGCATCTGGCCGCTCATCGACGGAATCATGATGTTGACCGGCAGTGTGCGCGATCAGTACAACCGCCCTTTGCGTAGCTGATCGAAACGACCCTCGGCAAGTGTGACCCCCTGATGCCTCCGTATCAGGGGGTCACCGTTTTGCTCTCGCGACCTGCGGTTATGGGCTGATAAACTAGCGCACGTCGGCTGCATGTCCGCGTGGAGGTCGCCGAGTGCTGTTTTCTCGAATACCTGAACCTCGGGGCCTGTACGACCCCGATCAGGAAACCGATTCGTGTGGTGTAGCCGTGGTAGCAGACACCTCTGGACGCCACCTGCATTCCATTGTCGACGATGCGCTCGCGGTCCTGGGCAATCTCTCCCATCGCGGCGCAGTTGGGCGCGAATCCAACAGCGGAGACGGCGCGGGCATTCTGATTCAGCTGCCGACGGAGTTCTTCGACGCGGTGACCGAGTTCGAGCTTCCACCACCCAACGCGATGGGTGAGAACACCTACGCGGCCGGAAACTGCTTTCTCCCGGTGGATCAGGAAGCACGTTGGCGCGCGGTAGTTCGGATACACCGGTACGCAGCGGCAGAAGGACTGCGGATTATCGGGTGGCGAGAGGTGCCGGTCGACCGCGACTGCGTCGGAACCGTTGCCGCGCAGTGCGCTCCGTACATCAGTCAGTGTTTTGTGACGTGCGCCGAGTCACGGGATCGTAGTGTGGGCGGAATTGCCTTGGACCGACGAGTCTTTGCCCTCAGGAGACAAGCCGAGCGGATTCACTCGGCCGACACTGCAGTGTATTTTCCCTCGTTGTCCGCCCGAACCATCGTGTACAAGGGCATGCTGACGCCGACGCAGTTATCCGGTTACTTCACCGACCTACGCGACGACCGAATGCGAACTGCGTTGGCAGTCGTGCACAGTCGATACTCCACGAACACATTTCCGTCGTGGCCACTCGCTCAGCCGTATCGCTGCATCGCCCACAACGGCGAGATCAATACGATTGTGGGAAACAGGAATTGGATGCGCGCTCGCGAGCCGATGCTGCGGAGCACACTTTTAGGTGGGGACATCTATCGCCTGTTTCCGATCTGCACCCCGGGAGGATCCGACTCTTCGTCGTTCGACGAAGTACTGGAGTTTTTGACGCTCGGGGGCCGCAGTGTGCAACACGCCATCGCGATGATGATTCCCGGAGCCTGGGAGAACGATTCTTCGATGCCCGACGAGATAAAGGCCTTCTACCAATTTCACGGTTGTCTGATGGAACCGTGGGACGGTCCGGCGTCCGTGACGTTCAGCGACGGCATTGTTGTCGGGGCCGTGTTGGATCGCAACGGTCTTCGCCCAGGGCGATGGTGGCGGATGAAGAACGACCGTATCGTGTTGGCCAGTGAGAGCGGCGTGTTCGACGCTCCCACGTCCGAGGTGTTGGAGAAGGGGCGCCTCGAACCGGGACGCATGTTTCTCGTGGACACCGCTCGCCATCGGATCGTTTCCGATGCGGAGATCAAGTCCGAACTCGCGAGCACAGCCCCCTACCGGGACTGGGTCGACGGGGGATTGGTCGACCTCGAGGACATCCCCGAGACTGCGCCTGCCCGAGGCGATCCGGCTCCGCTGTTGCAACGGCAGTTGCTCTTCGGATACCACGCCGAGGACCTGCGGGACATTCTTGTCCCGATGGCAAGCTCAGGATCGGAGCCGTTGGGATCGATGGGTGTCGACACGCCTCTCGCCGTTCTTTCGGATCGGCCGAAGCTGTTGTACGACTACTTTATTCAGCTCTTTGCTCAGGTGACCAACCCGCCATTGGACGCGATTCGCGAGGAAGTCGTCACTACGCTTGGTGTCACCCTCGGCGCTGAGCAGAACTTGTTCGAAGCGTCGGCGCTGTCGTGCCGAAGGATTGTTCTCGACAAACCGGTGATCGGACCGGGGAAGATGGCGAAGGTCGCCGAACTATACGGCGCAAGAACTCCGAGAAGCGCTGTCCTTCGCGCAGGTTTCGATCCGAGGGGCAGTCTCACCGAAGGCGTCGAGAGGCTTCGTGAGTCCGCCCGAACAGCCGCCGCAGCCGGAATCGAGATTCTGGTGATCTCCGACCGTGGATCAGGCCCTGAGCAGGCTCCCATTCCGTCATTGCTCGCAGTATCAGCCGTGCACCACGATCTGGTTCGTCATGGCCTGCGGACCAAGGTTTCCCTTGTCGTCGACTCGGGTGACGCGCGCGAAGTTCATCACATCGCGCTGCTGATCGGCTACGGTGCGGCGGCTGTCCACCCGTATCTTGCTCTCGAATCTGTCCAAGCCCTCAGCGAGCAGGACGAACTTCCCGGGATAGATCCGAAGACTGCGTCGGACAACTACCTGAGAGCAACAAATTTCGGCGTGCTCAAAGTGATGTCGAAGATGGGAATCGCTACGGTTCACTCCTACACGGGCGCACAGGTATTCGAGGCCGTGGGCTTGGGTCGAGAGTTGGTCGACGAATACTTCTGCAACACACGGAGCCGGATCGGCGGGATCGGTATCACCGAAGTCGCGCGCGAAGTTCTGATGCGCCACACGGCTGCGTTCTCGTCGTCCGCAGTGCAGCATCGTCAGTTCGACAATCGTCAGTTGACCGACAGCGGACAGTACCGGTATCGCCGCGATGGTGAATTGCATGTGTTCACACCCGAATCCGTGTTCTTCCTTCAGCACGCGACCCGGACGGGGCGAAGTGAAATCTTTCGCCGCTACAGCGATGAAGTCGATCGACTGAGCGCGCAGGGCGGAACACCGCGGGGATTGTTTCGATTTCGGTGTGAGGTTCGTCCGCCGATTCCGCTCGATCAGGTCGAACCCGTCGAGATGATTCTCGCTCGATTCAACACCGGTGCGATGAGCTACGGCTCCCTCTCTGCGGAGGCGCACGAGACGATGGCGGTTGCGATGAATGCTCTCGGCGGGCGTTCCAACACCGGTGAGGGCGGAGAGTCGCCGGAGCGGTTGCGTGACGACAAGCGTCGAAGCGCAGTCAAGCAGGTCGCGAGTGGGCGCTTCGGGGTGACCAGCGATTACCTGGTCAATGCCACCGACATTCAGATCAAGATGGCCCAAGGTGCCAAGCCCGGTGAAGGAGGGCAGCTTCCGGGGTCCAAGGTGTACCCGTGGATCGCGGAAACCCGGTACTCGACGCCTGGGGTCGGGCTCATTTCTCCGCCCCCGCACCACGACATCTATTCGATCGAGGATCTCGCCCAATTGATCTACGACCTCAGATGCGCAAACGATCGTGCGCGGATACACGTGAAGTTGGTCAGCGCAGTCGGAGTCGGGACTGTTGCGGCAGGTGTGGCCAAAGCGCACGCCGACGTGGTGCTGATCTCCGGTCACGACGGCGGGACGGGTGCTGCGGCACTCTCGTCCATCCACCACGCGGGTACGCCGTGGGAGATCGGGCTGGCCGAAACTCAGCAGACCTTGGTGCTCAACGGGTTACGCGATCGGATCGTCGTCCAGTGTGACGGGGGTTTGCGCACGGCGCGGGACGTCGTCGTCGCCGCGTTGCTGGGAGCGCAGGAGTACGGGTTTTCCACGGCGCCACTCATCGCGGCCGGGTGCGTCATGATGCGGGTATGTCATCTCGACACCTGCCCCGTCGGAGTAGCGACGCAGAATCCCGAACTGCGCGAGCGATTCACCGGCCGGCCCGAGTACGTCGAGAACTTCTTTCGCTTCATCGCCGCCGACGTACGACGGTTGTTGGCAGAACTGGGGTTTCGAAGTATCGACGATGCGCTGGGGCACGCAGACGTATTGGAAATGTCTCCGGCGGTGGCGCATTGGAAGAGTCGGACGTTGGATCTCTCACCACTCTTCGACGTTCCGGCCACGCCGGCCGGCGCGGCCTACCAACCGTATGTACCTGTTTCGAGCGAACTCGAACGCACCCTGATCGAGTTGGCTGCGAACTCGCTCGAGGACGCTCGACCCGTGCATATCGAACTGCCAGTACACAATACGGATCGAGCGGTGGGAACGAGGCTGGGCGCTGAGGTGACCAGACGCTACGGCGCCGTCGGGCTACCTCAAGGCACCATCGACGTCGTGCTCAGTGGAACGGCAGGCCAGTCACTCGGTGCGTTCCTGCCACCGGGCATCTCGCTGGTCGTTGTCGGCGATGCTAACGATTACGTGGGAAAGGGGCTCTCGGGTGGACGAATTGTGCTTCGGCCGAGTGAGGACGCACCCTTCGTGGCCGAGGAGCAGGTGATTGCCGGCAATACGCTGCTGTACGGCGCTACGAGCGGTGCGCTCTATGCCCGGGGGCGTGTTGGGGAACGATTCGCGGTGCGCAACTCGGGTGCGGTCGCTGTGGTGGAAGGCGTCGGCGACCATGCGTGCGAGTACATGACCGGGGGTCGCATCGTCATCATCGGCCCAACCGGTAGGAACCTTGCTGCGGGAATGTCCGGCGGACTTGTCTTCGTACTCGACGTGAAGGCAGAAAAGGTCAACCGCGACATGGTCGTTCTGGAGCAGCCCTCGGCGGAAGACTGTCGTCAGCTGGTCGACATTCTCGGCGAGCATTTGGTTGCGACCGGCTCGCCGGTGGCGGCAAAACTTCTCGACGACTGGGTTGGCCAGAGTCCGAGATTCACCAAAGTCTTGCCTGTCGACTACCGGAAGGTCGTGGAAGAGAACGAACTGGTGGAGCCGGCTCATGCCTGACGCACGCGGGTTCCTCAACGTGAAACGATCCGACGCACCGACCAGACCGACCGACGTGCGCGTCGGCGACTGGGCGTCGGTATACGAGTCGCTGGATCTCGTCGTGCGGAATCGAGACGTATCTGCACAGGCCTCGCGTTGCATGGACTGCGCTGTGCCGTACTGCCATTCGGCCGACGTAGGGTGTCCGCTCGGCAATCTCATTCCGGAATGGAACGACCTGGTTCGGCGTGGACGGTGGTCCGAAGCCTCGGAGAATCTGCATTCCACCAACAATTTTCCCGAGTTCACCGGACATCTGTGCCCCGCACCGTGCGAAACGGCGTGCGTTCTCGCACTCGACGACGAGCACACGTCGGGGGGTGTCACCATCAAGCGCATCGAACAGGCGATTGTCGACAACGCCTGGGAGTCGGGTTGGTTGGGGCCGCAGGCTGCGGTAGTTCACAGCGGAAACCGTGTTGCGGTTGTCGGTTCGGGACCGGCGGGACTGGCCGCGGCTCAACAACTGACACGAGCCGGACACAGTGTCACGGTGTTCGAGCGGAGCGATCGGATCGGGGGACTGCTTCGCTACGGAATTCCGGAATTCAAGTTGCCCAAGGCCCTCATCAACCGGCGGCTGGACCAACTGACCGCCGAGGGGACCAGATTCGTCACCGACTGCGCCGTCGGAGTGAACGTGAGCGCGCACGACCTCTCGACGGATTTCGAGGCGGTAGTCCTGGCGGTCGGGGCTGATCGTGCCAGAGACACCGACGTACCGGGTCGTAGTCTTCGCGGAATCCATCGTGCGATGACGTACCTGCGGGCGGCCAACCACGAATGCGAGGGTGATGGTGCGTCGAGCATCTCGGCGCGAGGTAAGAACGTCGTGATCATCGGTGGCGGCGACACGGCCGCCGACTGCCTCGGCACGGTGCATCGCCAAGGCGCCCTCTCGGTGACGGAATTGGATTACCACGTCCCACCTCCGGCACACCGCGATCGAGATCGCGACCCATGGCCGCTGTGGCCGCGGCTCCTACGCACCTCGCGGGCGGACGAGGAGGGCAGTGACAAACGATTCCGATGGGCGGCGCAGGAATTTCTCGACGACGGTGGGGGTGCGGTCCGCGCAATCCGGATGGTTCCGGTAGCCGTGTCACGAGCGAAGGACGGACAACGGACCCTGGTGGAGACCGGCGACACGACGGATCTGGTGTGTGAGATGGTCCTGCTCGCTCTGGGTTTCGACGGCGTCGAAACCGCCCCGCTGCTCACCGACCTTGATGTCGGCACCGATCCACTCGGCAGAATCGAGTGTGATGTCGGGTGGCAGACCCGGACACCCGGCGTATTCGTCTGCGGCGACGCGCATCGCGGGGCGTCGCTGGTCGTGTGGGCGATTGCCGAGGGACGGTCGGCCGCACGTGCCGTCGACATGTTTCTCACAGGCGAGTCGGCGCTTCCGGCTCCGGTTCATCCAAAGGCATTTCCGCTGTTCGTGAGCTGACCAACTGAATCGAGTAAGTACAGAAAGTGCAGGTCGCAAATGCCGGATAGAAGTGCGGTGGGGTAGCGACTAGGCTCGAGCCGTGAACCGACGGACAAAAATTGTATGCACACTTGGACCTGCGACAGCTTCTGGCGACCGCATCCGTGAGCTCGTGGAGAGCGGCATGGACGTGGCGCGCCTCAACTTCAGCCACGGCGAGCATGCCGATCACGAAGAAAACTACATTCGCGTCCGCGCCGCGTCGGACGCCACCGGAAAGGCCGTCGGTGTTCTCGCCGACCTTCAGGGGCCCAAGATTCGCCTCGGCCGATTCAAGGACGAGCGGACCACCTGGGCCAACGGTGAAGAGGTTCGTATCACCGTCGACGACGTCGAGGGAACGCACGATCGCGTCGGGACCACGTACAAGGAATTGGCGCGCGACGCCAAGGCCGGCGATCGACTGCTGGTCGACGACGGAAAGGTCGGCCTGGTCGTCACGTCCATCGACGGCAACGACGTCGTCTGTCGGGTCACCGAAGGCGGTCCGGTCAGCAACAACAAGGGCCTCTCACTGCCCGGTATGAACGTCTCCGTTCCAGCCCTGTCGGGCAAGGACATCGCCGACCTCGAGTTCGCTCTCAAGCTGGGTGTCGACTTCATTGCACTCTCCTTCGTTCGCTCACCGGCGGACGTCGAATTGGTTCACGCCATCATGGATCGAGTCGGGCGCCGCGTTCCCGTCATCGCGAAGCTCGAGAAGCCCGAGGCCATCGACAATCTCGAAGCCATCGTGCTCGCGTTCGACGCCGTCATGGTCGCCCGCGGTGACCTCGGTGTCGAGTTGCCGCTCGAGCAGGTCCCGCTCGTTCAGAAGCGCGCAATCCAGATTGCTCGTGAGAACGCGAAGCCGGTCATCGTCGCGACGCAGATGCTCGAGTCGATGATCGAGAACTCACGTCCCACTCGCGCAGAGGCATCCGATGTCGCCAACGCCGTTCTCGACGGCGCCGACGCAGTCATGCTCTCGGGCGAGACTTCGGTGGGCAAGTACGTCATGGAAACCGTTCGCACCATGGCCCGCATCGTCGAGGCCGTCGAGAACGAATCGACCCGTGTCCCACCGTTGACCCACGTCCCGCGCACCAAGCGCGGTGTCATCTCGTACGCAGCACGCGACATCGGCGAACGTCTCGACGCCAAGGCCTTGGTTGCGTTCACTCAGTCCGGTGACACGGTGCGTCGACTGGCTCGTCTGCACACGCCGCTGCCGTTGCTCGCCTTCACACCGCTGCCCGCGGTGCGCAGTCAGCTGACGCTGACGTGGGGAACCGAGACGTTCCTGGTCGATGCGGTGGCCACCACCGACGAGATGGTGCGTCAGGTGGACAGTGCGTTGCTCTCCCTCGGGCGGTACGTCAAGGGCGACCTCGTGGTCATCGTTGCCGGATCCCCTCCGGGAACTGTCGGTTCCACCAACCTCATTCACGTCCACCGTATCGGCGAAGAGGACCACTGAGTGACCCACGCGAACGCGTCCACCGACCTCGGTACTCTCCTCGGTCTGTTGGATCTGGAGCAGATCGGTGAAGACGCGTTCCGTGGATACCACCCGAAACAGGTAGGTTCGCGGACGTTCGGCGGTCAGTTGGTGTCTCAGGCACTGATGGCCGCCGGGCGGACCGTCGACGGTGATCGCCCCATCCATGCGGTGAATGCCCATTTCATTCGCGGCGGAGATGTCAAGGCGCCCATCGAGTATCGGGTGGATCGTCATCGCGACGGGCGGGCGTTCGCCAACCGTCAGGTGACTGCCTATCAGGGTGAGAACGAATTGTTCGTGATGCTCGCGGCGTTCCAGGACTCCGGCAAGGGGCTCGACCATGCTGTCGAGATCCCGGATGTTCCACTTCCGGAGTCGTTGCCTCCCATCGGCGATCATCTGGTGGGGTACGAGGAAAAACTGCCGCATTTCAGTGCGGCGCTCAAGCCGATCGACATGCGGTACGCCAACGATCCGGCGTGGATCCTCAAGGGCACCGGCGAGAAACTCAACCACAATCGGGTATGGATGCGCCCCGACGGTGATCTGCCGGACGATTCGCTCATTCACGCTGCGACGCTGGCATATTCGTCCGACACCACCGTGCTCGATTCGATTCTGACCACTCATGGTTTGTCCTGGGGTCATGATCGTATCGTCGCGGCGACGGTCAATCATTCGATCTGGTTCCATCGCCCGTTCCGGTTCACCGACTGGGTTCTGTACGCCACCGAATCGCCGGTCGCCGCAGGTTCGCGCGGTCTGGCAACCGGACGGTACTTCTCGGTGGAAGGACTGCTGTTGGCGACGGTGGTCCAAGAAGGACTGATCAGGCATTTCCCGCGCAAAGGGGAATGAGATGCGGGCCCGAGACTGAACTCGGGCCCAGAATCAAGCAGACTTGCGATATTGCGGTGAGAGTTCGTCGGCGCGGTCCCACGGAGACCAGTCGACTTCGCGTCCATCGAGTTGGGCCGCAACAACTTCCAAGCCCGCGTGCCAGCCGGCAGCGTGGGCGTACGCGGACTCTTCGTCTTCCATCGTGTGGGTGAGGGTCAGCCAGCAACCGCCGGTGCCGTCCGGTGCCAGTTCCCAATGCAGAGTATCTGCGTCCCAGAGGAATTCGAGAATTCGGTGCGGGTGGACGCTGATGACCGTCCCGCGCGTCACGTGATCTGCTGGCAGTCCGAATCGCTCGACTTGTTCCGGGGTCACCTTGAACAGCAGATCCGCGCCGGGAGTGAGGTTGAAATCGACGTCCGCCGGGAACCAGGCGTCGAGGTACTCGCGTTCCGTTATCACTTTCCAGACCTTGTCCGGTGCGTGCGGAATTGCCAGTTGGAAGCTCAGTGACACCCGACCGTCATAGGTCAGGTTTATCTTGCCGTTGTCCATCGGTGCCTCCAATGCTTGGTGCCCGTGCGGTTGCCCCCATCGTGCCATCTAATTGCTTAGGATGGAATAACTGCAGGTCAGATCGTTACCTATTGATAGGTTATGTCGATTTGTCTCGTTTTGAGAGCGGCGTTCTGGATGCGTTTCGTGGCAGTGAGACAAACGCGCGGTACGCTGACCACGCACGACTGGCGCGGGTGGGAATTACCACCGGGGAGTGCACATCGCGAGGCATCGACCGCCTGGGTGCTTCACACATCTTGTGTGAAGGGGATCCATGTCTATCGAGAATCGGCCCACCGAAAATCTGTCTACCGAAAATCTGCCCAGCCAGAACGTGGCCGCTCGAATAATCGACGGACGCGCAATTGCCGATGCTACGCTCGCGGACCTGTCAGTGCGCACCAGGCAGTTTCGTGATGAGGCGGGGCACGTTCCTTGCCTGGCCGCCGTCATCGTGGGAGCGGACCCGGCCTCGAAGGCGTATGTACAGATGAAGGCCAAACGATCTGTCGCCGTCGGAATGACGTCGCGGACGGTCGAACTCCCGGTGAGTACAACCACCGAAGAACTGGTCGACGTGCTGAGAGCGTTGTCGGCGGACCCTTCGATCGACGGCATACTGCTGCAACACCCGGTGCCAGGCCACATCGACGAACGGGCCGCGTTCGATGCCATCTCGGCCGACAAAGACGTTGACGGCGTTACCTCGGCAGCGTTCGCGGCAATGGCGTTGACCGGTGGGGGATTCGAATCGTGTACGCCGAGTGGCATCCTGCGCCTGCTCGACGCCACAGGCGTCGAACTCTCCGGAAAGCATGCTGTCGTGGTCGGCCGAAGCCCGATACTCGGATTGCCGATGGGAATGCTCCTCCTGCGTCGAGGCGCAACGGTGACATACTGCCATTCGCGCACCGTCGACCTGGCCGCCCACGTCGCCTCGGCAGACGTCGTCATCGCGGCCGTCGGTGTTCCGGAACTGATCAAAGGGACGTGGATCAAGCCTGGTGCAGTGGTGATCGATGCGGGGTACAACGAGGGCAACGTCGGAGATGTGGAGTACGCCGCTGCGCTCCCACATGCCGGTGCGATCACACCAGTGCCGGGTGGCGTCGGCCCCATGACGGTGGCAGTCCTGCTGGAACAAACACTGGCAGCAGCAGTTCGAGCAGCGGACGTTCGGGCATGCAGTGAGAATCATGACAGTCGTGTTGAACCGGACCCCGCAATCGCCTCGGATCGATTGTGAGACCTCGGTTTCGAGACGGAGTATTCATCCGCCCCGCGATAACCGAATTGCCGCGTCGAGCACCGCTGCGCTGGAATGGCTGAGCTGAGCGCGCAATTGGGTATTCGACAGTCAGCTGTCTGCCTTGGGGATGTCGATCGTCAACTGGGACGGTGAATCGGATGTCGATACGGTGTATGCCGGACGGATGTCGACCGTGCCGACAAACGACTGCAGGATCGCACTGTTCCTGGCTGCACTGTCTATGCGCGTGATGTTTTCGCCCTCGTGAGATACGGAGTTGAGCGACGAATCCGATTGGACTCCCATCAGGTCGACTTGAAGTATCGATCGACTTCCGACGTCCACGACTGTGCTGTCACCCGCTCGGATTGCTTCACTGACGTATTCGGTTTTCCAGAACACAGATCCGCTTCCGTCGAAGCGATAGGTGATGCGGGTGAAACCATCGTGATCGATCACGTCGATCTCGGTCACGTCGACGCGCGGAGTCGGTGAAGGGACCTCCGTGTCGTTCGGGAACGGGGGAGGCATGGAGATCTCGGTGGATGGGGCATCGACAGGGGGAGAGCCGACCTGAAGGGTGCCGGTCTGTGTTGCAGCATCGAGCGCGGCCTGGGTGGAAGATTCGCCGGCAGTGCTGGATTCGCCGGCAGTATTGGATTGGCCGTCTGTTTGACACCCGGTGAGCAGCGCGAGAATCGATATGGCTCCGAGCAGAGCAATCAGCCGGTGACCGTTCATGGATCGAATCTAACGGCGGTCGATCTGGGGTACAGCCGAATGCCGAAACCTTGCGGTGCGGCCAGCTGCGGCAGGTGGTGCCCTCGGTGAGACTCGAACTCACACTGGACGGGTTTTGAATCCGTTTCCTCTGCCAATTGGGATACGAGGGCTTGTTGCGATGACTACATTAGAAGATGCGATTTCAATGTCAAACACCGGTACCCTCTAATCGTTCGCGTCTCGTGTCGGGGCGGTTCGATGGAGGAGGATGGTGGCCATGAATTCGCCGCAGCCGCAAGGCAATCAGCTCGCACCCCGTCGTGTTGTCGTCGCTGAAGACGAGGCGTTGATCCGCATGGATCTGGTCGAGATGCTCCGCGAAGAGGGCTACGACGTCGTCGGTGAGGCGGGTGACGGGCAGGTCGCGGTGGAGTTGGCCGAGTCGCTCAAGCCTGATCTGGTCATCATGGACGTGAAAATGCCCAGGAGAGACGGCATCGACGCCGCTTCGGAGATTGCCGCCAAACGCATCGCTCCTGTTGTCATTCTCACAGCGTTCAGTCAGCGCGAGTTGGTCGAGCGCGCACGCGATGCCGGCGCCATGGCTTACTTGGTCAAGCCGTTCTCGATCAGTGACCTCGTTCCCGCTGTCGAATTGGCGGTCAGTCGTTTCCGCGAGGTGACGGCGCTCGAGCGTGAGGTCGCTGATCTTTCGGACCGGCTCGAAGCACGCAAGCTGATCGAGCGAGCCAAGAGTGTTCTGATGGTTCGCCAAGCGCTCACCGAACCTGAGGCGTTCAAGTGGATTCAGCGCGCCGCGATGGATCGGCGCTCCACGATGAAGGCGGTCGCACAGGTCGTACTGGAAACTCTGGGCGGTGAACCGGACGCTTGAGCAAAGTGTCCGGGTTACCCGGTTGCTGCGTCGACCGTCGAAACGTCGCGCAGCGCTACAGCCGTGTAAACACTGTGCACCTTCAGATAACAGTCAGGTCACAGGGCTTTCTTGAAGGATCGCGAAACGGTTCCAAGGTCTAGCGTCTGATCCCACAGCGAGCGCCAGTTCGGGTGGCGCGAGCACCGGCTGATCTTAGGAGCGTGGGATGGCTAGACGAACACTTGTGCGTACTGCTGCAGTTCTCGGCGCGGCATCACTGGCACTTGCAGGCTGTAGCTCGGACAAGTCGGATGACTCGTCTTCGAGTGGCTCTACGTCCGGCGCTTCTGCCGCGACGACATCCGTCACGACTGATTGCACCCCGGAGCAGGCCAAGGCCGGCGCCACCCCGTCCACGGAAGCGCTGCGCATCGGCACGCTTCTTCCCGATACAGGCAGCTTGTCGTTCCTCGGGCCGCCGATGGTCGCGGGCACCCAGCTGGGAGTCAACGACGTCAATGCAGCCGGAGGCGTTCTCGGCCAACCGGTCCAGCTGATTCCCGGCGATTCGGGTGACACCACAACGGACACCGCCAATACCACCGTCGACCGCGAATTGGCTGCAGGCACTCAGGTCATCGTCGGCGCCGCGTCGTCTTCGGTCTCGCTCAAGGTGATCGACAAGATCGCCAGCGCAGGCGTCGTGATGTTCTCGCCTGCCAACACCTCGGACCAATTCGTCTGCTACCCAGACAAGGGCATGTACTTCCGCACCGCTCCGACGGACGTACTGCAGGCTCAGGCCGTCGCACAGCTCATTTCGGACGACGGTGGTCAGCGCGTAGCGATCATGGCCCTCAACGACCCGTACGGGACGGGTCTGGCGGACAACATCGAAAAGAATCTGATCGATTCGGGTGTCCCCTCCGATCAGATCGAGAAGATCATCTACGACCCGAACGCGCAGTCGTTCAACTCCGAAGTCGATCAAGTCAAGAACTTCAATCCGGATGCAGTGGCACTGGTGGGCTTCGAAGAGTCGGCGAAGATCATCACGCGCATGCACGAAGTGGGCATCGGCCCGTCGGACGGAATGGCGATGTACGGCGTCGACGGCAACATGGGCAACGCTCTCGGCGAATCCGTGGCGAAGCCGTTGCTCGACACCATGCAGGGAACGACGCCCCTGACGGACGTCGGAGCTGCCTTCCAGGATCGTCTGAAGGCTGTGAACCCCTCTCTGATCGACTTCAACTACGCCGGAGAGTCATACGACGCGGTGGTGATCTCAGCGCTCGCTGCCGAGCAGGCGAAGTCGACGGCCGGTACCGACATCGCGGCCAACATCAACAGCGTCACCGAAGGCGGCACCAAGTGCACGTCCTACGTCGAGTGCCTGCCGTTGGTGAAGGCGGGAACCGACATCGACTACGACGGCATCACCGGTGAGTTGGACTTCAACGATTCGGGGGAGCCGTCCATCGGTTCGTACGGAAAGCTCAAGTTCGGCCCTGAGAACACCCTGACCACAGAAGGATTCGTGGTGGTGGGCAAGTAAGTCGTGGGCAGGTAAGCAGCCAACGAGAATGGGCCAGGGTCTCGCGACCCTGGCCCATTCTCGTGTCTGTACTACTTCTCTTTGCTTCCAGCGAGCGTTCCCAAGTACAACTCGATCACCTTGGGGTCGTTCATCAGATTGGCGCCGGTGTCGGTGTACGCGTTCTTACCCTGATCGAGTACGTAACCGCGGTCGCAGATCTGAAGGCAGCGGCGCGCGTTCTGCTCGACCATGATGACCGAGACACCCGCAGCATTGATCTTCTTGCAGCGGATGAACACCTCGTCCTGGAATATGGGGGACAGGCCCGCGGACGGTTCGTCGAGCAGCAGCACCGACGGATCCATCATCAGGGCCCGGCCCATCGCGACCATCTGGCGTTCGCCGCCGGAGAGTGCGCCGGCCTTCACCTTTCGTCGTTCACTCAGAAGAGGGAACAGTTCACTCACGAAGGCGAATCGTTCCGCGAATGCCTTGGGACGCAGATAAATGCCCATTTCGAGGTTTTCTTCGATGGTCAGAGTCTGAAAGACGTTCTGCGTTTGAGGGACGTACCCGACTCCCTTCTGAACGAGGACGTGAGCGGGCGCAGACGTGATGTTGTCCTCGCGTAGGGTGACCGACCCTTCGCGTACCGGTATCAGTCCGAACAGTGATTTCAGGAGTGTCGATTTGCCTGCGCCGTTCGGTCCGATGATCCCGACGATTTCCCCTTCCTTCAGGAAGAAGTTGCATTCACGCAGGATGTTGACGCCGGGAATGTAGCCCGCGACGAGGCTGTCGGCGCGGAGCAGGGCACCTGCCGACAGTCGCTGATGCTCCTCGGCCGTCGCGGCGAACTCTGCAGGCGTGAGTGAACGTGCGTGGTTCTCGCTCATGGCTTCTCGTGCCTTCCGCGCGGTTCCTCGGGACTCGATTCCAGCGTCGCGGCGAGATCGGCCGGAAGGTTGTCGACGTCGGGTTCCGACAGGTCCCCGCCCGACTCGAGGGTTTCGACCTCGGCTTCAGCCAGGGCGGCGGCCAGAACGGCCGTCTCGCCCACCGGATTTCCGTTGTCGTCGAACTCGAGGGCCTGGTCATGGTGGCTGCCCAGATATGCGTCGACGACGGCTGTATTGGACGAGAGCTCGTCCGGGGTGGATTCGGCGATGACGCTGCCCTGCGCCATGACCACCACCCAATCGCTGATATCTCGGATCACGTCCATGTCGTGCTCGACGAACACGACGGTCATTCCGTCGTCGCGCAATGACTTGATGTGTCCGAGCAGGCTTTGCGTCAGAGCAGGATTGACCCCCGCCATCGGTTCGTCGAGCATCACCACCGAGGGCGAGGTCATGAGTGCGCGAGCCATTTCGAGCAGTTTGCGCTGCCCACCGGAGAGTGAACCGGCGAGGTCGTCTGCCTTGGTGTCGAGTTTGAATCGTGCGAGGAGTTCGTTGGCGCGATCGGTGATCTCGCGTTCCTGGCCTTTCCAGATCCACGGGACTAGAGATGCAAAAATGCGTTCACCACGTTGGCCGGTGGCACCGAGACGTACGTTGTCCAGCACGGTGAGTTTGGAGAGCGCCTTGGTCAACTGGAACGTCCGTACCACTCCTTTCCTGGCTACCTGGTGGGGATACATGCGGCCCAGCGATTGACCGTCCATCGACCACGTACCGGTGTCCGGCCGGTCGAATCCGGTAAGGAGGTTGAAGAGCGTCGTTTTTCCGGCACCGTTTGGACCGATGAGACCCGTGATGCACCCTCGTTGAATTTCGAGGTGATCGACGTCGACGGCCTTGAGACCGCCGAACGTCCGCGAGACGTTGTCAGCGACCAACACCGGGTCGGGTTTCGCCGATCCGGGAAGGTGAGGAACGTCGGCAAAGATCTGTGCTCTGGTATCGGCGTCAAGCATTGAGTTGCACCTCCCGCTTGTTACCCAGTATTCCCTGCGGTCTGAAGACCATCAGGAGAGCAATCATCAATCCGAGCAGGACATACCTGGTGGCCCCGACCTGTTGTTCGGTCAGCGAGAGCAGCGGATTCTCGCCGGAGATCGCCTGACGCAGCAAGGCATCAGGGATGGCGAGGAGGAACCAGAACAACATTGCGCCGACCACCGGGCCGAACACCGTTGCCGCCCCGCCCAGAATCAGTGCGCCGAACGCGAAGAACGTCTGCGCGGTCGAGTAGAAGTCCGGGTTGATGGACTTGGTCTGCAAAGCGTTGAACACCCCGGCCAGACCACCGATCACGCCGCCGAGAACCAGCGCCTGCATCTTGTACACGAAGACGTTCTTGCCCAACGATCGCGCTGCGTCCTCGTCTTCGCGAACCGCCTTGAGGACGCGCCCCCACGGACTGTGCGTCAACAGGTAGACAAATCCGCACAAGATCAAGACCAGCGTCCACCCCACGACCATCGACCAGAGGTCGTCTCCGTAGAACTTCACGCCGAGAAATGAGTACTGCTTGGCCGAGTCGAAGGGGCTCAGTGCGGTGAACGTGTCTGCGAAACCGAACAGGCCATTGGTGGAACCGGTCACCGAATCCGACGCGGTCGAGCGGAAGATCAGACGCAAGATCTCCGAGGCCGCGATGGTGACGATGGCGAGATAGTCGGCGCGCAGACGCAGCGTCGGAATACCGAGCACGAGCGCGAGAAGGCCGGCTGCGGTGAGTCCGACGAGGATGCCGAGCCAGAGCGGCTGGTCGTAGGTCACGGTCATGATGCCGACGCCGTAGCCGCCGAGAAGGGCAAAACCGATCTGACCGAAATTGAGCAGTCCGGCGTAGCCGAAGTGCAGGTTCAACCCGATTGCCAACAGTGCGTAGAAGATTGCCGACGGCCCGATCAGCTGGGCGAAGGAAACCTGGAAAGCTCCCATGATGTCCATGTTCGTCACCCGATCCTTTGTCTGGATCCGAGGATGCCCTGGGGGCGAACCACGAGGATCACGATCAAGACGAGAAGTCCGCCGATGTATTTGAGGTCTGGGTTGATGATGAGCGTCGAGAGTTGGACCAGAAGTCCGACGATGACGCAGCCGAGTAGCGCCCCGTACGCGGTTCCCAGACCACCGAGGGTGATTCCGGCGAACATGAGCAGCAACAGTTTGAATCCCATTTCCCACTGGACGCGTCCGCCGAGTTCGGAGATGCCGAACAGCACACCGCCGAGGGCGGCCAATCCGCCGCCGAGACCCCAGACGAACATGATCACGCGCTCGACGTTGATGCCGGACGAAGCGGCGAGGTCACGATTGTCGGAGACGGCACGCATGGCCTTTCCGATGCGAGTCTTCTGCAGAAGCAGTGCGACGCCGACCAGGACGACCAGACTGACGATCATGACTATCGCGTTGGCGTCGGTCAGTGCGATCGGGCCCCAGTTCTTCTCGACCTGGCCCTGGTAGTCGTCGAACGGTTCGGCGCGGTCGGAGAAGAAGATCAGGATCAAGTAGCGCAATGAAATCGCGAGACCGATCGAGACCACCAATTGCGCGATCAACCCGGTCTTGCGCTTACGCAGTGGTTTCCAGACGATTCCGTTGGTCAGCAGGCCGATGCCGATGCCGACGAAGATCGCGAGGATCGTGGCGGGAATCAGCGGAACGCCGAAGGACGTGTTGATCACCCAGGCAGCAACGGCTCCCAAGGTCACCATCTCGCCGTGAGCGAAGTTGGTCAGGCCAGTGGTGCCGTAGATCAGGCTCAAACCCACACCGGCGATCGCGATCACGAGGCCGAACCGCAGACCGTCGACCGTCGTGCGGATCAGTTTCTCGCCGAAGCTGACATTCGAGGCGGTACGTACCTCGCCGAACGAGAAGATCACGGTGTTCGCGCGGCCGGCCACCACCTCGCGTTCGACAGCGGCTTGCACACTGACCCCGTCGGGAAGTGTGTCGGCAACGATCTCGAAGGTGTAGGTGCCCGGTGCCACGGCCAGTTCCCAACGGCCGTTCGATGCCGATTCTCCGGTGGCGACTTCCGTGCCGGAAGAATCGAGCGCACGGACGGTGACGCCCTCGAGGCGTGTGCCACCGTTGTTGAGATTTCCGCTGACGGGGACAGCGTTGTCGGGAACCGGTGCTGTCGGTGTTGCGGATGCTGTCGGGGTCGGCGGTGTAGGGGAAGTGGTCGGTTCCTGAGCCGAAGCAGTTCCGGCCAGGCTAAGTAATGCGAAGAACGTCAGTAATGCAAAGGCCAGTAGTCGGCTGAGTGTCGCGAGGGTCTGCCGTTTCACTACGGGTGGGGCCACGTACGTCCTCCGAGCGGGTCGGGAATAGCGCGTCTGGACAAAGGTGCCGCGCAGCAGAGGGATTGTTTCGCTGCTGCGATTTCCGGACTCTAACGGCTCCGTTCGCTTCAGATGGGGTTCTGAGATTTCCGGGATGTTTCGGTTCCGTATCGAAGGCCGAAGGCTGCATCAATTGTCCGATTCTTGTGTCTGTTCCTGCGTAAACAACGGCGAAGGCGTCGATGTCGGTCGCGATCCCTAGACTGATGAACCGTGAGCCCCGCAACCACAACTCGGTCCAGCACGTCCACCGCTCCAGCCGGCACCACCGGCAAGGCGGACGATCGCCCTCTCTTGATGCTTCTCGACGGGCATTCGTTGGCGTTTCGCGCCTTCTACGCGCTGCCTGCAGAGAACTTCAAGACACACAGTGGGCAGGCCACCAACGCGGTGTACGGCTTCACGTCGATGTTGATCAACCTTCTTCGTGACGAGCAGCCCACCCACCTGGCCGCGGCCTTCGACGTGTCGCGTCAGACGTTTCGCGCCGACCTGTTCCCCGAATACAAGGCGCAGCGCGCGAAGGCTCCGGACGAATTCAAGGGCCAGATCGACATCACCAAGGACGTTCTCGGCGCGCTGGGCATCCCGGTCATGGCCGAGGAAGGTTTCGAAGCCGACGACGTGATCGCCACCTTGACCACGCAGGCGGAGGCCCTCGGATACCGGGTTCTCGTCGTGACCGGTGACCGTGACTCGCTGCAACTGGTGACCGACAACGTCACTGTGCTCTACCCGAAGAAGGGTGTCTCGGAGCTCACCCGATTCACGCCGACGGCCGTAGAGGAGAAGTACAGCCTCAGCCCGGCGCAGTATCCCGATTTTGCTGCACTGCGCGGCGACCCGAGTGACAACCTCCCCGGCATCCCCGGCGTCGGCGAGAAGACCGCCACCAAGTGGATCCGTGAGTACGGCGACCTGCAGGGACTGGTCGACAACGTGGACAAGGTCCGCGGCAAGGTGGGCGACTCACTGCGGGAGAACCTCGCGAACGTCCTGCTCAATCGTCAGCTCACCGAAATGGTTCGCGACGTTCCCTTGCCGTACACGCCCGAGCAGTTGGTGTTGGCCCCGTGGGACCGCGAGAAGATTCATGCGTTGTTCGACGATCTCGAGTTCAAGGTTCTCCGCGATCGACTGTTCGCGACCCTGTCGTCGTCCGAGCCCGAAGCAGAGGAAGGGTTCGAGGTCAGCGGCGACGCACTCGCCCCGGGTGCGGTTGCCGCGTGGCTCGACGCCCACGCACGAACCGGTGAGCGTCACGGCGTGACGGTGCTCGGAACCAGAACTCCGTTTGCCGGCGACGTCACTGCACTCGCGATCGCGGCCTCCGACGGTGAATGTGCATACATCGCGGCGTCGACGGCAACACCGGAAGACGAAGCAGCTCTGGGTGATTGGCTCGCCGACGCATCGCAGCCGAAGGCGCTGCACGAAGCCAAGTGGGCGATCCATGCTCTGCGTGGGCGTGGTTGGACGCTCGGTGGACTGACCAGCGACACTGCGCTGGCCGCGTACCTCGTCCGGCCGGGCCAGCGCAGCTTCAATCTCGACGACCTCTCGCTCCGCTACCTCAAGCGTGAACTGCGCGCCGAAACATCCGGCCAGGAACAGCTTTCACTGCTCGACGACACCGAACAGCTCGATGCCGAAGCGGCCGAGACCGCGATGCTCAGCGCTCAGGCCGTTCTCGACTTGGCGGCTGCACTGGACACCGAGTTGGAGTCGATCGAATCCAAGTCGCTCCTCTCCGACATGGAACTGCCGTTGACGATCGAGCTCGCTCAGATCGAGGCCACCGGCATCGCCGTCGACAGCGCGCATCTGCACGATCTTCAGAGCCGTTTCGCCTCCCAGGTCGCCGACGCCGCAAACTCGGCCTACGAGGTGATCGACAAGCAGATCAACCTGGGTTCGCCGAAGCAGCTGCAGGTGGTCTTGTTCGAAGAACTCGACATGCCCAAGACGAAGAAGACGAAGACGGGCTACACCACCGACGCCGAGGCGTTGCAGGGTCTGTTCGACAAGACAGGACACCCGTTCCTCGAACACCTTCTCGCGCACCGTGATGCGACGCGTATGAAGGTGACCGTCGACGGTCTTCTCAAGGCCGTAGCCGAAGACGGACGCATTCACACGACGTTCAATCAGACGGTTGCCGCGACCGGACGCCTGTCGTCGACCGATCCGAACTTGCAGAACATCCCGGTGCGAAACGACGCGGGGCGCGAGATTCGCGACGGATTCGTAGTCGGGCAGGGGTTCGACGTTCTGCTCACTGCCGACTACAGCCAGATCGAAATGCGCATCATGGCGCACGTGTCAGGCGACGAGGGGCTGATCGAGGCATTCAACACCGGTGAGGACCTGCACAGCTTTGTCGGCTCGCGTGCATTCGGTGTACCGATCGAAGAGGTGACTCCTGAACTGCGTCGCCGGGTCAAGGCGATGTCGTACGGTCTGGCCTACGGGCTCAGTGCCTACGGATTGGCGTCGCAGCTGAAGATTTCGACCGAAGAAGCGAAGCAGCAGATGGATGCGTACTTCGCTCGTTTCGGCGGCGTGCGGGATTACCTCCACGCGGTGGTCGAGCAGGCACGTAAGGACGGCTACACCTCGACGCTCTACGGTCGTCGTCGCTACCTGCCGGACCTCAACAGCGATAACCGTCAACGTCGTGAGGTTGCCGAACGTGCTGCCCTCAATGCGCCGATCCAGGGCACCGCGGCCGACATCATCAAGGTGGCGATGATCAACGTGCAGAAGGCTCTCGCCGACGCCGGATTGAAGTCGCGCATGCTGTTGCAGGTGCACGACGAATTGGTGCTCGAAGTGGTTGCCTCCGAGTTGGAGGAGGTCACCGCGCTGGTCAAGGACAAGATGGCCACAGCCATCGAGCTGTCAGTACCTCTGGATGTTTCGGTGGGAACCGGTCGAAGCTGGGACAGCGCGGCTCACTAGGCAGCAACGAAAAAGGCTGGGCCGGAATCGACTTCGATTCCGGCCCAGGCTTTTCACGCTATTCAGCAGATGCGGTCTGCTCTGCGATCTGCTTGCGGACCTCGTCCATGTCGAGTGCCTTGACCTGAGTGACGAGCTCTTCGAGCTGAGCGGCGGGAAGCGCGCCGGCCTGGTTGAACACGAGTACGCCTTCGCGGAAGGCCATGATCGTGGGGATGGAGCGGATGTTGGCGGCCGCTGCGATTCCCTGCTCGGCCTCGGTGTCGACCTTGGCGTGAACGACGTCGGCATGCTTCTCCGAAGAGGCTTCGAACGTCGGTGCGAACTGGCGGCACGGGCCGCACCAGGAGGCCCAGAAGTCCACGAGGACGACGTCGCTGCCGTTGATCGTTTCGTCGAAGTTCTGCTGGGTGAGTGTCTGGGTGGCCACAGGGGTCCTTTCCATTGTGCGGGCTGTTGGTGTGTGCAACGCCCCGGAACCGCTGATTCTTCCCTGAGCCGATTTCAGCTTGCGTTGTCGGTCGCCCGAAACGTCCGGCGGTAGGCCTGCGGCGTGGTGCAACGCAGACGAATGAAGTGCTGGCGAAGCACGGCACCGCCGCCGAATCCGACGCGTTCTGCGATGACGTCGACGGAGAGGTCGGAATTCTCGAGGAGGTGTTGGGCGGCCAGTACTCGCTGATCGCTGAGCCAGCGGGCGGGGGTTGTTCCCGTTTCCGCTTGGAAACGGCGCGCGAACGTGCGCGCGGACATGTTCGCGCGGGCCGCGACCATGCCCACAGTGAGGTCGAGGGCGAGGTTCTCCGTCATCCAGTCGAGGAGCGGGGCAAGGGTTGCACTCGGCGTCGAGGCGAGGGGAGTGGCAACGTACTGGGCTTGCCCACCGTCACGATGGGGCGGCACCACCATCCTTCTCGCGATGCCATTGGCAACGCGAGAACCCTGTTCTTTTCGGACGATGTGCAGGCACAGGTCGATTCCTGCCGCGGTGCCTGCGCTGGTGAACACCGGATCTTCGTCCACGTACAGCACGTCCGGATCGACCTTGGCTTCCGGATATGTCTGGGCAAGCCTCTCTGCATGCCGCCAATGCGTCGTGCATCGCCTTCCGTCCAGTAGTCCAGCCGCCCCGAGGACAAACGCTCCGGTGCACAGACTCGCCACCTTGGCGCCCCGGGCTACGGCCTCGTTGAGTTTGACCAACAGGGGATCGACACTCGAGTCGGGACTCGGTGAGCACATGTACGCGTCGCCGGCGTCGTAGGTTCCGCCGGCGGACACGACGATGAGATCGGCGTCGTCGAGAGAATCGAGGTTGTACGGAACATCGATGTTGTACCCGAACCGCGTTCGGATCGGACCCGGAACCGCGGCGATCAGAGAGAAGTCGTACGTGGGGAGGCCGTCGTCGGATCGGTCGAAGCCGAAGACTTCACATGCCACGCCGAGTTCGAACGCCTCGGTCATCGGCATCAGTGGGACCACCACTTTCGCGAGCATCTTTCGAGTGTGACAGAAAAACAGGAAAGTGGCAGAAAATCGTCCAAGTCTGGCTTTTCTGCCACTACTGCCACGTGGGACATTCCGTCAGGCTGGACACATGGCAATCATCGTCGTCAGCGTCTTGGTCCTACTGGTCCTGAACGTACTAGCTCTTGCCGGCCGAACGCCCGACACTCGTCACGACGTCAGTCCGCACGGAGACTTCACCCTTTGAGGGCAAGTCTGGCCTTTCAATACACCGCAGCTGCGGTGGTGTGGGGAGCTAGTTTCCTCTTCATGAAGATCGGGCTCGAAGGTCTGTCCTTCACGCAGGTAGTTCTGTGGCGCTTGGTCTTCGGTGCGCTCGCGCTGGTTCTCGTGACATCGGTCAGCCGGATCGGCCTACCGAGGGACTTTCGCGTCTGGAAACACATGGCTTTTCTCGCAGCGACACAATGCATCGTGCCGTGGCTGCTGTTCAGTTGGGCGGAGCAAAACATGTCCTCGGGACTCGCGAGCATCTACAACGCCACCACGCCACTGATGACTATGGCTGTCTCCCTTGCCTTTCTGCCGGGGGAGACGCTGACGCGATACAAATCGCTGGGGTTGCTTCTCGGATTCGGTGGGGTGCTGATCGTATTGGCGCCGTGGAATCTCGGCGTCGGCGGAAGTGTCAGTTCTCAGGTCGCTTGCCTGGGAGCGACTGCGTCGTACGGGATTTCGTTTGTCTACCTCAGACGTTTCGTGCTTCCTCTCGGCGTCGACACCCGCACAGTCGCGCTATTACAGATCAGTATCGGAGCTTTCGTGATGGTTCTGGCCTCACCGGTCATCGCGAATACACCGATGCACCTGACGCCGGCAATTGTCCTGTCGATGATCGCTCTGGGCGCACTGGGGACCGGGCTCGCATTCATCTGGAACACCAATGTCGTTCAGGGGTGGGGGCCGACTGCGGCGTCCACCGTCACTTATCTCAGTCCAGTGGTGGGCGTCGCTCTCGGCGCAATAGTCTTGAACGAAAGCGTTGGCTGGAATCAGCCGGTTGGTGCACTCGCGGTGATCGCGGGAATCCTGGTGACCCGACGTGCAACCCGCTCTGTCACAGCGGCGGCGTCAGTAACCATTCCGTCTTCTGTTCGCCGTCCCAGCGCCTGATCGCGCCGCAGCGCCCTTGAATCACGTCGGTGCCCAGCAGGGCGATGGCTTCACCCAGACGTGCAGGTTCGACGCGTCGGGCGAGCGTTACATGAGGCGTCCACGCGCCGGGCTCGACGTGGGCGGGAAGCGCCGTCGAACCAACGGTTGCCTCGGCTATTTCTCGGTGCAGGTGAAGGAGTGCGCGCGAAGGAATGACCGAGCGCGCCAAGACCATCTGCTTGCCGCCGAACACGATGTAGCCACCGAGTCGGACCTCGAAGTCCGGGGCCGAGAAGCGCCGCTTCAACAGTCCGTCGACCTCCGCGGGGATCTCACGGGCGACGAACAGTGTGATGTGCGGACGGTTGGACGGGCTGTGATGAGAGGCCTGACTGGGTAAACCGGCGTCGGCGAGAAGCTGCCACTGTGCTCGGACTGCCGACTCACTCACCGGATCGAGGAGCAATTCCACCGACTGGACCATGGTGAGCAATGATTGCCTGATGACAGGTGCGAGCGCAATCGGTACTTCGGCCATGCGGCTGGGACTCATGCACGGCGACGGAATCGGCCACGAAATCGTCCCGGCGACACGGCAGATCGTGGATGCGGCGTTGTCAGCGGTTCATGCTCCGCCCGTCGAGTGGGTCGAGCTTCCGCTCGGGAGTACGGCCATCGACACTCACGGCACGCCGATTCCCGACGAAACCATCGATGCGTTGGGGCAGCTGCAGGGTTGGATTCTCGGACCCCACGACAGTGCGTCCTATCCGGAGAGGTTTCGCGGACAACTCACACCCGGCGGCGTCATCCGGAAGAAGTTCGAGCTGTTCGCGAACATTCGGCCGGCAGCGGCGTTCCCCGGTGTCAAGGCAATGGTCCCCGACATGGATCTGGTGATCGTCCGCGAGAACACCGAGGGGTTGTACGCGGATCGGAACATGGCAGTCGGCAGCGGCGAGTTCATGCCGACGCCCGACATCGCGCTGGCCGTCGGTGTGTTCACCCGCGCTGCGTGTGAACGGATCGCACGCACTGCCTTCGCGTTGGCGTCGCGACGGCGCAATCACGTCACGATCGTCCACAAAGCCAACGTCCTCACACTGACCACCGGCCTGTTCCGCGACGCCTGCCGAACCGTCGCTGCGGAGTACCCACACGTAGTCGTCGACGACGAGCACGTCGACGCGATGGCGGCGCACCTGGTTCGACGCGGCGGCGACTTCGATGTCGTGGTGACCGAAAACATGTTCGGCGACATTTTGTCGGATCTGGCGGGCGAGCTGTCCGGTTCACTCGGAACCGCGCCGTCGATCAACGCTTCCGAGACGCAGGTCATGGCTCAGGCTGCGCACGGTGCAGCACCCGACATCGCCGGGAAGAATCGGGCGAACCCGACGGCACTGTTCCTCTCGAGTGCAATGATGCTCGACTGGCTCGGTGATGCGCGTGGCGATCGGTTGTTGTCTGCGGCAGCACGCCGCATTTCAGACGCGGTTCGCACGACCATCGCGTCGGGCATCGCGACCGCCGACCTCGGCGGTTTGGCATCGACCAGCGAATTTTCCGAAGTCGTGTACGCACACACTCTGCGTCGCTGATTCTTGTACGACAGGCCGGAATCTTGCGAAGTCGGCGACGGTGGAACTCCTGCCGTAACCTACCGTTCGACTGAATTTCGGATGGACGTTGCAAGTGCGGCGATCGACGAGTGGAGAGCAGAGTCGTGGTCGATGAAAACGCACGGGCACCAAGGCCACGTGGCGTGAGTTATGGCTCGAGCAGTGGCGGGCGTATCCGCATCAACGTGGTGCGAGTCTTGTTGGTGGGCTTGATCGTCGCACTGTGCGGCGGGTGTGTCACCAACAACGAGGGTCTCGTTCCGGAAGGGCCGCCACTTGATGTCCAGAAGGTGCCCGAGATCGCCGCACTTCTGCCGTCCAAGGTCACGGATTCGGGCAAACTGCAGGTCGGGGTCAACATTCCTTACGCGCCAAACGAATTCAAGGACGCGGACGGCAACATCGTCGGTTTCGACGTCGACCTGATGAATGCCGTTGCCGCCGTGCTCGGGGTCGAAGCTGTCTTCAACCAAGCCGACTTTGACAAGATCATCCCCGCTATTCAGTCGGGAAGCTACGACCTCGGCATGTCTTCGTTCACCGACTCCAAGGAGCGCGAGAAGACGGTCGACTTCGTCACGTACTACAGCGCGGGTATCCAGTGGGCCCAGCGGCCGGACAAGCCAGTCGATCCGAACAATGCGTGCGGGCTTCGGGTGGCGGTGCAGACCACGACCACCGAGGACATCGACGAGGTGCCTGCCAAGAGCGAGGCCTGCGTGGCCGAGGGCAAACCCCCGATCGACAAGATCAAGTACGACAGCCAGGACGACGCGGCCAACGCGCTCATTCTCGGTCGAGTCGACGCGCTGTCCGCTGATTCACCAGTGACCGGCTATGCGATCAAACGGAGCAAGGGCCGGATGGAAGCTGCGGGAGAACCCTTCGATTCGGCGCCTTACGGCTGGCCGATCGTGAAGGGCTCCGCCCTCGGTCCCGCCCTGCAGCAGGCAATGCAGTACCTGATCGACAACGGTGTCTATCAACAGATCGCGCAGACCTGGAGTGTCGAGGCCGGCGTCATCGAAGTATCCAAGATCAACGGCGCGGAAAGCTGATGAACATGACAACAACTGAGACCGGCGATCCGGTGCCGATCAAGGCGATTCCACTACGCAGACCTGGTCGTTGGATTGCCGCGGTCGTCGTCGTGGTCCTCTTCGGACTGTTCGTTTACGGCGCGGCGACCAACGAAGCCTTTGCATGGGGGACTTACGGTCAGTATCTGTTCGACAAACGCATCTCCGCTGGTGCGTGGACAACGATCCAGCTGACGGTGCTGGCAATGGTGATCGCGATCGTCCTCGGTGTGATTCTGGCAGTCATGCGACTCTCTCCCAACCCGGTGCTTCGCGCCGCGGCTTGGGGCTATCTGTGGATCTTTCGAGGAACACCTGTCTACGTGCAGTTGGTCTTCTGGGGCCTGTTCCCGTCGATTTACAAGAGCATCGATCTCGGTATTCCCTTCGTACATCAGTTTGCGCACATCAATCTCCAGGACTTGCAGGCAGCGTTTCTGTTTGCCGTGATCGGTTTGGCATTGAACGAGGCCGCCTACATGGCCGAGATCGTCCGCGCCGGCGTGAGTTCGGTCAACGAGGGCCAGACCGAAGCATCTGTTGCATTGGGTATGACGTGGAGTCAGACGATGCGACGAACCGTTCTACCGCAGGCGATGCGCGTCATCATTCCGCCGACCGGTAACGAGGTCATCAGCATGCTCAAGACCACCTCGCTCGTGACGGCGGTCCCTTACAGCTTCGAGTTGTACGGTCGAGCGCGCGATATCTCGGGCGCCAACTTCGAGCCGATTCCCCTGTTGATGGTGGCGGCGACGTGGTACCTCGCAATCACGAGTCTGCTCATGATCGGGCAGTACTACGTCGAGCGTCACTATTCGAAGGGCGCAACCCGAGCACTGACCACACGCCAACTTCAGGCACTGGCCGACGCGCAAGGAAAAGCTACGGTAGTGGAAACGCTTCCGGATACCCCCGGAGGAGAACGCAAATGACCCCCATGGTGAAAGCAGACCGAGTTTGTAAGAACTTCGGCGCATTGGAGGTCCTGAAAGGGATTTCGCTCGAAATCGACCCCGGTCAGGTCCTGTGTCTCGTCGGGCCGTCCGGGTCGGGCAAGTCGACGTTCTTGCGCTGCATCAATCACCTCGAGCAGGTCAACGCCGGCCGACTGTACGTCGACGGCGACCTGGTGGGCTACTCGGAGAAGAACGGAAAACTGTACGAACTTCACCCGCGAGCAGCGGCCAAACAACGCCGCGACATCGGGATGGTGTTTCAGCACTTCAATCTGTTCCCGCACCGCACCGCTCTCGAGAACATCATCGAAGCGCCGACGCAGGTGAAGCGCGTCAGTAAGAAGAAGGCTGTCGAACGAGCGAAGGACCTCCTCGATCAGGTCGGGTTGAGCGCCAAAGCCAACGCCTACCCGGCCCAGTTGTCGGGTGGTCAGCAGCAAAGAGTTGCCATCGCCCGCGCTCTCGCGATGGACCCGAAGCTCATGCTGTTCGACGAGCCGACGTCCGCGCTCGACCCCGAACTGGTCGGTGAAGTTCTCACCGTGATGAAGCAGTTGGCCAAAGAAGGCATGACGATGGTGGTCGTCACCCACGAGATGGGTTTCGCCCGCGAGGTCGCCGACCAGTTGGTCTTCATGGACGGCGGAGTTGTGGTCGAGGCAGGCGAGCCGCGGGAACTCCTGGCCAATCCTCAGCACGACCGGACCAAGGCTTTCCTGTCGAAGCTGCTGTAGCCGTCAGGGTTTGACGGCGCTGAAAATTGCAGTGCCCGGAAAGAGTTGGCCGCGCAGGGGACTCCACTGTCCCCATTCGCGGTCCAACCACTCCGGCCATTCGGGCTCGATGATGTCGCGCACCTGAAGTCCGGCCGCGACGATCTCACGAACCCGGTCGCCGATGGTGCGGTGATGCTCGACGTAGGTGGGGACTCCGTTGTCATCGACCTCGACATACGGGGTGCGGTCGAAGTAGGGGAGGGTCGCGGTCAAGCCCTTCGGCCCGGGATCGTCGGGGAAGATCCATCGAATCGGATGGTTGACGGCAAAGACCCACGATCCGCCGGGACGCAGAACCCGGGCGACTTCGTTCATCACTCGCTGCGAATCGGCAACGAACGGGACGGCGCCGAACGCAGAACAAACGATGTCGAAACTCTCGTCGGCAAACGGCAGGAGTTCCGCACTTGCCTGAATCAACGGGACGGCCGGTCCGCCGGCATTCATCGCGTCCTGCCCGCGGGCGAGCATCCCCATCGAGATGTCGAGACCGACGGCCCGAGCACCATGTCCGGCGAGCCATCGGGCACACGGCGCCGAGCCGCAACCCACTTCCAATATGTCTTTGTCGACTATGTCGCCGAGCAAGTGGTGATCGCCCTCGTGCAGCCCTTCGGGGCACCAGACGAATTCACCTTCCGCGCTGTTCACGCCCAGAAACTCGCCGTGGGTTCGGTGGTAATCGTCGGCGTCGGCGTCCCACCACGCACGGCTGGCGCGGTCGCTGGCACTCGAATCGACACGGACTCGGCCGACGCCGCTGGTACCGAGAATGGAATTGGCAGCGGCATGGCGCTCGTCAGACATGAACAACACAGTAGAACGGGTGATGCGGGCGCAGGGTACCCGGGTTTGCCCGGCAAGATAGCCGACGCGTAGTCTTACTCACGCGAGTGTCTGTCATCCGACCGATTGTCTATACGAGATCTTTACCAAGGTCTCGGAATCGGTCGGACCGAGGGAGCTCGCGGTGCGCTTCCGCGGTGTGGAATGTGATCCGGTATTCGGTTGTTCGTTATTGATGCAGCTGGGTACTTCGATCTAGTACTTCACAAAGTACTTCCAACATTTGTACGCCACAGTTGCGCATCTCGTCCGACAAAATCCATCAACCGACCACAACTCGTCCGGAGCAATTCAACATATGCCCTCCACAACCGTCACCTCGCCGCAGGTTGCCATTAACGACATTGGCTCCGCCGAGGACTTCCTCGCCGCCATCGATGCCACGATCAAGTACTTCAACGATGGCGACATCGTCGAAGGAACCATCGTCAAGGTCGACCGCGACGAGGTTCTGCTCGACATCGGTTACAAGACCGAAGGCGTCATCCCTTCTCGTGAGCTCTCCATCAAGCACGACGTCGACCCCAATGAGGTCGTCTCCGTGGGAGATGCGGTCGAGGCTCTCGTCCTCACCAAGGAGGACAAAGAAGGTCGACTGATCCTGTCGAAGAAGCGCGCTCAGTACGAGCGTGCCTGGGGCACCATCGAGGAGCTCAAGGAGAAGGACGAGGCCGTCAAGGGCACCGTCATCGAGGTCGTCAAGGGCGGCCTCATCCTTGACATCGGTCTTCGTGGCTTCCTCCCCGCTTCGCTCGTCGAAATGCGTCGCGTCCGCGACCTCCAGCCGTACGTCGGCAAGGAGATCGAGGCCAAGATCATCGAGCTCGACAAGAACCGCAACAACGTGGTCCTGTCGCGCCGCGCATGGCTCGAGCAGACTCAGTCCGAGGTTCGCAGCGAATTCCTGCACCAGCTCCAGAAGGGCCAGGTCCGCAAGGGCGTCGTGTCCTCCATCGTCAACTTCGGTGCATTCGTGGACCTGGGCGGCGTAGACGGTCTGGTTCACGTTTCCGAGCTGTCTTGGAAGCACATCGATCACCCGTCCGAGGTTGTCGAGGTCGGCACCGAGGTCACCGTCGAGGTTCTCGACGTCGACCTGGACCGCGAGCGCGTCTCCCTGTCGCTCAAGGCAACGCAGGAAGATCCGTGGCGTCAGTTCGCACGCACGCACGCCATCGGCCAGATCGTGCCCGGCAAGGTCACGAAGCTGGTTCCGTTCGGTGCATTCGTGCGCGTCGAAGAGGGAATCGAAGGCCTCGTTCACATCTCGGAGCTCGCTGAGCGCCACGTCGAGGTTCCGGACCAGGTTGTCGGCGTCGGCGACGATGCACTCGTCAAGGTCATCGACATCGACCTCGAGCGTCGTCGTATCTCGCTGTCGCTGAAGCAGGCCAACGAGGATTACAACGCCGAGTTCGATCCGTCCAAGTACGGCATGGCCGACTCGTACGACGAGCAGGGCAACTACATCTTCCCCGAGGGCTTCGATCCCGAGACCAACGAATGGCTCGAGGGCTTCGACAAGCAGCGTGAAGAGTGGGAGAACCGCTACGCCGAGGCTGAGCGTCGCCACAAGATGCACACCGCTCAGATGGAGAAGACCGCTGCAGACGAGGCCGCTGAGGCTGCCACCGCTGCTGCCGGCTACTCCTCGGAGACGGCTGCTGCAGACGACGCCGAGGCTCCGGCTGCTGCCGGCTCCGCTCCGGCCGAGTCCGCTGGCGGATCGCTTGCCAGCGATGCACAGCTCGCCGCACTTCGCGAGAAGCTGTCGGGCAACGCATAAGGATTACCGCTTGATCTGATCAGGCGAGATCTGTGAAGAACCCCGCCCCTGCACGTGCAGGGGCGGGGTTCTTTTCTCTGCCAGGTGTCACTTGCGAGCGAAGAATCAATTCAGTGAGTGAACACAAAAATGACCGGCACCGAAGGGTTGCCGGTCATTTTGTACTTCGTGAAGAGAACTCAGTTTGCGGGAGCAGGCACCCAGTAGGTGGCGGTCGCTTCGGCTGTGCGCTTACGCATCGACGCGAAGCTGTGTCGGCCTTGGCTCACGAGCATCGTGAACCACGTACGACGGTGCTCTGCCAGGGCAAAAGCAACTTCGGGAAACTCTATGCAGTGCACGCCGTTCGGCATTCCGAGGCGGTGCTGACCGTGATGGTCGCGATCTGCTCGCATGGCGTCCACTTTCTCGAGAAGGTGCAGGTACAGGTGCGTTCGCTAGAACATAACCGCACGGTCACCGAAATTGTGGTATTTGAGCCTCGAACGCCCCGGCGTGTTCGATCAGTAGGCGTGTCTGAATCTCTCGGGCGCGGAGATGAGAGACTGTCGAGTGTGTTGAGAGTTGGCCTCACTGGAGGCATCGGAGCCGGTAAGTCGACAGTGTCGAAAATCCTCAGCGAACTGGGAGCCGTCATCGTCGACGCCGACCTGATCGCCCGAGAAGTGGTCGAGCCCGGTACTCCGGGACTTGCCGCTCTGGTCGATGCATTCGGCGACGGGATTCTGTCCGAGGACGGCAGCCTCAACCGACCCGCGCTAGCGTCGTTGGCGTTTGCCGACGACACGTCACGCGGAACTCTCAACGGCATCCTCCACCCACTGATCGGTGCGCGGACGATGGAGCAGATTTCGTCTGCGCCGTCGGATGCAGTGCTCGTTCAAGATATTCCGCTGTTGGTCGAGGGTTCGATGGCGCCGGCATTCAATCTGGTCGTCATCGTTTACGTCGACGAGGAGGAACGAGTTCGGCGCTTGGTGGGCTCGCGCGGCATGCCTGAATCCGACGCTCGTGCGCGCATCGCTGCGCAGGCAAATGACGATCAGCGTCGTGCTGTTGCCGACGTGTGGCTCGACAACAGCGGAGAGCCGGGTTCACTCGACGACGTGGTCCGCGACTTGTGGGCGAATCGACTTGTTCCCTTCGAGAAGAACCTCCGCGAGGGCACGGTAGTGCGCGCACTGCCCGAGCTGACTCCAGCCGACCCGTCGTGGCCGGCGCAGGCCGAACGAATCATCGGCCGGTTGTCGTTGGCGTCCGGTGACCGTGCGCGCCGTATCGATCACATCGGATCGACCGCAGTGCCTGGTCTCGATGCCAAGGACGTGATCGACATTCAGATCACCGTCGAGCACCTCGGCGTTGCCGACGACCTCGCGGAAGATCTGGCCGCTGCCGGGTTCCCCCGGATCGAGCACATCGTCGCCGACGACCCGAAACCGTCGTACCTCGGTGGCGAGACCGATCCGGCGGTGTGGGCGAAGCGAATTCACGGAAGCGCCGATCCAGGGCGCCGCGCGAACATCCACATTCGGGTGGATGGTTGGCCGGGTCAGCAGTTCGCGATCCTCTTCCGTGACTGGCTTCGCGCCGACGCAGCGGCGCGTGCCGAATATGCCGAACTCAAGGTCAAGGCAGCCGAGAGTGCCGCCGGCATCGACGACTACGCCGCTGCGATCGATGCCTACCTGGGAGTCAAGACGCCGTGGTTCGACGCCGCTTTCCACCGGGCATGGGAGTGGGCCGAGAAATCAGGCTGGTCCCTCTAACCACTCAGCGCCACGTGACCGGCATGCCCACCGAGGTGAGCCAGGCGTCGAGATCGTGACCGTGGGCGGCGATGCCCTCGATAGCGCGGGCCGCGTTCAGCATCGCACGCTCTGACGTCTTCGGGTCGAGAATCCCGGCGGTGTTCGCCTCGAGCAATTCGTCGACGTCGAGCAATTCGACGCTGCGTCCGGTCTGCACGATCAGGTCGAGGTAGTGGTCCTCGGACGTCCAGACCTGGTCGCCGCGGATGAAGTCGCCGATGTCGACATAGAAATCCCAGTCTCGGATGTGTTCCGGGGTGAAGTGCAGGATCGACGCCCGAATTCCGAGTTCGGGAATGATCCAGGACTCCAGGTAGTGAAACCGGGGATGGTCGGCGTGGCGCGCCATGTACAGCCCCCACGGTTCTTCGCGGTAGTGCTCGACCGGGCGAACGAAGCCCTTGGGATCGACGTTGGTGCGAGCTGCGATGTCGAAGGTTTCGACCTTCGGCCGGTGAATGTGGGGACGTTCCTCGCTCATGGTCGAAGAACCTACCGCCGAACTGCATTTTCGGCTGAACGCGGACGAGCGGGCATTGTGTCGGTAGGTGCGCTTACCCTGGTTTCATGGCGTTTGCTTCCGAACATCCCGTGGTCGCGCATTCCGAGTTTCGGCCGGTTGGTGACATCGAGCGCTCAGACGCGCGCTTCGAGGTCGTCAGCCCGTACGAACCGGCAGGCGATCAGCCGGCAGCTATCGCCGAGCTGGAGAAACGGATCAACGAGGGGGAGAAGGACGTAGTCCTCCTCGGTGCGACCGGTACCGGCAAGTCGGCCACGACTGCGTGGTTGATCGAGAAGCTGCAGCGCCCGGCTCTGGTGATGGCTCCGAACAAGACTTTGGCGGCTCAGCTCGCGAACGAGCTTCGGGAAATGCTACCCAACAACGCGGTCGAGTACTTCGTCTCGTACTACGACTACTACCAACCCGAGGCGTACATCGCCCAGACGGACACCTACATCGAGAAGGATTCGTCCGTCAACGACGATGTCGAGCGGCTGCGCCACTCGGCGACGTCCAGCCTTCTGTCACGACGGGACGTGGTCGTGGTGGCCTCGGTGTCGTGCATCTACGGCCTCGGTACACCGCAGTCGTACCTCGATCGCTCGATTCAGCTGGACGTCGGTGTGGAGGTGCCGCGGGATGCGTTCCTGCGTCTGCTCGTCGACGTTCAGTACAACCGCAACGACATGGCGTTCACGCGAGGTTCGTTCCGCGTGCGCGGCGACACGGTCGAGATCATTCCGTCGTACGAAGAGCTGGCGGTCCGCATCGAATTCTTCGGTGACGAGATCGAGGCACTGTACTACCTCCATCCACTGACCGGTGACATCGTTCGCCAGGTCGACACGGTTCGTATCTTCCCGGCGACGCACTACGTCGCCGGCCCTGAACGCATGGAGCGTGCCGCCAAGGACATCGAGGCGGAACTCGAAGAGCGACTCGCCGAGCTCGAAGGCAAGGGCAAGCTCCTCGAGGCTCAGCGTCTGCGCATGCGTACGCAGTACGACCTCGAGATGATCAAACAGGTCGGATTCTGCTCCGGCATCGAGAACTACTCGCGCCACATCGACGGCCGTGGCCCTGGAACTGCCCCCGCAACCTTGATCGACTACTTCCCGGAAGATTTCCTTCTGGTCATCGACGAGTCGCACGTGACGGTTCCTCAGATCGGCGCCATGTACGAGGGCGATATGTCGCGCAAGCGAAACCTGGTCGAGTTCGGATTCCGGCTACCGTCGGCAACAGACAACCGCCCTCTGACTTGGGAAGAATTCAGTCAGCGGATCGGTCAGACCGTCTACTTGTCGGCGACACCAGGTAAGTACGAGTTGGGTCAGTCCGGCGGTGAGTTCGTCGAGCAGGTGATCCGCCCGACCGGATTGATCGATCCCGAGGTCATCGTCAAACCCACCAAGGGACAGATCGACGATCTCGTTCACGAAATCCGCGAGCGAGCGGAACGTGACGAGCGTGTGCTGGTCACGACGTTGACCAAGAAGATGTCGGAAGATCTGACCGATTACCTGCTCGAACTCGGTATTCGCGTCCGCTACCTGCACTCGGATATCGATACGCTCCGGCGAGTCGAGTTGCTCCGTCAGCTCCGCCTGGGGGAGTACGACGTGCTGGTCGGCATCAACCTCCTGCGTGAGGGACTCGACCTTCCCGAGGTGTCGCTGGTCGCGATTCTCGATGCCGACAAAGAAGGTTTCCTACGTAGCTCCACCAGCCTCATTCAGACGATCGGCCGAGCGGCTCGAAATGTATCCGGTCAAGTGCACATGTATGCGGACAAGATCACCGCTTCCATGGCGCAGGCCATCGAGGAAACCGAGCGACGACGCGAGAAGCAGGTCGCCTACAACGAGAAGATGGGCGTCGACCCACAACCTCTACGCAAGAAGATCGCGGACATTCTCGATCAGGTGTACGAGGAGGCAGAGGACACTGCGGCGTCCGTGGACGTCGGTGGTTCGGGTCGCAATGCGACGCGTGGTCGGCGTGCGCAGGGTGAGGCCGGTCGTGCGGTCAGTGCGGGTGTGTACGAGGGGCGCGACACCAAATCGATGCCTCGGGCCGAATTGGCAGATCTGGTCAAGGAACTCACCGATCAGATGATGAACGCTGCCCGCGACCTTCAGTTCGAGTTGGCTGGGCGATTGCGAGACGAAATCTCGGATTTGAAGAAGGAGCTTCGAGGAATGGACGCCGCGGGTCTCAAGTAGGTCGCCTCGCGTGCGTTCGTGCTTTCGACCGCTACGGTTTCAGGTATGGATGCACAGACTGCAGGCAAGACCGCGCGGACTCTCGAACTTCTCCATTCCTTGGCGTACTTCGTCCCGGAGACGGAGAAGGAACTTGTCGGCGTCGGGTTGGAGCCTGGCCGAATGGTGTACTTTGCCGGGCGATCAGCTCCGCTCGGCGCTCCACCCGCGACTGTCGTCACGGCCACCTTCTTCAACTTCAATCCTGAATTGATCGCCAGTGTCATCCCACGTGCCTGGGAATTGGCAAGGCCCACAGAGGTTGTCGCCGCGCGGTATCGGGCAATCGACGCGGCGTACGTCCGCCTGTTCGGTGCAGACGTGACAGGATCGGCGGACATGGCCGAGGCCGCCGAACTCGTGTCGATCGCTGCCCAGAACATTCCTGGAGTGGACGGCCGCCCTCTGTACGCGGGTTGGGCGTCGCTCGACTGGCCGGCCGAGCCGCACCTGCGTTTCTGGCACGCGCTGACACTGCTGCGTGAGTATCGCGGTGACGGCCACATTGCGGCCCTTCAGACCGCGGGATTGAACGGCCTGGACGCGTTGATCACGCACACCGCGACGGGAATCGGGTTTCAGCGCAAATTCGCGCAGACTCGTCGCGGATGGTCGCAGGAACAGTGGGACGAGGCCGTCGAGAGTTTGAAGGACCGCGAACTGCTGGATCGTTCGTCCGGTGCGCTGACCGAGGACGGGCAGGACTTGCGTGACGTCGTCGAAGACCTGACGGACGACCTCGCTTTGGCTCCGTGGGATGCGCTGGGTGAGGAGGGTGCCAAGCGGTTGCTGGAATTGGCGACGCCGTGGCGTACCGCCCTGGTCGAGCAGGAAGTATTTCCGGCGGCGCTGTTCGGGCCCCGCTTTGGCAAACTTCGCTGAGTGGTCACCACCGAACAAATGTGTCTGTGACGAAGAATCACATTCACTGTGGGCTTGTGGCGTGTACTGCAAATAACACTATCCGCGGCACAATCCCGCTAATGTCAGCGCAGCGGTTGTCGAGCGGGCGCAACAGCGTTGCGCCCGGTGCCGGCCGTACCGTCCGTCCCGTAACCATGGAGGAATGAATGAGTGCCTACCGGACCGTTGTCGTAGGAACCGATGGCTCCGAGTCGTCACTGAAGGCAGTCGACAGAGCTGCCGCCATTGCCAGTGGCTCGGACGCTCAGCTCGTCATCGCGTGTGCGTACTACCCGGCTGATCCCAAGGACGTGAGCGCTGCCGCTGATGCGTTGGGTAACGAGGCCTACCAGGTCACCGGTTCCGCTCCGACCTACGAGATCCTTCGCACCGCTCGTGAGCGCGCACATGCCCAGGGGGCAAAGGATGTTGTCGAGCGCGCCGTCGTCGGCGCTCCCGTCGAATCGCTTCTCGCTTTGCTCGACGAGGTGAAGGGCGACTTGCTGGTCGTCGGAAATCGCGGATTGAACACGTTGACCGGGCGTCTACTCGGATCGGTGCCTTCCGATGCCGCTCGCAAGGCGACGTCCGATGTCCTGATCGTGCACACCGTTCGCTGAACTACCGGCAGTACTCGGCCTCGGCCGCATCGACGAACACTTCAGCCAGCTGATCGGCGCTGGGGGGTGTTGTCGATGCGGCCGAGCCGTTTCCGGAGGTGACCATTGGTTCGCTTGCTCCGTTCAGCGATACCGCCCGCAGATTCGCGATGATCATCGCTCGATCCGTTCCGGCCGCGAGCTGCTGGCAGACGCCGTCACCGAGCGCCTGCAACATGTCGTCGGAAAAGGCGGGCGTGACCCCGGTAGACGCGAGCGCCGCCCGCAGCCTTTCTGCCACGTCTACCGGTTTTTCGGTCGGTGCGGCAGCAACAGCAGCGATGTCGTCGCTGCCTGCAGCAGCCGTCGAACTCGAATCATCCTCTGAGCAACCGGCTGTCACCGCCGCAAGCATCCCGACGCCGATCACCACGCGAGCGATCTTGCGGATGGGTGCGGCGGAACTTGCGGGCAGGCCAAGCACGAGGGGTCATTCCTTCAGTCGTCGACACAAATTGGAGTGACACCACCATTCGTGGTGTCACGCACGAACCTACTCCGTGATGCTCACGAATCGAAGGCCAACTCTGCTGCTTCGACGCCGTCGAGAACCGCGGGGAGCGACTCGACGTGAATGATGCCGAGCCTCTGGGTAGCGCGGGTCAATGCGACGTAGAGGTCGTTCATTCCGCGTGGTGACTCGTCGAGAATGTCGGCAGGTTCGACGATCAACACGGTGTCGAACTCGAGTCCCTTGACGTCCTTGACGGACAGGACGCTTACGGTGTCACTCGCTAGGCCCGCCAGATCGGCAACAACCTCGGAACCGGCGATCACTGCGGTGATACCGGGATGCGACTCGGACTCGATGCAACGGCGCACGGTCGATTCCAATTCTTCGGCCGTGGTCTTGAGCGCCCACGGCGCGAATCCGCTGTCGCGTACCGACCGGGGCACGGATTGCTCCGGGTCGATCTCTTCGAGCACACGGTGCGCGACATCCATGATCTCCGAGGGAGTTCGGTAGTTGACGGTCAGTTCGGTGAGCTTCCAGCGCTTGGCGACGTAAGGCTCGAGAATCTTCTGCCAGGACGAAGTTCCCGCGGGATCACCGGTCTGAGCTGTATCGCCGACCAACGTCATCCAGCGATTCGGTATGCGCCGCATCAGCATTCGCCACGCCATTTCGGAGAGCTCTTGGGCTTCGTCGACGATCACGTGACCGTAGGTCCAGGTTCGGTCGCCGGCAGCGCGTTCTGCCGTGGTCTGGCGCTGGCCCTGATCGTGGCGTTGGGCGAGTTGGCTGGCGTCGATCAAGTCGTACGCCATCAAGATCTCGGGATCCATCTCGTCTTCGAGATCCTGTGGTGCAGACCCGGTGAGGATGTCGAGGGCGCCCTGGGCGTCGGCGATCTGCGCGCGCCATTCACGTTGTGCGCGTTCGCGTTCGGCGGCGTCGTCGACGCCGAGAATCTCGGCCAGTTCGTCGAGCAGGGGAGCATCGGCCGCACTGAAACCCGGTCCGACGCTCTGCAGAAGCTCGTCGCGTTGGGCGTCGTCGAGTTGCGGCGCTGCCTTGGCCAACCTCGCCGGCGACGTCCACAGTTCCGCGAGGATTTGCTGCGGCGACAATTCGGGCCACAGCTTTCCGATGGCGGACATGATGTCCGGGTCCTCACGCATCTCGTCGCGAATGTCGGCGATGTCGTCCCGACTGAGGAGTGACCCACCGTCGACGAGGTTTCCGCCGATGAGTTCGGCCATCTGCAGTGCCAACGCCTCGATGACTGCTGCCACGAAGATCGGGCGCGCCAGGTTGTGTGGGCGACGCGACGACCGAGCACGCCCGCGCGCCTTCGTGACAGTCTTTCGATCCAGCTTCAAGTCGTACGTGTCGAATCGAAGGGTAATCGGCTTCGACGGAACTTCCTGCCGATCCCGGACGGCGTTCTTGAGCACGTCGAGGATCGCGAGGGAACCCTTGATCTCACCGGCGGCGAGGGAATCCGTACGAGTCGCACGCACTCCGGGGTACAGGTCCCCGATCGTCGAGAGTAGAACTCCGGTCTCACCGAGTGAAGGAAGGACCTGGCTGATGTAGTCGAGGAACGTCGCGTTCGGCCCGATGATGAGAACACCGGCCTTGGCCAGTTGCTGGCGGTAGGTGTAGAGCAAGAAGGCGGCACGGTGAAGGGCGACTGCGGTTTTGCCGGTACCCGGACCGCCCTGGACGACCAAAACGCTCTTGTGCTCGGAGCGGATGATGGCATCCTGCTCACTCTGAATGGTCTCGACGATGTCGTTCATCTGACCCGTACGCGCTGCGTTCAGAGCGTCCAGGAGAGCGCTCTCACCGGCGACGCCGCCGGCTTCGGTCACCACGCCTGCGGCGCGGGCCGCGTCGAGGTCCAGGTATTCGTCGTTGATGCCGGTGACTGTGCGGCTCCGACTGCGAATATGGCGTCGCCGCTTCACGCCCTCAGGTGCCGCGGGCGTCGCCAGATAGAACGGGCGCGCCATCGGAGCTCGCCAGTCGAGGAGCAGCGTTTCGTAGTCGTTGTCGGTGTCCAGGATTCCCAGTCGGCCGACGTAGCGTCGCTCGTCGTCGAAGTCGATGCGTCCGAAACACATTCCGTTCTCGGCTGCGTCGTACTTGGCGAGATCCTCGGTGTACATGGCGTTGAAGGATTCGCGTTCGCTGCGTGCTTGCGGGGTTCCGCCGGTCTCGAGGAGGACCGTGCTCAAGCGAGTTTGGGCATACTTTCGAAGATCGTCGAGACGGGAGTACAACATCGTCACGTACTGCTGCTCGAGCTCTTGCTCGTTCAGTGACGGGTCCGCGTCGGGCAAAGGATCTCCTAGGCTTGATGAGAAATTCACGCGCTGCAAAAGCGCCAAGACAGTCTAGTTCCCCCAGATGAACTGCCGCATAGATACAGGTCAGGCCACCCGAAGGTGGCCTGACCTGTCTTTCGGTGCACTCAGTGCGTCAATTCGTCCTTCTTGGCGCGAGCCTTTTCGAGCGCCTTCTCTGCGCGCTTGCGAGCACGCTTACCCAGCACCTCGGTCTGCTCCGACGCCGTTTCGGCCCACTCGTTGCTCTTCTCGAGGGCGAGTTCGGCGAACTCCGAGCTGCGCTTGCTCGCCAGCTCTGCCAGTTCGGCGCTGCGCTCGCGTGCGGTCTCGGCCAGTTCGGAGCCGCGCTTCTGCGCGACTTCGAGGATGTCCGGGCCGCGTTCCTTGGCGACCTCTCCGAATTCCGCGGCTCGCTTGCTCGCGATCTCCGCGAACTCGGAGCTGCGCTCCTTGGCAAGTTCGAGCCAATCCGTGCCGTGTGCCTTCGCGGTTTCGGCAAGTTCGGAACCGCGTTCGGACGCCACCGACAGAGCGTGTTCGACGCGATCGCTCGTGTGATCGGTCTGCGATGCGACCAATGGAAGTGCTGCGGCGATAGACGCCTGGGCCTTCTTCGCGGCGCGGCGGCCACGCCAGCCGAGCGACGGCTTGCCCTCGGTGTCGACGGAGGCGATCATCAGTCCGCCGAGCAAGCTGACGTTCTTGATGAAGTTTGTGCGCTGCATCGCTCGCAGTGACGGATCGGTTTCGTTCCAGAAGTCGTGACCGGCAAGCGTGGTCGGTACCAGGCTCCCCGCGAGCACCAACGACGCGAGCCGCGGCGCCTTGCCGGTGGCCAGCAGGGCACCGCCGCCGATCTGGACGGCGGCGTTGATCTTGACGAGTGTTTCCGGATCAGCAGGCACCTTCTGCGTCACTGCTCCTGGCAGCGTCTCGACGGATTTGTCGATCAGCGGTGACGCTTTGGCTGCTCGCTGAGCGGGGTTGCGCAAAGCATCGATTCCCCCGGCGATGAAGATCGTGGAAAGCAGTGGACGAGCAATTCGACGTACCAGCATGTTTCAAGCCTCCCGATGTAGGTTCGTTTTCCACCCTAGCGATCTCACAAGGAATTGGTCCGGTTCGGCGATCCCGGCACGCCTGACCCGGTCGCCGGATTCCTGGTCGCCGAAGCGCGCTGTACTGCGACGATGACTTCTCCACTGATCCGGACACACCGTTCTGAAGTATCCGTTACCGTTTGTCCGCTTACGGCGTGTTCGGATCATTGTGCCACCAGGGCTTCGAGCATTTTGATGACAGGACAGGAGACTCGCAACCACCTAGTAGATCCGCGACTGGGTTAGACCTGGGGAAGTCGCGATAGGCCAATTAGGGTCACAGCGCGTTGTAGAAGTCCTTGATGTATGCCGCCATGAGTTTGCGTCGTTGATCAAGGAAGGTCGGGTAGTCGGTTGCCGTCATGCCAGCGAGACCCTTGGGCACGACGTTCTCGCGGAAGTTGGCCTGCAGATCCTCGCCGCTGGTGATCGCGCCGAGACTGAGCATCCCTGACTCGATCTGCGCATGAACTTCAGTCATATACACATTGGGCGCGCGATTACCAATGCGGATGTTGATGGCCGTCTCAGTTAATACGTAGTTGGCAACCTGGTTGTAGTCCGCCCTGTCCGGGAAACCGCTCTTGCGTAGGTAATCCTTGGGCATGATGTGGTGGATATCGCCGGACTGCTCCTGCATCGCCTGCACAGTGATGGCTTTGGATAGGAATCCGCGCGCGCCGGCAGAAACCTGAGCAGCGAGGAAGGCCTGGAAGTAGGGGCTGCGCGGGCTGGAGGTGTCCAGGCTGGCGGGTAACTGAACGTCCCAGAATGCGTCGGAGAGCTCCGACTCTTCCAGTAGCTTGAGGTATTCGGCCGCGCCCTGGGCGGAAATTCGTCGAATGTCCTGCTCCCAGGTGCTCTCGAAGCTCCCCGAGTGCCTGCCGGTCAGCATCGACATCACGAACCACTTACGAACTATACGTTGTCGCTCTCCCTCTGACATTGAGGAATCCTTGCGCAACCGCAGGTAGAGAGCGTAACTGAAGTTCATAGCGTTCATCGAGCCGATCATCGACGGCTCGATAAATCCCGCGGATTTGATTGTCATGACGAAGTTCTCGAACTCATATTTCTTGACGATCTGGAGCAGCGCAGTTTCCAGGCGGTCGTAGGCCAGAGGGATCCGAGACTCATCGACCTTGCGGGTCTCGGGATCGCGGCCTGATAGTTCGCTGACGAGGGCGGAGACCTTGCCACGGTCAAAGCCGACGAGGTTCGCAACGCGGATGAGGTCGCCGTATTCCGGGTTGTAGAGATCTTCGGTGTCATTGCGAAGCCAGTTGATCGCCTTCATATACGGCGAGGCGGCGAACGAGGGGTCGTTCGCGATGATGTCGGAATGCACGTGGGGAGTAACCGCCAGGTGGCAGAAGTAGTCGATGAGTTTTCGGAGATTGCGACCTCTATCACCGTAAGTCGCAATCTTGCTCATGGCGAAGTCACCACTGCTGAGCGGAACACCCTTGGAGTTGATTCGTATGAAGATTTCGGACACGGTCTCAACATCGAGCTCATCGGCGAGCGCGATGATGCCGATCTGCGCGTTGCGAATGCTCTCGAGACGTCCGAAACTAGCCTCGACGGACTTGGGATCGAGATCGGGGTTTCTTGAGAAGTATTCGCTCATGAAGCTGAATGTCGATGTCGCGTTGAACAGTTTCGCGACGTCAGGTATCCACTGCGGGTTCTTGGCGATCACGGGTGTTAGGGTTGCGAACTGCTCGCCGACCGGGTCAAAGGCGATCGTGATGCGTTGTTTACGGTAGTGCTTGTCCACTACATCGAGTCCAGAGATCGCGGCTCGGAGGGCAGTAATCCGCTGCTGACCGTCGATGAGAATTTGTTGATGTGCGGCCACGCCGCCGTCCTTGAGAGCAGCACCAACTGACTGCCAAGTGATCAGGTAACCGACGGGGTAGCCCTTGTATAGAGAATCCAGTAGGTCCCGCACCTTGGTGCTGCTCCACACGAATGGTCGCTGCAACTCAGGAATTGCGACGTGGCCGGATTGGACCCAGCCCAACAGGGTCTGGACAGAATGTTGATTCACGGTGTACTTGGACACTGGCTATCTCCCCTTCGCTGGATGCCGACCTACCGTAGCGAAAGGTGGAGATGGGCGTACATATCTCGGTCCGCGACCGGACGTCACAAAGAGACCTTCTTCAGTCAATTTGTTGGCGTCGGAGGTCCGGTATCGGTTAGGCGCCGTTCTTCATCCCAGCATCGGTGTGCGATCGCTGCCTGCGATCGTAGGGTCCACACCTTCTTTTGATTTCGGTTTAAGGTTCCCCGTGTCGTTGCAAAGGCGGAGGCACATGCCGCCGCGAAGTTGCGTGATTCGGTCTATCCGAACGGCGGATACTACATATTCGAGCGGGCCGATTTCACGTAAGGACTCTCGGTGTTTCAATCCACGCTGTACAGGGTGCGTGAAAGGGTGGAGTCGAGATTTGAGACCGCGGGACTTCGGAGCAGCACATGAGGTATTGGCTTTACAAGTGCAACATTGATGGTGGCCCGGCGGGCTATTGGGGAGATTGGTTGCCGGACGTGTTCCGCAAGAAGGGGCCGATTCAGTGGGGAGGTGACTATTCGACACAGTCGGCCGAGGTATCGAAGTACCTCACAGAAGATGTTGCGGTGGGGGACGTGGTGGTCGCGTACCAAACGAACGACAGAGTCGTAGTCGGCTTCTGCGCCGTCACCAAGCTCACCGGGAAGACCGGCGCCCGCAAGCTGTATCTGCAACCCATCCACCGTCTCGCGCAGCCATTTCGCTTGCACGACAACAAAGTCGGGACGGTACTCGAGTCGTCTGTCGCGGTGAAAGGACCGGTCATGCTTCGTGAGTTGAATGCTAACGAGATGAAAGCCCTCGTGAACCTCAGCGGTGCTCCACAACGTGTCCTTCGTGGCAAACCCGCCGCGGGTGGATGGACGCCTGTCGCAGTTGCATAGCGGGTCGCACGACGCGGCTATGCATGTCGCAACTCGGCCAGCCACTGCGCTCCTGTGTAGATCCGGCCAGTGAGGTTCATGCCGTGATCGACGGGCGCGGTCCGCCGCATCTTGCACGTGCTGTCGCCCGTCCTTTCCAGTCAAAGTCCTGGGCTTCATGCCAAATGGCTTACCGCGTGAACGCCGAATGCGGTATGTGGCCGTCCACATCGGCGGTCTCGATGCTCCAGCTGATCAAGTCCGCGGCGGTGGGAGATGTATCTCATGTCGTCGGTGTCCGATCGACACGGTGCGGGAAGGTCGTTTGGCGGTTGCCCGACGCGGTCATCTTCACAGCTGCGATGTATGGGTGTCGGACCGGGAGCAATGGGTTTACCAACCGCGTTCGCGCCACTCCGCCAGGTGCGGGCGCTCGGCGCCGAGCGTCGTGTCCTTGCCATGCCCGGGGTAGACGACGGTCGCGTCGTCGTACCTTCCGAACAGCTTGTTTTCCACGTCGTCGAGCAGAGAAGTGAACTTCTCGGGGTCGGCGGTCTTGCCTACTCCGCCGGGGAAGAGTGAGTCGCCGGTGAAGAGGTGAACCTGTCCGCTCGGTTCGGTGAGAGCCAGCGCGATGGAGCCGGGCGTGTGGCCAGACAGGTGAATGACGTCGAGGCTCAAGTTGCCAACGGTCATCTTGTCGCCGTCTTCGAGGAGCACGTCCGGGGTGACGGGAAGGACCTCTGCGTCGAGGGGGTGCGCGGCGGTCGGCACCTTGGTTGCGGCGTGAACGTCTTCGAGGGCCAACCAGTGATCGCCGTGCTGGTGGGTGGTGACGATGGAATCGAAAACAGGTGCTTCCTGTGCGATGAGCGCGATGATCTTCTCGGCTTCGTTGGCCGCGTCGATCAGGAGAGATTTCCCGGTCGTGGAACAGACGACGAGGTAAGTGTTGTTGTCCATGGGGCCGACCGACATCTTCGTGATGACGGCGCCTTCGACTGTGCGCCGCTGAGGGGCAGAATCGGGGGAGACCTGACCGGTGTAGGAGTCGTCGATCACGATGGGCTGATTCGTCATGAAACGCAGGCTACCTTCGAATAGGGGCAGGTAGAGCGATGGGCTCACCTGGTGAGAAAAACGTGTCGGTGGCTCGGCCTACGATGACGATCGCTCGAGGACTCGCGTTTGCGAGGCCACTCGAGACTTCTCCGGGGGGACGGCCCCGGACGATTGACAATGAAGGGAATTGGTGTGGCGGATCGCCTGATCGTGCGGGGTGCGCGTGAGCACAATCTGCGAGGAGTCGATCTCGACCTCCCGCGAGACAGCCTGATCGTCTTCACCGGGTTGTCCGGCTCCGGCAAGTCCAGCCTCGCGTTCGACACGATCTTCGCCGAAGGTCAGCGCCGCTACGTCGAGTCGCTCTCGGCATACGCGCGTCAGTTCCTCGGTCAGATGGACAAGCCGGATGTGGACTTCATCGAGGGATTGTCTCCTGCGGTGTCGATCGACCAGAAGTCGACCAACCGCAACCCCCGTTCGACGGTGGGCACCATTACCGAGGTCTACGACTACCTCCGACTTCTCTATGCCCGCGCAGGTTCGGCGCACTGCCCGGTGTGTGGTGAGAAGATCGCACGTCAGACGCCCCAGCAGATCGTCGACCAGGTGCTCGAGATGGAGGAGGGCATCAAGTTCCAGGTCCTCGCACCAGTGGTCCGTACTCGTAAGGGCGAGTTCGTCGATCTCTTCGATCAGCTCAACACGCAGGGCTACTCGCGAGTGCGCGTCGACGGTGTCGTCCATTCGCTGGCCGATCCGCCGAAGCTCAAGAAGCAGGAAAAGCACGACATCGAAGTAGTGGTCGACCGATTGCAGGTCAAGGCGAGTTCGAAGCAGCGCCTGACCGACTCGGTCGAGACCGCACTTCGCTTGGCTGAAGGCATCGTGGTCCTCGACTTCGTCGACCGTGAAGAAAATGCACCTGATCGTGAGCGTCGTTTCTCCGAGAAGCTGGCCTGCCCGAATGGCCACGCACTCGCGATCGACGATCTCGAACCGCGCTCGTTCTCCTTCAACTCGCCCTACGGCGCCTGCCCGGAATGCACCGGCCTCGGTATCCGCAAGGAGGTCGACCCGGATCTGGTGGTTCCCGACCCTGACCTGAGTCTCGAAGACGGTGCAATCGCGCCGTGGTCGATGGGCCAGAGTTCCGAGTACTTCGGACGCCTGCTGTCCGGCCTCGGCGACATCCTCGGATTCGACATGAAGACGCCGTGGAACAAGTTGCCGGCGAAGGCCCGCAAAGCAATCCTCGAAGGCAGCGAAGAGCAGGTGCACGTCCGGTACAAGAATCGATACGGCCGTACCCGTTCTTACTACGCGGAGTTCGAAGGTGTGATGCCGTTCCTGCACCGCCGGCTCGAACAGACCGAATCCGATCAGATGAAGGAACGCTACGACGGGTACATGCGCGACACCCCGTGCCCGGCGTGTGGTGGTGCTCGCCTGCGCCCCGAAATCCTGTCGGTAACTATCGCGGCGGGAGACTTCGGCAGTAAGTCCATCGCCGAGGTCTGTGAACTGTCGATCTCCGATTGCGCGGATTTCCTGAACAGCCTCACTCTCGGTTCGCGTGAAGAGGCCATCGCGGGTCAGGTCCTCAAGGAAGTTCAGGCGCGCCTCGGCTTCCTGCTCGACGTCGGCCTGGAATACCTTTCCCTCTCGCGAGCCGCGGGCACGTTGTCCGGTGGCGAAGCCCAGCGAATTCGCTTGGCAACGCAGATCGGATCCGGACTCGTCGGTGTGTTGTACGTGCTCGACGAGCCGTCCATCGGCCTGCATCAGCGTGACAATCGACGACTGATCGAAACCCTGACGCGCTTGCGCGACCTCGGCAACACGCTGATCGTCGTCGAGCACGACGAAGACACTATCCGCACGTCCGACTGGGTAGTCGACATCGGACCATACGCCGGCGAGCACGGCGGCAAGGTCGTCCACAGTGGGCCATACGAAGAACTGCTGACGTGTGAAGAATCTCTGACCGGCGCCTACCTGTCAGGTCGTAGCTTCATCGAGGTTCCGGCCATTCGTCGACCGGTGGACCGCAAACGCCAGGTCACGGTCGTAGGAGCGCGCGAGCACAATCTCGACGGCATCGACGTGAGTTTCCCGCTGGGTGTTCTCACCGCTGTCACCGGTGTCTCCGGTTCGGGCAAGTCGACGTTGGTCAACGACATTCTCGCGACCGTCATGGCGAACAAACTCAACGGTGCACGCCAGGTACCTGGGCGTCACACACGAATCAACGGTCTCGATCAGCTGGACAAGCTCGTGCAGGTCGATCAGTCTCCGATCGGCCGGACTCCACGATCGAACGCGGCGACGTACACCGGCGTGTTCGACAAGATCCGAACCCTGTTCGCGGCCACCACGGAAGCGAAAGTCCGCGGTTACCAGCCAGGCAGGTTCTCGTTCAACGTCAAGGGCGGACGCTGCGAGGCGTGCTCCGGCGACGGAACGCTGAAGATCGAGATGAACTTCCTGCCGGACGTGTACGTGCCCTGCGAGGTATGCCACGGCGCTCGGTACAACCGCGAAACGCTCGAGGTCCACTACAAGGGCAAGTCGATCGCCGAGGTACTCGACATGCCTATCGAGGAAGCAGCCGAGTTCTTTCAGCCGGTCACCTCAATTCACCGGTACCTCAAGACGCTGGTCGACGTCGGCCTGGGCTATGTCCGACTGGGTCAGCCGGCTCCGACTCTGTCCGGTGGTGAAGCGCAGCGCGTCAAGCTCGCCGCCGAATTGCAGAAGCGGTCCACCGGTCGCACGGTGTACATCCTCGACGAGCCCACCACGGGTCTGCATTTCGAGGACATCCGAAAGCTCCTGATCGTGATCAACGGTCTGGTCGACAAGGGCAACAGCGTGATCGTGATCGAGCACAACCTCGACGTGATCAAGACGTCGGACTGGGTCGTCGACATGGGACCCGAGGGTGGATCCGGCGGCGGAACCGTTGTGGCGCAAGGTACGCCGGAAGACGTTGCCGCGGTCCCCGAGAGCTACACGGGCAAGTTCCTCAGTGAGGTTCTCACCGCACAGCACGCGCCGGTCAAGGCCAAGCCGATCACCAAGAAGCGTGCGACGAAGGCAGTTGCCGCAAAGAAGGCCGCGCCACGGAAGAAAGCCGCTTCCGTGAGCTAGTAGAACGTGAGCAAGTAGAAATCGGTCAGTGATGCCGGGTCGGAATCCGATCCGGCATCACTGCTTTGTCGATCAGGAAGCGGCGGCCTCGAGGATCACCTGGGCGACGTCTTCGGGGCGCGACCACATCGGCCAATGGCCGGTCGGGAGGTCGACGTACGTCACGGGAAGTTTCGCCAGTTCGGCGGCCATCGGATGACCTCCGTCGGCCATCTGGGCAATCACCGCGGACGGGAACGTGCTGCAAACGACGGTTGACGGCACCTGGTAGCGCTTTTCGTTCGTCAGGACAATCGGCTCACGCGCCGGCCCGGCCGGTTCGGGGACGGCGTTGGCGCGAAACGCCTCGAGAGCCTTCTCGTCGAGTCCTTCGAGGCTGCTGCCGTCTGCTTCAAGTTCTGCCCACGTCGGCAGCGGTATCTCGACGACGTCAGCGGCCAGATCCGGTCGCAGCGCTGCGCCGTCGGGCATGGGGCCCGAGTCGACGTAGACGATCCGAGCGACGCGATCCGGGATGCGATCGGTGACGGCGTACCCCACCGGGCCGGCGCCGCTGTGTACGACCAAGACCGTGCGCTCGTCGGAGTCCGATACGGCGTCGACGACTGCACGGACGTGAGCGTCGAAGGTGACCGCTGATCGATCTGTGTCTACTGCGTCGAGCCCGGGCAGTGTCAGGCTGGTCACGCGGGTGTCGGAACGTTCGAGGTGTGGGAGTACTGCATCCCAAGCCCATGAACCGAGCCAGAATCCGGGAACAAGAACGATGTGAGTTTTCATGGACTCACAGTGCACCCGGGTTGGTGACAACAGAGTGTCACCAATTATGTCACCGTTTGGTATCGGAATCTGAGACACTGGTGAACGTGAATCGAGCTGCGAGATTGCATGCTCTCGTCGAGGAACTTCGGCGACAGGGCGATCGAGGGACTACGTGCTCCCGATTGTCCGAGGAATTCGGTGTCACCACCCGGACGATCAAGAGGGATATCGAGACGCTGATGATGTCGGGTGCGGCGATCGAAGCGCGCTCAGGCCCCGGGGGTGGTTACCGACTCGTAGGTCGCGCTACGCTACCGCCGGTGAATTTCACTGTTCCGCAAGCAGTTTCGATCGCGTTGGCCTTGACGGCGATGGGTGATGCTCCGTTTGCGCCGGATGGGCGAGCAGCGCTGGCGAAACTGCTCGATGTGATGGACGAGGAGAGTCGTCGCAAGGTCGCGGAGCTCGGTGGCCGCGTGTGGATTCGCGGTGACGGCGGGGCTCTGACGGATTCGCGCGCGAACCGGCAGGCCGTCGAGCAGGGTCTCGAGCAGAGTCGCGTCGTGTCGTTGCACTACGTGGATGGGGACGGTGCGGAGACGGTGCGGGCAGTTGAGCCGCACATTCTGGCACAGGACCGTGGTCAGTGGTTTCTCATCGGCTGGTGTCGCGAGCGCGACGCCGTGCGGTGGTTTCGACTCGATCGAATGCGTCGGGCCACGCTGACGAACGATCACTTCACACCACGCGATTCGACCGTCTTCGGGCAACCGCCCGAAGACGCTCGGCCTGTTTCTCCCCGTAGGTGAGTGACTCAGTCGATCTTGTTGCGGGCTGCGGCAACGGAATCCGTGATCAGTTCGGTCAGGGCCGTCATATCGACGTCGCTCAGCCGTTTGACGTACAGGCAGCCCTTGCCGATTTTGTGCTTGCCGAGGCGAGCGAGCGTGTCGGTGTAGTCGTCGAAGTTCAGCGACAAGTACAACGTGAGCGCGGTGGCCCTGGGGGAGAATCCGATCAGTGGGGTGTCACCTTCGTGGCCACTCGCATATCGGTAGTGCCGTGCCCCGAATCCGATGATGCTCGAGCCCCACATGACAGCAGGCTCGCCGGTTGCGGCCGACAGCAGGGAGATCAGCTCCACGGCGTCGGCGCGTTTGCGGTCGTCGACGCGTGAAATGAATGCGTCGACGTCCTCGGGCGTGGGTTGAGTCTTGTTGGCGGTTGCCAACTCAGTAGACCGGACCGGTGAACTTCTCGCCCGGTCCCTTTCCTGGCTCGTCCGGGTGCGAGGACGCCTCACGGAAGGCGCGCTGCAGGGCTTGGAGGCCTTCACGGATGGGTCCGGCATGAGGGCCGAGGTATTCGACCGACGCAGTCACGAGTCCGGCAAGTGCCGTGATGACGCGACGCGCTTCGTCGAGGTCCAGGTAGGGGCTGGAAGACGGATCGGCGTCGGAGAGGCCGAGTTTTTCGGCAGCCGAACTCATCAGCATCACTGCAGCGCGGCTGATGACCTCGACCGCGGGAACTTCGGAGAGTTCGCGGACGTCGGGGTTCGCGCCGTCGGTGTTCTGTTCTGCCTCGAAGTTCTCACTCATGGATGTAAGGATTCCATCAGGCCGTGACGGTGTTGAATCGGGCCTCTCCCGGCAGCACTGGGAGCGGCACCGATTTCTTTCATCTGTGGCGACCTGTTACTCTTGTTGCAACGACCGCCTCCGACTTGTTCGGGGGCAGCAAGTGGAGTCCGACTCCCACCTCTGCGCGGCAGGTGAAACTGCAGTTCAGTGGTTCCGGTCACCTGTTATCGGAGATCATTCTTCGTCAGGTTCCTCGCTCAGTCGAGGAGATAGGTTTCGGCGTGAGCTGGATCTTATGTGATCGGTCGACATCGGGCCCCGCGGATGAGCAATCATCACAGCGGGGCTTTTTTGTTGGGGTGCGGGCGGTACGGGCTGCGTGCGGTCATGAAGACCGCACCGTTCAACCTAGGAGGCCCCATCAGCACTGAGACCCGCATCAACGATCGTATCCGCGTTCCCGAGGTTCGTTTGGTCGGACCTGGCGGCGAACAGGTAGGCATCGTGCGTGTTGAAGATGCACTCCGCTTGGCCCTTGAGGCCGACCTCGACCTGGTCGAGGTAGCTCCTGACGCCCGTCCACCGGTCTGCAAGATCATGGACTACGGCAAGTTCAAGTACGAGGCTGCACAGAAGGCACGTGAGTCACGTAAGAACCAGCAGCTGACGGTCATCAAGGAGCAGAAGCTCCGACCCAAGATCGACGACCACGACTACGAGACCAAGAAGCGCAACGTCGTTCGCTTCCTCGAAGCCGGTTCCAAGGTCAAGGTCACGATCATGTTCCGCGGACGTGAGCAGTCACGCCCCGAACTCGGCTACCGCCTTCTGCAGCGTCTGGGAGCAGACGTCGCAGATCTCGGATTCGTCGAAACCTCGGCAAAGCAGGACGGCCGAAACATGACGATGGTCCTGGCACCGCACAAGGGCGCCAAGACTCGTGTCAAGGCGCAGGAGAGCGCTCAGGCGCCAGTGGCTCAGGCTGCTCCGCGTCCGGCTCCGGCCGCACCGGCTTCCAGTGAAGCAGCTCCGGAAGCACCGGCGACCGGCGATGCCGCTCCCGAGGCTCCGGCCAGCTAGTCGATTTCCCAAGATCCACCACGTAACAAGAACTGAGGACTCCATGCCCAAGATGAAGAGCCACAGCGGCGCCTCGAAGCGATTCAAGGTGTCCGGCAGCGGAAAGCTCATGCGCCAGAAGGCCGGCCGTCGCCACCTTCTCGAGCACAAGTCCAGCAGGGTTACCCGTCGTCTCGACGGTGTCGCTGTTGTCAGCCCTGACGACGCTCCGCGCATCAAGCGCATGCTCGGCATCTGAGTCGCCCCCTTACTGACCACCCGGGGCCGTACTTTCAGCCCCTAGATTGACAGGATTTTTCAAGTGGCACGCGTAAAGAGGGCGGTCAACGCCCAGAAGAAGCGTCGTTCAATTCTTGCTGCATCCAGCGGCTACCGTGGACAGCGTTCGCGTCTGTACACCAAGGCCAAGGAGCAGCAGCTCCACTCGCTCACCTACGCGTACCGCGACCGTCGTGCGCGCAAGGGCGAGTTCCGCAAGCTGTGGATCACGCGTATCAACGCTGCAGCTCGTGCAAACGACATCACGTACAACCGCCTCATCCAGGGCCTGCGTCTGGCAGAGGTCGACGTCGACCGCAAGATCCTGGCCGAGCTCGCTGTCTCCGATGCCGAGGCCTTTGCCGGCCTGGTCGCACTCGCGAAGGCCGCTCTGCCGGCTGACGTGAACGCTCCTGCCGGAGAAGCAGCCTGATTCACGCATCACAGCAACGGCCCGTGGACCCGCTCACCGAGCGGACTCCGCGGGTCGTTTCTGCTGTCAAGCTCCTGCGCACAGCAGAACGACGCAAAGCAGGACGTTTCCTCGTCGAGGGCGAGAACTCGGTCACCGAACTGTTGAACGGTGCACTCTCGAATGGCGAGGCCCGCCCGGTGCACGACCTCTTCTACACCGAGGACGCAGCCGAGCGCTATCAGCACGTCATCGATCGGGCGCTGACCGCTGGAGTTCGTGTTGCTCTTGTGACCGATCGAGCCATCAAAGCTCTCAGCGATACCGTCACGCCGCCCGGACTCGTTGCCGTCAGCGATCTACTGGATGTACCGCTGAGCGCAGCCGTCCATCAGGAGACCCGCCTGCTCGCAGTGCCGGTCGAGGTCAACGAACCAGGTAACGCGGGCACCGTCATTCGCATCGCCGACGCAGTGGGTGCCGATGCGGCAATCCTCGCCGGCGACAGCGTCGATCCGCACAACGGCAAGGTCGTTCGTTCGTCGGCGGGCAGCCTGTTTCACCTGCCAGTCGTCCGCGATCGAGACACAGTGTCGGTGATCGAGCAGATTCGCGCAGCAGGCATTCAGATTCTCGCGACTGCAGCTGACGGCGAGGTCGATCTCGACGAGGCCGACGAGTTGCTGAGCAAGCCGACGGCCTGGCTGTTCGGTAACGAAGCGCACGGTCTCGATCCGGCGATCGCCGCGCAGGCTGATCATCGGGTCAGGATTCCGATCCATGGCCGCGCCGAAAGCTTGAACCTCGCGACAGCGGCGGCAATTTGCCTGTACGCAAGCGCGCGGGTGCAAAATCGCGCCACCGATCACGGCTGAAAACGCACGCGAAGACCTCACGGAATCCCATTTGCGGAAGCCTGAGACAATACAAGAGCAGAGACAATGCTCGAGCGAGTTCGAATGCTCGCTCGCAGTACAAGAAGTAAGCAGTACAAGAAGCACGCAGTACGAGAAGTAAACCGAGAAGCGACAGGAGCGTCACAGCCGTGGCCAAAAATGAGGGCGCGACACCGCCGGAGGTCGACGCGAGTGTACTCACCGAAGAGGCGTTGACCGCTGCGGCTGAGAACGCCGAGAAGGCGCTGGCGGACGCCGCTGACCTGGATGCGCTGGCGCACGTCAAGGTGGAGCACCTGGGGGACAAGTCCCCGATCGCCCTCGCTCGCCGGGGACTCGGCAGCCTTCCGGGCAAGGATAAGGCGGACGCCGGTAAGCGCGTCAACATCTTCCGCACTCGGATCAACAACGCGTACGACGCTCGTCGTGAGGTCCTCCTCGCCGAGCGTGACGCCGCGGTGTTGGTTGCCGAGGCAATCGACGTCACTCTGCCTTCCGATCGTCACCCCGTCGGGGCGCGTCACCCGATCAGCCTGATTTCCGAGCAGGTCGCCGACGTATTCGTCGCGATGGGTTGGGAAGTTGCCGAGGGTCCGGAGGTGGAGACCGAGCACTTCAACTTCGACGCACTCAACTTCTTGCCGGATCACCCTGCGCGCACGATGCAGGACACCTTCCACCTGGCACCCGAGAACTCTCGCCAGGTGCTGCGTACCCACACCTCGCCGGTGCAGGTCCGCACCATGCTCTCGCGTGAGGTGCCGATCTACGTGGTGTGCCCGGGCCGCACGTTCCGCACCGACGAACTCGATGCGACGCACACGCCTGTCTTCTCGCAGGTCGAGGGCCTGGCCGTCGACAAGGGCCTGACCATGGCCAACCTGCGCGGGACTCTCGACGCGTTCGCTCGCTCCCTTTTCGGCCCCGAGACGCGTACCCGTATGCGCCCCAACTACTTCCCGTTCACGGAACCGTCGGCCGAGGTCGACGTCTGGTTCGCGAACAAGAAGGGCGGCGCAGGCTGGGTCGAGTGGGGCGGCTGCGGCATGGTCAACCCGAACGTTCTGCGCGCCAGCGGTATCGATCCCGACGAGTACTCGGGTTTCGCATTCGGCATGGGCCTCGAGCGGACCCTGCAGTTCCGCAACGGTATCCCGGACATGCGCGACATCGTCGAAGGTGACGTGCGTTTCACGCTGCCCTTCGGTGTCGCAGGCTGACCGATCCGGTCTGCGGAACCTTCACAAAGACTTATCGACAAACGAGAGAGCTGAGCAGACGTGCGAGTAGCGCAATCCTGGCTGACCGAGATCCTGCAGCGGGCAACTCCCAACTGGGAGGTGACCCCGGAAGAGCTGGACGCCGGGTTCGTCCGGGTGGGACTCGAAGTCGAGGAACTCGACACACTCGAGGCGATCGACGGCCCGTTGGTCGTCGGCAAGGTCGTCTCCATCACCGAACTGACCGAGTTCAAGAAGCCGATCCGCTTCTGCCAGGTCGAGGTCGGCGAACCCGAGCCCCGTGGCATCGTCTGTGGTGCGCGCAATTTCAACGAGGGTGACCTCGTCGTCGTTGCGTTGCCCGGCGCGGTGCTGCCCGGCGGATTCGAAATCGCCACTCGCAAGACGTATGGCCAGGTGTCCGACGGCATGATCTGCTCCGTCTCGGAACTCGGTATCGGCAAAGACCATTCGGGCATCTTGGTGCTCGAGCCCGGCACCGCCGAACCCGGCGCAGATGGCAACGAGTTGCTCGGTCTCGGTGACACGATCATCGAACTGAACATCACCCCGGACCGTGGCTACTGCTTCTCGGTCCGCGGTCTCACGCGAGAGCTCGCGTGCGGCTTCGATCTCGAATATGCCGATCCCGCTTCGGTTCCCGCGCACCCGGCTGAGGGTGAAGCCTGGCCGGTGCGCCTCGAACCGGAGTCCAAGGCTTCGCGTTTCGTGATGCGGAAGATCACGGGTATCGATCCGCAGGCAGTGAGCCCGTGGTGGCTGCAGCGTCGACTTCTGCTCTCGGGTGTTCGCCCGATCTCGCCGGCCGTCGACGTCACCAACTACGTGATGCTCGAACTCGGTCAGCCTCTGCACGCGTTCGATGCGACCTCGGTGCAGGGCGACCTGGTGGTCCGTCGCGCCAAGGCGGGGGAGAAGCTGACGACGCTCGACGACGTCGAACGCACGCTCGATCCCGAAGACGTTGTCATCGCCGACGATTCCGGAGTCATCTCGCTGGCTGCCGTCATGGGCGGCGCAACCACCGAGGTGGGAACGGCAACGACGGACATCCTCCTCGAAGGAGCTACTTGGGATCCGCTCGCAGTCTTCAAGACGGCGCGCCGGCACAAGCTGCCGAGTGAGGCGAGCAAGCGTTTCGAGCGCGTCGTCGATCCGGCAATTCCGCTCGCGGCCGTCGACCGCGCAGCCGCTCTGCTGGTCGAGATTGCCGGCGGACGGATCGACCCGGTCCTGACCGACGTGGGCGATGTTGCCCCTCGCGCTGCCATTCGCATGGATATCGACCTGCCCGACCGTGTCGCCGGAGTCACGTACCCCAACGGCACCGCAGCTCGCCGCCTCACCCAGGTTGGCTGCAACGTCGAGGTCGGCGTCAGCGAAGAAGGACACGGCCAGTTGGTCGCGACGCCGCCGTCGTGGCGTCCGGACCTGGTGCAGCCTGCGGACCTCGTCGAGGAAGTTCTTCGCCTCGAAGGTCTCGAGCAGATCCCGTCTGTGCTTCCCGCCGCTCCGGCCGGACGTGGGTTGACTCCGTCGCAGCGGCGAAAGCGCACGGTCTCGAAGGCCGTGGCTCACGCCGGTTACGTCGAGGTCCTTCCTCCGGTCTTCCTGCCGACGAACGTCTTCGACGTCTGGGGCCTCGACGCGGATGATCCGCGCCGCAACACCAGCAAGGTCCTCAATCCGCTCGAAGCCGATCGTCCGGAGTTGGCGACCACGCTGCTCCCGGGTCTGCTGGAGATCCTGGCTCGCAACGCTTCTCGCGGTCAGCGTGATCTGTCGCTGTACGGCATCGCGCAGGTCGTCCTGCCGGGCCCCGACACCAAGCCGGTGGATGCATTGCCGGTGGATCGTCGTCCGACGGACGAGCAGATCGCGAACCTGATCGCGTCGTTGCCGGCTCAGCCCGTGCACATCGCTGCAGTGTTGAGTGGTTTGCGTGAGCCGAGCGGCCCCTGGGGCCCCGGCCGTCAGGCCGAGGCTTCGGACACTTTTGCAGCAGTGCGGGTCATTGCAGCTGCAGCAGGCGTCGAGGTGGAACTGCGTGCGGCGCAGTACCTGCCGTGGCATCCCGGCCGTTGCGCCGAGGTTGTCGTTGACGGCAACGTAGTCGGTCATGCGGGCGAACTGCATCCGGCTGTTCTCGAGCGTGCGGGATTGCCTGCGCGCACTTGTGCACTGGAGATCGACCTCGACGCTTTGCCGTTGGTCGAGAACCTGCCGGCGCCGCGCATTTCGCCCTTCCCCGCAGTGCTCCAGGACGTGGCGGTTGTTGTCGATCGCGACATTCCGGCAGCCAAGGTGCAGGAAGCTCTGCGTTCCGGCGGCGGTGAGCTTCTCGAAGACATCCGCCTCTTCGACGTCTTCGAGGGCGAGCAGGTCGGTGAAGGCCGCAAGTCGCTCGCGTTCGCATTGCGATTCCGTGGTGTCGACCGGACGCTGACCGAGGACGAGGCCAGTGCCGCGCGCGATGCAGCGGTCGAGGCTGCCTCCAAGGCCGTCGGTGCGCAGATGCGCGGCTGATTTCCTCAACTGATCACAGAGCCCACGTCCATCCCTGGTGGTCGTGGGCTCTGTCGTGTTATCGGCTTTTCGACTGAGGTGAATCGGAAAGCCACACATCTGGCGCAACGGTGTCCGTCCGTCGCCCTTGCTGGTCGAGCACGTGGCGAAGCAGTTTGCGCAGATACAGCACGATGGATCGTTCCGTGACGCAAAGACCCGGAATCTCCTTGCGCAGACGAGTTTCGAATGCATCGAGTTCTGCAGGAGAATGCAGCCACAACTGAACCACCAGGTTGTCGGGGCCGACTACAGCGAAGCAGTTTCGGACTTCCGACGCCCGACTCAGCACTCGTCCTGCCGTATCGAGAAGCTCGGGTTCGACGCGGCACCACAGTGTGGCGAGCACGGGAAGGCCGGCCAGCGGCCGCGCGAATTCACACCGCAGCGCCACCAACCCCGAAGACGTGAGCCGGTCGATCTGGCGTTTGCACGCAGCGGGACTGACACCGATCGCGTCGGCCAACTCCTTCATGGGAGTGCGCCCGTCGTAAGCGAGCTTCGTCAGAACCTTGCGATCCTGTTCGGATATCCCGGTCGGCCGAGCGCGCACGGCAGGACGGTTTTCGCTGGTGGTCAGCACACCCTTCTCGGACGGTGCCAGCGCATTGAGTCTCCATCGCCCACCTTCGGTGAACCAGCGTGTGATGATCGAGGTTCGTGTCGCCAGTACACCGTCGATCGTTGCGACGTCTTCCGAGATGAAGCGCGACATCGACGCCAGATCCGCGGTACCGGCTGTGACGAGCAGATCTGCTCTGCCCGTTGATGCTTCGATGGTCACGGCGTGGGCCGAGCGAGTCAGCCGTGCCGCGATGGTGTCGAGAAGAGCAGGTGAGCAATCGATTTCGATGATCGCTGTGACGATGCTGCCCAGCACCTGTGGCCCTGGAGTGACCGTGACCCAGGCCAACGACGATTCGGAGAGTCGATTCCAACGACGGGCGAGAGTCGCGGCGTCGAGTTCGAGTGGTTCGGCCAACGAAAGCCACTTCGATCGCGGTGCGAGCTGGAGCGCATTGATTATCCTCAGATCGATTTCATCTATCCTGCGACCGTTGCCGGCATCTGGTGCACTCATAACGTCATTATCCGGCATATTGCTGCAAGATTCGGACTATCTGCGACGCTCGACGGATGATCACAGAGGAGAAGTACGCGCTGATCGGAGCGGGCCCGTCTGGATTGGCCGGCGCGCGAAACCTCGATCGGGCCGCGATAGCGTTCGACGGCTTCGAGAGCCACGACGACGTCGGTGGGCTCTGGGACATCGACAACCCGCACAGCACCGTCTACGAGTCGGCGCACCTCATCTCTTCGAAGGGCACCACCGCATTCGCGGAGTTCCCGATGGCTGATTCGGTGGCCGACTACCCGAGCCACGTCGAACTTGCCGATTATTTCCGCGACTACGCCGATACTCACGATCTTCGCAGGCACTTTGCCTTCGGCATTACCGTCGTCGACGTTTCGCCGGTCGATTCGCTATGGCAGGTCACCACGCGCAGTCGCAGCGGTGAGACAACAGTCGCGCGGTATCGAGGCGTGATCATCGCGAACGGAACGCTGTCGAAGCCGAACATGCCGACTTTCCGGGGCGACTTCACCGGCACGTTGATGCACACGAGCCAGTACCGCAGCGCCGAGATCTTCCGCGGGAAGAAGGTACTGGTCATCGGAGCGGGCAACAGTGGATGCGACATCGCCGTCGATGCCGTCCACCAGGCCGAGTGCGTCGACCTGAGCGTTCGGCGAGGCTACTACTTCGTCCCCAAGTATCTGTTCGGCCGACCCTCGGACACCTTGAATCAGGGAAAGCCGTTGCCGCCGTGGATCAAACAACGCGTCGACACCTTGGTACTCAAGCAGTTCACGGGTGATCCGGTGCGGTTCGGATTTCCGGCACCGGACTACAAGATCTACGAATCGCATCCGGTCGTGAACTCGTTGATCCTGCACCACATCGGGCACGGTGATGTGCACGTGCGCGCCGACGTCGACCGGTTCGAGGGGAAGACGGTGCGGTTTGTCGACGGATCGTCTGCCGACTACGACCTCGTTCTCTGCGCCACGGGGTATCACCTCGACTATCCCTTCATCGCGCGCGAGGACTTGGACTGGTCGGGCGCTGCCCCGGACCTGTTCCTCAACGTCGCGAGTCGCCGCCACGACAATCTCTTTGTTCTCGGCATGGTCGAAGCATCCGGTCCTGGGTGGCAGGGCCGTTTCGAGCAGGCCGAGTTGGTGGCCAAATTGATCACCGCACGTACCGAAGCCCCCGCCGCGGCGCGGGAATTCTCGGCGGCGGCGGCCGGTCCTCCTCCCGATCTGTCCGGGGGATACAAGTACCTGAAGTTGGGACGAATGGCCTACTACGTGAACAAGGACGCCTACCGCTCGGCGATCAAGCGGCACATCGGACTGCTTGATGCCGCTCTGACGAAGGGAGGACAGTGATGCCGATCGACGACGTGGTGCTCAACTTCAACCCGGGATCGTTGATGATCCTCAACGCGGTGCTGGCCGCGATCATGCTGGGGATCGCCCTCGACACCTCGGTCGACGACTTTCGTCGTGCGCTCACCAAACCCAAGGCGATGGCGGTGGGTATTGCTGCGCAGTTCCTGCTGTTGCCGGCAGTGACTTTTCTCCTGACGCTGATTCTCTCGCCGGCTCCGTCGGTAGCACTCGGCATGATCCTGGTGGCGTGCTGCCCGCCAGGGAACATCTCGAACGTCCTGACTCACCGGGCGGGCGGCGACGTCGCACTCTCGGTGTCCATGACGGCGGTGTCGAACGTCCTCGCGATCTTCCTTATGCCGCTCAATCTTGCGTTCTGGGGGAGCCGACGCCCGGAGACCGACGCTCTGTTGCAGTCCGTGAACCTGAATGCGCTCGAGATGGTCGCGCAAATCGCCCTGATCATCGGTGTGCCGTTCGTTCTCGGCATCTGGGCGGCACGAAGGTTTCCGGAGATCGCCGCGAAAGCGCAGCCTTGGGTGAAAAACGGTTCGTTGGTGGCGTTGTTGATCTTCATCGTCGCGGGGGTGTCGGGGAATGCGTCGTACTTCGTCGACTATATCGGGGTGGTACTGCTCGCGGTCTTCCTGCACGACACGGTTGCCCTCGCACTGGGATACTTCTGCGGCGCCGTCACCGGGTTGAACGAATACAGCCGTCGCGCCGTCTCTTTCGAGGTCGGCATCCGCAATGCGGGGCTGGGGCTTGGCCTGGTGTTCACGTTCTTCGACGGTCTCGGTGGCATGGCCGTCGTGGCCGGCTGGTGGGGGATCTGGGACATCATCGCCGGGTTGGCTCTGGCGACGATCTGGTCCAAGCGACGCGCCCGAAAGGCGGTACCGGCATGACCGTCGCACTCGTCACGGGCGGAAACGGGTTCCTGGGTACCGCTGTCATCGACGCACTGATCGCGCAGGGCATCACCGTCGTCTGTGTCGACCTCACGGTCAAGGACACGCCGGACGATCGCATCCGCCGCGTCAGGGCGGACGTCTGCGACCCCACAGAATTGGGGCGGGTGTTCGGTCAGTACCGACCGAACGTCGTGATCCACCTTGCGTCCATCGTGAATCCCGGCAAGAAAACGACAGCAGAGCAGGAGTACCGCGTCGACGTCGACGGGACACGAAACGTGCTCGCGGCCTGCGTCGAACACGGGGTTGGACGGGTCGTCGTGTCTTCGTCCGGAGCGGCGTACGGCTACCACTCCGACAACCCACCGTGGATCACCGAGGACGTACCTGTCCGAGGCAACGACGAATTCACATACAGTCGCCACAAACGCCTGGTCGAGGAGATGCTCGCCGAATATCGCGTCGAACACCCGGAGTTGGAACAAGTTGTCTTCCGGATCGGCACGATCTTGGGCGAGAGCGTCGACAATCAGATCACCGCGTTGTTCGATCGCCGCAAGCTGCTCAAGGTTGCCGGGAGCGACAGCCCCTTCGTCTTCGTCTGGCACACCGATGTCGCGGGCGCTTTTGCGGAGGCCGTGACCGGAAACCAAGTGGGCATCTTCAATGTCGCGGGCGACGGCGTGCTGACCGTCGACGAGTTGGCTTCCCGGATGGGCAAGAGCACGGTGACGCTTCCTGCATGGTTGTTGCGAGGCGTTCTACGCGTCGGACGGCGATTGGGCGTAACGGAACACGGTCCGGAGCGCGTCGGATTTCTCCAGTACCGACCGGTTCTCGACAATCGGCGGCTCAAGGAACAGTTCGGGTACGTCCCCGAATACTCGAGCGAGGACGCGTTTGCCGCGTACCTCGCCTCACGCTGACCCCTTCGGCAGACAGTCGTGGAAGGATCGGAGTTGTCCGTCGGCGTTTCGAGAAGGGACTCACAGTGTCACGAAATGATGGGCCCGAACATGATGGGTCCGAGCACGATGGTTCCGTGCACCAGGTAGTCGAGGCCGCCAGTGCACTCGACGACAAGGACTTCCTCGCGGTCGTTCGCGCAGTGGTCGAGCGTCGTCCGAGCTTGTCGGTCCTTCTTTCCGTGGTGGACACCGCTGCCGCGAGCCTCGAGCCGCACCGTGTAGAGGACGACAACACGATCACCGACGCCGAAGAAGTCGAACTGCCCGACACCGTTGTGGAGGTCGACGAGATCATCGACGTCCCGGTGGTATTTGCGACCGATCCGAGAATTCCCGAACCCGACTACACCGAAGGGGGAGTGCCCACTTTCGACCGCGTTCGGGAGAAGATAGAGGGGCGCTTCGGTACTTCAATAGGTTCGTCCGAACTGGCGCACGAGAGTCCTGCCGGAAAGTCCGTCGACGAGCAGTGGGACGAGCGCCAGAAGGCCGCAAAGGCCAAGCTCGAGGAGATCCGGCGATCCATGGGTAAGTAATTATGCATTCCGATGCACAATGATGCATACTGTGTGACATGACTGAAGGTGGTACGACCGAGAACGCACGCAAGCCGATCAGAGTCGCCGTTGCCGGCGCCAGTGGGTACGCCGGTGGTGAGGTTCTGCGTCTGCTCCTCGGGCACCCGTCCTACGCCGACGGCAGCCTGGTTATCGGTTCGCTGACCGCCGGTGGCAACGCCGGTTCGACGCTCGGTGAGCATCATCCGCACTTGCTCCCACTCTCTTCGCGGGTACTCGAAGAGACCACTGTCGAAATCCTCTCGGGTCACGACGTCGTCTTCCTCGGTCTCCCGCACGGAAATTCGGCTCAGTACGCCAAGTTGCTACCCGAATCGACGGTCATCATCGACTGCGGCGCGGACTTCCGGCTGCAGGATTCCGCAGCCTGGGAGAAGTACTACAAGAGCACTCATGCCGGTACCTGGCCATACGGTCTTCCTGAATTGCCCGGTGCCCGTGAGAAATTGGTAGGCGCAACCCGCATTGCCGTTCCGGGCTGCTACCCGACGGCTGCGAGCCTCGCGCTGGCCCCCGCCGTTGCCGCGGGGATCGTGGACTCACACGTGAACGTGGTTGCGGTCAGTGGCACTTCGGGCGCCGGCCGGGCACCGAAGGCTGATCTGCTGGGTTCCGAGGTCATGGGCTCCGTCCGTGCGTACGGCGTCGGCGGCGTCCATCGCCACACCCCTGAGATCATTCAGAATCTCTCGGCCGCAGGCGGCAAGGACATCAGTGTCTCCTTCACTCCGGTGCTCGCGCCCATGCCGCGCGGCATCCTCGCGACCTGCACGGCAGCCACCACGGCCACCGAAGAGCAGGCACGCGAAATCTACGAAAAGGCATACAACGACGAGCCGTTCATTCATGTGCTGCCTGCCGGCATCTTCCCGCAGACCGGCGCTGTGATCGGATCCAACGCCGTGCAGATCGGGGTCACCGTCGACGCCGACGCCGGTCAGCTCGTTGTCATCTCGGCAATCGACAATCTCACCAAGGGCACCGCCGGTGGCGCGGTGCAATCGATGAATCTCGCCCTTGGCCTACCCGAGACCGCAGGTCTCTCTACCGTGGGAGTAGCTCCGTGAGCACCGACAATCCGCAGCAGATCGACAACGCAATCGAGCCTGACGCGACCGTTGCAGACGTGGTTCACGTCGCCGGGGGACGTCTGCTCCGCACGCAGGGCGTCACCGCACCTGCCGGATTCCGCGGTGCCGGAATTGCTGCCGGTATCAAGAAGAGTGGCAAGTCGGACCTCGCATTGGTGCTCAACGAGGGACCCGATCTGGCCGCTGCCGGCGTCTTCACCCTGAACAAGGTCAAGGCAGCTCCGGTGCTCTGGTCTCAGCAGGTCCTGACGACGGGCAAGCTGCGCGCGGTGGTGCTCAACTCGGGCGGCGCGAACGCCTGCACGGGCGCGGGTGGATTCCAGGATGCACACAAGACTGCCGAGGAAGTTGCTTCGGCACTGAGTAATTGGGGCACCGAGACGGGCGCGATCGAGGTCGCTGTCTGTTCGACCGGACTTATCGGTGACCGCTTGCCCATGGACAAGCTGATCCCCGGTGTCACCGAGGTGGTGCACGAACTGGCCGGCGGAATCTCCGGCGGCACCGACGCGGCATACGCGATCATGACCACCGATACCGTGCCGAAGCAGGCGTCGCTGCACCACGCGAACAAATGGAACGTCGGCGGAATGGCCAAGGGCGCAGGCATGCTCGCGCCTGCGCTGGCCACCATGCTGTGCGTCGTCACGACCGATGCTGTCGCAACGGCGGATCAGCTCGATACCGCTCTGCGCGCCGCCACCCACCTGAGCTTCGATCGCCTCGACGTCGACGGCGCCACGTCCACCAACGACACAGTGCTCCTGTTGGCCTCCGGCGCCAGCGGTGTCACGCCGACGCAGGACGAACTGAACGCCGCAGTGCTGGCCGTGTGTGATGATCTCGCGGATCAGTTGATGGCAGACGCCGAGGGTGTCACCAAGCGGGTCAAGGTGACGGTTCGCGGCGCGGCGTCCGAGTCCGATGCGTTGATCGGCGCCCGGACCATCGCCCGCGACAGCCTGGTCAAGACAGCGCTTTTCGGTTCCGATCCCAATTGGGGTCGCGTTCTCGCCGCAGTGGGTATCGCTCCCATCGAGCTCGATCCCGATCGAATCAGTGTGTCCTTCAACGGGAGTCCCGTCTGCATCGACGGCGTCGGTGCTCCGGGGGCGCGTGAGGTGGACCTGAGTGGGATCGACATCGAACTCGACATCGATCTGGGAATCGGCAACGAGTCCGTGAGCATTCGCACCACGGACCTCTCGCATGCTTACGTCGAAGAGAACTCGGCGTATTCGTCATGACCGAGACGTATCCCGTGATCAGCGAGCATCAGAAAGCGCATGTCCTTGCCGACGCGCTGCCGTGGCTGCAGCGATTCCGCGACAAGGTGGTCGTGGTCAAGTACGGCGGAAACGCCATGATCGACGAGACGCTCAAAACGGCATTTGCCGCCGACATGGCGTTCCTGAGGACTGTCGGCATCCATCCCGTCGTCGTGCACGGCGGTGGCCCGCAGATCAACGCGATGCTGGCACGCCTTGGCATGAAGGGTGAGTTCCGCGGTGGTTTCCGGGTCACGACGCCCGAGGTGATGGACGTCGTGCGGATGGTGCTTTTCGGTCAGGTCGGCCGTGAACTCGTCGGCTTGATCAACGCGCACGGTCCTTACGCGGTCGGTATCTCCGGTGAAGATGCGCACCTGTTCACCGCTACTCGACGCACTGTTGCGGTCGAGGGGGAGCAGACCGACATCGGGCTGGTCGGGGACGTCACCACCGTGAACCCAGACGCGGTACTCGATCTCATTGCGGCAGGACGTATTCCGGTCGTCTCGACCATCGCACCCGACGCCGACGGTGTCGTCCACAACATCAACGCCGATACCGCTGCTGCAGCACTGGCCGAGGCGATCGGTGCCGAGAAGCTCGTTGTCCTCACCGACGTCGAGGGCCTGTACACCGATTGGCCGGACCGAGCCTCACTGGCCACCGAAATCGACACCGACGCCCTGGCCCAGTTGTTGCCGAGTCTCGACGCCGGCATGGTGCCCAAGATGGAGGCCTGCCTTCGCGCGGTGCGCGGAGGTGTGCCGTCGGCGCACGTGATCGACGGTCGGCTCGAACATTCAGTCCTACTCGAACTTTTCACCGGTGAAGGAATCGGCACGATGGTCGTGCCGGGTTCCTCGGTCGCCGGTCCCCAGCAGGGAGCTATCTCATGAGCACGATCGATCTGCAGCAGCGGTGGTCCGCTTCGCTGATGAACAATTACGGCGTACCCCGGGTTGCTCTCGTCCGCGGTGACGGCGCCGTACTCACCGACGCCGACGGCAAGCAGTACGTCGACTTCCTGGCAGGAATCGCGGTCAACATCCTCGGACACGGACATCCGGCCGTCGTCGAAGCCGTCACTACTCAGTTGTCGACACTCGGCCATGTTTCCAACCTGTACGCCAGCGAGCCGGTCGTCGAGTTGGCGGAGCAGTTGCTCGCTCATCTCGGCAACGTCACCGGGCGCGCGTTCTTCTGCAACTCCGGTACCGAGGCGAACGAGGCTGCCTTCAAGCTCGCTCGCGCCACCGGCCGGAAGAAGATCATCGCAGCCGAAGGCTCCTTCCACGGTCGCACGATGGGGGCACTCGCTCTGACGGGTCAGCCGGCCAAGCGGGCGCCGTTCGAACCGATGCCCGCCGGTGTCGAGTTCGTGCCGTACGGCGACGTCGAGGCACTCGAGCAGGCCGTCGATTCCGACACCGCCGCTGTGTTCCTCGAACCGATCATGGGTGAGGGCGGCGTCGTGGTGCCACCCGAGGGATACCTCGTCGAGGCTCGGCGGATCACCGCCGAGCGCGGTGCACTTCTCGTGCTCGACGAAGTGCAGACCGGCATCGGCCGGACCGGCTGGTTCTACGCCCATCAGGCAGTCGGCATCGTTCCGGACGTCATCACTCTTGCGAAGGGACTCGGTGGCGGAATGCCGATCGGCGCCTGCATCGCGACCGGGGCAACGGCCGAGTTGTTCGGACCGGGTAAGCACGGTACGACGTTCGGTGGCAATCCGGTGTGTGCTGCGGCGGCACTTGCCGTGCTGAAAACCATTGCAGCGGAAGACCTGATCTCACGCGCCGACAGCTTGGGTAAGTCGATCTCGGCGGGCATCGAAGATCTGGGCCATCCGTTGGTCGACTACGTACGGGGATCAGGACTGTTGCTGGGTGTCGTGCTGACCGAGGACGTCGCGCCGGCGGTGGAAAACGCAGCGCGCGAAGCCGGGTACCTTGTGAATGCAGCGCAACCCGGAGTGATCCGGTTGGCGCCGCCGCTCATCCTCACGGACGAGCAGGCCGAAACCTTCGTGGCAGCACTACCTGCCATCTTCGACAGTGCACTATCGGCTGACCAGCCGGGGGAGAAGTGACTACCGTGGTGAAACACTTTCTCAGGGACGACGATCTGACTCCTGCGCAGCAGGCCGAAGTTCTGGAACTCGCTGCGATTCTCAAGAAGGACCCGTTCGCTCGGCGTCCGCTCGAGGGTCCCCGCGGAGTCGGTGTCATCTTCGAGAAGAACTCGACGCGTACACGTTTCTCGTTCGAGATGGGCATCGCACAGATGGGCGGTCACGCTGTCGTCGTCGACGGGCGCAGCACTCAACTCGGTCGTGAAGAGACCTTGGCGGACACCGGACGCGTTCTCTCCCGCTACGTCGACGCCGTCGTGTGGCGCACGTTCGGCCAGAAGCGCCTGGAGCAAATGGCTACGGGCGCAACGATTCCCATCGTCAATGCATTGTCCGACGAATTTCATCCCTGTCAGGTTCTGGCCGATCTGCAAACGCTGATCGAACAGAAGGGTGAGCTCAAGGGGCTGAAGCTGACCTACCTGGGCGACGGCGCCAACAACATGGCTCACTCGCTGATGCTCGGCGGAGTGACCGCAGGCATCGACGTCACCATCGCAAGCCCCGCCGGCTTCGAACCGGCGGACTGGGTCGTGGCAGCAGCACGCAAACGCGCCGAGGAAACCGGCGCGACCATCACCCTGACGCAGGACCCACAGGCCGGCGTCGTCGGTGCCGACGCGTTGGTCACCGATACCTGGACCTCGATGGGTCAGGAGAACGACGGACTCGATCGGGTCGGACCTTTCCGTCCGTTCCAGATCAACAAGGAGCTGCTCGCAAAGGCAGATCCGAAGGCCGTCGTCCTGCACTGCCTGCCCGCGCATCGCGGCGAAGAAGTCACCGACGAGGTTCTCGACGGGCCGCAGAGTGTTGTCTGGGACGAGGCGGAGAACCGTCTGCACGCCCAGAAGGCATTGCTCGTGTGGCTGCTGGAACAGCGAACCCAACTGGACCCGGCGTGAGCGTCGCTCCCACTCGGGCTGGTCGCCAGTCGCGCATCATCGCGCTTCTGGCGGCTCACCCTGTCCGAAGTCAGACGGAGCTGGCGGCCTTGCTCGGTGCCGAGGGCATCGAAGCAACGCAGGCGACGCTCTCGCGTGACCTCGAAGAGCTGGGAGCGGTGAAACTGCGTGCCGCCGACGGCGGCGCCGGTGTTTACGTGGTGCCGGAGGACGGGAACCCGGTACGCGGTGTGGCCGGCGGCACCGACCGCCTCTCACGGCTGTTGGGTGAGTTGTTGGTCTCCACCGATTTCAGCGGCAACATGGCGATCCTCCGGACACCGCCGGGAGCCGCGCACTACCTCGCGAGCGCACTGGATCGGTCCTCGATGCCGGACATCGTGGGCACGATCGCCGGAGATGACACCATCTTCGTAGTGGCCCGGGAACCGCTTTCCGGAGCGGAACTCGCGGCCATGATCGAATCGCTCGCCTGACCCCTTATTCTTTGATAGAGATTTTCAACCGAAGGAGCACAAAAACCATGGCCGATCGCGTCGTACTCGCCTACTCGGGCGGGCTGGACACTTCTGTTGCCATCAGTTGGATCGGTAAGGAGACGGGCGCTGAAGTTGTCGCCGTCGCCATCGATCTGGGGCAGGGTGGCGAGGACATGGAGGTCGTGCGTCAGCGCGCGATCGACTGCGGCGCAGTCGAATCCGTTGTCGTCGACGCCCGCGACGAGTTCGCGGACGAATACTGCCTGCCGACCATCGCGGCCAACGCCCTGTACATGGACCGCTACCCGCTCGTCTCGGCCATCAGCCGTCCGCTGATCGTCAAGCACATCGTCGAAGCTGCACGCTCGCACGGCGGCACCATCGTCTCGCACGGTTGCACCGGTAAGGGCAACGACCAGGTTCGCTTCGAGGTCGGATTCGGCGCCCTCGCACCCGACCTGCAGGTCATCGCACCGGTCCGCGACTACGCCTGGACCCGCGAGAAGGCCATCGCCTTCGCCGAAGAGAACAACATCCCGATCAACGTCTCCAAGAAGTCGCCGTTCTCGATCGACCAGAACGTCTGGGGCCGCGCCGTCGAGACCGGATTCCTCGAGGATCTGTGGAACGCGCCGACGAAGGACGTCTACGACTACACCCAGGACCCGACGGTCAACTGGAACGCACCCGACGAGCTCATCATCAGCTTCGACAAGGGCCGCCCGGTCGCCATCGACGGCCGCCCGGTGTCGGTTCTCGAAGCCATTCAGGAACTGAACAAGCGCGCAGGCGCTCAGGGCGTCGGCCGTCTCGACGTCGTCGAGGACCGTCTCGTGGGCATCAAGAGCCGTGAGATCTACGAAGCTCCCGGCGCCATGGTTCTCATCACCGCACACCAGGAACTCGAGCACGTCACCCTCGAACGCGAACTCGGTCGCTACAAGCGTCAGATGGAGCAGCGTTGGTCCGAGCTGGTCTACGACGGCCTCTGGTTCTCGCCCCTCAAGGACGCGCTGGACACGTTCGTCAACAAGACGCAGGAACGCGTTACCGGCGACATCCGTCTCTTCCTGCACGGTGGAGCCATCACCGTCAACGGTCGTCGCAGCCCGGAGTCGCTCTACGACTTCAACCTCGCGACGTACGACGAGGGCGACAGCTTCGACCAGTCCGCATCGAAGGGCTTCGTCGAGATCCACGGTCTGTCGTCGAAGGTCGCCGCGAAGCGCGATCTGGGACTCTGAGCCATGACGGCTCGCGGTGACGGAGACGCCCAAAAACACGGCACCAACGAAGGTGCGCTGTGGGGCGGGCGGTTCGAGTCCGGACCGGCCGCTGCCATGGCGGCGCTGAGCAAGTCGACTCACTTCGACTGGGTCCTCGCTCCGTACGACGTGCGGGCGTCGCAGGCGCATGCGCGTGTGCTGAACAAGGCCGGTCTGCTCAGCGAAGCCGACCTCGCGACGATGCTCGACGGTCTCGACCGTCTGGCGGCAGATGTCGCCAGTGGCGCCTTCGGACCCAGTGATTCGGACGAGGACGTACACGGCGCACTCGAGCGTGGTCTGATCGAGCGCGTCGGGCCTGAGGTCGGTGGACGCCTGCGTGCCGGTCGTTCACGTAACGACCAGGTGGCCACGCTGTTCCGCATGTGGCTTCGGGATGCGGTCCGCCGCATCTCCACCGGAGTTCTCGACGTGGTCGACGCATTGGCGACTCAGGCCGGGGCGCATCCGGATGCCGTGATGCCGGGCAAGACGCACCTGCAGGCGGCTCAGCCGGTCCTGTTGGCGCATCACCTGCTCGCTCACGCACATCCACTGTTGCGGGACGTGCAGCGCCTTCGCGACTTCGACGTGCGAGCTGCGGTGTCCCCGTACGGTTCCGGTGCACTGGCCGGTTCCTCACTCGGACTCGATCCCGAAGCGATTGCGGCGGAACTGAAGTTCGACAGCTCGGCCGAGAACTCGATCGACGCAACGGCTTCGCGTGATTTCGCAGCCGAGGCAGCGTTCGTGCTCGCAATGATCGGTGTCGATCTCTCCCGTATGGCGGAAGAGATCATCATCTGGAGCACACCGGAGTTCGGCTACATCACGCTTGCCGACGCGTGGTCGACAGGTTCGTCGATCATGCCGCAGAAGAAGAATCCGGATGTCTCGGAACTCACGCGCGGTAAGTCTGGTCGTTTGATCGGTAACCTCACCGGCCTGCTGGCGACGCTCAAGGCTCAGCCGCTGGCGTACAACCGCGATCTGCAAGAGGACAAGGAACCGGTCTTCGACTCGGTTGCGCAGCTGGAGATGTTGCTCCCGGCCATCACCGGCCTGGTGCAGACTCTCGAGTTCCACACCGAACGCATGGCGGAACTTGCTCCGGCAGGGTTCACGTTGGCCACCGACATCGCGGAGTGGATGGTGCGCCAGGGCGTGCCGTTCCGGGTTGCACACGAGGCTGCTGGAGCGTGTGTGCGTGTCGCCGAAGCGCGAGGCGTCGGACTCGAAGATCTCACGGACGAGGAACTGGCCGGCGTCGACAGCGCGCTGACACCCGCTGTTCGTGAGGTGCTGACAGTCGAGGGTTCCATTGCTTCGCGCAACGCGCGAGGCGGCACTGCGGGGGTGCGGGTTGCCGAGCAGCTGGACGGAGTCAAAGCAGTGGCGCAGTCACTGCGGGAATGGACCCTGTGACCTCGCGGTCACGAGTGTTGTCGCTCTCTTTTCGGCAGTAGTCCTTCGGTCGTACGCGGTCAGGTAGCAGAATTTGCTCCCTGACCGCGTACGCGTATTCGCCGTCAGTAGGCTTGTCGCGCGCGGGAAAAATGAGACTGACGTCACATGGTGAGTAACTTGGGAGTGAAATGGTGGGATTGAATTCCAAGTCTGTGCTGGGCCCGATTCGTCGGGTGGTTGCGACAGCACAAAACGGCCTCGAGGTCGTCCGGTTGGGTGGGCTGGAAACGGATGCGACCACGTCGCCGTTCGAGATCGTCGAACGCGCAGCGATGTATCGGCTACGGCGCTACTTCCCGGACAGTGACCCGGAAACCGTCGGCGCACCGATCTTGCTGATCCCGCCGATGATGATGTCGGCGAACGTGTACGACGTGACCCGTGACCAGGGCGCTGTGGGAATTCTGCACGAGATGGGCCTTGATCCCTGGGTCGTCGATTTCGGTTCGCCCGACTCCGAAGAGGGCGGTTGGGATCGTAACCTCGCCGATCACATCATCGCTCTCAGCGACATCGTCGATCACATCCACCGTCACACCGGAAAAGATGTTCACATCTCCGGTTATTCGCAGGGTGGCATGTTCGCCTATCAGGCTGCCGCGTATCGGCGTAGTCGAAACATCGCCAGCGTCATCACCTTCGGCAGTCCGGTCGACACACTCGCCGCGCTACCCTTCGGCATCCCGGCGGGATTGGCAACCAAGGGTGCAGATTTCCTCGCCGATCACGTCTTCAATCGCCTGGCGGTCACCGGGTGGATGGCCCGTACCGGGTTCCAGTTGCTCGATCCCGTGAAGACGCTGAAGATGCGCGTCGACTTTCTGCTTCAACTGCACGACCGTGAGGCGTTGCTTCCGCGGGAGCAGCAACGCCGCTTCCTCGCGACCGAGGGTTGGGTCGCGTGGTCGGGGCCCGCGGTAGCCGAACTGCTCAAGCAGTTCATCGTGCACAACCGAATGATGACAGGTGGGTTCGTCATCAAGGATCAATTGGTCTCGCTCGCCGAGATCACCTGCCCCATCCTGGCATTCGTCGGTGAGGTCGACGACATCGGCCAGCCGCAAGCGGTTCGAGGCATCAGTCAAGCCGCTCCGCGGGCGAAGGTCTACGAATCTACCTTGCGTGCAGGCCATTTCGGTTTGGTTGTCGGTTCCACCGCGGCCAATCACACCTGGCCGACCACCGGTGAATTCGTACAGTGGACCGAGACGGGTGGACCCCTCCCGGACCGTATCGCGAACATGGTCTACGGCGCCGACCTCGAAGACCAGACCGGTGTGTCGATCAGCAATCGGATCATCCACACCGTCGCCTCGGTCGCTGAAGTAGGTGCAGGAGTCACCAAGGGAATCAGTGACCTTGCCGCCGGTGCGTTGCGCGGCACTTTCGAATTGTCGGGAGAAGCGGCACGAGCGTTGCCACGTCTGGCTCGACTCAACCAGATTCAGCCGCACACCAAAATCTCGCTGAGCCAGTTGCTGGCGGAGCAGCGTCGAAAGGCGCCGAACGGCGAGTGCTTCCTCTTCGACAATCGCGTGCACACCTATGAAGCGGTCAACGCGCGTATCGACAATGTCGTGCGTGGATTGATCTCCGTGGGAGTGCGTCCGGCAGCGCATGTCGGTGTCCTGATGGAGACCCGCCCCAGCGCACTCGCGGCCATCGCGGCCCTGTCGCGACTTGGTGCCGTCGCGGTCATGCTTCCGCCAGGCTCCGACATCACGGCGGCGGTCAAGCTGGGGTCGGTCGATCGGATCATCACCGATCCGGAAAACGTCGATGCTGCAGTGGTTACCGGTCGGCCGGTACTGGTGCTCGGCGGCGGCGATGCCCGTGGCCTCGAGGTGGATCCGTCACACGACGTGATCGATCTCGAACAAATCGATCCGACGAAGGTCAATCTGCCCGGGTGGTACCGACCGGATCCCGGTGTCGCCCGCGAACTCGCCTTCATCATCTTTGCGGAATCCGGCGGTGTGCTCGAAGCCAAGCAGATCACCAACTACCGGTGGGCACTGTCGGCCTTCGGCACGGCCACGGCGGCAGATCTCGATCGCGGTGACACCGTGTACTGCCTTGCACCACTCCATCATTCGTCGAGTCTGCTCGCGACCATCGGTGGTGCCATGGCCGGTGGCTCACGCATTGCGCTCTCACGTGGACTGAACCCCGCGAGGTTCGTCGAGGAAATCCACCGCTACGGCGTGACGGTCGTGAGTTACACGTGGTCGATGATGCGCGAGATACTCGACGAGGATCTTCTTCTCATCGACGGTAGTCATCCGGTCCGCCTGTTCATCGGTTCGGGCATGCCCCATGGTCTGTGGAAGCGGACAACGGAGGCGTTCGACCCCGCGCAGGTACTCGAGTTCTATGCGTCGACCGAAGGCGACGTGATTCTTGCCAATGTTGCAGGCTCCAAAGTTGGTTCCAAGGGGCGCCCACTGCCGGGTAGCGCGCAGGTGCGGTTGGCGGCATACGACCCGCTGAGTGGTCGGCTCCTCGAGAACGGAAACGGATTTGTCCGTGAGTGCGCCGAAGACGAGGTCGGATTGCTGCTCGGGCGCGCGGGATTCACCGCCGATCTCTCGGGCGGAGCCATGCGAGGTCTCTTCCAAGCCGGCGATTCGTGGATTCCCACCGAAAATCTCTTCCGCCGGGACGCCGACGGCGACTACTGGCTGATCGACCACAAGAACACGGTCATTTCCACGGTCCGCGGTCCCGTGTTCACCCAGCCGATCGTCGACGCGTTGTCGAGTGTGGCGCGGGTGGATCTTGCCGTCGCATACGGAGTCGGTGACGCGCCGCATCAGCTCGCGGTCGCTGCCGTGACATGGCGTCCGGGGCGGCAGTTCCGTTCTGCCGAGCTTGCAGAGGCCCTCTCGCGCATCGCTTTCGACGCTCGTCCGGATATCGTGCACGTGGTTGACGAGATCCCGGTGGGTTCGTCGTACCGTCCGAGCTCCACTGCGTTGGCTGCGGCCGGATTGCCGGCGCCGGGGCCACGGACCTGGTTCCTCGATTCCGAGTCGCAGTCGTACAAGCGGCTGACCAAGGCAATTGCCGCGCAGTTGATGCCGACGAGGGTGAGCACCGGAGCACGGTAGCCTGAGGACATTCTGTTTGATCGGTTCGAGAGGACACACGTGGCTATTGATTCGACGTTGCTCAGCATTTTGGCCTGCCCCCAGGACAAAGGCCCGCTGTTGCTGGTCGGGGACGAGTTGCTCTACAACCCGCGCCTGCGTCGTGCCTACCCGATCGAGAACGGCATTCCCGTTCTGTTGATCGACGAGGCACGCGATGTAGCGGACGACGAGCACGAAAAGTTGCTCGCACGGGCTGAAGGCTAGATCGGCAACTCACCGGTCAGGTACCGCTGGAGGTTCGGAGCCACCAGCGGTACCAAAGCGTCGACGCTCAATGATGCGAGTGGTTCGAGTCCGAGCACATATCGCGTGACAAGCAGTCCGGCCATCTGAGATGCCACCAATTCCGCTCTGATCAAGCCGGTACCAGGTGGTGTGTCCACCCGCGGAATGATGTCGCGCAATACGACATCGAGCAGAAAGCTCTGGATCAACTGCGATCCGTCGCCGGAAATGGCTGATCGAAAAGCCGCCAGAATCGCCGGCTGGTGTTCCGAATCCCATAGCCCGATCACCGCCCGGAGAAGGCTTTCGCCGAGGTTTTCGGTCGGGGAGGTGTGAACCGGTCCCAGTACCTTTGCTGGATCGATCGGTAGCGCGATCGCAGCGGTGAACAACTGCTCCTTGCTCCCGAAATGGTGATGAATCATAGCCGGATCGACGTCAGCGGCCGCAGCTATCGATCGAACGGTTGTTCGTCGAAAACCGTTCTGGGAGAACGCCCGTCGCGCCGAATCGAGAATCTGCGCGCGAGTCTCCGACTTGCCCGGTCGTCGCCCCGAACGAGTCGGCGTCGGCGCGGTGCTGTCGTCGGTCATGGAGTGCGGCGATCGAGTGTGGCCGCGGCCAGCGATAGCGCGGCGGCGGCGAAGCCCGCCATGACGGCGAGATCACGCCACATCTGACCCGTCGCGTCGGCATGAATCGACACTTGCTGAAGTGCGTCGACGGCGTAGCTCAAGGGGAGGACGTTGCTGATCCATTCGAGCCAGGTCGGCAATTGGTCGCGCGGTACCAGGAGTCCGCAGAGGAAGAGCTGTGGAACCACAACTACCGGCATGAATTGCACCGCTTGGAACTCAGTCTTCGCGAATGCGCTGGCCAACAGGCCTAGCGCAACGCCCAGTATTGCGCCGAGAACTGCAATGACGATGACCCAGGCAAGACTGCCGGCGATGGTGAGTCCCAGGAATCCGAAAGCAACCGCGCACGCGAGGGCTGCCTGAGCGGCGGCGGAGAGCGAAAATGCCGCCCCGTATCCGGCGAGAAGGTCGAGTTTGCCCATCGGTGTGGTGAGCAGGCGTTCGAGGGTTCCTGAACTGCGTTCGCGTTGCATCGCGATGGACGTGACCAGGAACATGACGACAAACGGCAAGATTCCCAACATCGTGATCGCCACTCGTTGGAAGAGCGAAACCTGGCCGGGTGGCGTCGGGACGTCTTGGTAGAGGAAATAGAGCAGAATCATCAGTAACGACGGGACCAACAAGATCATGGCCACCGTGCGGTGATCTTGGCGGAGCTGAAGCAGAATGCGTACGGTCGTAGCACCGAAGATCCTGATGCTCATGATATTTCGCCTCCGACGGGTGAAGTCCGAATCAGCTCGAGAAAGGCGTCCTCGAGCCGTTCACATCTGGTTTTGGCGCGCAATTCATCGGGTGTGAGTTGAGCGAGGAGGTGCCCGTCTCGCATCAGGATCAGCTCAGCGCAGTGGTCGGCCTCATCCATGACGTGGCTGGAGACCAACAGGGTGGTTCCGCTGCGAGCAAGGTCAGCGAATCGTTCCCACAATTCGACGCGAAGCACCGGATCGAGGCCGACGGTCGGTTCGTCGAGGATCAACACATCAGGTGACGCCACCAACGCGCAAGCCAGCGAGACTCGCCCGCGTTGACCACCAGACAGATCGGCGGCGGTCTGGTCGGCGTATCGGCTCAATCCGACGGCGTCGACCGCTGCTGCGACGTCGGCGTCGGACTTGCCGTAAAGAGCGCCGAAGTACTGGACGTTTCGAGTGACCGTCAGGTCGCCGTACACGCTGGGGGATTGGGTGACATATCCGACCCGGTGGCGAAGAGCAACGGAACCGGCGAGATCGCCCAGCACTCTGACCTCACCACTTTCGACGATCTGTGTTCCGACAATCGCGCGCATCAGGGTTGTCTTGCCGCAGCCGGACGGGCCGAGCAGTCCGGTGATCGATCCTGCTGATACCTGCAGGTCAAGCGAGTGAAGAACTTCGTGCTTGCCGCGAATGACTCGTAGTCCGCGGATATCTATTGCCGGCGTTGTGGTCACGGTTCGCCTCGTTTCAATAATTCATCACTTGTTGAATTATGCGACTCGGCCGACCGATGAGTCAACGGCGTGGGCACAATCGAAGGGTGAGCATCGAGACCTTGGAAAATGTGGAGAACCCGTTGGAAGCGGGCCTGACAATTCTCGGCTCGACCCTGACCGTCGACGACATCTCGCTGAGGATCGTCGAGGTCGAGGCGTACGGAGGGGAGAAGGACGGGCCATGGCCGGATCCGGCAGCACATTCGTATCGGGGGAGAACGCCGCGGAACAGCGTGATGTTCGGGCGGGCGGGGCGTCTCTACGTCTACCGCAGCTATGGAATGCACTTTTGTATGAACATCTCGTACGGCCCGGATGGTGTCGCGGGTGGTGTTCTGCTCCGAGCGGCAGAAATCGAGGCCGGTCACGATGTGGTGTCTGCTCGGAGATCGCCGGATCGACCATCTCACCAATGGGCCAGAGGGCCGGGTAATCTCGGTGCTTCTGTCGCAATCACGTTGGCGGACAACGGAACAGACGTGTTCAACCCTGCCTCTCGGATTCGGCTCGAATTGGGGGAGTCGAAGGAATGGGTGAGCGGACCGCGGGTGGGGGTCAGTACCGCGGCGGAGGTTCCGTGGCGCCTGTGGATTCCGGACTCGCGAGCGGTGTCCGCGTATCGCCGAAGCCCGCGAGCGCCGGTCATTTCGTGAAGATGGGATGATCGAGTCCGTGACTGAGAATATTCTCGACGAACTGACCTGGCGCGGGCTGATCGCCCAATCAACCGATCTCGACGCTTTGCGTAAAGATCTCGAGGCCGGACCGGTCACGTTGTATGCGGGCTTCGACCCGACAGGACCGAGCCTGCACGCAGGTCACCTGGTTCCGCTCCTCGCGCTCAAGCGGTTTCAGCGCGCCGGCAACCGCCCGATCGTTCTTGCCGGCGGTGCAACGGGCCTGATCGGAGACCCCCGTGACGTCGGGGAACGGACGATGAACTCCGCCGATACCGTCGCGGACTGGGCAGGTCGCATCCGTGGTCAGCTCGAACGATTCGTGGATTTCGACGATTCGCCGACGAGCGCGGTCATCGAGAACAACATGAACTGGACCGGCAAGATGTCGGCCATCGACTTCCTGCGTGATGTCGGCAAACACTTCTCCGTGAACGTCATGCTTGCGCGTGACACCGTGAAGCGTCGTCTCGAGTCGGACGGGATGTCGTACACCGAGTTCAGCTACATGCTGCTCCAGGCCAACGACTACCTGCACTTGCGACGCGACCTCGGCTGCACTCTGCAGGTCGGCGGGTCCGATCAGTGGGGCAACATCATTGCCGGCGTCGAACTCAACCGTCGTGTCGACGGTGAGAGCGTTCATGCAATGACGGTTCCGCTGGTGACCTCGGCCGATGGCAAAAAGTTCGGAAAGTCGACCGGTGGCGGAAGTTTGTGGCTCGACCCCGAGATGACCAGCCCGTACGCCTGGTACCAGTACTTCGTGAACACTGGCGACGCCGACGTGATCAAGTACCTGCGCTGGTTCACCTTCCTGACTGCGGACGAACTCGCGGAGCTGGAGACTGCAACAGCGGAGCGGCCGCATGCGCGAGAAGCGCAGAAGCGACTTGCCGCGGAGATGACGACCTTGGTTCACGGGGAACACAACACCCGTGCTGTCGAGCTCGCCAGTCAGGCGTTGTTCGGCAAGGCGGAGCTGGCGGAACTCGACGAGTCGACGCTAGCCGCGGCGCTGAAAGAAGCATCGGTCAGCGAATTGGCGCCGGGGGAGCCGCGCACGATCATCGATCTGCTCGTGACGAGCGGCTTGTGCGAGAGCAAGGGGGCCGCTCGACGCGCCGTGAAAGAGGGCGGTGCTTCGGTGAACAACCAGAAGGTGTCGGCCGACGACTGGGAGCCCACCGCATCCGATCTGCTTCACGGCAGCTGGTTGGTCGTCCGGCGCGGAAAGCGCAACTTCGCCGGCGTGAGAATCCTTCCAAACTGACGTGTGTGGGGTCACAGTTGTCTTGCGGGGCTCCTGTGGCCGCTGGTGGCCCGCCTCCGGGCGGGCTACCAGCGGATTTAACCTGTCGAACATCTGCGACCTGCACGTTTGACGCTCAGTTTTCATTCGCGTAACTTTGTCCAAGTCAGAGCGACACGGACACCAACCCCGACCGACAGGCCGGGGAAACGCGGTTGGACGAAGTCGGAGACAATCACGCTCAGCGGGAACTTGCTTCCCTGGAGCGAACAAGCTAAGATTGTAACCCTTGCCCCGGAGCTTTCAACCTGGTTGAAGTGATGGTGTGTGCGTGTTCTTTGAGAACTCAACAGTGTGTCGATGAATGTCAGTGCCAAAATTTTTTGGTACTTCACATCCGCGAATGATCAACCGCCTCTTGGGGTTTGGCTGGTTTGTGCGTGGTGTGAGTATTTTTCGTCGGTGATTGTTCATTCTTCCGTCTGAATGGTTGCCGACACATTTTTTGCTAGTTGAG
>NZ_JBXAFD010000009.1:0-114474 GCF_058792695.1 Rhodococcus sp. MT28
GGAGTCGACAATGAACCCTGGTTCATCCCGCTGCCCTCGATCGACCCCGGGCAGCACCCACGGCCGGCGAACACCACCTTCAAAACCTGAGGGGCCAAACCTCAGATGCACCAGAACATGCCCAGGCCTGTTTCAGACCCGCTGCTCTGTGTCCGACCGATTGGTGGGAGGTGGAGTCGAATGGTTGCGTGCTTTCGGGGCGGCTCTACTTTCGGGTGCCCGTGTGGCCTGTCCCACTCAGTGGGTCATTATTCCGTTGTTGCCGCGCCGGTTGTGCCAGGTCATTTGGACGTCTGACCTGCAGTGCAAAATCTTTCGTTAGAACACGTTCCAATTTCGCAGATTTGTGGCTATGGTCACAGAGATAGATGCGGGTGTGCGAATGAAAGGGTGAAGTGACGTGAAGACCAAGGGTGCAATCCTGTGGGGCCTCAATGAAAAGTGGTCCGTCGAGGAGATCGAGATCGGTGAGCCGGTAGCCGGCGAAGTTCAGATTCGCATGGAAGCGGCCGGAATGTGCCACTCCGATCACCACATCGTCACCGGCGCGACCCCGATGCCGTCGTTCCCCGTCATGGGTGGGCACGAGGGTTCGGGCGTCATCACCAAGCTCGGCCCGGAGGTCAAGGGTCTGGAGGTCGGCGACCACGTCGTTCTGTCCTTCATTCCGGCTTGTGGAACCTGTCCGGCGTGCTCGGCCGGCCATCAGAACCTGTGTGACCTCGGGATGGGCCTCCTCAGCGGCCAGGCCATCAGTGACGGTACCTACCGAATCCAGGCTCGCGGCGAAAACGTGATCCCGATGTGCCTGCTAGGGACGTTCTCGCCCTACATGGTCGTGAACCAGTCGTCAGTGGTGAAGATCGACAAGGATATTCCGTTCGAGGTTGCCGCACTCGTCGGTTGCGGCGTCCCGACCGGTTGGGGATCGGCAACCCACATCGCCGATGTGAAGCCCGGCGAAGACGTTGTGATCATGGGTGTCGGCGGCGTCGGTATCAGTGCACTACAGGGTGCAGTTGCATCGGGCGCCCGGTACATCTTTGCCATCGACCCCGTGCCGTGGAAGCGTGAGCAGGCTCTGAAGTTCGGCGCAACGCACGCTTTCGAAAGCGCTGCCGCTGCCATTCAGCCGATCATCGACGCTACGTATGGCCGCATGGCGCAGAAGACGATCATCACCGTCGGCGAAATGAAGGGTGAGTACGTCGAAGAAGCGATGATTCTGACGGCAAAGGCCGGCCGTTGTGTCGTCACCGCAATGGGGCACCTGACGGACATGGATGTGAAGCTGAACCTGTTCCTGATGGCGATGCTTCAGAAGGACCTTCAGGGCAACATTTTCGGCGGTGGCAACGCTCGCCAGGACGTGCCGAACCTCCTCGCGATGTACAAGGCAGGCAAGCTGAACCTCGACGACATGGTGACTCGGACCTACACGCTCGAAGGCGTGAACGACGGCTACCAGGACATGTTGGATGGCAAGAACATCCGCGGCGTCATCCGCTACACCGAAGCTGACTGGTGATCGGAAGCGCAACTCTTGTGCCAGTAGTCTGATCGGGTGCCCAGTACTCACAGTCTCGACGTAATCCAGCAGTGGCCGGTCGACAATGCGGCAGCGGTCGTCCTCTCCGGGAAGAATCCCGGTGAGGGCGACCGCATTCGTGGTTTCAGTGGCGACCAGGCGCATGTTTTCCCCCTGGCTTCGGTGACAAAACTGTTGTGCGCCTACGCGATTCTCGTGGCAGTGGAGGAGGGGGCGGTCGAGTTGGATGGGCCGGCCGGGCCTGAGGGGTCGACCGTTCGTCATCTCCTCGCACATGCTTCGGGATTGGCATTCGCCGAACGGGTTGTTCAGGCGCCGGTGGCGTCGAAGCGGATCTACTCGAGTGCGGGGTTCGAGGTGCTTGCCGAGTTGGTTTCCCGGGAGACCGAGATCGAATTTGCCGACTATCTGGCCGAGGCGGTGTTCGCGCCGTTGGCGATGACCAGCGCGGCTCTTGTCGGTCCGGCCGGTCACGGTGCGCAGGCATCGGCAGACGACTTGGCCAAGTTCGCGGCTGAACTGCTCTCGCCGACTCTGGTCTCGGCGCAGACGTTCGCAGAGGCGACAACTGTGCAGTTCCCGGGGCTCCCCGGAATTCTTCCGGGTTACGGCTCTCAGCGCCCCAACGACTGGGGGCTCGGATTCGAAATTCGGGGCGACAAGCGTCCGCATTGGACGGGTCTCGAGAACTCGGCCGCTACCTTCGGTCATTTCGGCCAGTCCGGGACGTTCCTGTGGGTCGATCCCACGATCGATACTGCGTGCGTCGTGCTTACCGATCGCGATTTCGGTGATTGGGCCAAGCCTTTGTGGACCGAATTGTCGGATGGCGTGGTCGGTGAAGTTTCGCGGTAGAGCACAAATTTCTCTCCTTCCACTGGCGCAACACGGGTAACACAAGGCACACTGTTCAATCGAGCGTGCTGCACGAACTCGACAGAGGTCGTTGGGGAAGACGTCCCTCGTCGAAGCAGGAGGCTCGAGTGCGCGAAATGAATCAATTCGCGGACGTGACGACTGGTGTGGTTTACATCCACTCGTCGCCCGCGGCGCTGTGCCCGCACGTGGATTGGGCTTTGTCCGCCACGTTGGACAGCCCTGCCAAGCTCAGATGGACCTCACAGCCTGCCTACGACGGGCTTCTGCGTGCGACGACGGACTGGACGGGTCCCGTCGGAACCTGTGCCCGCCTGGTCGACTCGCTACGCGCGTGGCCGATGTTGCGGTTCGAGGTCACCGAGGACCCGAGCCACGGCGTCGACGGCGAACGGTACAGCCATGTGCCCGGTCTGGGCCTGTGGCGCGGATCCACCAGTGCGAACGGTGATGTCGTCGTAGGGGAGATGAAACTGCGGTCCATCATGAATTCCGGTGGAGACATCGCCGCGGAGATCGATCGGGCGATAGGCGCACCGTGGGACGAGGAACTCGAACCCTTCCGGAGTTCAGGCGAAGGTGCCGAAGTGACATGGCTGCGAAGGCGTGTCAGCTGACCGAGGTCCATCCTGAACCCTGAGCGCTCTCGCGGCTTGAACGACAAAGACTCGAATGACAAAGGTGGGCCCCGCCGTATCGGCGAGGCCCACCTTGCTGTCCCGGGTTGTCAGAGCGGAATGTTCTTGTGCCGCGCGCGGACAGATGGTGCAGACGCGAGGGCAGCGGTCACGATGCTGCGAGTCTTCGCCGGGTCGATTTCCTCGTCGACGACGCCGATTTCGACAGCGCGGTCGACGCCGCCTGCGATCGCCTCGTGTTCGGCAGCGAGTCGGTCGTGCAATGCTTCACGCTCGTCGTCCGGTGCAGCTGCGAGGGCCCGCTTGTGCAGGATGCCGACAGCAGCCTTCGCACCCATCACGGCTACTTCGGAGTTGGGCCAAGCGAATACGGCCGTGGCTCCCAGTGCTCGCGAGTTCATCGCGATGTAGGCGCCGCCGTAGATCTTTCGAGTGACGACGGTGACGCGGGGGACCGTTGCCTCGGCGAAGGCGTGAAGTAACTTCGCTCCGCGTCGGACAACGCCTTCCCACTCCATCGAGACGCCCGGCAAATACCCGGGAACATCGACGACGACCACGAGCGGCACGCCGAATGCGTTGCACAGTCGCACGAATCGAGCGGCCTTCTCTGCACTTTCGGAGTTCAGGCACCCCCCGAGTCGCAGTGGGTTGTTCGCAATGACGCCAACGGTGCGTCCGGCCATCCGGCCGAAACCGGTGACGATGCTCCGAGCGTAATTGCCTTGCAGTTCTTCGAAACTCGACTCGCCTTCGACGTTGTCGAGCATTTCGTGAACGATCGGACGAACGTCGTACGCGCGTTTCGCGGAGGCAGGCATCATGGCGCGCAGATCGCTGTCGCCGAGTTCCGCTGCCCGCTGATCGAATTCGCCCTGCTCGCACATCATCGAGACCAGGCGGCGCGCGCGGTGCAATGCGTCGGCCTCGTCGTGTGCGGCGATGTGCGCGACACCCGACTTCTTGGTGTGTGTGTCCGGACCGCCGAGTGACACCATGTCGACCTGTTCGCCGGTGACACTACGAACTACGTCTGGCCCGGTGACGAACACTCGGCCTTCCGGCGCCATGATCACGACATCGGTGAGGGCTGGACCATACGCGGCTCCGCCAGCGGCAAAGCCGAGCACGACGGAAATTTGAGGTATGAGACCCGACGCGCGGACCATGGCCTCGAAGACCAGTCCGACGGCGTGGAGCGCCTCGACGCCTTCAGCCAGACGCGCGCCACCGGAGTGCCAGAGGCCCACGATGGGGGACTCTTCCTCGATAGCGGTATCGATGGCTTTGACGAGGTGTTTGCAACCGTCGACGCCCATGGCGCCACCCATGACAGTGGCGTCGGAGCAGTATGCGATGGTGCGGACGCCGTCGATGTTTCCGGACGCGGCGAGCACACCGGACTTGTCACGGGCGTGGAGCGGCACTGTTGTGCCGGGGTCGAACAGATTTTCCAGGCGCGCAAGAGGATCGCGCGGGTCTGTCGATGATTCGGACTTTGTCACGGGGGCCAGGATGGTCATCGCGTCCTCCTTCAGTACGAGCCTTGGGTGGAACGAAAGGTCGGTGTTGTCCGCGGGTGACGTTGTGTTGCAACGACACCCGCGGACAGGTGCAAACCGCGGTTCGGGCTAGGCCCGACCGAAGGCGAGCGCGACATTGTGCCCACCGAAACCGAACGAGTTGTTCAGTGCGAAATCGAAAGAGCCGGTTCGGGGTTCACCCTTGACGACATCGAGATCGATTTCTGGATCCTGGCTGTCAACATTGAGCGTGGGCGGGATGATCCCGTCACGCACTGCCAGAACCGTGAGGACTGATTCGAGGGCGCCGACAGCGCCGATCGAGTGTCCCAGCGCGGATTTCGGGCCGTACACCGCAGCGTGATTGCCGACCGCTGCGTTGATTGCCTTTGCCTCTGCGATGTCACCGATCGGCGTCGCAGTGGCGTGGGCGTTGATGTGCTTGATGTCGGACTTCGTCAGTCCGGCCATCTCGATTGCTCGGGTCATGGCTCGCGCCGCGCCCAGGCCTTCCGGATGCGGTGCCACGATGTGGTACCCGTCCGAAGTGATTCCGGAACCAAGCAGGCGGGCGTGAATCGTTGCCCCGCGTGCCTTTGCGTGCTCCTCGGTTTCGAGGATCATCAAGGCGCCGGCTTCGCCGAAGACAAATCCGTCGCGGTCCTTGTCGAAAGGACGTGAAGCTGCGGCCGGATTGTCGTTGTTGGTGCTCATCGCACGCATCATGGCGAAGCTCGCGATCGGAACGGCGTCGATGAAGCTCTCGACTCCACCAGCCACAACCATGTCCGCGTCACCCATGACAAGCATGCGGTGAGCGTGAGCAATTGCCTCGGAACCTGATGAACATGCCGACACCGGAGTGATGACGCCACCGCGGGCCCCGAGTTCGAGTCCGACCGTTGCGGCCGGTCCGTTGGGCATGACCATCTGCACCGAGAACGGGGACACCTTGCGGTATCCGCCGCCACGGAGCTTGTCGACGGCGTCGATGAGCGTGTCGCCGCCGCCGAGTCCGGTGCCGATGACAACGGCCAGGCGGTCCTGATCGACTTCAGGGCTGCCGGCGTTGCTCCAGACCGTGCGACTCAACGTGAGGGCAAGGCGTTCCACCCAGCTCATCCGTCGAATTTCGACGCGGGACAAGCCCTCGTCCGGTGAAACCTTCAGGTGCCCGCCGATGCGAATGGGAAGGTCGAACTCGTCGATGAACGGGTCATCGAGGATTCCGATGCCGCTTTCGCCGGCGAGTAGCGCCTTCCACGTGCCATCCACATCACCAGCCACCGAGGTCGACGTCGCGAGGCTCGTGACGACGATGTCGGGGAATTTCCCTTTGCGGGTAGAAGCGGAAGTCACGGTCGGCTCACTCTGCGTTCTTGGCTTCGGCGCCTTCGGCTTCGAGCTTCTGGATGTACGCGACGATGTCGCCGACGGTGCGCAGACCTGCAAGATCCTCGTCGGGGACCTTCACGCCGTACTTGTCTTCGGTCTGAACGGCGATCTCGACCATGGACAGGGAGTCGATATCGAGGTCGTCCACGAAGGACTTGTCAACGGTGACCTCGGAAGGCTCGATACCGGTGACCTCCTCCACGATCTGGCCGAGTTCCGCGATGATTTCTTCCTGAGTGTGGGCCACTGGTGTGGCTCCCTTCTTGATCGATTGAGGTGGGGTGAAACGTCCGGCCGCCGTTCGGGCTGATCGGCCGGGTGGGCGTCCGAGCTAGGTCAGCTCGGACAGTGCGGAGATATCCTCCGGGTTCTTGAGGGCCACCGTCGGTGTGCCACGCATTTCACGCTTGGCAATTCCGACGAGGGTTCCGGCCGGCGGGAGTTCCACGATCGCGCTGACTTCTGCTGTCCGCAACGACGCGGAGCAGAGGTCCCAACGAACGGGGCGGGTTACCTGCGCGGCAAGCTTGGTGAGGGCGTCGGCGCCCGAGGAGACGGGTGCGCCATCCGAGTTGGAAAGCAGCGTGCGCGTCGGATCGGAAGGGGTGATCTTGGCGGCAGCAGCTGCGACGGCGACCTGCGCCGGCGCCATGAAGCGGGTGTGGAAAGCTCCGGCGACGGGTAGTGCGCGGACTCGGGCCTTTTCGGGTGCGTTTGCTGCGAGTTCTTCGAGCGCGGTGAGCAGTCCGGCCGCCACGATCTGGCCGGCCGCATTGCGGTTGGCTGCTTCCAGCCCGAGTTCTTCGATTCGTGCGAGCACTTCGGCTTCGTCTCCACCGAGAACGGCTGACATGCCCGTGGGCTCGAGCGAACAAGCCTTGGCCATCTCGGCGCCACGGAGGGCGGCAAGCGCGACCGCGTCGTCAGCGGAGATAACACCGGCGACCGCAGCAGCGGCAAGCTCACCCACCGAATGGCCGGCAGCGATGACGTCGGCGCCGAGGAGCCCACGTGATTCGATTTCCTCGTATGCCAGCAGAGCAGCGGCAACGACGAGGGGCTGGGTTACCGAGGTGTCGGTGATTTCTTCGGCGGTCGCGGTCGTGCCGAGTCGGACGAGGTCCAGGCCGGCTGCCTTCGACCACACTTCGAGGCGGTCTTGTGCTCCGGGCAGTGCCAGCCAGGGGCTGAGCATGCCGGGTGTCTGAGAGCCCTGTCCCGGGGCGAGCAACGAAATCACTTATTAAGAGAACACCGCCGCGAGCGACCTGCGAGATGTCGGTCGCGATGAACTCTGGCGAAGTGTTTTGTAGGGTTCCCACAAAATCCCACGTCGCGCTCGGCCATCGAAATTGGACGCTCAGGGGTTACAGGTTTGTTTGTCCGGATGTTAAAGATGTGACTGAAGTAACCGAATTGTTCGATTTGAGATCGATTTGTGTCAATCGGCCCACGGTAGCGGCGATCCGTAGTACATACGCGTCGCGTGGATTCGTTGGATCCCGGCCGGTAACTTCGGCGATTCGCTTCAAGCGGTACCGAACGGTATTTGGATGAACAAACAGAAGACGTGCACAAGTCTCAACCGCACCTCCACAGTCGAGATAACTGTCTAAAGTATCGGTCAAGACTGTGCCGGATTCAGCTAAAGGTGCGACGAGGAAATCGCGAAGAGCCTTCACGGCAGCGGCGTCTCCCAGTAGTGCCCGTTCCGGGAGCAGTTCAGTCGCGAAAACGGGACGAGGTGCGCCGCGCCACCCGGCAACAGCCTTGATTCCCGCCAGAGCTTCGGACGCACTGAAGTGCGCTGCGCTCAACGAGGGTGTCGTCGGGCCGATCACCACCGGCTCGTCGGCGAAACTCATGAGCAGGTCTTGAAGGAATTGGCTGCCTTCCGTCTTACTGCTCAGCTCGCCGCTGACGATCATCACCAGTCGCGGACCCTGCACCACGGCGAGAACAGCGCGCCCGTGCGCGGCGGCAGTCGCGTGGACGGTGCCGGCAACCGAGACCCGCTCGTCCGGCGGGGGAGACCCGACGATGACGGTGGCCGGAGCCGTGGCATCCCAGTTCAAGGTGGCGGCGCGAGAGAGCATGTCCGAGCCGGTGTCTCCCTGCACGACGGCGTCGACGACGAGCGCTTCCAGTCGCGTGTCCAGGGCACCCCGCGACTCGGCAGCGCTTGCGTACACCGTCGCTGCTGCGAAACCGAGTTCACGCCCGTAGCGCAGGACGGCTTCTGTCAGCGCGATCAGCTGCTGATCGTTGCGGGCGAGAGCCGGCAGCCATTTCTCGAAGAACTCCATCGCCACCCGGACCATGTCGACGGTCTGGCGCAGCGTGAGCTGTCGAGCAAGATCCTGAGGGATGACCGGAAACGACTCGTATCCGAAGCTGATCTCCGAGTCGAGTTGCCGCAGCCATTCCAGGAAATTCACCACCGACGTCTGCACCAACAGTTGAACGTCGGCGCGTTGCGAAGCGTCGAGACTGTCGAAGAACGGAAGCTGCTCCTCCATCACGGTCACGGCCTCGGTGGAGAGCCGGCCGGAGAACTGTTTGACGCGACGGAGCAAGGCTTCTGGAAGTGGATCGCGAACCTGACGACGGCGGGCGAGTACAGCCTGCAACCCGGACGACTGTGGTCGAGTGCGGCGTACGCCCTCTTCGGGTTTCTCGGGATCAGGTTCGGGCATGAGAAAAACCTACGCCCATCGCCGCAGCGGATGTCGAGATGACACCCGCGGCGATGGGCGTAGGTCTGTTTTCGATCGCTGGGACTGTTGCCCTACGACTTAGGCGCTACCGGTGTCCCCGGTCTGCTCGGGAGCAGCATTCACGTCGTCGATGCGGTATCGGCTCGCTGCTTCGACGGCCTTCGACCGCTCGATCGATCCTTCCTTTGCCAAACCGATCAGCACGGCAACGACGATGGACTCGGCATCGACGTTGAAGTAGCGACGCGCTGCAGTGCGGGTGTCGGAGAACCCGAACCCGTCCGTGCCGAGCGTGGTGTAGTCGCCGGGAACCCACTGACGGATTTGATCCGAGACCGCCCGCATCCAGTCCGAAGCCGCGACGACGGGGCCTTGGGCCGAGGACAACGCCGTGGTGACGAAGGGAACCGGAGCATCCTCGGACGGATTGAGCAGCGCCTGACGTTCGCACTCGACGCCTTCGCGGCGCAGCTCACCCCAGGACGTGACCGACCAGACGTCGGCCGAGACGCCCCATTCGTCGGCAAGCAGCTTCTGCGCGCGCAGCCCCTCGGGCATCGCGACACCGGAGACGAGGATCTGTGCCTTCGGGCCCGATGCTTCGGACGTCTTGTAGAGGTAGATGCCCTTGAGCAAGCCCTCGACGTCGAGACCTTCGGGCTCCGCCGGCTGAACGTACGGCTCGTTGTAGATGGTCAGGTAGTAGAAGATGTTCTCGCCACCGAAACCGTCGACGCCCTCGGTGCCGCCGTACATGCGGCGCAAGCCGTCCTTGACGATGTGCGCCAACTCGTACGAGAACGCGGCGTCGTACGTGACAGCTGCGGGGTTGGTGGATGCCAGGAGCAGCGAGTGTCCGTCGGCGTGCTGGAGACCTTCACCGGTCAGAGTTGTACGACCGGCGGTGGCGCCGAGAACGAATCCCCGAGCCATCTGGTCGGCAGCCGCCCACAGGCCGTCGCCGGTGCGCTGGAAACCGAACATCGAGTAGAAGATGTACAGCGGAATCATCGGTTCACCGTGGGTGGCGTACGACGTGCCGACTGCGGTGAACGAAGCCGTCGAGCCGGCCTCGTTGATGCCCTCGTGCAGGATCTGGCCGATCGGGCTCTCCTTGTAGGCGAGCATGAGTTCGGCGTCGACGGAGGTGTAGAGCTGCCCGTTGCGGTTGTAGATCTTCAGCGACGGGAACCACGAGTCCATACCGAACGTGCGAGCCTCGTCCGGGATGATCGGTACGATGCGCTTGCCGATCTCCTTGTCGCGCAACAGTTCCTTGAGGATGCGCACGATCGCCATGGTGGTGGCGACTTCCTGCTTGCCCGAACCCTTGCGGATGACGTCGTACGTCTTGTCCTCGGGGAGCTTGAGCGGCGCCGCATCGGTGTTACGGGAAGGCAGGAACCCGCCGAGTGCTTTACGACGGTCGAGCATGTACTTGATCTCGGGAGCGTCCGCGCCTGGGTGGTAGTACGGAGGCAGGTACGGATCCTTCTCTAGCTCGGCATCCGAGATCGGGATGTGCTGCATGTCGCGGAACGCCTTGAGATCGTCCAGCGTCAGCTTCTTCATCTGGTGTGTGGCGTTGCGGCCCTCGAAGTGCTTACCGAGGGTGTAGCCCTTGATGGTGTGCGCCAGGATGACCGTCGGCTGGCCCTTGTGTGCCATGGCCGCTGCGTAGGCGGCGTGGACCTTGCGGTAGTCGTGGCCGCCACGCTTGAGGTTCCAGATTTCCTGGTCTGTGAGGTCCTTGACCAGTTCCTTGGTGCGGGGGTCACGTCCGAAGAAGTGATCGCGTACGAACGCGCCGTCGTTGGCCTTGTACGTCTGGTAGTCACCGTCCGGCGTCACGTTCATCAGGTTGACCAGTGCGCCGTCGCGATCGGCGTGCAGCAGCGCATCCCACTCGCGACCCCAGACGACCTTGATGACGTTCCAGCCGGCACCGCGGAAGAACGATTCCAGTTCCTGGATGATCTTTCCGTTGCCGCGGACCGGGCCGTCGAGGCGTTGGAGGTTGCAGTTCACCACGAACGTGAGGTTGTCGAGGCCTTCGGTTGCCGCGACGTGAGCGAGGCCGCGTGACTCGGGCTCGTCCATTTCGCCGTCGCCGAGGAACGCCCACACGTGTTGATCGGTGGTGTCCTTGATGCCGCGGTCGTTGAGGTAGTGGTTGAACCGGGCCTGGTAGATGGCGTTCATCGGGCCGAGGCCCATCGAGACCGTCGGGAACTCCCAGAAGTCGGGAAGCAGCCGTGGGTGCGGGTAGGACGGCAGTGCGCCGCCGAAGTCGGCGTGGGACTTCTCCTGGCGGAATCCGTCGAGCTGTTCCGCGGGGATCCGGCCCTCGAGGAAGGCGCGCGCGTAGATGCCGGGGGAGGCGTGACCCTGGATGAAGATGTGGTCGCCGCCGCCGGGATGGTCCTTGCCGCGGAAGAAGTGGTTGAAGCCGACCTCGTACAACGCTGCCGAGGATGCATAGGTCGAGATGTGACCGCCGACGCCGACGCCCGGTCGCTGAGCGCGGTGGACCATGATCGCGGCGTTCCAACGGATCCAGGCGCGATAGCGGCGCTCGACCTCTTCGTCGCCGGGGAACCACGGCTCGTTTTCGGTCGGAATCGTGTTGACGTAGTCGGTCGAAGTGAGCGCGGGGAGTGCGACGTGCTTCTCGCCGGCGCGTTCGAGCATGCGGAGCATGAGGTAGCGGGCACGCGTGGGTCCGGATCGATCCAGAAGTCCGTCGAATGATTCGAGCCATTCGGTGGTCTCGTCCGGATCGATGTCCGGCAGGTACGACGCAACACCTTCGCGAATGACGCGAACGCGACCGTCGGTTCCCCCCGGCGTATTCGACGCGGGCGAACCCGACTCGCCGGCGGCGCCGGAATCGGCGTTCTGCCCGGACGCGGGACCCTGGATCAGGTCAGACAACGTGTGCTCCTCATTGGTTTGGGGACGCGTGGTGGGGCGTCCTTACATAGGTGATCGAGGCCTTGTTAGGTCCGACGCACTTCCATCGTGAATATGGCGCGTACCTCATCTTTCACCATCCCGGTCGGTCCGGCATACCTCGCCTCTGGTTACTCTCGGGTAGCGTTTTTCGGCGTGACGCAGGGGTGTGATGGTTCCCCGTAGTCACAGGCTTGGGGGATCGATCGGAACGTATGAAGGGGTGGGAAAAAATAAACAAAGAAATCAATTACGGCAGGGTCGGGGCGTGGGTCTCGGTCGGATCGATCGCAGTGGGGCTGTCGGTGATCGTGGGATGTTCGGCGGCGGTGACCGGATCGGCAGTACCCAATGAAGCGCACGTGGCTGCATACCAATCCGAGGTGAGTATTTCGATGGCCGCCGCGTCCTCGTCGAAAGCGGCGGCAGATGCGGCAGAGGCAGCTTTCGCGATCTGTGAGGAAGCGGTCTCTCGATCGAAAAACGACGTGGTTGCGTTCAATGCCTACGTCGACGCCGGAAATCATGGTGAGACCGACCTGAGAGCCGAAGCAAGCGCTGCTGCTTCGTCGGCCAGGGACACCGCCTCGTGGTTCGACTCGGTCGCGAGTGAACTTCCGACGCAACTTTCCGGACTGTTCGACGAATTGGCCGCGAACCTACGTTCATCTGCAGTCGTGATCGAGAGTGATCATTCGGCGGATGAAATCAATTCGATCAGCGATACGAGCAATTCGATTCGCAAGTCGATCTTCGATGAATGTGGATCCCTGTGACCTGCGGTAATCCGCAGGCGTAAGGTTCGCCGTGTGTCAGAAGACGATCTTTGGTGAAAGTTTTCGGCGTGGTCGGCTTGCGCTAACGCCTCAGACCATGTTCGCTTTCCCTAATTGATCGTCAAACGGTAGGTGTGCGGGGTCGCCACACACCATCAACAAAAGGAGGACCCCACCGTGGTCGCCGCGGCGGATGCCCAGAACTACGCTCAGAAACTCGGGATTACCACTGACATGGTGGTGCAGGAACTGGGCTGGGATGAGGATACCGACGACGGCATTCGTGCCGCGGTTGAGGAAACCATCGGCGGGGAAATGCTCGACGAGGATTCCGACGAGGTCATCGACGTCGTGCTGCTGTGGTGGCGCGACGAGGACGGTGACCTGGTAGATGCCTTGATGGATGCCATCGGGCCCCTCGCCGACGAAGGCTTCGTGTGGGTTCTCACTCCCAAGACCGGTCTCGACGGACACGTCGAGCCCAGCGAGATCGCCGAATCGGCGCCGACTGCCGGCCTGACGCAGACATCGGCAGCCAACCTCGGTGACTGGTCGGGAAGTCGACTGGTTCAGCCGAAGGCTCGTCCGGCCAACAAGCGCTGACCCGGTCCTTTCCGCACTTTCCCAAGGAATCGCACATGCCTCTCGAAGTTGGTGCCCAGGCACCGGATTTCACCTTGAAGGACCAGAACAACCAGGAAGTTTCGCTCGCAGATTTCCGCGGTAAGAAGAACGTTCTGCTGGTCTTCTATCCGTTGGCCTTCACCGGGACTTGTCAGGGGGAGCTCTGTAAGGTCCGTGACGAGCTTCCGAAGTTCGAGAACGACGACACCGCCATTCTCGCGATTTCTGTCGGTGCTTCGCCGACTCACAAGATCTGGTCGGCCGAGCAGGGATACACATTTCCCTTGCTGTCGGACTTCTGGCCGCACGGTGAGGTCGCTCAGAAGTACGAGGTGTTCAACGACAAGTTGGGCTTCGCGAATCGTGGCACCTTTGTCATCGACAAAGACGGAATCATTCGTTTTGCCGAGATGAACGGCCCCGGAGAAGCCCGTGACCACGGACTTTGGGCAAACGCGCTTGCCGCGCTAGAGTCTTAGAGCACTCCCGGTGAGGGTCTCACCGGGAGTTCGGGCGTGTAGCTCAGTGGTAGAGCTCTGGTTTTACACACCAGCGGTCGGGGGTTCGAAACCCTCCGCGCCCACCGAAGAATTCAAGCCCCGATCTGCGTCGACGCAGATCGGGGTTTTTTCATTTTCGGCAACGAATTGTCCGCAATACGCCATTCTGGACGCATGTCCAGTTCTGTGATCGAAGTAGCCGTCGACCCGACGCGCGTGCATCCCACCCGTCCGCACATACACATCGCCGAGATGCCCAGTCTCAGTGTTGCGTTGTTCCCGGGGCAGACGATCCGGGTTCGTTCCCAAAGCGACGCACTGGCGACCGGGATTGCCCGTGTCTGGGAAATCAACCGAATGCACCGCTTGATCTACCTGACGATCGACTGGGACGGGTAGAGATCGGCTCGTGCAGACACGTGACGGTTGGCCAGAGAACGAGCGTCGCTGCTACAACTACGCTCGTGCAGATTTCGGTTCGTTCGTCCCAGTCTCGATTCAATGCGCGAGCTGCCGGGCTTCTCCTCGGCTTCGTCGCGGATCGGGTCTTCGCCGATCCGGGGCGGTTCCATCCGGTTGCCGGCTTCGGAACCGCGGCTATCGCGCTGCAGAAGATGTCCTACCGGGACTCGCGCGCGGCCGGAACACTTCATGTTGCCGTGCTCTTGGCCGGCACCGCAGGACTTGGGCTCGCAGCCGAAAAAGTGTCGCGCCGGGCCGGTTGGGTGGCCGTCACGGGTACGACAGCGATGGCTACCTGGGCTGTGCTCGGCGGGACGTCTCTTGCACGCACCGGCATCGACATGGCCGCTCGATTGGAGGCGTCACAGGTCGATCGCGACCTGACGAAAGCGCGCGAGCTTCTCCCTTCACTGTGTGGACGCGATCCATCGGTACTGAGCGAGGAGGGCCTCACGCGTGCAGCGCTGGAGTCGGTCGCCGAAAACACCTCGGATGCAAGCGTCGGTGCAATGTTCTGGGGTGCAATTGCGGGCGTGCCGGGTCTGTTCGTCTACCGCGCTGCCAACACACTCGACGCGATGATCGGCTACCGCTCCGAGAAATACCTCAGATTCGGGTGGGCTGCGGCGAGGTTCGACGACCTGGTCAACATCGTCCCCGCTCGGCTGACCGGTGCGCTGACGGCTGCGTGTGCACCGGTGGTGGGCGGCTCGGTTCAGGAATCACTGGCAGCGTGGAAACGCGACGCAGCGGCTCATCCAAGCCCCAATGCGGGCGTCGCGGAAGCGTCGGCGGCAGGGGCGTTGGGCATTTCGTTGGGTGGTCGGACCGAGTACGCGCACGGGGTGGAGATGCGTCCCGTCCTCGGCCGCGGGGCTGTGCCGACGCCGAACGATCTGCGCCGCGCGGCGAGGCTTTCGTCGGCGGTGCAGATCAGTGCAGTTGTGGTGTCAGCGGGTATTTCAGCGGGTATTGCCGTATCGATCGGCAAGTTTGGCTTCCTGCGCCGTCAGCGGCACTGATTCCGGCTCCGGCTTCTTGCGACGGCTGAAGGTACGAGTCGGTTCGGCGGGGGGTGCGGCAGGCGCGGACACCGGCGCTTCCGGGGTCGTCTCGGTAGCGGCGTCGTCCGCTGCGAAGCCGTCGACAGCTGCTTGAGCTGCCTTCTCCTTGCGACGTTCGCGCCACTCCGCGCGAATGAAGTAGGCCAGTCCGAGCGGCGCCATGATGCCGAACGCCAGCCATTGGAACCCGTACGAGAGATAGGGGCCTGCATCGAGTTGGGGGAGAGGGATCGTCCCCAGGCCGCCGGGCTGGTCGGGTTCGAGTTGGATGTACGCGTCGATCAGGTCCGTTCCGATGAACTCGCCGATAGGTTGTGCGTCGATCGAGTAGACCTGTTTCGCGCCGTCCTCGAACATCGGAACTCGGCCGGGCGCGGTGCCTTCCGACAGACGCACGCGACCGTTGAGAGTGACCGGATCGGTCGGCGGCGCGGCGATGGGCGGTGCCTCGGCGCCGTTGATCGGCCGAACGTATCCGCGATTGACGAGGATCGTGCGGCCGTCGTCCAGGCGGAAAGGCGTCAGGATCTCGTAGGACGGCGCGCCCTCGATGGACTGCAGTCGGACGAGGATATCGGCGTCGGGCAGATAGGTACCGGCCGCGGTGATGTTTCGCCATTCGTCGTCCGGTGCGATCGTCGAATCGGCGATGACATCACCGATCGGCACGGTCTCCGCGTTGATCGAGTTCGAGATCAGATCATTGCGGTGCTCGGTCTTCGTGTTCTTGCCGAGCTGCCACGGAGCGAGCACGGTGAAGCACAGGTAGGCGAAGAGCCCGACCACAGCTGCCAGTACCAACCAACCGGGCCGCAACAGGAATTTCAGTCTTCGCACACGTCCACGGTATCCGTTGCCCGAACGGGAGTGAATTTTGCTCCGGGTTCAGGCTCGCTCGCGGATCCAGTCGAGTATGTCGGGAATGGCCGCTTCGATCTGGTCTCGAACCAGTTCGAAGTCCTCCTGATCCCCGTAGTACGGGTCCGGAACCGATTCTCCGTCCGCCTCGGGGTCGAACGACCGCAGTAGGCGCCGACGCTCGGTGGGCACGCCGAGATGAGCAAGCTCACGTTCGTGCCCGGTGTCGAGGGCGACGACAAGATCGGCGGCGAGATGATCTGCATTGACCTGCGCGGCGCTGTGGCCCGTCGGATATCCGGCCGCTCGGAGCACGACGTTGGTCCGCTCGTCGGCCTCGCTACCGGTGTGAAACCCCTCGGTACCTGCACTGCTGACACGGACTCGGTCGGCGAGGCCTTCACGGTCCAGATGCGCGAGCAAGATCTTTTCGGCCATCGGTGACCGGCAGATATTGCCGGTGCACACAAACGTCACATGAAGTGGTTCAGTCACGTGGAGTGGTTCAGTGGCGGCCATCGAGAAGTCCTCCCAGTTCGGATGCCGACGATACGGAGCGAAACGCTTGCCGCGCTTCCTCGGCGGAACCGTAGCCCCATTCGACGACGACGGTGGGGATGCCGTACTTCGCGGCGCCGAGCACGTCGTGATCACGGTCGCCGATCATGAGAACGTCGGGGGTTCCGCCGTCGGATGCGAGGACGGGAGTGATCCCGAGCGAGGTCAGCGAATGCGCGATCACATCGGGTTTAGCCCGACGAGTTCCGTCGTCACTCGCGCCGCCGATGAACTCGAAGTGCTCGGCCAGGCCGAAATGCTCGAGGATTCGAATGGCGAATCGCTCCGACTTGGAGGTGGCGACGGCCAGTCGGGTGCCGCTCGCGCGAGCCTTACCCAGGACGACGTCCATGCCTTCGTACACCGAGTTCTCCTGCCACCCGGTCGCGTCGTAACGCTCGAGGTACGCGGCGATCGCCCGATCCACGTCCGCCGGGGCCATACCGAGTGACCTGAAGGTATCGACCATCGGCGGGCCGATCACCGATGCCAACATCGCTTCCGTCGGCTCCGGATGGCCGACAGTTGCCAACGCGTGTCGGAAGCCGCCGTGAATGCCGGGAGCGGAATCGGTGATGGTGCCGTCCAGATCGAACAGAACTACGGGAAAGCGGTCGAGCGGTGGTGTCGTCACGGCACTCATTGTCCCGGACGGCAGGGGTGATGTCCGCGCACGGCGCTCGACCGTAGGCTGACCGGGTGAGTACCGGAACGGTTGACCTGGAGAGCTTGCGACATCACGGCGATGTCGAAGCGGAGCCCGGGTTACTCGATTTTGCCGTCAACGTTCAAGGCTCCGGCCCGCCGAAGTGGTTGCGGGATCGGCTGGCCGCAGGGCTGGCGACGCTCGGTTCGTACCCGTCGGCCGCAGCGGAACTGAAGGCACGCGAAACGGTCGCGCAGCGGCACGGGCGCCGGCCCGAAGAGGTGTTGTTGCTCTCGGGCGGTGCCGAGGGATTCGCGATGCTGCCGCGTCTGGGCACTCGTTCGGCAGCGCTGATCCATCCGTCGTTCACCGAACCGGAACTGGCACTGCGAGAGGCCGGTGTGCCGGTGACTCAAGTGATTCTGGAGCCGCCTTTCGAGCTTCGGACCGCGCAGGTACCCGAATCCGCGGACCTTGTCGTTCTGGGCAATCCGACCAACCCGACGTCCGTGCTTCACCCCAAGGCCGATGTGTTGGCATTGCGTCAGCCGGGCCGGATCCTGGTGGTGGACGAGGCCTTCGGCGACGCGGTCCCCGGCGAAACGGAGAGCATCGCCGGTGTCGAGTCGGCGGATGTACTGGTCCTTCGGAGCCTGACCAAGACGTGGGCGCTCGCCGGATTGCGGTGTGGATACGCGATTGGCTCTCCCGATCTTCTGGCTCGACTCAGTCACGGCCGAGCCCACTGGCCATTGGGCAGTCTGCAGATCGAGGCCATCACGGCGTGCTGCGAACCGTTCGCCGTCGAGCAGTCGAGGATCAAAGCCGACGCGATTGCCGTGGACCGCCGAGACATGTCGCGGCGACTGACCGAGATCGGGATTGCCGTGCACGAACCCGCTGCGGGGCCGTTCGTGCTCATCGACGTCCGTGACGGCGCCACGATGCGAGAGCACCTGCATGCCCGCGGAATCGCGGTCCGCCGGTGCGACACCTTTCCCGGACTCGGCCCGGATCGGCTGCGCGTGGCCGTCCGTCCAGCCGAGCAGGTTGCGGTACTGATCGAAGCGATGAAGGAGATCTTGTGAGTGGCCCAACTCTTGCGGACGTCATAGCCGTGCTGGAATCCGCTTATCCGCCGGCCCTGGCGGAATCGTGGGACTCGGTCGGCCTGGTCTGCGGCGATCCGGCCGACGCTGTGACGAGAGTGGTTTTCGCGGTGGATCCGACCGAGGCAGTGGTCGACGACGCCATCGCCTCCGGTACCGACCTTCTGGTCGTTCACCATCCACTTCTGCTGCGTGGGGTGGACACCGTCGGTGCTCACACACCCAAAGGTGCGTTGGTTCACAAGCTCATCAAGGCGGGGTGCGCGCTGTTCTCGGCGCACACCAATGCGGACTCGGCCGACCCCGGAGTGTCCGACGCGTTGGCGCAGGCTCTGGGCCTGACCGTGCTGCGCCCGATCGAACCCAAGCCGACGCAGCCGCTCGACAAGTGGGTCGTCATGGTTCCGGTGGAGAATGCATCGGCCGTGCAGGATGCACTTTTCGAGGCCGGGGCTGGGCGGATCGGTGACTACAGCCAGTGCAGTTGGACCGTCACCGGTACGGGTCAGTTCCTGCCCGCCGACGGAGCGAATCCGACGATCGGGACCGTCGGCGCTGTGGAGCAGGTTCGCGAGAATCGTGTGGAAGTGATTGCCCCTCGCGGAAAGCGAAGCGCAGTGCTGGGCGCATTGCGTGCCTCCCATCCGTACGAGGAACCGGCCTTCGATGTCTTCGAACTCGCAGCGTTCCCCAGTTCACTCGGACTGGGGCGGTTGGGTGAGCTCGACCACCCCGAAACCTTGCGGGAATTCACCGCGCGAGTGGCGCGCTCACTGCCCTCGACCGAGTGGGGTGTTCGCGCGGCCGGAGATCCAGACGCGACCGTTCGTACCGTGGCGGTGTGCGGCGGTTCCGGCGACTCGTATCTCGACGTGGTGGCGGCACTGGGCGCCGACGTCTACGTCACTGCGGACCTGCGGCATCATCCCGCGGACGAGCATCTACGCGCCGGTGGCCCGGCTCTGGTCGACGTCGCGCACTGGGCGAGTGAATACCCGTGGTGCGCACAGGCGAAATCGGTGCTCGACGCCGCGTTTGCCGACAATCCGGAGTGGGAAAGCCGGGTTTCGACAATTCGCACCGATCCGTGGTGTTTGAGTGCGCATTAGTGCAGCGCTCTGCAAGGTACGGTTGCACGAACAATTCAAGAGCAGTTCTTCGAGAGCCGTCCTTCGCGAGCACTGCCGACATCGGACTTACAGCAGGAGTTATACAGCGTGAACGTCGAACCACAGGTGCAATCCAAGCTTCTCGACCTCGCCGGGGTGGATGCTGAGCTCACTCGGATCACCCACCGACGCGGAGCGCTTCCCGAGCAGCAGGAAGTCGAACGTCTCGAGGCCGAGCGAATCAGCCGTAAAGACGCGTCCGTAGCCGTCGAAATCCAGATCGACGACATCGATCGCGACATTCGCAAGCTCGAAGGCGAGGTCGACGCGGTTCGTCAGCGCGAGGATCGTGACCGCACACTCCTGCAGAGCGGATCGGTCGGGGCGAAGCAGCTCACCGAACTCGAACACGAACTCGGCAGCCTGGTCCGGCGTCAGGGGCTCCTCGAAGACGAGTTGCTCGAAGTGATGGAGCAGCGTGAGGCGTTGCAGGCCGATCACGATCACGCCGGTGCCCAGCTGTCCCAGGCCGAAGAAGAGCTGATCGACGCCAAGCGTCGCCGCGACGATGCCGTCGCTGATCTGGACAAGGCGCAGGAGCGTTGCGCCGCCGATCGTGAACGACTCGTCGGTGAATTTCCCGCCGATTTCCTTGCTGTCTACGAGAAGCAGCGCAGCCTGGGCGGACCGGGCGCGGCGCTTCTGCAGGCACGCCGATGCGGCGCTTGCCGGATCGAGATCGACCGCGGCGAGATCTCCCGAATCGCCGCGACACCGGCCGACGTCGTAGTTCGTTGCCCAGAGTGCAATGCAATCATGGTGCGTACCAAGGAGTCCGGTCTGTGACTCTCTCGCAAGTCATCGTCGAGGCCGACGGTGGATCGCGGGGCAACCCCGGTCCGGCCGGCTACGGAGCGGTGGTGTTCGACGCCTCGCGCTCGGTGTTGGCCGAACGCAAGGAAAGCATCGGTATCGCGACCAACAACGTCGCCGAGTACCGCGGACTGATCGCCGGGTTGACCGCTGCCGGTGAACTCGGCGCGTCGACGGTCGACGTCCGCATGGATTCCAAGTTGGTCGTCGAGCAGATGTCCGGGCGCTGGAAGGTCAAGCACCCGGACATGATTCCGCTGCAGCGGCGCGCTGCCGAGCTGGCGACGCAGTTCTCGCGAGTGACCTACACGTGGATTCCTCGCGGCGAGAACTCTCATGCCGATCGCCTTGCCAACGAGGCGATGGACGCGGCTGCCGGCATCGAAACCGGCCCAGTCGCACCTTCGGCCCCCGCACCTGCTGCACCTGCCGCGCCGTCCGAAGAGACGTCGGAGCCGCAGATCGCCGGCTCTCCGGGATGGATCGCCACCACCGGCAAGCCGACACGAATGTTGTTGCTACGTCACGGACAGACAGCGATGTCGGTCGATCGCCGGTACTCCGGACGTGGGAATCCGGAGCTCACGGAACTGGGCCGCGCGCAGGCTGCCGGCGCAGCCGGACGCTTCGGGAACCGAGGCGGTATCGACGCCATCGTCTGCTCACCCCTCGGCAGAACCCGTGAGACGGCAGAGGCATCGGCCCGCGTGCTCGGCTTACCCGTCGTCGAGCACAAGGGTTTGATCGAAACCGATTTCGGCGACTGGGACGGACTCACGTTCCGCGAGGCAGCCGAGCGTGACCCGGACCTGCATCGCGAATGGCTCTCGGACACTTCGGTGCGTCCACCGGGCGGCGAGAGTTTCGACGAGGTACGCGAACGAGTCGTCGCCGCGCGTGACGACCTGATCTCGACCTACGGCGGCGCGACGCTGTTGGTCGTCTCTCACGTCACCCCGATCAAGACTTTGGTGCAGCTGGCCCTCGATGCCGGGCCGTCGTTGCTGTACCGGTTGCATCTGGATCTGGCGTCGCTGAGTATCACCGAGTTCTATCCCGACGGGGGAGCCTCGGTCCGGTTGGTCAACGACACGTCACACCTTCGCTGAAAGAGCCCCGACGGCTGATCAGCCTCTGATCAGATCACCAACCACAGGGCACTCACGGCGGCGAGCAATGTCAGTGGCGTCGTGATGACCCCGAGCAGAGTGAATGTCGCCAGCGTGGGCGGTGCGCCCGCGCTGGTGGCGACTCGTCGCCAGAGCATCGTTGCCAGTGAGCCCACGTAGGTGAGGTTGGGGCCGAGGTTGACGCCGATCAACATCGCAAGCACCAGCGCTGGAGGTGCCGCCGTTCCGAGCGCTGCGATCATCAGCAAGGTTGCCGGCAGGTTGTTGACGAGATTGGACGCAACCGCCGCTACCGCGGCGACAAAGAGCAGTGAGCCGTAGCTGGTGTCGCCTGGCAGGATCTGCGCAATCCATTCGCCCACCGGCCCGTTCGCGACTCCGGCGACGATGATTCCGAGAACCAGGACGAACGCGCAGAACCAGAGGTCGGCAGCGTAGAGCATCTTGGCGGCCGTCGTACGGTGCCGAGCCAGAGCGATCGCTCCCAGGACACTCGCACCCACCACCGCGATCCAGGCGGGCTCGATCCCGAAGAAACCCGAAACCGCGAAACCGAGCAGCGTCATTCCGATCACCGTCAGCGGCAGAATCGGCGCAGGCGCAGATCTGGCTGCCACCGGCGGTTCGGCGCTGTCGCCCCGCGCGAGTTCCGAACGGAAGAACAGTCGAAAAATCAGGTACTCGACAGCGATCGTCACAACCCACGGCAACGCCATCAACGCGGTGAAGTGCAAGAACGTCAAACCTGTTGCAGCAAACGCGATGAGGTTGGTCAGATTGGACACCGGCAGCAGGGTCGACGCCGAATTCGACAGGTGCGCACTGGCATAGGAATGCGGCCGGGGACTTGCTCCGATGGATCGTGCGGCCGCGATCACCGCGGGTGTCAGCAGCACGACGGTGGCGTCGAGGCTCAGGACCGCCGTGGTCAGGGCGGCGGCGCCGAACACATAGATCAGCAACCGGTGTGGATCGGCGAGGGATTTTTGCTGCAGGATCTGGCTGACCCAGCGAAAGACGCCGAGAGCATCGGCGGCATGAGCGAGAACCAGCACGGCAACCAGGAAGACGACGGTGGGTGCCATGCTCGCCAGTTCGTCGCGGGCTTCGTCGAGAGTTACGACGCCGGTCAGGAGAACGACGACAGCTGCCGGCCCGGCGATGACGATCTCGGGAAGCCCGCGTGGACGCACTATCGCGAAGACGAGGACGAGGGCGACGAGCAGGATCGGTAGAAGAGTCACGCGATGGTGCTCCGTGTCGGGGCGAGCGTCATTTGAGCAGTTTGTAGAGCGTGTTCAGGTTTCGGGTTGTGGTGAACGCCTTGAACTTCGGTTTTCCGGTGTTCCTGCCGAACGCGCTCTTGACGGTCTGCCCCTTCTCGACCTCCCAGTACAGGACTCCGTCGCCTGCCGCCACACGCTCGACCGAGGCATCGAGTTGCGCTGCTGCAGTGCTCAATTCCTCCAGGATTTCCGGCTCGGAGGCAACCATCGCATAAGCATGCCAACCCTCGCGTTCGCGCTCGAACGGGTAGTTGTCCACGATCGCCTGCAGTGTCGGAAGGTCGAGGACGAACACCCAAGCCTCGTAGCCGAACTCGCGGGCAAGGGCGGATTCGATCTGTTTCTTCAGCGTCGGGATGTCGGTGCTCGGACTGTCGAACAGAACGTTGCCTGAGGCCAACACGGTTTTCACCCCTTGGAATCCGAGGTCACCGAAGACTCTCGCCAGGTCCGCCATCTTGATGTTGATGCCGCCCACGTTGATACCGCGTAGCAGGGCCACGTACCGAGTCATACGGTGACCATAGTGCCGGCCACCGACAGGCGCCCGGTAGCATACGGGGGCGGACGAGTTGGCCGGGCGGCCGCGGCTTCTGGAACCAGCGCGTATCGCGCACAGGCCTGGGGCCGAGGAAAGTCCGGACTCCACAGAGCAGGGCGGTTGTTAACGGCAACCCGAGGCAACTCGCGGGACAGTGCCACAGAAAACAGACCGCCTGCCTTTCGAGGCAGGTAAGGGTGAAACGGTGCGGTAAGAGCGCACCAGCACCTCGGGTGACCGGGGTGGCTAGGTAAACCCCGCCCGGAGCAAGGTTGAAGGTCGCATCGCTCGCGGTGCGGCTGCGCAGGTGTTCGAGGGCTGCTCGCCCGAGCCTGCGGGTGAACCGCTCGAGGCACCCGGCGACGGTGTGCCCAGATGGATGGTCGCCACTCGGCACTTCGGTGCCGCAGGACAGGATCCGGCTTACACGCCGACTCGTCCGCCCGCGATCTGCACAGTGAGAAAAAGAAGACCCCCACCGGATCGGTGGGGGTCTTCTTTGTTCGAAAAGCTGTCAGACAGGCTTGATGACCAGCAGCGTAGCCCAGTACGTTGCCGCGTCATGGCCCATGAGCGGGAGGAGGTAATCGTAAAGAATTGCGGACATGCGCACTCCATTTTCTGTTCGTAGCTTGTGTTGGGCATTCAAGCAGAACTCACCGTTCGAATGTCCGGTTCTCACCTGCCAGGCCAAGTAGAAAGAATATCAGTCTCACAGCGATCTACAAGCTTCTATCTCACTCTGATGTCACACTGTGGATATGACTGATGAAGATCGACTCTGGTACTTCGACGTGTCCGACGGTTCCGTCACGCAGGGAAAGGGTGCGTCCTCGCTGACGAGGATGGGGCCGTACCCTGATCGGGACTCTGCCGAGCATGCATTGAAGATCGCTGCCGAACGCAACAAAGCCGCCGATCGGGCAGACGAAGACTGGAACAACTGAGCCTTGGAATAACTGAGCCTTGGAACAGTCGGGACTCGAACAACTGGGACCGGTACTGCTGCTACACCGGCCCGAACCGATCATGGAGGATGCGTGCCCGCAAGTCGAATGATGGTGCAGGGAATCGACTTCGGAGTGGTTCGGGCGGAGTTCGACTTGCCAGGAGCATTCTCGGCTGCGGCGCAGGCCGAGGCCGAGAATGCCGTGGATCGTTTCGGTGCCGGGCGTGTCGACGAAACGGGTATCGCCTTCGTGACCATCGACCCTCCCGGATCGATGGACCTCGACCAGGCAGTGCACATCGAGAAGATCTCGACCGGGTACGTCGTGCACTACGCGATCGCCGACGTCGCGGCGGTGGTGACGCCGGGTGGCGCTCTCGACATCGAAACCCGCAAGCGGGGCCAAACCTTCTATCTCCCGGACGGTTCCGTCCCGCTGCATCCCCGAGCGTTGTCGGAGGGATCGGCGAGTCTGCTGCCGGACGTGGTTCGTCCCGCCGCGCTGTGGCGGATCGAACTCGACGCGCAGGCCGAGCCGACGTCGTGGCAGGTGAGACGCGCTCTGGTGAAATCGGTGGCACGTCTGGACTATTCGACCGTGCAGCGCGATGCCGACGCGGGAACCTTGCATCCGTCCATCGCCGCACTACCGGAGTTCGGACGATTGCGCAGTGTCTCGGCGGTTGCCAGGGGTGCCATCGAGCTGAAACTGCCCGAGCAGTCAGTGGTTCGGGATCAGCCGGAGGACGAGTCCTCGGCTCGCTGGCGGATCGAACTGGAGCCACGCACCGAAGCGGACGACTGGAACGCAGAAGTGTCGCTGCTGACCGGGATGTGTGCCGGCCGCATGATGATCGACGCAGGTATCGGGTTGCTTCGCACGCTGCCACCGGCCGAGGAGTCCGCGGTTCGGACCTTGCGGAGAACTGCAGTGGCGCTGGGTATCACGTGGCCGGAGGGGCAAAGCGTCGGGCAGATTCTTGCCGGACTCGATTCCAACGAGCCGTCGACTATGGCGCTGATGTCGGTTGCGCCGTCGTTGCTGCGCGGGGCAGACTACGCGGCCTTCGACGGCCGACTACCGGAGTTGACGGTGCATGCGGGGATCGGAGCGCCCTACGCTCACGTGACTGCTCCGCTGCGCCGGCTGTCCGATCGTTTCAGCACCGAGGTGTGTCTGGCGATCACAGCTGGTACGCCGGTACCGGAATGGGCGCGCACTGCACTTCCCGAGCTGCCCGACATCATGAGTGGGTCCGACTCGCTGGCGAACAAGGTCGACCGTGCGTGCATCGATCTGACCGAGTCCACGCTGCTCGACGGCCGGGTCGGCGAGGTCTTCGACGCAGTGGTGATGCGCGCCAAGGACGGAAAGCGCTCGGCGGAAGTGTTTGTCCCGTCGGTCGCCGTGATTGCGAAATGCGTCGGAACGCCCGACGACGGTGAGCGCGCAAAGGTGCGACTCACCGCCGTCGACACCGTCAAACGGACGGTGGAGTTCACGTTCCCGGCGTAGCGAGCTACCGGTAAGAATCGGTGGCTTCCACCAAGTGATGTGCGATGCCGGGCTCCATCGCGGAGTGTCCGGCGTCGTCGACGATCACGAGCTTGGATTCGGGCCACGCCTTGTGCAGCGCCCACGCGCTGGTGGCGGGGCAGACGACGTCGTAGCGGCCCTGGACGATCGTCCCCGGAATGCCGTGCAGTGCGGAGCTTTTGCGTAGGAGCTGACCCTCGTCGAAGAATCCGCCGTTGACGAAGTAGTGGTTCTCGATACGGGCGAAAGCCAAGGCGAATCGGGTCTCGGAGTTCTGTTCGATCTTGTCCGCCTGTGGGTACAGGTAGCTCGTCGATCCTTCCCAGGCCGACCAGGCGATCGCTGCCCGGGCTGCGACGTCGGGGTCTTCGGAATGGAGCAGTTGGTGATAGACCGCGACGAGGTCTTCGCCGCGCTGCGCCTCGGGTACCGGTTCGAGGAATTTGTCCCAGCGCTCCGGGAAGATGTTTCCCGCGCCGCCATTGTAGTACCAGTCGATCTCGCTACGACGCAGGAGGAAGATCCCGCGCAGGACCAGCTCAGTGACGCGCGTAGGAAACGTTTCGGCGTAGGCGATGGACAGCGTGGAACCCCAGGACCCGCCGAAAACCATCCACTTGTCGATCGAAAGATGTCCGCGCAGGGCTTCGATGTCGGCCAGCAGCTTGTCCGTCGTGTTCACCGACAGGTCGGCGCCGTCGGCAACGTGAGGGGTGGACCGCCCGCAGCCGCGCTGGTCGAGTAGAACGATGCGGTATGCGGCCGGATCGAAGAACTGGCGTACCGCCGGTTGCGCACCACCGCCGGGGCCACCGTGCAGGAACACCACCGGCTTGCCGTCCGGATTTCCGCTGACTTCCCAGTACATGCTCTGGCCGTCACCGACATCGAGGAAGCCGGTGACGAAAGGCTCGATCGGGGGATACAGACTCCGGAGAGTCGACGGCCGCGCGGAAGTGTCGGTCATCAGAAGCCCACCAGGCCGGAGGCGAGATCGGGGATCTCGAGTGCGGAAATCGCGCCGCTCCGGACGTCGGGGCACGCGGCTGAGGTTGCCGCGTCGATGCTTTCGCGGTTCTGAGCGAGATCGAGCAGGTTGATGCCGTTCTGCGTCGCCCACGTGATGACGATCGTGTTCAGTCCGCCCTTGCCGAGCGTCGGGGTGACGGTCCGCCAGTTCTGCAGCTGCCCTTCCATATCCGAGCACAACTGCTGGACTTGAGCGTCGGTGAACGTCGAACCGGACGCGGTTGTTGCCGGCGCCGTCGTGGTGGAACTCGCGGGCGTAGTGCTGCTGGGCGCGGGAGAATTGGTGGACCCTCCCGCGCATCCGCTCAGCACCGTGACGAGAGCTGCCGCGCCGACTACAGCTGCGGCAGTAGAACTTCGACGGTTACCGATCATTGAACGCACCCCTGGCTGGTTGAGAGACAGGCGGCGTTCGCCGGTCTCGGATCAGAAACTGTGTTCTGCGGCCGGGAAAGCGCCAGTGCGAACTTCTGATGCATAGGCTGCGGCTGCGGAACGCAGTTCGTCACCGACGTTACCGAAACGCTTGACGAACTTGGCTGTCTTACCACTCGTGTAACCCGCCATGTCCTGCCAGACGAGTACCTGAGCGTCGCATTCGGAACCGGCCCCGATGCCGACGGTGGGGATGGTGAGTTTGCGGCTGACCTGGCCCGCAATCTCGGCCGGAACCATTTCCATGACGACGGAGAACGCCCCGGCTTCCTGGACTGCAATGGCGTCCGCCACAAGTTGCTCGGCCGCGTCGCCACGACCCTGGACGCGGAATCCGCCGAGCGAGTTCACGCTCTGCGGGGTGAATCCGACGTGAGCCATGACGGGGATGCCGGCCGAGGTGATAGCCGCGATCTGCTTACTCATCCGCTCACCGCCCTCGAGTTTGACGGCGTGCGCGAGGCCTTCCTTCATGAACCGTGTCGCAGTCGCTAGGGCCTGCTCGGCGGAACCCTCGTAGGTGCCGAAGGGGAGGTCGGCGACGACGAGTGCGTGCGGCGCGCCGCGAACCACGCCACGCACGAGCGGGAGCAGTTCGTCGACGGTGATCGGCACGGTGGTGTCGTAGCCGTAGACGACGTTGGCGGCAGAGTCGCCGACGAGCAGCACCGGGATGCCTGCGTCTTCGAAGATGCGTGCCGTGGAGTAGTCGTAAGCGGTGAGCATCGACCAGCGTTCGCCGTTCTGCTTCATTTCGGCGAGGTGGTGAATGCGCGTCTTACGCTTCGGTGCATCGGTAGAGCTTGCAGTGGGTACAGAAACTGCACTGGGTACAGAACCGTAGAGAGGTGTTTCGGACATCGTTGTCCCTTTCTGGCCTCGAGGCCCTGAGCGTTGATCGCCTTCGGGTCCCCGGGTGTGGGTGATGACGTGTTCAGTCTGCCACCGGACATCGCCGACACGAATAGTTGACGGGGTGCAATGGGTCACATCACCGCGCGCGTATCAGGTAGGTGCCGAGACGAGGCGAACCGCTGGCTATCGCGGTTTCCTGGCACCATCGATGGCATGTCGAAGTTCGTTCGCCTCTCCGGTGCCCTCGCCGGAAGCGCAGCAGTGCTCGTGTTGGTTGTCGGTTGCACCAGTTCGGAAGGCACGCCCGAATCAGTGGAACCTGCTGGTTCTGCCGCGTCCGCGGTGCCGTCCGGCCTCGAGAAATTCTACGAGCAGACGCTCGACTGGGGTTCGTGCGACCAATTTGTCGAAGAAGGAACTGCGCCGCTGGGGCGTGGGATCGACTGCGCCGAGGTGAGCGTTCCCGTCGACTACGCGAATCCGAACGGCGACACCGCGAAGGTGGTGATCTCGCGTTCGAAGGCAACCGGCGACCGCATCGGCTCACTGTTGCTGAACCCCGGCGGGCCGGGTGGGTCCGGGCTGTCGATGGCGACCTCGGGTTCGGGCACCGAATTGCAGGAACGTTTCGACATGATCGGCTTCGATCCGCGGGGGATCGGGGCGTCGACCCCGCAGGTTCGGTGTTTGACGCCGGAGGAGACCGACGCGGAGCGTGCGGAGGTCAACGTCGACATGACGCCGGAGGGCATCGCTCTCGCCGAGGCGGACAGCAAGGACTACGCCGCCAAGTGCGCTGAGCGGACCGGTACGGAGTTCCTCGCTCATGTCGGTACCTACGAGGTGGTGCGAGATATGGACGTCATTCGGGGCGTTCTCGGCGATCCGAAGATGAACTACCTCGGGTTCTCGTACGGGACCCGGCTCGGATCCACGTACGCGGAAACCTTTCCGCAGAACGTCCGAGCGATGGTCCTCGACGGCGCGCTCGACCCCGAGCAGGATCCGGTCGACGAAGTGGTCTTGCAGGGGCAGGGCTTCCAAGGCGCGTTCGACGCCTTTGTCGCCGACTGTGTCTCGCGAACGGATTGCCCGCTGGGTGATGATCCGGCGCAGGCGCAGGCACGCTTTCAGGCACTCGTCGATCCGTTGATCGAGAAGCCGGCACAGACCACCGATCCGCGCGGGCTGAGTTATTCCGACGCGATCACGGGCGTGCAGCAAGCTCTGTACTCGCCACAGTTGTGGACGCCGCTGCGTGGGGGTCTGTCGAGTCTGGCCGACGGACGCGGCGACTCGCTGCTCAATCTCGCCGACATGTACGAAGGCCGTGAGGATGACGGCAGCTACTCCAACATCAACGACGCGTTCAACGCCATTCGCTGCGTGGACGATCCGGCAACCACCGACCGCGCCGAGGCCGGCGAATCCGACACTCGGTACCGCGAGGCGGCACCGTTCCTCGACGACGGACGGGGTACCGGTCAAGCACCGCTCGACCTGTGCGCGTTCTGGCCCGTTCCGGCAACCGGCAGCCCCCACGCGCTCGACCCCCAGGCGCTCGCTGACGCCGGTCTGCCGCAGCTGGTCGTCGTATCCACGACGCAGGATCCGGCGACCCCGTATCAGGCCGGAGTGGATCTCGCGAAGCAGTTGGGCGCCGCCCTCATCACGTTCGACGGAACCCAGCACACGGTGGTTCTGGACGGAAACTCCTGCGTCGACGATGCCGTCGTCGACTACTTCGTTTACTTGAAGGCTCCGGAAGAAGGTCTCACATGTTAGCCGGCGAGACGCCGTACGCTGCGCCTATTCGATGGTGACCAATCACTCTGTTAACCGGGACCACTGATGTAACACAGATTTAACGTGGCTTGCTTAGTCTCGCGTGCATGGATCGCCAAAAAGAATTCGTGCTTCGTACCCTGGAAGAGCGCGACATTCGGTTTGTCCGCTTGTGGTTCACCGATGTTCTCGGGTACCTCAAATCGGTGGCGATCGCCCCCGCCGAACTCGAAGGTGCCTTCGAGGAGGGAATCGGATTCGACGGTTCCGCCATCGAGGGATTCTCGCGAGTCTCCGAAGCCGACACCGTCGCCCGACCCGACGCTTCGACATTCCAGATCCTGCCGTGGGCCCACAAGGACGGTGCGCAGCATTCCGCGCGCATGTTCTGTGACATCACGATGCCCGACGGTTCGCCGTCGTGGGCAGATCCGCGCCACGTCCTGCGTCGCCAGTTGAGCAAGGCCAGCGATTTGGGCTTCAGCTGCTACGTTCACCCGGAAATCGAGTTCTTCCTGCTGGAGAACGGTCCGATCGACGGCACTCCGCCGATCCCGGCCGACTCGGGTGGATACTTCGACCAGGCCGTCCACGATTCGGCTCCGAACTTCCGCCGCCACGCCATTGACGCACTCGAATCGATGGGCATCTCGGTCGAGTTCAGCCACCACGAAGCCGCGCCGGGTCAGCAGGAGATCGATCTGCGCTACGCCGACGCACTCTCGATGGCCGACAACGTGATGACGTTCCGGTACGTCGTGAAGGAGGTCGCGATCGGTGAAGGCGTCCGGGCGAGCTTCATGCCCAAGCCGTTCAGCGATCAGGCCGGCTCCGCGATGCACACCCACATGAGCCTGTTCGAGGGCGATACCAACGCCTTCCACAATCCGGACGATCCGATGCAGCTCTCCGAGACCGGCAAGGCGTTCATCGCCGGCATCCTCGAGCACGCCAACGAGATCAGTGCGGTCACGAACCAGTGGGTCAACTCGTACAAGCGACTCGTCCACGGGGGAGAGGCACCCACTGCTGCGTCGTGGGGCCCGTCCAACCGATCGGCTCTCATTCGCGTCCCGATGTACACGCCCAACAAGGCGTCCTCGCGCCGCGTCGAGATCCGTAGCCCAGACTCGGCTTGCAACCCGTACCTGACTTTCGCGGTCCTGCTTGCTGCCGGTCTTCGCGGCATCGAGAAGGGCTACACCTTGCCGCCCGAGGCAGAAGACGACGTGTGGTCGTTGACCTCCGCCGAGCGCCGCGCCATGGGTTACAAGGAACTGCCGAGCAACTTGGACAGCGCTCTGCGCGAGATGGAGAAGTCGGAGCTCGTGGCCGAAGCACTCGGCGAGCACGTCTTCGATTTCTTCCTGCGCAACAAGCGTCGTGAGTGGGAGGAATACCGCAGCCACGTGACGCCGTTCGAGCTCAAGACCTACCTCGGTCTGTGACGGTGAAACCGCCCGCTGCGAGATCAGCAGTTCCAGGACCGGGTCGACTCGGGCTGGTCGAGCCCACCGCTGCCGACGAGTTGCGTCAGCTCGGTTGGGTCGACGCCGAGAGCATCGAACTCTTGTGGTCGCTGTCGCGTGCCGCGAACGCCGACCTCGCTCTGCGCATCCTTGTGCGGATCAAGGACGGGCTCGGCGACGGGTGGCGCGAACTCGATCAGGCATTGCGCAAGGACAAGAGCCTGCGCGGCCGTTTGTTCGCACTGGTGGGTGCGTCGTCGGCCTTCGGCGACCACCTGGCCGCGGATCCGATCGGCTGGAAACTGCTCGACGGCACCGCTCTGCCGACCAAGGACGAGGCGACTGCAGCCTTGCTGGAGGTCGTGGGTGCAACTGTCGACGAGGGTGCCACCGAAGGTTCATTGACCTACCGCGCCACGGTGACCGGGCCGGAAGCTGTTGTTGCTCTGCGTAAGAGCTACAAGGACCAGTTGATGCTGCTGGCTGCGGCTGATCTTGCGGCGACCGTCGAGAACGAACCCGTAGTTCCGTATCAGACTGTGGGGCACCAGCTTTCCGATCTGGCCGACGCCGCGCTGACCGCTGCACTTGCGGTGGCCATCGCAACGGTGTGTCCCGAGGGCAGCTGTCCGATCCGGCTCGCCGTGATCGCCATGGGCAAATGTGGTGCGCGCGAGCTGAACTACGTCTCCGACGTCGACGTCGTGTTCGTCGCCGAACCGGCCGATGCGACGGCCAGTCGCGTTGCCGGTGAGATGATGCGTATCGGTACCTCCGCATTCTTCGAGGTCGATGCTGCGCTGCGGCCCGAAGGCAAGCGCGGAGAATTGGTTCGCTCCCTCGAATCCCACATCACGTACTACAAGCGCTGGGCCAAGACCTGGGAGTTCCAGGCACTGCTCAAGGCTCGTCCGATGACCGGCGACATGGAGCTCGGTCGCCAGTACTCCGAGGCGATGAGCCCGATGGTGTGGATCGCCTCCGAGCGCGAGGACTTCGTCCCCGAAGTCCAGGCCATGCGTCGACGCGTCGAGGAAATGGTTCCCCCCGAACTGCGTGAGCGTGAACTCAAACTCGGCCGCGGAAGTTTGCGCGACGTCGAATTCGCCGTCCAACTCCTGCAATTGGTGCACGGGCGCGCCGACAGTTCGTTGCATGTCCAGAGCACCGTCGATGCACTGACTGCATTGGCGGCGGGTGGATACGTCGGCCGCGACGACGCCGCCAACCTGACTGCGTCATACGAATTCCTGCGCCTGCTCGAGCACCGTCTGCAGTTGCAGAAGCTCAAGCGCACACACACCCTGCCGCCGCCGGACGACGAGGAAGCGCTGCGTTGGCTGGCCCGCGCCGCGCACATGCGGCCAGACGGTCGTCTGGATTCCCTGGGAGTCCTGCGCGCCGAGATCAAGCGGAATTCGCATCGGATTCGCCGCCTGCACGCCAAGTTGTTCTACCGCCCGCTTCTCGAATCGGTGGCGCGGATGGACAAGGAAGCACTGGTCCTGGGACCAGAAGCCGCGGTTCGGCAGTTGGCCGCTCTGGGTTACACGGCACCCGAGCATGCTCTCGGGCATCTGACTGCACTGACGAGTGGCGCTTCACGCAAGGGGCGCATTCAAGCGCTCCTGTTGCCGACTCTGCTCGAATCACTCGCGGACACACCGGATCCCGATGCCGGGCTGCTCGCTTACCGCAGGCTCTCGGACGCGCTCGTCGACCAGACGTGGTTCCTGCGCCTGCTCCGCGACGAGGCTGCGGTGGCCGAGCGTCTGATGACCGTGCTGGGCTCGTCGGCGTACCTACCCGACCTGCTCATCAAGGCTCCCGACGTGATTCGCTTGTTCGCGGATTCGCCGAGTGGACCGCGCCTGGTCGAGCCGAAGCCCGAGGATGTGGCTCGCGGGATCCTCACCGCCTCCGGTCGACACAGTGATCCCAATCGTGCTGTTGCTGCGGCCCGCTCGCTGAGGCGACACGAACTTGCGCGAATCGCGTCGGCCGACATCCTCGGCATGCTCGATGTTCCTGCAGTCTGCAAGGCGCTGTCCTCGGTGTGGGCCGCGGTGCTCAATGCATCGCTCTCCGCGGTGATCAAGGCCAGCGTCACCGAACTCGGGACCGAGGCGCCGGCCAGTTTCTCCGTCATCGGCATGGGTCGACTCGGCGGCGGCGAACTGGGCTATGGATCCGATGCGGACGTGCTGTTCGTGTGCGAACCCCGCGAGGGCGTCGACGAGACCGTTGCGGTCAAGTGGGCCAACAGCATTGCCGACAAGGTCCGCAAGCTCCTCGGGGCACCGAGTACCGATCCGCCGCTCGAAGTCGACACCGGATTGCGTCCGGAAGGCCGTAACGGTCCGATGGTGCGCACTCTCGAGTCCTACGACGCGTACTACGCGAAGTGGGCTCAGGCGTGGGAGATTCAAGCGCTGCTTCGTGCGCACCCGGTTGCCGGTGATCCTGAACTGGGACTGCGGTTCCTGCACATGATCGACAAGACCCGCTACCCCGAGGGCGGCGTCAGTGATGCGGCGGTGCGCGAGATCCGGCGCATCAAGGCGCGAGTCGATTCCGAAAGGCTCCCGCGCGGAGCCGATCCGGCGACGCACACGAAACTGGGTCGCGGAGGCTTGGCCGACATCGAGTGGACTGTGCAACTGCTGCAGCTACGCCATGCCGACAAGATCGAGTCGCTGCACAACACATCGACCCTCGAGACTCTCGACGCCATCGGCGCCGCGGAACTGCTCAGCGAAGGTGACGTCGAACTGCTGCGTGACGCCTGGATCACCGCGACGAAGGCACGCAACTGCCTCGTTCTGGTGCGAGGCAAGCCGACCGATCAGCTTCCCGGCCCGGGCCGTGTTCTCGCGGCGGTGGCGCAGGTCGCTGGATACGGCGACGACGCAGGGGAGTTCCTCGACAACTACCTGCGCATCACGCGTCGGGCAAAAGCAGTGGTGGAGAGGGTCTTCGGCGGGGAGTAGCGTTTTCGCTCAGTCTTGGCGAACCGGCGCATTCGCGGCGAACTTGCGGACTTCGGCGTCCTGCCACACGTGGGCGGGAACTCCGCCGCCGAGTAGCTCGCGCGCGAGCGCGGGTTGCCCGCCGATCGGTACGTCGCTGCCCGCGATGATCATGTTGCCGTAGCGGCGGCCCTTGAGCATCGCGGGATCGGCGATGATCGCCATGTGTTCGAACTGTGCGCCGATGGTTGCGGCCTCGCTGCGCGCGCCCTGGAGATCCGGGGTGTCGCCGCAGTTGACGATGTAGATGCCGCCCGGTGCGAGCACGCGTCGTACGTGGGTGGTGAATTGCGCCGTCGTCAGTGGTGTCGGAGTTGTGCTGCCGGCGAAGACATCTCGAATCACGATGTCCCGGGTGGACTCGGTGAGAGTTTCGGTGACGGCGCGGGCTTCTCCGACGCGGATGCGCAGAAGAGGCGCGCGCGGGAGGTCGAACCAATCGCGTACGAGTTCCGCCAGAGCACCGTCGATTTCGACCACCACTTGACGCGCGTCAGGGTAGGTGGCGGCGAAGTATCTGGCCATGGAGCAGGCGCCACCGCCGAGATGAAGCACCCGCAGGCGCTCGGCCTTGTCACGTTCGGAATCGACCAGATGCGCGATCCACCGCATGTACTCGAAATCGAGCACCGTGGGATCCGCGACGTTCACGTGGGAACTGGGCACTCCGTTGATCTGGATGATCCAACTGTCATCGGAGTACTGATCGCGGACTAGTTCGCACGTCCCGGTATCGATCGGAAAAGTGCCGGCGACGGGACCGGACTCGCCTCGCTCGGGAGTACTGCTGCGAGTTCTGGTCTTGCGAGTTCCCTTGGCCACTGTGTCCATGTTAGCCGTGCGCCTTTCTGGTAGAGGCGGCTACCAAAAAGGCACACGGACCGACGGTATTCTCGGGCTACTTCAGGCACACTCGTACATGGAGTGTGATCGGCGACACAAATGCCGGCGCGTTCTTTCGTCGTCCGTGCATCACGAAGAATTTCGAGGAGTGCAGGTGAAGGTCAAGGCAGCGGTAGTCAAGGCGCCAGGTCAGGCGTGGGAGATCGAAGAGGTCGAGCTGGGGGACCCGGTCTCGGGTGAGGTGCAGGTCCGACTCGCCGCATCGGGGCTGTGCCATTCGGACGAACATTTGCGTACGGGCGCCAGCCCGCTGCCCTTCTACCCGGCCCTGGGCGGGCACGAAGGAGCCGGAGTGGTGACGAAGGTCGGACCGGGTGTCGCGAGCGTCGAAGAAGGCGACCACGTGGTTCTCGCCTTCATCCCGGCGTGCGGACGTTGTCCGTCCTGTGCGAAGGGTCTGCAGAACATCTGCGACGAAGGAGCCGGCCTGTTGACCGGGCAGGCGATCTCCGACAAGACGTACCGCGTCACCCTCGACGACGAGCCGGTCATCCAGATGTGCCTGCTCGGAACATTTTCGCCGTACGTGACCGTCAACGAGGCGTCGGTGATCAAGATCGAGAAGGACATCCCGCTCGACAAGGCGGCCTTGCTCGGCTGCGGTGTTGCCACCGGTTGGGGATCGGCCACCGCAATCGGTGGAGCCAAGGTCGGCGACACGGTGGTGGTCGTCGGCGTCGGCGGCGTCGGAATCAACTCGGTGCAGGGTGCGGCGTCCGCCGGAGCACGATTTGTGATCGCGATCGATCCCGTCGAGTTCAAGCGCGACAAGGCAAAGGAATTCGGCGCCACACACACTTTTGCCTCCCTCGAGGAAGCGCTACCGGTGATCGGCGAGATCACCTGGGGCAAGATGGCCGACGTCACCGTGATCACCGTGGGCGAGATTCACGGCGACATCATTCAGCCCGCGCTCAGCGCGACGGGCAAGGGTGGCCAGGTCGTGGTCGTCGGAATGGGGCATTACGCGGATTCGCAGGTGACGCTCAGCCTCTTCGAGCTGACCCTTCTGCAGAAGCGTTTGCAGGGAGCCATCTTCGGCGGGGTAGGGCCACGGTCCCAGATTCCCAAGTTGCTCGATCACTACCGAAGCGGCGCACTCAAACTCGACGAGTTGGTGACCAAGACTTACAAGCTCGAGGAGATCAACGAGGGGTACGCCGACATGCTCGAAGGAAAGAATCTGCGCGGGATGATCGTCTACACGGAGGACGATTACTGATCGTTTCCCTTTGACTGAAGGCTCCGGCCCGGCACCACGCTTCGTGGTGTCGGGCCGGAGTCTTCTGCCCCCACGCACATTTCTGTCGATCGATGAGTCGACTGCCCCCGTAGTGGGCACTCGCAGAGTGAGGAAACCGGGCACCGTGTCCGGATCTCAGTCCACGACTCGACAGAGAAGAGCAGAGCATGCCCTACATCACCACCTCCGACGGAACCGAGATCTACTACACCGAGCACGGCGTCGGTCGGCCGATCGTCCTCAGCCACGGGTGGCCGCTGAGTTCTGACGCGTGGCAGGTCGAGATGAAGTTGTTCGCCGACGCCGGATACCGGACCATCGCGCACGATCGTCGAGGACACGGTCGCTCGTCGAAGACGTACACCGGCAACGACATGGATACATATGCCAAGGACCTGGCTGAGCTGATCGACACACTCGACCTGAAAGACCTGGTCCTGGTTGGCCATTCGACCGGCGGCGGGGAAGTGGTCCGGTACGCGGCGCAGCACGGCAAAGGGCGCGTGGCGAAGGTGATCACCGCCGGCGCCGTACCGCCGATCATGGTCAAGTCGGACGGCAACCCCGAAGGCACACCGATCGAGGTCTTCGACGGCATCCGTGAGGGAGTTCTGCGAGACCGATCGCAGTTCTACAAGGATCTCAGCGAGAGCTTTTACGGCGCGAACCGCGAAGGTGCCGACGTCTCGCAAGGGGCGAAGGACGACTTCTGGCGGCAAGGTATGTTGGTCAACCTCGCCGCGGCCTACGACTGCGTCAAGGCATTCTCGGAGACGGACCAGACCTCCGATCTCGAAGCCATCGACGTTCCGTTCCTCATCGCTCAGGGCGACGACGATCAGATCGTGCCGATCGGCGCAGCGGCCGAGAAGGCGATCAAGCTGGTGAAGAAGGGCACGCTGAAGGTGTATCCGGGCGCACCTCACGGTATCTACGGCTCATATCAGAAGACACTGGACCAGGACATTCTCGCGTTCATCGAGGACTGACGTCAGCGAGGCGGAAGGGAGCGGAGTCGAAAGGACCAGAGTGGGAAGGATAAAATTGCCATGTCTACACACGTTGCCTCACTACGCAATGGCCCCAGTGTCTTCGAGAACGAACTCGGGTCGATCTCGCAGCTCGACACGAGTTCGTTGCCGATCCTGTCCGGTCTGTCGATCAAACGAATTGTTCTCGGTCCCGGCGCGATCCGTGAACCACAATGGAACGTCAACGCGAACCAGATCGCCTACGTCACCAGCGGAACCGTGCTCGTCTCGATGTTGGGCAATGCTGACGAGTTCGCCAGCTTCGTGGTGCGAGCGGGGCAGATGTATCACGTCGAATCCGGCGCGATTTATCACATCGAGAATGTCGGAGAGGAGGAGGCGGAGATCATCGCTGCCCTGCGTACTTCACTCCCGCAGCACTTTTCGTTGCAGAGTAGCGTCAGCGCAATGTCGAACGCGGTGCTCGGCAACACGTACGATCTCGCCGCATCGGCCTTCGACGTCTTCGGTAGAGCCGATGCGTCCCAGATAGTTCGGCGGGACGGCGCCGCCGTCGTTCCCGATACCGCCGGCCTTCCCAACGCGCATCTCTTCGATCTCGAAGGCCAGATCGCGCCTCTCGCATATCCGTACGGACAGGCGAAAGTGGCGCGCAAGCAGTATTGGGCGGCGCTGGAGGATCTTTCGATGTACTCGTTGACTATTCGCGAGAGTGGGATGCGTGAGCCACACTGGCATCCCGTCACTGCCGAAATGGGATACGTGCATCGTGGTCACGGGCGGATGACGGTCCTCGATCCGGACGGTTCGCTCGACACCTACCTACTGGAGCCTGGTCAGGTGTATTTCGTTCCGCGTGCCTATCCCCATCACATCGAGGTTCTAGGTGACGAGGACATCAACTTCCTCATCTTCTTCGACCAGCCGACGCCGGGCGACATAGGCTACCGTGCAACGGCTTCCGCGTTCTCACGCGGCGTTCTCTCGGCCTCGTTCGGTGTTCCGGAACGGGATCTGCCGCACTTTCCTTTCACCCCGATCGATCCGCTCATCGTCTCGCGGATCAATCCGATCGACCGCCAGCACTGATCGGCAAGGACGCCCATCATGACCACCACGCTCACCGTGACCGATCACGGGACGACGCTCGACTTCACGTACGAGGACGCCCTCCGCTATCACGGTCCGCAGGCCCCGGGCGGCGTGGCGCATGCCTACAAGGTTCTCGAGCGCGCTCTCGGTGTGCTCGGCGGGGAAGGCTCCGTCGAGCGTCGCGAGCTGGTCGTCACCACCGCACACGGCGGACCAGGAGTGCGCGATTCGTTCGAGTTGGTCACGCGCGCGGTGACCGAAGGGCGGTACACCGTTGACAGTTCCTTGGCCAGGCGTGAACGTGGAAACACGCTCGCGCTGTACGTATTTCGGATCACCTATCGCGGCGCCAGCGTCACGCTGACTGTTCGGGAGGGGTTCGTCGTCGACGAGTTCATCACTCTGTCCCGTAAGTCCGACCGGACGGCCGAAGACGAGTCACGGCTGACAGAGCTCAAGCAGGAGATGGCGGATCGAGTGATGTCGAGCCCGGCCGAGAGCGTGTACGACGTCGAGACCGGCACGCTCCCCGTCTGAGCGACGGCGGCGCAGGCGTCGGCGTGCAGAAATCTGGGCTGTCTGAAGTCAGCGGCTGGCGAACATCCTTATTCGTTGGTCGCGGCTGCGCTCGAGATGGTTGCGCATGTGACCACGTGCGGACGATTCGTCCCGGGCGCGGATGGCGTTCAGGATCTCTTGATGCTCCGAATTGAGCAGGTCAGGTTCGCCGTAGTTCGACGGCGGGCCGCTGTCGTAGATTCGCAGTTGGGTGGTGAGGCGGATCAGCAATGAGGTGATCGTGGAATTGTGGGCGGCCTGCCAGAGGGCCTCGTGAAACTTGAAGTTTCCGGCACGAACCTCGGTGCCTTCTGTTGCAGTGCAGCAGAACTCGTGCAATCCGTCCAGGCGGGCAAGGTCGAGATCGCTGTGGCGGAGTGCGGCGGCGCCGGCGGCTTCCGATTCGAGGGCAACCCGCGCTGCGTAGATTTCGATGACGTCTTCGGGAGTGCCGGAGCGGACACGAAAACCGCGGGCGGCTCGTTCGAGTAGACCGTCGTGCGCGAGCCAGTTGAGTGCCTCGCGGATCGGGGTACGCGATGCGCCGTACGATTCGCACAATTGAGTCTCGTGCAGCGGAGCGCCCTGGGGGAACTTGCCGGCCAGGATGTCGGCTCGCAGGCGCAGGTACTGCCGCGAGGTCTGATCGGACCGGCCGAGCGCAGCCTCCGGCACCAGCAGATCGGTGGTGCTCGTATCGGCGTCGAGATCCATGTGTCCCCATTCCTGTGCATGCAAGTAGAGCGCGTTCGATTATGCCATCGACGACGAGTGAGTACTTGCGTATACGCTAGTACTCATTTAGGTTCGTGCTTGTTCGTTTCCGAGGGAGAGGGTCCGAAGTGGCTGGAGAGACCGCGTCGCCGCTGGTGAGTGCTGCTGAACTCGACGCGATCCTGCGTGAGGGAGGCGTCGCTGTGCTCGACGCGACGGTTCATTTTCCTCCCGCGCGATTTGACGGCGACTATCGCCCGGAGTCCGGGTACGACGGCTGGGTTTCCTCGCACATCCCGGGTTCCCGACACGTCGACCTCATGGACGTCTTTTCCGAAAGGGAAGCGGCGCTGCATTTCACACGCCCGTCAACGGAGCAGTTGATGTCCGATCTCCAATCCAGTGGTATCGAACCGGGTGCGACAATCGTGATCTACGACCAGGGTTCGACCACCTGGGCATCACGGCTCTGGTGGGTGTTTCGCAACGCCGGCATCGAAGCAAGAGTCCTCGACGGTGGCCTCGCCGAATGGACTCGATGCGGCTTCGCCCTCGCGAGCGGCGACGACGTCACCCACACGTCGGCGTCGAAGCGTTGGAGTGTGACGGACCTTGGCCTGTGGGTCGATCTACCTCGCGTTGCCTCACTGTCCTCAGGAGAAGAAGCCGGAACGCTGGTGTGCGCGCTGGCGCCTGAGCAGTACGAGGGAACGGAGAAGACGCGATATTCGCGACGCGGACATATTCCGTCAAGTGTGAATCTGTCTGCGAAGGGTCTTCTCGACGCCGATGCCCGGATGCTTCCGGCGGACGATGTTCGGTCGAAATCTGCTGACGTTCTACCACCCGTCGCTGAACCTGTCGTGATCTATTGCGGCGGTGGAGTTTCGGCGTGCCTGACAGCACTCGCACTGATCCGCGGCGGCTATGAGGACGTCAAGGTCTACGACGGTTCGTTGGAGGAATGGACTGCAGATCCGACTTTGCCGATGGTTGTCGGCGGTGAGCCCGGCGGCGCGCTTGCGGATGTTCGATGTCCGCGGTCCTGAATCGCCGCAGTCCTCAATTACCTCCCGTTCTGAAGGAATTCTCATGTCTGACACTGTCTCTGTCGAAACCGTCGCGTCGGCGATCGACGCACTCCGCGATCAGGTACCGCTCGTCCAGTCGCTGACCAACATCGTTTCTGCGAACTTCTTGACCAATGTTCTGCTCGCCGCCGGCGCAAGCAACGCTCACATCGACAACGTCCACGAAGCGGGTGGGTTCGCTGCCATCGCCGGGGGAGTGCTCGTCAACCTCGGAACGCCGGACGACGGGACAGCCGAAGCTTTCCTGATAGCAGCAGAAGCGGCCCGAACTGCCGGTACGCCATGGGTTTTGGATCCCGTCGGTGTCGGCGGACTACCCTGGCGGAGCGGTATCGCTGTGGATCTGCTGCGCTTTCACCCCAGCGCCATCCGCGGGAACGCATCGGAGATCATCGCTCTGGCCGGACTCGGCGGTGACACCCGCGGCGTCGACAGTGCCTCCGATTCCGCCGACGCGGTGCCCGCCGCTCTGTCACTCTTGAAGCATGCGGATGCCGTGTCGGCATCCGGACCGGTCGACTACATCGTCGGCCGCGATGCGGGCGGTGACACCCAGGGCATCCGAGTCTCCGGTGGCAGCGCGCTGTTGCCGCGCGTGACCAGTACCGGTTGCTCTCTGGGCGGTCTTGTCGCCGCCTACCTCGCCGTCACGTCGACCGCGCTGGACGGATTGGTTGCCGCGCACACGCATGTTGCCGTGGCATCGGAGATCGCCGAGGAAAATGCCTCGGGCCCCGGTTCTTTCGCGGTCGCATACCTCGACGCGCTCTACAGCGTGAATGCGGACACCATCCGTTCGCGTGCCCGAATCGAATCGTTCGACCTGCCGGCTGGAGTGCAGAACTGATGGGCATCAAGACATTCTGGTATCTCACCCAGGCAGACGGGGACTACCCGTGGAGCCCCGGTGGGCTGTTCCCCGTGGACGGGGCCAGGCAGATCGAGCTCGCGAAGACCATCGACGACGGCGGATTCGAAGGTGCGCTTGTTGCCACCTGGCCGAACGATCCGTTCATCTCGGCGACGTGGGCGGCAGCGCACACCACGCGCATGAAGTTCCTCGTCGCCGTCTACGCGAACATGACGCCGGCGCGACTGCTGGCGGAGAAGGCATTGACTTTCGACGCCTTCAGCGGCGGCCGACTGTTGATCAACTCGGTCAACGGACGCGAGAACATCCTGACCAAGTACGACATGAACGTGCCCCACGACGAGCGTTACGAGTTGGGGGAGCAGTACTGGGCGGACTTCCGCCGCATCTACGCCGAAGGCACGGAGTCGAACTTTCCCAACACACCACTGCGTATCGATGCGCCCGCTGGGCATCAGGTTCCGCTGTGGGGTACCGGTGATTCGCCTGCAGGCCTGGCGAATTCAGGCAAGGTGCTCGACACCTACTTGGCGATGCTGCGCGAGACTTCGTTCATCGAAGACAAATTCTCTGCCGCACGGGCGGCGGCGGAGGCAGCCGGGCGCGAGTTCACCGACTTCGGTGCGCTCACCGGTGTGATCGTTCGCCCCACCAAGGCGCAGGCGCACGACCGGTTCCGTTCGTTGTTCGAGAAGACGGGCGTCGAGCAGATCGCTCATGTCTTGGACAACGCAGTGCGTCGTCGTACTCAGGGGAAGCAAGACCTCAAGACCTTCACCGCCCGCGACGCTCAGCGACAGGGTTGGGCGGACAAGATTGCCTCCGGCCGACTTCCGGAACCGGAGGAGTTGTACGTCGGTGACGGGCTGTACGCGGGTATCACGGCGTGGTCACCCCTCGACATCTTCGGCACCGGGTCATCGGCCGTGTACTACGTCGGCGATCCGGATTCGATCACGGACTCGGTACGCACGCTTCGCAGCCGAACCGGTTTGACTGCACTGATCCTGGCAGGTTGGCCTCTGATCGAGGAAGCGAAGTGGGTTGCGGAGCATCTTGTTCCGCGATTCGACGAACTCAGCTGACGGCGCGCCGCAAGACAGTGGCACCGAGACCTAGAACGTCGCGGAGAAATGCTGTGGCAGTGTCGATTTCAGACGCAGTACATTCGAGAAGGATCTTGACTTCCACGTTCTTCTTGACGATGTCGGCAACAACGGCCACGGCGACAACACCGTTGCCGACGGCCGAGCCTCGGAACAGATCGATCCCGTCGCCGTCCGCGCTGACCGTGCCGTCGAGATAGCCGTAGTCGAGCGGATAGATCGCATCGGGGTACCGCGGGTGTGCCGACCCTCGGGGGCGATCGATCACGACAGCTGACGTGGCAGCCAGGTGATCGAGGGCGGCGAACAGTTCTTCACTCATCGTTACCGGTGCTCGCGCAGTAGCTGAGTCGGTGTCAGGCCTGCCAGTGCACGCGTATCGCGTGCGAGGTGGGCTTGGTCGGCGTAGCCGGCGCGACCGGCCAGCGACGACAGCGTGAGATTTGCGCCGCGGCTGAGAGTCAACACGTCCTGCATTCGTTGCACCTTCTGAATCAGTTTGGGGGACAGCCCGACCGCCGATGTGATCGATCGTCTGAAATGACGTTCGGAAACACCGAGGTCTGCAGCAATCTCTCGTATCGGCGTGGAAGGGGAGGAGATGAGCGCGGAGTAACCACGCTCGATTCCGTGGTCGGGTTCCAGTCCGCGCCACAACTGGCCCAGTAGGTGAGCGTCGACTGCCTCGTGGCTCAGGGCGTCGCCAAGTACCCGCGCTTGTCTGGAAGTGAGGATGTCGTCGAAGGCGATCTTCGAATCCTGCACCGCGTCGGCAGCTGTGCCGAGCAGGCTCCGCAGAGCCGGTGGATTGATCCGGATGCCCCACATGGTTGTACCGGCGGCGACCGAAACCAGATCGGCACCGGTGGCAGGTCCGACGAGCCACGACTTTCCGGTGCTGTCGACGATGAAGTCGGCGCAGAGATCGGGAAGAATCCGCTTTGCTTCCGTGGGCGTATGGGCTTCGCTGGTGCTTTTCCACGTGCAACTGAAGAAGAGGCCGGCCGAACCGGTGATCCAAGTCTCGACATAGGTGTGGCCGTTTTGTTCAAGACTCGACGCTACCGTCCGACTACCGTCGAGAGCGAGGGTGTCAGTGCCGGTCATCAGATCATCGTCACACACTCGCCGATCACTTCTCGACCCGAAACAGGAGAAATACCGTGTCCGTCTCTCCGAGACTCGATCTCGTCGGAATCGTCACCAACGATCTCGCGCGTTCCCTCGCGTTCTACCGAACCCTCGGGCTCGACATTCCGGAAACACCCGCTGACGCTCCGCATGTGGAGTTCACTTTCGACGGTGGGCTTCGGCTGGCCTGGGACGCGCTGTCCACCATCGCGAGCTTCGATCCGGACTTCGCTGTCGGGGAAGGTCGACACCCCGTCGCTTTGGCCTTCGATTTCGGGACTCCCGCCGCAGTAGACGAGGCGTATCAGCGCATGACAGCCGACTTCCCCGGGCACAAGGCGCCCTTCGACGCCGTATGGGGGCAGCGTTACGCCGTTCTTCTCGATCCCGACGGCAATACCGTGGATCTCTTTGCCGCGCTCTGAATTCGAACGACGCAGGCCCCGAACGAATATCGGTCGGGGCCTGCGGTTGTCGGTGATCGAGTCGTTGTCAGTTCACCAAGCGTTCAGGGTGTCGAGGATCTGGCCTCGGGCCTTCCACAGTTCTGCACCCCAGTACGGCCACGAATGAGTGCCGTTGGCCGGGAAGCTGTACGTTGCCGGAATTCCCAGGGAGTTCATGCGCAGTTGGAATGCCCGTGAGTTCATCAAGGCAAGGGCCTCGAGCCCGATGGCACTACCGGTATTCACGAAGTCGACGGGCCGACGCGGTTGATCGAACTGCCCGGGCAGGCCGCTCGCAGCGGAGATGTACAGCGAGAGCCCAGCCAGTTCGGGTGCAAACACGAAGGGATCGTTGCGGAGCCAAGCGGGGTTCCACGGCGGTCCCCACATTGCATCGACATTGAAGGACCCGGCGCTGACCATGGCCACCCGGATCGCCTCACGCATGCCTGGAGCTGAGATGTTGAGGTATCCCGAGAGCGAACCGGCGAACTTGAACTGATCGCGGTGGTAGGCGGCTAGCGTCAGTGCCGCGCTGCCACCCATGGACAGTCCGAGCACGCCGTTGTTGGTTCGCGAGACGCCGCGCGATTCCAGATAGGCGGGAAGTTCCTGGGTGAGGAAGGTTTCCCATTTGTACGTGACCGGCTGGCGATTCAAATTGCTGTTCGCATACCAGTCGGAGTAAAAGCTGGACTGCCCGCCGACCGGCATGACCAGGGTGACGTTGTCGCCGCGATACTGCTCGAGAGCGTTGGTCTCGAAACTCCATGCGTTTCGGTCGTCGCGTGCTCGTAGGCCATCGAGAAGATAGAGCGCCGCGTTGCCGCCGCGCGAAGCCCACTGGATCTGAACCTTGATCGGTCCCATCGACGAGTCTACGAACACTTCCTCGTAGCCACCGTCCGGGGCGGTACGCGCGGGCGCTGCGGTCGCTACCGATCCGCTGATCAGGCCTGCGGTCAGGGGGAGTGCGAGTGCTGTCGCTGCGAGGCCCAGGATCCGACGCTTGATTCGTTTCGAAATACGGTTTCTCGAAAGATCCGGGTTCGAAATATCTGGGTTCTTCGCCAAATCTGTGTGAGCCTCGTGCATGTATCACTCCCGCCCCAAAGGTGCTTGCACACCGAAATCCGACCGAGCCCCCCGAGGCGCGGAATTCCTTATGACACTAAGTGGTCTGTATTGACCTCGACGGCACCGTTACCGGTTCGTTATCAAACTGGTCCGATTTACCGTAATGCCGTCAGGCGTCGTCGACCGGAGGTTGTGCCACGATTTGCCAACCTCCACGAATCAGGTGTTCACGTACCCGAGCGACGTCCGATTCGTGCGGAATATCGTCGGTGACCTTGGTGATGAGGACGCCGATGTCGATCGGATCGACCGAACCGGGAAAGTCGATCGGATCGACCGGAAGCGGAAAGCGGGCGACGAGATCGTCAGCAAGAACGGCGATCTCGTCGTCGGACAGTTGTCGCCGGAGCAGGGCCATCAAAGGGACGTAGTCCTGCTCCGGCACACCGTTCGGATACCCGGCACGCAGCCAGCCGAGTATCGAAGCCAGAAGTGGTGGAAGACTCAACGAATCGAGCTTCAGTGGTTGTCGAGATCAGCGAGGGGCCACCCGGCGGCAGCAAGGACGGAGGCAACGCGCGCGATGTCCTCGTCCGAGGGAGTCTGGCTCGTCAGATCGGCGATCTGAGCGCTGATCTCGTCGCTCGAGATCACCTGGTCGCTGTTGACGTCGCTCAGTTCTGCGAGTGCAGCGCCGATGGCAATGTCTCGAATTTGCGCGTCCGAGAGTTTGCGTCGTAGCAATGCGACCAGCGGAATGCGGTCCTTGGGCGGTATGCCTTCGGGGTAGCCGGCGCGAAGCCAGTCAAGAATGGATTGAGGAAGGGATGGAGTCGGTGCAGTCACGGTGATGTCTTTCCGCTCGTGAGGGCGCACGGGATCAGAAGATCTCGATGCCGAATGTGTGGCTGAGGAAGCCCTGCATGATGAAGAGGATTCCGGTGACGATCGCGATGAGCACGACCGCGAAGCACACCACTGCGCCTGCCACGGCCAACGGACTGCGAGCCGCGACGGCAGTGCTCCCGCCGCCACTGCCGCGTTGTCCGGCGTCGAGCGACTTCAGGCCGATTGCGAAGATCGCCGGTAGTCCGGCGCCCAGCAGGAGGCCGACCAGTACGACCTGCCAGAGCGAGTCGACGGTGTTTTTCAAGATATCCATGTCGATTCCCTCTTTCAGGCTTTGGCGTCGGTGGTGACGCGGGCGTCCGGACCGGGGACCTCTGCAGGCACCAGGCCGCCGTCCCACTCGGCGTTGACGTTGCTCGGATCGATGGGCTCCTTGCGGGAGCGCAGGTACATCCAGCCGGCCAACGCGATGAGCACGGCGAAGACGACCAGGACACCGGGCAGGCCGCCGACGATGTCGGCCAGTCCCCAGCACAGAGCGCCGACGATTGCAGCGGACGGAAGAGTGATCAACCAGGCGACCGCCATACGTCCGGCTACGCCCCAACGAACTTCGGCGCCCTTGCGTCCCAGACCGGTTCCCATGATGGAACCCGTCGCCACATGGGTGGTGGAGAGCGGAAGGCCGAGGTGGCTGGAGGTGAGAATGATTGCAGCAGAGGATGCTTCGGCTGCCATGCCTTGTGGTGCGGCAATCTCGACAAGTCCCTTGCCGAGAGTGCGGATGACTCGCCAACCGCCGAGGTAGGTTCCGGCAGCGATCGCGAGCGCACAGGTGAGCTTGACCCAGAACGGCATGTCCGCGTCGGCGGAAATGGTTCCGTGGGCGACCAGGGCGAGGAAGATGACGCCCATGGTCTTCTGAGCGTCGTTGGTGCCGTGTGCGAGGGAAACGAGTGAAGCCGAACCGATCTGGCCGAGTCGGAAACCTTTGTCCTTGGTTTCTTCTCCGACGTTGGAGGTGATGCGGTAGATGAGCCAGGTGCCGGCCGCGGCAACCAAGCCGGCCACGACGGGAGCGAGAACTGCGGGGATGACAACCTTGCTGAGGACGCCGCTCCAGGCGACACCGCTCATGCCGAGGGACGCGATGGCGGCGCCGATCAGGCCGCCGAACAGTGCGTGTGAGGAACTCGAGGGGATGCCGAGCAACCACGTTGCCAGGTTCCAGATGATGCCGCCGACAAGGCCTGCGAAGACGATGGTGAGCAGCGCTTGGCCACCCACATTTCCGAGGTTCACCACGCCCTTGGCCACGGTGGCAGCAACCTCTACCGAGAGGAAAGCTCCGACCAGGTTCAAGGAAGCAGACAGAGCGACTGCCACCTTGGGCTTGAGGGCGCCGGTTGCAATCGACGTGGCCATAGCGTTGCCAGTGTCATGAAAACCGTTGGTGAAGTCGAACCCCAGAGCGGTTACGACGACGACGAGGAGAACGATGAGTTCCGCATTCACGAGAAGTCATGTTCCAACACCTCCGGGCCTCAAATCGACCTCAGACGTGGTCGTTCTGCGACATTTCCACCACTCGGCACCTGTTGTTCACCTTCGTCCGGATAATTGTCCGTTTTGAAACTCCTGAGGTAGAGAAAATTCATTCGCGTGCATGGTCGTGGAGGTTGTGGAGGCATACGCTCGTTTCATGTCCCTGGGCGAAGAGAAGACGATCTCGGTCACCACATTCCGTAAGAGCGGTGACGGCGTAGCCACGCCGACGTGGGTCGTGCCTCTGCCTGACGGACGTATCGGCTTCTGGACTTCCTCGAAGTCGGGTAAGGCCAAGCGTCTGCGGAACAACCCACGCGTCACCGTGGTGCCGTGCAACAACCGCGGAAAGGTTGCCGACGGTGCGTCGCCGGTCACCGGGACCGCTCAGTTGGTGAGCGGTGGAGCTGAATTCGACGAGATCCGCAGCAAAGTCAAAGCGAAATACGGTGTGATGGTGCCTATTTCGAAATTCTTCAACACCCTTGGTCACATCGGTAATGGTCCGTTCCCGTACGGCGACACCGGCGTGATCATTTCCGTCGATGCGTAGTCGGGATTGCGTAGCGGAGTAGTCTGAAGGTATGGAACCCACGACCGGGCACCTCTGCCTGACGGTTCCACGAATCCTCCGTCAAGGAGCCTCGTCATGGCGCACATCAGCACTCTCGACTATGCAATGGAAGCGCCGCAGCGCCATGTCGGGCAACCTTTCCCGTCGCCGACGCGGACTCCGCGATTCCTGCTTCGTGGGCAAGGTGCCGTCAAGGCATCGGTTGACGGCGCGTGGTTCCCGTGGACCACGAACGTCACGGCGGAGCTTCACGATCTGATATCCGCACTTTCGCTGAGGTTCGGGCCGATCGCGCGGGTTGCGTTCGACTGGAACACGATCAGCAGCGCGCAGCGTCGTATCGACGAGGTCGACGGACTGGAAGTGCGGGGTCCGTACCCTGGCCAGCCCCACGATTTGATGTATCTCGACGATATCTATGGTCGTCAACTCGTTTTGATGATGATTCCGCCGTACACGGATCCGGACCGCGCGTACGAGGTCATGCGGCGGTTGGTGGATCCTGTCCGCAGCGAAACCTATCGGGTGCAGTGAGATCTTTCTGACGTGCGGGGGTCGAATCTCGCGATTCCTGAACATGCGTCCAGTTTGTCTGGTTTGATGGTTCTCGTAACCACGATCTCAGGCGCATTCCTTCAGGTCAGCGCTTGGGCGCGGCAGCTTGACTCCCTGCCGTGTCGTCGGTCCGGCATGTCCACCACCCTCCCACTGTGCGTGAGCGCCGGACCAGAGGAAGCCCCGCCCTCCCCACGGGGGTGGGGCTTCTACTCTGTTCGGGCTGAGCGGCGTTCGCATCGCCGAATCCGCCCGCTTGTTCGGCAGTTCGGGACGCCCTGGCCCGTAGCATCGCCACCGTGAACATTTCCCTACTCGGTGCGGCTGGGCTTCAGGACTGCGCCGACAGTGGAATGGACTGCATGGACGGATTCGAAGCATTCATTCTTCTGTACGGCGGCGGATTCATTCTCGCCTTGATTTGGCTTTCCCTGTGTCTTGTCGGAACGGCCGATGTGGTTTCTGTGTCCGGGCGAGTCGGTGTGTGGCGCGCTGTCGCCTTCTCTGTCGGGATTTGGCTTGTGCCCATCGTCGGGTTGAGTGCATGGTTTGTTTACCGACGCTCTCGCCAAATCTCGAAGACGGTCGGTCCGGATCAAGCCCCCTACTGGACTTGAATGAGACTGACATTTTCACTGAGACCGCACCTAGCCTTGAAACTATGTGGCATCCTGCCGCTGCAGCCAGTTCAAGATCGCTTGGTTGGTCTCTTCGGGTCTTTCTTGTTGGATCCAGTGACCGCAATCGAGATTGACTACTTCCACATTGGGCACGAACTCTGTCAGGTTCTCAGCTCTCGCGATCGCGTCACGGTCGCCGTAGATCATGAGTGTGGGCTGTTGGATGATCGGGTCCACCTCCGCCAGCAGATGCCAGTTGCGGTCAAGGTTCCTGTACCAGTTCACACTGCCCGTGAATCCTGTCGATTCGAAGGCGGAGACGAAAACGGCCAATTCTCTATCGCTCATCAGGGGCTCACCGAGTGGTGTCTCTGCTTTGGCGAGATCGATCAGCGCCATACCCGGCTGAGGTTCCCTGAGGGGTTCGTTCTTCCGGTACAGGTTGCGGAGGAACCGGAAGGTGTTGTCTTCGAACACCGCGTCCGCGACGCCCGGCTGTCGATTGAAATGGACGAAGTAGAAATCACCGCCAAGCACGGCTTCCATGAACTCAATCCACGGCTGCTCTCCGCGATCCTGGTAGGGCAGGCTCAGGTTGATCACTTTGTTTACCCGGTCCGGGTGCAACAGGGTAAGGCCCCACACGACAAAGGCACCCCAATCGTGACCGACAAAGGTGGCATCGTCGTAGCCGTAGTGATCGAGAAGTGCGATGAGATCACCCGCCAAATGTTCGATGTCATAGTCCGTCACTTCGGTCGGACGTGACGAATTGCCGTAGCCGCGTTGGTTCGGGACGATGACGTGGTAGCCCGCCTCGACAAGGGCGGGCACCTGGTATCGCCAGGAATAGGCGTGCTCTGGCCATCCGTGACACAACACGATGGGTTTCCCGGCATTGTGTCGCCCTGCTTCGAAGACTTCGAGTTCCACGCCGTTCACTGGGATGAGGACGGGCCTGGGGAAGTCGGATGGATTCACGGATGCTCCTTTGAGTCGAGTACCGATCTCGTGTCTGGATCGACCGGTTGCTCCGACGATAGGGAGCATCGTGGACACATAAAGTCCTAGATCGCTGGCAATCTGAAGAAATGCGGAACGATCCCACAGGCCGAGCACTGCAACTGCTCTCGCTCCTTCAGACTCATCGCTTCTGGCACTGTGCCGAACTTGCCGCACGACTCGATGTCACGCAGCGGACGGTGCGCCGCGACATCGATCGCCTACGCGACCTCGGCTATCCGGTCGATTCCACGTCCGGAAAATACGGGGGCTACCGACTTGCAACGGGGGCGCACGTGCCGCCCCTGATCCTCGACGATGACGAGTCCGTGGCGGTAGCCGTCGGACTGCGCTACGCCGCCGAGGCCGCCATCGGAGGCATCGAAGAAACGGCGCTGCGCGCGCTGACGAAGATCGAAACACTCCTGCCCCATCGACTTCGCCGACGTGTGTCGGCACTGCATTCGAGCGTCAGTTCCATGCGGCGGGCAAATGACGACATCGTCGATCCCGAAGCACTCAGTGTGCTCGCTGCGGCATGTCGTGACCACGAGCACGTTCGTTTCGACTATCGGCGAGGTGATGGCGAGAGCAGCAGACGACTCGTCGAGTCGCACCGCCTTGTCACGGCGGGGCGTCGTTGGTATCTCGTAGCATGGGACCACCATCGTTCGGATTGGCGAACATTTCGACTGGACCGGCTCTCGGAGCCCTGGCTGGCAGGCAGTCATTTCACGCCACGCGAGATCCCGGGCGGTGACGCGGCAGGCTTCGTCGCGAGATCAGTGGGCTCGCCACCCCGTCACCACGATGCAAAACTCGCCATCGAAGCTACGTTCGCCGACCTCGCGGGCGTACTCAGATGGATTGACCACACACCGATCGAGGTGGCAGCGGACCGCTGCCTTGTCGAGATCCGCAGCGAAGATCTCGGCAGGCTCGCCATGACGGTTGCGCGCATTGCGCTCACCGCCCCAGTGGTCGTCATCGAACCAACCGAGCTTGCCGACACCGTCAGTCGGCTCGCCCTTCACCTCAGGGTCTCGCCACCATGACAGTCAGAAGAGGATTGCGCGACAAGACCATTCACGTCCAAGTTGCCGCGGGGACGTGTTCCCTGCGCAGGCCCCTCGTCTATCGAGACACGTATCCGATTCCCTCTAGGCTTGGAGAGTAAGTGACCGATTCGAAATCATCGCCGCCGGCTTCCGTCCACCCCCCGACGTGGAAGTTCGACTACCCGATCATCCACGCCGAGACTCGCGAACAGTGGCGAACTTGGTTGACGGACAATCACACGTCAGGCCGTGGAGTGTGGTTGTGCTCCTGGCGCACCACCACCAGCCGACCACGCTGCCCCTACCCTCAGGCCGTTGAGGAAGCGATCTGCTTTGGGTGGATCGATTCCACTAACACCATCTTCGACGAAGAGCGCAATTTGCAACTGTTCACACCGCGGAGACGCAAGAGTTCCTGGACCCGACTCAACCGCGAACGCGCAGCTGATATGGAGGCGCGTGGCCTCATGACCGCTGCTGGTCGTGGTGCCATTGCTGCCGCGAAATCCACTGGTTGGTGGACGATTCTCGACCAAGTCGAAGACCTCGAGGAACCATCTGACTTGCAGGCGGCGCTGGACCTGGACACGCAAGCGCGAAGCAACTGGGACAGTTTTCCGCCCAGCGCCCGCAAACAGATGCTGTGGTGGATCGTCAGTGCCGCTCGAGACGCAACACGGGCAGGTCGAATCGCCCATATCGTCAACAATGCGGCCATCGGTCAACGTGCCCGCGGCTGATCCGCGATTCGACCGCGTCCGGTATGAAGGCCGGTCATCATCTGTCCGAGGGGTTTCCCTCGGACGAAACAAGTCCACCCGCCCCGCAGAAGCGGGACGGGTGGACTCGGTACTCGCAGGTCTGACTTACGTCAGGATGCGGATCACACGTCGTAGTAGAGCTCGAACTCGTACGGGTGCGGACGCAGGTTGACCGGAGCGATTTCCTGCTCACGCTTGAGCGAGATCCAGGTCTCGATCAGGTCGGTGGTGAAGACGCCACCCTCGGTCAGGTACTCGTGATCGGCTTCGAGGCGGTTGATGACCGTCTCGAGGCTGGTCGGAGCCTGCGGGATGTTGCGAGCCTCCTCCGGGGGAAGCTCGTAGAGGTCCTTGTCGACCGGAGCCATCGGCTCGATCTTGTTCTTGATGCCGTCCAGGCCGGCCATCATCTGTGCAGCGAAGTTGAGGTACGGGTTACCCGAGGAGTCGGGTGCGCGGAACTCGAGACGCTTTGCCTTCGGGTTGTTGCCCGTGATCGGGATACGGACAGCTGCCGAGCGGTTGCGCTGGCTGTACACGAGGTTGATGGGGGCTTCGTAGCCCGGCACCAGACGGTGGTACGAGTTGATCGTCGGGTTGGTGAAGGCCAACAGCGACGGAGCGTGGTGCAGGATGCCGCCGATGTAGTGGCGCGCCATGTCCGAGAGGCCTGCGTAGCCGGACTCGTCGTGGAAGAGGGGCTTGCCGTCCTTCCACAGGGACTGGTGGACGTGCATGCCCGAGCCGTTGTCACCGAAGAGCGGCTTCGGCATGAAGGTTGCGGACTTGCCGTGCTGCCAGCAGGTGTTCTTGACGATGTACTTGAACAACTGCAGGTCGTCAGCAGCTGCGAGCAGCGTGTTGAACTTGTAGTTGATCTCCTGCTGTCCGCCGGTGCCGACCTCGTGGTGGCCGCGCTCGAGCTCGAAGCCCGCGTTGGTCAGGTTGGTGGAGATTTCGTCGCGCAGGTCCACGTAGTGGTCGTACGGAGCGACGGGGAAGTAGCCACCCTTGGCGCGAACTTTGTAGCCGAGGTTCGGGGAGCCGTCGGCGTTGGTCTCTGCGCCGGTGTTCCAGGAACCGGAGATGGAATCCAGCTCGTAGAACGCGGAGTTCATGCCGGAGTCGTAGCGAACCGAGTCGAAGATGTAGAACTCGGCCTCGGCGCCGAAGAATGCGGTGTCCGCGATGCCGGTGCTGACCAAGTACTCCTCGGCCTTGCGGGCAACGTTGCGCGGGTCGCGGCTGTAGGACTCACGGGTGAACGGGTCGTGCACGAAAAAGTTGATGTTGAGGGTCTTCGCCTTGCGGAAGGGGTCGATCTGCGCCGTGGTGACGTCGGGAAGCAACATCATGTCGGACTCGTGGATCGACTGGAATCCGCGGACCGAAGATCCGTCGAATGCGAGGCCGTCCTCGAACACGTCCTGGTTGAAAGCAGACGCCGGGATCGAGAAGTGCTGCTGGACGCCGGGCAGGTCGCTGAACCGAATGTCGACGTACTCGATGTTCTCGTCCGCGATGTACTTGATGACCTCTTCGGCCGTGGTGAACGCCACGCTTGTGCTCCTTAAGTCGCTTCAGCCAAGTGATGTCGGTTGAATCCGTCGAGGCAGACGGTAGGGAGCTGGTGTTGCCCGCTCGTCAACCCTTTGTTTCGGCAGTGTTACGCGTCGCAGCATCCTGGGGATTTCCGAAGTCCATGTGACCGGCCACACAGTTAAAACCCGGCAAATCTGGACTACGGTGCTGCGACGCCTATCCTGGACAGCATGGCACGTATCACCGGAACTTGGCTCTCTGGGCCGCAAGCAGCTTTGCCGAAGAGCGCGGACGGCCGTGAGCAGTCGTACCGTGGCGAGCTCCTCGGTTTCCCTCAGGAGGGTCCGGGTTCGCTGGTCGGTTCGGGCCGTCGTATCGCGGCACTGTTGGTGGATTGGGTGATGGCTGTGGGAGTGGCCTCGCTCATCACCGGCGACTTCTTCGACGGTATGACCTCGACTGTCACGCTGATGGTGTGGTTCGCAGTCGGCGTCGTCACGGTGGCGCTGTTCAACTTCACACCGGGGCAGTTCGTCCTCGGACTTCAGGTTGCACGAATCGAAGGCCCGATTCGAGTGGGCTTCGTGCGCGCGCTCGGACGTCAGGCACTGCTTGTGTTCGTGATTCCCGCGACCATCACCGACATCGACGGTCGCGGTATGCAGGACCGCGCGACCGGCACTTTGCTCGTGAAATCGCGCTGACACAAATTTCTCGAAGTAAAGAAAGACCCGGGTCCGTGTGGGCCCGGGTCTTTCGTTTTGCTGTGGGGGAGTGTCAGCGACGACGAATGGTTCGCTGCATTCCCTTCATCTTCGCGCCTCCGGGCATCGGGCCCTTGGGAAGCGCTGCTCCGCCGCCGCGTGCGCTTAGTGCAGCGAGGCGACCTTCGATGTTGTCCATGCGCTTGGTGTCGATGTTGCGGGGCAACTTGTTCAAGTAGCGCTGGAGCTGCGAGAGCGGAACCTGGCCCTCGTCGTTGCCGATGATGATGTCGTAGATCGGGGTGTCGCCGATGAGGCGGGCGGTCTTCTTCTTCTCCTGCGCGAGGAGGCCCTTGACGCGTTGCGGCGAACCTTCGGCGACGAGGATGACACCCGGCCGTCCGACGACGCGGTGAACAGCATCGAGTTGGGTAGTGCCGGCGACGGCATTCGTGACGCGCCACGCACCCTGCATGTTGTCGAGCGCCCACGCAGCGGCACCGGCCTGACCTTCAGCCTTCTTGTACACCGATTTCTGGACGCGACGACCGAAGATGATGAAGGCGCCGAGGAGACCGAGAACGATGCCGATCGGCAGCAGGAACCACTGAAGGCCCCAGATGAGGCCGACCAGGAAGAAGACCAGAGCCGCACCGACGAGGGTGCCGATCATCAGCGGCAGGAGGAGCTTGTCGTCCTTGCGCTGCATCTGGAATGCCTGCCAGAGCTGTGTTCTACGTTCCTTGGAAGCCTGCTTGCGGGCAGCCTTCGCTGCAGCCTTTGCCTCTTTGGTGGGTTTGCCCTTACCGGATTTGCTGCCGTTCGCCATGTACCCAGGATACGTCCATTGCTGTGCGCCTTTACTAACCGCCCGCGGTTAATAAAGGCGCACAGCAAAAAGTGGATCAGCGATTCAGGCGCGCCATGAGTGAGCTGGCTTCCTGGGAAGCGTCGCCGCCCTCGGTCAGATGACGCTGCGCCTCGGGAAGTTCACGGCCGTGATGTGCCATGGCCTGCGCATACAGGCGGCCGGCGCGGTACGACGAGCGAACCAACGGACCGGCCATGACGCCGGCGAAGCCCATCTCTTCTGCAGCCTTCGAGTGTGCGACGAACTCCTCGGGCTTGACCCACCGCTCGACGGGGTGGTGCCGGGGCGAGGGTCGCAGGTACTGGGTGATGGTGAGGATGTCGCAACCGGCGGCGTGGAGATCTGCCATCGCCTCGGTGACCTCTTCAGGGGTTTCGCCCATGCCGAGGATCAGGTTGGACTTGGTGACCAGTCCGTAGTCGCGTGCTGCGGTGATGACGTCGAGGCTGCGCTGGTACCGGAATGCCGGACGGATCCGCTTGAAGATGCGGGGGACGGTCTCGAGGTTGTGTGCGAGTACCTCGGGGCGTGAGGCGAAGACCTCGTCGAGCAGTTCGGGCTTGCCGTTGAAGTCCGGAACCAGGTTCTCGACGCCGGTGCCAGGGTTGAGTTCGTGGATCTTGCGGACGGTCTCGGCGTAGAGCCAGGCGCCGCCGTCGGGGAGGTCGTCGCGGGCGACGCCGGTGATCGTGGAGTACCGAAGGCCCATGGCCTGAACGCTTTCCGCGACGCGACGGGGCTCGTCGCGGTCGAGGGCTTCGGGCTTGCCGGTGTCGATCTGGCAGAAGTCGCAGCGGCGTGTGCACTGCTCACCGCCGATCAGGAACGTGGCTTCGCGGTCTTCCCAGCACTCGTAGATGTTGGGGCAGCCCGCTTCCTCGCAGACGGTGTGCAAACCTTCACGCTTGACCAGGCCCTTGAGCTCCGTGTACTCGGGGCCCATCTTTGCTCGGGTCTTGATCCAGTTGGGTTTGCGTTCGATGGGCGTCTCCGCGTTTCGGATCTCGAGACGGAGCAGCTTACGTCCTTCTGGGGCGATAGTCACGACAGTGATCCTACGCCCGGTGATTACTGCAACGGGGTTCGGGCGAGCCCGTCAGCTGTACTGAACGGTAGTAAAAGTCGGAGTAGGCGAGGCGCTTTCGAAGGTGACGCGCTCGACGTTCCGTTCGGTGACGGGCATGGTTCCGTCGAGAGCAGCGATCACTGCCTCGGTCACAGCGGGAGTGACTTCGTCCACGGTGACGTCGCGACCGAGTTCCTGCGACAGCGTCGTGACCCCGGCGTCACGGATGCCGCAGGGAATGATGTTGTCGAATCCGGTCAGGACCGAATTGCAGTTCAGGGAGAAGCCGTGCAGTGCCACGCCCCGTTGGACGCGCACGCCGATGGCTGAAACCTTGCGCTCGGGCTTCCATTGCCCGTTTGCGAGTTCGGCGGGCAGCCAGACGCCGGAGCGGCCGTCGATGCGCCCGCAGTTCAGGCCGAGGTCCGTGCACACCGTGATCAGTGCTTCCTCGATGCGTCGGACATACCGCACCACGTCGATGGGCTCGGCCAGTTTCACGATCGGATATCCCACCAGCTGGCCGGGGCCGTGCCAGGTGATCTTCCCGCCGCGGTCGACGTCGATGACAGGCGTGCCGTCGACGGGACGATCTTCGGGTTCCGTGCGTCGTCCTGCTGTGTACACCGGCGGGTGTTCGAGGAGCAGTAGCGTGTCCGGTCCGATGTCGTCCGCCCGCGCTGCCGCGAGCTCACGCTGGCGGTCCCACGCGGCGTTGTAGTCGATCGAACCGAGTTGCTCGACGGCGATCGGCAGTTTCGAGAACCGGGCGGAAACGGCAGCGCTGCTCATGGACGTAGAGATTACGCCCGACTTCGGAATCAACCGAGTGCGGCCGCCAGCGCTTCGCCGATCGTGTTGTGGCGGAAAGAGAATCCCGCCTTTTCCAAAGCTGCGGGAATGGCGCGCTGGCCACCGAGGATGCCGCTCTTGGCGAATTCTCCGATCAACGCTTCGAGTGCGAACCCGGGAACGATCCAGGGAGCCGGGCGGTGGACCGCACGGGACATGGCGTCATTGAACTGGGCATTGGTGACAGGGGCCGGACCGGTCAGGTTGACGGGACCGGAGAGTTCGGAATTCGTGAGCGCGAACTTGATCGCGTCGCACTCGTCCTCGAGTGAGATCCACGGAAAGTACTGGCGACCGTTGCCCAGTCGCCCGCCGAGGCCGAACGAATAAAGGCGCCGAAGCCGACCGAGCATGCCCCCATGAGGTGAAATCACGACGCCGGACCGCAGATTGACGACGCGGGCACCCGCCGCACGCGCCGGTTCGGTGGCAAGTTCCCAATCGCGACACGTCGTGGCGAGAAAGTCTGTGCCTGCCGGCGAATCCTCGTCGACGATCTTGTCGCCGGTGTCGCCGTAATAGCCGACGGCGCTCGCGTTGGCGAGGACGGGAACCTTCTCACTCGCGACCGCTTCGGCCAAGACGTCGGTCGCGACGATGCGGCTGTCACGGATCGCTTGCTTGTAGGAACCCGACCACCGTTTGTCGCCGATGCCGACGCCGCAGAGGTTCACGACGGCGTCGGCGCCCTGCAGGACGGAGAGGTCCAGACGGTCGTGGTCCGGGTCCCAACGCGATTCGTCGGGGCCGGCGGTCGAGCGTCGCACCAGACGCACCACGTCGTGGTTGTCGGAGCGCAACGATGACACCAAGGCCGTTCCGATCAAACCGGACGAGCCGGCGATGACTACTCGCATTCGGAAAGCCTCCTTCGATTCAGCGTGCTTCGATATCCGAACGTATATCTCCGACCGTACTGAAAAAGCCGGGGCGCCACCTCCTGATGGAGATGACGCCCCGGCCGGCCGAGCAGTTGCTTACAGGCCCAGATCAGCTTCGAACGAGGCTTCTTCCAACCGCTGCTTCACAGTGGTGAGGAATCGGCCGGCGTCGGCGCCGTCGACCAGACGGTGATCGTAGGTCAGCGGCAAGTAGATCATCGAGCGAACGCCGATGGACTCGTTGCCGTTCTCGTCGGTGACCACCATCGGGCGCTTGACGATCGCGCCGGTTCCGAGCATGGCCGCCTGCGGCGGTACCAGGATCGGGGTGTCGAACAGCGCGCCCTGGCTGCCGATGTTGGTGATGGTGAAGGTGCCACCCGAGAGCTCGTCCGGCTTCAGGCCACCCGAGCGTGCACGCTTGGCGATGTCGGCGATGGCGCGGGCCAAGCCGGCCAGGCCGAGATCGCCGGCGTTGTGGATGACGGGGGAGAGCAAGCCCTGATCGGTGTCCACTGCGATGCCGAGGTGCTCAGCGTCGTAGTAGGTGATCTGCTTGGCAGCCTCGTCGTAGCTGGCGTTGATGTTCGGGTGCGACTTCAGCGCCTCGACGACTGCCTTGGCGAAGAACGGAAGGAACGTCAGGTTGACGCCTTCGCGCTCGATGAAGCCGGCCTTGGCACGGGCCCGCAGGGCGACGATCTTGGTGACGTCCACCTCGAAGGTCTGCGTGAGCTGAGCGGTGTTCTGCAGCGACTCGCGCGTCTTGGTGGCCGTGATCTGCCGAATACGGTTGGCCTTCTGCGTGGTTCCACGCAGGTGTGCCAGTTCGGGTCGGACGCCTGCGGCTGCGGTGGCGGCCGGTGCGGCCGCGGGTGCTGCAGCAGCAGGAGCTGCGGCGGCGGGAGCCTTCTTGGCCTCCGCAGCGGCGAGCACATCCTGCTTGCGGATGCGGCCGCCGACGCCGGTGCCGGTGACGGTCGCGAGGTCGACGCCGTTGTCCGTTGCGAGCTTGCGCACGAGCGGGGTGACGTACGGGCTGCTGTCGCCGGAAGCTGCGGGTGCGGCCGCCGGTGCGGGAGCCGCAGCAGGCTTCGGAGCGGGTGCGGCCGGTGCGGCGGCAGGCTTGGGTGCTTCAGCCTTGGGTGCTTCGGCCTTCGGAGCTTCGGCCTTGGGGGCAGGGGGTGCTGCCGGTGCTGCGGGAGCGGCCTTGGGTGCCGGAGCCGCGGCGGGTGCGCCGGAGCCGACGACGGCCAGCTGGCCACCGATCTCGACGGTGTCGTCTTCCTGCGCATTGATCTCGAGCAGGATTCCGGCGACGGGGGACGGGATCTCTGTGTCGACCTTGTCGGTCGAGACCTCGAGCAGCGCCTCGTCGACGGCAACCTCGTCGCCGACAGCCTTGAGCCAACGGGTGACGGTGCCTTCGGTGACGGACTCGCCGAGGGCGGGCATCGTCACGGCGGTACCTTCAGCGGAACCGCCGGAAGCAGCGGGTGCCTCGGCAGCGGGAGTTTCTTCGGCGGGAGCTTCGGCAGCCGGCGCTTCCTCGGCGGGAGCTTCCTCTGCGGCGGGGGCGGGTGCCTCTGCCGCGGGTGCTGCGGCTTCGCCGGCTTCACCGATCTGGGCGAGCTCGCCACCGATTTCCACGGTGTCGTCTTCCTGCGCGACGATCTTGGTCAGGACGCCGGCGACGGGAGACGGAATCTCGGTGTCGACCTTGTCCGTGGAGACTTCGAGCAAGGGTTCGTCGACTTCGACCGTGTCTCCTTCCTGCTTGAGCCACCGTGTGACAGTTCCCTCGGTGACGCTCTCACCTAGGGCTGGCATCTGGACGGAGAAGGCCATGTCTTTTGACTCCTCGACAGTTGTGTTCGGGTTGTTGAATTTTGTCGACTTGTGGTCGTAATGCATTGTGCTCGAGTGGCGCGCGACGTGCGGCTACTTGTAGCTATTTTGCCGATGTCGACGCGCGGGCGCGGCGTCACCGTCGTTCATCTTTCCATTGATACGCCGGGCGTGTCCGATGAGGGGGATGCCGTCCGTTTCGGGTGTGTCGGCTACTGGCGAGTAGGTATGCGTCGGGGGTCCGGCTGTAACGTCGTAAGCGGACCAAACGGTATGTCGTGCGCAGGCACAACGGACATCGCCTGGCAAACTTGACATATCGCCGGGGTGCATCCGCGGCGTCGGTACCGAGGAGGGTACGACCGTGGGACTGTTCGATCGTTTCAAGCGTCCGCCAAGTGCGGCTCAGGCCGCAGCGCAAAGTGATGCGGATCATCTGGCGAATTGGGCGCACTCGCACGAAGGCGTCGAGGCCTATGTGGAACCGCAGACGACGGTGACCGAGGTGACCGTCGTCCTGGTTGCGAAGGACGGGGAGTGGACTCGTCGTCGTGTCGGCGGCGAACGTGGTGCCCGCAAATTGGGACAAGACCTGAAGATCCCGGTCTACGACGTCCGAAAAACGGGATATCCGCAGCGTATGCGCGATCACGACGAACGTAAGCGAATCGAACGCAAGCGGGCCCGAGAGCAGGAATTGCGCGACGGCGCCTGAACTGCTGTGGGGCTTTCTTAACCGCGGGGGGTTAATAAAGGCGCACAGCAAGGGGTCAGCCGTTGACCGCGATGTCCTCCAGGACCGAGATCATCGTGCGAACGGGAACGCCGGTACCGCCCTTGCCGGTGTAACCCCACGGCCCTGACGTGTTGTAGGCCGGCCCCGCGACGTCGATGTGCGCCCACTGGACACCCTCGGGAACGAATTCCTTGAGGTAGTGAGCTGCGACCAGCATGCCGCCCCAGCGGTGTGGGGTGACATTGGCCATGTCGGCGACCTTGGAGTCGAGATCTCCGCGCAATTCCTCCGGCAGCGGCATGGCCCAGCCGTTCTCGCCGACGCTCTGCGAGATGGAGGCGACGCGGTCACGGAACTCGTCGGTGCCCATGACTCCGGGGGTGCGGTTGCCGAGCGCGACCATCTGCGCACCGGTGAGGGTGGCGGTGTCGATCATGTAGTCGGGGTTGTCCTCACCCGCGCGAACCATCGCGTCGGCAAGAATCAAACGGCCCTCGGCGTCGGTGTTGACGACCTCGATGGTGATTCCGCCGTACTGGGTCAGCACGTCGCCGGGACGCTGGGCGGTCGCGGACGGCATGTTCTCGGCCATCGGTACGTATGCGACGACGTTGACGGGCAGGCCGAGCTTGGCGGCAAGCACGACGGTGGAGATGACGGCTGCGGCGCCGCCCATGTCCGAGGTCATGTTCTCCATACCGGCGGCGGGCTTGATGGAGATTCCGCCGGTGTCGAAGGTGATGCCCTTACCCACCAGTGCGACCTTGCGGGCACCACGCTTCTTCGACGCGTATTCGAGGCGGACGAGACGCGGCTGGCGTGACGAGCCCTTGCCGACGCCGATGATTCCGCCGTAGCCACCCTTCTCGAGTGCCTTCTCGTCGAGAACCTGGACGGTGAGCCCGGCCTCGACGCCCAGTGCCTTCGCGCGCGCGGCGAACTCGGCGGGGTAGAGGTGGCTCGGGGGAGTGTTGACGAACTCGCGTGCGGTGGCGACGGCCTCGGCGATGGCAGCCGACCGTGCCAGCGTCGCTTTGGTCTCCTTCGTGCGCGGCGACGGCACCAGAAGTTCGACGCGGGCCAGTGGCTGCGAATCGGGACCGGGAGCCGTCATGGACGACTTGAATTCGGTGAAGCTGTACGCGCCCAACGCAAATCCCTCGGCGGCTGCACCGAGGTCGAGGATCGAGAGCGTGGTTGCGACGGTGTCGATGCCGGACAACGAGCGAGCTGCGGCGCCGGCGGACTTACGGATCTGCTCGCTGCCGAGCTTGTCGGCAGAGCCGAGTCCGACGGCGAGAACGCTGGTGACCGACAGTTCGCTCGGTGCCGGGACACGAGTGAGCTGCTCGGGCTTGCCGGTGGCGCCGACGGCGATGAGGCTGTCGAGGATCTCGGCGAGTACGTCTTCGGCGACGATGCCTTCGCTGAGTGCGATTTCGGGGCCGTCCGGACCCGACGTCAGACCGACGACCAGTATCTCTGCGCGCTTGGCGACTGTGCCGGCGAGAACGAGGTCGGGTCCCAACGATCGGGCTGTGCGAGTGCTCAAGGTGTCTCCTGTGAGGTGAGTGTGCGATGCGTCCGGTTCTGGCGGATGCCTGAGTCGATGTTAGGCCCTTTGCAGTTTGCGGACGGGCGATCGTCACGGCCGGGTGAGCTCTCGCTGCGGACATGTTTCGATCGGCGAAGTCCGATAGGTTGTGGGCCATGACCGACGAACAACTGTTGCAGGGCCCGATCCACCCCGTCCACGTCGAACTCGGCGCGACGTTCGCGCCGTTCGGGGGGTGGCAGATGCCGGTTTCGTACGCCGGCGTCGTGGCCGAACACACCTCTGTGCGTGAGAATGTCGGACTCTTCGACGTCAGTCACCTCGGCAAGGCCGTCGTGCGTGGCGCGGGCGCCGCGGAATTCGTGAACTCCGCACTGACCAACGATTTGAACAAGATCGGGCCGGGTAAGGCTCAGTACACGTTGTGCTGCAACGAGTCCGGTGGTGTCATCGACGACCTCATTGCGTACTACGTCAGCGACGACGAGATCTTCCTCGTCCCGAACGCAGCCAATACCGCGGACGTCGTTGCGGCTCTGGTCGCCCTCGCACCGGACGGAATCACCGTCGAGGATCAGCATCGTGCCTACGGTGTGCTGGCTGTGCAGGGTCCGAAATCGGTGGCGGTTCTGACCGCTCTGGGACTTCCCACCGAGATCGAGTACATGGCGTACGAAGATGCGGAATGGAACGGCGTGCCTGTTCGTGTGTGCCGCAGCGGTTACACCGGTGAGGTCGGCTACGAACTCCTGCCGCGGTGGGACGACAGCGAGCCGTTGTTCCGCGCGCTTCTCGAGGCAGTGCGCGCCGAGGGTGGGCAGGCCGCCGGACTCGGCGCCCGTGACACTCTTCGTACCGAGATGGGGTATCCGCTGCACGGGCATGAGCTTTCGCTCGAGATTTCTCCGCTCGAAGCGCGCTGCGGATGGGCGATCGGTTGGAAGAAGCCGACATTCTGGGGCAAAGAGACCTTGACCGACGAGAAGGCTGCCGGCCCGGCTCGCAAACTCTGGGGGATCAAGGCTCTCGATCGCGGCGTGCTTCGTGCCGGCCTCGGTGTTCTGCGTGACGGCGAGGCAATCGGCGAGACCACCTCGGGGACGTTTTCGCCCTCGCTCAAAGTGGGAATTGCGTTGGCGCTCCTCGATTCCGGTGCCAATGTCTCGGCCGGCGACGAGATCGAAGTCGACGTCCGTGGTCGTGCTCTTCGGTGCGTCGTGGTGTCTCCTCCGTTCGTGGAGACCAACACCAAGTAGAGAGCTTTTTCACGTTCGATAGGATTGCGCCCATGACAGGTGCCGCCGATTTCGTTCGTGTTCAGAGCTCGTCCCCGAAGTCCGACGCCGAGCGCCGTGACATTTTGGCGGCGCCCGGCTTCGGGCGGCACTTCACCGACCACATGGTCTCGATCGACTACACCGCGGGCAAGGGCTGGCACGACGCCCAGGTGTTGCCGTACGGAAACATCGAGCTCGATCCGGCCGCAATGGTTTTGCACTACGGACAGGCCATCTTCGAGGGCCTCAAGGCATACCGTCAGCCGGGTGGCGAGATCAGCTCGTTCCGCGTCGAGGCCAACGCCGAGCGTTTCGCGGCATCTGCGCGCCGTCTGGCCATGCCGGAGCTCCCGTCGCAGATGTTCATCGATTCCATCACCGAACTGATCGACGTCGATCTCGACTGGGTTCCCGCAGCCGGTGGCGAGGACGCGCTCTACCTCCGTCCGTTCATGTTCTCCACCGAAGCCGGACTCGGTGTCCGTCCCGCCGACGAGTACCGCTACCTGCTGATCGCCTCGCCTGCCGGTGCGTACTTCCCGCGCGGCGTCAAGCCGGTCAGTGTGTGGCTGTCCACCGAATACGTTCGCGCGGCCCCCGGTGGTACCGGCGCGGCCAAGTTCGCCGGCAACTACGCCGCTTCACTCCTCGCCCAGGCGCAAGCCGCCGACGAGGGTTGCGACCAGGTGGTCTGGCTCGACGCCATCGAGCGCACGTACGTCGAGGAAATGGGTGGAATGAACCTGTTCTTCGTCTTCGGCTCGGGCCCCGACGCTCGCCTCGTGACGCCGTCGCTGTCCGGTTCGTTGTTGCCAGGCATCACGCGCAACTCGTTGCTCGCCCTTGCCGCCGATTCCGGTTTCGCCGTCGAGGAGCGCAAGATCAGCACCGACGAATGGCGCACCAAGTGCAAGAGCGGTGAAATCACCGAGGTCTTCGCTTGCGGCACAGCAGCAGTCATCACCCCCGTCGGACGCGTCAAGTCCGCCGAGGGCGAGTTCACCATCGCCGACGGCGAGCCGGGTGAGGTGACGATGGCACTGCGCGACACCCTCACGGGTATCCAGCGCGGAACCTTCGCCGACACCCACGGCTGGATGACGAAACTTCACTGATCGCTGGTTCGTTCCGCGAGCAATCGCTCCCGGAAGAACTGCAGAATCTCGTCTCGTGCGACGGTGGTGGGCGATCCCGCCTCGTCGACGAGATGAGCCGTCACCACGCTGTGTGGATTGGCAATGACGTGTTCGAAGAACGGCGACGTTGTCGCGTTGGCCGCTTCGTCGGGTAGTACCTTCCCGACGAAGCGCTCGCCCAAGGCCTTCGAATAGGCGGCGAATCGTTGTGCGCGGCAGAACGAGTCACCTCGAAAGCGGTATGCAAGCACCGTGAGGTCTTCGGCCTCGAGTCTCGAGCGCACGGCTTCGAGTTCTTCGGGCCCGCTGTCGGTTTCGTCCGGTCGATCGAGCGGTAACGACGGTTGGGCGAGAACCGGCGCGATGACCGAGGGTTCGAGCATCATCGACAACGCGAAGTTACCGGTGAAGCACATTCCGATCACGCCGACGCCAGGTCCGCCGCTCTCCTCATGGGCGGAAGCGGCGAGTGAACGCAGCCAACGGACCGCCGGACTCGGTTCATCGGCAGCGAGGGCGCGGAATTCTGCACTGACGCAGGCTCTCTTGAATACCGTCAGCCCCTCGTTCACTGTGGGGACCGCGCCGTCGTGCCCGAACAGTGACGGAACGAAGACAGTGAAACCGGCGTCGCGCACCCAGCGGGCGAATCGCGCTACATGCGGGCTGATGCCCGGCATCTCCGGCATGACGATTACTGCGGGACCGGTGCCGGCCACGTACACGGACTTCGCCACTGCGTCGATGGTGATCGTTCGACGGTCGAAGTCTTCGAGCGGATCGTCTTCGGTCATGCTCCGGTTCGGCACGGTGAGCCCTCTCAGTAGTCGAAACAATTCCTCTGCACAGTCTTTCGGCGCGGGATCGACTACAGAAGAGGGCGGTTCGCCATGTTTTCGGGCGGGCTCGCCTCGCACCTATCCGGCGCCGCCGTTGCGGAATCGCTTTCGGTAGTCGGCCGGGCTGATGCCGACGCGGTCGGTGAACAGGCGACGGAAGGTTCCAGGATCCTGATAGCCGATGTGCCCCAGGATCTTTCCGAGAGGCCAGTCGGTCGATTCCAACAACCGTCTCGCTTTTCGGATCCGTGCACGCTGCAGATAACTGCGCGGCGATTCCCCGGTCTCGTCCTTGAACTTCCGAAGCATGGTTCGGGTGCTGAGGTGAAAAGCACTCGACAGCAGATCCAAGTCGTAAGGTTCCGCCATCCGTTCGACCAGCCACCTTCCGACGTCGTCGGCAAACTGTGTGTGTTTGGCGGGCAGCATCGAGTCGAGGATGTACGGAGCTTGACTGGTTCGGTTTTCGGGCGCCAGCGTAATTCTTGCGGTCGTACGCGCAATCTTGTCGCCGAGATGCTCGCGCACGAGTGCTGTTGCGAGGTCGAGCGCGGCGGTGAACGCAGCAGTGGTGGTGACGCCGTCGTCCTGGACGATCAACGAGTCGGTTCGAACCGTCGCACCGGGGTAACGACTCGCGAGGTCCGCACCGTACAGCCACGACGTCGTACATCGGCGTCCGTCGAGCAGTCCCGCCTCGCCCAGCAGATACGCGCCGACGCAGACCGACGACACCCGGACGCCGCGCGCCTCGCACGCACGGATGAACTCGATTTCTCTGTCCCACAGCGACAAACGCGTCGCAGGGTCTTCGGACGGCACGAGTTCGAACCCCGGCACAACCAGGTGATCGATGTCGTGATGCCCCTCCTGCACGCCGAGCGAAAATCCACCTGCCGCAACGACGGGCGTGCCGGACGCTGCGATGACCGATACCTCGAAGGGGTCGGCGGGCGCTCCATCAGCGACGCGATTGGCGATCAGGAGAAGGTCGGTGAAAACGAAGATCTCGGCCGCGAGGCAACCTTCGTACGCAAGGACACCTACTCGCACGACGTCGGATCACAGTCCGAGAGTGAGGCCGACGGCCGTAAGCGTCACAGTGAGTTCGAGTGCGAATCCGAGAACGTCTCCGTTGAGTCCGCCGAATCTACGGACGCAGTGACGCACGCACAGCACACTGATCACCAGCACCGACGCGGTCACGAGAGGGCCGAGCCACCACCGGTCGGTGGCAAAGCCGGAAGCGGCGATCAGCGGAACCGACCACACGATTGCGGCCCACAGCGGTTGTGAATCGGCGACGAGCGCACCGAATCCGCTCGGGCCAGACGCGAGAATACCTCGGCGGCAGGCAAAAACGACGGCCACACGACCCGCAGCGACAGATACGAGAACGGCGATCCACTGCGTGGGGGAGTCGGCAACAGCGAGGACGCCGAAGGAGACCGATTGCAGCCCAAGGAAGATGAACAGTGCCGCGACCCCGAACGGTCCGGCACCGCCGCTGTGCATGACCTCGCGGGCGCGCTCCGGTGGACCGTAACAACCCAGTCCGTCGACGGAGTCTGCCAGTCCGTCCACGTGCATCCCGCGTGTCCCGAGAGCGAGCGCACCTACCGTCAGCAAGCCTGCGAGATAGGGATTCAGGCCGATACTGGTTGTGCCCCAGAGCAGAAACGTCGCGGCAATGCCGAGAGCGATCCCGGTGAGCGGAGCTGCGGCGATGGCGCGACGGCCGGCAGTTCGATCGATGTCGGAGGGACCACGAACCGGAAGGACCGTCAGCCACGAGAAGGCCAGCGGCACTCCGGACAGCGGGCCCGCCACGCTCACTCCGCCGTATCGGTCTTGGTCAGGTCGATCGACTCCGGTTCGTCGGCAGGTGCGCTGCCCTGAGTGCTGACACCGGCTTCGGAGAATGTCGCCATCTTGCTCAGGATTGCCACTGCGCCCTGAAGAATCGGGAGAGCGGTGACTGCACCTGAACCTTCACCGAGACGCATGTCGAACTCGACGATCGGGTCGAGACCCATTCGGGTCAATGCGATGGTGTGGGCGGGTTCGGTGGAGCGGTGTCCGGCGACCCACCATTCACGTGCGCCGAAAGCCAGTTCGTCGGCAACCATGGCGGCTGCGGTGACCACAACGCCGTCGAGGATCACCGGCGTACGACGCGAAGCTGCCTGGGCCAGAAAGCCGGCCATCGCGGCGAGGTCGGCACCCGAAGACGTGCGCAGCAGCGCGACTGTGTCGCGAACGTGCGGACGGGCACGCCGGAGAGCGTCGCGAATCGCTGCGGTCTTGCGGATCCATCCGGCGTCGTCGATACCGGTACCTCGACCCACGACCGCGACGGGTTCACTGTCCGTGAGTGCGGCGATGAGTACGGTTGCGGGCGTCGTATTGCCGATGCCCATGTCGCCGGCGATGAGAAGATCTGCGCCCCCGTCGATTTCCTCGTCCGCGATCGCTCGGCCGGCGGCGATGGCCTGAAGGGTTTCCTCGTTCGACATGGCGTCTTCGCGGTCGATGGACCCGGAAGACCTGCGTACCTTGTGGTTCGAGACGGACGGATCGGTATCGCCGTCCACTGCGATGTCGACGACGCGTACCGTGGCGCCGGCAACCTCGGCGAGGACGTTGACCGCCGCGCCGCCCCCGAGGAAGTTGGCGACCATCTGTGCGGTCACTTCCGGCGGATAGGCGGAGACCCCGTTGCGGGCGATTCCGTGATCACCCGCGAACACGACGACGCGAGGCCGAGCGAAAGCATGTGGGGGACAAACTCCTTGGCAGGCTGATGCCCAGCCGGCGAGAGCCTCCAGTCGGCCCAGCGAACCGGCCGGCTTGGTCAGATCACGCTGACGCGCATCGGCCTGCGCTCGCACCTCGCGGTCGGGCGGGGTGACGGGTTCGAAGTCGGCGCTACTGACTGGCGCGACGTCAGGGTTGGCATCTGGATTCGCCCCTGAAATGGCCCCTGGATTGGCCTCGGTACTCACATCGTGCCTTCCGGTTGTGCAGCAGTATCTTTCAAGATGAGCGGTAACCCTGCAACCACTAGTACGACACGATCGCACACCGCCGCGATACGAGCGTTGAGAGTGCCGATCTCGTCGCGGAACAATCGTCCGGACCGCGTCTCGGGGATGACGGCCAAACCCACTTCGGGGCTGACCAGCACCAGGTGTCCGCGATAGTTCTCGACACTGGCGACCAGGCTGTCCGCCGCGGGAGTGACGGTGCCGCGCGGAGCGTCCCAGGCGCCTTGCCGATCGAGTTCCGTGGTCAGCCACGTTCCCAGATCGTCGACCAACGTCGCTGTGTGTGAATCGCTTTCGAGCTGCGCCGCGAGATCGCCGGCATCTGCGGTTTCGACCGTCGACCAATGGGAAGGCCGCCTGTTGCGGTGTTGGTCGATCCGGCTCTCCCAGTCTGCGTCGGAGACATCGCGCCTTGCCGTCGCCAGATACCGGATCGGTGCCGAACTTTCGGGTAGGTGGCCTCCACAAACCAAATCCTCGGCGTGCGCGGACTTACCAGACCGCGCGCCGCCGAGGACCAAAGTTCTATACGTGTTCGTCACGCTCAGATTGCGTCGCCCGGCCCCACACGAGGCTTCGGTGCGCGCAGCTTGCGGATCTGCGACGCGCGAACGAACGCGTACCAGCCGAGCTTGAAGCCGCCGTCGGTGCTGTCGGGGAAGCGCTCGGCGACGCGGTTGTTGATCATGCGACCGAGCCAGATGCCTTCACCGACCATGAAGAGCATCATCACGAGCATTGCCAGTGTGACGATCTGCTGGAGCGCGGGCGTGACGAACATGGTCATGATGAGGATCAACGCGAGCGGCATGAACAGCCCGACGAGGTTGCGGCGAGCGTCGATGAAGTCGCGGACGTAGGCGCGAACCGGTCCCTTGTCGCGGGGGAGCAGGTACTTGTCCTCGCCGGCGAGCATGCGGGCGCGGCGGTCTGCCGACGATGCGCGACGCTCGGCGGCTTCGGCCTTGCGGTCCTCCTTGGAGCCGCGGGTCGCCTTGCGGCGGGCGCGGGCTTCCTTCGCGGTCAGCGGGGCAGGGGCAACGGGGCCACGCCTCTTCGCCTCGGCGTCACGACGCTTGGGTGTGGGGCGGCCCTTGCCCACCTGCTCGATGGGCGCCTCTTCGGAGGCCGAGGATGCCTCAGTGCCCTCGACGTCACGTTTGTCGGAGTTGTCTGAGTCACCGCGGCGTAGCAATTTCACACCTCCAGGCTATTGGATAAGTGCACGGTCTGGGAAACCGACCTCGGTCTTTCTGAAAAACCCAATCGCCCGAGGCACTGAAACGCGCGAGATCGTGAAACATCGGGGTCATTCGGGACTCTTAGACTTCGGCTATGCGGGTAATAGTTGCTCCAGATTCGTTCGGTGAGACGTTGACGGCCGTCGAAGCGGCCGAATCCATTTCTGCCGGCTGGCGGCGCGGTCGACCCGGCGACGACGTCGTCACCGCGCCACAATCCGACGGTGGTCCGGGATTCGTCGACGTCTTGGCCACGGCCGGGGGCGACATCCGGACTGCACGGGTGTCCGGGCCTTTGGCCGCCGCCGTCGACGCCACGTGGCTGTTCGATTCGGACACGGCGTACATCGAGTCCGCCGAGGCCGTCGGGCTCGGCCTGCTCGGAGGTCCGCCGACGCGGGACACTGCACTCGCCGCGCACAGTCTCGGTGTGGGAGAGCTGATCGCTGTCGCGCTCGAGGCAGGCGTGAAGACGGTTGTCGTCGGACTCGGTGGGAGTTGCTGCACCGACGGGGGACGTGGACTGGTGGAGGCGCTGGGCGGCCTGGAGGTTGCAGCGGCGGCTACGGCAGGCACTCAGTTGGTCGCCGCCACCGACGTCGAACACGTACTTCTCGGCGAGCACGGTGCGGCAGCGGTGTTCGGCCCGCAAAAGGGTGCCGACGCCGAAGCTGTCGCTGTTCTCGAAGCGCGGAACGCGAGATGGGCCGAACAGTTGGAGTCCGCCACCGGAAAACGAGTGTCGGATTTTCCGGGTGCCGGCGCCGCGGGTGGTATCGGTGCCGCGCTCTTTGCGCTCGGTGCACAGCGGCGATCCGGGGCCGACGTCGTCGCGGATCGCACCGGACAGGCCGCGCTACTGGCTTCCGCTGACCTGGTGATCACAGGCGAAGGCAAGTTCGACCACCAATCTCTGCGCGGCAAACTCGTCACAACGCTCGCTTCGGCGGGGGCAGCGCACGGCGTTCCGACGCTCGTCTTTGCCGGCCAGGTGACGCTCGACGAGGCGGACTATGCGTCGACCTCGATAGTCGCGGCGAAGTCGGTGACGGATTTCGCCGGGTCGGTGGAACGTGCGATGGAGGAAGCGTCGGCGTGTCTCGAGGGACTCGCCGAACACACGGCGCGCGAGTGGAACTTCTGGCGCGGCGTCCGGAGGTGAGGATCCACAAGCGTCGATGCGCCGTTGCCGTGTCTGGAAGACCGGATAGGATGAAGATGAATCGCACCCGGTAAAGGACTGGCGGGAATAAGTCGGCAGCGGCGTACCGTTGAAGCGTTCACGGGTTGGTACGAACATTAGGGAGAGCCCATGACTGTGCAGAACGAGACCGCCACCCACGGCGTCAAGATGACCGAGGCCGCGTCCGCCAAGGCGAAGGCACTCTTCGATCAGGAGGGTCGCGACGACCTCGCGCTGCGTATTGCAGTGCAGCCCGGCGGCTGTGCCGGACTGAAGTACCAGCTGTTCTTCGACGACCGCACGCTCGACGGTGACCTCACTGTCGACTTCAACGGCGTCAACCTGGTTGTCGACCGGATGAGCGCGCCGTACGTCGAAGGTGCGTCCATCGACTTCCTCGACACCATCGAGCAGCAGGGCTTCTCGATCGACAACCCCAATGCAACAGGCTCCTGCGCCTGCGGTGACTCGTTCAACTGAGTCTGTCGATCACAACTCAATTCACGAACAACTGACGCGGAACCGACATTCGGTTTCGCGTCAGTTGTTTGTGGTGACTCGTACGTAGACCGTTCCGATCCGACAGCTCGGACGCCGATGACGGCGCTACGGGCGGTAACGTGAACTTTTGCTCCTCTTTCATTCTTGTACTCACTTCGCTGAAAGGCCACGATCCGTGACTATTGCGGTAACCGGTTCCATCGCCACCGACCACTTAATGCGCTTCCCCGGCCGCTTCGCCGATCAGCTCCTCGCCGATCAGCTCGCCCACGTTTCGCTGAGTTTCCTGGTCGACGATCTCGTGATTCGCCGCGGTGGTGTCGGCGGCAACATCGCTTACGCCATGGGCGTGCTCGGTGGGTCCCCGCTACTCGTCGGCGCAGTCGGTGCCGACTTCGCCGAGTACCGCACGTGGCTCGAGGACAACGGCGTCGACTGCAGCGCGGTCCGTATCTCGGACAAGGCACATACGGCGCGTTTCGTGTGCACCACCGACGAGGACATGGCGCAGATCGCGTCGTTCTACCCCGGTGCGATGAGCGAGGCTCGCGAGATCGAACTCGCGGCAGTGGCCAAGACTGCAGGCGCAGTCGAGTTGGTGCTGATCGGCGCCAACGACCCCGAGGCCATGGTTCGCCATACCGACGAATGCCGTCTGCTCGGGATTCCGTTCGCAGCGGATCCGTCGCAGCAGCTTGCCCGCCTGTCCGGTGACGAGGCCAAGGCGCTCATTCACGGCGCGAAGTACTTGTTCACCAACGAGTACGAGTGGGGTCTTCTTCAGCAGAAGACTGGTCTGAGCGAGGAAGAGATCCGCGCGCAGGTCGGCATCCGTGTCACGACCCTCGGCTCCAAGGGTGTGGAAATTGTTGACGCCGAAGGCAATTGGGTGCGCGTCGACGTAGTGCCCGAGACCGGCAAGGTGGATCCGACGGGCGTTGGTGACGGCTTCCGCGCCGGGTTCCTGCTCGCACACGGCGCCGGTCTGAGCTTCGAGCGTGCTGCACAGTTGGGATCTTTGGTCGCTGTGTTGATTCTCGAGACCGTGGGAACGCAGGAGTGGGTGTTCAATCGCGACGAGGCACTCAAGCGCCTTACCGACGCATACGGCAGCGCGGCAGCGGACGAGATCGCGACGATCCTGCCGAAGTAGGGCTCCGCCCCGTGAGTGGTTGAGGAGTTCGGAGACTCCCTAACCGCTCACGGGGCCGAAGGCCTAGATATTGACCGGGTACACCGGTTCCTGGATCTGCGGCACGATGCGCTTCTCCACGAAGATTCCGTGCCAGACCATGAAGGTCAGGACGGTCCACAGGCGTCGGCTGTGGTCGGACACGCCCTCGCGGTGATCGTTGAGCATCTTCACGACGGCCTGCTTGTCGAAGATGTGGTCGGTTCCCGACTCTTCGATCTGCAGATGTGCCCAGTCGAAGAGTTCGGTGCCGCGCAGCCAATGGCGCAGGGGAACCGGGAATCCGAGCTTCGCGCGGTGCAGAACATGGTGCGGCACAATGCCTTCCAGGGCCTGGCGCAGTGCGTACTTGGTCGTGTCCTTCGTGATCTTCTGATCGAGCGGTACGCGTGACGCGACGTCGAAGACCTCGGGATCGAGGAACGGCACACGCAGTTCCAGCGAGTTGGCCATCGTCATCTTGTCTGCCTTGACGAGGATGTCGCCGCGCAGCCAGGTGAACAGGTCGAGATGCTGCATCCGCGCAACCGGATCCCAGTCCCGTGACTGCGCGTAGATCGGCGCAGTGACGTCCTGGTGAGTCCACTCGGGGCGGAAATCGCGCAGGACGGCGCGGAGCTGAGCGTCGTTGAAGCTACGAGCATTTCCGTAGTAGCGCTCCTCGAGCGTCAAGGAACCGCGGTTGAGCAGACTCTTGCCGCGAGTGCCGTCCGGGATGCGTTCGGACAACTTGCCGGCAGCCCGACGCAGTCCCTTGGGGAGGTACTCGAAAGGCTTGAGCGACAACGGCTCACGGTAGATCGTGTAGCCGCCGAACAGCTCGTCGGCACCCTCGCCGGACAGCACGACCTTGACGTGCTTGCGCGCTTCCTTCGCGATGAACCACAGCGGAATCAATGCCGGATCGGCTACCGGGTCGTCGAGGTACCAGACGATCTCGGGAATGGCAGCGGCGAACTCGGCGGGGGAGACCACCTTGACAACGTGCTTCGCGCCGATCGCTGCGGCAGATTCTGCAGCGACGTCGACCTCGGAATAGCCCTCACGTTCGAAACCGGTCGTGAAGGTGATCAGGTTGGGGTTGTGGCGCATCGCCAGCGCCGCGATCGCCGTGGAGTCGATACCACCGGACAAGAACGAACCGACGGTGACGTCGGCGCGCATGTGCTTGGCGACCGAATCCTCGAGTGCCTCGGCGATTTCCTGGTAGCGCGCCTTCTCGGTGCCAGGTGCAAAAGGCTTGGCCGGGAACTTCGGCGTGAAATACCGCGTGAACGTGGGCTCCTCGCCCGGACGCACCCGAGCGAAGCTGCCCGACTCCAGGCGTCGGATCTGCTTGTGCAGTGTTTCCGGCTCCGGTACGTACTGCAGAACGGTGTAGTGCTCGATGGCACGCGGATCCAGCTCGGTACCGATGCCGATCAGATCGGTGAGTTCGAGCAGGCTCTTCTTCTCGCTGCCGAACGCGGTGCCGCCGGCGCCGGTCGCGATGAACAGCGGCTTGATCCCGAACGGATCGCGCGCGATGAACAGCTCGCGTGTGTCGGTGTCCCAGATCGCGAACGCGAACATTCCGCGCAGGCGCCGGACCGCGTCCTCACCCCAGTAGTGGAATGCAGCGACGATGGCCTCGGAGTCGCCCTCGGTGAAGAACTTGGCGTCGTGGTCCTTGACCAGTTCGGCGCGGATCTCCAAGTAGTTGTAGATCTCGCCGTTGAACGTGAGCGCATAACGCTCCGGGTTCTCCGGTGGGCCCCAACGCAGCGGCTGGTGGGAATGAGCGATGTCGATGATCGCCAGGCGGTTGAACCCGAAGACGAGGTGATCGTCGTTCCACGTCCCGTGTTCGTCCGGCCCGCGGTGACGAAGGCAATGCATCGCCTGGTCGACCCGCGAGACGGCGTCCTCGCTGGTTCCGCCAGATGTCAGTAGCCCGAGCAGTCCACACACAGCGTCCGGTTCCTCGATTCAGAATTTTTGTACAGAAGGCTCCCGGACACGAGTGTCGGGGAGAGGTCAACGAACTCTTGACGAAAGTATGCCGCAGATCGACGTCCCTGCCGATCGCGGCGGAACGAATCGACGTGATGTGCGTCGCCGAAACGACCTGAGCCGTTCCTGAGCAGCACCTGAGAGAGCTGTGTGACGTCCGCCGCGACACGGGCGAGGACCCGAGGATGGATAGCGCCCGGCTTTGGTCTACGCTGCGTAGTAATTGGGCCTTCCCTCCGGGCATGCCCTAGTTGAATTTTGTGGCGATCAGGAAGGCGTGAACGTGGCGCAAGGTCGGATCCTTCGGCGAGCGGGGCTGGCAGTATCTCTGGGCATTGCTGCCTTGCTGCTGTCGGGTTGCTCCATCGACAACGAAGTGCTTCGTTTCGGGTGGCCTTCGGGCATCACCCCGGAGGCGACGCGCATGCGTGAGCTGTGGACGTGGTCGGTTGTAGCCGCCCTCGTCATGGGTGTGCTGGTGTGGGGGTTGGTCTTCTGGGCCGTCATCTTCCACCGTAAGAAGAAGGACTCGCCGGAATTCCCGCGTCAGACGGCATACAACGTGCCGCTCGAACTCGGTTACACGGCAGTTCCCTTCGTCATCATCGCGGTTCTCTTCTACTTCACCGTCATCGTTCAGAACCATGTTCTGGACAAGACGGACAACCCTGACGTCGTTGTAGACGTCACGGCCTTCCAGTGGAACTGGAAGTTCGGCTACCGCTCCATCGAGTTCGGTGACGGTTCCGCCAAGTACAACGGAATCGACGTCGAGGCCGAAGAGGCTGCCAAGACCGAGGGCTCCACTGTCAACGATCACGGCGAAGAAGTTCCCGGCCCGATCCACGGCAACAGCACCGAGGACCTGAGCTACCTGCACTACGACAAGATCGAGACCGTCGGCTCCAGCCAGGAGATCCCGATCCTCGTTCTGCCTACCGGCAAGCGAATCCAGTTCGAACTCGCTTCCTCGGACGTCATCCACGCATTCTGGGTGCCCGAGTTCCTGTTCAAGCGTGACGTTCTCCCGAACCCCAAGGAGAACCACTCGGACAACATCTTCCAGATCAGTGAGATCGAGAAGGAAGGCGCGTTCGTCGGGCGTTGTGCAGAAATGTGTGGCACGTTCCACGCGATGATGAACTTCGAGGTTCGTGCGGTTTCGCCGGAGGACTTCGCCAAGTACATCGAACTGCGCAAGGGTGACGCGGAGGGCAAGGGTGGTCTGACGACCGCTGAGGCTCTGCAGGCAATCGGTCAGTCGCCGGTGGCTACGTCGACCACGCCGTTCAACACCGACCGCGAGTACCGTCAGGCAACCGTCGCCACTGCAGGCAACTGAGCCGGCCAGCCTCTTCACTGAACAAGGACAAGTGCTGATATGAAGATCGAAGCCAAGCTCTTCGAGATCCTGACGATGTTCTTCATTCTCGTCGCGATCATCTACGGAGTGTTCACCGCTCTGTCACGCACAGGTATCGAGTGGGCCGGACTGACGGCCATCGTCCTGTCTGCAGGTCTGACGCTCATCGTGGGTACCTACTTCCGCTTCGTCGCCCGTCGTCTGGACACCCGTCCCGAGGACTACGACGACGCTGAAATCTCGGATGGTGCAGGAGAACTGGGCTTCTTCAGCCCGGGTAGCTTCTGGCCGATCCTGCTTGCCGCTGCTGCTGCACTCGCGGCAGTGTCGCTGGCGTACTTCCAGCCGTGGCTCATCGCAGTCGCAGTTGTCTGTGTGCTCGCCGCAGCCGCAGGCCTGGTGTTCGAGTACTACACCGGACCCGAGAAGCACTAGTTTCACCCGCACTCGAACAGAGGCGCCGCACCCACCCGGGTACGGCGCCTCTGTTGTCGTTTATGTACGTTTCGGTGGTAGGAGGGTGCCTGTCAACAGCCGCTCTCTGTCAATCGTGGAGCGAGTATTCGAGGTCGTAGCGGTGCAGACCGTCGACGACCTCGAGCTCGAGAGTGCCTGAGATGCCCTTCAACTCGCCGGTTCCGGACCCCGGCACGATCTCGTACAGAAGCTTCTGCGTTCCGTCGATCATCTGACCGAACTGCTGCAGGGCGAACGATCCCACAGCTTCGTCGACCTGCCCCGTGACAAACTCCAAAGCGACATAGCCCGCTGCACCGGCTGTCGGATCGCCCGCGGACAGCATCAGTCCGGACGACGTGCCTTCGACGCCGCCGATGAACGTCTTGTCGAACTCGAAGCGTCCGACGCGTCCGGAGAGCTCAGGATCGGCGGGGCGAAGATCGATCTCGAAGGTGCCGCGTGCATGGGATGTCATGGTCCGAGTATCTCACCAGGCGACAACGCCTCGAGGGGACTCCCGAGAACGTGCAACACTCGGTAGATGATTCTCGAACATGCCGTCCTGCAGGTCGATCCGTCGCAGTCAGCGCGTTTCGAGGCCGCATTCGACGTGGCCCGAACCATCATCTCCGAGGTTCCCGGATTCATCAGGCTGCGGCTCTCGCACTGCCTGGAATCACCGGAGCGATATCTCCTGCTGGTCGAGTGGGAAGACGTGGAGTCACACACCATCGGGTTCCGTAAGTCGCCAGGATACGAGAAGTGGCGAGAACTTCTCCATCACTTCTACGAGCCGTTCCCGACGGTGGAGCACTATTCGACTGTGCTCGAGGTCTAGCAAAGCGTAGTGCCTGCTGTTGTCGGCGCTCAGACGACGGACCGGGGGAGTGGTGCCCACTTGGAGGTTGTCCATACTGAATCGCTCAGAGAACGAGTGAGGCCCCGAACCGGAATCCGGTTCGGGGCCTCACTGGTCAACTGACGTTCTTAGTGGAGTTCTCCACTTGAACCATCGGACTTGCCGTTGGTTCGGTTCTGGTAGTCCAGAAGGATCTGAAGCTGCTCGTGCTCAGCTTCGTGATGAGCGGCTTCGAGAGCCTCGCTCTCCTCGACTGGGTCAGCGGTGATCAGGCTACCGCTACCGGGCTTGCCGGCGAGGCCGAGCTTGTTCATCTTCTTCGGGACAGCAGCACCCTGGTACTCGAGCGGGATCGGGTGTCCGTGCTCGTCGACGGGGCCGAGCGGCTGGTGGATCTCGATGTACTGGCCGTTCGGCATCCGCTTGATGATGCCGGTCTCGATGCCGTGTTCGAGGACTGCACGGTCACTGCGCTGCAGGCCGATGCAGAACCGGTACGTCACGAAGTACGCGATGGGCGGAAGGATGACCATGCCGATACGGCCGATCCACGTCATTGCGTTCAGCGAGATGTGCAGGTGGTACGCGATGATGTCGTTGATGCAGGAGATCGTGAGCACCAGGTAGAACGCGATGGACATCGCACCGATAGCGGTACGGACCGGCACGTCGCGCGGGCGCTGCAGGATGTTGTGGTGAGCGTCGTCTCCGGTGAGACGCTTCTCGATCCACGGGTACGCGATTAACAGTGCGAAGACGAGGCCCATGATCAGGGCGACGGCGAACACTGCAGGGATCGTGTACCGGTTGAACAGGTAGATCTCCCACGCTGGCCACAGTCGAGCAAGGCCGTCCGTCCACATCATGTAGATATCGGGCTGGGAACCTGCCGAGACCTGTGACGGGTTGTACGGACCGATGTTCCACACGGGGTTGATCTGGAACAGACCACCGAGCAGTGCGAGCACGCCGAAGGTCATGGCGAAGAACGCGCCACCCTTCATCGCGAAGACCGGGAGGATGCGGACGCCGACGACGTTCTGTTCCGTACGGCCGGGGCCGGGGAACTGCGTGTGCTTCTGGTACCAGACCAACGCGAGGTGGCCGGCGATCAGAGCCAGGATGATGCCCGGGAACAGCAGCACGTGAGCGACGTAGAGACGCGGGATGATGAGGTCGCCGGGGAAGTCGCCGTCGAAGATCAGCCAGTGCATCCAGGTACCGACGATCGGGATACTCATCGTGATACCACCGAAGGCGGCGCGGAGGCCGGTGCCCGAGAGCAGGTCGTCGGGGATGGTGTAACCGAAGAAGCCTTCGAACATCGCCAGGATGAGCAGCAGGCAGCCGATGACCCAGTTCGCTTCACGTGGGCGACGGAAGGCGCCGGTGAAGAAGATGCGAGCGAGGTGAACGATGATCGACGCCGCGAACATCAGTGCAGCCCAGTGGTGAATCTGGCGAACGAAGAGACCGCCGCGCACCTCGAAGGAGATGTTCAGGGTCGTCTCGTAGGCGCGAGACATCGTGACACCGCGAAGCGGCTGGTATGCGCCCTGGTAGACGACGTGTGCCATCGACGGATCGAAGAACAGCGTCAGGAACACACCGGAGATCAGCAGGATCACGAAGCTGTAGAGCGCGATCTCGCCGAGCATGAAGGACCAGTGCGTCGGGAAGACCTTGTTGATCTGCCGGCGCATGCCTGCGGCGAGGTGGTAGCGGGAGTCCATAGCCTCCGCTTGTCCAGCCGCTGCCGCGCTGATCTTGGACGGTTTGGTTGTTGTTGTGGTCACGGTCGACGCTCCCAAAATGCCGGGCCGAGTGCTTCGATGAAGTCACCGTCGGCGACCAGGAAGCCCTCTTCGTTCACTGTAATAGGCAACTGCGGAAGTGCGCGAGCAGCGGGACCGAAGATCGGCTTGCCGTAGGTCAGTGCGTCGAACTGCGACTGGTGGCAGGGGCACAGAATACGGTTGCTCTGCTGTTCGTAGAGCGAGGTGGGGCAACCCAGGTGGGTGCAGATCTTCGAGTAGGCGAAGTAATCGCCGTAGTTGAAGCTTTCCTGGCCCTTACGCTTGGTGACACGCGCGGTGTCTTCCGTGCGGAGGCGGATGAGCATCACCGAGTTACGAATGCCGCGTAGTGCTGCGAGCAGAGCGTGCTCGTCGCCACGGTCGGACTCGCGGAACGGGAAGACCGTTTCCATCGAACCGGCATCGAGATCTTCCGGGCGAACGAGGACGATGTCCTCGGGACGGCCGGTGTCACGACGCAGGTAGATGGTCTCGCCCGGGTAGTTCGGGGTCCAGCCGGACACCCACAGAGGTGAGTCGTCGCCCTTGGCCCACGGGTTCTTGATGAGTCCGCCGAGGGGCATGACCATCATGACGCCGAGTGCGCCGCCGCCGAACATCAAGCTGCGCTTGATGGCCTTGCGGCGGGGGAGGGTGGACGTCTCGAGGGTGTCGCCGAGCTCGGCGACGATCGTGCGACGATCGACCTCGGTGGAACCACCGTCGTGGCGGTCCTGGATCGAGACCTCTTCGGGGATGAACTTCTTCGTGAACTGAACGGCACCGATGCCGACGCCGAGGATCGCCAGACCCATGGTCAAGCCGATCAGCGGGGTGTACAGGCTGTACTTGCCGTAGTTCTCGTCACCGGCGCCTGCGTACTCCCAGGGCCAGAACAGGTAGATCGCGATGAACGCGATCGCCGAAACGCCGGCGAGGCCGAACCAGAAGGCGACGTTGCGCTCGGCGCGCTTTTCCGCCCTGGTGCCCTTTACCGACCAACGATCACGGCGGTAGACGACATCGACGCCATCGAGATTGGTACCCAGCTTGACCAGGTCGTCGCGTGACATCGCGTCGAGCTCTTCATCTGTGTACTTCTTAGGCGTATCGCCGCCATGCTGGCCAGCGTCGCTCATGACCTTGCTCCGATCCACAATGCTGCACCGACGACAGCGATGATTCCGACGGCCCACATGGCGAGACCCTCAGAGGCCGGACCGAGGCCACCGAGCCCGTACCCACCGGGGTCCTTCGACTCGCCCGACGACTTGACGTAGGCGATGATGTCCTTCTTCTCCTCGATCGTCAGCTGACGATCCGAGAACTTCGGCATGTTCTGGGGACCGGTAACCATGGCAGCGTAGATCTGCTGCTCGCTGGCCGGATCCAGGACCGGGGCGTACTTGCCCGAGGACAGTGCGCCACCGCGGCCGGTGAAGTTATGGCACGACGCGCAGTTGAGCCGGAAGAGCTCACTGCCGCGTCCGACGTCGCCACCGCGCAGCGAGGACTGGGCGATTTCGCCGTTCTCGTCGCGGATGAGCGTCGGGCCGCCGCCGTTGGCCTGGATGAAAGCGCCGAGGGCGTCGGTCTGCGCAGCATCGAACTTGGGGTCCTTGCGTGCAGCCTGGGCCTCGTTGCGAGCTGCCGGCATACGACCAGAGGAGACCTGGAAGTACACGGCTGCTTCGCCGACGCCGATGAGGCTGGGACCGCGGTCCTGCACGCCCTGCAAGTTCGCGCCGTGGCACGTGATGCATGACGTGTCGTACAGCTGCTTGCCTTCACGAATCAGGGCTGCTGAATCGTCACTGGCGGTCGCAACCTGCGGAGCTGGTGTCAACGCCGAAGCGAGGAAACCTGCGCTGATCAATCCCATCATCAATACGAGCGCGCCAGTGACGCGCCGGCGGATTTTCCGCTGGCGACGCGACTTCGCGGCATTCGCTGAGTTATCGGATGCGGGAGGGGGGGATGAACTCATCTGTATCCCTTTGGTATGTCGGGACGGAACTGGACGTCAGGGGCTGCCTGGGGCGTACAGCTGATTAACGGATGAAATAAATCGTGGCAAACAGCGCGATCCACACGATGTCGACAAAGTGCCAGTAGTACGAAACAACGATCGCGGCGGTGGCCTGGGCGGGCGTGAACTTGCTGACCCGGGTACGTGCGATCAAGAAGACGAAGGCGATGAGACCGCCGATGACGTGCAGACCGTGGAAGCCGGTGGTCATGTAGAACACCGAGCCGTACACGCTGCTCGAAATCGTGGTGCCCTCGTGCACGAGGTGGTAGTACTCGTAACCCTGGCCGGCGACGAAGAACGCCCCCATGACCAAGGTGATGGTGTACCAGCGACGAAGTCCGAAGACGTCGCCACGCTCAGCCGCGAAGACACCCATCTGGCAGGTGAACGAAGATGCGATAAGCACCAAGGTCACCGGCACGGCCAGATACAGGTTCAATTCGGTTGGCTCCGGCGGCCAATTTCCGTTCGCCTGAGCTCGTGCCACGAAGTACATGGCAAAGAGCCCTGCGAAGAACATGAGCTCACTTGACAACCACACGATGGTGCCAACGCTGACCATATTCGGCCGGTTCAGCGAGTGCACGCGTTGGGTGATTGCCGATCCTGAAGTCCCTACTGCGCTCGTCACAGACAGAAGTATGACGCTTCGTCGTAAGAGACGACCACTCGGGTCCACCATCGGCGCGTCGCTCGGCTCGAGTTCGCGGGATCGGGCGGCGAACGCGCTGGTGGCGTGGTCGGAATATGCTGGCGCGATGGCAGCTACACACAAGAGTAGACCGTGGTTCCTGAGAATTTTCGGCACGAAGATTCCGACACCGCTCGATGCAGGGCGGTCGGATCTGGTCGTCGTTGCCGAAGGCTTCGACGACGCCGAGGCGAGCTCGACGGCTCTCGAACGTGCCGCCTCCACCGAGCCGGAGTTCAGGGCGGAGTCCGAAGTGGTTCTGCGGCATCATCTCGACCTCCCGGAGGGCTCGGTAGCCGATGCCGAGAGCATCGTCGCCCAGGACGGATATGTGCGAGGCTCGAGTCGGCCCGAGGACGTGACTCCGGTGGTCGAGAATTCGGTTCGCGTCGTCTTCGAGCGTGTCCAGGTGCTTGACGCCCTGCATTGCTCCCAGGAGCGGTCACGAATGGCCGGTCTGGCGCAGCGACTCGGTGGTTCGGTCGCCGGGTGGGACGCGCTCCAGCCCCCGATACTTGCGGAGGCGCCGCCCAAACGCGGTCGCAGAAAGTCCTGAGCGGCCCTATTCGGTTTCCTCCTTACCTCACTGACTAGGCTGCGAGGGTCATCGGCAGCACAAAATGGCAGCGCGAAACGACAGCTCGAAATCCAGCCCACTCGAACGACAGGGGACCAAGGCACTATGGCCGGCACCGACGCATCCAACGCCGTGAACGTCGATTCGAGTGCAGTGGTGCGGTCCTGGCCGTTGATTCTCGGTTTGCTCACGGACGGCAGTGACTTGTCGGAAGCCGACAGTCGCTGGGCGATGGGCGAGATCATGTCGGACAACGCCACCTCCGCTCAGATCGCTGCTTTCGGGGTCGGTCTGAAGATGAAGGGCGAAACCCCCGCGGAGTTGGAAGGGCTCGCCGCCGCGATGCTCGAACACTCCAGGCGCGTGCCGGTCGATTCCGACGTCGTCGACATCGTCGGCACGGGTGGTGACCGCTCCAACACGGTGAACATCTCGACGATGGCCTCGATCGTGGTTGCCGCGTCCGGTGTGCGAGTTGTCAAGCACGGCAACCGCGCTGCTTCGTCCAAGAGCGGTGGCGCCGACGTGCTCGAGGCGCTCGGCGTTCGCATCAACCTCGGGCCGGAGCAGGTTGCGAGGTGCGTCGAAGAGGTCGGCATCGGCTTTTGTTTCGCGCCGGTCTTCCATCCCGCACTGCGCTTTGCGGCGGTGCCTCGCAAGGAAATCGGCATTCCGACGGCATTCAACGTGCTCGGTCCACTGACCAATCCGGCTCGTCCGCGTGCCGGGCTGATCGGGTGCGCATTTCCGAAACTGATCTCGGTCGTCGCGGGAGTCCTTGCGCAGCGCGGCAATTCGGCGTTGGTGGTACGGGGAGACGACGGACTGGACGAACTGACCACATCGACGACGTCGACAGTTCACATCGTCGGGGGTGGAAGTGTGCGAACTGTCACGCTGGATCCGCGTGACCTCGGAATCGACCGCGTTCCTCTCGAAGAGTTGCGTGGAGGCGACGCCGAAATCAACGCCACCGTCGCCAGAACGCTGCTTTCCGGGCAGAAGGGGCCGGTCCGGGACGCGGTCCTGCTGAACGCGGGAGCAGCCATCGCGGCATTCAACGGTGTCGGCGACGATCTCGAGAGTGCGATCTCTGCCGGGATGACTGCAGCCGCTGCCGCGATCGACAGCGGCGCGGGCGCTGAACTGCTTCACAAGTGGGCGGCGCTCACCGCCGAGCTGGCCGACCAAGCCTGATCGAGGGGCTATTCACCCAGCGAGAAACCGGCCTCGACGTCTGCGCTGGAGAATGACTGGAACGCAATGTGTGTGGCGGTTCGGAGAACGCCGGGCACCTTGTTGATTCCTCCGGTGACCACGTCGGCGATCTGGGCGTGGTCACGCACTTTCACGATGGCGATCAAATCGACGTCACCTGCGCACGAGTAGACCTCGGTCACTCCGGACAGGTCGGCGACGGCCTGCGCGGTTTCCGGGATCCGAGCGGACTCGGCGTGAATCATGACGATGGCGTTGATCATTTCTCTCCTCGATTTCCCTGCGGGTTGTGATGACCCGGTGGTTTCGATCGAGCTTAGGGGTGCCGCCCCGCCGTTACGTCATCGATGTTCGGATTCGGTTCCGGCTCGGGCGAGTCGGCACCAGGCTTCCCACTTGCCGGCGCCGCTCACAGGTTCGACGTATCCAGATGTCGCCGACACGATTCGGACACCGTCCGACGAGAGCCACCTTGCGATCAGTCCCAGTTCTTCGGGTGACGCGCCGCGGAACGGGGCGTCGTCCGGTAGGACGGTTTCGGCCGCCGCGGTGATGGCGTCGACGACGGGCATCGGGTGAGTCCCACGTCTGGCGAGCCCGGCGGACGCGAGACGCCCGGACCGGATCACCGACAGCTCCCAGCCGCCGTCTCCGGTGGGGCGGGCGAGAACGAGTTGTTCGATCGCCGCGACTGCAGCGAGTCGCTGAGTGCGCCGCACTGCGGTGGCGACTGCGACCGTTCGGTCACGCAGACGCGCAGCATTCTCGAACAACGCGTGTGCGGACAGCTCGTCTATCCGGGCCTGCATCTGTTGGAGGGGAGTGTCGTTGGTTCCTCGGAAGAATCCACGCACGGCCTCAGGGGCGGCCGCGTAGTCCTCTGCGTTGATTTCCGGGGTCCAGGAGGCTGGACACGCCCCCAGTTCGCGAGCGGGGCAGTCAGGGCCGTGAACGGCGCCGCGTCCGAGACGCTTGGTACACGTGCGCAGACGACTGAACTCTGCGACGGTGTCGGCGACGTCGACTGCGTCGGCGCGAGAGGTGAACGGGCCGATCGAATCGGCCGTGGGCGTGCGAACCACGGACAGTCTCGGAAACGCCTCGTCGGTGAGGGTGATCCACCAACCTCGCTTGGGAAACTTGGAGCGACGGTTGTACGGCGGCGCATGCGCGCTCAGCAGTCGTAGTTCACGCACCCCGGCTTCGAGAGCGTGCGCGCACTCGACATGGTCCACGCGGGTGGCCAGCGCGACCATTTCCTTCATCCGGCCGCGGGTCTCCGAACCGGTGAAGTAGTTGCGGACGCGGCGTCGAAGGTCGGTAGCAGTTCCTATGTAGAGGGCTTCGTCGGAAGGACCGCGGAAAAGGTAGACACCGGGGCTTCGCGGCAGGTTTGCGGCGAAGGACCGTTTGGCCCGTTGATGCGAGGAAATGTTGGGCAGGTAGTCGACTAGTTCGCTGTAACTGTGGACACCCTGGTTTCCGACCCTGTCGATCAGTCCGTGGAGGACGTCGACGGTCGCACGCGCGTCGTCGAGAGCCCGGTGCGTCGGCTGGGTGGTCACTTGGAAGAGATGGGCGAGTGCGGAGAGCTTCACCGAAGGTGCTTCGTCGCGTGTGAGTACGCGCCGGGCGAGTTTGACGGTGCACAGGACACGGAACGCAGGCCACGGGCGCGCGCTGCGTGACGCCGCTGCTTTGAGGAAACCGATGTCGAACGGCGCGTTGTGTGCCACCAGCACCGCGCCCTCGGCGAACTCGAGAAATGCAGGCAGGACACGTTCGATTGGAGGTGCGCCGATCAGCATGGCCGTGGTGATTCCGGTCAGTTCGACTATGTAGGGCGGAATCGACCGGCCGGGGTCGACGAGTGTTGCCATTTCGCCCAGTACCTCGCCGCCGCGGATCTTGACGGCGCCGATCTCGGTGATGGAGTCCTGGTCGGCGCTGCCCCCTGTGGTCTCGAGGTCGACGACGACAAATGTTGTCTCGCTCAGCGGTGTGTCCAGTTCGTCGAAGCTCAGTTGCCGCCCGACGTCGAACTTCTCCCCGTCGGAGAACGGGGGCGGAGACGGAAATTCTCGGGCCGAGGCGGGACTCACACCGCAGACAGTAGAAGTACCCCCCGACACGAATTCGAGAGTGCAGACACGGAATCCGACCCGCACGGACTTCCATTGCGAAATCGGTGGATGAACGCCCGACAAAAGTAGGAGAGACGAGGATCACACTTGCGGTGGGAACTCGCGAATGTGGACGCGCGCCTACTTGTGAGTAGGGCGAGTCGAGGGGTCTTCGGTGCGTCTGTCGACGGCTGAAACCGCGTCCGTGACCGGAACAGGTTCTAGTTTCAAGTAATCATCGTTGAACTGCATGGAAGATCGGATTGTCGGGTTTGGTGAGCCTTGGCAGTGGGTAGAGGGCGCGGGTTTGACGGCCTGGAGTGGGTCGCCGAACCGACCTGTTGTTATCTCCCCGTGACCCGCCGGGCGTATCGCGGGCGCGGCACCACGATTTCCGGCGAATCGGGCGCGATTGTCACGAAGCGGTCGACATCGTCGCGATCATTTCGTAACCTTCCTGAGACCTAACGAAGTCTTGCCGGACCAAACAGGACCGGCATCGTCAGGAACCGCCTAATCGGGATCTCCGCGAGGAACCCGAACCGGGAACCCAAGTTTCCACTGGGGTGAATCCCGCCTGGGGTGCAGCACGCAGGATCGCTGCAGACCACGCGGGTAGGGCTGATCTTCCCAGCCCGAACCCGTCAGCTAACTCGGTCGGCGGATGAATGGAAGAAATGGAGCACCCCTTAAGTGGCGTCACAGAGTTTCAAGCGTTCTGCGCAGTTGGCAGTAGCCGGCGCGCTCGCAGTCGGAGCATTCGCTGCAACCGCTGCACCTGCCTCGGCAGACCCCATCACCATCCCCGGCGTCGGCACGTTCGAGGTTCCGGGCGTTTCTATTCCTCAGTTGCCGGTCATTCCGGGCATCACCGACATCGCACCGGCTGCACCGGCCGCTCCCATCTCCAGTGTTGGTGAGCAGGCAGTTCGCGCCGCAGAGAGCAAGCTGGGCTCCCCGTACGTGTACGGCGCAGCCGGCCCGGACGCATTCGACTGCTCCGGTCTCGTTCAGTGGGCATACAAGCAGGCCGGTCTCAACCTGCCTCGCACGAGCTACGACCAGGCTGCAGCCGGCGTTGCCGTCGCACAGTCCGATCTTCAGGTCGGCGACGTGATCTCCTTCTACGGCGGATCGCATTCGGGCATCTACGCCGGTAACGGCAATGTCATCCACGCGTCGACCGCTGGTCAGCCCGTGAAGCTCGCTCCGGTGTCCTCGATGCCGTACGACGGCGCTCGCCGTTACTGATTTCTGAACACGCTCGACGGCTGTCTCCGGTAGGCAGTCGGAACGATCCGCCGCTGTGATGCGGCGGAGCTCGGGGGAGCTCCGGATCTTCGAATGTGGGCCTCGAATCTTCGATTCGGGGCCCACATTTTCGTTTCGCGACAATTCGCCCGGTACTTCACCCCGACACGCCTACCGGCGAGTAGACACAAACGTATGCCGTTCCGTAACCTTATCGAGACATTGCGCGGCCGAGACAGGTACTGTGGATAGTTGACAGCCAGCTAACAGATCGTCGACCGGCCCCGGTCGGCGTCGCTTCACCGAGACGGAGAGTTGCATTCCGTGGTTTCATCGAAAAACAACAGTCGAGTACGGGCCGCATTGACAGTGGGAGTGCTGGCGTTCGGACTCGTTGCAGGGCCTTCGATGCAGGCCGGTGCTGACCCCGTCATCACCAACCCCACCGAGGCGCTCGACAAGCTCGGTGAACTCTCCCGGGTTTCCGAGCAGACCAACGAAGCGCTGCACAACGCGCAGATCGACCTCGACGCGAAGCTGGCAGTCGCGAATGATGCGGACGTGCGATCGGCAGCCGATCAGGGTCTTCTCGACGCGGCTTCGGCGCGCGTCGCCGAGTTCGCTCCGGCGGTAAACCGTATTGCCACAGCGAATTACCAGGGTGCGCGAACCAATCGCCTCTTTGCGTTGATGGTGAGCGACTCGCCGCAGCAGTTGCTCGACCAGATGTCTGCGCTCGACGTGATTTCCAACGACGCGGCAGTACAGGTCTCTCAGTTCAACCAAGCCACTGCCGATGCGCGTGCCGCCTCGGAAGCGTCGAAGCGATCGGCCGAAGAAGCGCGAACCGCCGCCGATCAAGCCCGCGCGCTCAGTGACGATTTGCAGCGCAAGCAGAGTGAACTGCAGACGCAGATCGCCGACGTGACCAAAGCCTTCCAGAATCTCACCGACGACGAACGTAACCAACTGAGCGGTACGCCTTTCCCGCCGGACGTCGATCTCAGCAAAATTCTGGCTAACTTGACCCCTGGCTCGGGTGCTGCTGCTCTGCAGGCAGGCCTCACGCGGATCGGTGACCCGTACGTCTGGGGCGCGACCGGCCCGAACGAGTTCGACTGCTCAGGTCTGGTGGTATGGGCCTACAAGCAGATCGGAAAGACTCTGCCGCGATCGAGCCAAGCGCAGGCGCAGGGCGGTGTACCGGTGTCGAGGGACCAACTACAGCCCGGCGACGTCGTGACGTTCTACAGCGACAACTCGCATGTCGGCATCTACGCCGGCGACGGAAACATTCTGCATGCGTCGACGTTCGGCGTACCGGTGAAGGTCCAGTCGATGGCAGGCATGGAGTTCTCCACTGCGCGTCGTTACTGACGGCTTGCTGCGCCCGAGCGGCGTGTGGCCAGCCGCCGTGAAGCGTCGAGTCGAGTTCTCCTACACTCGGCACCGTGCCGACTGAACCGATGACGACGCCCGACGTCGGCGCAGATCGACCACGCCGTTGGGAGTATCCGGCCCTCGTGGCGCTCGGTGTAGCCGTGGTGCTCGTTCTGGGCCTGACGATCTTCCTGACGAACAGGTCCGATTCCGACGAAAATGCCGCCGCCGAACAGGACGCGGAACGCAGCGCTCAAGTCCAGAGCTTTCTCGATGCATGGGCCGCGGCTCAGATGTCCGACGATCCGTCGGGGCTGGCGAAGTTCGTCGACAGTGCCGCCGCACCCGGTGTGCTCGAGGCGGAAGTTCGACGAGCCACTGCTGCGGGAGCGCTTGAATTCTCCGACTGGGGATACGAGATTCCCAGCGGCGGCCTGACTCCGGCGCCGCGAACCGGTGCGCCGGGCGGAGACGTCGAAGTATGGAATGCGCAAGTTCTGTTGCGGTACGCCCTCGACGGCGTCGACGCATTGCCCACGCGCAAGGCAGTGTCCATGACGCTCGCGAAACGCGGCGATCAGTGGTCGGTTCTTGCGGACGGGTCGATCGTCGGACTGGACGGCGCCCGAACGGCGGGCGAATCCTGGAACGGCCCCTGGGACTTCGGCCCGCTTGCCGTCGCCGAGAATTCTGCGGGTAACGCGCTGGTGATCGGCCACCCGGGTCAGCAGGCGTTCGTCGACGCTTTGGCTGCCGATGTGGACTCAGCCATCGAGAACACGACGCAGTTGTGGGGGCCGTGGTGGTCCGAGCGCGCGGTGCTCATGGTGGCGGGGTCCGCTGAGGAATTCACCGCACTGGTCGGCTCCCATCACGACGGCGCTTCGATTGCTGCAGTGTCGGTCGCGGATGCGACGGCGGACGGGTCTTCCGACGTGAGTGGCCAGCGGGTGGTCTTCTCGCCTGCCGCGGCTTCGAGGTTGACCGACATCACCAGGCGAACGGTGTTGCGCCACGAACTGATGCACATAGCCGCCCGATCGAAAACCCGTGACGGGTCGCCGATGTGGGTATTGGAAGGGTTTGCCGAATACGCGGGAAACCGTGGATCCTCGCGGGCCTGGGGTGAGATCGCGCCGACTCTGGCGGCAGCGGTACGCTCCGGCGATACTCCGACCGAGTTTCCGGACGACACGCAGTTCAGCGGTGTACCGGTCGTGAGTTCACTGGCGTACGAATCGGCGTGGTCGATCAACGCGTATATCGCCGATCGATTCGGAGAAGCAAAGCTGACCGACCTCTTTCGCGCTCTCGCCTCCGGAAAGATGACGGCCGAAGACCTCGATTCGCGGATCCGAGCGGTCGTTGGCGTCGGAACCGAGGAACTGCGAGCCGGATGGGTCGACTGGACCAACAGCCATCTGGGCTGAGTAGTTCGCGGCTGGGTCGATTGCAGCGGCGAGGTGCCCTTCGCACGTTTGAAGCACCGAGTGCCCTACGGTGGACGGATGCGCCGGACCCTCTTGGTGACCAACGATTTTCCTCCTCGCCCCGGAGGTATCCAGTCCTATCTCCACACGTTCGCCGGGCATCTGCCGCCGGACAAGTTGGTGGTGTACGCACCGCGGTGGCGGGGCGACTCGCACAAGAAGTTCGATGCGGCACAGCCTTTCGAGGTCGTTCGGCACCCGACGACGCTGATGCTGCCGTCGCCTTTTGTCGCTCGTCGAGCCGCGAAGTTGGTCAAGAAGCACGACTGCGAGTCGGTCTGGTTCGGTGCGGCAGCGCCGTTGGCGTTGTTGGCACCGGTTGTTCGACGCGCCGGAGCGAGCCGAGTGATCGCGAGTACTCACGGCCACGAGGTCGGATGGTCGATGATTCCCGGTGCGCGGCAGTCGTTGCGTGTGATCGGTGACCACACCGATGCGGTGACGTTCGTCAGCAAATACACCCGTGGGCGGTTCTCGGCGGCCTTCGGCCCGCAAGCGGCGCTCGAGCACCTTCCTTCCGGAGTGGACACGTCAGTGTTCCACCCGGACTCGGTCGCTCGCGCGGAACTGCGTAAGCGATACGGGCTGGGTGAGCGGCCCACGATCCTGTGCCTGTCGCGGCTCGTGCCACGCAAGGGGCAGGACATGCTCATCAAGGCGCTGCCGACCGTACGCAAGAGCATTGACGGGGCGGTACTGGTGATCGTCGGAGGTGGGCCGTACGAGGACTATCTCCGCCAATTGGCGCGTAAGACCGGGATGGACGATCACGTCGTCTTCACGGGCACGGTGCCCGCCGCAGAGTTGGCGGCGCACCACACGATCGCCGACGTGTTCGCCATGCCGTGCCGTACCCGAGGCGCCGGATTGGACGTCGAAGGACTGGGAATCGTCTACCTCGAGGCCTCGGCTACCGGTGTGCCGGTCATCGCCGGGCGCAGTGGTGGCGCTCCGGAAACGGTGCAGCAGAACAAGACCGGGCTCGTGGTCGACGGCACCTCGGTTCGCGACGTCGCCGAATCCGTGATCGAGGTGCTGTCCGATCGTGATCGCGCGGCCGCGATGGGAGCAGCCGGCCGGGCATGGGTTGCCGAAGACTGGAAGTGGGACACGCTCGCTTCGAAACTGCGTAATCTCCTCGGCTGAGCAACCGGGACTCGAACGCGAACGGCCCGCACCGAATTCGGTGCGGGCCGTTCGTGTCGGCACGTTCGTGTCGGCAGAGGACTGATCGGCGAAAGACTACTTGGCGTAGATCTTTTCGATGTCGGCGGCAAAGCTCTCGTGCACGACGTTGCGCTTGAGCTTCATCGTGGGCGTGAGTTCGCCTGTGTCCTCGGAGAAGTCGACCGGAAGAATGCGGAACTTCTTGATCGCCTCGGCGTGTGAGACGAGCTTGTTGGCCTCGTCGATGGCGTCCTGGATTTCGCCGACCAGTTCGCCGTCCGAAACCAGGTCGGCCGCTGTGGTTCCTGCGGCCTTGTTGTTGCGCTCGTTCCAGGCGGGAAGAGCTTCTGCGTCGATGGTGATGAGGGCGCCGATGAAAGGCTTCTGGTCGCCGACCACGATGGCCTGGCTGATCAGCGGGTGCGCGCGAAGGGAATCTTCGAGCTGAGCGGGGGAGACGTTCTTGCCGCCTGCCGTGACGATGATTTCCTTCTTGCGGCCGGTGATGGTGATGTAGCCGTCCTTGTCGACGGTGCCGAGGTCGCCGGTGTGGAACCAGCCGTTCTCGATCGACTCGGCGGTGGCCTTCTCGTTGCGCCAGTAGCCGGTGAAGACCACCGGTCCCGAGAGGAGGATTTCGCCGTCTTCTGCGATACGAACGGAGTTGCCGGCCAACGGCTTTCCGACAGAACCGACCTTCTGTGCGCCGATGGTGTTGACGGCGAAGGCCGCGGTGGTTTCGGTCAGTCCGTAGCCCTCGTAAATCGTGACGCCGATACCGCGGAAGAAGTGGCCGAGTCGAGCGCCCAGAGGTGCACCACCGGAAATGGCCAGCTGGCACTGCCCGCCGAGCGCTGCGCGCAGCTTCGAGTACACGAGCTTGTCGAAGAGAGCGTGCTTGGCCTTGAGAACGATGCCGGCGCCGCCCTTGTCCTGCGCCTCGCTCCACGCGACGGCGGTGTCTGCGGCCGCGTCGAAGATCTTTCCCTTGCCGTCGCCGTGCGCCTTGGCGCGTGCGCTGTTGTAGACCTTCTCGAACACGCGCGGCACCGAGAGGATGAAGTCGGGCTTGAACTCGCCGAACGTCGGAACGAGGTTCGGGATGTCACTCGTGTGCCCCAGCGCTGCACCGGCGTCGAACGACGCGATGCTGACTGCGCGAGCGAGAACGTGCGCGAGCGGCAAGAACATCAGCGTGCGGACGCCAGGAGTCTTGAGCAGCGTGCCGAGGTTGGAGTCGAGGATGCCCTTCGACTCGGCAATCAGGTTGGAGTGCGTCAGCTGGCAGCCCTTGGGTCGGCCCGTGGTGCCCGACGTGTAGATCAGGGTCGCGGGATCGGATGCCTTCAGTGCCGCGACGCGGGCGTGGACGTCCTCGTCGGAGATGTCGGCGCCCAGTGCGGTCAATTCCTCGACGACACCCTTACCGCCCGCCGCGGCATCGATCTGGTAGACCGTGCGCAGCGCGGGTGCGGCTGCAGCGACGTCCTTCACGGTCGCGGCGTGAGTGTCGTTCTCGACGATGAGGTCGATTGCTTCGGAGTCCTCGAGAATCCAACGAACCTGCTCGGCTGCGGAGGTTTCGTAGATCGGAACCGTCACGCCACCGGCTGCCCAGATGGCGTAGTCGACGAGCGGCCATTCGAAACGCGTCGCCGACATGAGGCCGACGCGGTCGCCCTGCTTGACGCCGATCGCGATGAGGCCCTTGGCGACGGCAGTCACCTGAGCGGCGAAATCGCCTGCAGTGACATCGACCCATGCATTTCCGACTTTGCGCTTGTAGACAACCGCCGCCGGCTTCGTCTTCGCGAAGGCGAAGACCGAGTCGACCGCGGAGGCATCCTCGGGAATGGTGAACGTCTGGGGTGCGCTGAACTCAGGCACGAAATACCTCCGACACTGCGAAATACTGACGAGTAGGGTTTTCGTCTCCTACTGTAGTCGCATGTCCGACGCAGTTGTGGCCAGGCTTACAGTCTGTCCGGTATGTAGTGTTGCGACACCCCTCGACGCTTCGCGGACGCGATATGTGAAGCTACTTCGGTGAGCAGCATTCAGGTCGCAGACCAGACTTTCATCGCCGCCCCGCCCGAGCGGGTCGCCGAACTGTTGTCCTCGCGCGCGCAGTGGCGTCGCTGGTTCAGTGATCTCGAGCTCGAAGTCCGGGAAGATCGCGGTCCCGCAGGATTCCGTTGGGGAGTGTCCGGTCAGCTGGTCGGCACCATGGAGGTGTGGCTCGAACCGGCCATGGACGGGACGATCGCGCACTACTTCCTGCACTGTGAGCCGGTCGGCGTATCGCCGTCCGATCTGGCGACCCTCGACCTCGCCGGGATGAACCGCAAGCGTCGGGTCGATGGCAAGGTCATGTCGTTCCAGCTCAAACGCGAACTCGAAGCGGGACGTGCCGCCGGAGTAGCACCGGACTGATAATCGAAGCACTGCACGTTGTGCAGGTTCTGGACTTTTGACGAAGGAAGGTAGCGCAGTCGTATGGCCGAGAAGACCAAGGGGTTGATCAGCATCGACGCTCCTGCCGACGCCGTGATGGACGTCATCGCCGATTTCGAGCGGTACCCCGAGTGGGTGGCCGCGGCGAAGTCCGTCGAGGTGACGGCGCCGGGACAGGGCGGCCGCGCGGACCGAGTACGTTTCGTCCTCGACGCGGGGATGGTGAAGGACACCTACGAACTGCAGTATTCGTGGGCACCGGACGGTATGGCGGTGAGTTGGGAGCTGATCTCGGGCGAGATTCAGAAGTCCCAATTCGGTTCGTACACACTCGAGCCCGGCCCGAACGGCACCACGTCGGTCACCTACGAGTTGACGGTCGACCTGACGATTCCGATGATCGGACTGTTCAAGCGCAAGGCCGAGAAGATCATCACCGACACAGCTCTGAAGGAACTGAAGAAGCGAGTCGAGGGCTGAGTGCCGGAGCAACGATCGCGCGTCCAACTGTTCGTCGGTAAAGGCGGAGTAGGCACGACGACGCTTGCCGCAGCGACTGCTGTGTCGGCTGCGACCGATGGGGCGAGAGTGCTGCTCGTGTCGATCGATCAGGCAGGTTCTCTTGCAGACGTCCTGGGCGTGCCGAATCCGCGAACGACCACATCTCTCACCGAGCGTCTCGACGTCCGGCAACTCGACACGTCAGCGCTCCTCGAGGACAAGTTCCGAGGATTGTCGGGGTTGATCGACGCTGCAGGAACTTTCGGAGCGGGAGATCACGAACACGGTTCGTCGTTCGAGGGCTTGGAACCGGAAGAGTTGACGGGATCCCTGGGCATCCAAGACATGCTCGGGCTCGCCGAGATCGTCGACCTCTCGGACAGCGGCGACTACGACGTCGTGATCGTGGACTGTCCGGCCGCAGCCGAAGCGCTGCGGATACTCGGCTCGCCGTCGATGGTGTCGGAGTATCTCGAGCGATTGTGGCCGCGGCACAGGCGGATGGTCGCTGTGACAGGTACGGACATGCGGCTGCTCCTGCTCGTGTCCGTCGTCGAACGCGTGCTCGCGTCGGTGGATCGGATCGCGGTTCACCTCTCGGATCGGGAGAACACCGGCGTGCGTGTGGTGACGTCGGCCGACGGCGTGTCGGTCGCGGCGACTCGTCGGACGTTGTCCGGGCTGGCTCTGGCCGGGTTGCGAGTTGACGGGATTGTGGTCAACAACCTTGTCCCGCAGTTCAACTCGTCCGCCGGGAAGGGTGTCGACGATTCACCGGCGGCGCAGTGGCTCGCGTCGATCCGGGCGGCTCAGGCACTCGTCGTGGACGAACTGCGTGGATCAACCGATGGAATGTCCGTCACAACGGTCGAACGCGCTTGCGCCGAACCGGTAGGGTTGGCCGCTCTGGGCGAGATCGCGGCCACGTTCGAGGGTGGAGCGGGCACGGATTCGGGCACCGTCGGTACCGCGGACAACATCGTGGTGTCGTTGGAGTCCGGGACCGGAGTCGATTCGGTGTACGTGATGCGGATGTACCTTCCGCTCGTGGATCCGTCGTCGTTGTCGTTGGGCCGGGTGGAGGACGATGTGCTGGTGGGAGCAGACGGCGTACGACGCAGAGTTCGTTTGGCGTCGGTGCTGCGTCGTTGTGTCGTGAACGGGGCGGAGTTGGACGGCAGTTACCTGATCATCCGGTTCAGCCCGGATCCCGCGGTGTGGCCGGTATGAGCGAAGAGCACGAGCGCCTCGTCGCGGAGTTTCGCGCGCTGGCGGAAACCGTTCTGACGCGCCTGGAACCGGTGCTGCAGAAGGCCGCAGCAGCGACGGCAGACGTTGCGAGTGACTCGGCGTCCACGGACACGCAGCCGGTGTTCACCGGCTGCAGCTGGTGCCCGGTGTGCGCCCTCGCCGCACTGGTTCGCGGTGAGCACCACGAACTGTTGGCATTCCTCGCGGGTCAAGCAGCAGCATTCCTTGCGTTGCTTCGTGAGATTCTCGACGAGTTTCTCGGGGGGCCGTCAGGCCCCGATCGTGGACCCGAAGGCGGTCCGACGACGCCAGGTGCGGAGCGAACTCGCACGGCGGCATTTGTCCCGATCAACGTGACGGTCAAGGACTGACTCAGTACCCCGGGTAGAGCGAACGGCCCGAGATGAGCACAATCGACACAATGGTCACCGACGCACGAGGCACCGATTCAGGGTGCGCACTCCAGCGGACGCCGCTCGCGCGGGAATCGTCGCGATGAGCGCGCGCCGCTTGAAAGCGGTCTCCGACTCCACCATGGACGACATCTTGACGGTCGGCATCGACGTCGGCGGGACGAGTATCAGGGCCTCCATCGTGGACGTCGACGGACAAGTGCTCGAGATGATTCAAGCCCCGACCCCGCAGTCGGCCAGGGCACTCGAAGACGGTCTCGATCGCGTCGTGCGCGAATTGGTCACCAGGCACGAGGTATCGGCCGTGGGGTTGGCGGTCGCCGGCTTCATCACCTCCGATCGAAGCTCGGTTCGGTTCGCTCCGCACTTGCCATGGGTGGACGCGCCGGTCGGAAGTGACTTGAGCAAGCGGCTCGGCTTGCCGGTCGTTCTCGAACACGACGCCAATGCAGCGGCGTTCGCGGAGCACCGATTCGGCGCGGCCGCAGGTGGCCGCAATGTCGTGATGGTGGCGATCGGGACCGGAATCGGTGGAGCGCTGCTGATCAACGGTGAGCTGTACCGGGGGAGTCACGGCGTCGCTCCCGAACTGGGCCACATCCAGGTCGTTCCGGGCGGGCGTCAGTGCGCGTGTGGCAAACGTGGGTGTTGGGAGCGCTATTGCAGCGGAACGGCGCTCGTCGACACGGCAATCGAACTGCTTGCCGCCGACCCGGCCGCGTCGACGGTCCTGGCGCGTGAGGTAGCGGTGGATCCTGGTTCGCTCACCGGTCGCCGGATCGCCAACGCCGCGCAGGACGGTGACCCACTCGCGCTGGCAACGATCGCCGAGTTCACCCGTTGGCTGGCCGTGGGTCTGGCCATGGTCGGTGACGTCTACGATCCCGATCTGGTCGTGATCGCCGGCGGCGTCGCGAGTTCTGCCCCACTGTTTCTCGACGACGCCCGCGAGCAATACGCGACATTGTTGACCGGGGCGAAGCACCGCCCACTGGCCCGCATCCGTTCCGCTCAGCTGGGCGAAGCTGCGGGCATGGTCGGCGCCGCCGCTTTGGCCCGATCGGTAGTGCCTCAGGATCTCGGTGGGGTCGACGGCGCTGGAACCACGTCTGCCGGACTGTGATCGGGTCGATCCTGCAGGGGCGTGTGTAGCGGGGGTTACCGGTCGGCAGTAAGGTCGTACTCAGCGAAATTCAGCTGTGAATGGGAGGGACGCCGTGTGGTATTGGCTCTTCAAGTATGTGTTGCTGGGGCCGATTCTCTGGCTGCTCGGGCGTCCGACGGTCAAGGGTCACGAGAACATTCCGACTGACGGGGCGGCCATTCTGGCCAGCAATCACCAGGCGGTTCTGGACTCGTTCTACCTTCCGCTTCGCGTCAACCGCCGCATCACGTTCCTTGCCAAGAGTGAGTACTTCACCGGTTCCGGTCTGAAGGGCGCTTTCCAGAAGTGGTTCTTCACGGCGGTCGGTCAGGTCCCTATCGACCGAACCGGTGCAGACGCGGCGCAGGATGCACTCAACGCCGGTCTCAAGGTCCTCGGTTCGGGCAGCCTGCTGGGTATCTACCCCGAGGGGACGCGCTCGCCTGACGGTCGCCTCTACAAGGGCAAGACCGGAATGGCGCGCCTCGCACTTGAATCGGGCGTCAAGGTGATCCCGGTAGCGATGGTCGGCACCGACAAGATGAATCCGATCGGCTCACGGATGTGGCGTCCCGCCAAGGTCACCGTGATCGTCGGCGAACCCATCGATTTCTCCCGCTTCGAAGGCATGGGCGGAAACCGCTTCGTCGAGCGCGCTGTGACCGACGAGGTGATGTACAAGTTGATGAAACTCTCCGGCCAGGAGTACGTGGACATCTACGCGGCAAGCCTCAAGAACCAGGCGCCCACGAAACCCGAAGCTGCCGTCGACGTTCCGGCGGAAGGCGGCGAGTCGGTTGTCGATCTCGTGGCCTCGGCCGAGTCGAAGGAATCCGCGAAGTCCGACAAGGATTCGCTCCCGGACGCACAAGCCAGCTAGAGATTTCCCACACCGGCCGCACGCGCATTGGCTCCAGAGCCTGCGCGTGCGGCATAGTTTTCGGACGTGCGCTACTTCTACGACTGTGAATTCATCGAAGACGGTCGAACCATCGATCTCGTGTCCATCGGCGTTGTCTGTGAGGACGGCCGAGAGTACTACGCGGTTTCGACGGAGTTCGATCCCGCCCGTGCCGGTAGTTGGGTGCGCAAGAACGTGCTGCCGAAGTTGCCGCAGCCTTCGTCGCCGCTGTGGAAATCACGCGAGAAGATCCGCGACGATCTTCTGAAATTCTTCGTTCCGCGGCCGATGGTGGTTCCGGAGCTCTGGGCGTGGGTCGCCGCCTACGACCACGTCGCGCTGTGCCAGTTGTGGGGCGACATGACGGAACTACCGCAGTCGATGCCGCGGTACACCCGCGAACTCCGACAGTTCTGGGAAGACAACGGCAGTCCTGCCCTCCCGTCGGCGCCCGCCGACGCACACGACGCACTTGCCGACGCCAGGCACAACCTCGTGAAGTTCGACGCCATTTCGGCTGCACGGTCACTTCGCTGACCCAGGTTTCGGTGCGCGGGAAGTGTTCCGATTGGGCTGCGATCGAGAGCCTGTGTGACGCGCCGACGAGCGAGCGAATATCCTGTAGAGGTGAACTGGACTGTCGACGTGCCGATCGACCGCTTGCCCGAACTCCCGCCGCTGCCTGCCGGACTGCGTAAGCAGCTCGACGAGGCGCTCGCGAAGCCCGCTGCTCAGCAGCCCTCGTGGCCCGCTGACCAGGCGGCCGCCATGCGGACTGTGCTCGAGAGCGTGCCTCCCATCACGGTGGCCAGCGAAGTCGAGGCGCTGCAAGAGCGTCTCGCGCAGGTCGCGCGTGGTGAGGCATTTCTGCTCCAGGGCGGTGACTGCGCCGAGACCTTCGCGGACAACACCGAGCCGCACATCAAGGGAAACATCCGCACGTTGCTGCAGATGGCCGTCGTGCTCACCTACGGTTCCTCGATGCCGGTCGTCAAGGTCGCTCGCATCGCCGGCCAGTACGCCAAACCGCGCTCTGCCGACATCGACTCGTTGGGTCTGAAGTCCTACCGCGGCGACATGATCAACTCGCTCGTCGCCGACGAGGCAGTCCGCGCCCACGATCCTTCGCGACTGGTGCGTGCATACGCCAACGCCAGCGCCGCGATGAACCTGGTTCGCGCACTCACCGGCGCCGGCATGGCCGACCTGCACAAGGTGCACGATTGGAACCGCGAATTCGTCGCAGCGTCTCCCGCGGGCGCACGCTACGAGCAACTGGCAGCCGAGATCGACCGCGGCCTGCAGTTCATGAACGCGTGTGGCGTCACCGATCCGAGCCTGCACCAGGCACAGATCTTTGCCAGCCACGAGGCCCTGGTTCTCGACTACGAGCGCGCGATGCTGCGTCTCGACAACGACAGCGATCACCCCAAGCTCTACGACCTGTCGGCTCACTTCCTCTGGATCGGTGACCGCACTCGTCAGCTCGACGGCGCGCACATCGCCTTCGCCGAGTTGGTGTCCAACCCGATCGGCCTCAAGATCGGCCCGAGCACGACGCCGGAAATGGCGGTGGAATACGTCGAGCGTCTCGACCCCACCAACAAGCCGGGTCGTCTGACTCTGATCTCGCGCATGGGCAACGGCAAGGTCCGCGACCTGCTGCCGGCGATCATCGAGAAGGTCCAAGCCACCGGTCACCAGGTCATCTGGCAGTGCGATCCGATGCACGGCAACACCCACGAAGCCTCCACCGGGTACAAGACGCGCCACTTCGACCGCATCGTCGACGAGGTTCAGGGATTCTTCGAGGTCCACAACGGTCTCGGCACGCATCCGGGTGGCATCCACGTCGAGCTGACCGGTGAGAACGTCACCGAGTGCCTCGGCGGCGCGCAGGACATCTCCGACCTCGATCTCGGCGGTCGCTACGAGACGGCGTGCGACCCCCGATTGAACACCCAACAGTCGTTGGAGCTCGCGTTCCTCGTGGCCGAGATGCTGCGAGGCTGAAACCCTGCTTCGCCGAAGCTGATTCGCGCCGGCATTGATTTTCGGCAAACGCCCTCACCCGCTCGCGCAGGTGGGGGCGTTCGCTATTGCGTGAATCGTGTGACGAATCGGCGCTGCCAGGGCATTTCGACGGCGCGAGGTGAGTAACGTGCGCGAACGTACGCGGTGGCGTCCTTACTGGGCACTCCGTCCATGACGGCAAGAGCGGCCAACGCTGTTCCGGTGCGGCCGTATCCACCACCACAAGCGATCTCGACTCTTTCGGTTTCCGAGCGCACCCACACTTCGTGCAAGGCCCTGCGCAGCGCATCGGGATCGCTCGGCAACCAGAAATCTCGCCAGCGGACCCACTCCGACTCCCACTCGGTGTCGGGAGGTTCTTTACCGGTCAGATAGACGCCGAAGGTGGGGAGAGGTCCGGAAGGAAGTGGATTGCGGAGTCCTCGACCCCGAATCGATCTCCCCGACGGCAAGTCGAGTATCCCAATGCTCTCGGGTTCCCACGTGGCCATGAATTCAGATTAGGCCGAAGCGGACTGTCAGGGAATTGCGACGACGCTGATGTCGGTGCCCTTGGCAACGAGATCGTTCTTGACGCTCTGGCTGATGATGACCGAGCTGTCGTTCTGGGTGAGCTGACGCACGGTGATCTCGAGGCCGAGGCGGCCGAGTTCTTCGCGTGCTGAGGAGACGGAGCGGCCGATCAGCGAGGGAACCTTGACGGAGTCGGAGATGAGGAGAACCACGGAGGTGCCGGCGTTGACGGAGGACCCGACTGCGGGATCGGTGCCGATCACGCTACCGCCCTCGACGGCGTCGTCGAACGTTGTTCTGGTGGTGCTGACGGAGATACCTACCTTGTCGAGGGCGGCGCGCGCAGCGTTCTCGGACATGCCCTTCACATCGGGAATGTCCACGGGCGGTGACCCTTTGGATGTGATGACCTTGACCGAGGAGCCCACGGCAACTTCGGTTCCCGGTGCCGGGTCGAGCGCGGCCACGCCGCCGATCGGGATCTTGGAGCTGAATGTGTCCCCGCCGTCGACCGCGACGAGAGTGCGATCGGCGAGTTGTGCGCCCAGGGCCGAGACGTCGCCGCCGGCCGGAATGGGCGGGACAGTCGGACGCCCGAGCGAAGTCAGCAGCGCGACGGTCGAGCCTTTGGTAACCCTGGAGCCGGAGGCCGGGTCTGTCCCGATCACCGTGTCGATGGGTTGGGCGTCGGAGTACTGACCCTGGACGTCGGGGGAGAGCCCGGCGTCCTGCAGAGCGGTGACCGCAGTGTCCTTTGTCAGCCCGTCGATCGAGGGAACGGCTGTATAGCGGCCCGATCCCATCCACCATCCGCCGAAGCCCAACGCGAGCGCGAGGACCGCGATGACGAGCAGCCAGATCAGGGTGGCTCGTCGCGATTTGCGTCGTGCCTCGACAAAATGAGCATGCGGATCGTCGTGCCCCGGGTGGTCGTCGCCGAAATCGGAACCGTCGTCGAAATCCGAGTCGCCGTCGACCGTCGCCGGACGAGCAGTTTGTGCGGTGACCGCGCGAGTGTGCTGGATACCGCCAGGGGGAGGAGAGCCCGTGCCGAGCGCCGTGGTGGCTGCCACAGCCGGGGCCACGCCGGACGCCAATACCGTCGTGGCAGCAGGGTTCGGGCGCGCAGCAGAGTTCGGGTGTACCTCCGTGGGAGGCGCAGGCGCCGGTTGTGGCCGGGCCGGGGCAACTTGCGCGCTCTGGTGCTGGGCGCTTCGACGCGGAGCGGGAACGCGGTATGACGGAAGTTCCAGTTGCTCGCTCACACTGCGAAGTGCAGCTGCCATCTCACCGGCGTCGGCGAAACGATGTGCGGGCTCGCGGTGAGTGGCTTCGGCAACCAGACGATCGAACTGCGCCGGTACACCGGGGATACGTGAACCTGGGCGCGGGACATCGTCGTGGATGCGTTGGTAGGCGATGGAGAGTGACGTATCGCCGGTGAACGGTGTTGTACCGGTGAGAAGTTCGAACATCAACACGCCGGTGGAATAGACGTCGCTTCGAGTGTCGGCAATTCCTGACGTCACCTGTTCCGGCGACAGATAGGCCGCGGTGCCGAGGATCACGCTGTTGGAGGTGGTGGTTGCTGCCGCAGCTGCACGCACCAATCCGAAGTCGGCGATCTTCACTTCGCCGGTGTCCGAGATCAAGATGTTCTCGGGTTTGACGTCACGGTGCACCAGTCCCGCTCGATGCGCCACCGCCAACGCGTCCAGGACAGGTGCCACGACTGCAGCGACTGCGTGTGGCGGCATCGGTCCGCGCTCACGAAGGAGTTCACGCAAGGTTCCACCGTCGACGAGTTCCATCACGAGGAACACGTGATTGCGATCGCTGCCTTGGTCGTAGACGGCCACAAGGGCCGGATGCTTGAGTCGGGCCACGGCCCGGGCCTCGAACTCGAAACGAGTCAGGAACGCTGGATCGCCGGCGAATTGCGGGTCCATCACCTTGATCGCGACAGGTCGATCCAACCGTGTATCGAGGCCTCGATACACGGTCGACATACCGCCGCGCGCGATCGGTGCGTCCACTCGATAGCGGCGCTCGAGCATTTCGCCGATCAACCCTCGACCTCCGTAATGACTGTTCCTCCGTGCTTGCGATCTGTCTGCTTGCGGTCTAGGTGGTAGCTGTCGGCATGTGGGTGGTTGTTTACCGCGTACTGGCTCCCGCAGTGAGGGCACCCATTTACATCCACCGCGAAATCCCGGTTACTGATACGCCGCATCCCGTCCATCGTAGCCAGCGATACCGACGCGGAAGTCTCGAGAACGTCACAGAGCGCTGTGACCTGAGCGGAGCGGCAGTTTCGAGCACTGCACCGGGCGGTACACAGCGGGCTCGCCGGACCGGATAAACTTCTCGCGGTGAGCGCGATTCCTTATTGTGATGATGTCCTGGATTCTTCGGTTTCCCTGTTCCAGCTGGTGGATGTGGCGAAGAACGTCGGGTTGCCGGTGAGCAAGGTTCACCAGTTGCTTCGCGATCACAAGATCATCGCAGTCAAGCGGCATGGCGTTCTCGGTGTCCCCGAAGTGTTCTTCGGCGAGGACGGCCAGATCGTCAAGTGGCTGCCCGGTCTGCTGGCGGTGCTGCACGACGGCGGCTACACCGATGTCGAAATCCTCCGCTGGTTGTTCCTGGCCGACGATTCCCTGCCGGGGCGCCCGGTGGACGCACTGCATGGTGATCTCGCGCGTGAGGTCATCCGCCGCGCACAGGCCATGGCTTTCTGAGCTGCCGGCCTTCTGACAACTCACCGCATGCGGTTTTTCGCCGCGTAGGTTGCCGACCGGACCAGACCCGGCGCAGCGACTCGAAGTCGCGTGCGTCCGGGAACGGACACACGTCGATGCAGTATCCGGAAGTCGGCGCGCTCGACCTGGTCGAGAATTGCTCCGTACAACACGAAAGCCGTGCGGATCGACGGCTGGACCCGCCGATCGAGCATCGGGATGCCAGATTCGGCAGACCGATACCGCCCCCGCGTCACGGCAATGAAGTGTGCCAGCGCGCGCTTGACCCGAACGTCCACCGTTCCGGTTCTGCGCCCGTGCTCGAGCATCTCGATGTCGACCCCGAATGCGGCGAACTCGCCCGCCGGTAGATACAGACGTCCCCGGTCGAGGTCTTCACCGACGTCGCGGATAAAGTTGGTCAGCTGAAACGCCTCACCGAGATTCGACGCGGGCACTACCGCTTCCTGCTGCGGAACGCTCACTCCGAGAATCGGGAGCATCTGCAAACCGATGACGACGGCAGAGCCGTACATGTACTCGCTGAGTTCGTCCATCGTGTTGTAAACGGGTCGAAACTTCGCCGTGTCGGGGGCGTCCATCCGCATGGACTCGAAGAAGGCGTCGAAATATGCGCGCGGGATGTCGAACGTCTTCACAGCATCCGCGAAGGCCGGGAGTACGCGTGTCAGGTCGAGGGGAACCGTCGACGGGAAGCCACCTGTCGCAGTGGGGTTGTCGAGTGCGTTGACGGCTGCACGTTCGACGTCGGCGAGCACCGTGCCTCGTTCATGCGGACCCGAGGGTTCGTCCACGATGTCGTCGACGACGCGAGCAAATGCGTAGAGCGCATGAACTGCGCGGCGTCGAGGTACGGGCAACAACCGGGTGGCCAGAAAGTACGTTCGGCCGTGTTCCCTCGTCACGTCCTCGCAGAATTCATAGGACGCAGGCAGTGCGTTCATGACACGCGGATCACGCAGATCCTGACGTCGAGGGCGCCGAGGCGGCTGACGTCATTTCGATCGGTTTCTCGTGTTTGCGTCCACGAAGTCGCAGTGGGTCTTCCGTCTGCAAGGACATCGCCGCGATCACGGCAGCGACGATGGCCAGAGCCACGTGCGGGAAGGTGTACAGGCCGATCGATCCGTCTGGCTGGAACACCAGCATCAGCCAGGTGGACAGCCCGGTCAGTACGGCGAGAGTCGTCGGCGACATTGCGAAACCGGCCGCTACTGCCAGCGGCCAGGAGTAGTACCAGGGGAGTGCTGCGGGGGACAGAACGACGATGGCGACCATCACGATCACGATGCCCATGACGGCGTCGCGTTCGGTCTTGCGGTAGCGCCACCACACGACGGCGATGATCGCGATCAACACAACCGCCGAGATGGTCCGGGAGACTTCGAGGATGTCGTTGAAATGGTCGCCGGCGAACCAGGAGGTTGCCATGGTTCCGATGTGCGCCACGATCGTGGGCAGCGAGAGCCAGTTGATGATCTTTGCCGAACCGGAGAGTGCCGTCGTCCAGCCGAGGCCGACTCCGGCGATCAGTGAGGTGGATCCGAGTACCGCCACGAACACCGCGAAACCTGCGCCGGCTGTCTTGACGAACGATCGGATCGGTGACGCCGGTTCTCGCCCGGCCGCTGCGGCGTCCTCCCGCTCGTGGATCATCCAGATCCAGACTATGAAGGGAAGTGCGACGCCTGCGGTTGCCTTGATCGCGACGGCGAGCGCGATCAGCCCGATCCCGAAGAGGTGCTTGCGTTCGAGAGCGAGCGCAATGCCTGCGGCCATGAGGCCGACCATGAGCATCTCGTTGTGAACGCCGCCGATCAGGTGGATCAGGACGAGGGGATTGAGTACTGCGAGCCACAGGGCGATCGAGGTGTTTCCGCCGAGCTTCGTCGCGAGATGGGGAACGGCCCACATCATCAGGGCGAGTCCGGGCAGCATCGTGATCCGCAACAGCATCGTGCCGGCGATGACGTTCTCGCCGGTCAGCCGAACGATGGCGTCGGCAAGGAGAAGGTGAACCGGACCGTACGGGGTAGTTGTCGTCGTCCACACGTTGGAGACGTTGTCGAGCAGGATTCCCGGATTGACGACGGGGCCGACGGCATACGGGTCGAAGCCGTTGCGCAACAACGCGCCTTGCGCCAGGTAGGAGTAGGCGTCACGGCTGAACATGGGCACCGCGAACAGCAGCGGAAACGTCCAGACCGGGACGACGTAGCGCAGGCCGCGCAACGAGACGTCACCGCGCAGAGTCGAGCGGCCCAGTCGAACCCAGGCGGCGATCATGCACAGGACACCGATCCAGACGATGGCCGCCGACAGAATCGATCCGTGGCCGAAACGGAGCCAGGACAGATGCATCGACTCGAGCAGCGGATCTTGGCGCCGGACGCTACCGGCACCGAATCCGCCGAAAGTGATCATGACTGCGCCGAAGAAACCGAGCAGTGCACTGTGACCTTCGGGAGTCCGAAGGAAATTGGCGGCCCTTAGGTGCCACGGTCTTTCAGTGGCTGCGGCAGAGGACGTCATCGGTGCAGGTTCCTCCCCCGAGGAGATCGGTGTCGATCGGCGCGTGCAGCGCCCGAGTCGGTGAATCGTGGATGAATGGTCGGTTACGAGGGGCCAGTTTAGTTGCTCGCACGAGTGCCCACCGCGCTGGCTCGCTCGCGTGTACCGGTAATACGTTCGGCGGCGAGCCGTCCGGACAGCAGAACGGTCGGTACTCCCACCCCCGGAACGGTTCCCGATCCGGCGAGAACGACGTTGTCGAAGCCGCGGGCGAGGTTCTTGCGTCGGAACGGCCCCGTCTGGGTGAAGGTGTGTGCCGCTGCGAACGGGCTACCCGCGGCCATGCCCTTCTCAAGCCAGGTCTGCGGGGTGTCGACGTGATCGATCTCGAACCCTTCGACCAGTCCCGTGTAGCCACGTTCTTGCAGCGTGAGGATGATTTCGCGCACGTAGGGCGGGCCGAGAGTCGACCAGTCGAGACTTGCACTGTCCAGATTCGGACACGGCGCGAGGACTGACAGCGGTTCACGGATTCGGCCGTCTCGCGAGAAGGCCAGGCTCGGATCGGTCTGTGCCGGTCGGGTGACGAGCAGTGACGGATCACTCATCAGTCGCCCGCGGCCGCGGCGTGCCGTGATCTCGGCGAAGGTACGCTTCCACGCCTCGCCGAAGTCGATCATGTGGTGTCGCTGCGCGGGCCATTCGTCGGCGACCGCGGAGGAAACAGTGCCGTGAATCACGACAGCGGACGGCGATGTACGCACCGGGCGCGGACGCAATCGCGTATGCGGGCGCAACAGCGAGTCCGTGACGGCCATGTCGGGAGTGAGGACGGCGGCGTCACAGTCGAAGCGCTCGCCGTCGCGTGTGTGAACGGTGTGCACGCGCCGATCGCTCACCTCGAGGCGTTCGACAGTGCGGCCGAGATGCAGAATTCCGCCGGCCTCGGTGAAGGCGTCGGCCATCGACTCGGCGATCGTGCGCATCCCGCCCTCGGGGAAGTAGACGCCGAGTGAGGTGTCCATGTGAGCGATCGCCCCGTACACCGCGAGGGCCCGAGACGGAGCAACGCCCGCATACAGCGCTTGGAAGGTGAAGATCCGCCGGAGGCGAGGGTCGCGGATCTTGCGATCCACCTGCCCGCCCAGTTTCCCGAATCCTCCCAGTGCGACGAGCCGGCTCAGATCTTTGACTGCGTCACGCGAATTGACCAGTCCGAGGGGAGAATCGAAGTCGGCGTCCATGAAGCGGTCGAATTCCGCGTCGAAGATCCGGTTCAGCCATTGCCGCAACGCACGGTATCGCTGCGCTTCTTCCGGCCCGCAGACACGGGAGACTTCGGCAGCCATGTCTTCTGGGTCGGCGTGGACATCGAGAGCGGTGCCGTCTGCGAATCGCGCGTGGTACGTCGGATCGAGCTTGTGCACAACGAATTTGGGGTTTGTCGAGGCTGGGTCGGCGCCGACGGCCGCAAGGGCGTCTTCGACGAGTTCGGGCATCGTGAGCACCGTTGCGCCGTTGTCGATGCTGTAGTCATTGCCCTGGTAGACACCGACTCGCCCACCGACCGAGCTGTTGCTCTCGAGAATCGTAACGTCGCGGCCGGCGCCACGCAGATACAACCCCGCAGACAGTCCGGCAAGTCCCGCGCCGACGATCACGACTCGATCGGTCGGCGAGCTGACGGTTCGAGTGCGGTGCACGTGTGCCACGGTCAGTAGCTTCGCTTCGTGGCCGCGATCGCCATGTCGGTCAGGCGAGCCTTGGACTCTGCCGTTGCCGTGCTCGAGTCGAGGGCGTTCGCAGCTGCCTCGACGAGGGTGTCGATCTGCGTTTCGACGTCGGTGACGGCGCCCAGATCGGTGATCACCTGGCGCAGAGTGTCGACCTCGGTGTCGGTCAGCTGCGTGCCGATTCCGTTGCGGAGCAGTTCTGCTGCCGCCGGATCTGCGGCGTCGGCGCGGGCAAGCGCCATCGCGAACAGGACAGTTCGCTTACCGGCGATGAGATCGTCGCCCGACGGTTTGCCCGTGACGGACGGATCTCCGAAGACACCGAGCAGGTCGTCGCGAAGTTGGAAGGCGATACCGATGTCCGTGCCGAAGGTCCGGTAGGCATCGACCAACTCGGCGTCCGCACCGAACAGCGCGGCGCCGAGGTGCAGTGGGCGTTCGATCGTGTACGCGGCGGTCTTGTAGCGGTTGACCCGCATGGCTGCCTCGACGGTCTCGTCGCCTCGGGCTTCGTTGCTGATGTCGAGGAATTGGCCACCGAGCACCTCGGTGCGCATTGCCGACCAGACCGGGCTGACACGTGCGGCCGCCTCGGGGCTGATCCCGGATTCTCGGATCATGTCGTCCGCCCAGGCCAAGGCCAGGTCGCCGAGAAGAATGGCGACGGCCTCGCCGAAGTGCGCGGAATCGCCGCTCCACTCCTCGTCTCGGTGCTGGTTCTCGAATTCGACGTGAACGGTCGGGAAGCCGCGCCTGGTCGTGGATGCGTCGATGATGTCGTCGTGGACGAGCGCGCAGGCCTGCACCAGTTCGAGGGCGGCGCACGCACGAATCACCGCGTCTGCGTTCTTACCGTTCGGGTCGCCTCCGGCGCCGAGCCATCCCGTCCAGGCGAACGACGGTCGGACGCGCTTTCCTCCGCGCAGGACGAAGGCCTCGAGGGTGCTGACGGCCTCCTCGTATCCACCGCCGATGTTCGAGACGAGTTCGCGGCGTGAATCGAAGAAGTCGCGGAGCGCTGCTTCGAACAGACCCGGCAGTTCGAGTGAGGTCGGATGCGGTGCGGTGTTGGTCGAACTCTGTCCAACGCGCGCGGTTCCTGCGGACAGGGTGGCCTCCAAGATCGGTATGTTCTCGCGCCGGAGGGTTACACGGAAGCGAGCTTGGAGCCCAGCTTAGTGGGGGTTGGAATCAACGGCGGGTCGGGCCGTGAACTGCGCGATCCTGACATTCGGGATACGCAGTACTGGGCGATGAGCTTGTTTGCAGCTGGAAAACATATGCTTGACCGGTGACATTCGATCCAGTCAGGGGCCGCTCCAGCGAGGGATGGGCCACCCGAACACCGTCGATCGTCGATCGGATCGCTTCCTCGACAGGTAGCCGTATTCCGTTCTCGGTCGAGTTTTCGCCGCCGCGTGACGCGGACGCCGAAGCGCGCCTGTGGCGTGCGGTGCGTACCTTCGAGCGGCTCGGACCGGCATTCGTCTCGATGACCTACGGCGCAGGTGGCTCGACGCGCGATCGTACGGTGCGTGTCACCGGCGAACTTGCCGAAGAGACGACCCTGCTGCCGGTTGCTCACCTGACTGCTGTCTCACACAGCACCGAAGAGCTTCGCGCCATGGTCGGTGCCTACGCCGATCGTGGGATCAGCAACATCCTCGTATTGCGCGGCGATCCGCCCGGCGATCCGCTCGGCGAATGGAAGAAGCATCCCGAAGGCGTCGAGTACGCCGAGGAACTCGTGCGGATGGTCCGTGACCTGGGCGACTTCCACGTCGGCGTCGCGTCGTTCCCCGAGGGGCACTACCGCGCTCCGGACTTGGCATACGACACGAAGTACCTGGTGTCGAAGTTGCGTGCCGGCGCCGAGTACTCGATCACGCAGATGTTCTTCGACGTGGAGGACTACCTGCGTCTTCGTGACCGGGTGAGTGCGTACGACGCAGAACAGGGCGCCAAGCCGATCATCCCGGAGATCATGCCGGTGACGTCGCTGCGCTCGGTGCGGCGCATGCTCGAGCTCTCGGGCTCGTCGTTGCCCCCCGCTCTCGAGCGTCGATTCGACGCCGCGGCCGGAAGCGGTCCGGACGAGAACCGTGCAGCGGTCCGCGAACTCGGCATCGATCTGGCCACCGAGATGGGTGAGCGGTTGATCGCCGAAGGCGCTCCGTGCCTGCACTTCATCACTTTGAACTTTGCGCGCGCCACCAGTGAGGTCCTCGAGCGACTCGGTCTCACCCCCGACACCTCTGTCGGGACAGCGCAAGCCGTCTGATCCCGGTTGCCCCGCTCGACACCAATCGAGTGGGGCAATCGCCAGGCGCTACTTCGTGGTGTTTTTCGGATTCCTGTTGTCAGCTTGCTTGCTGGCAGGTGATTTCGTGACAGGCGTCTTCATGACCGGTGCTTTCGCGGCGGGCGCGCGCTTGATCGGTGCTCGATTGCGCGCCATCCAGGCCATCGCACCGACGACAATCGCGACACCGAGCGCCAGCCCGGCCATGATTCCTGCCCACCCGGCGAAGCTTCGGGTGCTTGGGTCCGCGTAGTTGACCTCGGCGCGCATTGTCGACACCTCGCCGGCGGGCAAGGTCCACGACACCCGGGAATCGCCGTCTCGTGTTCCGTTGGTCGTGCCGACCCGTGCCGGGAAGGCGATGCTGACCTGGACGTCGGCGCCCTGAGTTGGAACCGTCTTCAGGTCTGCCTTGCCGTCGAGCGTGACGGTGTCCCCGGATCGCTTGAGGGTGATCTGGAACGACCCGGACCCCTCGGCGTACATGGAGCCCAGTTGGGCGACGTCACCGAAGGACAAGTCGCTGAAGAACGCCTGGCTGCCGACGTACCCGTCCTTCTTGTACTCCTGAACCCGTATCTTGTCCTCCAGCGACGAAGGTGGGGTCAGCTGCGGACCCTTGTCCGCCTCGTTCGCCGGAATAGCGGCAGCTACCACCTGTCCGGTCACACGATCGTTCGCGGACACTCCCATCGACACCTGCACGCGGATGCACCCGGCAAGCAAGGGAACAAGCATGAGGGCGAGCGCGGCAACCGTCAGGAAACGTTTCCGACTGGTCGGCTTGGCGGCGGGATCGGTGGACTGTTGCACAGTGGTCATCGTGCCAGCCGTGGCGTAGCCAGTCATCGAGGCGGGGGCGTGTCGGCGGGTGAAGTTCGGCGGGTGACCTTCACGACCTGCTCGAACGACGCATCCAACGACGAGTCGCGCCCCGGCGGCTGTCCGACAGTGCGATTCGAGCCGCACTGCGACCACTGGCTCCGGACACACCGCCACCGGGATGAGTCGATGCTCCGGTCAGATACAACCCGTCTGCTCCCGGAACGCGATGGCCGGACAGTTCCGGAAGCGGTCGCCACAACATCATCTGATCGAGTGACATCTCGACGTGCATGACATTTCCGCCGATCATCCCCAATTCCGACTCGATGTCCCGGGGGGTCTGAATGAACCGGTCGAGGACGGAATCGGCGAACCCGGGTGCGAAAGCCTCCATCTCGCCGACGATCCGGTCGGCCTCCGCCTCGGCGACCGATGCCCAATCGCGATGTCCGCTGAGGCGATACGGTTGCCACTGCGACCACAGTGTCACCTGATGCCGACCGGCCGGGGCGATCGTGGGATCGATTCCGCTGAAACTCATTCCGAGAACCGCAGGGCGAGGAGGAAGTTCCCCCGCCAGTGCTGCGCCGTGTGCAGTGCGCAAGTGTGCGCGATCGGAGACGAGTAATTGCAATCCCGAGGTACTTTCCCGTGTCGTGGCGTCGCCGCGGTACGACGGAAGCGCGGATGTCGCCAGTCGAAGTACCGCGCCGATGCCGGGGCCGACCCTGATTTTCCGCCGCCAGTGATCGAGCGTGGTTCGGTCGAAGCCCCCTCGGCCCAGGAGGTCGAGCGTGGTCAGGATGTGGCACCCGGCGATTACCTTGCGAGCGTGAACTTCTCGACCGCTCTTGGTTGTGGCGGTCCAGTGACTCGAGTTTCGGCGGATCGACGTCACGCCGTCACCGAGCGCGACCGTGGCGCCGTCGACGGCCATCCGGGAGGCCAACGCAGCACTCAGTGCGCCGCTTCCACCGACTGCTCGCCCTGGCGGCAAGATGTGCATGAGGGCCGCGAAGCCGACCATCGGAGCGGTTCCCGGTTCCGACATCGCAGGCCCGGACTGGGCGCCGAACCACGCAAGCGCTGCTTTGAGTGCCTCACTGTCGAAATACTCGTCGAGCAGTGCGTCGCCAGGCGCGAGGAACTGCCGAGACAGTTCGCTGTTGCCGCGTGCGGTGGCGAGACCTCCGAACGCACCGATCAGGTTCGATCCGGTGGGCGGTGCGGAAAACGCTTTCATGACATGTCGACTGCGCTCCGACCAGACCGCGACGAATCGCCGGTAGGAGTCGGCGTCCTTTGTCCCGCATGCTCGTTCGATGGACCAGCAGGTTGCGTCGAGGTCGCGGTGAAACACGATGCCCGGCCCGTCGGTGCCCGGGGCGGGCGGCGCGAACGCCCACGGGTCACAGTCGATGTAGCGCAGTCCGTGCGCGCCGAGTCCGAGTTCCTCGATGATGCCGCTGTGTCGGATCATGAGGTGTGCCGACGACCCCCGGTCCACCTTGTATCCGGGAAATCGCTCGACGGTCGAGACTGCGCCGCCGAGAACCGTGTCCTTCTCCAGAACCTCGACCGACCAACCCTCGCGTGCGAGGTAGGCGGCCGATACGAGCGCGTTGTGTCCGGAGCCGACGACGACGGCGTCGAGAAGCGCGCTCACAGTGGGAGTCCACGGCCGAGGACTGCGAACGGCCGGTTGTCGCCGGCAAAACGAAATCTGCGGAGCACGTCACGAAAGCCGAGGCGACGGTACAGCCGCCAGGCTCGGTTGTCCTCGTCGTACACCTCGGGTGTCGACAACAGAACACTGCGTTCGGGTCGATCGACGAGGAGGTGACGCAAGAGCGATTCGCCCAACCGGTGACCTTGTCCGTTCGGATGCACGTGGAGTTCGGTGAGTTCGAAGTAGTCGCTCAGAATCGCGTCGATCTCGCTCTGGGGACGACCCGAGCGCCGAAGCCCGTGCAGTACCTGTTGATGCCACCACTGGTCCGGGCTCCCGCGATACCCGTAAGCGATCCCCACCAGCGGCAGATTTTCGTGTGACGGTTGCTGAGGAACCGCCAAAGCGCCGACTGCCTTCCAGCCAGGCCGGTTCGCGTGCTCCTGCCACATCGGTGCGCGATGGAACTCGGTTCCTCGCGGATAGTCCATCGCGGTGACGTACACGGCCAGTGCCTCGTGGAGTCGACTCGCGAATTCTGCGCGATCGAGGTCGACCGTATGTGGTGTCCAGGCGATCTGCGGGTCGACCGGTCTCACCTCTTCTCTTGACGGCGTGTCGGTGGGTGCAGTTATATTGAATAGGTCGAACAGATGTTCGATGTGGGTGATCCGGAGATGCCCGAAGGGAAGCGGGCATCTCCGGACCACCTGGTCTTGGATCCTCACGGTGCAGGAGGTGCCCCGATGTCCGAGCGTGTGAAGCCTGAACGTGTGAAGTGCCAACGAACTCTTCCTGCCGAGTTGTCGAGTCCGTCGGATGCCGCAATTTCTCGATTGCCGATGTCGGCGAGGCGGTCCTTCGGCGCGAGTGACGCCAGCGACCGCACTGCTCGAGTGGGAAAGTCCGGTGTGGCGTGGGGGCTGCTCCGGAAGGCGGATGCGCTTTTAGAGGAAGCGATTGGGGCGGGCGATCCTGCCGACCGGTTCCGGTGTGCCTACCTGGCGGCCCTACGTGGTGCCGGGGCAGTGTTGGCCGCAGCTCCTGCCGGTGCCGGCTCGAAGCGCAAGCGAAGTGGAAACGCGTGGGTTCTGATGGACGCCGCAGCGCCCGCGTTCGGAGCGTGGTCGAAATTCTTCGCAGGGTGGTCCGCTACGCGTGCGGCCGTGGAAACCGGCGTGTCGATCGTGATCACGGACTCCGATTCCGACGCATTCTTCGCCGAGGTCGGCCGTTTTCTCACGGCGGTCGAAGATTTCATCGGTCAGGACGCGTCCGAGCATTTGCGAGCGTCGTGAACAAATGGTCCGTGTCGGCAGTTGTTTCCGGGGAATTTCCTGGTCCGCACAGGCAAATGGAGCCGAATCGGGGCCCTTCGGCACGAATACGTACGCTTGTGGCGGAACTCGTACCCGGAGTTGGTGGTCCGAGACCTAAACTGCTCGTATTATGAAAACAGGTAATCGTCCAACTTGATTACCCGCCGCCTCACACCGTGGGGTGGTTGCCAAACTTCCAGTGCCGGGGGAGGTACCGTGCCACTCTCCGAGCACGAGCAGCGCATGCTCGATCAGATCGAGAGCGCTCTCTATGCCGAAGACCCCAAGTTCGCCTCCAATGTGAGGGGCGGCCGTATGCGGGCGCCGTCGAGTAGACGGCGGTTCCAAGCAGCGGCTCTATTCGTGCTGGGTCTGGTCCTGCTGATCGCGGGGGTTGCACTCCCGCTCAAGCCGGGCGGTTTTCCGATCATCAGCCTGTTCGGTTTCTTGTTCATGTTCGGCGCAGGGGTGTTGTTCCTCTGGGGTGGTGGACGTAAGTCTGCGCCGGCCGCCGACTCCGCTTCCGAAGGTGGCAATCATCCCTCCGGTCCGCCGGGTAGGGGTAGTGCCGGCGGATCCGGGCGGGGACGCGGCCGGAAGTCCGGCGGCGGATTCTCGTCGCGGATGGAAGATCGATTCAAACGCAGGTTCGAGCAGGACTAGCTCTCCCGCCCTTCTTCGGGCGTACTTCGAGAGTGATGCAGTTCGGACGTGACGCCCTCTTCAGGGCACGGACGACCACACGTGTGGCGGGGGGGGAACAAAAGTGTCGACACACACACACTGGTGTTGTTGGGGGTGTGGGGGTGTG
>NZ_JBXAFD010000009.1:114481-163156 GCF_058792695.1 Rhodococcus sp. MT28
CGTCCCCCCCCCCCCCCCCCCCCCCCCCCCCCCCCCCCCCCCCCCCCCCCCCCCCCCCCCCCCCCCCCCACCCCGTTGCTGTGGGTGTTGTACGTGTGCGCCGGCAATCCATCGAGTGAATCAGTGACGTGCGAGCGAATCACTCGCCACTCCTGCTGCCTCAGGGCATGCCCGCGGGCTTCCTCCACTTCGCTCCACTCGGCCCTCCACTTTCCTCCACCCTGGTCGAACTGCAACGCACGACCAGACCTCGTCCCGCTCACGTCTATTCGAAAACCGCGCTTGTACTGCGATTTTGTGTGGGGGAGCAACAGATCGTGGCGTAAAGGGTCGATCTGACGGCGGTGTGGGCCGGGACACGGTTACAAATTTCCCCCACGTCTCCCCACCTGCGCTGACCTGCTATTTATCAGCAAATGATGCTGAATAGGGACCATGTGCTCCTTGTTTGTGGGGGAAAGTGGGGTACTGTGGGTTCGGGCGGAGAGCTGAAGCACGATCCGCTCGATAGGGAGGGTTTCAGCGCAAGCTCGCAGGAGGTGTCGAGTGTTCCTCGGTACCTTTACGCCGAAGCTCGACGACAAAGGTCGGCTCACGTTGCCGGCAAAGTTCCGAGACGAACTGGCAGGAGGATTGATGATCACCAAGAGTCAGGATCACAGCCTCGCCATCTACCCCCGGGACGAGTTCGTCAAGCTTGCTCGAAAGGCAGCGGCAGCTCCACGCAATGATCCGGCAGCTCGGGCGTATGTCCGTGCCCTGGCCGCCGGCACAGATGAACAGCACGCCGATGCCCAGGGGCGAATCACCCTCTCGGCTGATCATCGGCGTTACGCAAACCTGTCCAAGGAATGCGTAGTGACCGGCTCCGTCGATTACCTCGAGATCTGGGATCTAGCAGCCTGGGAGAGGTATCTCGGAGACAACGAAGAGGACTATTCGCAGGCAACAGGCGAATCTCTCAGCGAGATCGTCTAGGCGAAGAGCCCCCGGCGAATGCCGCGAGGCCTCTGCCCGGAAAGACCCTGACGCACTTCCCCAGCGCCAGGTTCTCCTTCGGGCAGGGACCTCGAAGCATTCGCCTTCTCGAACAGTCATCGCCTTCTCGGAAAGTCAGCACCTTTTCGAAAAGTCATCGGAAATCATGAAAGTAGGAGCCGGAGCAATCATGGTGGATCACGAGGTGAACGAACCCTCGGATGCCGATGGCTTCGCGCACGTCCCTGTACTTCTGCACCGCGCCGACGATCTTCTCGGCCCTGCCATCACCGCCGTCGGTGACGGTGGAGCGGGCGCATACATGATCGATGCGACGTTGGGGCTCGGTGGCCACTCCGAATTCTTCCTGGGCAAGTACCCGGGCCTTCACCTCATCGGTCTCGATCGCGACACCAACGCACTCCGGATCGCTTCCGAGCGTCTGGCGCCATTCGCGGACCGAACGACGTTCGTGCACACCACGTATGACGGGATCGAGGACGCGCTCGAACAGGCAGGTCTGCCGTCGACGGAGTCGGTTCACGCGATCCTTTTCGATCTGGGTGTGTCGTCGATGCAGTTGGACGAAGCCGACCGAGGTTTTGCGTACTCGATCGACGCTCCTCTCGACATGCGGATGGATCAGACGGTCGGGCTGACCGCGGCAGAGGTCCTGAACACCTACAGTCACGGCGACCTTGCTCGCATTCTGAGCACGTACGGCGAAGAACGGTTCGCGGGAAAGATTGCGTCCGAGATCCTTCGGCAGCGTGAGCGTGAACCCTTCACCACCAGTGCAGCTCTGGTCGAATTGCTGTACCGAACAATCCCGGCAGCCACGCGGCGTACGGGGGGACACCCGGCCAAGCGCACCTTCCAAGCGCTGCGGATCGAAGTCAATGCCGAGTTGGATTCGCTTCGTGCAGCCGTTCCTGCCGGGCTCGACGCACTGGCAGTCGGTGGGCGAGTGGTGTTCATGTCCTACCAGTCGCTCGAGGATCGAGTTGTGAAGGCGGAGTTGGTTCCCCGCTCGAAGTCCACCAGTCCTGAAGGACTACCGGTCGAGTTGCCGGGTATGGGACCGGAGTTCCGCATTCTCACCCGTGGCGCAGAACGTGCGTCAGAGCAGGAAATCGAAGAGAACCCACGATCAGCTCCGGTGCGTTTGCGTGCCGCAGAACGCATTTCCAGGAGGCGGGCATGAGTCGTCAGGGCAAATCCGGTGCAGCGCAACGTGCATACGACAAGCGCACCGCACGGGCGGCAGGCCGGACCGGAACTGTCGCTGCTGCCGGCCCGTCTATCTCTCCTCGGGCGATGCTCAAGGGGAGAGTGCCGTTCGTCGCCTCCGTCATCGGACTTCTGTCCATCGGTCTCGCGGTGACTCTGCTGCTGACCACTCGCGCTGCCGAGGATTCGTACCAACTCAGTGATGCACGTGCATACAACCAGTCTTTGGTCGAGCAGAAAGCAGCGCTCGAACGTGACTTCCAGTCGCGTAACTCGGCTCCGGAGTTGGCAAATCAGGCAAGCGCTCTCGGCATGGTCCCCGCCAAGGACCCTGCACGACTGGTAGTTCATCCGGACGGTTCGGTCGAGGTCGTCGGAACGCCGACTCCCGCGACTGCCGGAGCTATGCCTCCGCTCGATGCGCCCACATCGGTGCCCGCACCGACTGCGACACCCCCGCGCACCACAACGCCGGTTGCTCCCGGAGCCACGCCGAGCGTTCCGAATAACACGCGAAACCTCGCGCAGAGTGAACAATTGGTTCCTGTGATCCCCACGACGACAGCACCCGCCACCACGACGGCGGTGCCTGCTCCGCCTGAGGAACGTCGGTGAGTCAGAACTCCCGTAACAACCCCGGTCGGCGTCCGCGCCGCTCGGCCACCGCCTCATTTCCGTTTCGTCAGCGAGTCGGTCGTATCACCATGTGTGGTGCGCTCGCCGTTGCGGCATTGCAGCTCTTGTGGATTCAGGGAATCGACGCGCCGAGTCTGGCTGCGGAATCTGCCAATCAACGAACCACGACCCAGGTCGATCCGGCTGTACGTGGCTCGATAACCGATCGCAACGGAAACCCCCTCGCCTTCACCATGGAAGCCAAGGCGCTGACTTTCCAGCCGGTGCGGGTACGCAAGGAACTCGAGGAAGCGCGCGCCAAGAGCATCGAGCAGGGCGCCGAGGGTGACAAGCAGGCGCCGGAAGTGAGCGATCGCCTCGCCGAGATCGCCGCCGGAATCCACGCCAAGCTCGGCGATACCGTTCCGGAAAAAGATCTGCTTCAGAAGATGAACAGCAACGAGACTTTCACGTACCTCGCGCGCAGCGTGGATCCGGCGGTTGCTGCCGAGATCTCGGACAAGTTCCGGGAGGTCGGCCTCGAGCGTCAGGACATCCGCGAGTACCCCGGTGGCTCTCTGGCCGCGAATCTCGTCGGCGCGACCGGCTGGGACGGGCACGGTTTGCTCGGTCTCGAAGATTCGATGGACTCCACGCTCGCCGGAACCGATGGATCCGAAACGTATGACCGCGGTTCCGACGGCGCTGTGATCCCCGGTAGCTGGCGTGACAAGCAACCGGCAGTCAACGGTTCGGGTGTCGAGCTGACCATCGATTCGGACCTCCAGTTCTACGTTCAGCAGCAGGTCCAGATCGCCAAGGACAAGTCGGGCGCAAAGAACGCTTCGGTTGTGGTCATGGACTCCAAGACGGGACAGGTGTTGGCCATGTCCAACGACAGCACCTTCAACCCCGCAATCGGCATCGACAAGAACGCGCCGACAGCCGAAATGGGCAATCCGTCGGTCAGTACGCCGTTCGAGCCCGGATCGGTGAACAAGATCGTCACCGCAGCAGCGGCCATCGAGGACGGTAAGACAACTCCGGACGAAGTTCTGCAGGTCCCGGGCAGCATCACGATGTCCGGTGCCACAGTCAAGGACGCGTGGGATCACGGTGTGGCCCCGTACACCTCTACCGGTGTGTTCGGAAAGTCCTCGAACGTCGGCACCTTGATGCTCGCTCAGCGAGTGGGCGAGGATCGCTACGCAGACATGCTGAACAGGTTCGGCCTCGGACAACGCACCGACGTCGGACTTCCCGGCGAGAGCGCGGGCAGCGTTCCGAGTCGCGACCAGTGGTCGGGCGGAACCTTCGCGAACCTGCCGATCGGGCAGGGTCTCTCGATGACAACCCTGCAGATGACCGGGATGTACCAGGCCATTGCCAACGACGGCGTGCGAATTCCTCCGCGGATCGTGAAGTCGACTGTCGATTCTTCCGGCACGCGGACCGAGACGCCGCAGCCCGAGGGCGTCGAGGTGGTCAGCGCCCAGACAGCGGCGACCGTTCGGGACATGTTCCGGTCGGTCACTCAGGAAGACACCGGCAACCAACGAGGAACCGGTGTTGCCGCGGGCGTCGAGGGATACCAGGTCAGTGGAAAGACCGGGACCGCGCAGCAGGTGGATCCCGCGTGCAAGTGCTACTCCAACTCCAACTACTGGATCACCTTCGCGGGAATCGCGCCTGCGGACAATCCTCGATTCGTGATCGGAATCATGCTCGACGCACCGGTTCGCGGCGTGGACGGCGGCGGCGGTCAGTCGGCGGCACCGTTGTTCCACAACATCGCGTCGTGGATGCTCCAGCGTGACAGTGTCCCGATGTCGCCGGACCCCGGTCGCAAGTTGGTGTTGCAGGCGGACTGATTGCGGTGTGTCGGTTTCGACACGGTCTTCGGGTGAATCCCGGACACGGTAATCTCAAACGTCGCAGTAACCTCATTCATCGCAGTGCGCCGAACTTTGCTTGCGTTGCGACCGCCATAGACAACGACCGCCATAGACAACGACCGCGATAGAACAACGACAATTGCCAGGAGTCGAGTGACAGTGCCGAATCGTTTGCAATCGTCGAACTCGGACGGCGCTCCCGGGACGCGTCCGACACAACCGGTTGCTACCGCGATCACGGCGCTCTCCGAACTGTCCGGGGCTCGCCTCGAATGGGTGGGGCAACCGGGATCACAGTCCTCGGAGGTCGTCGTCAAGGGCGTCGACCTGCGTGCGCAGGGAATCGTGACCGATGACCTCTTCGCCGCTCTGCCCGGTGCACGGACCCATGGCGCTCAGTTCGCCGTCGACGCTCTGGGGCGCGGTGCGACCGCGATCTTGACCGACGAGGCCGGCCTCGAACTGATCGAGGCCGCGGACAAGGCGCCTGACCGGTCCGTCCCAGTTCTCGTTCATCCGAACCCGCGGGATGTGCTCGGTGAGATCTCCGCGGAAATCTACGGCCGGCCCTCGGAGAAGATGCAGGTCGTCGGGATTACCGGTACATCGGGCAAGACCACGACGTCGTACTTGCTCGAAGCTGCGATTGCCGGAGCCGGCCGCAAGCCCGGCCTGGTCGGGACCATCGAGACTCGAATCGACGGCCGCCGGGTGCCCAGCGCTCTGACCACGCCGGAAGCTCCGCAACTGCATGCTCTGTTCGCCGTGATGGCAGAGCAGGGGATCGATACCGTCGTCATGGAGGTCTCCAGTCACGCTCTTGCTCTCGGACGCGTCGACGGCATCCGCTTCGACATCGGCGCGTTCACCAATCTTTCGCAGGACCACCTGGATTTCCATCGGGACTTCGAGGAGTACTTCCAGGCCAAGGCTCGGTTGTTCGATCCTGAGTCGACGGTGCGAGCCGAGCATGCCGTCGTCTGCGTCGACGACGTGTGGGGTCGACGGATGGCCGAGTTGGCCGCGACCGACGAGAGCGACGCGGTGACCACGGTCTCGACCTCGACGGCCGAGGCCGAGTGGACGGTCGGCGCAGTCGAGGTTGCCGAGGACGGCTCGCAGACCTTCGAGTTGGTCGGGCCGGATGGACAGTCGTGGCCAGTCTCACTTCGTCTCCCCGGGCGATACAACGTGGCCAACGCTGCGCTGGCGTTGACCGTCAGTTTTGCTGCGGGACTCGACCCGGACGCGGCTGTTCGAGCGCTCGGGACCGTGGACGTCCCGGGGCGAGTTCAGCGGATCGACCGGGGGCAGAGCTTTCTCGCCGTGGTCGACTACGCCCACAAGCCGGCAGCGCTCGAAGCCGTGATCGCCACGCTGCGCAACCAGGTTCCCGGCCGAGTGGCCGTGGTGGTCGGTGCGGGCGGTGACCGCGACGCCGGCAAACGGGCACTCATGGGTGAAGCGGGTGCGCGAGGCGCAGACCTGCTGATCGTCACCGACGACAACCCACGCACCGAGGATCCGGCGAAGATTCGCGCTTCGGTGATGCAAGGCGCCATGGACGTGCTCGAATCCGAACGCGGCGAGGTTCGCGAAGTGGGGGACCGGGCCGCCGCGATCGAGCAAGCAGTCCGGTGGGCACAGCCAGGAGATGTCGTCCTGGTGGCAGGCAAAGGCCACGAAGTAGGTCAAGAAATCGACGGGGTCAAACACCCGTTCGACGACCGCGAGGTGTTGGGCGAAATGATCGGCCGATTCGCGATCAACACAGCACATGGAGGCAAGCAATGATCCCGATGACGCTCTCTCGGATCGCCGAGATCGTCGGAGGAACCCTGCACGACGTCGACGATTCGTCGACGCAGGTGACTGGAACCGTCGAATTCGATTCGCGCAAAGTAGCTCCAGGTGGGCTCTTTCTCGCCCTACCCGGAGCGCGTGTCGACGGTCATGATCACGCGGAAGCGGCGGTGGCAGCGGGCGCTGTGGCGGTGCTCGCGGCGCGGCCGGTCGGAGTTCCGGCAATCGTCGTTCCATCGGTGCCGAACGACGGTCCCAGTGCAGTGATGCTGCTCGAACACGACACCGACGGGTCCGGAGCCGCGGTCCTGCATGCCCTCGGCCTTCTGGCCCGAGCCGTCGTCGACGAACTGGCAACTAACGGCGCACCGACCGATGGTGGACTGACGCTTGTCGGAGTCACCGGTTCTGCCGGCAAGACCTCGACCAAGGATCTGATAGCAGCGCTGCTGCGCGAGTGCGGCGAGGTGGTTGCGCCCCCCGGGTCGTTCAACAACGAATTAGGTCTGCCGTGGACAGTGCTCCGCGCCGACGAGAGGACCCGCTTCCTCGTTCTCGAGATGTCGGCCCGTGGGGTCGGTCATGTCGGCGAACTGACGAAGATCGCGCCGCCGAAGATCGGCGTAGTTCTCAATGTGGGCACTGCCCATCTCGGTGAGTTCGGTTCGCGTGAAGCGATCGCGGTCGCCAAAGGTGAACTGGTGGAAGCACTCCCGTCGGCAGCCGACGGTGGAGTTGCGGTCCTCAACGCCGACGACCGCATGGTCGCCGCAATGGCGAGTCGAACCAAGGCCCGGATCGTATTCGTCGGTCAGTCCGAAGACTGCGACGTTCGGGCGACCGACGTGGTTGTCGACGACCAGGCCAGGGCTTCCTTCACACTGAACTGTTCACAGGGTTCTGCACGTATTCGCCTGGCCGTTCACGGCGAACACCACGTGAGCAACGCCCTGGCCGCGGCGGCCGTCGCACTCGAGAACGGCCTCGCGGTTGCAGACATCGCGCGTGTCCTCGAGGGCACGAAGGCAGCGTCCGCGAGGCGGATGGAAGTCACCGAGCGCGCCGACGGCGTCACCGTCGTCAACGACAGTTACAACGCCAATCCCGATTCCATGCGCGCTGCGCTCAAAGCGTTGGTGTCCATGGCGCGATCGGATCGGCACTTCGGTCGCCGTAGCTGGGCTGTGCTCGGAGAGATGGGTGAGCTCGGACCGGAATCAGTTGTCGAGCACGACGCGATCGGTCGCCTGGCCGTCAGACTCGATGTCAGCAAGTTGATCGTCGTCGGGACGGGCCGCACCTCGCGTGCGATGCATCAAGGAGCAGTGATGGAGGGGTCGTGGGGTGACGAGTCCGTCGTCGTGCCCGACGCAGCTGCGGCAATCGCCATTCTCGAAGCGGAACTCGAACCGGGCGATCTCGTCCTGGTGAAGGCGTCCAAGTCGGTGGAACTGTGGACGGTCGCCGAAGCGATACTGGCCGCAACGCCCAGCGACAACACCGGTGACGCGAACACCGATGGCGAGAACGGCGGGGATTCGCAGTGATCCAGATTCTTCTCGCCGCAGGCATCGCGCTGGCGGTCTCCATCATGCTCACGCCGATCCTGATCAAGGCGTTCTCGAAACAAGGTTTCGGGCAGGAGATCCGAACCGAAGGTCCAGCCAGTCACCAGGCCAAGCGCGGCACTCCCACGATGGGCGGCGTCGCGATCCTGACCGGAATCTGGGCCGGCTATCTCGGCTCACACCTCATCGGTCTCGGCATGGACAACGCGGAGGGACCGTCGGCGTCCGGCCTACTCGTTCTCGGTCTGACCACCGCGCTCGGTGGAGTCGGTTTCCTCGACGACTTCATCAAGATCCGCAAGCAGCGCAATCTGGGACTGAACAAGACAGCGAAGCTGGTCGGCCAGTTCGTCGCTGCCATTGCCTTCGGAATTTTGGCCCTTCAGTTCCGCGGTGACGACGGGCTGACTCCGGGCAGTGTTCATCTGTCGTACGTCCGCGACATCGCCACCGTCTCACTCGGGTCCGTGGTCTTCATCGCCTTCTGCTACCTACTGGTCAGCGCCTGGTCCAATGCCGTCAACCTGACCGACGGCCTCGACGGATTGGCCGCCGGTGCGATGAGTTTCGTTCTCGGCGCCTACGTCATCATCACGTTCTGGCAGTTCCGCTACTCGTGCGAGACGAATCCCGGTAAGGGTTGCTACGACGTCCGAGACCCGCTCGATCTCGCGGTGCTCTGCGCGGCCGGCGCCGGCGCGTGCATCGGTTTCCTCTGGTGGAATGCCGCACCCGCCAAGATCTTCATGGGCGACACTGGTTCACTTGCCCTCGGCGGCATGCTCGCCGGATTGTCGATCACCACCAGCACGGAACTGTTGATGGTGGTCATCGGTGCACTGTTCGTCGCGGAGGCCGCGTCGGTGGTGATCCAGGTAGCGGTGTTCCGGTCCAGCCGACGGCGGGTCTTCCGAATGGCGCCGTTCCATCACCACTTCGAACTCGCCGGGTGGGCTGAAACCACGGTCATCATCAGATTCTGGTTGCTGGCGGCTATTGCGTCGGCTATCGGATTGGCACTCTTCTACAGCGAATACCTCGCAGCGCTCGGAGGCTGAAAACCATGACCAGCTCAGCGGATTCCGAGAACGACCTGTCCTGGCTCCGCGGTACGCGAGTGCTGGTCGCCGGTGGGCGGGTGTCCGGTCAAGCGACCATCGAACCTCTCGTCGCCCTCGGTGCTGTCGTGACGGTTGCCGATTCGACCTTGGACTTCGCGGAGCGCTGCGCGGAGCTCGGCGCGGACATGGTGACCACCACCTCGATCGAGGATGCTCCGGATTCGATCACCGAGTACGGGCTCGTAGTCACCAGTCCGGGCTTTCGGCCGGATGCACCGATCCTTGCAGCCGCCGCCGGTCACGGGATTCCCATCTGGGGAGACGTCGAGTTCTCCTGGCGCGTCGACCACAGCGGGCACTTCGGCACACCCCGTAAATGGCTCGTCGTGACGGGGACGAACGGAAAGACCACGACGACGTCGATGCTGGCCTCGATTCTCGACGCCGCCGGAGTTGTCGGCCGAGCCTGCGGAAACATCGGGCTGCCGATACTCGACGCACTCGCCGAGACGTCGCCGCGCGTGGAGTACCTCGCTGTCGAACTGTCGTCCTTCCAATTGCACTGGGCGCCTTCGGTGCGTCCGGATGCCGGCGTGGTCCTCAACGTCGCCGAGGATCACCTCGACTGGCACGGCGGAATGAGCGCGTACGCCGAGGCCAAGTCGCGGGCGCTGAGCGGAAAGGTCGCGGTGGTCGGCCTCGATGACGCGATCGCTTCCGAACTGGGAACTCGCGCAACTGCAGACATTGTCACCGGGTTCAGATTGGGTGAACCGGGCGAAGGAGAACTGGGTGTCGAAGCGGGACACCTCGTGGACAACGCATTCGGCGATCACGTCCGCTTGGCCGAAGCAGCGTCGATAGATCCCGCCGGCCCGGCAGGCGTCATGGACGCGCTGGCCGCCGCCGCGTTGGCGCGGGCACTCGGATTCGAGGCAGACGTCGTCGAACGCGGTCTGGCCGCACACAAGGTCGGCCCACACCGAGGGGCGCTGGTCGGCCGTGTCGGGTCCGTTGTGTACATCGACGACTCCAAGGCCACCAATCCGCACGCAGCCCGACCGTCGATACTCGCGCACGATCGCGTCGTCTGGGTTGCAGGCGGTCTGCTCAAGGGAGCCAGCGTCGACCAATTGGTGAGCGAAGTCGGCCCTCGACTCTCCGGCGCTGTCCTTCTCGGGCGTGACGCTGGTGTGATCGAGGACGCGCTCGCGCGACACGCGCCCGATGTTCCCGTGGTGCACGTGATGTCGGGGGACGATGCAGTGGTGAGCGAAAACAGCAGCAACTCGACTCTCACCATCCGGCTGCCGTCGGGTGCCGACGCGGATGCCGTCATGGCCGCAGTGGTAGTCGAAGCTGCCGAGTTGGCGTCCCCCGGTGATGCAGTTGTACTCGCCCCGGCCGCCGCGTCCTTGGACATGTTCGCCAGCTACGGACATCGTGGTGACAGCTTCGCCGCCGCCGTCGCCGCATTACCCGATCCGTTCACGGATTCGCCTGGCCAAGCCGGGAACTTGCTATGACCAAGGGTCCCAAGACCCGAATCGGTGCCTGGTTGGCGCGGCCGTTGGCGTCGTTCCACCTGGTGGTGACGATTGCCACGATGTTGACTGTCTTGGGGCTCGTGATGGTTCTGTCGGCGTCGAGCGTCGAGCAGTACGTGTCCGGTGGCTCGGCGTATTCGTTGTTCACCCAGCAGTTGATCTTCGCGATTCTCGGAGCTGTGCTCTTCTACGTCGCGCTGCGGATCCCGGCGAGAGTGCTCCGGCAGTATTCGTTTCCGCTGTTCGTCGTCGTGCTGATCATGCTGGTACTCGTCCTGATTCCGGGAATCGGCACAGAAGCGCAGGGCGCGCGTCGCTGGTTCAACGTCGGCGGGTTCTCGGTGCAGCCCTCGGAAATCATGAAGGTCGCGTTGGCGATCTGGGGCGCCCATCTGTTGGCTTCGCGGCGGCCGGACGACCGATCCGTGAAGTCGATCCTGATTCCGCTCGTGCCCGCAGCAATGCTGGTCTTCGCGCTGGTCGTCGCGCAACCGAACCTCAGTACGACCATCGCATTGGGAATCATCGTCGGGGCCCTGCTGTGGTTCGGTGGGCTGCCACTGAAGCTCTTCGGCTCGATCGCGGTGACGGGCGTCGTCGTGGCGGGCGTGCTGGCGATGACGGCCGGTTATCGTTCCGATCGAGTTCAAGCCTTCTTCAACAAGAGCGACGACCTGCAGGGCAACAACTATCAGGCCAAGCAGGCTTTGTATTCGCTCGCCGACGGGGGCCTTTTCGGACGCGGACTCGGTCAGAGCGTCGCCAAGTGGAACTACCTACCCAACGCGCACAACGACTTCATCTTCGCGATCATCGGCGAAGAGTTGGGATTTGTCGGCTGCGCAGTGGTGATCGGTTTGTTCGCTGTATTCGTCTACACGGGATTGCGGATCGCAGCCCGCAGCATCGATCCGTTCTGGCGGCTCCTGTCGGCCACTGCAACTACCTGGATCGTCGGCCAGGCAATGATCAACATCGGTTACGTCATCGGACTGCTGCCGGTGACCGGACTCCAGTTGCCCTTGGTCTCCGCCGGCGGTTCGTCCTTGGCGATCACATTGTTCATGTTCGGTGTCATCGCCAATGCAGCGCGCCACGAGCCCGAAGCAGTTGCCGCTCTGAACTCCGGGCAGGACGGCAAGATCTCGAAGTTGCTCAGACTGCCGAAGCCCGTGCTGTACCACCCGCCGTCAGGGGGCCGGCCGATCCGTCGACCGAAGCCCGCACGGCAGATCGAACCGGCACGCGGACGCGACGGCCGGCGCGCGATCGAGACGGGCGATCGACGCAAGCGGGCAGATCAAGGTGCTCGCCCTTCCTCGGATTCCAACCGAGGTGCGGCCGCTGGGTCACGGAAGCGCACCGCGGGAGGGCAGAATGGTCAGCGTCGGCAGGCGCCGACACGTAGGGCACAAGATCCACGAGAAGTTCGAGAGCGAGGAATTCGTAGGTGAGCGGCAACAAATCGGCTCTGTCGGTAGTGGTGGCAGGGGGAGGCACGGCTGGTCACATCGAACCCGCACTTGCTGTCGCGGACGCGGTCAAGGCCGCTGCGCCCGACACCAGAATCACTGCGCTCGGGACGGCGCGTGGTCTCGAAACCACCTTGGTGCCGGCTCGCGGGTACACGCTCGAGCTCATTCCCCCGGTTCCGCTTCCTCGTAAGCCCACGATGGATCTCGTCAAACTGCCGACACGCATCCTCGCCTCGGTGCGCAAGACCCGTGAGGTACTCGATTCCGTCGACGCCGACGTGATCGTCGGTTTCGGTGGTTACGTCGCGCTTCCGGCGTATCTTGCCGCACGTGGCGGTGTTCTTCGGCGCCGCCGCAAGATTCCGATCGTCATCCACGAGGCGAACGCCAGTGCCGGCATCGCGAACAAGATCGGTGCTCGCCTGGCGACGCGGGTGCTTGCTGCTGTTCCGGGTTCCGGAGTGAAGAACCGCGGCGATCAGGACGCCGAGATCGTTGGCATCCCGGTTCGCGCGTCGATCGCCAATTTCGATCGAGCGGGACTCCGCTCGCAAGCTCGCGAGTACTTCGGACTACCTCAGGACGGTCCCGTTCTGCTCGTCTTCGGCGGATCGCAAGGCGCGAAGTCGCTCAACGACGCGGTGTCCGGAGCAGCGGAAGAACTGGCGAAGGCCGGGATCTCGGTCCTTCACGCACACGGACCCAAGAACTCCCTCGAGGTCACGCAGTACTCGGAGACGGCACCGTATGTGGCTGTTCCTTATCTTTCGCGGATGGATCTCGCGTATGCCGCAGCCGACGCGACTATCTGTCGTTCGGGCGCGATGACGGTCGCCGAGGTCTCGGCGGTCGGGCTTCCGGCCGTCTACGTTCCGTTGCCGCACGGCAATGGTGAGCAGGAACTCAACGCGAAACCCGTTGTCGCAGCGGGCGGCGCGATCATCGTCTCCGACAACGAGCTCACGCCGCCGTTCGTCGCCGGTACCGTCGTCCCGATGCTGAGCGACAGCGCGCGCCTCGACAAGATGAGCAGTGGTGCTGCCAACGTCGGGCACCGCACCGCGGCAACCGAGATCGCACGGATCGTGCTCGACATCGCGGCAAAGGAAAACGCCGTCCAGGAAAACGCAAGGGGAAACCGATGACCGCGCTGCCCGCCCACCTCGAGCGAGTACACATGGTCGGAATCGGCGGCGCCGGTATGTCCGGCATCGCGCGAATCCTGCTTTCCCGCGGGGGTCTTGTCTCGGGTTCGGACGCCAAGGAGAGCCGAGGAGTCCTGGCGCTTCGTGCACGCGGGGCGCAGGTCCGGATCGGCCACGACGCCGATGCTCTCGACCTGCTGCCGGGTGGTCCGACCGTCGTCGTGACGACGCACGCGGCTATCCCGAAGGACAACCCGGAACTCGTCGAGGCCGCTCGCCGCGGAATCCCGGTGATTCTTCGGCCGGCTGTCCTTGCATCTCTGATGCAGGGCAATCGCACGTTCCTGGTTTCGGGTACACACGGCAAGACGTCGACGACCTCGATGCTCGTGGTCGCCCTGCAGCACTGTGGTTTCGACCCTTCGTTTGCCGTTGGCGGCGAACTCAACGAAGCGGGAACGAATGCCCATCACGGCAGCGGTGACGTCTTTGTCGCCGAGGCGGACGAGAGTGACGGGTCGCTGCTGCAGTACGACCCCAACGTGATCGTCGTGACCAACATCGAGGCCGATCACCTCGACTATTTCGGCAGCGTCGAAGCGTATGTGAAGGTGTTCGACGATTTTGTCGACAAGTTGCGTCCGGGTGGGCTCTTGATTGCTTGCCTCGACGACCCGGGATCGGCGGATCTCGCGAAGCGAATCGTGGCCTCGGGCCGTTCGGACATCCGGGTACTCGGTTACGGATCGGCAGACGCGCAGGAAGTGGAGGCGGGCACCGCCTTCGAGCCTGTCGACGGTGTCGAGGTCGGAGTCCGACTACTGGGCTTCCATGCGCACGACGTCGGGGGAGTCCTGCAGTTCCACCTGGCGGGCGAGAGCGCCGCGCGAACCGTGCGGATGGCAGTGCCGGGTCGTCACATGGCGCTCAACGCACTTGCGGCTCTACTGGCTGCCCGTGACGCCGGCGCCGAGACGGAGGAGATCGTCGAGGGGCTCGCCGGATTCGGTGGCGTACACCGCCGGTTCCAGTTCACCGGCCGCGAGCGTGGTGTCCGGGTGTTCGACGACTACGCCCACCATCCGACCGAAGTTCGTGCGGTTCTCGGCGCGGCGGCGGATCTGGTTCGACCGGAGGACGATTCGTCGTCGACCAATTCGGCAGCCGGACGCGTGATCGTGGTCTTCCAACCTCATCTCTATTCACGCACCGCCGCGTTTGCCGAGGAGTTCGCGCAGGCGCTGGACTTGGCCGACGAGGTTGTCGTTCTCGATGTCTACGGCGCTCGCGAAGAGCCGATGCCGGGCGTCAGTGGTGCGCTGGTCGCTCAGTCGGTCACGAAACCTGTTCACTATCAACCGGATCTGTCACAGGCGCCGAAGCAGGTGGCGGCGTTGGCTCACCCCGGCGACATCGTCATCACGATGGGTGCCGGTGACGTGACCATGCTCGGCAAACAGATCCTCGATGCTTTGCGTTCGGCGCCGCATCCCGCGCCGCGATGACACCCGACGCACGAAGTCGGCGCGGGCGTCGAGATCCTCGAGCCAGACAAGCCACCAGTACGCGTCGGCGCAGTACTCGCACCGAATCGCGATACTCGACGCGGTCGACGGAGCCGGCTTCCGAACCCACACCGACTCGTAAGTGGTTCAAGCGACCGCTGATCGTGGCACCGCTGGCAATCGTGCTGGTGGTGGGAATTGCGTTGACGGCTTGGTTGTCTCCGGTGCTCTCAGTCCGGGGCACCGAAGTTCTCGGTGCGACGACCGTCAGTGAGGAACAGATCCTTTCGCTCCTGGCCGTACCGACCGGTCAGCCGTTGATGCGGGTAGACACCGGCGCCGCCGCCGCACGTGTGGCGACGATTCCGAAGGTGGCCTCGGCTCGTGTGCAGCGGATGTATCCGTCGACTATCCGCGTCACCGTCACCGAACGGGTACCGGTCGTCTTCGTCGACTCACCTGAGGGTGCACACCTGCTGGACGAGAAGGGCGTCGACTTCGAGATGGGCGTCCCGCCGCCCGGGGTTCCGCGTCTGGTGACACCGACGCCCGGGTGGAACGACGAGCCGACGCTTGCCGCGCTCGAGGTGTTGTCGGTGTTGCCGCCGGATCTGAGATTTCAGGTGGGAGAGGTTGCCGCTCGGTCGATTTCGAGTGTCACGCTGACTCTGCTCGACGGTCGCGTCGTAAACTGGGGCGGTGTCGAGCACTCGGATCGTAAGGCTGCTGTGACGCTTCCGCTGTTGACCCAACCGGGGCAGACGTACGACGTGTCCAGTCCTGATCTGCCGACGGTGCGATAGCGCCCGGTGCAGCCGTGCGTCAGTGCGCAGCAAATACTTCGGTGTGTCTCGGCGCGCCTAATGGCGGAACGCGACGACGGTGCATAGCGTTTCGTTTCAGATCGAATACTTGACATAACTCTAACCCTGTGGTTGAGGTTTAGGGTTGTTCTCGAAGAGCATGAAGCTACAAAAACAGCAGTAACAAAGACAGCAGCACTGACAAGCAGCGTGAAACACGACACGGAAGGCGAGAGCCGATGACGCCCCCGCACAACTACCTCGCCGTAATCAAGGTCGTCGGCATCGGCGGCGGCGGCGTGAACGCAGTCAACCGCATGATCGAACAGGGACTCAAGGGAGTCGAGTTCATCGCGGTCAACACGGACGCGCAAGCCCTTCTGATGAGTGACGCCGACGTCAAGCTCGACGTCGGTCGTGAATTGACCCGTGGCCTCGGCGCCGGTGCCGACCCGGAAGTGGGTCGCAAGGCAGCCGAAGATCACAAGGACGAGATCGAAGAGGTCATCAAGGGCGCCGACATGGTGTTCGTGACCGCAGGCGAGGGTGGTGGCACCGGAACCGGTGGTGCCCCTGTCGTGGCAAGCATCGCCCGGAAGCTGGGCGCACTCACCGTCGGTGTCGTGACGCGACCGTTCTCTTTCGAGGGCAAGCGTCGTGGGGGACAGGCGGATACCGGAATCCAGGCGCTCCGCGAGTCCTGCGACACGCTGATCGTCATTCCCAACGATCGCCTGCTCCAGCTGGGTGACGCGGCCGTCAGCCTGATGGACGCGTTCCGCAGCGCGGACGAGGTTCTCCTCAACGGCGTCCAGGGCATCACCGACCTCATCACCACTCCGGGTCTGATCAACGTCGACTTCGCGGACGTCAAGGGTGTCATGTCCGGTGCCGGTAGTGCGTTGATGGGAATCGGTTCCTCGCGGGGTGAGGGACGCGCGATCAAGGCGGCGGAATCCGCGATCAATTCCCCGCTCCTCGAAGCTTCGATGGAAGGCGCCCGCGGCGTGCTTCTGTCGATCGCCGGCGGTAGCGATCTGGGTCTGTTCGAGATCAACGAGGCGGCTTCGCTGGTGCAGGAAGCTGCCCACATCGACGCCAACATCATCTTCGGAACGGTCATCGACGATTCACTCGGTGACGAGGTTCGTGTGACGGTCATCGCTGCGGGATTCGACGGAGGAGCTCCGGCTCGTCGTCCCGTGGAGTCGACCGCGCAGGGACGTGGAGCTATCGGCGCCGGGCGCGCGGGTGAGGTCGGCCGGTCACCGGTGGCCGCCGAACCTGCTGGCGAGCAGCCGATTTCCGCAGCGCGCGAGACCACCGGTTCGGGCAGCTTGCCTCCGATCGGTGGCCCCCGCCATGCGCCGGTCCAGGAAGACGAGGGCGACGACGACGTCGACGTGCCGGTCTTCATGCGTCGCTGACGTAGGGCTACAAACAGTTTCGAGAACAGGGTGCCCGGAATTTCTGGGTACCCTGTTCTTGACTGGATGTCCGGTCACGTCTGAGCCGGACGACAACTTTCGACGTTTGTGAGCACACTTATCTTGAGTACCGAGAAGTCGACCACCCGCACCCGCATTCGCCGCGTCGTGACCAGCCGAGCCGGTGGTGTTTCCGCGTCACCGTACGAGTCGTTCAATCTGGGCGATCACGTCGGAGACGATCCGGCAGCCGTCGATGCGAATCGCCGACGTCTGGCACGCGAAATAGGCGTCGAGCCTGACCATCTCGTGTGGATGGAACAAATCCATTCGCGCAACGTCACTGTCGTGACGGAACCGACCGACGAAGTGATTCCGGTGACGGATGCTCTGGTCACCACTGTTCCCGGCCTGGCGCTCGCCACCCTCAGTGCAGATTGTGTTCCCGTTCTGCTCTCCGACGAGGAGGCCGGTGTGATCGCGGCCGTTCATGCCGGACGGATCGGTGCCCGCATCGGTATCGTCCCGCGCGTCCTCGCGGAGATGGTGCGTCAGGGCGCGGACGTTTCGCGTATCGGCGCCTTCCTCGGTCCGGCTGCGAGCGGACGCCAGTACGAGGTTCCCGCTGCGATGCGCGCGGACGTGGAAAAGCACTTGCCGGGCAGCGCAACTCGCACCGAGAAGGGCACGCCGGGGCTCGATCTGCGTGCGGGACTGCGTAAGCAGTTGCTCGCCGCGGGTGTGTCCGGTGTCGCCGAGGACCCGCGGTGCACGATCGAGGATCGCGCGTTGTTCAGTCATCGCCGAGAATCTCTGACCGGGCGTCAAGCTGCAGTGATCTGGATGGAAGCGCCCGCAGCGCAGGAAACCGTCTAGGCAGAAATGCGCGAGACGGAAATGCGGCTGACAGAAATATCGACGGCACTCGACTCGGTGAGGGCGCGATTGGCGGCCGCCTGCCTTGCCGCCGGTCGCGAGGTTTCCGACGTAGCACTGCTGCCGGTGACCAAATTCTTTCCGGCGTCCGACGCTCGAATCCTGTACGAGCTGGGGTGCCGTGAATTCGGTGAGTCTCGTGAGCAGGAAGCAGTGGAGAAGGTCGCGGACTTCGACGGCGCTGCACAGACGGGCGCGATCGATGATCCGGTTCGCTGGCACATGATCGGACAGTTGCAGCGCAACAAAGCTCGGTCGGTAGCGAAGTGGGCCTATGCAATTCACTCGGTGGACAGTGCGCGACTGGCCGATGCACTCGATCGGGCTGCGCTGAGTGCTTTGTCGGACGGTGAGCGCACGGAGCCGCTCCGGGCGCTCATCCAGGTAAGTCTCGACGGAGACCCCGCGCGTGGCGGAGTTCCGACGGGCGAGCTAACGCCTCTCGCCGAGCGGATCGAATCAGCCGAAGGTCTCGAATTCGCGGGACTGATGGCCGTCCCGCCGCTTGGATCAGATCCGGACGAGCAGTTCGAAATCCTCCGCAGGGCACATCTTTTGATCCTCGAATCGCATCCCCGGGCAACCGAACTCTCGGCCGGTATGACCGGCGATCTGGAGGCTGCAGTGCGCCACGGATCAACCTGCGTGCGTGTCGGAACCGCACTGCTCGGCTCACGACCAGTAATCTCGAGGTGATCGCTCAGGTGATCGCCCAACCCGTCCACACCGCTGCGACCGGTCGCAGTCGGATTGATTCCGCCGCGCCAAGGAAGGTCGATCAATGAGCAACCTGCATAAGTTCAAGGCTTACTTCGGCATGGTTCCCCTCGATGACTACGAGGACGAATACGTGGAGGAGCCCGATCAGGCTCGCCGCGCACCCCGTCGTAGTCACGACGGCTATGCCGAGCGCGACGACCGCGAGTTCGTCGAACCTGCCTTCTCGAAGGCGAGCTATGCGCCCAGTCGTCGTGACGAAGAGGACGCGGAGTTCGATCGCTACGACTCCCGGCCCCGCGTCGACACCGTTCCCAGCCGCAGCAGCCGCCCGGCGATGGCGCCGCGCCCGGCAAGCCGTGGCAACCTCGCGGTCGACGCGCGCGCAGAGCGACCCGAAGCGCGACGTGCGCCGGTTGTCGACGACGGCGGCCCGCTCGCCAAGATCACGACACTGCGTCCGCAGAGCTACGCAGAGGCCCGCACCATCGGTGAGCGGTTCCGGGACGGCACTCCCGTCATCATGGATCTGGTCGACATGAGCAACGCCGACGCGAAGCGTCTGGTCGATTTCGCGGCCGGCCTGGCATTCGCATTGCGTGGTTCTTTCGACAAGGTAGCCACCAAAGTGTTTCTTCTCTCACCGGCCGACATCGACGTTTCCGCCGAGGAGCGCCGTCGGATCGCCGAGACGGGTTTCTACAGCCAGAAATGATGGTCTCGACCGCAGTCCGGCCCCTGAGCAGGGGTGACGTGAGCACATTCGAACGGCGGCCCGCCTCGGCGGACGTCGCATTCGGACCCATCGCCGGCCGTTACAAGACGGACTCGATGCGGACCGGTTCCGGAATTGCTGCGGTGTGTCTGTTTTGGACACACCGCAGAAGTCAGGCAGAGTGAGGGTGTGGACGCGCTTCTCTCTGTGATCTATCTGGTGCTGGTTGTCTTCTGGCTGTTGCTGATCGGCAGAGTGATCGTCGAGTTCGTTCGTTCGTTTGCCAGAGATTGGCGACCGACCGGATTGGTCGCAGTCATTCTCGAAACCATTTTTACGATCACCGATCCTCCGGTGAAACTGCTCCGCAGGTTGATCCCCCCGATCAACCTCGGTGGAGTTCGCTTGGATCTATCCATCATGGTCTTGCTTTTCATCGTCATCATCCTGATGTCGGTTGTTCGCTGAGCGCAGTCCGAGTGAGTGGTGTGCCAGAATGGATGCCATAACTCATCCAGTGGTTCGCCACTACGTAGACTGTGTTGAAACTGAATGCTTGCTAGACCGCCAAATGACGCGTGAAGGGATCCTTCCATGCCGCAACTGACTCCAGCTGACGTGCACAACGTTGCGTTCAGCAAGCCGCCTATCGGCAAGCGTGGCTACAACGAGGATGAGGTCGACGCATTCCTCGACCTCGTCGAGCAGGCGCTGTCGCAGCTCATCGAAGAGAATGCGGACCTGCGCCAGCGCGTAGGTGAGCTGGATCAGGAGCTCGCGGCTGCCAAGAAGTCGCCGGCACCTGCTCAGCAGGCAGCACCCGTCGCAGCGCAGCCCAAGCCGGAGCCCGCTCGGGTCGTCGAACCGCCCAAGCCTGCACCTGTTGCAGCGCCGGTTCCCGCCGCTGCTGCCGTTGCAGCGCCGCAGAGTGGCGACACCCACATGCAGGCCGCGAAGGTCCTCGGACTGGCTCAGGAGATGGCGGATCGCCTCACCAACGATGCCAAGACCGAGTCCGAGCAGCTGCTCGGCAGTGCCCGCACCAACTCCGAGCAGCTCATGAGCGAGGCTCGCAGCAAGGCTGACGGCATGATCGCGGATGCGCGCAACAAGTCGGAGGCGATGCTCACCGACGCTCAGACTCGCTCCGAGACCCAGCTTCGCCAGGCTCAGGAGAAGGCAGACGCTCTCAAGGCGGACGCCGAGAAGAAGCACACCGAAATCATGGCGACCATCAACCAGCAGCGATCGGTCCTCGAGGGCCGTATCGAGCAGCTCAAGACGTTCGAACGCGAGTACCGGGTGCGCCTGAAGTCCTACCTGGAATCGCAGCTCGAAGAGCTCGAACAGCGCGGCTCGGCCGTTCCGGTCGACGGTGGACAGGATTCCTACAGCCCGTCCTTCGCCAAGGGAAACAGCTGACCGAGAGCGCCCCGTCGGCTCAGCTATCGGACCGGACAAAGGTTGATACGTGCTGGTCGTGACGTTGGTTCTCGCCGGAGTTGGTTTCGCTCTCCTGATCGTCGCCCTGACCACAGGGTCGCTGATCTGGGCGTGGGCATGTATCGCGATTTGTGTAGCAGGTGCCGTCCTCCTGCTGGTCAGTGCGCTGACCAGCAGGAAGGCGGTTCCTTCGTTGGATGACCCGGCATCGGGCAGCGGAATGTCGTCGCCTTACGGTCGAGTCGAGAGTTCCTCGAATTCGTCGATCGACGATGCAGCCACCGCCAACGATGACAATCAGAGAAATCATGGCGAGTCGCCGGGTGGCCCCGACAAGTCCTAGGGCGAGTTCCGACAAGGTCCAGGACGAGTATTAGACTGTCCAACACGAATACCAGGCTGTGATCCGGCAATCACCGGGGAGCTTTCGGAAGAACGGTTCTTGTCGCTTCAGGCGCCCAGAACTCAGTAGAACCGAACGGGTGAGCCCGTCACAGCTCGATCGAGTGGCACCTCGGGATCCAAGCGCGGATCTACGGGGTGCAAACGGGGTGGTACCGCGGTGTCGGCGCACAAGCGCCACGTCGTCCCCGTGCCGAGTCCGACTGGCACGAGGAGATCGCCATGGCGAGTAACGGGTATCCCAAAGTCGACTACGGTGTCCCCGCCGACACCGGAGTCAAGTTCCCCGAACTGGAACAGAAAGTCCTGAAACAGTGGGACGACGACGACACCTTCCGTGCGTCGGTTTCCAATCGGGACGGCAGCGAAGAGTTCGTTTTCTACGACGGACCGCCCTTCGCAAACGGCTTGCCGCATTACGGTCACCTGCTGACGGGGTACGTCAAGGACCTGGTGCCGCGCTTCCAGACCATGCGTGGACGCAAGGTCGAGCGACGCTTCGGCTGGGACTGCCACGGACTGCCCGCAGAACTCGAAGCGGAGAAGCAACTCGGCATCAAGGACAAGGCCGAGATCGAAGTCATGGGTCTGGCCAAGTTCAACGAGTACTGCAAGGCCTCGGTGCTCAAGTACACCGACGAGTGGCGCGACTACGTCACCCGCCAGGCACGTTGGGTCGACTTCGACAACGACTACAAGACCCTGGACGTCGACTTCATGGAGTCCGTCATGTGGGCCTTCAAGGAGCTGCACGACAAGGGCCTGATCTATCAGGGCTTCCGCGTGCTGCCCTACAGCTGGTACGAGCAGACTCCGCTGTCCAATCAAGAGACTCGTCTCGACGACGCGTACAAGATGCGTCAGGATCCTGCAGTCACGGTCGACATGCCGCTGGTCGCTCCGGGTTCACCATTGGACGGCGCAAACGCGATCATCTGGACCACGACTCCGTGGACACTGCCGTCCAACTTGGCCACTGCGGTTCATCCCGAGGTCGACTACGTCCAGGTGCTCGGCGAGGACGGAAAGCGGTACGTGCTCGCGGAAGCACGGGTAGCTCATTACGCACGTGAGCTGGGGGAGGACCCCGAGGTCGTTTCCCGCCACAAGGGCGCCGAGTTGGTCGGACTGTCGTACACACCGCCGTTCGACTTCTTCCTCGGACATCCAAACGCGCACGTCGTGCTTTCGGCCGACTACGTGACAACCGATTCCGGAACCGGAATCGTCCACCTCGCACCGGCTTTCGGTGAGGAGGATATGGATGTCGCCACGGCCAACGGTATCGAGGTCGTGCAGCCGCTCGATGCGGGTGGAAAGTTCACCTCGATGGTTCCGCCGTACGAGGGCTTGATGGTCTTCGACGCCAACCCGGTCATCATCAAGGACCTCAAGGCCGCTGGAAAGCTGCTGCGGCACGAGACGATCGAGCACTCGTACCCGCACAGTTGGCGCAGTGGGCAGCCGCTCATCTACATGGCGGTTCCCTCGTGGTTCGTCGCGGTCACCAAGTTCCGCGATCGCATGGTCGAGCTGAACAAGGACATCACGTGGGTGCCCGAGCACATCCGTGACGGCCAGTTCGGCAAGTGGCTCGAAGGTGCACGCGACTGGAACATCAGCCGAAACCGCTACTGGGGCAGCCCGATCCCGGTGTGGGTGTCGGACGATCCGCAGTACCCGCGTACGGACGTCTACGGATCGCTCGATCAGTTGGAGGCAGACTTCGGTGTGCGTCCGACCGATCTGCATCGCCCGATGATCGACGACCTGGTCCGCCCGAACCCCGACGACCCGACCGGGAAGTCGATGATGCGCCGCGTTCCCGAGGTGCTCGACTGCTGGTTCGAATCCGGTTCGATGCCGTACGCGCAGGTGCACTACCCATTCGAGAACCGTGAATGGTTCGAGGGTCATTTCCCGGGCGATTTCATCGTCGAGTACAACGGGCAGACTCGCGGCTGGTTCTACACGCTGCACGTGCTGGCCACCGCACTCTTCGATCGTCCGGCCTTCAAAACCGTTGCTGCGCACGGCATCGTGCTCGGCGACGACGGACTCAAGATGAGCAAGTCCAAGGGCAACTACCCGGACGTGAAGGAGGTGTTCAACCGCGACGGCAGCGATGCGATGCGATGGTTCCTGATGTCTTCGCCGATCTTGCGCGGCGGAAACCTCATCGTGACCGAGCAGGGCATCCGCGAAGGTGTGCGTCAGGCATTGCTCCCGCTGTGGAACGCCTGGAGCTTCCTGCAGTTGTACGCCCCGGAATCCGGTGTGTGGTGTACCGATTCGGAGAACATCCTCGATCAGTACATCCTGGCCAAGCTCGCTACCACCCGCGACGTGATCACCGAGGCCCTCGAGGTCAACGACATCGCCGGTGCGTGCGACGAGCTTCGGTTGTTCTGTGACGCACTCACCAACTGGTATGTGCGACGGTCTCGTTCGCGGTTCTGGGACGAGGATCGCGACGCGATCGACACCCTGCACACCGTGCTCGAGGTCGTGACGCGTCTCGCTGCGCCGCTGTTGCCGTTGGTGTCCGAGGTGATCTGGCGCGGGTTGACCGGGGAGCGCTCGGTTCACCTGGCTGATTGGCCCGAGGCGTCGGAGCTCCCCGCGAACCCCGACCTGGTAGCGGCGATGGACGACGTCCGGACCGTGTGCTCCACGGTGCTGAGCCTGCGCAAGGCACAGAATCTGCGTGTTCGTCTTCCGCTGCCCGAGGTCACGGTTGCGGCGCCGGATGCCGAGCGTCTGCGTCCGTTCCTCGGACTGATTGCCGACGAGGTCAACGTCAAGAAGGTCGATCTGACCGATGACGTCGACGTGCACGGGCGCTTCGAGATCGCGGTCAACGCGCGTGCTGCAGGACCGCGTCTGGGCAAGTCCGTTCAGACTGTCATCAAGGCGGTCAAGGCGGGCGACTGGACCGAGAACGCGGACGGCGTCGTGGTTGCGGCGGGCATCGAACTGCTGCCCGAGGAGTACACGCAGAAACTGGTTGCAGCCGAGCCTGATTCGACGGCTGCATTGCCCGACGGTGCGGGACTCGTCGTACTCGATTCCGTCGTGACGGAGGAACTCGAAGCCGAGGGCTGGGCGAAGGACCGTATCCGTCAGTTGCAGGATGCGCGTCGTGCCGCCGGTTTGGACGTCTCGGACCGGATCAACGTCGTGCTCGAGGTTCCGCAGGACTGCAAGGAGTGGGCAGAGCGTCATCGCGAATTGATCGCCGGTGAGGTTCTGGCCACCTCCTTCTCGGTGGGTGAAGCGGGAGACGACGCCGTCGATCTCGGTGACGGTATCCGCGCCGCGATCACGAAGGTCTAATACCGCCGTAACTACTCCGGCTCCCCGAAGAATGTCTGTATGTCGGGGTGCCGGAGTAGTTTGCTCTCATGAGTACGAGCAAGGAAACCGTGGCGCGCATTCTCGAGCAGTTGGAACCGCTCGACGTGCGGGCAAGGGCGATGTTCGGCGAGTACGGATTGTATTGCGACGAGAAGATCGTGGGCTTGATCTGCGGAGACGTTCTGTTCGTCAAACCCACCGAGGTCAGTGCGGAGTTCGGATCAGAGGCGGATCTGGCTCCGCCGTACCCGGGAGCGAAGGATTACTACCGGGTGACGGAGGAACGGTTGCAGGACCTCGATCACCTGCACGCCTTCATTCAACGGACTGCCGACGTATTGCCCCTGCCGAAGAAGAAGTCGCCCAAGAAGAAGGCGCGGACGTAGATTCTGCACCTACTTTTGAGAGAACCGTAACTCCCGATGAATCAAGGTGATCCCACACGAAGTCGCAGGTGGGTGCTGCATCTCGACATGGATGCGTTTTTCGCCTCCGCCGAGCAGTTGACCCGTCCCACGCTGCGAGGTCGCCCGGTGCTGGTCGGCGGCTTGGGCGGGCGCGGAGTGGTGGCCGGGGCAAGTTACGAAGCGAGAGTTTTCGGTGCGCGATCGGCGATGCCGATGCATCAAGCACGCCGGATGGTCGGTGGTGGAGCGGTGGTATTGCCACCGCGGATGTCGTTGTATTCGGTTCTGAGTAAACGCACGTTCGACGCGTTGCGCCTTCGTATGCCGATCCTCGAGCAACTGTCGGTGGACGAGGCTTTCGGGGAGCCGGTGGAGTTGGCCGGTGTCGGAGCTGACGAGGTCCGCGCGTTTTGCGAAGATTTGCGGGCGTTGATCAAAGCCGAGACCGGGTTGGTCGCCTCGATCGGTGCCGGCGCAGGTAAGCAGGTCGCCAAGATCGCGTCGGGACTGGCAAAGCCCGACGGCGTCGCAGTCATTCCTCCCGGGATGCAGCACGAGTTGCTCGATCCACTGCCGGTGCGGAAGCTCTGGGGGATCGGCCCTGTTGCCGAGGAAAAGCTCAAGCGTCTCGGCATCGAAACCATCGGAGGGTTTGCCCGCACTCCCATAGCGGAGGTGGCGTCGATACTCGGAACCACTGTCGGACCGGGGTTGCATCGGCTCGCACAGGGGATCGACGATCGGCCGGTCGCCGAGCGTGCCGAATCCAAGCAGATCAGCGCGGAATCCACTTTCGCCGCAGACATCGTCACGATGGCGCAACTGCGCGCCGCCGTCGAAAGTAGTGGTCGTGCAGCATTTTCCAGGCTGGAGAAGGACGGAAGAGCTGCTCGCACCGTCGTACTGAAGCTCAAGAAGTCCGATATGAGTATCTTGACTCGATCCGTGACGCTGCCGTTTGCCACCATCGACCGCCAAATCCTCATCGCGACTGCGCAGAAACAGGTCATCGATCCACAGGAATTGGGGCCGATTCGCCTGGTCGGTGTGGGATTCGCCGGTTTGTCCACCGTTCGGCAAGGATCACTTTTTCCCGAGTTGGATCAGGATGTTCCCGGCTATCCGGTCGAGACTCTCACGGGCGCCCTCGATGAGGCTGAACTCGACGTTCCGGTGGCCGCACGCGTGCCTCAGCGCTACTGGCACCCCGGTTTGGACGTGAAGCATCCAGAATACGGACACGGTTGGGTGCAGGGTGCCGGGCACGGAGTGGTGACAGTTCGCTTCGAAACCCGTTCCAGCGGAACGGGAATAGCCAAAACCTTCGCCGAATCGGATGAGGTGCTCGAGGTAGCAGATGCGGTCGACAGCCTTCTCTGAGGATGTCCTTAGACTTTTTCCGCTTACCGTTGGGTAATGTTGTCGACGATCCTCGAGCAAGCACGATGTTCGACTGACGCTCGAATGTGAACACCCGAATGGATAGGACTGAGAAGTTGAAGCTTCAGAAGATGACCGTTGCAGCCGTGGCGATCGCAGCAGCCCTGACGATGACCGCTTGTGGTTCAGACGGAGGAGACTCCGACAAGACGACTTCGGCGAAGCCTACGACCACCACCTCTGCGGCAGCGACGACCACCGTTGAACTGCCGACGTCTGCTGAGCTCAACGGCAAGGTCGCCCAGGCACTCGACGAGACCGTTCCGGCCGCAGACAAGGTCAACCTCGTCCAGGGCGCCGAGCAGGATCCCGAGCTGATCAACCAGGTCGCCGCTGCCGCCAAGGCTGCCGGCGCCCAGGTCGAGATCCTCGACCCGGTCACCGACACAGGCAGCGAGACGGCAGCAGCTTCGCTGAACATCCTCGTCAACGGTCAGCCGCTGCAGCAGGGCCTGCAGGCGTCGTTCGTCTACGAAGACGGCGTCTGGAAGCTCTCGAAGACCACCGCTTGCCAGATCGTCGGCGTTGCAGGTCTGACCTCGCCGGCTTGCGCTGCTTGATCTCTCGGTAACACCTGAAACACCAGAGCGGCCGCCGACTCCCGAAGGGGAGTGGGCGGCCGCTCTTCACGCGGTAAGCGACGTCAGTGATGGAATCCCTCGGTGACGCGCGGCCGCGGCATCGGGCTGTCCAGTTCGTCGAGGAACGCGGTTTCCTCTTCGATGATGCGCAGCAGATTGGCCGCCAGGTCCATGCTCAGTCCGTTACGAACCACGATGCGCTGCACTGTCAGATCCGCGAGATCGTCCGGCATGGGGTAGGCCGGCACCAACCAGCCCTTGCCTCGCAACCGGTCCGAGAGGTCGTACAGCGTCCAGTTGGACGTGTGGCCCTCGGCGAGGCGCCACGCGAAGACCGGGATGTCGGAACCGTCGTTCCACAATTCGAAGGCGTCGAGCTTCCCGATTCCTTCGGCGAGGAATTTCGCCACGTCCTGTGAGGACTGCTGGATCGCGCGATAGCCGTCGTGGCCGAGACGCAGGAACAAGTAGAACTGCAGGATCACCTGAGCGCCGGGACGCGAGAAGTTCAGTGCGAAGGTCGGCATACTGCCGCCGAGGTAGCTCACCTTGAAGACGAGGTCGTCGGGAAGTAGATCCTGCGATCGCCAGACCACCCAGCCGAGGCCGGGGTAGACGAGCCCGTACTTGTGCGCCGAGGTGTTGATGGAGTGGACGCGCGGTAGTCGGAAATCCCATTCGAGTTCGGGCTGAAGGAACGGTGCGATCATCGCACCGGAAGCGCCGTCGACGTGGATGGGGACGTCGAGTCCCGTCTTCGCCTGGATCGCATCGAGTGCCTTCGAGATTTCCAGGACCGGCTCGTACATCCCGGTGTACGTGACGCCCATGATCGCGACGACGCCGATGGTGTTCTCGTCGACATACTTGTCCAGATCGTGACCGTCGAGGGTGCGGTGTTCCTCGCTGATCGGCACGTAACGCGCTTCGACGTCCCAGTAGTTGCAGAACTTCTCCCAGCACACCTGGACCGCGGAACTCATGATGAGATTTGGCTTTTCGGTGGACTTGCCCGCGGCTTTTCGTGCGTGCTGCCAGCGTCGTTTCATCGCCAGGCCGCCGAGCATGCAGGCTTCGGACGAACCGATCGTCGAGGTGCCGATTGCGTCCTTGGGGGAGGGCGAGTGCCAGAGGTCGGCAAGGATGCGCCAGCAATAGGTTTCGATCGCGGCGGTCTGCGGATACTCGTCCTTGTCGATCATGTTCTTGTCGAACGACTCGGCATACAGTTTGGTGGCGTGATCGTCCATCCACGTGCTGACGAACGTCGCGAGATTGAGCCGCGCATTGCCGTCGAGCATCGTTTCGTCGTGGACGATCTGATACGCGGTCTCGGGAAGCATGCCGTCGGGTTCGAGTGTGTACTTCGATGCAACCGAATCCTCGCCAGGCCTCGAGAAGATCGGATTGACGGCTACGTAATCGGTGTGATCTGACCTTCTGGGTTCCGGCATGAACTCTGGCTCCTCACATCAGTGTGTCGCGTTGGTCTGTTTCGTACCTACTCTCACCGTTCAGTGTGGACGGGCAGTTGTCAAAGGGTCTGTGGTCCCGAATCATTCGCGTAAGGCCGAGACGGGACCAATCCGCTCGTTGTCAGGGCGTTTGTGCGCGCAGGCGATCGGCGGCGGCCGATGCCATCGAGTGCAGCACGTCGGGGGCGATCGGACTCGGCGCAGTTGCGGACACCTGGGTCAACGTGGTCCCGACTGCGGCCACGATCGCATCGGCGACCAAGGTGAAACCGCCACTCTCCGTGATGATTCGGAAAGCGAAAGACGCGTCGCCGACGTTCGGGTCCGACGCTCCGCCGACGCGATAGGTGATTGTCGTTCCGTCGGCATCGGTTCCTGAATATTCCGCGCACCCGGCCAGCGTGGTCTGAAGTTTCTCGAAAGCTGCTGCTGCCGCGGTGCCGTCGGCGTACGAAGCAGAGTCCTGATCGATGCTCGTGAAATCGGGGCCGGTGAACATGTCGGAGAGGTCGGCGACCGATCCGGGAGCCTGGGTGGCTATCGGCGCCAGAACCTGGGCGCAGACGGCGGGGTCGGTGCTCGACTTGTCCGCCTCCGAACTCTCCGGCGCCGGTGCGAGGCCGAGGTCGTCGACCGGGTCGGGAACTATGTCGAAGTCCGCAGGTAGCTCGGACAGGGTGAGCGCGGCTCGTTGCAGGCCGTCACGGTCGAGAGGCGCCCCGCTCAGCGGTGCGGCCGGAGCAGCCGTGAACGGCGCCAAGCCGACCTGTGGGGCGGAAACCTGCGTAGTCGTGTCGGCACCAGGCGAGTCGTCCGAGCCGCAACCGGTCACGACGAACAGTGCCGCCGTTGCGGTCAGACCAAGTGCGAGAAGCGACCGGCGTGTCACGATTCCCACCGAATGCTGTTGGAGATGGTCTGCCGGATCACCGAGGAGCTGTCCGGGTCGCCGTATGCCTGGTCGCCGCCGACGGTCATCTGTCCGTCGATCGGCAAGGGGAGTGAGAGGTCGACGGTGAGGTTTCCGGAGCCGGCCATGACGTACTGATCGATGTTCAGCGTTCCGGCGTCACCGGCTAGGTTCCAGACCGGGCTCTGCGGGGTCTGCGATACGTCCACCGCGAGCGAAAGCCGATTGCCCTCGCGCGCGGTGAGCGTGACGGTGGTTGTCTGATCGAGCAGGATTTCGCTGCTGACTTGCTGCCGAACCACCCAACGTGCGCCGACACCGACCGGAGCGTCGGGGAGTGCAACGGTCCGGTAGACCGCTTGGCCCAGCGCTTGTTCGATTGCAGCGCGGGCAGCATTGGCCGAGTTGGCGGAGGGCTTCAACCGTAGGGCGGTGATGGCGCCCGAATCCGTGACCGACAATCCGGCCGCAGACCCGTCGGCCCCGCTCAGCGCAGCCTGCAGCGTTGCATCGGGCGAGGTCATCGACGACAGCGTGAGGTCAACGACTGCGGTGGGATCGTCAGCGGTCACGTTTGCCGAGAGCGGGATCGTGATCTCCGGCGAAGAGAAATCCTGCGCCGGTTGTTGATCGATCTGCTGACTCACGACGGCCTGGGTGACGAGCGTCGCCGTCTGCGTGGTGCCGACAGGCAAGTTCGTACGCAAAACCTCGCGCGGTTCGCTTCCCGCCTCGAGAACTTCGACCGTCGCGGCGGTCACCGGAACAGTCACCTCACTCGGCGAGGAGGTCGGGGTGTTCGGAGGTTGATCCGAGTCGCCGCAAGCGGTGAGAACGGTGGTGAGAGCGAGGGCAGCGAGGGCGAACGGAACGCGTCGGCCGGTCGTGGACAGCAGTGGCACGCGCTCCAGGCTAGCCGCAGTTGCAGAGTGCGTGACCCGGTGCGGTGAACATGAGGGATGATGGTTGCGTGAGTACAGACCACCCAGACCGAGATGTCAACGCGGAGGATCAGCCGATTACCGAAATCTCGAAGGCCGACGAGCCCGAAACCGTGAAACCGGAAGCCGTGAAATCGGAAGACGGTGACCTGGCGGTTGCGCCGGTCGAAAAGCCCCGCCGGCTGACCATGCTCATTGCCATCGCCGCTGTCATCCTGCTCTCGGACATTCTCACGAAGGTGTGGGCAGTCGCCGCGGTCAAACCGGGGCAGCCGATCGAAATCATCGGTGACGTGGTCACATTCACGATGGTGCGCAATCCGGGGGCAGCGTTCTCGATGGCGACGTCGATGACGTGGATCCTCACTCTCGTCGCAATCGGTGTGGTCATAGGTGTGATCAAGATCGGTCGCACGCTCCGTTCACCGTGGTGGGCGCTCGGTCTCGGCCTCGTTCTCGGCGGCGCGCTGGGTAACCTCGTCGACCGATTCTTCCGCTCTCCCGGAATCATGCGCGGACATGTGGTGGATTTCGTCTCCGTCGGCTGGTGGCCGGTGTTCAACATTGCGGATTCCGCGATCGTCTGTGGCGCGATTCTGCTCGTCGTCCTGACACTGTTCGGCTTCGAACCCAACGGTGAACGCCTGCGTGATCACAAGGCGGATGACAAGAAGCTCACCGAATCGAAGGCTGCAGCCGAGGGAGAAACCAAGTGAGGGAATCCCGTTCGATGCCAGTGCCCGACGGTCTCGATGCCATGCGCGTCGATGCCGGCCTCGCGCGCCTTCTCGGACTCTCGCGCACCGTGGTCGCGACACTCGCGGAAGAAGGCTCGGTACTCGTCGACGGTGTGGCCGTCGGCAAGTCCGATCGTCTGACCGCAGGGTCGTGGCTCGAGGTAGTCCTGCCCGAACCGCCGCGGCCCCTGACCATCGAAGCGACACCGGTCGAGGGAATGGAGATCCTCTACGCCGACGACGACGTCGTGGCAGTCGACAAGCCCGTCGGAGTTGCCGCGCACGCCAGCGTCGGGTGGACGGGACCGACCGTCATCGGCGGACTTGCCGCGGCCGGTTTCCGCATCTCGACGTCCGGTGCCCACGAGCGTCAGGGCATCGTCCACCGCCTGGACGTCGGAACGTCGGGTGTCATGGTGGTTGCCACATCCGAGCGCGCGTACACGTTGCTCAAGCGCGCTTTCAAGCAGCGGACCATCGACAAGCGCTACCACGCTCTCGTGCAGGGACACCCCGACCCGAGCAGCGGAACGATCGACGCGCCCATCGGACGCCATCACGGGAACGACTGGCGATTCACGGTCACGGCCGACGGCAAGCCCAGCGTCACGCACTACGACACCATCGAGGCGTTCCAGGCAGCGAGTCTGCTGGACGTGCACCTCGAAACCGGTCGCACACACCAGATCCGTGTCCACTTTTCGGCGTTGCGCCATCCGTGCTGCGGCGACCTGACTTACGGCGCGGACCCTCGACTTGCCGAAAGGCTCGGCCTCGAGCGCCAGTGGTTGCACGCCGTGTCTCTTGGATTCGCACATCCGGCGGACGGTCGCTGGGTCGAGATCAAGAGCAAGTACCCGAAGGATCTCGAACACGCACTCGAAGTTCTCCGGTCCTCATGACACCGCGCGGGCTTACCCCCGCGCTGGCCGTCGTCGCGGTGGTGGTCGGTGTGGCGGCGGTGGTGGGCGTGGGGTTCGCGAATCCCGTGCCGACCCCGCCGATCCGGACGGACACTCTGGGTCCGGACAGTGGGGAAGCTGTCCCGGACTACCTCGACCGAGCGCGAGATTCTGTTTCGTCGGTCGACGGGCCGGTGTGGGCGTTGGTCTCGTTCACGAAGGCACTCACCGTCGACGAGGTCATCACGTCGACCAGCAGTGTTCAGGTGCCGGGCGCTGAGGTCTCGGGCGTTCGCGTGTCCAGGGTCATGTTCCGAGTTCCGATCGAGCGCGTCCAGACGCCGCTCATGTCGGTGCCCGTTCCCGACAACGACGAATCAGTGCGCAGATCGCCCGGGGTTGCAGCCACGCGACTGGTCTCGCTCGGCGGCGACACCGATCGTCAGCAACAGGTGGCGCTCGCGTCGGCGAAGCGATTGTCCGCCGGGTGCGCCTGCGCGGTGGGCGTGCTGGTGCGAGCGACTCCCGAAGGACTCGAAGCGATCGAACGTGACTCGAACGTCCGTGCAGTGGAAGCGTTGCCGTCCGACGCCTCGCCGTGGTTGGCAGCCGTCCGTCCCTTGCTGCCGGAGTACGTGGACGTCGTTGCTCCCGGCCCCGACGACGGTCCGGTCCCGTGAACTCCGGTTCTGTGAACAAGGACGAACGCGCTGAGTCCCGTTCGTCCTCGGGGATCTTCTACGGTGTGGCGGCCTTCCTGTTGTGGGGAACGTTCCCGGCCTTCTTCGGATTACTCGACTTCGCCGATCCGGTCGAGATCCTGGCGCACCGGGTGGTGTGGACCCTTCTGTTGATGCTGATCGTGTTGGCCTTTGCCGGCCGCCTCGGATCGCTTCGCGGAATCAGCGCACGCACCTGGCTGCTGGTGACCGCGGCGTCAGCGGCGATCGCCGTGAACTGGGGCACGTACATCTATGCCGTGGTGTCAGGCCGCGTCGTGGAGGCGGCTCTCGGGTACTTCATCAACCCGCTGGTCACCGTTCTGCTCGGCGTCGTGATCTTCCGCGAACGATTGCGTCCCGCCCAGATCGCCGCGCTCGTTCTCGCTGCCACGGCAGTTGTGGTGATCACGGTCGACTTCGGGAAACCTCCGATCGTCGCTTTGCTGCTCGCCGGCTCGTTTGCCACCTATGGGTTGGTCAAGAAGGTGGTTCCGCTCGATCCTCGAACCAGTTTGACTGCCGAGGGAGTCGTTGCCGCACCGTTCGCGGTCGGCTACCTCGTGTTTCTCGGCCTGACCGGGGCCGGTGCATTCATCAGCAGCGGTACCGGGCACAGCCTGTTGCTGCTTGCCGCCGGCCCGGTCACCGCGCTGCCGCTGCTCCTGTTCGGCGTCGCCGCTCAGAGAGTTCCGTTGGCGACGATGGGCATGCTGCAGTACCTCACCCCGGCGCTCCAGATGGCGTGGGGTGTGGCCGTCATGCACGAGGACATGCCGGCCTCACGCTGGATCGGCTTCGTTCTGATCTGGGCTGCACTGGTGATCTTCACGACAGACACCTTCGTCGCCGGTCGACGTTCGCGGCGTTCGGTGAGGTCGAGCGCCGAACCCGAGGTTCCGGTCACGTGACCGGAGGCGGCGCACGGCGACTCCGCTACGTCGGTCGCCGGTCGTGTCGGCAGCGCGGCATACACTCGATCTCGCTCCCAGACCTTCAGAGAGGCGCACGTGGCTGACTCGTTCGTACATCTTCACAATCACACCGAGTACTCGATGCTCGACGGTGCGGCCAAGGTCGGCGCCATGTTCGAGGAGGCCGCTCGTCTCGAAATGACCGCAGTCGGCATGACCGACCACGGAAACATGTACGGCGCCAGCCAGTTCTACAACGAGGCAAAGAGCGCCGGCATCAAGCCGATCATCGGCATCGAGGCCTACATCGCACCCGAGTCTCGCTTCAACACCAAGCGAGTTCTGTGGGGAGATCGCAGCCAGAAGTCCGACGACGTCTCCGGTAGCGGTGCGTACACCCACATGACGATGGTGGCCGAGAACGCGACCGGACTCCGCAACCTCTTCAAGCTGTCGTCGCTCGCGTCCATCGAGGGCCAGCTCGGTAAATGGCCACGGATGGACGAGGAGCTCATCGCCGCGCACGCCGAGGGCATCATCGCGACCACGGGTTGCCCGTCCGGTGAGATCCAGACCCGCCTTCGTCTCGGTCACGATCGCGAGGCTCTCGAAGCTGCCGCGAAGTGGCAGGAGATCTGGGGCCCGGACAACTTCTTCCTCGAACTGATGGATCACGGTCTCTCGATCGAGCGCCGTGTGCGAGAGGGTCTGCTCGACATCGGCAAGCAACTCGGTATTCCGCCACTTGCCACCAACGACTGCCATTACGTCACCAAGGACGCCGCCGAGAATCACGAGGCGCTGCTCTGCATTCAGACCGGCAAGACGCTCTCCGACCCCACTCGCTTCAAGTTCGACGGCGACGGCTACTACCTCAAGTCCGCTGCCGAGATGCGCGCCATCTGGGACAACGAGGTACCGGGGGCATGCGACAACACCGTTGCCATCGGCGAGCGTGTGCAGTCGTACGAGGACGTGTGGGCGTTCCACGACCGCATGCCGATCTTCCCGGTCCCGGAGGGACACACGCAGCAGACCTTCCTGCGCGCCGAGGTGATGCGCGGACTCGATCGCCGCTTCCCGAGCGGACCGCCGCAGGAGTACCTCGCCCGCGCCGACTACGAGATCGGCGTCATCAACGAAATGGGCTTCCCCGCCTACTTCCTCGTGGTCGGCGACCTGATCAACCACGCCAAGGACGTCGGGATCCGTGTCGGGCCCGGCCGTGGATCGGCTGCCGGTTCGTTGGTGGCCTACGCGATGGGTATCACCAACATCGACCCCATCCCGTACGGGTTGCTGTTCGAGCGATTCCTCAACCCCGAGCGTGTGTCCATGCCCGATATCGATATCGACTTCGATGATCGCCGTCGCGGCGAGATGGTTCGCTACGCGACGGACAAGTGGGGCAACGACAAGGTCGCCCAGGTCATCACCTTCGGCACCATCAAGACCAAGGCTGCCATCAAGGACTCGGCTCGCGTCCAGTTCGGCAAGCCGGGCTTCGCCATCGCCGATCAGATCACCAAGGCACTCCCGCCGCCCATCATGGCCAAGGACATCTCGGTTTCCGGTATCACCGATCCGAAGCACGAGCGGTACAAGGAGGCCGTCGAGGTTCGAGCGCTCATCGACTCCAGCCCGGACGTCGCGAAGATCTACAAGACTGCGGTGGGTCTGGAGGGGCTGATCCGTAACGCCGGTGTGCACGCCTGCGCGGTGATCATGTCGTCCGAACCGCTCACCGACGCAATCCCGGTCTGGAAGCGCGCCCAGGACGGCGCCATCATCACCGGGTGGGACTACCCCTCGTGTGAAGCCATCGGCCTGCTCAAGATGGACTTCCTCGGTCTGCGAAACCTCACGGTCATCGGCGACACGCTCGAGAACATCAAAGCCAACCGCGGCATCGACCTCGACCTCGACACTTTGCCGATGGACGATGCGGCAACATACGAACTGCTCGCCCGCGGCGACACTCTCGGTGTGTTCCAGCTCGACGGCGGCGGTATGCGCGAGTTGCTGAAACTGATGCAGCCCACCGGATTCGGCGACATCGTCGCCGCCTTGGCGCTGTATCGACCGGGACCGATGGGTGTGGACGCCCACATCTCGTACGCCAAGCGCAAGAACGCCTTGGAAGACGTCAAGCCGATTCACCCCGAATTGGAGGAGCCGCTCGCGGAGATCCTCTCGGAGACATACGGCCTGATCATCTACCAGGAGCAGATCATGCAACTGGCGCAGAAGGTGGCCGGGTACACCCTGGGCCAGGCCGACTTGCTGCGTCGCGCCATGGGTAAGAAGAAGCTGTCCGAGCTGGAAAAGGCCTACGCCGGCTTCCGGCAGGGCATGTTGGACAACAACTTCAGCGAAGCCGCCATCAAGGCGCTGTGGGACACGGTCCTTCCCTTCGCCGGCTACGCGTTCAACAAGTCGCACTCCGCCGGCTACGGACTCGTGTCGTACTGGACTGCGTACCTCAAGGCGAACTACCCGGCCGAGTACATGGCGGGTCTGCTGACCTCCGTCGGTGACGACAAGGACAAGTCCGCGATCTATCTCGCCGACTGCCGCAAGTTGGGCATCACCGTTCTCCCGCCGGACGTCAACGAGTCACGCGTCGACTTCGCGACCGTCGGCGACGACATCCGTTTCGGTATGGGGTCGGTGCGCAACGTCGGCGCCAACGTCGTCGCCTCGATCATCAAGGCGCGCACCGAGAAGTCGAAGTTCACAGATTTCTCCGACTATCTCGGCAAGATCGACGCGATGGCTTGCAACAAGAAGGTCACCGAATCGCTCATCAAGGCCGGTGCTTTCGACTCGTTGGGTCATCCGCGCAAGGGCCTGATGTTGGTCCATGCCGACGCCATCGATTCCGTGATGAGCACCAAGAAGGCAGAGGCGATCGGACAGTTCGACCTCTTCGGTGGTGCCGAGGCGGACGAGTCGATCACCTCGGTGTTCGACGTCAAGATTCCTGACGAAGAGTGGGATTCCAAGCATCGCCTGGCGCTCGAACGAGAGATGCTGGGGCTGTATGTCTCCGGTCACCCGCTCAACGGCGTCGAGCACATTCTTCGGCAGCAGTCCGACACGTCCATCGCCGCGATACTCGAAGGCGGCGTTCAGGACGGTGCCCAGGTAACTCTCGGCGGCATCATTGCCTCGGTGGACCGCCGGGTCAACAAGAACGGTCTGACCTGGTGCATCGTGCAGCTCGAAGATCTCGTGGGTGGAATCGAGGTGCTGTTCTTCCCGCAGGCGTACGCCGTGTACGGAATGGACATCGCCGAGGATGCCATCGTGTTGGTCAAGGCTCGCGTTTCGATCCGAGACGATCGGATGTCGCTGATCGGCAACGACCTTGCGGTGCCTGATATTTCGGCGATCGGGGTCGCGCGCCCCCTGTCGGTCTCGCTGCCGCTTCGGCAATGCACCAAGGACAAGCTCAGTGCTCTCAAGCAGGTGCTGACGAGGCACCCCGGAACGTCCGACGTTCACGTTCGGCTGATCGGTGGAACCGAGATCAGCTTGTGGAAGGTCGACGACGTCCTTCGGGTCGAACCTTCCTCGGCTTTGATGGGCGACCTGAAGGCATTACTCGGGCCGAGCTGTCTGACGGTCTGACCGCCGATCGAGCGGATCTGAACAGAACGAAGGGACCTTGCTGCATCAGCAGCAAGGTCCCTTCGTGGTTCGCGGGAGATCGGGGGAGTGCGGTGATCAGGTGGTGCGTGAGTAGTGCACGCGCCGTACCCACCACGTGACTACAGCGGCCGTTGCGGCAGTCAGTACGGCCACCTGCATCGACTGCGTGACGGCACCGGCGACGACGAACAGCACGAACCCGACCACGAGAGCTTCGATCTTGTACAGCGGCCACCGAGTTCCGGCCAGATCGACGCAATAGTCGGGGGAGGGGCGTGATTCGCGAGTGGAGATATCTGCGGTGGTCATCTCGTCCCCTTCTGATACGGCTGTTCGAAGCTGTGGTTTCAGAGTAGCCAGAGATGAGAGTTCGGGCAAGCGAACTTTATTGATCGGCAGCTCACTTAATCGATCAACCAGGGGAGCGCGCGGGCGACAGGCCTGGTCGGCGTGGTTCGGTGGCCAAGGTGCTCGAGTGGGTGTTCACTGGTACACATGCCAATCACAGGTGAGTACGAACCCAGTCCAGCGTCGTGGGCCGCCGATCAGGTCGCACGCATCGAGAACTCCGGTGGCACCGAGGGAAACGACATGAACGGCATGCCCGTCGTCGTTCTCACGACCATCGGGGCAAAGTCCGGCAAGGTCAGGAAGACGCCGCTGATGCGGGTCGAGCACGACGGTTCGTATGCCGTTGTGGCTTCGCTCGGTGGCGCCCCGAAGAATCCGGTCTGGTACTACAACGTCAAAGCCGACCCGCACGTCACGCTGCGTGACGCGACGCAGGTCTTCGACCTGGTTGCTCGGGAAGTCACCGGCGACGAGAAGGCGGTCTGGTGGGAGCGCGCTGTCGCTGCGTACCCCGACTACGCCGATTATCAGACGAAGACCGATCGTGAGATTCCGGTGTTCGTGCTCGAACCCAAGTAACCCCGCATTCCACAAGAAGCGCTGCATCAATCACAAGTAAATCGTCACTCCCGGGGGTCGGCGATCCCGACTCCCGTGAGTGTGTCATGGAGGTCTGATGAGTCCGAAAACCGTTGCAGATCAATTGGTTCAGCAGCTCGTTGACGCGGGTGTCAGTCGGATCTACGGCATTGTCGGTGACAGTCTCAATCCCATCGTCGATGCGGTTCGTCGCACCGGTGGTTCCGAGAAGGGCGGAATCGATTGGATACACGTCCGGCATGAGGAAGCAGCCGCCTTTGCGGCCGCAGCGGATGCCCAGATCACCGGAAAACTCGCAGTGTGTGCCGGATCCTGCGGTCCCGGAAACCTTCACCTGATCAACGGCCTGTACGACGCTCATCGTTCGGGCGCGCCGGTCCTCGCGATCGCCTCGCACATCCCCAGCGCCCAGATCGGAATGGGCTACTTTCAGGAAACGCATCCCGAGCGGATCTTCATCGAATGTTCGAGTTACACCGAACTCGTCAGCACGGCAGTCCAATCACCTCGCGTGGTGCAGTCGGCGATTCAGCATTCGGTGGCTCGAAACGGCGTCTCGGTGATCGTGCTTCCCGGGGACATCGCCGATTGTCCGGCAGAAGGCACCCCGCCGACGCTCGTCGAAACCCGAAGGCCGACAGTCGTTCCGGATGCCGGTGACGTCAAGGCGTTGGCAGATGTGATCAACGGCTCGCGTAAGGTTGCGATCTTCGCCGGCGCGGGCGTGCGAGATGCGCGCGCGGAGGTTCTGGCGTTGGCCGAAACCGTCGGCGCTCCCATCGGGCATTCACTGCGTGGCAAGGAATGGATCCAGTACGACAATCCATACGACGTCGGGATGACCGGATTGCTCGGTTACGGTGCGGCGCACGACGGTATCCACGGCGCCGATCTCCTGCTCCTGATCGGTACGGACTTTCCCTACGATCAGTTCTTGCCCGACGACGTTCGTACCGCTCAGATCGACATCGCGGCCGAGCGGTTGGGGCGTCGAACCAGCCTGGACCTGGCTGTGCACGGCGACGTCGCGAGCACCTTGAGCGCACTGATTCCGCAGCTCGATCGAAAGACCGACCGCGGGTTCCTGGAGGACACGCTCGCCAAGCACAACACTCTGATGACCAAAGTGGTTGGTGCATACACGGATCCGGTCAAGCAGCGCACGCCGATTCACCCCGAGTATGCGGCCTCGATCTTGGACGATCTGGCAGCCGACGACGCAATCTTCACCGCCGACACCGGGATGTGCAACGTGTGGACGGCGCGCTATCTCAATCCGAACGGATCGAGACGCTTCATCTCCTCGGCGCTGCACGGATCGATGTCCAATGCGCTCCCACATGCGATGGGTGCTGCATGGTCGAGTCCGGGGCGTCAGGTCATCTCGGTGTCGGGCGACGGTGGATTGTCGATGCTGCTCGGTGAGTTGGTCACCGTCGCGATGTACAAGTTGCCGGTCAAGATCGTGGTGTTCAACAACTCGACGCTCGGAATGGTCAAGCTCGAGATGCTGGTCGACGGCCTTCCGGATTTCGGGGTCGACGTGCCCGCGGTCGACTACGCGGCGGTTGCTGCTGCGCTCGGTATCTTCTCGCGCCGAATCGAGAATCCTGCGGACATCGAAGCGGGCCTACGCGCCGCGCTCGATCATGACGGTCCGGCCTTGGTGGATCTGGTGACCGATCCGTTGGCATTGTCGTTGCCGCCCACCATCACCGGTGGTCAGATGAAGGGCTTCGCTTTGGCGATGTCGAAGATGGTGATGAACGGCGGCGTCGGCGAGGCAGTACAGATGGCCAAGTCGAATCTGCGGAACGTGCCACGTCCCTCACAGTTGGATCCGCGCGGCTGACCTACCGCCACCCTGCCTCGCAGACCATGCGGGGCGGGGTGGTGGGAAGGTTGATCTCCGACGTGCGAAAATGGCGGGGTGTCTAACTCGCCCGATGTCGTAGTAACGAAGTCCACCGTCCCCGCGCTCGACGCGCAGGAGATCGACGCGGCCATCGAGCGAATTCAGCACGTCATTGCGGCGACGCCCCTGCAGTACAGCGATCGTCTTTCGGCGTTGACCGGGGCACACGTGTATCTCAAGCGTGAGGACCTCCAGGGCGTTCGTTCGTACAAGATTCGTGGCGCGTACAACCTGATCGCTCAGCTCAACGAGGCCGAACGCGGTGCCGGCGTAGTGACTGCCAGTGCCGGTAACCATGCGCAGGGTGTTGCTTTCGCGTGCCGAACGATGCAGATCAAGGGTCGGATCTACGTTCCGGCCAATACCCCCAAGCAGAAGCGTGATCGCATCCGCGCGCACGGTGGAGCGTTTGTCGAACTGTTCATGATCGGTGAGACCTATGACGCCGCCGCTGCTGCGGCCGCGGAGGACGTAGCCGAAACCGGCGCAACCATGGTTCCGCCGTTCGACGACGTGCGCACCGCTGCGGGGCAAGGAACCATTGCAGCGGAGATTCTCACGCAATTGGACGCCCCTCTCGACACGATCGTCGTGCCGGTCGGCGGCGGCGGTTGCATTGCGGGCATCGCCACCTACCTGCACGAACGGTCGCCGAAGACGTCGATCGTCGGGATCGAGCCGTCCGGTGCGGCGTCAATGACGGCCGCTCTTGTTGCCGGGGGCCCGGTGACTCTTCCCGACGTCGATCCATTTGTCGACGGAGCAGCGGTCAAGAGGATCGGCGATGTTCCCTACGAGGTCGTCTCACGTCTGGGTGCCGCCGTGGTGTCGCACGCGTCGTTGCCGCTCGTGGCTCGTCAACTTCAGACACGGTCCGGTTCGGGATCGTTTGTCGTCAATCAGATCGACGAGGGCGCTATCTGCACGGCGATGCTCGAGCTGTATCAGAGCGAGGGCATCATCGCCGAACCCGCGGGAGCGCTTTCCGTTGCGGCACTTCAGAATTTGACGTTCGAGCCGGGTTCGACCGTCGTGTGCCTGATCTCCGGTGGCAACAACGACGTCTCTCGTTACGGCGAAATCCTCGAGCGTTCGCTCGTTCACCTCGGGCTCAAGCACTACTTCCTGGTCGACTTTCCGCAGGAACCGGGAGCGCTCCGTCGCTTCCTCTCGGACGTGCTCGGGCCGGACGACGACATCGCGCTGTTCGAGTACGTCAAGCGAAACAATCGCGAGACGGGTGCCGCGTTGGTGGGTATCGAACTCGGTTCCGCCGACGGTTTGGCGGCGTTACTCGAGCGGATGGAGCGCGCGCCGATGCAGTCCGAGAGGCTCGAGCCGGGAAGCCCGGCGTACCGCTATCTGACGTAAGGGACGCCCCCGGTCAGGGCCGCAGTCGCTCGACCACCTGTCGATGCAGTTCGGGATCCGGCTGGGGGAGCCCGAGCATGGCCGCCAGATACAGGCCGTCGCCGACGAGTCGGATGATCTCGGCCTGCACAGGGTCGGCGATCTCGGTCTGAAGGCCCTTGTCCCAGCTCCGCATCACATGTGTGACGGCCTTCTGGATTTCGTCGTGTTGTCCGTCGACTGTTCTCAGTGCCGCGATGATCGACCGGAAGAGTGAGAGTTCTTCGCTTTCGTTCGCATCGGGGATCTGCAGATAGAACTCGGTGACCGTCGTACCGCCTGCTACGGCGTCTTCGAGTTGCTGATCCGAGCGTTCTCCGAGTCTGCGGACCATCGCCGCGAGCAGTGCTTCCTTGCTGGGGAAGTGATAGAGAAGTCCGCCCTTGGAAACCCCGGCTTCGGCGGCAACGCCTTCGAGCGTGACTTGGGCGACGCCGCTGACCAGCAGCAGCTTCTCCAGTGCGTCGAGAATTCGATCGCGAGTGTCGGCAGCCATGTGATGTGACCCTACCCGGAAATAACTTTACCGCTCGGACGGTTCACTGTTACCGTAGACCTACTGTACCGGCTGGACGGTGCAGTGAAGTCTTTTCGAAAGAACTCAGAGAAAGTCGCAGGGGAGCAATGTCAGTGTCGGCAGATCACACGTCTGCAATCAATCCCGACGAGGTTCGGGCGACAAAGCGTGACTGGGCGGGCTTGATAGTCCTTGCCTTTGCTGTGTTGCTCATCGCAGTCGACGGCACGGTGCTCGATCTTGCGCTTCCGTTCATCAGCGCCGACCTCGAACCGAGCAGCACGCAGTTGCTGTGGATCATCGACGTCTATTCGTTCGTGCTCGCCGGTCTGCTCATCACCATGGGTACGCTCGGCGACCGGATCGGTAGGCGAAAACTGCTCCTGATCGGCGCAGTCGGCTTCGGTCTCGCCTCGATCATCGCCGCTCTCGCTGTCAGTCCCGAGATGCTCATTGCCGCCCGCGTGCTGCAGGGTATTTCCGGTGCAACGCTGATGCCGGCCACCCTCGGTCTAATCCGCACGATCTTCGTCAACCCGCGTCAGCGCACCGAGGCGATCGGTGTCTGGGGCGCGATGGCCGGTGGCGGTACCGCGGCCGGCCCGTTGGTCGGTGGTTGGTTGCTCGAGCACTTCTGGTGGGGTTCGGTCTTCTTGATCAACATTCCGGTCATGATCGCGCTGGTTGTACTCGGCCCGATCCTGATCCCGGAGTCGAAGGACCCCAATCCGGGTCGATTCGACCTCATCAGCGCTGGTCTGTCGATGGCGACCATGTTGCCGCTGGTGTACGCGGTCAAGGAATCCGTGGTGCACGGCGTCAGCATCACGTTGCTGGTGATCGGCCTCGTTGGTCTCGCGGCGGGTTACGTGTTCGCGCGTCGTCAGCGGATGCTGAAGGATCCGATGTTGGATCTGAAGCTGTTTGCCAACGCGTCGTTCTCCACCGCCGTCATCACCAACCTGCTCTCGATCTTCGCGCTGGCAGGTGTCCTGTTCTTCGGCTCGCAGTACCTGCAGTTGGTGCTGGGTAACTCGGCGCTCGACGCCGGCCTGCTGATGCTCCCGGGTATGTTGCTCAGCGCATTCACCGCGGTTGCGGCGGCCTGGTTGATTCGCCGGTGGTCGGTGTCTCACGTGCTCAGCGCGGGCCTCGCGGTTGCCGGTATCGGTGCTGCGATGCTGCTCGCGCTCGGCGTCGACAGCGGCCCGTTGATGTTCGTGATCGGCTTCGGTCTGGCCGGTGCTGGTGTCGGTGTCGCGTTGACGTTGACATCGGATCTCGTGGTCAGCTCGGTGGAACCCGAACGCGCCGGCGCTGCGTCCGCTGTGTCGGAGACCGCGTACGAACTCGGCATCGCGCTCGGCGTGGCGATCCTGGGCAGCGTGGTGATGGCGATCTTCCGCAAGGGAATCGACACCTCGATGCTCGAAGCAGATCAGGCGCACGCTGCACAGGGCACGCTCGGCGGTGCCCTGCAGGAAGCAACGTACCTACCTGGTGAACTCGGTTCGGTGCTTGCCGATTCCGCGAAGTCGGCGTTTGTCGACGGTATGCACGTTGCTGCCGGTGCAACAGCTTTGGTTCTGTTCGTCAGTGCCGCATTGGTGTTGCGGATGCTGCGGAGTACACCAGAGAACGCGAAGCGTTAATACCGGAATCTCGAGAGTTAGTCAGCTTTCGAGTACGACGAACGAGTGCCCCGGCACCACTGTTGCGGACGCGGTCTCGTCCTGTGTCGGCGGATCCCACCAGAGGATGGGGGTTCCGCCGGCCGGGACCGAGGCCGCGTCCGTTCCCAGATTGCACACGATCTGTAATGCGCCGCGGCGCAGGGTGATCCACTGGTCGTCCTCGTTGTAGTCGACGTGCAGGTGCCCCAGCCAAGGGTCGGTGATCTCGATTCGCTTCCTGCGCAGGGCAAGTAGATCGCGATAGCAGGCCAGGACGCGAGCGCGTGTCTCGTCGTCTCGCTCGTCCCAGTCCAGTTTCGATCGCAGAAATGTCTGTGGGTCTTGCGGATCCGGAATGTCGTCACTGTTCCAGCCGTGCGCCGCGAACTCCGCTTTGCGGCCTTTGGCAGTGGCCTCGCCGAGTTCCGGTTCCGGATGCGAGGTGAAGAACTGGAACGGAGTGGTCGCTCCCCATTCCTCGCCCATGAACAGCATCGGCGTGTACGGCGAGAGCAGGACCAGCGCCGCCTTGATCGCCAATTGTCCTGGCGTCAGATAGGCGCTCGGGCGGTCCCCGATCGCGCGGTTGCCGATCTGATCGTGGGTGCACGTGTATGCGAGCAGGGCGCTGGCGGGCTGATGCGTGATGTCGATCGGCCGGCCGTGAACCCGTCCACGGAACGAGGAATACGTTCCGGCGTGGAAGAAACCGCGCCGCAATGTATTTGCAAGGGATTCCAAGGATCCGAAGTCGGCGTAATAACCCTGGCGTTCGCCGGACACGGCCGTGTGAATGGTGTGGTGGATGTCGTCGTCCCACTGCGCGTCCAAGCCGAACCCGCCGGCCGCTCGTGGCGTGATCAGAGTGGCGTCGTTGAGATCGCTTTCGGCGATCAACGTGAGCGGTCGACCCAGATGAGCCGACAGTGTTTCCGTTCGGACGGCGAGTTCCTCGAGGATGTGCGTTGCGGTGTGATCGACCAACGCGTGGACGGCGTCGAGGCGTAGACCGTCGATGTGGAAATCGCGCATCCATCGCAGGGCATTCCCGATGATGTACTCGCGAACCTCGCCCGACTGCGGACCGCCGATGTTGATCGTTCGGCCCCAGGTGTTCGCTCCATCGGCAATGTAGGGGCCGAACTTTTCGAGGTAGTTGCCCGACGGGCCCAGGTGGTTGTAGACCACGTCAAGAATCACGCCGAGTCCGCGTTCGTGGGCCGCATTCACCAAGCGTTGCAATCCGTCCGGGCCACCGTAGATCTCGTGGACCGTGTACCAGAGCACACCGTCGTAGCCCCAGTTGTGAGTTCCGTTGAAGCCGTTGACCGGCATGATTTCCACGAAGCCGACGCCGAGGTCTACCAGGTGATCGAGACGTTCGATCGCGGCGTCGAATGTTCCTTCGGGGGTGAACGTTCCGATGTGCAGTTCGTAGACCGATGATCCTGGGAGTTGTCGTCCGGTCCACTGAGAGTCGGTCCAGGACGCCTCGTCGAGTTGGTGCAGTTGGGAGCGGAGATGCACGCCTTCGGGCTGGCGTGGTGAACGCGGATCCGGGAGTGTTTCACCGTCGACGACAAAGCCGTAGCGAGCGCGGTTGTCGCAGTCGACCTCGGCGCGCCACCACCCGTCGTCGGTCCGGTCCATCTCGTGCGTGATGCCGTCGACTTCGACCCGGACCGATTCCGGTGTTGGCGCCCAGACCTCGAATGTATGCACACGATCAGCATGCCTTGTTCGGCCGGATGTGGCAGCCCGGCGGGCTGGTTCCGTCGTCAAGGACTGTTTCTATCCGCAGGTGTTGCCGGACGGTGCAGACAGCGTGATCAGTTTCGGAGCGGGGGCGCTGCAGCATCCGCCCTCGGCTTTCCCTGTGTCGGTTTCTGCTGTGTCAGGTTCGTCGAAAATGCCTGCGCCGCCGCAGACTCCGGTCTCCGGAAGGACCAACTCGACGCGGGCCGCTGCTTCGTGATCGCCGGCGAGCTCGGCTGCGATGCTGCGAACCTGCTCGTAGCCGGTCATCGCCAGGAAGGTGGGTGCTCGGCCGTAGCTTTTCATTCCAGCCAAGTACACCCCCGGCTCCGGATGGCGAAGCTCCTTCGCGCCATGCGGGTAAACGGTGCCGCACGAGTGGACGTTCGGGTCGATCAGCGGAGCAAGCTCGACCGGTGCTTGTAAGACCGGGTCGAGGCCGAGTCGAATTTCCGAGAGCCAGGACAGATCGGGGCGGAAGCCGGTCAGCGTTATGACGTTGTCCACGTTCTCGATGCGATCACCCGCATCGGAGGCGAGTATGAGTTGTCCCGAAGGGGTAGTTGTCACCTCTGCGGTGCGGAAGCCGGTGACGACTCTCAACAGGCCATCCTCGACGGCCTTCTTTGCACGCAAGCCCAGGGCGCCGCGCGCGGGCAGTTCGTCAGCGTCGCCGCCTCCGAATGCAGAGCCGATGTTTCCTCGGCGGACCGCCCAGGTGATGCGGGTGCTCGGAGCCTGCTCCGCCAACCCTGACAGCGCAACGATCGCCGTCAGCGCGGAGTGGCCACTACCTGCGATGACGGTGTGCGTTCCGGCGAACTGTGCCCGCACTGCCGGATCGTCGAGATCAGGAACCCGGTACCGGATCGCAGTACCCACAGCGCCTTCGCCGAGTGCAGGAAGACCTTCACCACCGAGCGGGTTGGGGGTGCCCCAGGTGCCGGACGCATCCACAACGGCCTGGGCGAACATCCGATCCTCGGTTCCGTCCCGGCGCCGCAGGTGAATCGAGAGGGGTTCGCTGTCGCGTCCGGCGTCGACGACCAGGTCACGTCCGCGTCGAGCTACGCCGATCACCTCGGTGTCGAACTGGACCAGGTCGGCGAGGGCCGAGGCGAGTGGTTCGAGGTAGAGCTCGCGCCATTGCCGGCCGGTCGGATAGGTCTGCCCGTCGGGTGAGCTCCATCCATTCTGGTCGAGGAGTCGCCGCGCGGCGGGGGAGACGAGTTCGGACCACCGGGAGAACAGTCGAACGTGATTCCACTCGGAGATCGCAGCACCGGCTATGGTTCCGCGCTCGAATACAAGGGGTGTGAGTCCGCGCTCGCGCAGTTCTGCTGCGGCTGCCAGGCCGATCGGGCCGGCCCCGATCACGACAACGGGTAGGGGGTTCATTTTCGTGCCTTTCATCGACGATTATCGATCTACGGGGAACAGTATCGACGATCATCAATGTAGGCAACCATCGACAGCTGTCGATATAGTGGAGAGATGACTTCGCTGCAGACTCCGACGGTGCGAGTCGGAGATTCGGACTCGGATCAGATCCGTTCTTCCGTCCTCGCGCAGGGCGATGCCGATACCTACGCGCAGTGGTTCGCCTGCCTTGCCGAGCCGATGCGCGTCCGATTGCTTCACCGGGTAGCGAGCGCGGTCGGTGGTATTACCGTCGGAGCGCTCGCCGAGGCGTTGGGGATCGGGCAACCGACGGTGTCGCACCACCTGCGCAAGCTTGCCGATGTGGGTTTTGTGACCATGCGTAAGGAAGGGACGAGCACGGTCGTCGCGATGAGTCCGACGTGTTGCGTTGCCTTGCCGCAGGCGGCGGATGTGGTGATGGGAGTCCTTGCTCCGCGTCCGTGCTGCCCGAGTGATCTGCCCGACGATGTCTCTGTCCGGGCCATGATCGACGACGACTGGGATGCGGTTCGCCGTATTTACGGCGAGGGTATCGACACCCGAAATGCCACCTTTGCCGCTGAGGTCCCCTCGCGTGAGCATCTCCACGAACGGTGGCTGCCGCAGCATCGATGGGTGGCGACTGTCGGGGGTGTTGTTGTCGGATGGGCTGCGTTGAGTCCGGTTTCCGAGCGTGACTGCTACCGCGGGGTTGCCGAGAACTCCGTGTACGTTGCGGACGGCATGCGTGGTCGTGGCGTCGGAAAGGCGTTGTTGCGCAAGCAAGTCATGGCCGCCGACGCCGACGGACTCTGGACTCTGCAGACGTCGATGTTCCCGGAGAACCGTGCCTCCATCTCGCTCCATCATTCGGCCGGGTTTCGAACGGTCGGCCTTCGCGAGAAGATCGCCGAACTCGACGGCGTGTGGCGCGACACTGTTCTGCTCGAGCGTCGAACGGCGATCGCCGAGGGATGAGTCCGGGATCCGGCTGACCGGATGCCCGATTGCGCGTTGATTCGATATCTGCCAATATCGAAGAATGTCGAATCAAGAGCTGCCGGACTCCGAGGCTTGCTGCACCCCGCTCGTTCGTGAACCGTTGACCGAGGATTGGGCCGGCGACTTGTCTCGGATGTTCAAGGCCCTCGGCGATCCGGTTCGTCTCCGCTTGCTCAGCTTGGTGGCAAGTCACGAGGGTGGTGAAGCCTGCGTCTGCGACATCTCCGACTCGTTCGACTTGTCTCAGCCGACTATCTCGCATCACCTGAAGGTGTTGCGCCAGGCCGGGCTGCTCGATTGTGAACGACGCGGGACCTGGGTGTACTACTGGGTTATTCCGGCTGCGCTGCAACAGCTTTCCGCCGTTCTGCTGGTAGAAGGTGCGAGCGTGAGTGCCGTGGACGCTTGCGCTGAGGTCACCGCATGAGCAACACCGCTGCCACCACCGAACACCCCGAAGTCGTCGGAAAACTCTCCACCCTCGACCGCTATCTGGCGGTCTGGATCGGCGTGGCCATGGTCGTCGGCCTGCTGGTTGGACGCTGGATCCCCGGTGTGAACACTGCCCTGGACAAGGTGCAGATCGACGGCATCTCGCTACCGATCGCCCTCGGTCTGCTGATCATGATGTACCCGGTCCTGGCGAAGGTCCGCTACGACCGCCTCGACACAGTCACCGGGGACAAGAAACTCCTCGCCGGCTCCCTGTTCCTGAACTGGGTTCTCGGCCCGGCGCTGATGTTCGCCCT